>NZ_CP092526.1:0-1728764 GCF_025617515.1 Wolbachia endosymbiont of Oryzaephilus surinamensis | reverse complement strand
TAAAATACCTTCACTAATTAAAAGAGCTATATCAACATAAAATTAATATACTAACATTTTATTCAAGCTCAACTTTAGTTGCTCCTGCTTCAATAAGTTTTTGCTTTATTTTTTCTGCTTCGTCTTTAGAAACATTAGCAGTCAAATCTTTGGGTAAAGACTCAACTAATTCTTTCGCTTCTTTTAAATTCAATGTAGAATTAACTTCTCTAATAGCTTTAATCACTCCTATTTTTTTGCTTGCATCAATCTCTTTGATTACAACTTTATATTCAGCTTTTTCTTGAGCAACAGGAGCATTAGCATTATCACTAATAGGCACCCCAGCACCAACAGCTCCACCAAGAAAAGAACCACTAGGCAACCCTATTTTTTCTTCTAGAACTTTTACAAGTTCAGAAGCTTCTAATAGATTTAAAGATAATATTTTATCAACCAAATCACTTGTTACATTATTCATACTGACCACCTTATTTAACAACAAATTTATTTTTTAGAACTATAGTAATCCAAAACTCTCATAAGCCTCATAGAAGATGAATTAATAGACAATGCTAACCGAGCAGGAATATCATAAGATATTAAACGCATAATTTTAACACGCAATTCATCCAGAGAGGGAAGCTTAGCCAATTTGTTAACATCTTCCACTGTTAACAATTCATTTATATGAGCCGCACAAATCACAGACATTTTTTCTTTGTTAGCATTAATAAAATCAACTATTAACTTTGCAGCTTCTACTATAGCACTAGAATATATAATAGCAACAGAACCAGAAAATTTACCTGATAAATAAGAAAATTTACCAGTCCTTTCCAAAGCCAAGCAAGCTAGAGTATTTTTAACTACTAACATCCCACCCATTACAGATTTTAGACTATTCCTAAGAATTAATGAATTGCTAACATTCATAGACTTGAAATTTACCAATATTAAGAAATCATTATTTACAAACACATTCATTATGTTTTGTATAAATTCATCCTTATCTTTACGCTTCACAATTTCGCTCCCTTAAATTATATCTTCTACTTTGTTTATTTTATGAGCTTTACCCATAGTTGAATTTAAAAAAACGCTTTTAAAGTAAACTCCTTTCACAGAAGCAGGTTTATTGTCTCTAATTACTTTAAGAAAGGCTTTTAAATTTTCCAGCAAATCATCAATATCAAATTTAATACTTCCTAATTTACCATGAATAACCCCATTTTTATCCGTCCTGAATTTTATTTGACCAGACTTAATGGTTTTAGTAGCTTCCGCAATGTTAGAAGTCACAGTACCAAATTTAGGGTTAGGCATCAGCCCTTTAGCACCCAATACTTTTGCAATAGGAGTGATTTTTGCCATGAAATCAGGAGTAGTGATGCACCAATCAACATTCAACTTTCTACCTTTTTTTATCTCTTCAATTAAATCTTCTCCTCCTGTAATATCAGCACCAGCTTTTTCAGCTTCTAATAAATGTTTATCTTGAGCAAAAACAGCTACTTTAATATTCTTCCCGATACCTTTAGGCAACACTACTGTACCACGCACCTGCTCTTCAGATTTACGTGAATCTACACCTAAATTGACTGCGATATCAACTGATTCATTAAATTTTGCTGAAGCAGACTCAACAATCTTCTCCAAACACCGCTTAGAATCATCATTATATGTACTCATTTACCTAACCTTCCACAACTTCTATACCCATAGATTTTGCAGTGCCTATAACCATCTTCACTGCTGAATCTTCATTATCCACTTTCATATCAACCATCTTACACTTTGCCACTTTAATGATAGCAGACATAGATAATTTAGCCACTAATTCTTTACCAGAATTACCAGAACCTTTACTTAATTTAGCTTCCTGCTTAAGCAAATAAGCCACAGGCGGACCGCTGACAGTAAAATCATGAGAGCGATCATCCTTTATGGAAATTCTCACTGTTACTAAATCACCTACTTTATAACTAGCGTTAGCAGCGCTAGTAGCTTTATTAAAAGCTTCACAAAATTTAGGAACAGGTATACCACGCGGGCCAAGTACTGAAGCAATTTTCGGTCCTGGAACTGCTTTTCCAGCTTCCATAAGCAAGTTAATCTTAGCAACTACATTACTCATAATTAATCCTCTATTTTCTCTACTTGAGCCAAATCAAGCTCTATTATTGTTGGCTTACCTAAGATTGATACTTCAATATTAATAATTTTTTTCTCATCATTTACCATATCTACCTTACCAGTAAAATTTTGAAAAAGACCATCATTAATTTTTACTTTTTCACCTTTCTCATAACCATAACTCAACTTTTTCGTTTCTTGAGCATTGTAAAGCGCACTACACATTGAGCGAATCTCATTATCCTCAATCACCTTTGGAACATTACCATTTTTCAAAAATCCATAAACCTTAAGAGATTTTGGTATATTATTAATAAAATTTAATACCTCATCGCATAAATTCATGTATAAAAAGACATAACCAGGAAAGGACTTCCTTCGTTTAGCATTTTTTTTAGATTTTAAATCCATCTCACTTAATTCTTCACAAGGAATAAAAACCCTATTAAAATAATTATTAATATTCAATCTCATAGAATTTTCTAATATATATTGGCGCACTTTCTCTTCATAATTAGAGGCAACTCTTAAAATGTACCACTTATATCTATTAAATTCCTTACGTTTTAAAATTACCTCATCATCTGAAATCATCTCAAAATGACCAGACTCATCACCACAAAACCCAGTCATTTGATTCAAAATATTTTTGCTTTCATCACACAGATGCATACATATATATACTTCACATAACTCTTTTATATCAGATTTTACATCACATACTGTCTGATAAGGAATAAACACCTCCTTAAAGTAAACAGTATTGGTTGCCAACTCGCATATATCCTTCTCATACCCGTAATCGACTTTAATGATATACCATTTATACTTATATTCCATAAATAATTCCAAATAAAGTCTTAATTACGTAAAGAGACATAAAATCTACGAAGCAAAAGAAAATCGAAAAGCATAATATAACAGTTATTACAATAAACAAAGATGACAATACCTGCTGTTTTTTTATCCAAGCAATTCTCCTTATTTCTTGCTTTATATCGCAAAAAAAAACATACAGGTTTTTTAACATTTCTACCATAATATTAATGCAGGAGCGATAGGAATTGAACCTACAACCTCTGGTTTTGGAGACCAGCGCTCTACCAATTGAGCTACACTCCTATAATTCAAAGTTTACTCTAAAATTTCCGAAACAACGCCAGAACCAACAGTTCTACCACCTTCTCTTATCGCAAAACGTAATCCTTTATCCATTGCTATTGGTACTTGCAACTCCACTTCTATACTTACATTGTCCCCTGGCATTACCATCTCCTTTCCATCTAGCAATTTTATGCTCCCAGTTACATCCGTTGTCCTTAAATAAAACTGTGGCTGATAATTTCCAAAAAATGGTGTATGCCTTCCTCCTTCTTCTTTCTTCAATATATACACCTCCGCATTAAATTTCTTATGCGGGGTTATTGTCCCTGGTTTTGCCAATACTTGCCCTCTCTCCACTTCTTCTCTCTTTGTTCCTCTTAGTAGTATTCCTACATTGAGTCCTGCACTTCCCTTATCTAGCAACTTCTTAAACATCTCAACACCAGTACATATCGTCTTTTGCGTCGCTTTCAGACCTATTATCTCTATCTCATCCCCTGTCTTTATCTCCCCCTTCTCTATTCTTCCTGTTACTACCGTCCCTCGGCCCGATATTGAAAATACATCTTCTATTGGCAACAAAAACGGCAAATCTATAGGCCTTGGAGGTACTGCCACATACTCATCTAACTTCTCCATCAATTTATCTATTGATTTCTTTCCATACTCACTACTATCATCCTCTAATGCTTTTAACGCAGACCCAACTATCATAGGCACTTCATCACCTGGAAATCCATACTTACTCAGCAACTCTCTCACTTCCATCTCTACCAAATCTATCATATCAGCATCAGCAACATCAGCTTTATTTATATATACCACGATATATCCAACACCCACCTGTTTTGCCAGCAATATATGCTCTCTCGTTTGTGGCATCGGCCCATCAACCCCTGACACTACCAATATCGCTGCATCCATCTGTGCTGCACCTACTATCATATTCTTTACATAATCAGCATGTCCAGGGCAATCAACGTGTGCATAGTGTCTCTTTTCTGTTTGATATTCAACATGCGCTGTTGCTATTGTTATCCCTCTCTTTCTTTCTTCTGGCGCTTTATCTATTTGATCATATGCTACAAAATTACCATAATGCTTTGTTATCGCCGCTGTTAACGTTGTCTTCCCATGATCCACATGTCCTATCGTTCCCACGTTTACATGCGGCTTTCCAAATGCTTCTACTATCGCTGTCATAATTACTAACCTTTAATTATACTTTAACTTTAACTCATCAACCACATATTGTGGCACTTGTTCATAACAAGAAAAATGCATACTATACTGAGCTCTTCCCTGAGATATAGAACGCAAAACATTTATATAACCAAACATATTTGCAAGAGGAACCGAAGCAGTAATTATTTTGCTATTATTACCTAAATCCAGCATATCAACAACACTGCCTCTTCTACTATTTATATCACCCATAACATCACCCATATATTCTTCAGGAGTAATGATTTCCACTTTCATTATAGGTTCTAGCATTTTTGGACCAGCTTTATTTGCCATTTCCTTAAAAGCACCCTTAGCAGCAAGTTCAAAAGCCAAAGGACTAGAATCAACATCATGAAAAGCACCATCAAGAAGAGTAGCCTTAAAATCAATCAATGGAAAGCCGGAAATTATACCACCTTCTTTTATCAACTCTAAGCCATTTTGCACTCCAGGTATATACTCTTTTGGAATAGCACCGCCTACAATTTTACTTTCAAACTGAAAGCCAAAACCAGGCTCAAGAGGTTCGAATTTTATTTTAACTTTAGCAAACTGACCAGCACCACCTGATTGTTTTTTATGAGTGTAATCAATTTCAACAGATTTAGTGATAGTTTCACGATATGCAACTTGAGGCGCACCAACGTTAGCTTCAACATTAAACTCGCGCTTCATTCTATCAATAATAATCTCAAGATGCAGCTCACCCATACCTTTCAATATAGTCTGCCCACTCTCTGCATTTACTGACATCCTTAAAGAAGGATCTTCTGCAACCAATCTATTCAAAGCAACACCTAATTTTTCCTGATCTGAGGTGGTTTTCGGTTCTATAGCAATTTCAATAACAGGATCAGGAAATTCCATACGCTCTAATAGTATAGGAAAATCAGATGAACATAAAGTATCACCAGTAATTGTTTTCTTTAATCCAACTAAGGCAACTATATCACCAACTTTAGCTTCGTTTATATCTTCTCTGTTATTTGCATGCATAAGCAACATTCTACCAATTCCTTCAGTCTCATTCTTTCCAGCATTTAACACAGCAGATTTAGATTTTAACTTACCGGAATAAATACGAATAAACGTCAAGCTACCTACAAATTTATCCGTCATCACTTTAAACGCAAGAGCAACGAATTTCTCTTTTTCTGAAGGTTTGATCTCAATTTTCTTTTCTGAATCTTTAGGATCAGTTCCAATAATTACATCAACATCAATAGGAGAGGGTAAAAAATCAACCACACCATCTAAAAGTGATTGCACGCCTTTGTTTTTAAAAGCTGACCCACATAATACAGGGACAAATTTTCCTTTAATGGTCCCGCTTCTCACACACTTTTTCAACAAATCAATTGGCAGATCGTTAGATTCAAAGTAAGTATTTATCGCCTCATCATCCATTTCAGCTGCAGCATCTAATAAAAGATTTCGATACTCTTGAGCCTTATCAAGCAAATCAGAAGGAATATCTTCATAAGAAAATTTAGCGCCTAATGTTTCTTCTTGCCATATAATAGCTTTCATAGAAATAAGATCGATTATGCCTTTAAAATCTTTCTCACTTCCTATTGGCAACTGAATAACTAAAGGTGATGCGCCAAGCTTCGTTTTTATCATATCGATACATCGATAAAAATTTGCCCCTATTCTATCCATTTTATTAACAAAGCAGATACGAGGAACGGTATATTTATCAGCTTGACGCCAAACCGTTTCAGACTGAGGCTCAACTCCAGCAACTCCATCAAATACAGCAACTGCACCATCCAAAACCCTCAAAGATCTCTCAACCTCAATAGTGAAATCAACATGACCAGGAGTATCTATTATATTAATCCTATGATCATTCCAAAAACATGTTGTTGCAGCAGAGGTAATTGTAATGCCACGCTCCTTCTCTTGCTCCATCCAATCCATAGAAGCCGCACCATCGTGCACTTCACCAATCCTATTTTGTTTACCAGTATAAAATAAAATACGCTCTGTTGTGGTGGTCTTGCCAGCATCTATATGAGCCATTATTCCTATATTTCTATACCTAGATATTAAAACTTCCATACCACAATCAATCAGCTAATATTAAAAACGAAGATGAGAAAATGCCTTATTAGCTTCAGCCATTTTATACTTTTCTTCACACATCTTAAATGCACCACCACATTTATTATAAGCATCTAATATTTCAGACTGCAAACAATAAACAGTAGTTCTACCACTCTTTTTGCGAGCAGCAGAAGTTGCTCTAGCAATCCACCTTAATGCCAAAGAAATTGCTCTATCTTGACGAATTTCAACAGGGACTTGATAAGTTGCACCACCAATACGCCGAGAGCGTACTTCTATAGAAGGGGTAACATTTTCTACTGCTGTTTCAAAAATTGATAAGGCATCTTTGCCTATTTTCTTTTCAGCTAAGGACAAAGCACTATAAGCAATCTTTTCTGCAATAGACTTTTTACCACATTTCATAATTATATTAATAAAACGCATAAGCAAGACACTACCATAACGAGAGTCAGGGCTTGTTCTTTTTTTTGCTTTATTACGACGTGCCATAAATTTTAACCAGATTTCTTTACACCATATTTCGAACGGGCTTTCTTTCGATTTTGCACACCACGTAGATCAAGAGCACCTCTTATTATGTGATAACGTACACCCGGCAAATCCTTAACTCGCCCACCACGTATTAAAACAACGGAATGCTCTTGTAAATTATGACCTTCGCCAGGTATATAAGCCGTCACTTCACCGTATCCACTAATCTTTACTCTAGCTACCTTACGTAGTGCTGAGTTAGGCTTTCTAGGAGTTGTAGTATATACCTTAGTGCAAACACCCCTTCTTTGAGGATTGCATTTTCCCAAAGCTGGCACCTTCTTCTTGCGAGTTAACCCTGATCTACCCTTACATATTAATTGATTTATCGTAGGCATATACTGTAAATTTAAAACTCTGAAAATAACTAAGTCTTAGTTATAAAATAATAAACCTCAATAGTCAATATAAAAATAAACATTACTACTCTAATAATCTCAGCCCAATT
Source organism: Wolbachia endosymbiont of Oryzaephilus surinamensis (assembly GCF_025617515.1). Taxonomy (NCBI): domain Bacteria; kingdom Pseudomonadati; phylum Pseudomonadota; class Alphaproteobacteria; order Rickettsiales; family Anaplasmataceae; genus Wolbachia; species Wolbachia endosymbiont of Oryzaephilus surinamensis. The sequence continues at coordinate 1,721,266 of NZ_CP092526.1, read as the reverse complement.
GCTTTGAAAGCTACTGATAATTATATGCTAAAGCGCATATTGGTTTTAATATTAAGAAATTATCACTTGCTGTGGTCGAATTAATATAGATATGGAACAAGTAATATACTGTGATGGCTATCAAAGAATATGCAGAAAATAATCCTTATAATAGAGCCAAGAGTTTCTAACATTAATGCAAAAATACTAACCGAATTACCAGTAAAGCCAGATGATTTTTACAATCCTACTCTTGACACTTAGATTTAATGCAGCTACCCTAAGTTCAAAATTCTATACTCAATTTTGCTGTTCTTGCATACAAGGAACACGTTTTTAGAATAATGAAAACAATCAGCGCTTTAATTAAAGAAGGGTCAAAGCTACTATCATCACATAGAATTGAATCACCACATTTGGATTGTGAAATCATCATGCAGTACGTACTTGGAGTAGAAAGATCATTCACAATCATGAATCACACCAATCAGGTACCAAGAAACAAAGAGCTTCTATTCTGGAAATTAACGAAAAAAAGAGCAGAAAGATATCCAATATCGCAAATAATAGGTAATCGTGAATTCTGGAGTAAAAATTTTATAGTTAACCAACATGTTCTAGATCCAAGACCAGATAGTGAGACAGTAATTTCAACAGTGTTAAAATATTACCAAAATAAGAAGCAAAAAATAAAAATTGCAGATTTTGGCACAGGCACAGGCTGTTTGTTGATCTCCATACTTAGTGAGTATGAATATGCTATTGGAGTTGGTTTTGAAAAAAGCCTGGAAGCATACAAAATTACCTGCCAGAACACAAAGAAACATAATCTTCTCAACAGAGCTAAAATATTTCCAAATTCGTGGACAGAATGTAGAGATTTATTTGATCTTATAATAAGCAATCCTCCATATATTAAAAGAAGTAAGTTAAAAAATCTGCAAGCTGAAGTGCAAAAAGAGCCAAGAATTGCTCTTGATGGTGGTATCGATGGATTGAGCTGTTACCTGAGTATTTTTCCAATATTGAAAAAGTGCCTTAAAAAAGATGGGTTTGCGATACTGGAAATAGGCGAAGATCAGAGCAATATTGACAAAATAATACCCTTATATGGACTGGCTTTTCAGGAATACGTATACGACTTGGCTGGAATGAAAAGATGCATTGTTGTAAAGCAAGATAAAGAACATGACTAGTAGAACGCTAGCTTTCTAAGAACCTGTTCATAATCTCAAGAAAGGCATAAAGTAAGAAATAGAGTGTATAAATTAGGATATATGAGGAGTGTATACCCAAGTGACATAAGTCGAGAGAAGTTTGAGATTATTTCACCAGATCTGGAGTCTTGTGGAAAAAACAAAACCAAGAAAACTTGATTTGTATGAATATATTTTGCGGAGTGTTGTACGCCCTAAAAAGTGGTTATCAGTGGAGGATGCTACCAAAAGAGTTTCCCAAAACGGCGCAATTGTTATGATTATTTCAAAAATGGAGTGAAAAAGTAAAAGGAAATAAAAAAAAGTATTTTGGAGTGCATGTTAAAAAAAATAGTTAGTGTGGTCCGACAAAACAATGTTTGGAAAGAAAAAATCAGCTTTTGCATAATTGACACTCAGAGTGTAAAGAACGCAGACACTGATGAAGAAAAAGGCTATGACGCTGGTAAAAAAATCTCAGGAATAAAACGCCATATCGCACGAGATATAGATGTTTGCTATTTATTCTTAAGCTTGGGAGTGTTAAATAGCATTTTACTTTTTTTAGTATGTAGAGATTTTCTAGGAATTATTCTATTGAATTCTATGATATTATTTTCTGTAGCATTGTTATACATACCATAAGAGTGAACTGACGAAATTTGTAAAGGAGTTTTATGGCTTAGCTACATGGTACTAACACTCAAGTAAATTTTCATCAATGACGCAATTTGCTATGTCTATATCTCACATAGCTTACAACTTGCTTTACTCCTTTTACTTTTCTTGCAATTGCTATTACAGCTTTTAATTCCGCCTTATTTTGAGCTATACCCATCAAATAAACGACTCTATCAACTGTATTAACGCTATAATTAATTGATTTAATATTTCTTTTTCCCAGAAGCCTCGTGCTTATCTCTGCTGTTATCATACCATCTACAGTAACATCTAGCATAGAAGTCATTTTAATTGGTGTGACTCTTATTTCATTTATCACTTCTTTAATCTCTTTTTGCTGCCAAGCTATTTTCTCTGCTGTGAGTTGCTTTTCATGATTATCAACATTTCCAATGAGTAATACTCTTCCTTCACTCACTTTAACTTTTATAGATGAGAACAGTCCGTGTTTTAAGAGTCCCTTATTGATTCTTATTACTATAGTTGTATCATCAATAATGTTTCCCAAGGATTTATCTTGCATTGTTATTGCTGTAGCCGCTGCAGTTGCTGTTACCACTATACCACTTACAAGAGTCGTACAGCCACTCTGTGTAATCAGAAAAATTGCGAGTAAGAAGCTTGCTATTAATCTCATTATTAATTTCCAGAGTTTAGAGCCTTAATTAAAGAATATTAATAAGCTTTTTTTATTGTGTAAATACTATAAATTGAATAAGCCTTGAATATTTCTAAGACAGTACTTATCTTAATAGTGTTAGTTAAAGTAATTTAGGCTTAGACTCATAGTGGAGTTAACCAGTATTATAAGTTCAGTCTGTGGTACTAAAATCTAATCTTTAAATTGCATAAGATGACAGAAGTGGTTATCTATAAGTTAATGAAGGGCTCTTGCGGATATGGCGAAATTGGTAGACGTGCCAGGTTTAGGTCCTGGTGAGCTTGCTCGTGGGGGTTCAAGTCCCTCTATCCGCACTTAAAGTCATGTAACTCAGGTTTTAAGAGAAAATTTATAATCACTAAGTACACTTTTGTTTGTATAAGAACCTGTTCTTAAGGATTGTATTTAACTTAAATTCTGGTAAAATGGCTTTATTAAAACATAAATAAAATATTGATAACAGGTTGTAATGTCTAGTAATATACCTCAAAATGCAGTCGAAGCAGATACATTAAGTAATATATATACCTATAAGGAACTTAGTGTAGATAAACTAAAGTATGAGTATGAAATCACAGTTAGTAGTGATTATATAGAACAAAAGATAAACTCTAGATTACAAGAAATAGCGAAGAATGCAAAATTTCCTGGATTTAGATCAGGAAAGATGCCTTACGATCTTGTTATTACAAATTATAAAAACGAAGCTTTGGAATATGTGATAAACGATACGATTGACTATTGCTCAAGTGATTTAATGAAAAAAATCGAAGTTAAGTCTCACATCCATCCTAAGGTTGATATTATGTCATTACCAAACCTTGATAAAAAGGATAAAAAAGGTGACTTTCTGTACAAATTATCTTTTGAATCGATGCCAAAAGTGCCAGTAATAGATCTTGATAAAATAAATTTGAAGAAAGTTAAGGCAAAAATCAAAGAGGGAGACATAAAAGAATTTATTGATTCTATAAAAACAAAATTTCCTAACTTTGTCTCTGTTGATGATGCTTCTTATCAAGCAAAAAACGAGGATAAACTGATAATTGACTTTGAAGGGCAAATTAGAAATAAGCTCTTTCAAGGTGGAAGTGGCAAAAATTTTACTGTTAATTTAGGATCTGGAACATTTATAAATGGTTTTGAAGATCAATTAATTGGCATGAAAAAAGGGGAAACAAAAAGCTTTAAGTTGAGATTTCCTGAAGATTACCAGGTAATTTCCCTTGCGGGACAGGAGGCTGCTTTTTCTGTTCGAGTTAATGACATTCAGATTGCCAAAGATTTGCAAAGTGATAATGAAATAGCTAGGAGAATTGGTTTTGAAGATCATTCTTCGCTAATAGATCATGTAAAAGAAGTAATTGATAATCAGTGTAAAGAAATGGAAGATCTCTTAATTAAGAAAGAGCTATTTGATTGTTTGGATGCTAGTTATAGTTTTGATTTGCCTATAGAAGTAGTAAAACAGGAACAGCAGAAAGTGGAAAGAGAGTTGAATGCTAAAGATGATTCGTGTAAAGAAGCTGAAAGACGCGTAAAGCTTGCAATGCTATTCATGGAGTTCAGTAAAGAACATGAAATATCATTAACTCAAAGTGATATTATGAATGTTATTGTAAATCAATATGTCAGTAAAGATGTATCATTTGACAGGGTATTTAAACATTTTAAATCAGATGGACAATTTCAGGAATTAGTTAGAGGGCAAGCGCTTGAGTATAAAGTGACGGATTATATGATAGAAAAAGCTAGTAAAGAAGAACAGATTGTTTCTGTGAAAGAATTAAAGGAATTATTTGATAATATTTGATAGGAAAAGGTATGACTCTTATACCAATTGTAGTTGAACAAACTAGTCGCGGTGAGCGGGCTTATGACATATATTCAAGGCTAGTAAAAGAAAGAATAATTTTCGTAACTGGCCCTATTGAAGACAACATGGCCAGCGTAATAGTAGCACAGCTTTTATTTTTAGAATCGGAAAATCCCGATAAAGACATTTGTATGTATATTAACTCACCAGGTGGTGTTGTAACTGCTGGTTTGTCGATCTACGATACAATGCAGTATATAAATCCAGACGTTTCAACTTTGTGTATAGGTCAAGCTGCATCTATGGGTTCTTTGTTGCTTACAGCTGGTGCGGAGGGTAAACGTTACTCGCTACCTCATTCAAGAATTATGATACATCAGCCATCTGGTGGTTATCATGGGCAAGCAACTGATATAGAAATACATGCTAATGAAATTTTGCGAGTTAAGAAAAAATTAAATCAAATTTATGAAAAACATACTGGAAATTCACTAAAAAAAATTGAAGAAATGATGGAAAGAGATAAATTCATGGATCCTGAAGAAGCAATGAAAACTGGCTTAATTGACAGAGTAATAGCTGAGCGTAAAGATATGAAGATTGAAAATATTAAAGTTAAACAAAAGGTAGTTTAATGGATAACAATAATGATTTACACTACTGTTCTTTTTGTAACAAGGCACAAAACGAAGTAGATAAATTGATTACTAACTCTTCAGATGGTTTAAAGGTGTTCATTTGTAATGAATGCATAGAGTTATCCCATAAAGCAATAAGTCAAAAGAAAGAGAGAGCTTTTAATTCAGATCATATATCTGATATGAAGCTATTACTAAAGAAACCTGAAGATATAAAAATTTTTCTTAGTAAGCATGTTGTAGGTCAGGAACATGCGCAACACGTTTTATCTGTGGCTATGTATAACCATTGTCAATCCATGGTGCAACTTCATTCTATAAGTGATATTGAAATTGAGAAGTCAAATATAATGCTTATTGGCCCTACTGGTTCTGGTAAGACTTTGCTAGCAAAAACACTTGCTAAAGTTTCAGATGTGCCATTTGCTATGGCCGATGCGACAACTTTGACTGAGGCAGGTTATGTAGGTGATGATGTAGAAAGCGTGTTGTCACGTCTATTACAAGCTGCAAATTATGATGTTGCAAAGGCACAGCATGGTATAGTGTTTATCGATGAAATAGACAAGATTACAAGAAAATCTGAAAGCACTTCAATAACCCGTGACGTTTCAGGTGAAGGGGTCCAGCAAGCTCTGCTTAAGATTATGGAGGGTACAGTTGCTTATGTTCCGCCACAAGGAGGGCGAAAACACCCGCAACAAGAGTTTATACAAGTAGATACTAGTAATATACTATTTATTTGTGGAGGAGCTTTTGAAGGCCTAAATAAAATTATTGAGGCAAGAAAAAAGGGAACATCAGTTGGCTTTGGAGCAGATATAAGTCAGTCTAAAGCACAAAAGAAAAAAAATGCTTTACGCGATGCTCAACCTGAGGACTTAATCAAATTCGGTTTGATACCCGAATTTGTAGGACGAGTTCCAATAACTGCTGTTCTAGATGAGCTGGATCACGAAGATTTAATACATGTGTTGACAGAGCCAAGAAATGCGCTAGTAAAACAATATAAAGCATTGCTTGCATTTAGTAAAGTAAACCTTGAGTTTTCAGATGAAGCAATATCAGCTATTGCTAAAAAAGCTATAAGCTATAAAACAGGTGCAAGGATGTTACGTGCTATCTTAGAGTCACTTTTGCTTGATGTTATGTATATATCCGGCAACGGAGGTTTTGAAGGTAGCACTATAACGGTTACTAAGAAAATGGTAGAATTAGGCAAAGTGACGATTAATCATAATAATAAGGGTAGTGTTATAACGGTTAATGATTAATTTGAGGCATATATTATGAGTATTGGACGTGCTGTAAACTTTAATTCTACTGTATTACCAGTATTACCTCTAAGAGATGTAGTAATTTTTCCAAATATAATGTTGCCTTTATTCGTAGGTAGAGAAAAATCTGTTCATGCACTAGAGTATGCAATAAGTAGCAGTAGTCACCAAAACGAGATTTTTCTCATAGCACAAAAAGATGGTTCTATTGATAATCCAGAGCCAGAGAATCTTTATGAAGTAGGTGTGTTAGCAAACATTATACAACCATTAATAAAACTGCCTGACAATGCAGTAAAAGTCATGATTCATGGGGTAAGAAGGGGAAGAGTTATAGAATATATTAGCTCTCACACTTTGTTAGAGGCCAGAGTAGCGTTAGATGGTCATTATGAGTATGGAGAAAATGAAGATAATATTGATTTAGAAGCTTTAAGGCGTTCTGTTATAGATGCATTTGACAATTGGTGTAAACTAAGCAAGAAAAGTCGGCCCGAGATTATTATTGACCCCATTGATCAAGTTAAAGAGGTTAATCAAATTGTAGATATGATAGCTTCGTACTTAAATATAAAGGTATCAGACAAGCAAAACATACTTGAAGTTTATAACCCAAAAGAGCGTTTAAAAAAAGTTTTTGCTCTTATTGAGAGAGAAATAAGTATTTTGAGTGCACAAAACCGCTTGTATAAGACAATTAAATCACAGGTTGAAAGTACTCAAAAAGTTTACTACCTTAATGAGCAATTAAAAGCTATACAGAAAGAATTAGGTGAGTTTGAAAATGGAGATGAAGGGAATATACTCAATGAATTTGAAAAAAAGATAAATGAAACAAAGCTTTCTGAGGAAGCAAAAGAGAAAGCCATAACTGACTTAAAGAGATATAAGAAAATGAATCCCATTTCTCCTGAAGCAACAGTTATATCTAGTTACTTGCATTGGTTGCTTGATTTGCCATGGGGAAAGTACAAAGATGCAAAAATTAACTTAAATGCGGCTAAAAAAATCTTAGATGAAAATCATTATGGCATAGAGAAAGTAAAAGATAGAATAATAGAATTTTTAGCAGTATTAAAGAGAGTAAAAGAGATAAAGGGTCCTATACTTTGCTTAGTTGGACCACCTGGTGTTGGTAAAACTTCTTTAGCTAAGTCTATGGCAAAAGCAGTAGGAAGAGATTTTGTTCGCATATCTCTTGGTGGTATACGTGATGAGTCTGAAATACGAGGACACAGGAAAACTTATATTGGCTCAATGCCTGGTAAAATCATTCAACACATGAAAAAAGCTAATTCATGCAACCCGCTTTTCCTGCTTGATGAAATAGATAAGATGGGTTCTGATTCGCGTGGTGATCCTGCATCTGCATTACTTGAGGTTTTGGATACTGAGCACAATAAACATTTTACAGATCATTACTTGGAAGTTGAGTTTGATCTTTCAAGTGTAATGTTTGTAGCCACAGCAAATAGCTTAAATTTACCGCATCCTTTGCGTGATAGGATGGAAATTATACAATTATCTGGGTATACCGAAGACGAGAAGATCAGTATTGCTACACATCACCTTATTCCAAAATTAAAAAAAGAGCATGGTTTGCATCAGAAGGAGTGGGAAATAACCAATGAAGCATTATACGAGTTGATACGTTTATATACACGTGAAAGCGGCGTGCGAAGCATGGAAAGGGAACTTGCAAAACTCATGAGAAAGGCAGTTAAAGCAATATTAACTGATAAAAATAAGAAAATATCCGTAGAGACTGGTAATTTACAAGATTATCTAGGGGTACGTAAGTATACCTTTGGCATTGCAGAAAATGAGAGTTTGGTAGGGATAGTAACTGGTCTTGCCTATACTGAAACAGGTGGTGATATTTTAATGATAGAGTCAGTCCTAATTCCGGGCAAGGGGGAAATAAAATACACAGGAAAGCTTGGAGAGGTTATGCAAGAGTCTATAAAAGCTGCGTATAGTTATGTGCGATCAAATTGTTTATTTTTCGGTATAAAACCCGAAAAATTTCAAAATAATGATATACATTTGCATGTACCTGAGGGTGCTGTGCCAAAAGATGGTCCCTCTGCTGGCAGTGCAGTATGTACATCTATTGTTTCTCTTATGACAAATATACCAGTTAACAAAAGTGTTGCTATGACAGGTGAAGTAACATTGCGTGGTAGAGTGTTGGCTATTGGGGGTTTGAGAGAAAAATTGCTTGCTGCGCTAAGAGGATCAATCAAAACTGTGATTATACCAAGTGAAAATGAGAAAGATATGCAAGAGATTCCTGCAAATATAAAAGAAGAAATCAATGTAATTTTTGCTGAGAATATTGATGAAGTTATAAAAGTTGCTTTGATGCACCCTATTACTTCAATTGATGATAATAACGAAATTAGTGTGTCTACCTCCATAGAAAATAAGGATAATACCTTCCCTTCATCAGAAACATTAAAGCACTAAATTGAAAAGGTTTATGCAATTTTCGTTTCTTTTTTTTAACCTCAAAGCTCTGATTTGAATATATAAATTACAAGTAACATATATGGCAATTTCATAAGTTCATTTTTCAAGCATATATTGCAATATCTCACTAGCAATTGCAACATCTTGGCGTGGAGTTTTACCATGTTCTATAAACACTGAGATTGCATAGCGCGGATCATGGTAGGGGCCATAAGCGATAAACAATTTATGACTTTCACCTTTAGAGTTTATCTCTGGTGTTCCGGTTTTGCCAGCAATTTGTATACTGCCTAGTCCTTTTCTATAGTTAGAATTCACCACGTCAAACATAGCTTTTCGAACCACACTAAGATGCTCATGATTCACATCAATATCAAGAAAGTCTTGCCCTGATTTACTCATCTCAATGTGGGGAATTACCTCCTTTCCTGTTGCAACCCTCGCTGCAAGAACTGCAAGCTGTAATGGCGTTGTAAGTAAATACCCTTGTCCTATAACTAAGTTAATGGTATCACCTAAATACCACTCTGAATATAGCTTGCGTGCACGCCAATCCACATCAGGCAACAATCCCGGAGCTTCTTCCTTAAACATTCCAATTAATGGTCCACTTCCTATACCAAATTTGCTAGCCATTTCTAGTAGAGAATCTACATTTATTTTTTTTCCTATATTATAAAAGTAAGTGTTGCATGAGAAGGCCATTGCCTCGTTTAAAGATACATATCCATGGACTTTGCTTTTTAGGCAACGAAATTTTCGTTCACCTATTTTCATATAGCCCCTACACGAGAACTTTTCTTCTGGTGTTATTATTCCATCTTTTAAACCCGCAAGCGCATCTATTATTTTAAATATTGAACCAGGTGGAATTTGATATGATAATGCACGGTTTACAAGCGGTAATGAAGGATTGTTTAAATTTTTCCAAGTTTCATTTGATAATCTGCTAGTGAAAAGATTATTATCGTAAGAAGGTGAATTATATAATGCTAAAATTTCTCCGTTATTTACATCAATTACCACTGTGGAACCTTGGTGATCTTTAAATATCTCTGCAATTTTCTTCTGTAAATCAACATCAATTGTCAGCTGTATATCTTGTCCATCTTGCTGCGGTATGCTAGATAACTCTCTCATGATACGCTTCTTAGAATTTATTTCCTGCTCAGATTTTCCGGTCTTGCCTTTTAATACATGATCATATGTATATTCAATTCCACTAACCCCTGCTTCATTTATGTCTTGCTGTTTTTTTGTATATCCGATTATATGAGAACATATCGAACCAAACGGGTAATAACGTTTATAAAGAGCAGTTATTTTTGTATCTGATGATTTTGTTGTATCAGGTTTAATTTCTGATAACATCTGCAAATCAACTTCCCTAGTAAAGGTTTTTTGCCCATCAAATAAAACAATATACGAAATTTTGTTTACTGCGAGTTCAACGCTATTCCTATCCAAAATCCTGCCTCGTTTAGGCACAATAGTAACAACTTTTATCCTATTATTATTGGATAGCACTTCATATTTTTGTCTATCTCGTACTTGTAAAGTATACAACCTATAACTAAAAATAGCAGAAATAGTAAGCTGAATACCACCTAATATGAATGCCCTGCGGTTGAAGACCTTGTTTTTTGTCCACATAGAATTCCTTTAGAACGCACTCATTCTCCTTTTATTGACACATTTCTAGCTTTCACTACATCACAAACCCTTTCTTCCCACTCACTTAAGGTAACAAGTTTGTAACCCGATTTTTTTAGTATTTCAATAATCTGAGATAAAGCTTCAACTGTATTTGATTTGTTATCGTGATCATGGAACAATATAATCGCTCCATTATGTACATTGCTTAAAACTCTTTCAACCAGAATTTCTGATTTATCGCCTTGCCAGTCCAGAGAATCAACTGTCCATAATATGGAATACATATTTAATCGATTAGTATTTTTGATCAAATTATCGTTATGACATCCATATGGTGGACGAAACCATTTTACATTCTGTTCTGTTGCATTTTTAATTGCCACATTTGTCTTTTCCAGTTCTTGCAATTGCTCCTCACTTGAAAGTGATGTCAACTTCCTATGCGACCAAGAATGATTACCTAATTCATGACCTGCTTTATGGATTTTGTTTACTATTTCAGATGTTTTTTTATTTATACGCTCACCAAGCACAAAAAATGTCGCTTTTGTTTCATTGCTCTCCAGAATATTAATAATATCTCCTGCTCTATTATAAGACGGTCCATCATCAAACGTAAGTGCAACGAACTTATCTTTGTTATTCAATAATTTCTTTATATTACTTAAATTTCTATATGATAGATCCAAATCACAACTGAGCCCACGATATGGTAAGTTAAAGTTACAATCACTACAGAAAACTGCGCTTGAATATAGCAAAAGAAAAGCGATTATTCTTATAAACATATATAATCAGCAAAGTGATAGAGTACTACACTTTTTTGCTAAATTAAACCACTTTTAGCAGCTACTGTTTACTTCGTTACTTTGTCAATATATTATATTAATAACTTTATATAATATAGTATGATTGCAAATATAAATACCGTTGCTCTTCAGGGAACCAGCACAGTAAATATTAATGCACAAATTCACATGGCAAATGGTATTCCAGCTTTTAAAGCAACAAGGACAACATTGCAAATTTAGAGTTCAAAAGGGTTATTCCTCGAGAACTACTGCGTCAGAAAGCTGGCGTTGAATTTTTATATAATGTTGACCTTGGAGGTTTTTATGAATAATAGTGAGAGAAAAGAAAAATTGGAAACTCGTATTCTATCAAGCAGAGGCAGGTCTTTATTGGATCACGAGCTACTAGAACGTACTCTGTCTGGATATGCAGAAGGAAGAGAAGTGGCAAAAAGGCTAATTGAGCTCTTTAGTAGTTTAGGAAGGGTAATTAATGCTGATTTTCATGAGCTAAAAAACGTTACAGGAATGAATGATGGAGCAATAGCAAATATCTTTTGTCTGAAAGAGATTTTTGATAGGATACTGAAAGGTAAGTTAAAAAAATTGTCAATTCTTGATAATAGAGAAGAGCTACTAAAATACTTTAAAGCAGCAATAGGGCAGTCACGAAAGGAAAGCTTACGAGTGGTATACTTAGATCGAAGTGGTCATTTAATATATGAGTATATTCAAGACTGTGGAACTATAGACAGAGTACCTCTGTATGTGAGGGAAATAATAAAACAGGGATTACTGATTGATGCAGCATCTGTTGCAATTTCACATAATCATCCAAGTGGAGATATAGAACCATCAAAAGAGGATGAGGATAACACACTTACATTAGCTGCAACCTGCGAAAATGTAGGAATGAAATTGATAGACCATATAATCGTAACACAGAAGAGCCACTTTAGTTTTTATGATAGTGGTTTATTGTAATCTGTAGACCGGAAGGAAAGTTCTCCAACTTTCCTTCTTTTTTTCACTTCATAAATTAAAAAATTCAATATAAGCTTGAACAGCTAAAATTAGTAATGAAAGGTGGAATTAGGCAAAAAAATAAAGGAACTTAGGTTATACTGTGGCTTGACACAAACTGAATTAGGAAAAAGAATAGGTGTTTCATATAGACAGATACAAAGGTACGAAAATGGTTCAAATTGTATTTTAGCCAGTAGACTGTATGACTTAGTAAAAGCCCTATCGATCGATGTTGCTGATTTTTTTACTGATATGCACGCCGACTCACATGAAAGTTACGATGAAGAAATACTAAAACTAGTCAAAGGATATAACGAAATTAAGAGCAAAAGGTTACGTAGTGTAGTTTATACGTTAGTAAAATCTTTTTCTCAAGGTTACAATGAGAGTTAGTATTGCTTTGATATATAAATTAAGATATTAACAAATGATTGTGCAAGCTGAACAACACCCTATTGATAAACAAATAGGTGAAAGAATAAGGAAAAGAAGGCTAATGTGTGGTTTTAGCCAAAGGGACTTAGGAAAAAAGCTTGGAATTTCATTTCAGCATATACAAGGATATGAAACTGGAGAGGTAAGGCTTATAGTTGATAGGCTGTATAATTTGGCAGAAGCTTTGTCAGTTGATATGTCATATTTTTTCACCAAAGCTTCTAAAGACTTGCATGATAATGCCTTTCGTAGCGATGTGGGCAGCGAAGAAATATCAAGACTAGTGAGGGAATATAGAAAAATTAAAGATGAAACATTGCGCGATATTGTTCATTTAGTAATTAAAGCTCTTGCTAATACAGGCTTCAAAGGGGATGTTAAATGCACGTCAATCTCAGAGTAGAGAAGTTAAGGCATTGTTTCAGCATTCTTTCCTCAAGCCACCTAATCAGTTATTTGTACTTTTACTATAGAAGGACAGCAATTCCATTTTTTTTATTCTTTAACATGGATAGCGCTGTTTCGCGCAGGAAATTACTTTATTCCAGAAGACTGTATTCTATTTTGTAATTATTGAGTTTACTCTACTTTCCGGTCTTTTCTGTTTTCCTTTAATCCAAAACTTGCATTTTTAAAATAAATATTGCACTGTAAAATGTTTATACATAACCTATTAATGCAAAGAGCTTTTTGGTGAGGATTTTGTCAATTTTAGAGAGGGTTAGATGCCATCAGAGCAGTTTGAAAATATAAAACAAGCTATAAGAAATAATAATAACAGAAAAGTTGTAGAACTTATAAACGATAATGTGACTATTGCTGGGCATTCTGACGTAGATGGGTGGAATTTGCTACACTATGCTGCTCAGTATGGAAACTTAAACGCTACAGAATTTTTAGCAAACTTAACAGATATAAACCTTATCGATGGTAAAACCAATGCTCAGCAGAAGCCTATACATATTGCTGCAGATAATGGACATACAAAAATCGTAGAGTTTTTTATTAATGAGAAAAAAATGGATGTTAATGATCCAGGAAAAGATTACGTGACGCCACTTCACTATGCCGCTAAAAAAGGTGAACTTGAGATGGTAAAGTTTTTAGTAGGAAAAAACGCAACGATTGATGCTCTAGCTAATGGTGCTTGGACACCATTGCATTACGCTTCTGAAGAAGGTAAGTACTCAGTTGTGGTATTTCTCGTAGAAAATGGAGCAGATATTAGCAAAAAAAATCCTGATGGTAAAACATCATTACAGCTTGCTGAGGGAAAAGGATATCAAACTATTACGGACTTTTTAAAAAGTAAAGAATCAGAAAAGGAAAAGTTACGACAAAATAAAGCATTGCTTGATGCTGCAAAGGAAGGAAATAGTAAAAAAGTTCAGGAATATCTTGAAAAAGGAGAAATTGATTATAAAAATCAGAATGGTTGGACAGCCTTACATTATGCTTCTAATAGAACAGTAGATGATTTGGAATTTGTAAGGTTTTTAGTAGATAAAAATGCAGACATTAATTCTAGAAATTCTGATAATAATAAGCCTTTACACATTGCTGCAAGGAATGGACATGAAAATATCGTAAAGTTCTTTCTGGATGAAAAAAGATTAAGTGTTAATGACCCAGGAAAGGATAATTGGACACCCCTACATTATGCTGCTGAAAGTAATCGCGTTGATGTCGTTAGGTACTTGGTGGAGAAAAAGGAAGCAAATATCAATGCTAAAAATTATGGCAATGAAACTCCATTTAACCTCATTAAAGACAAGGACTATAAAAAAGTGAAAGAAATACTGCTAGGTAAGGCATTAATTGATGCCGTAAAGCAGAATGATATTACAGAAGTTGAAAATCTTATTCAGAGGAAAGCTAAAGTTAGCTATCTGTATGAAAGTAATAAGTGGACTCCATTACACTATGCTGCAAGTTTAGGTTATAAAGCTTCAGCAGAAGAGCTCATAAAAAAAGATTCAAATGTTATTAATACTAAAGACCATGAGAGAAATACGCCTTTACATATTGCTGCTGATCAAGGTCATAAAAATATTGTAGAGCTTCTTCTTGAAAAGGGAGCAAATATTGATGCTATAAATTCTGGTAACAAAACACCGTTACAATTAGCTAAAGAAAAAGACCATCAGGCAACAACACAGTTATTATTGAGTAGAGCATTGCTTAATTCAATAGAAGAAGGAAATATTAACAAGATCAGAAAATGCCTTGAGGAAGGAGCTGAAATTAACCGTGAAGATAATAACGGATGGACCCCGTTACATTATACTGCTAATAAAAAAACAGAAGCTCAAGAGCTGGTAAAGCTACTAGTGGAAAGAGGAGCAAACATTAATGCTACAACTAATGATGGAGATAAACCCTTACATATTGCGTCCAGCCATGCACATACAAAAGTTGTAAAATTCTTCATTGATGAGAAGGGATTAGATATTAATGATCAAGGAAAGGATAATTGGACACCGCTACATCATGCTGTTAACAAAGGTAGCAGCGATTTAGTAAAGTTTTTGATAAAAAAAGAAGCAGATATTTATGCTGAAAATTCTAATAGTGTAACTCCACTTGACCTTGCTCAACAGCTTCCCCAAGGTGAAAGTAATCGGCAAGAAGTTAAAGCAATGTTGCAGGGCAAGGCGTTGATTGATGCTATAAGGAAAAATGATATATCAAAGGTCAGAAAATATATTCAAAATCTTAATTATTCATACGAGAAAAATGGATGGCAGCCGTTACATTATGCTGCTAGCTTAGGATATAAAACGCTAGCAACAGAACTTATCAATAAAGACTCAAATGTTGTTAACGCTAAAGATTCTGACGGAAATACACCTTTACATCTTGCTGCTACTTATGGCAAAGGCGACGTGGTAGAGCTTTTTTTGAGTAAGCAAGCAAGTATTGATGAAGTAGGAAAAAATAACTGGACACCGCTTCACTATGCCGTTTATGAAAATCGATTACCGGTAGTAAAATTTCTTATAAAAAAAGGAGCAAATATTGGCGCTATGGGTTTAAGTGGAGAAACGCCATTGCAACTTGCTGTTGAAAAAGGAGATAGTCACAGGGAGGTGGCAAAGTTATTGCGGAGTAGAGAGCTATTCAATGCTGTAAGAGGAGATAACCTGGGTGATGACATTAATAAGATAAAAGGTCTTTTTGCAAATGAGATTGATGTTAACTATTCAGATCTAAATAACTGGACACCACTCCATTATGCCGCTCGCAATGGTTATACAAAAGCAGCAGAATTTCTGGTAGAAAAAAAAGCAAATGTAAACGCAAGAACAGATAGTAGAGAAAAACCTTTGCACATTGCTGCAAAAAATGGGCATAAAGATATTGTAGAATTTTTTATCGATCAACAAGGATTAAGTGTTAATGAACAAGGGGAAAGTAAGTGGACGCCCCTGCATTATGCTGCTGCAAGCAATAGCCTTAATGTTGTACAGTACTTGATTGAAGAAAAAGAAGCTACTATTGATAGCAAAGATAGAAATAATTGGACAGCTTTACATCATGCTTCTAAAGAAGGTCACATTGAGATTGTAAAGTTTCTTATAAAGAAAGGAGCGAATATTAATGCCCATAATTCTCAAGGAAAATTACCAGTAGATCTGGCAAGCGAGCCTGAAGTAATTCAATTCTTACTAAATGAAGGGTTGTCTGGTGCTGTAAAACAAAATAAAGTGTCGGAGGTGAGAAATTATCTCAACAAAGAAGTTAAAGGAATAAGGGTTAATACTGACTATAGTGATCAAAATGGCAGAATTTTCCTTCATCATGCTGCACGTTATGGTTACTCTGATGTAGTTGAGCTTTTAGTGCAAAGTTGGCCAGCTGTTAATGCAACTGATTTAAACAATTGGACTCCACTGCATTATGCATCTGAAGGCGGGCATCTAAAAGTCGTAAAGTTTTTAACGAGAGAGCAGGCAGACATTAACATTAGAAATTCTGACGAGGACAAACCATTACACATTGCAGCCAAAAGTGGGCATCAGCCAATAGTAAGGTTTTTCATTGATGAGCAGGGAATGAATATTAATGATTTAGGTAGAGATAATTGGACACCACTTCATTATGCTAGTGCAAACAACTATTCACAAACTGTAAATTTTCTTATCAAAGAAGGTGCAGATATTACTATCCAGAATGCCCAAGGTAAAGCACCTTTAGAGCTTATAACTGGTAATCAGGAAATTGCCAGGTCATTACAAAATGAGGCATTATTTGATGCTGTAGAACAAGGAGAGTATGCTCAAGTTCAAAGATATCTTGACAATGGAGCTGATCCTAACTCTCTGAACGATAATGATTGGACGCTGTTGCATCGTGCAGCTGAAAAAGGTCATTTGCTAATAGTTTCGCTTCTAGTAGAAAGAGGAGCAAGCATTGATGCTGAAAATTCTGATGGGGACAAACCTTTGCATATTGCTTCACAATATGGCCACATAAACATTGTGAAGCTTCTACTTAATGGTAAAGTTAATGATAAAGGTAAAGATAATAAAACACCACTACACTATGCTGCTGAGAGTAATCACTTTGAAGTTGTTCGATATTTAGTAGGAGAAAAAGGTGCAGATATTAATCTTAAAGATGCTGATGGGGATAAACCTCTGCATCTTGCTGCAAAGAATGGACATACGGATATAGTAAAGTTTTTTCTTGATAAAAAGCTCAGTGTTAACGATTTAGGCAAAGATAGCTGGACACCACTCCATTATGCCGCTGAGCAGGGCAGGTCGGAAGTTGTGGAGCTTTTGATAACAAGAGGTGCAAATATCAATGCAGAAAACTCTGGTGGCAAAACACCTCTACAACTTGCCCAGGATGAAGGAGTCAAGGAGTTATTGTTAAATAAAGCACTTTTTGATGCTGTGAAAGAAGGAAATTTAGTGAGAGTACAAGACTCTTTCAGAGATGGAGCTAATGTAAACTCTACTAACAGATGGGGATGGGGGCTTTTACACGCTGCTTCTGTGAGAAATAATTTGCCATTGATCAGGTCTTTAGTGGAAGAGAAGGGAGCGAATATTAATGCTAAAAGTAGAGATGGAGATAAACCTTTGCATATTGCTGCCGAGAAAGGCTCTTTAGATGTTGTAAGATATTTTCTCAGTAGAAAAAATGGTGTGAATGAGGCAGATGCTAACATTAATGATAGAGGCAAAAATAATTGGACACCGCTTCATTATGCTGCCAAGTATAACCACCCTGAAGTTGCAGAGTTTCTCATAGAGAATGGTGCAGATATTAATGCAATTGACTATGATAATCTAACACCTCTGCAACTAGCTAATGAAGGGCCAATTAAAAGATTATTACAAAATAAAACATTATTACATGCTGTAAAGCAGGGCAATTTAAATGATGTAGAAAGATACCTTGATAATGGAGCTAACGTTAATTATTCAGATAAGAATGGATGGACAGTATTACATGAAGCTGCAAGTAGAGGATATCTAAGAGTTGCTCAGGCTCTAATATCAAGAGGGGCAAACATTAGTACTAGAGATCAAAATGGCAATAAGCCTTTGCATATTGCTGCTGATTACGGTCGTAGAGACGTAGTAGAATTCTTTCTGAAAGAGGAAAGAGCTGGCCTTAGTATTAATGATGTAAATAGAAATGGATGGACACCGCTTCACTATGCTGCAAGCAGAGGTGGTTTGACAATTGTAGAACTTCTGATAACAAAGAGGGCAAATATTAATGCTCAAGATTCTAACGGAAATAAGCCTTTACATATTGCTGCAGATAACGGGCATAGAAGTATTATAGAATTTTTCCTCAGGTGGCACGGGGATGAGCTAAGCATTAACGATAAAGGTAATAGTGATTGGACTATGCTACACTACGCTGCTGACAAAGGGTATCCA
Source organism: Wolbachia endosymbiont of Oryzaephilus surinamensis (assembly GCF_025617515.1). NCBI lineage: Bacteria > Pseudomonadati > Pseudomonadota > Alphaproteobacteria > Rickettsiales > Anaplasmataceae > Wolbachia > Wolbachia endosymbiont of Oryzaephilus surinamensis. Next base: position 1,702,735 of record NZ_CP092526.1, on the reverse strand, counting down.
GAAGTTGTAAAGTTTCTAATAGAAAAAGGAGCAGATATTGATGCTAAAAGTACTGACAATAAAACACCTCTGCAACTAGCAAGCAGTAAAAACCATCAAGAAGCAGCAAGATTATTGCGTAATAAAGCATTATTTAATGCTGTGAAACAAGGAGAGTTAAATAAAGCTGAACAGTATCTTGCTGAAGGAGCAGACCCTAACTACAAAGACGAAAATGACTGGACATTGCTGCATGATGCCGCTAGCAAAGGTTACATTGAAATCGTTAGGCTTCTAAAGGCACAAGGAGCAAATGTTGATGCTAAGTCTTATAATGCAAAGCCTTTGCATTATGCTGCTAGGAATGGATACGAAGACGTAGTAGCGTTTTTGATAGTAGGGAAAGTGAAAAGTGATGGTGTTGACAGTCGTGGTAGGAATAATTGGACACCATTACATTATGCTGCTAGATATGGACGCTTGGCAGTAGTAGAATTTCTGTTAGGAGAAGACGCGGATATCAACCTTAAGGATACTAACAGAAATAAGCCATTGCATGTTGCTGCTCAATATGGTCATACAAATGTAATGGAGTTTTTCCTTAGGAAAAACAGAGAAGGGTTGAGTATCGATGACAAAGGTGCAAGTGAAAAAACAGCTTTGCATCAAGCAGCTGAGAAAAGCCATTTAGCAGTTGTAGAATTTTTGATAGAGAAAGGCGCAGATATCAATATTCAAGATTCTGAAGAAAACACGCCATTGCAACTTGCAACTGACCCTGAGATTATTAAATTGTTACAAGATAAGGCGTTATTTAATGCCGTTAAGCAGGGAGATCGTGATAAGATTAGTGAATATCTTACTAATGGAGCTGATGTTGATGTGACTAACAGGTGGGGATGGGGAATGTTGCATATTGCAGCAGAAAATGGCGACTTATCAATGATAAGGTTTTTACAAAGTAAAGGAGCGAACCTAAACATGAAAAGCATTAGTGGTGAAAGCCCGTTACATGTTGCTACCAAAAATGGGTACAAAAATGTTGCTGAGTTCTTGCTTGAACATGGAGTAAGTGCTAGTGAACCAGGCAAAAATAATAAAACGCCATTACATTATGCTGCAGAGGAAGGTTATTTTGAGCTTGTAAAGTTACTAATAGAAAAGAGAGCAGACACCAACGCAAGGGATTCAAACGGTAAAACACCATTACAACTTGCTAAAGAAAAAGAGAATGGAGAAATTACTGAACTACTGTTAAATGAGGCTATGTTTCATTCTGTGGGAAGGAATGACATACAAAGAGTTAGAGGTTATCTTAAAGAAGGAGCTGATGTTAATTATTCTGGTCACAATAACTGGACACCACTGCATTATGCCGCTTATAGAAACCACATAAAACTCATAAAACTTTTAGTAGAAGAAGGGGCAAATGTTAATGCTGGGTCTCATTACATAAAACCTTTACATATTGCTGCTCAATATGGCCATAAAGGCGTAGTGGAATTTTTGCTTAACAGCGGATCAAATATTAATGCTTCTGGTTGGAATAGCTGGACACCACTCCATTATGCTGCTGATTCTGGTCACTCAGAGGTTGTGAAGTTGCTTATAGAAAGAGAGGCGGATATTAATGTTCAAGATTTTCATGGCAAGACACCGTTACAACTTGCTACAGAAAAGCGCCACCTAGAAGTCGTGAAAGCTCTTTTAAACGCAGGATTATTTGATGCGATAAGTCAGAAAGATTTTAGAAAGGTTGAACATTATTTTAATATAGGTGCAGATGTTAACTCTAGAGATGATAATGACTTAACACCATTGCACAAAGCTGCTCAAGGTGGTGACTTAGAGATTGTCAGGTTTCTTCTTAGAAAAAAGGCTTATACTAATGCTAAAAATAATAAAGATTACCTTACTCCGCTCCATGAAGCTGCTAAGAGTGGTAACTTGGAAGTTGTGAAACTACTTATTAACTTTAGATCAAACATTCATGATCAAACGATAAGTGGAGTAAAGCCTTTGCATATTGCTGCTGAATACGGACATAAAGATATCATAGAGTTTTTCCTCAATAGGGGATTAAGTGTCAATGATTTAGATAAGAATAAGTGGACGCCATTACACTATGCTGCTAAAAGTGGTAACTTAGAAGTTATAAAATTCCTCATCAGTGGAGGAGCAGATATCAATGCCAAAGATTCTAACAATTTAAAGCCTTTGCATATTGCTGCTCAATATGGTCATAAAGATGTTGTAGAGTTCTTTACTGTAGAAAAACAGCTAAGTATTAGTGACCAAGATAAAAGTAATAAAACATTAATGCACTATGCTGCTAAAAGTGGTAACTTGAGCGTTATTGAATTTCTTGCTGGCAAGGGAGCAAATACTACTGTTTTTGATATTAATGGTGTGAGTCCTTTACATATTGCTGCTGAACATGGACACAAAAACGCTGCTGAGTTTTTCCTTAGCAGAGGATTGAATGTTAACTATCAAGATAAAGAGAGCCAAATACCACTACATTATGCTGCTAAGGGCGGTAATTTGGAAGTGATTAAACTTCTTGTAAGTAGAGGAGCAAATGTCAATGCTCAGGATTCTAGTAATGCAAAACCTTTGCATTATGCTGCTCAGTATGGTCATAAGGATATAGTAGAATTTTTTGTTGTGCAAAAGCAGTTAAGTGTTGATGACAAAGGCAAAGACAATTGGACACCTTTATATTATGCTGCTAAAGGCAAGAATGATATAACAAATAAACACATTGATGATAGTAAACTTTTAGAGGTTATTAGGTTTCTCGTTCGTCAAGATAGAAACATCATCAATAATAAAGATGTTTACGGTGCTGGGCCTTTACATATTGCTGCCCAGCATGGACACAAAGATATTGTGGAGTTTTTTATACAAAAAGAATTAAATGTTAATGATGCTGATTATCAGCAATTAACACCTTTGCATTATGCTGCCCTTCATGGTCGCTTGAGGGCTACTAAATCTCTAGTTGAAGAAGGTGCAGATATTAGAGCTGTAAGCAACGATGGAAAAAAACCTATACACTCTGCAGCTAGCAATGCACATAAGAATATTGTACTGTTTTTCGTACAGCAGGGGCTAAGTATTAATGATCCAGATACTAATTTAATGTGGACGCCACTGCATTATGCTGCCCATTCTGGTAATTTGGATTTTGTCCAATCGCTTTTAGCTGAGGGAGCAAATTTTAATGCTGTAGATGCTGATAACGCAAAACCTTTACATATTGCTGCTGAACGTGGGTACCAAAGAGTTATAGAACTTTTAATAAACCAAGGAATGAATGTCAATGATTTAGGTCAGGACAATTGGACACCGCTGTATTATGCTACAAGACATGGTCATCTGGGAACTGTAAGGTTTTTAGTAGAAGAGAAAGGAGCAAATATTAATGCTGTTGATCTGAGTGGTAAAATGCCTCTACATATTGCTGCTGAGAATGGACATAAAGACATTGTAAAATTTTTCCTTGATAAGGGAATAAGTGTTAATACTGTAGGTGCAGATAATTGGACGCCTCTTCATTATGCAGCTAGTAATGGTCATTTAGAAACCGTAAAATTTCTTGTGGAGGAAAAAGAAGCAAATATTGATTTTCTCAGTATTGATCATGAAAAACCACTTGATGTAGCTATTTCTGCAAACCACGTAAGTGTAGTAGAATACTTAAGGCAAGCTCTGGAAGAAAAAGAGCATGATTATGTTGCTAATATCAGGCATAGCCATCTTTTTGTAGATCAGCCTACTGCAGGTCAGTTTCAAAGTAGTGGGGCAAGCAGCAGGCATTCTTCGCTGATAGGTAGCTGGGTTTCTTGGGTAAAAGGTTGGATACCTAATACTGAACAGCCATTTTTACCAGGTAAGGTGGCCAGCTGTAAATCATCTACACCTATTATTCAAGAAAGGCTTGGGAATATTAGTAATGCAGACATGATGCTTTATTATGTATTATATAGCTGGTTCAATGGAAATAAATGCAACATGAAATGTAGAGCTTATGAAAGCAGTACTTTATCAAAAGAGGAGACAATAGGCTGTACTTTACGTATAGTGGAAAAGCTAGAGCAAGTAATGAAGCAAGCAGCTTGTAGCAGTGGTATAGCATGGAAATCAGTAAGAATTGATTTTTTAGAAGTACAAAAAACTATCACAGCAAAAATTACAAGTGGCAATTATGATACAATTGCTAGTCTTTTAGACTCATATGTAGAAAAGGCATTTTCACAAAATTTAAGTCAAAAGCAAATCGATGGATTTAAAAAAGCCTATAATGGTAAGAAAGATCGAATATTAAATAATGCTGATCTGCAAATCCAAGCTAGCATCCAAGTACCTACCTCTATACAAAGTGTTCTTATAGAAAAAGGTATCACAAATGAAAAAAGCAAAGAGACCTGCTACTCATTATTAAAATAGCAGGTATAGAAGTTACCAGTTAATCGTTGCTTTATAAGGAACCATAATTATGATTTCCTCAAGTTTACTTATATCTGCATTGTTGACTTGAATATTCCAGTCAGTGCCAATTGTTAGTGAAGGATTAACAATCTTTTTAGAATTACGTTCCCAGTTGTAGTTATCCAATTTTATAGTTATTTTATCTGCATCTGGCGTTGTAGGTATGATACAGATATTGTTACCATCATTTAAATCAACTTCTGGATCCTTTACATGAATAGGAAAGATTTCAGGAAATAGCTTGAACTTTAACTCAGAGAATTGCCCCTTTGCCTGTTTAAACTTGCCCCATTCTTCCGGGTAGACCGCACTTAGATTGACAACTAATGTACCTTGATAGTACTTTATTTGATCAAGATTTTTTACTTGACGACTTAAAACCTCACCTCCATTTAGAGCTGTATAGTCCAAATGAATTATCACATCAGAAATAGTACTAATATCAAACCTATTGGTTGCTTGAGGAAGGCTTAATTCCCAGGTAGAAACTGCACCTGTGCCTTCAAATGGTAAGTAACGTTCATCACCAAAACTAAGTTCAAAAAGACCACTATCTTGATCAGCTTTTGAGATAGCAATTTCTTGATTTGGCTTCCAATTAACTCTTAAAAGATCAGTTTCAGGCTGTTCTTCTTCACTTGGGTTCACTAAGTATTTAATTGCGTTTATTGCACCATCGCTTTTTAACACTACTTGGTTACTTGTTTGTTGCAAACTTGCATGAACATTTTCATAAGGACCAACTACTGCTGGAACAGTAATCTTTATATCTTTAATCTTACGAGCATAGTGACCAGGGAAATCAAGGTCAAATAATTTTTCCGTGAAGGAGAATTTACAGCTTCCCTTAGTTTTAAGCTCATGAAGTGCTATAGGATCAAGAGATTTAAGTGAGATTACTTTAGTGATTTCTAACCTTCTTTCATTGGTATCATGGTACTCTTTGTCAAGTTGCTCAAGTTCAAACTTTAACTTTTGCCCTGAAAGTAGGCCTTCTTTTAAGCTATTCCAGTGCCCTGGTTGAATGAACGCTTTGTCGTTATCAATCTCATACTGATAAGCCCTTTCAGCTTGCCTTGCAACTTCTAGTGCAAGTCTATAAACCCTAATATATAAATTTTTAAGCTCTCCTTTCATCCAGCTGTAGAGTTCTTGATTAGTAAATTTACTTCTGAAAAATTGTCCTTTTTCCTTAATTTGTTTTATCGATTCTTTATGACCTTTAAGGTCTTGTACAGCGTTTGCTTGATTTATTTTATTTGCTTCTATTTGATAGCCGATCTGATCAACGTCATGGGCGGCCACAATCTTCTGTAAATCCCAATCTTCAGCTCTTCTTTCATAACTTGCTGAAGTACTAAGGTTCTGTGAAAGAGCACCAGCCACGCTAGAAAATATTTCAAGCCCACGTGCTATTGAATCTGCAGAGCTACCAGGTTGAAAACCTCCACAAGAAAAGCCAAATATCGTAGGTATGAGATGTATAGGGGCCGCGACTTGTCTAGCAATACCTGCTGCAGTTAATGTAACAGTTGAAGCTACAGATGTGGCCATTGAAGAAATCTCAAGAGCAGACCACCCTTTATTAATTAATTTTTCATAATGAGATTTTCGGTCTTTTGCACTACTCAAACTTGCATTAAGTGCCTTAGCCTCTTCTTTTAATACTTCAATGGATTTTTCCTTAATGGTTGTCATCAAGTTAGCTATTGTAGCTTCTTGTTTGTTGTAAAGTAAATTAAGTGCCTCAGCATCTTTTTTCTCTAAAACGCTTAGTAGCTCTGAACCAATTTGAGTAACAGTATCAGCAATTGATTTAGCGTAGGTAATCATATACTTAAAACGGTAATGAGGCACTTGGGCTATTTTTGGTAACCTTATAATACTTCCACCGACTGCAGTACTTATTAGTTGTCTTGGATCAATTGGTGGTTGGAATAGAGAAAGCTCTAAACGTTTACCTTTGATATCCAAGCAATGTCTTATTTTATAAAGACGATCCTCAATCCTATCCCATAAGGCAATAAAATCTTTATTTTCTGGAGTGCAGAAATAACTGCAATATGTAGTAAGATCAACTACAGCAGCACTAGAACTAGTGCGTGTATTTTGAACAGTATCTCTCGGAGCTTCTGCTTCTATTTTACATATGTCATATTTATTATTCGACAACTCACATATACTCTCAGGCTCAGCTTTGAACTTTCCTTTCTTTTTGGGCTTTTCTCCAAGAAGGTTCCAAGCTCTTACATAAAGCATCGTTGCTTGGTTAATTCCTTCCCATGAATTTTGAGAAAAGAGCATATCCCCCCAATCGACTAAATTATCTATGTATGACATTATTACATACTTCTCATAAGAGATCTTTTTCTTGTCAGCCTCTTTGTACGGATCAAGTAAATCTATTAACTTTTCACTATCACACTTCTCATTACCATATGAATTTCCGCATTTAGTTTTAAAGGGAAGAAATTGCCATGCATTGCAGCCCCTATTGGTAGGATTGAAGACGTATTGATACCACCTGCGTGCCTCAGCAAACTTCTGCTCCTGGTTGAAAAGATATGCAACCAGTGTTGGAATATGGAAGAATATTTCCCATAAATATATCCCGTAAAATCCATAAAAATAGCAGTCTTTTGGCTGCTCCTCTGGTGCTAAGATTGCTTCTGATCCCTTAATGTAAGCTTCTTTATATGACTTATTGATTAAATTAAAAATTTCTATGCTTTTGTATTTACTTTGATCTACGTTATCGTTTTTCTCTTGAATAATTAATCCTCCTACTAACTTTATCTCTTTATCTCTTTTTCCATCCAATTGCTTATGCCTTTCCTGTTCAGCAACTTTATTATTACCGTCTTCTATTTCTTTTTTGTCTTTTTGTAATTGTGATATTACATTCTTAAGATACTCTTTCTCTTTTTCATACTTTTTTATTTCATCATCTAACTTCTTTATCTCTTTTTCATGCTGTTTTATACTTTCCTCTAATATACCCTTCTCTTTTTTTAATACCTCTATAGTTTTTTCTGGCTCTTGCAATCTGTTTATCTCACTTTCCAAATTTGTCACTTTTGTTTCTAACTCTGTTAGCTGCTCCAGCAATTCTACTTTTTTGCTTTCTGTACTTTGCTTGAGTAGTGCTAACTTTTGTTTCAAATTATCTGCAGCTACTCGAAGCTTCCCTTTTTCTCCTGACTCCTCTAGTGGATCTAGCTGTGCTTCTTGTAATTGTAAATCACTTAACCGTTTTATTATATCTTTTGTTTTTCTCTGTAAGTTATCATCCACAGTTTCCTCTGTTGCTAGCTTAGCTATGTTATTGATCAAAGTTGCCGTTTCCGTTTCTAGTGTTATTAACTCTTGCTGTAATTCTACATTTGTACTCTCTACATTTTGCTTGTGCTGTGTTAGCTCTTGTTTCAAATTATTTATTACTGCTCGTAAATTGCCTCTCTCTGCTGCTTTTTCATATGAATCACTTGATCTATGCGGAAATAAATTATTCAACTTTACTTTTAAATTCTCTATATCCTGCCATAATCTTCTCTTTTCTTTTATATCTTGTTCTACAGAATTTACCTTGCTTTGTAACGCATCTTTACTCCTTTTCTCGCCATCTTTTTTGTTTTCTAAACTAATTAACTCACTTTGCTTATCATTCTCTCTTGCCTTCTTTTTATCTATTTTTTTCTGCATTTCATTTATCTGGCGTGTAACAACTTTCTTCTCCTCTTCCTTTTTCTTATCGTAGAATTCTTTTATACTTTTTTCTGCCTCTGCAATGCTGTTCATACTATTAAAGTAACGCGTATAGGATCTTTCTGATGTTAGGTCCTCTTTCAGAATAAACTTACTATTTTGAAAACCGTCTTCACAAGATAAAATTAATATTTCACTATTCTGTACAGCTACTTTCAGCTTACCATTAAATTTTATATCTTTTGACTCTTTTACCTTATCTTTTATATCTTTATCCCACTTTTTGACCTTACTTTTAAAATATTCTATAGCCTCTTCTACAGGTCTATCTGTAGTCCATTCACCATTTTTGCTATAATTTACTTTTGTTTCTTCATCCTTCGCTTTCCAACTTTCACACAACTCTTGCTGACTTTTCTCCCAATTCCTGGAAGAAAAATATTGTCTTATGTGAGATTCACACTTTTCATCTACCTCAACATCAAATGGCAACTTTTGTTGAGCTGACCAACTGCCATCTGCTTTCTTAAACATATAATGCACAGCCAAAGTAGAATCATTAATTGACACATTTTCAACTTGTTTTTCCTTTTCAGTCTTTTGTAGCCAAAAAACAAATATCCTACCAAATACATGGACTATTCTTGCTATACTAACTGGTACTTGTGCTTCAATTTTCTGCCAAGCCTCCCAAATCTGTTGGCTTCCGGTTTTACCATCTTCAAAATTACCAACCCGATAATAGTAAGTATAAGGCTCTGCTATTGTTCGACCTAAAATATATAGCTCGTTCTTTTTCTTTTCACTTATAAAATAGGTATCTACTATTTGCAGATTCACAAGCTGTGCAAAATCCTCAAAATACTTAATATATGCATTCGCTGCTTCTTCATCTGTAAGATTACCTTGCATTAAAGTGTTTTGTAATACCTTATATTCTGCAGTTGCAGATTTACGTAGCGTAGGGTTGAGGTAATTTTCAGGGTATAATGCAATTTTCTTAGTTGCCTCCCATTCTCTATAATTATCTAATAAGTCCCACATTTCTTCAGTTAATTCAGAATTAACTGCTACTCCTTCTTCTAGCCCTAATATACAACGATGAATATATAGCTGAAGGCTATTTAGCCCTGCTTTAAGTGGGGAGATTTTTGAGCAGTCACTTATTTCAACATCAATCAATAAGAACGCATACAGACCTCGCATATTCTTATTTTTGACCTCAGAATATGTGTACAGCATATAGTTTGATAGGATATTGCGCTTCTGGTTTTCTAGATGTTCTTTCACTCCCTCTACATAACTTAGCGATTCCCGTAGTTTCCTTTCAATGTTATTGTACTTATTCCATCCAGTAGATGATGGCAAATTATGTAAGTCTTTTAGTTCTAGCAAAATTTGACCATCAATACCTGTTTGTTCTGCCATATCTACAAGAGACTTAATTTTTAGCAAAGAGTCTATAGGATGATTTTCTTTACTGAAACATTTTTTAAAAGCATCAATTTCTTTGATTTGATTTAGTAACTTTTTATCCCAATTAGCAAGCTGTGCTATTTTTTCTGTAACTTTTCTTTCATCATAACTGTCACGTAGCCATTCTGTGTATTGTGATAGAGTAAGTTCATTACCAGAAAAAGCATCCTGCAATGCTTTATGATTTGAAAGGGTTTTAATCTGCTTCTCTGTCCATGTTGCTTTTAGGCCATAAATGGCTGAATGACTTGTAATGCTTTTTATATCCTCTGCACTAAGCTTCAGTACTGTAAAGACTGCAACATTATTTAGAAGTTCTTCAATCATTGCATCGTAAGTTATAGATAAGTCTATTGAGTACGTTTCTTCATATGTTCTTCCAGATGAATCTTTGCAAGTTAAGATCGCTTTATTATTTCGAATGTCTATCGAAGTACATTCACTAGGCTTATAAACATCAACAGTCTTCCAAGTTTTAGCTATATTATCATAAATATCTATTTTTCCAGAGAACTTTGTACTATTTGTGATTTTTGCAAACAAACCGTCACGCATCTCGTTTTCTTTTGCAACACGTCTTGTCCAGTTTTTAGCTATAGAATTATTTACAGAATAACCAGTAGAGTCGTAAATATATACTTGGCCAGCAATTCTATTATTCATCTCCTTTGTAAAGAATATAGCCTTTGTACCAATTACAGCTACTGATACGTTGTTATGCGCTCTGCTAATCTCACCTGTAAACTTCCAGCTATCAGTAGCGCCATCATAGACGTCTATATATTTAGAATATTCTTGATCACCTTTATTTCCGCCAAAGAAAATAGCTTGTTTATTAACTATAGCAACTTGCACCATATCACGTGCTTCACTGGCAACGTGTTGAGCTTCTATCCATTTCTCAGTTTTAGCATCATAAATATCTATTTTATTAGATCTCGTTTGACCTACTTTACCACCGAAGAAAATAGCTTTGCCATCAACCACAGCTACTGATGCATTTTCACGAGCTTCACTAACTGTATGCGTTGTCCATTTTTCAGCTTTACTATCATAGATATCAACCTTTGAAGAACATTGGTTATCACTCTTACTACCACCAAAGAAAATAACTTTCGTATCAATTATAGCTACTGATGCGTTTGATCGTGCTTCACTAGCTGTATCTGTGCGATTTACCCATTCTCCATTATTATATATATCTATCGCACTTGATCTTGTTTTATTAATTTTACCACCAAAGAAAATGGCTTTTTCACCAACTACAGCAACCGAAGCATTTGAGCGAGCTTCACTGGCTGTATGTTTTGTCCACACGCCATTATCATAGACGTCTACTTGTAATGAACATCGTCTATTATCTTTATTTCCACCAAGGAAAATAGCTTTGTTGCCAACAACAGCAACTGCAGCACTATCACGTGCCTCGCTGGCTGCCTCAGTTATCCAGCTTTTGGCTTCTTCATCGTAGATGTCTATTTTTCGTGAGTATTCATTTTCACTTTTCTTACCACAAAAGAAAATAGTCTTAGTGCCAATTGTTGCTACTGCTACGTTTTTTCGTGGCTCACGCATTGAAGACTCTACAGAATTTTTGCTGTGTACTTCACTCTTTCCAAGAAAAACGGCCTTATTGCCAATTATACCTACATCATGAACAATATTTTTATTTGGAGACTCAAGTCTTAATAACTGCAAATTTGTTGGCTGCTTTTCTGTAAATTGATGAGCTGCGGCTAATACGTCAGAGCTTATGTTAAAATGTTTACGTATTTCATTATGAAGATTCTCTCGTTCTTCTATTACCTCACTTATTCTTGTTTTGCATTTTTCAGAAAGTGTAGAATCATTGATTAATGCATCCAACCTTTCCTTGCTTGTTAGTTTTTTGTTTTCCGTTTTTTCTATTATTTCTTTTATTTTATATTCTTCAGAAAGTGTAGAGTCATTAATTAGCGAATCTAATTTTTCTTTGCTTTTTAATTCTTCCAATATACCTTTTATTTTCGTTTTACAATCCACAGAAAGTGTAGAATTATTCATCAACGCATCTAATTTCTCTCTGTTTTTTAATTTTTTGATTTCTGATTCTTCCAGTATTTTTTCTATTTGTATTTTCCACTCACCAGCAAGCTCAGCGTGACTCACTAACGAGTCTAGCCTTTTTCTGATTTCTAATTCTTGATTCTTTTCTATTTCTTCCTCTATCTCATTTATCTCCTTCATATGCTGGTGAGAAAGTGCAGAAGAGTTGATCAATGTGTTTAATTGCTCAATGGTAATAGAATTGTTATTTAGCCAATTATTTAATTCAAAAATACGCTCTATATTATCTAGATTTAGATCAGTGATGTTTAGCTGCAGTAAAATTTGTACTATTTCTGCTGTTGATATATTCATCAACCTTGCTAGCAGGATTTGCTTATGTACTTCTGAGATTAATGATTTTCCAATTTTGTCAGAAACTTCATCGCTATAGTTGACCAAAGAAATGAGTTCGTTATCACTAATATTCCAAATTTTCTTTAGTATAGTACTATTATCTGTGTTTGTAACTAAATCCTTAAGCTTAAATTCACTTGGTAACTCTGCAATCATCGTGTTTAACTTACCAAATAACAATTTTAGTTGCCCAGCAAGCTGAGTAAAGTTGTGTAGAAACTTTTGCTCTTTAACACTAATTTTTTCTTGTTTCTTGGCTTTCTTGCTATGAGTAGTAGATTTATAGTTATCAAGCAGCCATTCCACTTCCTGACGTTTGATTCCAGTTCTTGCAATGAATTCATCAAAATTTTCTTCTTTAAATGGTTCAGAAGGTTCCTCTATACCATATGCTTTCTTTAGATCTGATTCTTTTACTCCTTGTAAAAAGAGTAAAGACTCTGCTGCATTGTTAGCATCTTCTTCACTCTTACTTCCTTCTATTGATATGGAAGCATTAGAATATAGCTTACATACTTCACTTAAAGGCTTTTTTAGCTTTTCCTGCAAGCTTTTGATTCTACTTATTTCCTTTAAAGAATTTGCATCAATTTCATTCTTATCAACCGCAAGCAATACATTACACAGTCCATCAAACGACCAATTAAGCTTATTTGCAAGACGAATAAAGCGATGTAGAAAGCCTAATGCCTGATCAATGTTATCTATAGTACCAGAATTGATACTTAGCTTATTGGTAGGATCAATTCTGTTATAGCAGTCAATTAGCTGCTTTAATTTATCAGAGTCTATATTAGTTTGAGCAATGAACTTCTCAACGTTTTTAAGCTCACTTTTACTTATACCATAAACTTCGCTTATGTCATGATTTGGAGTAGTAATAAGTTCGTACTCTTCTGGAGAAAGGCCTAAAGATTCTGCTATACTATCAGCTTTTGGTTCCAGTACCTTATATACATCAGCTAAATTTATACCCTGCTTTTCAAGATAAGCACATATGCTAACTAAAGGAAAATTTGCTGGTAGATTAAATGGATACTTAGCTTTAGCTAATTTTTCTAGAGCATTGCCACCTAGTTTCTTATTCAAATTATTCTCCATTATTTCATTAGCAATCTCCAGGTATAACTTTGTTTTGTTAGTGCTATTACAATCTAGTGGAAGCTCAAATAAGTCATGACGACGTTCTTTAAGTTTATGCCCTGGAATATACTTTTCAATAGTTTCAACCAACTTAACAAAATAAGCTGCTGGACTTAAAACTGACTGGCAATGGTCACATTCGTTATAACTTTCTTTAGTCTTAAATATAGTTTCAACTACGTTGCTATCTGTTGTCATATTATTCCCCTTATAAACTGTGTATAATTGCATCGCACTCTTCTGTAGTATCGTGGTCAATATTGCAGACACGCGTTGCTCGATAATGTGGTTCGGTCATCTCTCTGGCGTTTTCGATATAGCGAGAAACGAATTCTCTCCTATTTAGCGCTTTCTGGTAAATATCTTTAGCTTCTTGCTCCGAAATCTTACCTATTACTCTTTCGATAAAAACATTCTCACATAAATCTGTAATCTTAAATGCTGAGTCATATAAATACTCATCATTTTCATTTTTAAAGCTGAGTAATTTCTCGGCTTCTTCAACGCTTATTCCCATCTTCTCTAGGCGAAGTTGGGGGTCATTTGCTGTATTTACACTGGTCATGTTTTTCCTCTCAATAGTTGTTCAGACTTTTGAATTAATATTTGTTGCTCAATTTAAAAAGCGATAAATTTCATTCTTACAAGAATCTTCTGGCAAATATCTTTAGTTTCTTGCTCTGAAATTTTGTCTTCCACTTATTACCCTAAAAAACTTCAAAGTACCTTAATTATCACTTAGATAGCTTGTTCTTCAAGCTGCTCTCTTTAAGTTCCACTTCCTGTTTTTTATGTCTTGTAACACTTGGTATCGATGTTGCAACAACGCTTCTTCACCTACACCAACAGTTATTTTTGTGATGTCCTGTTTATACTCTCTTTTAGCTTCTCTACTTGTGCGCGTTATTTTGGTTTTTCCCTTATCCAAAACAATAAATCCAGTGTTCCGTGGAAATAATTTTTCTTGCTGAGCTTGATAATCTGATATGTTTTCAATACTAGCTGCTAATGAATGGCTGTATATCTCCATGAGGACAGCTTTTTTTTGTGGTTTAACACTGCGTGCAAAACCTTCTGCGACTTCTCTTTTGCTACTGGAAGAGGTAAATGCTTTATTACTGAAGGTATCTCCTAGCTCAAGAGATCCAAGACTAACTTTTACTTCTCCTTTTTCTACTTGTGAATCAAGTGAATCTCCTCTATATGTTACTCCGTAAAACTTTGGCATCTGCTGTATACCGACTGTCATATCTTCTGTAATTTTTTGCAAATTTTCCATAGAAAAAACTTTTTCTCTTTTACTTTTTGGCTGAATTTCATTGCTGCTTGAATAGGTATTTATCTGACTATAACTCTTACCTGTATACAAGTTAATTGCAGCACGAGAATCAAGTGTTACTTCAGGTGGTAAGGCCTTTGTTGCCAGATCCTTCAAGCTTAACGGGTTATATCCACGAAAACTTTTGCTTTTATCATTAAAAGCCTCTAGATAAAGCTTATCAGTGATTTGATCACTACTTGAATCCACCGTGTTTCCTTGTGAGTTGTCTTGTATTTCTTGCTGATTATCATTGCTAGGTTCTGCTTGTTCTATCTGATCACGGGATCTTTTCTTAGATGTTGATCCAATATCTACTAATCCAAAAAGATCGATATCGTTAATTGGATTCCCCCTAACAAACTGATAAAGGTTTAGCCCATCAATAATTCCAGCAGGATCAGGATTAATCCACCTGAGAAGCCATGGTGCATAGTAACGTGCACCGTAATAGTATAGACCCGTTGAATCATCTCTCTCTTTCCCCGAATACCTATATTCTTTTTCCGTTACTTCACGAGCTGTTTTGCCTGCAATTAGCGCTGTGCCACCAAATGGCAGATATTCCTCGTAGGTTATTATTTCAGCATTATCATTTAATTCCAAAGCTACTGAATCTAAATAATTACTGAGCTGATAACGACTTTGACTTTTTATTTCCACGTTTTCTGGATTACCTTTAGTCCAATAATGATGGAGGGCTACTCTACTTTTATCGTCCATTACATGGACAGTATACTTTTCTTTACTTAAACCACTCTCTTGATAAGTTCTCGTAACTTCAATATCGCCAAAGTAGATTTTTTCTACTCGAGTAGAACTTGTCTCGTTGTTCTGATAAGTCTCGGTAACTTTTCTGACTCTTTGTCCACCACTATCATACACATAATATTCACTATCATTTTTACCACTTTGCCTTGTTATAATATCAACATACGCTATGTTATCACGGTAATTCCAGCGTAAATTCTGCGAGCCGTTGAGCTTCAGTAAATTACCTCTTTCATCGTAACTTCCATCTATATCATTTTCACTCACAGGTCTACTATCTATTGTTGGCAAACTACGATTGGATTTGTTTGAGATATAAAATTCTTGAGTGGAACTATTTTTTCCGTTATGCCTAATTTTCGTAATGTTACTTCCATAATCAAACTCATAATATTCCGTGTAATTGCTAATCGCATTTTGGTTATTTAGATGCGGAATCGGTGTAATAACTTCTTCCTTTCCACTGAGTGCTGGATGTTCTTTTCCAGTTGCTTGAGTCAGCCGATAAAGTGAATCATAATGATAATCTGACTTAGTATCTATAGTTTTGTTATTTGGAAAGATGGTCTTATAAGACTCATCTTCCACTGTAGTAATGTTACCAACAGGATCATACGTATAATTAATGTCTTGCAACTTTTTTTGCCCTTTGGCGCTTTCTAGTTTAGTAAGCCGGAAAGTTTTAGAGTCATAGCTGTAACTAGTAACAACTCCGTTGCCATAGCTAATAGATGTACGTTGACCTTTAGGATTATAGCTGATGTCTGAAACATAGGTTTTTATGTTTTCTCCTTGCTTCTTAAGGTTAATTTGCTTTACTCTCCCTGCTATATCATAAATTGGACTGTGAGTATTATTTTGCGAATCTGTCTTTTCAATTATTTCACCAATTGCATTATATTTTATGCTTGAATTAAACACTTCCTGCTCAAGATCTGCATGCACTGTAACAATACTTTCAACGCTTTTCCAATCTGCTTCTTGCTTATAGTTTTTTCTTAAAAGAAAACTACTTTTTAATGTCTGACCTTTAAAATCATTTTCTTTGGCTTCAGTAAGTCCTGCCTGATCGTAATGAGCAACAAGTGTTCCATAACGATTAGTAGCTTTATCTTGAATATCGTCAGAGTAAAAGAATCTTTCAACAATATTATTATTTAAATTTAGGTCCTTATCAGTGACTTTTACTCTTACTGGCCGTTGCAATTTATCATATTCTGTGTAAGTAAGCGATCCTTTGCCATCCCAATTGTACACTGCACTTTCAGCAACATTTGCTAAATTCCAGGTTTCTCCAGCATCAATACTTGTGCTTTTTAAAAGCCCTGACATTGAATAAATGTGGCAAAAGTTCTTTATCTTTTCATTTTCTTGCTTACTTTGGTTTTGCTCATAAAACCTTGAATCAACACTTTCTAGCTCATTTCCTTGAATATCAAGTTTGACGTGGGATTTTAATTCTACGTTACTTTGTTCGTTATTGCTTAAAATCTCTATCTGCAAAAATTTTCTTCCCAAGCTATCGAGATGCTCTATAGTTGGAGTATTATAGTGTTTTTCTGCTTTGTCCAGTGCATCTTTTTCGTCTTTTAAAGCTGCTTTTTCTGCTGTATTTGCTCTATTCCATCTTTCATTAAATTCTCTGTAATATTCTGAATCTTTTACCGTATCGTTAAGATCAAAGTTTTTGGTAGTCCAAGAATCAAATTCAACTTTGCTGAAAAAACCTTTTGCCGTATCAATACGAATATTTCTCAGTAGAGGGTCATAATAAAGAGTGTCAGATACTCCTTGATTACGTACGCTCTCTTCGAGGTCATAAAAAGGTGAATGACTATAAAAAGGTTCATACTTTTTCACCTCCGTACCTTTATTGTTATAAAAAACTCTTCCTGATGCTAGCCATTTTTCATGCTCAGAATCTACAAGCATTTTAGTCTCAAGATTTCTGCCAAATCCATCGATGTGAGTGACAACTCTCCTGATTCTTGTCGAACTTCCTTCTGAAACATGAGTTTCTCTCTGCAGATTAATCACATGCACAGGTTGACCATTTTTTCTCCATGCTTCCAGATCATAATAAAAGAAGCTGGTTGCATTTTGGAGATAATACTCAGGACCATTTGCTCCTGCTACTGTGCCTAAAACATCTTCAAAATTTGGATTTTTTCTGACTTGATATTCGAATAATGGTTTATCTCCTTTCTTTTCCCCGTTTTCGGTGCCATAAACAGAAGTAGCAATTACTACTCCTAAAGGATTTAAAATAACTTCTGATACATTGTCATTGTGATCAGTTAGTTTTACTGGACTTAAACGTTGATAATCATACTCTGCTGTCGTTTCATAATTTGAGGTTGCAGTAGCTTTAACTACTGTTTTTATTGGCAGTAAATTATACTGATCATAAATAACTGCAGTTTCGCTACCGAAAACATCAATTACTTTTTCAGGTAAATAGTATTTACTAGCGCCATAATAATACTGAGTAGGACTTGGTGCCCACCAGAAATTATTTGACGTTTTTTTATAGCCAAGATCACTTAACATTTGATCAGATGTTATTTTACTCGAAAAAACTTCTTTGATTTGACTATCAGAAAATACCATAGCTTCAGTATGGTGGAGAAGCGCTTGCTGAGTTACAGAGCCAAGTGGTAAAGTCGCATTCTGCACTTCATTCCAGTAATAATTGTGATTTTTACTTAAGAGTCTTGCTTGTGGTCTTGTATGACTTAGATTTTCTTCAAACTTGATAATATTTTGTAAAGAGTTCGTTACTTGGGTTTTTAGGTCACTAATATTAGTATAGCCATTTGCAGGCATTCCTAATCCACCAATCTCAAAAGCCTGTGATTTATAGAGAGCTCCAAGTAAGTAAAACCCTTCTGTGTTGTTAACGTAGAAATTATGTTCTAAAGTAGCATGCAGCTTTTGCTGCTCTGAATAATTATTTTGCTGATTTCGACGCGAATAAGTAATACTTGCTGATTTAATAACATTACCATATTCATCAACTTCTAAAACAAAGTCCTGCTGAATACGTGGATCACAGCAGTTTCTTTCATAGTGATAAGTGATAGTTTCTTGTAAATTAACGAAGAAAATTCCGTATTTGAATATTTTGTGAGAACTGTTTGTACTAGATTGTAGCAATTTTACACAAGCACTTGATTCAGTGACTGAATATGGATGTTGGTAGAGTGTTGGGTTTTCATCTTTGTCCAAGCCATAGACTTCTTGTCTTAGCATTTGCCCTTGAATAGCGCGGTATGCTTGTCTTTTATCCTCTATAGTAATTATATTTTCATCAAACACCTGTGGAGTTATTTTTAACGCTTCTCTATCTCCTTGGTAAAATTCTTTTCTATAGCTCTCAACTAAATCTCCTGCCTTTTTATAAGCTCCAGTGTGATACCAAGTCTTGGTGTAAATTGGTGCTACGTAATGTTCTTTTTCAGTCTGATCAATTGTAGAAAAATCTTCTGTATCCCAGGTTTCCACAAAACCAAATCCACGAAATTCTTTTTCGATGTAATCATAAAAACCATGATGATAGCGATATTTGTTGGTGAGTTTACTTCCTACTATATTGTCTAGAGTTTCTATTTTTTCAATTACTTGTACAGGAAATGGCAGACTTGTTACCCACGGGCGGTTTTCTTTTCTATCTTGCAAATAAAACTTAGTAGAAGCTGCATAATGAAGACGAGTAAGATTACCCATATTATTATCTATTTGCTTCAGTAAGTGCGGTTTTACTCCATTGTAAAAATCATAGTATAAATGTTGTAACTTTAAGTTTTGATCAAGATAACTAATAAGCAAACAATTGGTACCATTCCCTAGAATGTCAGCAAACTCAATTCGACCAATATGATTGTAATCTACCGGTAATTTCAAAGTTACTGGTTTACTGAAAGAATTACCGCTGTTGTTATAGTAGATATCTAAGCTATTGTGATTTGCATAAACTAAATCTGTAGTACCAGAACCATCAATATCAGCAAAGTAAAGTCTTTTCGCATTGAATCCATCCCTAAAATATGGAGCGTTCTTAAATGTAACTTTCTCGCCAAATTTACCATAACCAAGATTTGGCCAACATTCTACTTTACCATTTTCTATTTTAACTAGATGGCTCTTACCATCACCAAACATATCAGCGAAGCGTACTAAAGTACTCTCTGAACTGGCACGTTGATTTGGCAAGTCTTTTGGCGCTTTACTGTAAATAGCTTTTTTGTATCCTTTTTTACCAGCAGATGGATATACTCTAACGCTTTCTCCTTCAAATACTACGATATCAGTTCTTCCATCTCCTGTGACGTCTATCATCTCTTGAATTTCGCTGCTCAAGTTGATTACTTGCGATTCAAGAGGCTTAAATTCACTCCATTTACTATTACCATCAAAATCATGGTAACCCTGAAAACCACTTTCATTCACATAAAGCTGTAACTCACCGTTACCTTCTAAACTCGTCAGTGAATAAGTAGTTTTACGAAGCAGCGATGGAAAACGCTCCAGTAGTTTAGCTTGAGCAAACTCTCCATCACCATTTGGTCTGAAATAAAGGATTGTGTTGCCATCGTTATATAATATTCCTTCAATACCTTCTTGATATAGATCTACCGATTGAAATCTTCGGTCATTTAGGTACCCAGCAAACCCTTGAATTTTTACCGGTTTAAAAGAGTTTCTATTATTTGAATTGTGAAGGTCTAAAAAATTTCCTTTTTCTTTTATGACAAGAGTTTTTTCACTGTCTTTGATTCTCCAATTTGAGTTTTCTTCAGAAATTTCTGCATTTTGTTCTGAAAAGACAAAATCTTGTTCTTTTAAAATCTGCAAAAGCTGTTTAGATGGTTTCTTGAGTGTTACCGATGAAACTGTTGAAATGTAAGTAGAATCATCGCTGGTATGAGAAAAAACTAAAGTTGGCGTAGTCTTAGTAAATCTTTTGCCTTCTCTGTCATAATAGCCAACTTGTTTTACTGCTCTTAAATAGGTAATTGTTGGTTTTTCGTCGTAATCAAAATAAGTGCCATTAGCCAGTATTGGATCTCTACTAAGTTCATCAAATCGGTGATAAATTCTTATCGCTCGACATAAAAGTTCAGTTCTTACTGCAAATCCTGTAATGTGTGAGGTAAAAGAATCTTGACGGAGAACTGCATTTCTTTCTTCGCTATATTTTTTATCTATAGGACTGGCAAAGTCATTTTCGCCATAATCAAATAAAACTTCAAAGTGATTATAGTTTAATTCTTCATTATGGCCATAAGTAATTCGATCAATTACTCTGCCACTACCTTGTTTTTCTGTACTTGAGCGATAATGATAAAATATTTTATTACCATATACATCGCTTAATTCCTCAAGTAACCATTCTGCTATGCGGCTATTACTCTTTGGATCATAGATTTGTGCTTGTTCATTCTTACCATAAATAGCAATGCTGCCATCTTTACTAGTAACTTGCCAATGAATAGTGCTATCACTTTTACTTATTAAACGCTCTATTTTAGCAAATAATCCTTCAACACGTGGCTGATAATAAGTAATATCATATTTGCTATTACTTGTTTGATTAATCGCAACCAAGTCATCTGCTCCACTTAGGACAAAAATATCTTCATCATCATAAGTTGGAATTTTTTTTGATGTTTTTCTGATAATACTTGCTATTGAAACATTAAATCCTATACCAAATACTCCGTTACCACCACCAGAGCTGTAATTAACGCTTAAAGAAGGTGAGAAATTACGACAAGTTGGTAGCGCAATTGGTATTGAGAAAGATCCAGTACCAGTGAATGAGTTAGCCTCAAAAGCTTCACTGATTCCTTTTATCGCTCCTCCACCTTTTGGTAATTCAAGCTTTTTAGCTTCAATAGTGGACTTCTGTGTAGTATCTTTGTTAGGTTCCATTTGATTTGATTGCGTGAAAACGCGCTTTTATGTTATATATATACAAGATTGGTAGAAAAAACGTCCAAATTATTTTTTAAAATTCTATCTTTTTCAAAAAAGCTTTGAATTTTGTGACTCTCTCGTAAGAAAAAAGTTTTTTCATAAACTTATATTATTTTGATAGCACATCAATTACTCTTTGATGACTTTCTATCATCGCCTTTGCTTCTTGCTGCAAACATTTAATATTTTGAGGTGTTATATCATCCATTTCAGCTGATGCTACTTTGAGTTGTGATTGTATGCGTATATATTTATCACCCATTACTTGCTCTAATTGATAATCAACGCAATCCAATCCAGAGGCGAACATCACATTCAGTAGTGGCTTGACCCAACCTATTTTTCCAAATTTCTTTGAGTCAGCATACTTTATACTTCTATCTGTTCCACCAGTGCCTATTGATAGCAGTATAATCTCATCATTTGGAAATAATCTCTTGCCACTTGCATATGCACAAGCCGCTGGATTATTAGCAAACACTCCGCCATCTATCAACACTCTCTCTGTTTTGCTAATTTTCAGACGTTTTGGTGTAAAGTACGTTGGGGCAGCTGTTGTAGCTCTGAGTGCATCTTTCAACTTAATGTTTTCTTCTTTCCAACTTTTAAAGAAAAATTCACAACTATTGTGAATGTCATAACTGGTGAGTAGTAGATTACTCGCAACATCGGCCATAGTACTTTCACCAAAGTATTTGTTGAGAATAAATTCCATATTTTTATATGAGTACTGAGAACCACTCAGCCAAGAAGCGATTGATTTTCTCCAAAGTGATGTTTGAAAGATATATGCTCCATACTCTTGGTAAAGTTCAACCAAATCATTGGCAGAGTATTGAGGGTTTCTCCGTTCATCTTTTTTACATAACCCGGCTACAATAATCCCACCGGTTGAGGTTCCTGCCATTAAGTCAAAGATCTGGGAAATTGGCTTTTTTGTTCTAGATTCAATTTCTGCTAAAATAATGGCAGGAATGATTCCTCTAATTCCACCTCCATCAACGGATAAAATATACTTTGCCACTCTTTTATTTGTGTTTCTGCTCAAGTTCATTAACTTCTTCAGCAAGATTTTTAACTCTTTCTTCAAGGCGATAGATGATTTCTGTAGTCCTTTGATTTTGCTCTATAAATTTATCATGCATATGCACTCTTAAGTCGAGCTTAGCTAGCCACCAGATCAATGCTATTGTTTGTATCACCATAGTAGCAATTACTGCTACAGGGATCTTTCCTGTGTTTGTCATCTTTTTTAAAGGAAAAGTTGTATATATACATATACAAGATTCATCAAAAATACGTCCAAAAAATCTTTTCTAAAATAAAGTTAATTAGTTGCACTAAACAAGCGATGTAAATAATATAATCAACATGAAATCTAGCCTTTTTCAAAAATTATTAATAAATTCAATAATACCAATAATATGTGCTATCTTTTTGTTTCAGCATTTTAAACCGCTAAAAAACATACCAATAAAAAGTAAAACAACTAGTGAGGATAGAATAGTATTACGTATTGCAGCTGAAAGCTGCAATTTGGATAACGTAAAATCCTTAATAAAAAACGCAGTAGATATCAACGACACCTATTATTTTGGTGCAACATCATTACACTATGCTACAAGCGGAAGCTGTTTAGAAGTTGTAAAATTTCTAATTGAAGAAGGCATTAATGTAAACACTACTGATGCTTTTGGCTGGACAGCTTTGCACTATGCTGCACAGGAAGGACGCTTGGAAATTGCTAAATTTCTACTGGAAAATGGAGCAAATCCTCTTGCTAAAAACAAAGATAAAAAAACTCCTTTAGATCTTGCTGTAGAGGAATTAAACAATAATAAAGAAGATATTTATGAGGAAATTATCAATTTACTTTCCCGTTATCAATTGTTCCCATAGCAGCTGTGATGATAGTACGATAACCCAGGTTATCGATCATATGTTCAGCCCTATTTATTATCCAATCACCATGAACTCCCTTGCGAAACCCCAAAAGGTTGATCTTTGCTTCGGTAAATAATTCAGGATTTCCTGGCATTGTGACATTGAGTGTTGCTGTACTGCTCATCAGCTGATTCAACTTCGCAGATGCTGCACTTTGTGCCAAATCACTACTTGCATAAATATCTCGCAAAATATAGCTTGGTTCTTGATCACCTACTTTTTCCGTTATTGTCTCTGCTTTTTCATAATCATACCAGTAAGCAATAACCGAGCCATATTGATTACGCTCATTAAATTTTACTTTCCAATTTGTAATATCTCTAGGTGTTAAAGTAATAGTGCTTAAAGTTTTTCCGGTAACTGACTTTGCTTTTCCTTTTGAAACAAACAGTAAATACCCTCCAGCAGGTTTTGCTATTGCTCCATAAATTTGAGCAAGCCTGGTTAAAAAATGCATATCGCTCTCTGCAGTCTGATCAATATGTGATATCATGATATTTGCAAACTCTGCAGCAACCTTAGCTTGATAGCCATGTTTGTCTGCAATCTTTTTTACCAAATCATTTAAGGTGATTTGATGCCACTCATTAAACACTTGTTCCTTTAATGACTCTTTTAGATCGGCTGCATGACTTTTAATCTTTAGTGATTGTGGTGGGCCTTGTAGCGTAATTTCATTCACTATGTAATCTCCCATCGGCACAATGCCAGTTTCTTTATACCCAAGTAAAATATTTAGCTTTGCCCCAGTTCTAGGAATTTCAAATAATGAATCATGGTCATCAAGATGAATTACAGCAGTATCACTTATTACTCCAGCTTCATCAGTAATATGCATTGATACTAACCGACTTTTTATCAACTCAGTGATTAAAATTCCCTCTACTGAAATACTAAAGTCTGGTGTCATTTTAATCCCATAGTTTTACTACTTGCTTTTGTGTCTCTTTTTGAATAACAGGAAGTTTAATGATTAATCCTGCAGGAAGAAGTTCGTACTCTGAAAGCCCAGGATTAGCTCTTAACACAATCTCAACTGCTCCTGAGCTGAATCCATAGTAGTTCCAGCAGATTAAATCTAACATATCATTTTCCTTAGTTTTGTAATACATCATCATCAAGTTGTATATCATCAACTGGATTATTTAGTGATCCGTCTGACAACGCGTTATCATAGTGCTTCAAACTTAAGTGAAACTCAATCTTTCTTGCTTCACCATTTGGAAAAAAATATTTCTGCGTTTCTTCTATTTTCACAATAACAAAATGGCCTAAAATGTTACCTTGGCCATCAATGAGTAAAAGAGGTTTTGATAAATTTCGCATATTATTTATTTGCCCCAGTCCTCCTGAATAGATTACTCCCGCAAGCTCAATAACATCCTCTCCAGGACCAATACTTTGAAGTAATGGCTTTTCTCCAATACGCTCAAGTGCAGGCCAGCGATATTCATTCCTGCGTGTGAAACCTCGCTCAGTTAATGAAAATCTATATGGACCAAGAGACAGCATAATTTAATTTATATCATAAAGTGCGCCACTAAATTGCTCTCTAATTCGCTCCATTACTTCATCAGCAATACTACGTACGTCTTGTCCAGAGCTTGGGTGAATATTAACATTAAAGTGATTATTGTGTGTTTTATTCTCTATAGTCTTATTGTGCGCTGCAATTGGGTGCTTAAGGGCGTCGCTTATAGTATTACTTACAGATCTAACTTCTAGTTTAGCCTCATTTTTTTTGCTCCATAGATTATTGATTGTTTTAAAAGGCTGAGTAATATTATTCCAAAACTTTCCTACCCAATCAGAAAAAGATTTCCATACAATTTTTACCGATTCCCAGATAGTAACAAAAAAGTTCTTTACCACTTGCCATTTGGTAATTATCAAAGTTGCAGCAACAGCAAGACCACCAATAATCAGCCCCATAGGGTTGCTCATTACGGCAATTGTCAATGCTTTAAATCCAGCAATTATTGCTGGAAAAACTGCAGAAAGACCTATTTTTACCAAAGTAACAACAGATCCAAACACTTTCCAAGTAGATAAAAGAGCAAATAAGGAACCTTTTACAAAAGTCCAAGCATATCCAAGAGATATGGCTGCTATTTTAATACTAATCAATGTTGCAATCGTACTTATGATCACTGTAGTCAGTACTGGATATTCCTTGGCACAAAGTGCTACTTGTGTAGTTGCTGACCTCAGAAGATTAACAGTAAAATTTAAAGGTGGTAATAGTACAGAACCAAGATTCATTCCTACTTCTGCTATTGAGTTTTTAAGTAACTGAAGGTTCTCTAATTGCGTACAAGTCAACAATAATTTTCACATAGATCAAAATAGCATATTTCCTCCATAATCCTTGATATAAATTAAAAATAGCATGCTTCCATGGTTCTCTCCGCGGTCTGATATGGCTAGTTTAATTTTAGCCAAGCCGCACTATACTTGTTAGGGCGGAAGTGGATGGCAACATGTTGTTTACGAAGTCTACGCTTCAACCATAGCTCTTGCTTATCCCTTCCATCGGCATTACTATCTTTACTTTCAATAAAATTATTGTCCTATACTCCTTTAGTGTTTATTGATAATAAAATTCTGTTTTATCAACCAACATTCTATGCATAATTACAGCTAGTTTTCTTGCTAATGCAACTACTGCTTTCTTTACACCCTTCTTTTTTGCAAGCTTTATTCCCCAGCTTTTTAATTTGAATTTTTTCTTGCTAACTGTCAGTATTGTATGCGCAGCTTCATACAACATATTTCTACATTCTACCGGTCCCATCTTTGATATGCTACCATGACGATTAACTTCTCCAGAAGCGTACTGTCTTGGCGTCAATCCCATATAGGCTCCGACTGTATCAGATGTTTCAAACCTATGTGGATTATCAATTGTAGCCTTATACGTCATTGCTACTATAATACCAACTCCTGGTACAGTAGTTAATAATTTGCAATCTTCGTCTTTCTTGCCTTTCTCTGATAATATTTTATCAAGCTTTTTTATTGATTCTTCTATTATTTCCAAACTACAAACTAATGCTTCAATTGAATCCTTACTGACTTTATCTAGATCTTTTATTGCTTCTTGCACTTTTAAAGAAAAGATTACAATCTTTGACTTCTTGCCAAGCTTTATTCCGTATATCTTCAATAGCCCTCTTATTGTTCCCATAATTTGCTCTCTGCAATACATTAACTGCCTTCTACTTCCGAGCGTTACCTTAACTTGACAAGACTCATCTGATTTTACTAATACCTCTTTATACAGCCCAGCTCTCATCATTTGTGCTATACCCCTTGCATCATTTTTATCGTTTTTATTGATTCTCGCAGACAATGCTGCTGCCATATGCCTCGCATCTACACAAATTACTGGTAATTCAAAGCTCCTTAACTCTTTGCACATCGATATTGACAATTGCCCACTTTCTATTCCTATGGATTCGTATTCTCTGCTTTGACTAAGCAGAAACTCAGCTATTGCACTGCTCTCACTTGCAACAACTTCTTCTTTAACAATTTTTCCTTTCTCATCAACGATACTTACAAAAGTTTCTTTGAATGACACATCTAATCCGCTATAATATTTCATAAGACTACTCCTACTGTAAAGGTTTAAATTATTTTTGAAGAACAGATTCATTGAACTTGTTACTTCGTGCTAAAATAATGGAGTATGTCTCTCCATCATTCAATCGCAATTACAGTATGTTGTTTGCTGTAGTATTTGCTCTATTTTCAAACTCCCTTTGCATTGAGCCCTTATATTCCCCGTTTATTAATCGTAAAGATTTTTTGTACTCGTCAAGACTACCAATGAGTAGTGCTATATCGTCTTGATATTCAAGACCAAAGAGATCAAAAAGAACGCTAGAACGTTCTTGCTTACCTAGTTTTGCAATTGTTTCTAAAAACTTAACTAATGTGCCTTGTGCATTCTTGCCAATTGCTTTTTCAAATTCCTTAGCATTTATTTTTAGCTGCTGAAAAGCTTTTTGAAAATTGCCACCTTGCTTACTTGCTGTTTGCAACTTGCTGAGCATCGCATTAATTGCCGTACCTGCTTTTTCAGGAGTTTTACCAAGGCTAATAAAGCTACTTGCTAAAGCCCCTGCTTCCACTGCAGTTAAACCAAATTGCCTTGCTGTACCACCGATTCTGTTTAATGCAGGAACAATGTCTTTAGCTTTTGCGGCAGTGTTATCAGAGATATGGTTTATCGCATCACCAATATTTGCCATTTCACCAATTTTAATTTGATAAATGTTAGAAAGTTTAGCAATAGCATCTCCTGCCTCTTCTGCTGACATATCAAATGCAGTTGCCATTTTAGCTACAGTGTCTGTAAAAACCGTAAGATCTTTAGCTGCAATACCGAGCTGACCACCACTTGCAGTAATTTGCGCAAGTTCTGCTGCAGATAGCGGAATTGTTCGTGACATCCCCTTTAATGTTTCACCAAGTTTTGTCAAGCCATTTACATCTGTATCTTCAAACTTTACAACTTTCTTTACATCAGCCATGGCACTCTCAAAACTAATTGCAGCCTTAAGTGGTGCTGCAAGGGTGAGGCCAAGTGCCACAGCATCCATCATTTGAGCTTTGAAATTTGCTCTTTGTGCTAAAACTCCTTTACGTTTTTGCATTACGGAATTTAAAGCTGTATAGTTATTTTTAAGCTTTTCAATAGAAGAGCCAAGTTTAACTTGATCTCCAATAAGAGATTTTATATCTCTACCACTTTTACTGAACTCCGTGCGTAAATGGTGGAGAGCACTTCTTTTTTGTAAATAAGCTGTTTTAGCTTTCAGTGCTGCAGTTTTAGATCTTGTAAACTCGTTTTGCAGGCTCTTACTTGGTGCTTCTACATTTTTTATCTGTTTAGCCAGAGATTTTGTTTTTATTTCCAGTTCATTCCAAGAACGCCTAGCAAGCAGAGCATCGTGGCTTAATTGTTTAAACTTGGATACTGATTTACTTGATGATTCAAGTTGTTTTATCGTACTACCAATACGAGAAAGTTGCTTCGTGCTACCTGCTATCGTACTATTAAAACTGCTTTGCAGTGTTGCTCCAATTACTATAGAAATTGCCTTCATTTGTATAATTTTCCGCTACTTTCAAACCACGTAATAAATTCTTCAATATCCATATCAAGCCACTGATTGATTCCACCACCAACCATTGAGCTAAGCGATAATACGCTCAGCCTCAATTCTTCTGCTGAGACAAAAAACCTTGTAACACTTCTTGAATCTTACTGTAGTCTGCCAAATCAAGTTCTTCTACTGCTTCTCTTGAAATACTTGCAAGATTTGCAATCAGTGCTACTTCCTTCTCTGCATCGTTATTACTCATACGTTCAACAGCTAAACGATCTCGCACTTTTGGACGGCGTAGAGTTAACTCTGAAACTAAAATCCCATCGATTTTTATTGGTTCAGTTAATTTAATTTTTTGCATTACTTTACCTTCTTACTCAAATTCCTAAGGCTGTGCGCATAGAAGCCATTTGATCAACACCATCGATCTTGCGAATCATGTTTTCTGCATCAATTTCAATCAATTCTTTGCCATCAATAGTGAGCTTATAATAGTTGGCAGCTACAGTGCATTTTAGTGTTGCTTTTTCAGCAGGTTTCCAGCTACCAAAATCAAGTTCTTTAAAGAGCCCTCTTAAGTTAATCACTACTGATTCTGTATCACTACTTCCCTGCAAACCTCCTCTTAAAGTAAGATAAACAGCATTATTGTTTATCAATCCGAAAAGTCTAAAGAGCTCAGAGTCATATTCAGCAAAAGTGAGCTCTGCTTCAAGTTTCTCCATTCCCATGTCAATACTTACTATTACCCACAAATATAAATGGACATAAAAATAAAGTATTACAACATTAAAGTTTGCAAACATTGAGGGTAAAAAATGGCAAACAGGAATAATGAATGGGCTGAAAATGAATTTGGAGATGCTGTACTTGGAGATAAAAGGTTAACTGACCGATTAGTAAATATTGCTGATAGTTTTACAAGTTTACCTGAAAGCTCAATCAATCAGGCGTGTGGAAGTTGGTCAGAAGCAAAAGCAGCATATCGTTTTTTTCAAAATGAGAACGTGAAAGAAGGCGATATTCTAGCTTCACACGTTGCTAAAACAGTTGAAAGAACAAAAGCCCATAAAAAAATTTTTGTGATCCAAGATACAAGTTATATTTCATACACAGACCATGAAAAAACAAGTGGATTGGGAGTTATTACAAGAAAACATAGTCAAGGTATTATAATGCATACAGCTCTAGCTGTTAGTATAGAAGGTTTGGTACTAGGGATACTAGATCAAAAAATTTATTCAAGACCTGAAGAATCTGAAAACATAAAAAAAAAGAACAATGACAGTATCCGCATTGAAGATAAAGAGAGTATAAAATGGTTAGAAACTTTAAGCAACACAAACAACATTATTGATTCAACTCAAACTGAGACTATAACCATATGCGATAGAGAAGCAGATATATATGAGTTTTTTGAGCTTGCATATAATCTTAATTCGGCAGTGTTAGTTAGAGCTTCCAAAGATAGGGCAGTAAATAGAAAATCTCGATATCCTGAAAAAGGTGAGCAGAAGTTATGGGAATTTATTAAATCCTCTCATTGTGCAGGTACGGTAAAAGTTGAAGTTCCTGCAAAAGATAATAAGCCAAAAAGAACAGCACATTTGGAAGTTAGATTCGGAAAGTTTATTATGCATCCATCTAAGAATAGTATTAGGCATAAGACAGAAGAATTACTTAAATTACCACACTATGCAGTTTACGTTGTTGAAAAAGACTTTCCTTCTGAAACAAATCCGCTAGAGTGGATGCTTTTAACAAATCTTCCAGTCAATACCTTTGATGAAGCTGTTGAAAAAGTTAGGTGGTATTGTCTTAGATGGAAAATAGAAATATTACATAAAATTTTAAAATCTGGTCTCAAAGTTGAAGAATGTAGGCTTGGAACAGCAGAAAGGTTGATGCGATATTTAACAGTAATGAGTATTATTGCTTGGAGAATTTTCTTTATTACAACAATTGCAAGAACTGATCCAACATTACCGTGTACTACCTTATTAGCCGAAGAAGAATGGAAAGTTCTATATGTAAAAATACATAGAAAACCATGTTCAAATGCAACTCCTACTATAAAAGAAGCTGTTTCATGGATTGCTCAACTTGGAGGACATTTGGCTAGAAAAAATGATCTAGAACCAGGCCCCATTACTATTTGGAAAGGATGGAGACGTCTCTTTGATCTAGCAGAAGGATGGCGACTTGCTCACGAACTTTATATTTGTGGGTAATAGTAAGATGTCAATATTTATTGGAATATCCATACCACCAGCTCTGTATTCTTCTGTTTTTATGGTAAGCTTTGGTAGCGTAATTTCATCTATTTTCCCTGCATAACCTCGACCATCAACAAATACGTTAAAATTCTTTAGGATCTTTGGTAACATCTCTCTTTCTCCTTTTTACAATATTGCGCCACTTACGAGATGCGAACGGAAAGTAATCTGTTCAGCTGGATATGGTGGTGTAAACTCAAAGTCAAAGTATACTTTTCCACTTGCAATATTTGCCGTTGTATTGAGCTCTGGAGTTGCATAACATTTTCCGCTGATAATAGCTCCCTGAGCTTTCAGATTTGCAAGATAAGAATTTACCCCCTCAATCACATCATCTATGTAAGTTTTGGTAATATTTCGATCAACTGCCCATAGATGAGCTCGAAGTAAACTATCGTTAATTAAATCTGCAGTACGCCTCACTGATAGAAAAGCCCATTTCGCATCGTTTGAACATGTCCTATTTCCCCAAAGCCTATAGCCATTTTGATGAATTATAGTTGTTACTTCATTTTCATTTAAGTGGTTTGCTCTACAATTTGTATTACCGAGCGTAAAATCAATAGGCCTGCTTGTTCCAATAATACCATTTATCTCTTTATTTGAAGGTGAGTGCCAAAATCCTTGCTCGCTATCTACTTTCACTATTAAACCAGCTACAAATGAACTTGGAGGCAAAATTTCTTCTTTTCCTTCAATAAATACCTTAACCCAAGGATCAACTACGTAAACTCTTGAGCTGCCCACACTTTTTCTCCATTTTATTGCTTCTTCATCATTGGTATTTGGTCCATCTGCTACTATTATGCTTCTCAGCTTTTCTGCTATAGGAATTAATGCTGCAACCACTGGATTTTTGCCATCTTCTGGTAGTTGGTGAGTAAACTGAGGTGCAATTAATATTCTTGGGGCAACATGAACTATACTTTCACTGCTGAGGAATGCTTGAATCCCTTGATACTCTCCAGTCTCTTTATCAACTCCACCAATGATATTTGCAGTTGTTTCTTCTTCTTTTAACTTTAGATCAATATTTTTACTTTCCTCAACTCTAATTACTATAACTGTTGCACCAATTTGGGAAAATATTCCATTTACTGCAGAAGGTAAACTGCCGCTCTTTCCAAGCTTTGCTGCTTCCTTTAAGCTTCCTGCTATTAGTACTGGACTATTGAGTGGAAATTTTTGCCCATCTGCTTCAGGTGCGGTACCAATTACACCTATCACTGATGATTTAGCTGTACGTACTGTTCTTGACCCTGAGGTTACCTCAATAACATTTACACCATGTAAAAATTCTTCAGCCATTTCTTTGCATCTTTTGTTTAAAATCATTGAGCAAAGCCTGTAGCTCTACTTCACTTTTAGCTTCTTCAATTTTCCTCTTCGCCATGTCTTCCAACTCCTCGCATTTCACTATCGCTTTTACTGCTTTTTTCACTTTTTCCTCAATTATTCTTGCCATTTCAATAACTGTAATACCGCGGACTTTTGCTAATGGCTCTATAATTTCTGCATCTTTTTCATCTATAGATTCCGGTGCTGCTAGAATGCTTTTTGCGGCTTTCGCTTGAATCTCATAAGATTTAGCTTTTTGGTGAGAATGACCTGCGTATTGGTGAGTATGATTATCATAATAGAAACGCATACTATCAAATGCACAAAGCTTCGCATTATCCAGTAACTCCTTTTGTATATCTTCTTTAGTACGCTGAGCAATTTCTCCTCCTTCTGTTAAACAATAACTTTTTTGCCAATCAAAATTCTTTGGCGCTTCGTACCAATCATTCCCTGTTGGCTTGCTTTCAAGTGTTGTTGTTTCTACTTGTTTGTGGTTTTCAAAACGTATGTAAATGCTCACAGTTTTTCTCCCTCCCTATTTGATTTACTGCCAAATCTCACGTGTGCTAGATAACCCTGGACATTGCCAAGCTCTTAGCGTTCTCTCTACGTCCACCTCAAGTCCTGTGGTGAGAAAATTGCTACGTATGTTATAAATTCCCCACTGAATAAATTGACCATAGGTATATACATTACCTGAGAGCACACCTTCACTAACTTTTGTTCTGGAATATAAATAAGATGATGTGTAAAGTAATATTGCAACTGTTTTTCCTGCTGGAATCTCCACATTTCCAGATCCAGCTAATTTCTTACTATTACCCACAAATATAAAGTTCGTGAGCAAGTCGCCATCCTTCTGCTAGATCAAAGAGACGTCTCCATCCTTTCCAAATAGTAATGGGGCCTGGTTCTAGATCATTTTTTCTAGCCAAATGTCCTCCAAGTTGAGCAATCCATGAAACAGCTTCTTTTATAGTAGGAGTTGCATTTGAACATGGTTTTCTATGTATTTTTACATATAGAACTTTCCATTCTTCTTCGGCTAATAAGGTAGTACACGGTAATGTTGGATCAGTTCTTGCAATTGTTGTAATAAAGAAAATTCTCCAAGCAATAATACTCATTACTGTTAAATATCGCATCAACCTTTCTGCTGTTCCAAGCCTACATTCTTCAACTTTGAGACCAGATTTTAAAATTTTATGTAATATTTCTATTTTCCATCTAAGACAATACCACCTAACTTTTTCAACAGCTTCATCAAAGGTATTGACTGGAAGATTTGTTAAAAGCATCCACTCTAGCGGATTTGTTTCAGAAGGAAAGTCTTTTTCAACAACGTAAACTGCATAGTGTGGTAATTTAAGTAATTCTTCTGTCTTATGCCTAATACTATTCTTAGATGGATGCATAATAAACTTTCCGAATCTAACTTCCAAATGTGCTGTTCTTTTTGGCTTATTATCTTTTGCAGGAACTTCAACTTTTACCGTACCTGCACAATGAGAGGATTTAATAAATTCCCATAACTTCTGCTCACCTTTTTCAGGATATCGAGATTTTCTATTTACTGCCCTATCTTTGGAAGCTCTAACTAACACTGCCGAATTAAGATTATATGCAAGCTCAAAAAACTCATATATATCTGCTTCTCTATCGCATATAGTTATAGTCTCAGTTTGAGTTGAATCAATAATGTTGTTTGTGTTGCTTAAAGTTTCTAACCATTTTATACTCTCTTTATCTTCAATGCGGATACTGTCATTGTTCTTTTTTTTTATGTTTTCAGATTCTTCAGGTCTTGAATAAATTTTTTGATCTAGTATCCCTAGTACCAAACCTTCTATACTAACAGCTAGAGCTGTATGCATTATAATACCTTGACTATGTTTTCTTGTAATAACTCCCAATCCACTTGTTTTTTCATGGTCTGTGTATGAAATATAACTTGTATCTTGGATCACAAAAATTTTTTTATGGGCTTTTGTTCTTTCAACTGTTTTAGCAACGTGTGAAGCTAGAATATCGCCTTCTTTCACGTTCTCATTTTGAAAAAAACGATATGCTGCTTTTGCTTCTGACCAACTTCCACACGCCTGATTGATTGAGCTTTCAGGTAAACTTGTAAAACTATCAGCAATATTTACTAATCGGTCAGTTAACCTTTTATCTCCAAGTACAGCATCTCCAAATTCATTTTCAGCCCATTCATTATTCCTGTTTGCCATTTTTTACCCTCAATGTTTGCAAACTTTAATGTTGTAATACTTTATTTTTATGTCCATTTATATTTGTGGGTAATAGTAAGAGCTAATTTGCTATCAGAGCTCATATATTGGTAAACATTTTTCCATACTATTTTCGAAATTCTTGATTTATCGGTATTATCTGGCGTTCCCACAAATAATCCTGCACCCCCATACTCCGTACTCGAGTATGATGATCCAACAAATTCTATTGTTTTATTTATGTTCACATTTGTTGTATTTTTTACAAACACTACTCCAAGTGCAGCATATGGGTAATAGTATATCTCATCATAACTACCAGAAAAACTGTTTGTGCATAACTCTCCGTAAATAAATGTTCCTTTATTTCCCTCTATAAAATAGAGTTGTCTTGGCCGATAAAAACTAACGTAATCTGTATCGTATGTATGGCTACCTGCTAGTAGCTGCAGCATATAGTCTGTTTTTGTTATATCACTGCTCCACTTTCCAAGCTCTGTTGTAAAAGTTCCGTGGCCAAAGTAATTATTTTTTCTACCCAGTACACCAAATAAGAAAGGTAATGACCCTGGTTCAACCATATTGCGCTTTCTTATTTCGTTTGTAAGCGACACTTTTAATTGATCATCTCGAGTCTTTACATCATTTGTAATAGATGTTCTTAATTGATCATCTCTAGTTTTTACCTCATTAGAGATGTTTTCTATTCGAGTTTCTATTTCTCCTATAATTGATGAGCCAGGTGGTACATTATTAACAGCACGAAAATCTTCTACTAAACCTTTAAGACCATCTTTATGACTGTTGCTAATACTATTTATTGCTGCAATATTGACATTCTTTCTCGTATCAAGTAGTGATAAATTTGTTGTGCCTTTCTCATCTATTTTCTTTAATAATTGTTTCTCTGATTCAGAGATCGCTGCTAAAGAGCTAGTTTTTTTAGTATCCAGATCACTTAAGTGTTTTCTTGTACTATCAAGAAGTTCTTTTAGCTTACCATCTGTCATCTGTACAATTTCAGAAACTGCACTTTTGTCGATTATTGATTCCAATGCTTTAGCAAGATATGCTAGTTGATCTGGAGTGCTGTTTGCTGCTAAATCCTTAAGTCTTGTTTGTAGCGCATCAATTATTTCTTTTATTTTTGCCATTTGCACAATATTGGAAATTGCTTTTTTATCTATTATCAATTCCAGGGATTTTGCAAGATATGCCAGTTGATCAGGTGTGCTATTTGCTGCTAAATCCTTTATTCTTTGGTGTAATGCTTCTATTGCTTCCTTCATTCCCAAAAATTTAAAAAAGTTTCAAAGTTAAACCGCTCAAAATTACTTTTAAGTTGATTATGTTTATCTTCTCTTTCGGTAATATCTTCATCTATTTTTTCTATAGCTCTTCGAATACGTACTACATCTTCCACTGCAATATTTTCTGGATGAGGTAGTGGATACCCTCTGCTTGTTTTATCATCTGACATTCTGCTAAGTGATAATGATTCGTAGATTTTTGACTTTAGGACGATAAACAACCGTTCCACTTAAAACTAATTTTATCCTTGTCTCATTGCCATTAAAGTTTGTCAGCACATGAGTTCTCTCTACCCAATTTTCTCCAATTGGTTTTCCTGATGTTAAATTTACTAATTGCCAATCCACATTTTTTTGCACATATGCTTTTACATCTGCAGTGCCAGGTATTAGCGCATCATACGTTATGGTAATTTTAGTGTTAGCTCCTGCGGTAATGCTCCTCGTGACATAATCTCCTTCTTCCCCTATATTTCCCAGAACTAGCTGTAACCCAGGATAGAGAACAGGACTTTTTTCTTGCCCTCCTTTTAGGCTTGCTTTTACCGTTAGCTCTCCAGATAATCTTTCACGCAGTGCGAGCGGCAAATTATCAGATAAAAAGTTTTCTTTGCCCTCCTCATCTGTTAAGATAAATTCTACATTCGTATCAAAGCCTACTTTTTCCACATTCGTCAAAACTATTAAATCTGATACATTGTTTGCTGTAACTTTGCCCAGATCAACAACGTGAGAATTTTCGCTAAATTTTGCAGCTAGTAGTCGAAACGTTAAATCTAAATTTTGATGTGATGTCCAGGTGCTTGCATTGCTTGATGACAGTAATACTCCTACTTGATATGGCTGACTCGTTACCCAGCGGCTATTTACTGCATCATATTTGCCAAGTTCTGCTATCTTTACTGCAGTACCAGGATCATCAGTAAGCAGTACTATTGCATACTCCTCTCCTGCATGGCAAAACACTGGTGACCACTCTATACGTGTTGCTGTGCCATCTATCTTTATATTTTTTGGCTCAATACAACTTTCAGCAATGACAGTCTGCGAGGGCATTCCCACTGCTGTTTCTCTAATCTGCACAACAACACGTTTTTTGCCGCTATTTGTGAACCATAAATCTAGACCCCCTATGTGTCTGCTCTCATTTAAAGTAAATGTTTGTGCTAAAGGATCAACTCTTCTTGCTGCGATAACTCTTCTTCTTTCCTCTATGATAATAGTTTTTTTACCAGTATAAGTTGCTTCTCCATAACTTCCTTTATCCCCGTAAAATTGCACTAATTTAGTACCGGCTGGAATATTTGCTGGTACTTTCACCTTTCCCTTTAATTTTCCCTGATTGTTAGCTGTTAACATTTGGTTTTCCAGTTTTAAGTTATAGGTTGAATGTTTATTCCGTCAAATTTTATCTCTTTAAGCTTCTCATTTGGCTCAAAACCTTCAATTTCAAAATTCTGTATTGCTTCTCTCATAAATTCAGTTTCGTATGAAGTACTTGACAGCAGCTCTGTCGTTTCTTTAACATTAAATACTCTTGTTACTGGACTTTTCCAATTCGTGGTAACCTCTGTCCAGTGGTCAATGTTTTTATTTAGAGTAATTTGCGCCGGGACTGGATCAAAAGCTTGATACGGATTAATCTTTTCTCCTTTAGTCTGTAAAAGCTGCTCCAGTACCGGCTCAAGTTTATATGGCAATAAATAAGTTTTCTCCCCCTCATCAATATCAGCAATCGTTACATCTATTGGTAAAATTAGTTCCTTATTTACTATTGCTGCAGACTGCGAAATTCCTTGATCGCGCATATCATCATCAAAGAATGA
This sequence comes from Wolbachia endosymbiont of Oryzaephilus surinamensis, assembly GCF_025617515.1. Lineage (NCBI taxonomy): Bacteria > Pseudomonadati > Pseudomonadota > Alphaproteobacteria > Rickettsiales > Anaplasmataceae > Wolbachia > Wolbachia endosymbiont of Oryzaephilus surinamensis. The sequence goes on along the minus strand of NZ_CP092526.1, from coordinate 1,665,383 downwards.
ATCAACAAATACTCCTTTTTTGGTGGTAGGTTCTCTTGAATTTGCATCATTGCGTAGACGTTCCTCTGCAACCAGCGCATAAAGATCATTTATTCCTTTTTTCATTGCTTCAAGCTCATTCATCGGTACAGCATGAATAGCATTATTCACTATTTTTACCCCTTCGCCTTTTTTCCACGTCTGATGAATGTAGCAGAGTAAGAGCTGTCCAGAGGGAGCTTTAGGCATCGATGGTCGCCAAGGGTGAGCTATACCTTTTATTCTCCTTACCACCCCTTTGCTATCGATAGTAATTAAATCAAAGCGTGGCATTTTCCAGGTGTAATCAATCAAAACCAGACTGTTATCAACTGCTCCTTTTACTTTACACCCCTCTTCACTTATATCTTCAGGAATTACATGAGTGCGGCAGCGGTAGGTTATCAGGTAACTACTTCCAGGTGCTGGTTCTTTACCTGGTAATGACCAATCAACGTTTCCTGCATTTAACTTATAGTCTATACTGCTTTCATAAATAACATTTCCTTGCTTTATTTGAATAATCTCAAGTACTGCAGAGTCAGGTATCGGATCAACAGCTCCTGAATATGAACTATGAGTAACAGTAATAGTTTTTTGAACAGTTATGTCTACTTTTTTGATTTCACTTATTGGAAAATCATTAACCTTCAGTTCCATTACTCTTTGGCTATTTGGCTGAAAAGTATGTGGTTCTGATTCAACTGATTTTATATTCGGATCTTGATCAAAAGAAACACGAATACTATGAGGTAACTCAATTTCATAACCATCAACATGAGCTTTGCCCTCATTAATCACAAATATTTTTTTTCCTCCTTCTCCCTCTTCCTTTTGCAGGAACATTACTTCAAGACCATTTACGACATAGGAACCATTTGCTTCTTTGTCATAACGAGCAAGAGCAGTAGTTACTATATTTGCTTGTGGTGGCGGTGAATGTTCTATCAATACTCCATTTTCAATGTTATAAATTGGATAAAATTCTCCTGAAGCATTAGTAGTCATACCCTCAGCTTGATAACTCCAAGTGGTGGAAACTTTAAGCCTTGCAGCCCCTACTTCTTGATAGTTACGTGTACCAACAGCAGGATCACGAAGGTTTTCATCCTCAAGCTCTGTAATGGTAGATTCTACGTAATAAACACCTATACGCACTGTGGTACTCAGTGGAATAACAAACTCTTCTTTTTCGACTTTTCTAACTGCACCACGCAGATAGATTTTTCCTCCTTCAAGTGTAACTTTACCAGTTTCTCTATCTATAATACAATTGCTTCCTGTTATAACATCACCATCACGAAATATTGCATCGCCTATGCCTTTAAGCTTTGAAAGAGCATACTCCTGAGTCTCATTTAGTTCTGCAGACTGTAGACCTCTTCCTGCAAGAAACAAGCTTTTTTCGTATTCTTTGTCAGAGCGATTATAATAGTTATTCAAGGTCATCTTTTTTCCCTTTTGCTAAAATGTAACGACAAATGAAAAAGTTTCGCGGGTTGCTGCGGTTCTGATAAGTGGTACCGTGTGTTCTAAAACTAACAAAATTCCCGGGTCTTCTATATCTTTTGGTTCAAAATACTTCTGTCCAGGCGGTACTTTCTCTTTTACCTTAGTACCAACCATAACCCCAAGCTCTCTGATTACTTGATTTGCTGCGTCCGTGAAATCGAAAGTAAATTTAAGGTACAAGTTATTGGTTGGTACATTTGAGGGCCTAAACCTTCCAGAAGGAGTTACAAGTTCGCCGTTTTCATCACCTGTGCAGAAGAGTATCTCATCAACAACACGACGTCCAACTTCCTTAATTAATGTTGCAGAAGTAATGAGTTCCTGTGGTGTATCTTGAGTATACTCTATGGTCACCTCTGCAATGGAGCTGTTTTCTGTGCGCTTAATAACACCAGTGCTGCTATCAACTGTATAATCAATACTTGGCTGATAAATTATCTGTCCTGTAGTAACCTTCACATCTTTGACGGGGTGGTGATCTAGGGCTATTTTGCCGCCTGCTGCAAAAGTTTTTTCAACTTTGTAGCTGCTTTCCCAGGTAGAATCTCCAGATCCCCAAGCAAGATGTATCGGTTGCTCTTTTATGCTCGCAGCAATAGCTGCTCTGCCTGATTGTGTGAGTACTGACATAGTTGATTTGTGCAGTTGATATTATGTATATACAAGATCCGTAGAAAAAACGTCCAATTTTTTTGCAATAATAGGATCAAAATCTTTCCAAGGGCGATTTAAGTGGCGATGTTCATGCCAAGTAACCATACCTGGATAGAATGCTGCTACGTAATTTTCTAGCCCATGAATGGGATCTTTCTGTTTTGAATCTGAATCATTTTTACAATCAACATGATATTCCGCTAGATTAAACTCTATTATTCTTTGATCAGTAAAATTCTTCGCTTCATAGTAATAAGTTATACTAAATCGCTCTAAAATTGGTGTACGTTGAAAATTCCAAATCTGCTCAGAAAGTTTATCTTCACTTAAGTGAAATGTATGCTCTATTTCTTCATAAGTAGTTGATGCAAAACAAGCATTTATATCCCCTAAATTCCAACTATCTGACAATACTATCAATGCTTTAGCAAACTTAATTTCTGGCAATAAACTCTGTGGTAGAGGATATAGTGCTTCTAAGTTGTACCACTCATGATTTCTTTCATATGTACCGTTGTAATTCTTCGTATGAGGCTCTGTTTCTCCTAATATTGCAACATCTAACCTATATAAATCATTACTGTAGCTTCTATCATAATGTGATCTAAAAGTGCCAAATTTAAATCTTGGATTTCCTATTTTCAGTTCAAATGAATTTTTTCTTCCAAACGATAACACTGGTCCTTCTTTTGCTATTTTTACACCTGAGTAGTCTGAAAGAAGATCTCCAAAAATACTTTCATCTAATATAAATCGCTGAGCATTGTAATAGTCATTGAATATTCGCATTAATCGAGATCTTGCCGGTGCAGAAAGTTTTGCCAAAGCAATTACACTATCGACAAAAAAATCATTAGGAACATCAGAGATGCCAATTTGAAATTCAGCAAAATGCTTCCCTGGCGATTCTTCTTGAATGGTAATATTATCAATGTTTGCCCACCTAAGTGCCATCTTCAGTGACTGTGGTGTACCACGCAGATGTTGAAATTTTATTCCGTTTTGAATAACTTTCTTAGGATCTTGCTCTAAACTATAATATACCAATTTTTCTAACGCACTTTTGAGCGATTTATCGTTTAAACGCTCAAACTTTATCTTGGTAGATTTTTTATGCTCTGGTAGCCATGATAAAATTTCTCCCAAACCATACTCTGCTATCAACCATGGTAATATTTCTGTCTTAGAATTAAACTTAAATCCCCGTAGAGAATTTACATCGAGAGAATAATTAATTATACCAGCAAGTATTTGCTCTTGCTTTAATGCATTTGGAGGAAGTATCACCAGTCTTTACCTATTAACTCAATTTGTAAATCGCGTAAAGTAACACATTCATTATTTTGCACAATGATATCTTCTATGGGCTCTGTAAGCTCTATATTCTGTATACCTTCTGTAAAAAGATGAGCAATAATCCATGATTTGGTAATATTCCATCCTAACCCTTTAGCAGATTCAAGATCTTTGACAAATTGTTCTTTTGCAGCTTCGATAACATCTTTTGATGCAGTAGAATAAATATGCACTTTAGCATGAATAGTAATGGGAATAATACCACAGCCAATAACTGTAAGCGTATCTGTTAATACACGAATATCATCGCGAATAACGTGATTTCTGACGATCTCTAGCAATTCTTCTGAAGGTACTCCACCATTTTCTGTAGAAAGTATTGAAATCTGTACACTTCCTGGTATAGGTGATACCACTTGCGCATCTTTTACTCTTGTGTCAACAGATAATGCATGATAACGATAATGCTCTTTACTCCCTGCTGTTGACCAACCAACAATTTTGGCTTTTACCCGCTTTCTTAAGGATTCATCATTCTCTGACTCTTTTCTCAGCACACCATAAAATTCAGCCAAGTGATCAAGGTCATTACCTCTTGCAAAAGCAAGTAAATTTGCCTGTGCTGCATCATTAATCCTTTGCCTAAGCAAAAGTTCACGCCAGGCTGCTACTTCCAGTATCTTTATTGCTGGATCACTCTCAGTTAGCGCAGAAAAACTTGCATCTCGACGCATTAACTCTTCTTTCATTCGCGAAAGGATTTCCTCAAATTTTAATGTTTCGACAATATTTGGTGTTTTCATCCTATTACCTTATACTATAATACCATCAAGGCGGATCAGCTTTCCATTTGGCAAATAGATTCCTTCTAAAATGAGAGTTACTTTACCTTCTTTTATTTCTGTTATTTGTACACGTTTAAGCTTAAATCGGCGCTCCCACTTTTCTAATGCTTCTGCAACTGCTGCATAAAGTTCTTGTGCAAAACCAGGTACAATTGGATGATCAATCAGCTCAAATAACCTTGATCCGTAATCTCGGCGCATAACACGAGTGCCAACTGGCGTAGTTAAAATATCAACTATTGATTGTTTTAAATGCTCTATACCACTTATTGTTTTACCAGTTTCAGAACTCATACCACGCATATTATTTACCCTGCAAAAACGTTATCACTCCCTTCTTCTGCTATTGCTCCACAGGAAATTAGGTCACCAGTACGAGCAATGGCTTTGCCATTTACAAACACTGCTTTCGACCCTTGTGTCATTACTTTTCCTTCACTAAAATTATCTCCTTGCCTACAGACAGGTCTTCCGTTTATAAATACATCTCTGCTTCCACTTATACAAAAATGCAGCAACGCTCCTTCACAGTGATCTCCTAGGCGTATAACTGATTTATTCATTCCTTTCCCTAATTTAGATTTACTCTTTTTGCTTTTAGTTTTATTTCGCTCTTTGTTATCTCTACACTTGATTCCCCAACATTCAGTGTTATCTTGTCTACTACTTCAATCTCTAAATGATGTTTCTCTTTATCATATGTAAATCTTGTCCCATCTTGAAATTTTACACTATTTACTTCCTTTTTATTCTCTGGAGGAGGGTATTTTTCCTGATATATTGCCGGTAACACCACCCCCAAAGACAATTCTCCCAATGGTGATAATACTATTACCTGTTCATCAATATTTGGTGGTGACCAACTTTCAGCTCTATTTGTTATCCATGGAAGAAAATCTGTTACAAGTTCACCTATTTTAACTTTTACTTTAGCTTTTTCATAATCTATTTTTTCGACAATGCCTATACGGACAATGTTGGCCAATTTCCTCCGCAATTCTGAAATTGCAAAATTACTTTCCAACATTCACATCGATTAAATGAGGTTTTATTTTACTCACTTCCCAAATCGATCGCCCTACATGCAATTCGTGCGCCCAGTCTACCATCCACACTAAATATGCATCGAGCTCTGGCCTAAAATCATCTCCTCCTCCTGATATAAATTCTCCTGGTGAAACATTTTTCACGTTCCAAGTATTTTTATTTACTACTCTGGCAACCTCAGCAGCTAATGATCTGACAATAATAGGGGCATTTTCTATTGTGCTATCGATCACTATTCGTGCCTCAAATTTTGCTCTCAGCGCTAGCTCCTCTGTTCCTGGATCTTTTCCTTGCTCTAGACTTGACAATTCTATAAATACCGCTGGAGTTGCTAACTCTTTCCTTATTGCTGGATAAACCTCACAAGTTTGAATTGCTGGTATCTCTGCCTTTAGCGTATTACAGATTACCTCATGTAAATTAGTCCAAAATGCCGTCATAAAATAACTCATGTGTAAAATATTTTTCAAATATCCTTTCAACTTCATAATTAACAAGATTTTCTATTATCCTTGAAGCCTCAGGTTCAAGTGGTAGTTTAACTTCCTGTATTGGCAGTGCTGTTTTTCCTTCACGTTTAAAAATACCACGATAGCCTCTTGGCATCGTTGCCATAAATGCATCATTAAATGATGTTCTTATTTTTGCTTGTTTTATATTTCTCATTCTCACATCATACAGATATGCTCTAATTAAAACCTTCAAAGTGCTTTTCCTTGCCTTGATAATTCTTAGTCTTTTTCTAATTACTTTTAGCCTAATTTGCTTTTCTTCACTGATTTCTCGGACAGCCTGAGATTTTAACCATAATGCCGTTTTGTTTAGCGCTCTTACCGCTGCCAATTCTATTTTGGCTTTGTTAGCATCAATGTTGTGAATAATTCTCTCAATATTTTCATTAACCTCAATGTTAAACATCATTCTCTCCAAGTACTGTACATTTTATATTCCATACTATTCCTGAATTATCTCGCAGTGGTGGAGAATATACTTTATATTTACGGCCATCAATAACAAAAATATCTCCCACCATTGGCCTCAGTATATCAAAAACATTTACCTCAAGAAAAAGCATCTCTCCCACAAATTGTCCTTCACCAATCTCGTATAATTTATCTGGCTGTTGCTTTAATACCTGTACCATATATGACTTATCCTTTGATTTATAACAAGCCACTTCTCCTAAATGGGCAAAACAATCTTTAAATAATCTCTTAATATTCTCTTGCACATTTCTCCGCTATATACTAACATTTATATGCTAAGAAGAGGTAAAGCATTCTTCTGCCTCACACCGCTTTATATTTGCTCTACCTATGTTGCAACGATCTTGACTAGTATTGCTGGACGGTGGCACATTGGCAGAGGGTTTGACTGCGTATGCAAATCAGTCCCTCTATCAAATCTTCTTGGCTCTTGTTTTGCATATAGTGGCTGCCCAAGAGTATTTACTGTCTCGTTAAAATCTGCTGGTGCAAAATATGTTGTAAATGTGCTTGCTGTTCCTAGTGGAAAACAATGCCCTGTATCTTTCTCAATAAATCTTCTCACGGTTCCTTCAGGATCAGTTGCTTGTCCTCTATATTCCTCAAACGTTATACCACAAAACGTAAATCCTGACCTCATATCATTCCTTAGCGCTGCACCTTCTTGCCATCTTTCATATGCTTCTTTTACTTTACTATGCGAAGTTAATGCATCAAAAAACTCAGGGCTTACCAAGGCATGAATTCCAGTCATATATTCACCACTTAGGTTATCTTCTATGTGCCTCAATACCTCCATACACTTACGTTTTACATCTGTTGTTGCTGTTCCTAGTGCAAAATTTACTACTTTTGGCGTAATTTCAAATTCGTTGTACAGATTTAATAATTCACTGCCATCTGCGTCCAGAATAATCCCTTTCAGCGCTCCCATTCGCAAATGCTCTAACGTTATTGCGTGTTTGTTTCTCATTAGCTGTAAATGATCGGTTATTACATCTGCCAGCGCTTTAAGTTCACTCTCTGATCCAAAAGCTCTTATTCCTTGTACTTCTTCTGGCAGCACTACATCATCATGCGGAATGTGCGGAATCGTAAATGTTCTTACCTTTCTTTTTCCTCTTTTTCCTACTGTTGCTGGTGCTCCTGGTACTTGCGTCGGTAGTAAACTTAACACTCCGTTGTGTTCTTCTATCGTAATATGTCTAAATCTTACTGACCTACTTGGAAATAAATTTAAATTTTCAACTCGTCCATAATTTATCGGCAATATATTTATCGCATTAGTTAGTGCCGTCATGCTAAATGCTGTATTTGTAAATGGATTTTGCATTTTTTTCTCCCCCTTATTAATTTAAGTTACACTCCCTTGCGGACAATGATCCCTCGTGCTTCAAGTTGCTTTATTGCTGCAGCTTTCTGCTCTTCAGTGATATTTGCTGGCCATACAACTGCATGATCTGCTAGTATTGCTATTCGAGTAATAATTACTCCTTTAGTATTTTCTCCTGCGTTCACATCACTTATTATTACACCTATTGCTGTTTGTGTACCATCTGTGGCAGTTGGATTTATTATCTTAATCATGTTATCTTTATCACAACCAACAACTGTACCCAGTTTAAGATTTTGTCCTTTGGCTACCGTTATTTGATCTCTTGAATACAGGCTTGATGCCTCATACTTTAATAAATCACCTAGATTATTTTGTTCTGTTATACTACTCATTTTGCTTTTCTCCTTTTGTTATATATTTTAAATGCCTACGACTTTTCGCTACCTGCATCATCAACTCTTCTCCTGAATTCTGTGGTATTGCACTCAGTATCTCTGTCTTTTTCGTTCGCTCTGCAAGTAATTCCATTAAAACCTCCCTTGCTTGCTCAACACTTACCCCCTGCTCAATAAATTCTCCTATTTTCTCTGGCATTCGTGATAAGTTACATAAACGTATTAATTCAAGAACTTCAGTACGATACTTAGTTAAATTATCAGTTTCTAGGTCAGTTGTAGTTTGTTTGTTCATAGTAATACTCCTGTTTTTATTAATAGATTTAAACTCTGAAAGAATTGTAATTCCATCTGCAAGACCTATTTCTACTGCTTTCTCGCCAAAATATAGCCCTGCTTCTGTTGATTTTATTGCCTCTACAGAAAGGTTTCTATTCCGTGCTATTAGCTCAACCAGCATTTCATATAAACGATTCACTTCGCTTTTTAGATTTTCTAAACTCTCAGAAGTTATTGGCTCATGTGGATTTAAATCATTTTTTCTACTTCCTGCAAACACTGTGGTATATTTTATTCCACATTTTTCATCAAATCCACTTTGATCTATATGACTTGCTATTACTCCTATACTCCCAACTCCTGAAGTGCGGGTGAGAAAAATCTTTTCAGCGCTAGAGGCTATAGCGTACGCTGCAGAATATGCATCATCATTTGCTATCGCTATTATCCTCTTTTTTCCTCTTGATTCATAAATAAAGTCAGCTAGGTCAAATATACCGTTTACCTCTCCTCCGGGGCTATCTATTTCCAGTATAATTGTCTCTATGCTACTATCTGCTAATGCTTGTGTAATTTGTTCTTCTATTTGCTCATATGATGTCATTCCGAGCATTTCATCAAATGCACCAGGTTTTTTAGTTAAAATGCCATGTATCGGTATTATTCCTCTTTCACTATTTCTTACTGCATGTTTTATCTTTTTAAAGATAGGCTGCTTTCCTGTTTGTAGTGACAGTAATTCAAAACTCCTTGGTTCTACCATTACACATCTGTTTAGCCATTGTTGTTTCATATCACCTCTTGATTGGCCGTAACGTCAGAATCAAAACTTAAGCCCAGTTCACTTGCACGTCTTTGATCTTCAGCAATTTCCTGATCAATTTCTTCTACATCGTAACCCATTTCTGATACTACTTCTGATCGACTCTTAAATCCATTTCTTACTGCCATTTGCTGTGCTTGCTGATCTTTTAGCGGATCGACCCAATCAAATCCCTGTGGTATCCATTTTACTTCTTTTTTTGCTCCTTCTTTTCCCTTTGTCCATTCTTCACCTATGTCTAGCTCTCCAGAAAGTAGTGCTAACTCTAACCACCTATCCCATACAGGACGGCAAAACTGAAATACCATAATGTTATGCTGTAACATCGTGCACCTCCTGCGAAACTCTATTAATCCTGCTCGAATGGATGAATAATTAACGCCTGTTAAATCTCCTGTTAGCTGTTCATATGTTATCCCTGTGCCTATTGCTATTGCCCTGAGTTGCTGTCTCATAAACGCTTCATAACTTCCTCCTACATCTGACGGCTCTGAAAATTTTATATCTTCTCCCGGGTCTAAAAGCTGCATTGTTCCAGGTTCTAGGCCAGATAGTGCTATTCCTTGCTCATTACTTTCACCTTCTCCCATGATATTTGCTTCAGGATCAAGTCTCGTAATAAACCCTGCAAACATCGCTGCTGTTTTCTTTCTTACTAGCTCTGCATCGTCGTATTGATCAAGCTCATAGAGCTTTAGCAGTATATTAGAAAGCCATGGCTCTCCTCGGATCTGACCAGGTCTTAGTGGTCTATAAATATGTAAAACATCATTTGCTGGCACTCTCACTGACTCTCCAAATGAGCCTTCACCTGGATGTTCTCTAAATAGGTAATACGCTTCTCTCTGCCCAAGCCTATTGAACTCAATCCCGTTTCTAATTACATTACCGTTGGCAAGGGTTTGATTGCTCTTATTGTCTAAATGCTCTGATTCAAGTACTTGTAATTGCAGAGGTACACAAAGACCATCTTCGTATCTCAGCCGTACAAAACATTCTCCTCCCTCTATCATACTTCTGCATACTAGAGTTTGTAATCCGTAAAAATCACTTATCCCATTACTGTCTGCTTCATCTGTCCATTTCAGCCATAATTCTTGTACTTTCTTTCGAAATTCTCCATCCCTTGCTTTTGATTGCGGTTTTATTCCTGTTCCAATAGAGTTACTTACTATTGTATCAATGATATTTGCTGCATATGGGTTTTTTCTCACCATATCCCGAGAACGGCTACGTAAGTGCTCAAGGCTCTGAGAAAGTAAATTATTTATGCTTCCTGTTTCTCCTTGCCAATACATTATCCTTCTCCCTGAGCCTGATGCATCCCAGGCTGAATTTTTGATTTTTGGCTTGTAGAATAATTGTTTGAAGGTTTTTAGTAGCATTTATAAAATTCCTTTATTTGTTGAAAAAACAATCTTTCTTTTAGGTTTCACACCTACAATTTTCAATTCAGCCTTAATACGTTGCCGTAGATTCAGCAAGTCATTTATCTGGACTTCAGCATATCTCACCACATGGTCACCATATGCAATTGATACTACTCGCTCTCCGTTTTGCAGCTTCTTTATTGCTTGTTCAACTTGAAACAAATACTCTTCGTTATACATTTTTCAACCACTTACTCTGTCTTACTTTTTTAGGCTTTTTACTTTCCATTTTTCCACTCAGACTATTCCATTTACTCTCTGGCCAACGATCAATTCCAAGCGCAATAGATGCAGCTCTGGCATAAATCCGGCAATCTAGTACTTCATTTCTTTCTCTTACCTTTTGCCACTCTTGTTTAGTGTATCCTTTTACTACCTTGCTGACTAATTGCTCTGCCGTTAGCTGCTTAAAATACTCAGGTGCATACTCGGGAAAATGACAATACCCTGCTGGCACTTTCTCTTCTTCTTTTAAAACATTAAGTAATTGAAAAAGTTCTGACTTTAATATCGATACTCCTACTGGCCAAAGCTTTATTCCTCTTTTCAGCTTTTGACCACCAACTGTTATATCTACTCTGCTTGGACTGCTAAGTGGTACTAGAGCTTTATTTACACCTTTGACTGCCATTACTCTTCCAGATCCTTGATGACCTCTTACCCAGTTGTATACTTCTTGCGTTGCATATCCAGCATCTACTGCCATCATGCTTATCATATATTCAAGCCCATTTTCACCGATAAAATGATGATTGAGTAACTCTGAAAGCTTTCCCCATACTTCTCCACCTCCTGTATCTCCTTCAAATACTCGATAGTCTATTGACCAATTTTCACGGCTTTTTCCCCATGCTACAACTTCCACCTCTAGACGATCTTTTTGGACATCTACTCCTGCTGTGAGGATCACTTCGCCTTTTGGTACTGTGCCAATCTGAAAAAATTCTCTCCTGTTAAATAATTGCTTCCAGTCTGGTACTTCTCCTTTATCTACCCAAGTTTCTCCTAAAGTGGTATTTATCCATACTTTTAGTAATTGTTCACTTTCCTTTGCATGAAGAAAATCCTCCACTGCTTGTTGCCAACTATACCAGCCAACTGGACTATAAAGACTTGAAAGATGAAATCCTTTTTTCTCACCTTTCATTGGATTAGTAGGCCTCCATTCTCCACGCTCAAGCATCTCTGTCTTTTGATGATTTTCTATTTTGCCGCTACATTCAGTGCAGATATAATGTGCTGTTCTCGAATCGTTATTTTCCCATTTAATTTGTGCCCATTTTAGAACTTGATAGTAATTACAATGCGGACATGGTACAAAAAAATATCTCTTATCTGTTGCTTCAAATTCTTTCTCAATTCTGCTTATTCCATGAATTGTTGGTGTTGACACTAAAAAAATCTTTCGCCGTGCAAATGTATTAGTTCGAGCAATACTAAGCAGTACTGGATCTCCTTCTCCTCCTGAATCTCCTGGATACGCATCAATCTCATCAAGAAAGAGATACTTTACTGGCATAGATCTAAGTCCTACACTGCTATTTGCTCCAGTTATTACTACTATTCCACCTGGAAATTCCTTACTTTGTACAGTATTGCCTGAGTCTCTTGACCTTGGGTCTTTTACTTTACTTTTTAAACATGGTGTACTTTCAATCAGTGGTGCAAATCTTCCCTTTGACCAACGTTTTCCCATTTCAACTGTTGGCTGTACTACTAGCATTGGTCCTGGCGTTTGATCGATAATATAGCCAATCCAATTGTTACCAGCTTCTGTTCCCCCAATCTGCGCTCCTTTCATGAATACTACTTTTTCTGCTGGTGAGGACGGAGAAAGTGAATCCATGATTTCTCTTAAATAAGGAGTTCTTTCCGTTCTCCATTTACCTGGCTCTGATGCTGCAGTTGCTGCTAGAACTCGATACTCATTCGCCCACTCTGATACTTTAAGCTCTGGATCTGGTTTTAAACCTTCAGAAAAAGATGTTGCGTATATCATTGCCTGCATCTACTCACAACTGGTTCTATCTCAACATCATTAACAGTAGAACTACACTCTTCCAATTCCATAAACATCTTTTTCTGAAATTCGTTTTCTATATATCTTTTGCTCATCTCACTTATCATTATTGCTATAACAAGCGCAAATACTCCTGTTATTGTTGCAAAAATGATCGCACTGCTTATTGTTGTTGTTATCAATCCTATATATACTGCTATTGCTATTGCGCTGACTGTAGTATAGATGCAGATAATATTATTATGTTTTTTCGTCCTTTTATCTGCTATTTCTCTCTGTGCTGTATATTTATTATGAAGGGTTGGAAAATTAACAATGGTATCTCTGCAGAGCAGTGCCCCATTTTTTTCAGTAAATAAAACTTTAAGTAACTCCAAATTATTTGATTTGATTGCTAAGTGCAAAACAGGTGTATAATTTGCTCCTTTTTTCAGTAGTAATTTTACTACATGTAAATGCCCTTTCTCTGCAGCAAGGTAAATCGGTGATAGACCTTTATTATTTACAATATCAATATTGATTTCTTCTTTTAAAATTGCATCTACAATCTCAATTTCTCCTCTTTGTGCAGCTAAATGTAGTAGACTATTCTTTTCAGAACCGTATTTATTACTCATCAAAGCCTTCTTTATCTCAGGTTTAGCGTAATCAAATGGTGTCTTGCCGCTATCGTCTTTTACCAGAGGGTCTATATCTTCTCGCGTTAGTAAAACTTCTATTGTTTTCAGTCTTTCAGCATAATGTAGTGGTGTTTTATTTTCGTAGTCCTGCAAATTGACTTGAGCATTAGGCTCCTTTATTAAGGATTTGAGGATATCAAGACATAAGTCTCTTTCATCGTAATTAGTATTACTTACAGCTATATGCACAGGTGACAATTTCATTGAGTTTTGTCCCATACGCGCGCTATTTACATCTGCTCCAAGCTTTAGCAGTAACTTTACTATCTCTAACTTTTTGTTATTAACTGCATAGTGCATCGGTGTCTGATTTCGTGCATCAAAGACATCTATTTCAGCTTTTCCTTCTCTTATCAAAATCTTTACAACTTCTGCATGTCCTATCCCTGCTGCTAGATGTAATGGCGTATGATGCAAAGCATTTCGTACATTAACGTCAATACCCTTTCTTATTAAATATCTAACGGCATTAATTTCACCTATCATTGCAGCTAAGTGAAGTAAACTATCTTGTTCTGATCCGTATTTGTTATTAATTAGCGCTTGTAATATTTCTGCTTTTTTCCCTTCTTTTGCGTAATCAAGAGATGTTTTACCTTCACTATCTTCTACAAAAGGATTAATATTCTTTTTCGTGAGTAGCAGATCTACCATGCTTAATTCATCAAACTCTATAGCGCAATGTAGTGGTGTCTTTCCATTTAATCCTCTAACATTAACATCTAATCCAGGTTGATTGATGAGACACTTTATTAACTCTAAACTTAAGTTATCAGTCATTTTATATTCAAAATCTTTTTTATATTTGAAATTTAGTATTAGATAATTCTTGTAATGAGTTTGTAATCTCTTCAGTGAGCGTCTTATGAATCTTTTCAGTGTCACTCAGTGATGCAAGCAGCGCTGAAACCCTATTCGGAATATTAAGCAAATTATTACGGACAACTCTTGCTACATTAAATGCTTCAGTTTTTACCTCTTCAATTGACACAAATTTGCCTACTTCAGCTTTCACTTTAGCTTCCAAAAGTTTACCACGCTCCGTTTCATTTTTTATTCGCGTTTTTAGCAATATCGTTGAAAGTTTTTCTCCGCGCTCTTTTCTCCTAAGTGGTTGACTTGGATCTCTTATTGCTGCTACCGCTTCATTTGCTTGTTCTCGGTCAATAAGTCCATCTTCCAGCTCAACTATTCCTTTTTTTACTAAAGAACAGACATATTGCCTCGAAAACCCTTTTTCCCTTGCCCACTCTGCTTGCGTAATTCTCACCTTTTTTTCTCCTTTTTAGCACTGCTCAGCTATAATTTCGTAAGTAGTTAACATTTGAAATATGTCTAACGCTAAAGAAGGCCCGAGGTCAGGACCACCAAACCCGCCAGCATGGCCGAAAGGACCCACTTTTTATGATATTTTTAATGTATTAAAATCTTTACTAAAATTCATAACATAGAACATTAAAGCTAAAGAATCTGCTTCATTATCATCTGTTGGACAAAAACCCTTTTTCTGCACTGCTTCAATTACATCAGCTTTACTTGCATTTCCCTTGCCAGTTATAAAACGTTTAATAGTCTTAACCGAAACACCTTGGTAGGGAATATTGCTTTCCTCGCACCAAGCAGAAAGGTGTGCTAAAAACCCTCCATAGATATGTGCAGCATCAGTTCCTAGATGTCTTCTCACTTCTTCAAAGTACACAACTTCAATACCTGGAAATTTATACTTAAGTGCATTAAGCCAATTACGAAAATTTAAAAACTGCATTCCACCACCACTAAACCTGCTAACATGAAAACTCTTACTTCCACTTTGCACTATTCCATCATGTAAAATAGTCCAACCAGTTTGTTTGCCAAGATCTAGGGTGAGCATTTCCTTTCAATTGCCGAGTACATATATATACAAGATTTGAAAAAATTACGTCCAAAAAATCTTTAATTTTCGAAATTTAACAACTAACATGAAAACTCTTTTACAGCCAGTTTGTTTACCAAGTCTTTCAATTGCCGAGTACATATATATACAAGATTTGGAAAATTTTCGTCCAAAAAATCTTCAATTTTTGAAAAATTTTTCTCGAATTTGAAAACCTTATTTATCCCCAACATGATTTTTCTACTTTCAGAGGTTTTTTTATTATTCTAATCTGATATTTTATATGTTTTTATATATGTGTATATTTTTATATATGTATTATATATATATATTATATATAAGGGTTTCAGGAAGCTAGAATCCTCCATATTGGCGGACTTCAGATATGCCGTTCCTAGGAACGGTTTTAGGAACGCATGGTGAAAACCCGCCATACAGGCTAATTCTAGATTCCTGCTTCCTAATTCCTGATTTAGGAAGCCAGTAATTAGGAACGGAACTTAAGGTTATAGAGAGCATACTTTTCCTCTTAAAAATTTAAGCTATTCTTTTAATAGCGAAATCCACATTTTTAGCTCTTTAGGTGATATTGAATTTCAAAATATGAAATTCTTATATATTTTTAATATAACTTTAGGAAGCCTGAGCTACCCATTCTTAAAAATATTGAAATCCATTCAAAATAGGTTCTAAAAACCTGAACTGTATTATTTTAAATTGCACCGGTATTATTCTCAAAAAAAAATAACAGAATATCAATAGATTAAAAATCGCATCAGTATTATTTATTTTTGCTCCTGTCCTACATAAGGGCATTAATAACTCTCATCCTTAAAAGCATCAATTTGTTTTTAAGGAAAGTTATGAAATTACAAAACTACCATATAGTTATTAAAAATGTAAAATATCAAGCTTATAGACTGAAACTTGCTAAGTGCTTTATTAATGAAGCTCACGAAGATCTTGAGCAAGAACTCTTCTGTGAAATTTGGCCATATCTTGACCAGTATGATGAAGATAAAAGTAGCTTTAACACTTTCGTAGCAAGATTAACTGAAAACAAAGCTATTAACTTGCTAAAGAAACAGCGATGTGCAAAACGCGATATCAACAATTACATTAGTATCGATGTAACAGAGCTACTTGAGAGTGAAATAACAAAACGCATTGATGTAGACTATATGATCTCGGTTTTACCAAAGGAATGGCAAAATATATGTGAGCAACTTAAATTTTTTAACTTACATGAAGTTGCCAAAATGAACAACGTTTCAAGAACCACTTTAAACAATATTATCAAGAAGATACGTGCCAAACTTTTTCCTATTTACTACGCAGGCAAAAAGAAAAATTGAACAAAATTTTTGCCTTTCTTGTATATATATACATCGTAGCATGGATAAATAATGGTTCTTAAAATTTTGAATAATAATGAAAGATTGCAAACAATATCAACTGTAAAAATGGTCATCTTTGGTCCTTATGGTATTGGTAAAACAAGTCTACTAAAGACTATAGATGAACCAACACTTTGCCTTGATTTTGAAGCAGGGCTTCTTGCTGTTCAAGATTGGCAAGGAGATTCAATTAGTCTTCGCACTTGGAATGAAGCTAGAGATATTGCTTGTCTTATAGGGGGGCCTAATCCTGCGCTGAAGTCTGATCAAGCATATAGCCAAAGACACCATGAACATGTATCTGGTAAGTACAAAGATCTTTTCTCTGAGTTTTCTAAATACCGATGCATCTTTGTAGATAGTATAACCGTTGCTTCACGTTTATGTCTATTATGGGCAAAAATGCAACCTGAAGCTTTTTCTGAGAGATCGGGAAAACAGGACATGAGAGCTGCCTATGGATTACTTGCTCAGGAAATGATGGCTTGGCTCAATCAATTTCAACATATCAGAGATAAGGACATCATTATAGTTGGCACTTTAGGTCAATATCTCGATGACTGCAATCGTCCAACTTGGCTACCTCAATGCGAAGGGGCTAAAACTGCTAGTGAAATTCCTGGAATAGTTGACGAAGTAATCAGTATGGTTGGAATCAAGAAAGATGATGGAACGGAGAAGCGCTCTTTTGTTTGCCACACTTTAAACCCTTGGGGATACCCAGCTAAAGACCGCAGTGGACGCCTGAGTATGGTTGAAGAACCGCATTTAGGCAAGCTGCTTACAAAGATTAAAAGCAAGTTTTAAAATTTAAACACGGAGAGTGATATATGTTACAAAACCTATTAACTGATTTTAACACTGTAAAACCGCAAAGTAGACTGATACCAAAAGGTACAATAGTAAAGGTAAAAATGACAATCAAGCCTGGAGGTTATGAGCATTGGTTTACTAAAAGCCCCACTACCGGTAGCATTTATTTAAATACAGAATTTACCGTTATTGAAGGTCTATATGAAAAGCACAAGATTTATCAGATAATTGGTATTAAAAGTAGTAAAGCAGAAGATACTTGGGGAGAAATGGGTCGCTCTATGCTTCGCAGTATTCTAGAATCAGCACGTGACATTCATCCACATGATAACTCAGAAGGTGCAATCCTTGCTCGTAAGCTGAATTCAGTTGCAGAATTAAATGGGTTGGAGTTTACAGTAAAGGTAGGTGTTATAACTGATGAATATGGAGAAAAGAACAAAATTGCTTCAATAGTTACTCCGGAATACCGTAAAAATTATGAAATTGACAGAGTACCATTTTGAAGTACGACGAGGAAAAGCTTTGGTCTGCTGTCGTTACTAGAGGTATTCAGGACGCAGTAGGAAAAAACCCAAAGCTAAGAGAAGAAGCAATTCATTGGCTGAATTCAAAATCTTTTGAAACTGTTTGCGAGCTAGCTAATCTCAACTTTAATCGTATAAAAAATATGTATGGGAATTTTATGTCTAAAAAGCAAAAAGAGTTAAAGATGTTATTGATTGATAATATCAAGGAGTGTGTTTCTTACCTACTTCCAAATGGTGAGTTTTACCGAGATAAAACTTATATTGGAGACTTAAATGGAAATACAATTACAGTTAAAATAGTAGGTAAGGAAGCTGGTGATTGGCGTAATTTTACCAAAGAGACTAGCGGTGATATTATTGATCTTTGGGTTTTAATTAAAGGTGATATAGATTCTGCTAGGAAGTGGCTCAATAAGAAATCAAAGAGTGGAGAAAAAAATGGGGAAAAGAGAGAAGAAAAAATATTTTCTGTAAAGCAGTACTTGAGCGATCAATCACCAATACCAGAAGACATAATAGCTCCACGAATTCTCACTCCAGGTGGTCTTTTAGTCATTGGTGGTACGCCAAAGGTTGGCAAAAGTTATTTTCTTCTCTCTTTGCTTGCACATCTTGCAGCAGGAGTGTCGTTTCTTAAGATGAAGTCAGCAAGGCCACTAAAAATAGTCTATCTGCAAAATGAGATGGAGTACAATTATATCAGGGAACGCATACAACAAATCATAACTAATCAAAGGCTACCAAATCTAGCAGAAGAAAACTTGATCATTACTACAAAGATGAGATTAACTTTAAATGATGAAGGTATAGAGAGAATAAAAGAGATCATAGGGGAAAAATTTAAAACGATAGATCTTATCGTCTTGGATTCGATTGACTATGAAAATATATTTTCTGGCCTGCAAAGTAGAATAGAAAAACTACGTTCTATAATTAATCCTATGGCTGGAATAATTATTACACGTCATACCAGAAAAGTATCCACAGCTACACTCGCAAAAAGTCCTTTTCAAGCTTTAATTGGTGCTAATGCTTTAAGAAGTTTTTATACATCTGGTATGGTAATGTTTCAACCAAATAAACGTGCAAATGTCTTGCAAGTAGTATATGAGCTAAGAAACGGTAAATCAATACCAGCAAAATTCATTAGCAGAGTAAATGGGCGTTGGCAGAACTCTAAAGTTATAGCTACGGCTTAATTTATCCACAAAAACCGACACTATGCTAGAGCTAAAAACTCAGCTTTTGCAAAACATCAGATCTTGTCTTTTTTACCTACTACCAGGAGGGACATTTCGTGGTGATAAGTTTTATGTAGGTGATGTACAGGGTAACAAGGGCAAAAGTACTGTAATAGAGTTAACAGGCGAAAGAGCCGGATTATGGAAAGATTTTGCAACGGGAGAAGGTGGTGACATTATTGATCTTTGGGCAACGGTACACGGGAAGAATGCGAAAACAGAATTTCCTGAAGTAATGCTCTCAATAAGTGAATGGCTTGGCATCAAAGAAAAAAATAATATTAGAGATCTAGAACAATATCTGACTTGTAGTTGGAACTACTACGATGAAAATAACCAATTGATTGTAATAGTCTACCGTTATGATCCTCCTTTAGAGAAAAAACAGTTTAAACCATTTGATGCTAAAAAGCAGAGATTCAAAGAGCCAGAGATAAGGCCGCTCTACAACATTCCAGGTATCTTAAAATCAGATAAGGTTGTTCTGGTTGAAGGAGAAAAATGCGCAGAAGTACTTATAGAGAAAGGAATAACTGCAACAACAGCAATGTTTGGAGCAAATGCACCTATTGATAAAACAGATTGGACTCCGCTAAAAGGTAAACATATTATCATTTGGCCAGACAATGATGAAGCAGGTAATAAATATGCTAAAAACGCTGAAAAGAAACTTTTAGAACTTGGTGTTGCATCACTTGCTACGCTTAGGATTCCACCAGATAAACTAAGGAGTTGGGATGCTGCTGATGCTGTACAAGAGAATATAGATATTTTTGACTTCATCGAAAAAAACTCAAGAAAAATAATTATTAAATCACCGCTTGATATTTTTAGCTGGAGTGTGGAGCGTTTTGTAGGTCCAGTACCAAAGCAAAGATTCTTAGTTGAAGGATTATTTCCTTTGGGTGTCACATCTATTTTAGCTGCAATGGGTGATACTGGTAAAGGTATGCTTCTTCTTGACCTAGCCCTCAAGGTTGCAGCTAGCATAGATCAGGTATGCGGATTTGGCCAACTTGTTACTGAACACGGATCTGTTGTGGTATTTTCTGCAGAAGATGATACAAATGAAATACATCGTCGCTTAGAACGACTTGATCCCAAATGTGAAAGATTAAAATATAAAGATAGGCTATTTATTGTACCACTGCCAAATATAGGAGGATCTTTTGCCATACTTAAGAATGTTCGCGGTAAAGTTGTAGAAATATCTCCAGAATTTGAGTCTGTAATGAAGCAGCTGAGCAGGATAAAGGGTTTAAAGCTCATTATATTTGATCCCCTTGCTTCTTTCATTCATGCAGATTTAAATGCTGATCCAGCAGTAGGGGATTATCTCATGTGTTTATTATCTGATTTAGCATGTAGCACTGGAGCTTCAATAATTACTGCACATCATATGAGAAAGCTGAAGGGAGAAAAGCCTATATCAACAGTAGAGCAAGCACGAGATGCTATTCGAGGTACTTCTGCTCTCGTAAATGGAGTCAGGTGTTCTTTTGCTTTTTGGCCTGTTGAGGATATAACTAAACCAATGATTTTTAGATCAATTGGAAAAATCCCAAGACAAAATGCCTTATTTTATGGAGCTGTTGTTAAGGCAAATGGCCTGGCTGATCGTACTGTACGTACTTACCTGAGAAATGAAGAAACAGGACTATTAGAAGACATCACTGAACAATTAAAAGCTCAAAATACTAGTGATAAGGATCTTAAAATATATCTTATTGATTCAATTGCGCGAGCTGCTATTTCAGGACATCCATTTACTCATACAGGAAGTGCAGGAATACATAAACAACGACATAGACTGCCTGAAATTTTTCATAGTATGGGAAGAGATAGACTAGAGCGTATAGTTCAAGAGCTTTTACAAGCAAAGCAAATAGTTAAAGGAATGGCTAATGGTTCAAAAGAAGATAAATGGCTTGATGTAAAAACAGGACCATTTGCACGTGGAGTTGGAAAATTTACTCATGGAGCTGAAAATTTTTAAAATCAGGAAATTCTATTTTTTTATAGTCAAAGTAAAAGGGTTAATACGATAACCATGTGATGATCTTTGCCAACCAAGAGTTTGTATTACATCATCACGTTCAATACTTAATCCTAATCTCTCAGCAAGTGTAGTTTTGATTGTTCTTTGCATTTTATTTAATGGTTTTCTGATTTGATGTTCTAAATCTGCTTCTAAACTAAGTCCCAAGAGTTTTTCTAACTGATTAATATTGAGAAGTGTATGTTTTTCCGGTGGTAATTCTTTCTCACAGTCATGTAAAAATTGCTTGAACAATATTCGAAAAATATTAAGACATGATACAGCTTTTTTATTTATAACTTCAATACTATTAACATATACCATACCTTTAACTACCTGTAACTCCAAAAGCTTTGTTGGTATAATTGGTTCAACACGTTTAAGCGAAATATATGAAGCTGGTAAAACTTGCAAAGAAGTATTTTCTACTACCTTTGGTACTCCTCTTTTAGCTGCTTCTTGAAATATCTCAGTTAAAGTCTTAAGCTGACAAAACAGTTCTACCATTGGCACTACATATAGGCTCAATAATAGATTAGGTATATCTTTTTTTAGAGTGATGAGAACTGTCGGATAGACTCTAAGTTTATCTATGGTTAAAAATATCGCATCAGTACAAAAATCAAGGATTATTAGATTTACAATGCGACCTTGATTACAAATATAATAAACTCCTTTTTCCACTTTTTCCCACATAAGTCTTGAATCATTCAACTCGGTTTCAAACCAGTCTATGATTTTCTCTATATTTAAGTATATGGATAAGAGATGAAATCTCTGTTTTTGATAAGTATTAGGCAGAATATGACGAGAACAGTTTTCACAAATAGCGTCATCACATGCTTCATCAAAGTCTGGATCAATAAAAATCTCATTGCTACAACTTGGATCAATTACATTCGGCCAATCAAGATGATCTTCTTCACGAGAACAAACAATATAGCACCTTTCTTGCATTTTTATCAATCCAAGATCAAATAAGTATCTTGCTGCTTTAATATGATTTTGACTTGGATTGATCCAGGAATTATTCAAACTTAAAAGATCAGCAATTTGCTCGTGAAAGGATTTTAAGACCATAAGATTGTTCCATATGTTTTTTCAGGTCCTCTCTTTCTTTTTTATTGAGTGGATGCTCTGAATAATAAACTTCTCCACTTGCTTTGAAAGAAAATGTTACCTTTTTGTTTTGGAACATTACTTTAGCTGATTGAATAGATTGTAGTATATTGCCAACAGATGGCTTTAAAATATGTAACTCTGGTGTAATAGGATCATACGGCTTTACACTTAAAGTAAGATATGTATTACTATTTTTAAAATAATCTGACTTAAAATTTAACTCAAATATACAAATATTAGGGTCAGAACCCTCTATACATGCTTGAAGAAATTTGTGCACTTGTAGTGGAAAGTTCTTATCTTGTATATTTACAAAAGTACATTCGCAGTCAAAATACCCACTTACAATGCTATTTGCTATTTCCACAGCCTTGTTAGTATTTTTAGCACAGAGATTAACCTGAGTGCCATCAAGAGAGAAATCTAAAATCATCCACTCAGGTTTATGACCATGAACAACTTTGTTTGAATTAAGCAGTAAATCCATGTCACTTCCTCGACGTACAAACATATATATTCGATCTTGGTGATGGAAAAAACCCTGCAACTGGTCATCATCCTTAAGTATCTGTTCTACAGCTTCTTGTGACATAAATTCCTTAAATGAAGTGTTTATTTGTCTTGGTGATTTCTGTAGAGCAAATGATACGAAACCTTTCTTTTGTACTTTATCAAAGTGATAGACAGATTTTAGAAGTTCACAATTTATGTGAAATAGTAAAAACAATAAGGATCTTTTATCATACTTAGTATTGTTTTTTACCAGGTACGATCTCATTAACTTCTCAGTCAGAGCAAATCTTGCCACTTCACTGACCGTAGCCTCAAGTTTCGTACGATCAAAGTAGCTAATGAGATAATAGTCAAAAAGAGAGTCAGAGTAACTGGTAAGTATCTTACGTTTTTGTTGAGTGGATCTATCGTCATAATCTCCGTCCTGAAAAAGCTGCCCATTTAAATGATTTTTAAAGCAATGCTGAAAAATGATGCTAAGTTGTTTACCAGAAAGGGAATCTAACCAAGATTGACGTACATTAGAATCCTGAAAACGTTCTAGTAAAAGGTTAACAGGAACTTCTAAATCACTCTCCCAGAATTCATTACTTGGATAAACATTCATGATACTTTAAATAAGCTATATCATACATAATATGATAATTTAAGCAAAGATTTTTTGGACATAATTTTTTCAAATCTTGTATATTTATTAGGGAGAATTTGTGTGAACTAGACAGCTACCTTGAATAAGGTATCCATTGGTTTAGTTTAAAATGGTAAAAGTTTTCTTTTAGCTGGTGATAAGAATTCTCCCAACCTATTAGAAAACTTACTATTACCCACAAATATAAAGTTCGTGAGCAAGTCGCCATCCTTCTGCTAGATCAAAGAGACGTCTCCATCCTTTCCAAATAGTAATGGGGCCTGGTTCTAGATCATTTTTTCTAGCCAAATGTCCTCCAAGTTGAGCAATCCATGAAACAGCTTCTTTTATAGTAGGAGTTGCATTTGAACATGGTTTTCTATGTATTTTTACATATAGAACTTTCCATTCTTCTTCGGCTAATAAGGTAGTACACGGTAATGTTGGATCAGTTCTTGCAATTGTTGTAATAAAGAAAATTCTCCAAGCAATAATACTCATTACTGTTAAATATCGCATCAACCTTTCTGCTGTTCCAAGCCTACATTCTTCAACTTTGAGACCAGATTTTAAAATTTTATGTAATATTTCTATTTTCCATCTAAGACAATACCACCTAACTTTTTCAACAGCTTCATCAAAGGTATTGACTGGAAGATTTGTTAAAAGCATCCACTCTAGCGGATTTGTTTCAGAAGGAAAGTCTTTTTCAACAACGTAAACTGCATAGTGTGGTAATTTAAGTAATTCTTCTGTCTTATGCCTAATACTATTCTTAGATGGATGCATAATAAACTTTCCGAATCTAACTTCCAAATGTGCTGTTCTTTTTGGCTTATTATCTTTTGCAGGAACTTCAACTTTTACCGTACCTGCACAATGAGAGGATTTAATAAATTCCCATAACTTCTGCTCACCTTTTTCAGGATATCGAGATTTTCTATTTACTGCCCTATCTTTGGAAGCTCTAACTAACACTGCCGAATTAAGATTATATGCAAGCTCAAAAAACTCATATATATCTGCTTCTCTATCGCATATAGTTATAGTCTCAGTTTGAGTTGAATCAATAATGTTGTTTGTGTTGCTTAAAGTTTCTAACCATTTTATACTCTCTTTATCTTCAATGCGGATACTGTCATTGTTCTTTTTTTTTATGTTTTCAGATTCTTCAGGTCTTGAATAAATTTTTTGATCTAGTATCCCTAGTACCAAACCTTCTATACTAACAGCTAGAGCTGTATGCATTATAATACCTTGACTATGTTTTCTTGTAATAACTCCCAATCCACTTGTTTTTTCATGGTCTGTGTATGAAATATAACTTGTATCTTGGATCACAAAAATTTTTTTATGGGCTTTTGTTCTTTCAACTGTTTTAGCAACGTGTGAAGCTAGAATATCGCCTTCTTTCACGTTCTCATTTTGAAAAAAACGATATGCTGCTTTTGCTTCTGACCAACTTCCACACGCCTGATTGATTGAGCTTTCAGGTAAACTTGTAAAACTATCAGCAATATTTACTAATCGGTCAGTTAACCTTTTATCTCCAAGTACAGCATCTCCAAATTCATTTTCAGCCCATTCATTATTCCTGTTTGCCATTTTTTACCCTCAATGTTTGCAAACTTTAATGTTGTAATACTTTATTTTTATGTCCATTTATATTTGTGGGTAATAGTAAGAATTAAGATAGAATTGGAAGTTAGTAATACCAAAAACTTGGCAAGTAGCACAGTGAACTCTTCCTCCACTCCTACCAGAGCAGATTTTAAAGAAGCTAGCAGCATCACAAGCGGTGCAGTAAAACCTTCTTCTTCTATTAATAGTATATTTAGTTGGGTAACCACTGCCACACTCAATGGCTTATTCAGCAGTGCTCCTACTTTACTTCCTGCACAGCAATCTGTTGACCACTTAGATCGTAGCCCAATTAGTTCTTCACAAGTTGATTGTAATGGAATAATTCTACTAACTGCTGCAGCAATGAGTAAGTTCACAGGAAAAAAATATTCAAGGACACTGGACAATTCACTTCTCACAATAGAAGAAATTAGAGAAAGAAAGCTTAACACTATAGAAAAAAACTTCGAGACAGCACTTAGTAAGTTTAAAAAACTTTATCAATGTCCTGAAAGTTCATTAAGCAATTTAACGATATCTAAAGGTATACATCAAAAGTCCCTTTTAATCAGTTAAAATAAGCACTCAAGCTTGAGTGCTTATTTTCGTATAATCCTCTTTAAGTTAAAGCTCTTATATGTTGAGAATAAGCTGCTAAGCAATTTAAGCAAACTAAGGAGGCTTATGGTGTTTTGTACAAAAACTAAATGTAGCACGTGATCAAATAACAATCTCTTACGTTGTAAATTTTTTTTAATTTTACATATAAATTTCACTAGCATATGCCCAAATTATGTGGTATAAGGGCAAAAATTTTATCCTTTAGGAGGGTTATGGTTACAAAAACAGAAGTTGAAAAATGGAGAGATGGGTTACGTTCTGCAGTAAAGGAACGTGATTTTCAAAAAGCTGAGGAGTATATTAGAGAAGGAAAGACACATACTACTAATGTTATTAACTCTAAAGATAGAAATGGTAACTCACCTTTATCGATTGCTGTTAGTAAACAAGATTTAGAAATGATGAGGTTTTTAATTGAGAATGGTGCAGATGTTAATATTGAGGACTTTTTTCGTGTGCCTCCTATATACTATGCTGTTACAAAGGGCACCAAAAAAATGATAGAGCTTCTAATCGATAAAAAGGCTAGCATTAGTGGTTATTTTTCATATGCTGGTGAAAAACGTACTCTTATAGGCTGGGCTATAGATAAAAATAGTTCGGAAAAAGTAGAGGTCCTACTTAAACATGGTGCTAGTCCAGATGGCAAATTTGATTTTAATGATTCTTCACAAGATTCGTGTCTACATATTGCCATTCAGAAAGATTACCAAAAAATAGTAGAGCTTCTTATTGAATATCATGCTGACGTCAATGTTCAAAACAGACGGGGGCACACACCTATATATTTGGCTATTAGTTTAAAACGTCCAAAAATAATGAAGCTGTTATACGATAGTGGTGCTGATATTGATAATGTTAAGGATATAAGGAACGAGACACCATCAGATTATGTTAAGTTATTTTATCCCGGTAAAACGATAAAAGAGATTGTTGCAGAAGCAGAGAGTGCCAATGTAAACCCAGGTGATACTACTCTTGCACCAAGTAGTGCAGTAAGACCTTCTTCTTTTATTAATAGTGTATTTAGTTGGATGGGAACTTCAACAACTGCTGCACTCAGTAGCTTATTTCAGAGTGCCCCTGCTTTACCTCCTGCACAGCAATCTATTGCACATTCAACTGGAAGCTCAATTGGTTCTTCACAAGTTGATTGTAATGGAGCAATTCTGCTAACTGCTATAGCAATCAGTAAATTCACAGGGGAAAGATATTCAATGCCACTGGATAATTCGCTTTTGACATTGGAGCAAATTAAAGAAAGAAAGGTTAGTGCTATAGAAAGAAATGTCAAGATGGCACTTAGTAATTGTGAAAAACTTTATCAATGTCCTCGAAGTTCATTAAGCAATTCAACAATATCTAAAGGTGTATGTCATCAAAAGTCCCTTTAAAACAAGCACTCAAATTTGAGTGCTTGTTTTTGTGAAATCTACTCTTTAAACTTAAACTTTTTATTGTTTATTAGCGTTAAATTGTTACAATACAATGAGTTAAGATGACAAAGCTTTAAGTTATGGAAGATGATAGCAAAAAAGAAATAATAGAAGAAAAAGGTATATTAGGTTGGATAGAATATAGACTGCCTATATTTTCTTTTCTAAAACATATTGCTTCTTATCAAGTACCAAAAAATTTAAATTATGCTTGGAATTTTGGTTCTTTGGCTGGTATAGCGCTGATTTTACAAATAATAACAGGTATATTTCTTGCTATGCACTATACTCCGCATGTTGATTACGCGTTTAATAGCGTGGAGCGTATAATGCGTGACGTAAGTTACGGATGGTTAATACGCTATACTCATGCTGTTGGGGCGTCACTCTTCTTTATGGTGGTCTATGTTCATATCATGCGTGGATTATATTACGGATCTTATAAGAGACCGCGAGAAATGGTATGGTTTATTGGCATATTTATATTTTTTGCAATGATGGCAACTGCCTTTATGGGATATGTTCTTCCATGGGGACAAATGAGTTTTTGGGGTGCAACAGTTATAACTACTTTATTCTCGGCTATACCTTTAATTGGTGATAAAATAGTTATATGGCTATGGGGAAGTTTCTCTGTTGATAATCCAACGCTCAATCGTTTTTTTGCGCTGCATTATCTTATGCCTTTCATTATTATCGCTTTAGCTATGTTGCATGTTGTTGCTCTGCATAGGTTTGGCTCTAATAATCCAAGTGGAATAGAAGTCAGGTCAGATAAGGATACCATTCCTTTTTACCCTTACTATATAGCAAAGGACTGCATAACTTTTGGTTTATTTTTTATAATTTTATTTGCATTTGTTTTTTATGCCCCTAATTATCTTGGGCATCCTGATAATTATATAGAGGCTGATCCTATGGTAACTCCAGTACATATAGTGCCAGAGTGGTATTTCTTACCTTTTTATGCGATGCTGCGTTCAATTCCAAATAAACTTATTGGTGTACTTACCATGTTTGGATCTATTTTAGTGTGGTTTCTTTTGCCTTGGCTTGATAAATCAAAGGTTAAAAGTGGTGCTTATCGCCCATTATTTAAGAAATTTTTTTGGGTTTTTGCAATAAATTTTGCATTTCTTGCCTGGCTTGGGGGACAAGAAATTAAGGAGCCTTACATTACTTTAAGTAGGCTCTCAACTCTTTATTATTTTTCATATTTTGTGATAATTTTACCTTTACTTAGTAAGTATGAGAAACCAAAAAAATTACCAAAAACAATAAGCGATTCCGTGCCGGAGATGAAGTGATGCTATTGGTTAAAGTTGCTGTGTTTTGTGTATTATTTTTCGCTAATTCTTTGTCTGCAGAGGAGTTTAAACCTTTACCAAATAAGAAAATCGACTGGAGTTTTGATGGAATTACTGGATCTTTCGATAGAGAGTCAATTCAGCGTGGCTATAAAGTATACAAGGAAGTCTGTGCTGCTTGCCATTCAATGAATAGAATAGCGTTTCGTAATTTGCAAGATGTTGGTTTTTCTGAAGAGGATGTAAAACAAATTGCAGCCTCTTACCAAGTTAAAGATGGTCCGAATGATTTGGGTGAAATGTTTGATAGGCCGGGAGTGTCTTCGGATTATTTTATTGCACCTTTTGATACAAAAGAAGCAGCTGCAGCAAGCAACAATGGAGCAATTCCACCGGACTTATCATTAATTGTCAAAGCAAGACATGATGGTGCAAATTATGTCTATTCACTACTAATTGGTTATCAAAACGGTGAACATGATGAGAACGGTTTATATTTTAATCCATATTTTTCAACAGGCAGGTTAGCTATGGCACCACCACTCTCTGAAGGAATGGTAGAATATGATGGTACAAGGCAAGCCACAGTTGAAAATATGGCATATGATGTGGTAAATTTCTTACAATGGGCAGCAGAGCCAGAACTGGAGCGCCGACATAAACTTGGGCTAAAAATAGTGACATATTTTATAATTTTGACGGTGTTTTTTGTATTAACCAACAACAGGATTTGGAGCAGGCTCTATAAAAAGAAAAAATAGAGTTTTTTATGTTCATTCTTTCATACCTTATTTACACTAGCAAATGTATTGTATAGTAATAAATACATTATGAAAATATAAAGGTATGGAATTTCAAATAGTTACACATTTTCAGCCAGCTGGAGATCAACCACAGGCAATAGACAACTTAGTTGCAGGGTTAAATAGTAATAAAAGAGATCAGGTTTTACTTGGAGTAACTGGCTCTGGAAAAACTTTTACTATGGCAAATGTTATTGCAAGAACAAACAGGCCTGCGTTAATTATGGCACATAATAAAACTTTAGCGGCGCAGCTTTACGAGGAGATGAGAGGATTTTTTCCTCACAATGCTGTTGGATACTTCATTTCTTATTATGATTATTATCAGCCTGAGGCTTATTCACCACAAACAGACACTTATATTGAAAAAGACTCTTTAATAAATGAAAGAATTGATATGCTACGCTATTCTGCTATATGCTCTCTTTTGGAGCGTAGGGACACGATTGTAGTTGCGAGTGTTTCTTGTATATATGGTCTTGGTTCGCCTGAGAGCTATCTCAGCATGACCTTGACTTTAAGTGCTGGAGATAAGATTCATGTTAATGACTTTCTGAATAATTTAGTTAATCTCCAATATAAACGTTCTGATGTCAGATTTGAGCGAGGATATTTCAGAGTGCGCGGCGATATTATTGATATATTTCCTGCCTATTATGAAAATAAAGCTTGGCGTTTATCATTGTTTGGTGATGAAATAGAGGAAATTTCTGAGATTGATGCCATGAACGGCAATATTATCAGACGCATAGATACAGTCACCATTTTTCCAAATAGCTATTACACTACATCACGTGAGACTCTTTTGCAAGCAGTTCAATTGATTAAAAAAGAACTACATGAACGCCTGGATTATTACTATTCACAGAACAAAATTGTTGAAGCAAAACGCCTTGAGCAGCGTACTAATTTTGATATTGAAATGATGATGGCAACGGGAGTGTGTAAAGGTATTGAAAATTATTCGCGTTATCTTTACGGAATGAAAGCCGGAGATCCACCGCCTACATTGTTTGAGTATTTACCTAAAGATGTAATTTTATTTGTTGATGAAAGCCATGTAACCGTTCCCCAGATAGGTGCAATGTATAGCGGTAATGAAGCACGTAAAAAGAAATTGATAGATTATGGTTTTAGGCTACCTTCTGCTTTTGATAACCGTCCATTAAAATTGGAAGAGTGGGAGGCAATACGGCCACAGACTATTTACGTTTCGGCTACTCCAGGAAAATATGAATTAGAAAAGACTAATCACGCATTTATAGAGCAAGTTATCCGCCCAACAGGACTGACAGATCCCATCTGCACCATAAAACCAACAGAGAGTCAGGTTGATGATGTGATTCACGAGGCGCAAGTAACAATAAAAAAAGGATTTTGTATTCTAATTACCACATTGACAAAAAAAATGGCTGAAAAGCTAGCTGAGCATATGAGTGAGCTCAGTATGAAAGTAACTTACCTACATTCAGATATTGGTGCACTGGAAAGAATTGAAATTATATGCAAATTAAGATCTAAAGAAATAGATGTTCTTGTTGGCGTTAACTTGTTGCGGGAAGGTCTTGATATTCCCGAGTGTGGATTGGTTGCAATTTTAGATGCTGACAAAGAAGGGTTTTTACGATCAGAGACTTCGCTCATTCAAACGATAGGTCGTGCTGCACGAAATGTTGAAGGCAGAGTAATTTTATATGCAGACAAAATTACTAATTCTATGGATCGTGCACTGAAAGAAACTGAAAGGAGAAGAAAGAAACAGACAGAGCATAATACACTGCATAATATTGTACCAAAAACTATAATAAAGCCTATATCAAATACTTTACAGGAAAAAGTGGTAGTTGAGAATTTTAGCAAGGATGATCTAAATAGTTTGAAAAAGCAAATGTTGAAGCATGCTGAAAATTTAGAGTTTGAAGAGGCGGCGAAAATAAAAGGTATTATTGAAAAATTTAATAACAGACCCGTTACATAACTAGAAAAAAAGATAAATAATTAATAGTTAAGCTGACTTTGATTTATCAACAATTTGAAAAAACATCATCTAAGTGGCAGAAAAATGAGCCAGTTCATGATAATTTCAAATTTTCACCTTTTATCTTATAGGTAATGATTGTTGAACTTATTTCTTTCTTGAGATTATGTACAGACTCTAACAAATTAAATCTCACAACAAATTTGTTGTTTCATAGCTTTTATATCATACTATAATTGCAACTGTTTTAACAATAATCAGAGCCTAAAAGAGGTTTATTATCAATGGACTATTTATAAAAAATCTTATGGAAAATAAAGCTTGGTTCATTTGGCTGATCAGCAACTTAATTGTTATATTCAGCAATATGCAGATAATCTACACCTTTATAAGTGTGAATCTTGAAAAAGAACTTGGGCTCACGATTGCGCAAGTTGCACTAGCTAATTCAGCATATACTTGGACTTTTGCTATCTCACAATTTTTTAGTGGGGCAATGTTTAATGTTTTTTCCAGCAAAAAAATTTATTTTTTCTCGTTATCAATCATGCTCTTTGGTTTTTTTGTCCTTATCAAGAGTGACAATTTTGCCCATTTAATTTTATCTCAATTTTTGATCGCAATTGGAGCATCGTTTGGTTTTGTTGGCGCTGCTCATGTAAGTAGCACATATTTTCCCCTTACTCAATTTGGACTGATGTTCTCACTAGTGCAGACAATTTCAAGTCTTTCTGCTTTGATGATTCAAATGTGCTTCTCTAGCTTGCTTGCCGAAGGTGCAGATTGGAAAAATCTTATTGTATGCGTAATATTATTTGGCGTATCAATATTCGTACTTATGTTTTTTTATCCGAAAGGACTTTCAAAAAAAAATTTGGGGGAATACACAATAAAGAGCTCTATAAAAACAGTAATATGTTCTGTACTAACAGTGCTAAAATTAAGAGATATCTGGATAACCTCAATAGTGGGTGCTATTACTTTTGGAACATTTTTAGCGCTTAATATGCTGTGGGCACCAAGGTTACTAAGCAACTTAGAACTCAATACAATGGAGTTAGGTGTGGCAACTGCAATATTGTGGCTTGGTCTTGCAGTTGGTGCTCCAATTGCAGATCTAATCTCAAATCTATTTAAAAATAGAAGGCACGTAATCTCTGCTTTTGCCACATTGCAAAGTATTTCAGCTATTATTTTACTATGCGGTAATTTAACAGTTCATATTATATACTTTTGTATGTTAATGTTTGGTTTTTTTGCAGGAGGACATATGCTTAATTTTACTGTTGGTAGTGAGATTGTTGAGCAGAAGTATATTAGCACATCATCATCCATTATCAATGGATTTATGTTTGTTATGAGTGGAATTTTAGTGTCAATTTTAGCACTTTTTTCAGATCATCAAATGGCGCTTTTCACAATATTTGCAATGTTAACATTTGCTAGTATTTTTAATTATGCTACAAAAGAAACATACTATAAAAATAAAGTAGCTGAATCTTGAGTCGATTGTTATATTATATTAACATACTGTAATAAATTATGACAACAAAAGACACAACAGTAACTAAGGCAACAATAGCTGAATGTATAAACCAGGAAATTGGATTATCGAAAGAAGACTCTATTGCAATAATAGATGACATATTGGATGAGATAAAAACGAGCTTAGCAAAGGATGGAATAGTAAAAATATCTTCATTTGGAACATTTTTGGTTAAAAACAAGAAAGAAAGACCAGGAAATATACCAAAGACATCGGAAAGGGTAGTAATTAAAGCGAGAAAATCAATTTCTTTTAGACCTTCAAAAATGATGAAGAAATTAATAAACAACCGATGAATAAGGAAAAATTATTTTACACAATTGGAGAAGTAGCTGAAGAACTACATTTGGAGCAGCATGTTTTAAGATTCTGGGAAAGTCAATTCCATCAAATTAAACCCATAAAACGGAAGGGAAGAAGACTATATGATCATAAGTGTATAGAGGCAATAAAGAAAATAAAATATATGCTATATGACAAAGGATATACAATAAAAGGAGTACAAAAGGAATTTGGTAACGATGTAAGAATTGATCATTATTCAAGAAATTTGTTGAAAGAACTTACCGATTTAAGAGACTATTTGACTGATAAAATAAATGAAGAAAGTAATAAATAGACGAAAAACACTATAAAGTTTTGTGAAAGTTGATATATCTAGAGATAAGTGTATGTGTCGTATAGCCTTGTTCTTTATATTATCAGCAATACTGATAAGCTGTGGCCTGCAAAAACCTGCACCTGTACTACTTAAAGGCGAAGAATTTTATGGGAAAAGAGACCTAGAGTACACAAGGGAGTATCATTTGATTAAAGAAAATGTTGATTCTTCGCTGCGAAAAGAAAGTAGAAAAGCCTTTGTAGATAAGGTATATAACAATAATGCACAAAGCATGTGTAAATTTGTAATACCGGTTAAAGGTGCAGTTACCTCTTCTGATAAAATATGTCAAGATGGCATAAAAATTACTGCTCAAAGTGGAACAAAGGTTATTGCTTCTGCACCTGGCAAAGTAATATACGTAGGCAAAGGCCTGAGGTGGTACGGAAATTTAATTATAGTGGAACATAAAGATAATTACATGACTATGTACTCCTATTTAAAAAACATACAAGTTGAAATTGGTGATAAAGTAAAACAAGGTCAAGTAATTGGATCTGCAGGTAAATCAAGCACACAAGATAAAGATCCGCAGATGTGTTTCACAATAAGACATAATGGTCAAGCAGTCGATCCTTTAGTACATATAAACTGTGATTGAATTTATGAAATATGATTTTAAAAACGTTGAAAAATTCTACCAAAATAAGTGGGATTTTTCTGTAAGCAAAGATAGTAAAAAGAAGAAATGTTACGTGTTGGAAATGTTTCCATATCCATCTGGTAAGATTCATATGGGGCACCTGCGTAACTATGCAATAGGAGATGTTATAGCACGTTACAAGAGAGCTCGTGGATTTGAGGTTTTGCACCCAATTGGCTGGGATGCGTTTGGATTACCAGCTGAAAATGCAGCAAGGGACAATAACATTAACCCTGCAGCATGGACACAAGATAATATAGATAATATGCGCACGCAGCTAAAATCTATAGGTCTTTCATACAATTGGGATCGTGAGCTCTCCACATGTGAGCCTGATTATTACAAACACGAACAGAAATTTTTTCTGGATTTTTTAAAGCATGGTCTTGCCTATCGAAAAGAGTCGTGGGTTAATTGGGATCCAGTGGACCAAACAGTGCTTGCAAATGAGCAAGTGGTTGATGGAAAAGGATGGCGATCAGGTACAGTTATTGAAAAACGTAAGTTATTCCAATGGTTTTTAAAGATTACTGATTTTGCTGAAGATTTGCTTCATTGTCTGCAAAGTTTAAAAAATTGGCCAGAAAAAGTCAAAACTATGCAAGAACGATGGATAGGAAAATCTGAAGGTGTAACTATAGATTTTGAAATAGTTGGCTTGAATAAGAAGTTAAAGATTTTTACAACTTCTCCTCATACTTTATTTGGAGCTTCTTTTCTTGCAGTAGGAGCAGAGCACCCTATTGTACAAGACCTTAAGGACAAAGAAATAAGAGACTTTATTGGTAATATGAAGGCAAAGGGGGAGAATGATGAAAAAATTGGAATTTACACTGGACTGAACGTCAGGCACCCATTTCTCGACAAGGAATTACCAATTTATATAGCGAATTTTGTGTTGATGGAGTATGGAGAAGGTGCGATTTTTGGTTGCCCTGCACATGATCAGCGTGATTTTGAATTTGCACAGAAGTATGGTTTACCGATTATTCCTGTAGTTTGTGAAGAGAGCACAGAGAGCACAGAGATCTTAAAAGAACCGTACTTCGGTGATGGAGTGATGTTCAATTCTGAATTCTTAAACGGACTAATGATTAATGAGGCAAAGGAAGTAATCATTAAAAAGCTTGAAGAAAAAGGAATAAGCAAAAAAACAGTAAACTACCGTTTGCATGATTGGGGAATTTCAAGGCAACGTTATTGGGGATGTCCTATACCTGTTATATATTGTAAAGATTGTGGAATTGTTCCAGTTCCAGAAAAAGACCTCCCTGTTGTTCTACCAACGGATGTAGAATTTACAAGTGGTGGTAATCCCCTGGACAAGCACCCAACCTGGAAATTTGTTGATTGTCCAAAGTGCGGAAAGCAAGCAGAACGTGAAACTGATACATTTGACACTTTTTTTGAATCTTCTTGGTATTTTGCTGCATTTTGCAGTGAAAATAAATCGATTAATAAAGATACTTGTAATCGTTTTATGCCTGTTGATTATTACATAGGTGGAATAGAACATGCAATTCTACATTTGCTTTACTCAAGGTTTTTCTGCCGTGCTTTAACTAAATGTGGCTATTTTGATGTTAAAGAGCCTTTCTCTACTTTAATCACTCAAGGAATGGTCTGCCATATAACTTATAAAGATGAGAATGGCAAATGGCTCTTTCCCGAAGAAGCAAAAGAGTTGATTGCGAAGGGTGCTAAGATCCAAGTTGGAAAAGTCGAAAAGATGAGTAAGTCAAAGAAGAATACAGTTGACCCAAACTTTATCATAGAAAAATACGGTGCTGATACTGCTCGTTTGTTTGTATTATCCGATACCCCCCCAGAAAAAGATATGGAATGGTCTGATGATGGCGTGGAAGGTTGTTTTCGCTACATAAATAAATTGTGGCGTATGGTAGTGCAACTTAGGCCCGTAAACATACACTATGATAATGAAAACATTGTAGGTAAACTCCTAGAGTACAGAAAAAAAATCCATAAACTATTGCAAGTGCTTACAGATGACTTGGAAAACTGCAGATTAAACTGTGTGGTAGCAAAGTTTCGTGAAATGACAAATTTAATAGCTGAAATAGACGTAAAAACTGGAAAATCTCTTATTGATGAAGGTATATGCATACTAATCAGAGTAATTGAGCCATTCATGCCACACCTGGCTGAAAATTTATGGCAAAAAATAGGAGGCGAAGGCATGCTATATATGCAACCTTGGCCAAAAGCTGATGAATCACTACTAATTGATAATATGGTAACTGTGGCAGTACAGATTAATGGAAAGTTGCGTGCGACTATCAAAGTAGAAACTGATTTACCTCAAGAAGAATTGAAGAAAATAGCAACAGGTTCTGTATCTAACAAAATCGATCAAAGCAAAATTCGCACTATATATGCTGTACCAAATAAGGTAGTAAACATAGTTATATAAAAATTTTGAGTAGCATGTCCCTAATTTCGTAGGTATACTTTTTTTGATATGAGGTTATATCTTTTTTAATATAAAGGATATATACTTGTGCATTATATATTTTTTTGTATGGGTAGTTATATGAAAATAAAAGGATTGTGTGTTTTAGCTGTTTTGCTCACTTCATCTCTAGCAGGTGCAGCTAGTAATAAAGCAGCTAGTAATAGTGCAAAAGAGCAGTACTACGCAGGTTTAAACTTTGGTGGTGGATGGGGCACTGGATTAAAAATAAAACCTGGCTTAGTTTTTGGTTATAATTATGATAAAAGCTCTAAGTTTGAACTTGAGATTCTCACTGACGTAAGTGATATGTTTGGAGGTAAGGATGCAGAAGGAAAGGACACAAACAAGAAAATGGGAGCTAGTTTATTAGCACATTACCGTTATTATCCTGACGTTGACATTGATCCTGTGAAACTATATGTCAGTGGAGGTTTAGGAGGACATCTACAAGTATATCCTTTTGACATTGTTGGCACTGAAACACTAGATAAAATACTGGGTGCTATTTCGTACAAACTGAAGGTTGGTGTTGATTATGAAGTTGCTCCACAGATAGTTGGTACAGCTGCTTTAACCGTAGGCGGGCAACTGAGTGGTTTAAAAGCAAAACAAATACCAGATGCGATGCTGGAAGTAGGAGTACGTTATAGTTTTTAATGCTGGATGGCATTGTGTACATGTTTAATGGTTAGGTGTAACCATAAGCAATGCTCAAAACTTGCTGCTAGCATGTTTGAACACTTATTCCAGTCTGTTTTAAGGAAGTAATGTGTATGAATTATATGAGAACGATGAAAGTGTTCGCTGTGTTGATTGCTTTAGCAAGTACAGCTAGTAATGGTACAAGTGAGTTAGAAGATCAGTACAAAGATCGGTATGAAGACCAGTACAAAGATCAGTATGAAGATCAACACAAAGATCATTGTGAAGATCAATACGAAGATCGATATGAAGACCAGTACGAAGATCATTACTATGTAGGTTATGTAGGTTTAAACTTTGGGACTCGATGGGGTGAAAGCTTTAAATTGAACCCTAACGTTGTCTTTGGTTATCATCATAACAAAAATTCTAAGTTTGAACTTGAGGTTCTTGCTAACATAAGTGATATAACTGATAAACAAAAAAGGAAAGTAGGAGCTAGTTTGTTGGCAAATTACCTTTACTATCCTGATCTTGAAATTGATCCTATTAAATTATATGCTAGTATAGGACTGGGTGGATATATTCGAATATTGCCATCTTTTGGTCTTGGTGAGGATACAAATGCAGTTAACACTCCAAATTCGGCTGCAACTGTAGCTGCAGCCGCAGGTCAAAATGAAACACTAGATAAAATACTGGGTGCTATTTCCTATAAAGTAAAGTTAGGTGTTGATTGTGAAATTATTCCGCAGATAGTTGGCACAGTTGCTATTACTGCAAGCGGTCAATTAAGTGGCTTTAAACCACCGATGAAAAAACCAGATGCAATCATAGAAGTAGGTATACGTTATAATTTTTAAGCTATGAACACTTTGAATCCCTATACACAGTTGTATGCTTGGTGCTATATATGTGCTATTTGCAAAGGTATTCTGTTTATGCTAACATTAAGCTAAACCTTAAGCAATAAAATCAGAAGGATCAACTCCCTTCTGTAAGCAAGCAGCAACTAAAGTGTTGATCATAAGAAATGCTATTGTCATCGGGCCAACTCCACCAGGCACTGGAGTAATAGCTTTGACTTTTTCTTTTACTCCCTCAAAGTCAACATCACCCACAAGCTTACTTTGATTTCCTATGTTAATGCTATTTATGCCAACATCAATCACTATTGCACCTTTTTTTATCCAATCTGGTTGAACAAAATTTGGCTTTCCAACTGCTGCAACTACTATATCCGCCTTAGAGCAATAATCAGCTAAATCCCTACTTTGTGAATGCAAGATGGTAACAGTGCAATTTTCTTGCAACAATAGGTGAAACATTGGCTTACCCACAATATTTGATCTGCCAATGATTACCGCATTTTTACCGGACAGATTATTTTCAACTGACTTAATTAAATGCAAAGAACCTTTGGGAGTACAAGGTATCAGACAATTTTTTTCACCTTTAACTAACCTGCCAACATTCTCATCATGAAAGCCATCTACATCTTTTTCAACACTTACTGTATTAATTATTCTGCTTGCACTGATGTGCTTTGGTAAAGGTAACTGAACTAAAATTCCATGCACAGATGAATCTTCATTTAATGTATTAACTTTTTCAATCAATTCATCTTCTGAGATACTATCAGGCAAAACAATAGTTTCAGAACTTATGCCTATTGATTCTGCTTTTCTTTGTTTATTACGAACGTAGACCTGACTTGCTGGATTGCTACCCACGAGAATTACTTTAAGACAAGGAAAAACATTATACTCTTTCTTTAAAATATCAATTTTTTTTGATAGCTCCTCACAGAGATCATTTGCTGTTTTTTTACCGTTAATAATAATTGACATTTCCTTGCCACTCCTCGAAGTCAGGTAATGCGATATCAAATAAATTCAATACTTTACCAACAGAATGATTTACAATATCATCCAAAGATTTTGGTTTAATATAAAAAGCAGGCATCGGCGGAGCAATAATTGCTCCCATCTCCGTTAGTTTTAAGATATTTCGTAGATGTCCAAGATGTAGTGGAGATTCTCGCACCATAAGAACTAATTTTCTTCTTTCTTTTAGAGTTACATCTGCAGCCCTTGTTAATAGATTGGAAGTCACCCCCGATGCTATTTCAGACATTGTTTTCATAGAACATGGAGCAATAACCATACCTGAGGTTTTAAATGAGCCGCTTGCTATTTTTTCTCCTATTTTTTCTTCAGAATAGTAAAAATCTGCAAGCGACATAATATCTTCAAGTTTTTCTTTAATCTCATGAGCTATAGTTATTTTTCCAGCACTGCTGATCACTAAATGAGTTTCATGATTGGTATTTTTTAGTGCCTCTAGAATCCGTACACCGTAAATAGAACCAGATGCTCCACTTATTCCAATTACAATCCTACTATTCACCTTCGTAATTCATTCCCAATGCACGTTTGTAGGTATCAAGTAATATTTCCTGTTCCTCCCTGTCATCATCATCCATCTTTCTTAGCCTAATAATCTGTTTCATCACTTTTATATCCCAACCTTCATCTGCAGCTTTTGCATATACATCACGAATGTGATCTTGCACATCCCTCTTTTCTTGTTCAAGTTTTTCTATTCTCTCTATATAGTTCTTCAAATCTTCAGCCGTTATTTTTAATGTATCTTCCATAGAACCCAACTAATTAATTGCTACTACAGTATTATCAGTTTTTACTTGTACTTCAATCATAGTAATAATATTTTTATCTTTTTTTAAAATCTTAAAGTAAAAACCGTACATGGAAAACTCTTCATTTTCTTCAGGAATGCGCTCTATCTCGTTTACAATCATACCTGCTAGAGTTGTAGCTTCTTCATCAGGAAGATCCCAATGTAACTGTCTATTAATATCCCTAATAGTAGATTTTCCTTCTATGTGATACATATTATCGGATATCTTTTTTATAAAATTCTCTGTGATCAAATCATGTTCATCTGAAATTTCTCCAACTATTTCTTCCAGTATATCCTCAAGAGTTACGATTCCCTGTAGTGTTCCATACTCATCAATAACAAATGCAAGGTGTTTCCTGTTTTTACGGAAGTTGTGAAGTTGTACACTGAGTGGCGTACTTTCTGGTATAAACCAAGGCTTTGACATAACTTTGGCAATCTCTATTTTATTATCCTTTTCACGCAAGGCATTTATTAGATTTTTCACGTGAACCACTCCAACAATATTATCTGGTTCTTTTTGCCATAAAGGTACTCTGCTATGGCTACTGGTTAAAATCTCTCTTATTAAATCCTCTTTGTTTCGATCTATATCAAGAGAAAATAAGCTTCTCCTGTGAGTCATAATCTGTGATATTTCTGTCTCAGCCAAATCAAGTATACTACTTAGCATATCTAAATCCTGTTGTAACATAGTTCCTTCACTGCGATGAAGAGTAATCATGTTACGCATTGCATCTGCTGCAGATATTACCTCCCTATTCTTATGAAGCCCACATAACTTCAGAATGAGATTGACAATAAACTGAATGCCTAATGTCAATGGAGAAAGAATCTTGACAAAAAACAGCATAAAATAAGAAGAAAGCAATGTAAATTTTTCAGGATTTTGCATGGCGTAAGTTTTTGGTAAAACTTCACAAAATAGCAAAATACAAAACGTCATCATGAATGTTGAAAGAAAGATGCCTTCACTTTCAAAGAAATGTATAAATATTGCTGTAAATAAAGCGGAACAAGTAATGTTAATAATTGTATTGCACAGTAATATTGTTCCTATTGTTAATTCTTTTGTATTCAACAAGCGGTCTATTATCTTAGCTCTTTTATTGCCATCTAGCTTTAGTTTATTAACTCGGGAGCGGCTAATTGAGGTTAACCCTATTTCTGCTCCTGAAAACAAAAACGATAAGATCAACAAGAAGAAAATTGCTGACAATACTGAAATCAATAACCAATCCATTAAAGTATGATGTTATTGCGATATAGAAACAGAGTTGATTTTATATGTTGTAAGAAGCATTTGCAAGTCTATATATCTTTAATATAAAAAAATAAATCATGAAATATATCACACACTGCATTCACATGCATACTCTCAACAACAAGTGGAGGAGTTATTCTTATTACCTTATTATTTAAAATATTAGTCATTATTAAGCCTTTGTCAAGAGATTGTTTAACAATTTTATCAGCCAAAGGTACTCTAAGCTCTATCCCTATCAATAAACCCTCCCCACGAACTTCTGAAATGATCTTCGGAAATTCTTCAGTCAAAGGCAACAACTTTTCTTTTAGATATTTACTGACCTTCTTAACATGGTCAAAAAAGCCTTCCTTTAGCATTACATCGAGTACTGCATTACCAACAGTCATGGCAAGTGGATTACCTCCATAAGTTGACCCATGAGTTCCTGGAGTGATTGCTTCTGCTATATAATCTTTTACTAAACATGCAGCCAGAGGAAATCCATTACCCATAGCCTTCGCACAAGTGAGCATATCAGGTTCAACTCCTATATTTTGATAGTAAAATAGAGAGCCAATCCGTCCATATCCGCATTGCACTTCATCAAAGCATAAAATTATTCCTTGAGCTTTTGTTATCTCTCTTACTTTTTTAAGATACTCTACGTCCAATGGATGTACTCCGCCTTCACTTTGTATGGGCTCTAAAAATATGGCAGCTGTTTCGCTATTGATTTTCTTTTCTAATGCTTCAATGTTATTTCTTGGAACTTTATCAAAACCAGAAAGGAGTGGAGCAAAACCTTCGCGTGATTTTTCATTTCCCCCAGCTGAAATTGCAGCAATACTGCGGCCATGAAAACCTCCTTCAATTGTAATGATGTGACTGCGCTTTTCTTGTCCATTTAAGTAGAAATAGCGGCGAATAAATTTAATTGCAGCTTCTGTTGCTTCAAGTCCACTTGAGCAGAAAAAAACTTTATCGGCAAAGGTAAGTTCTGTTAAACGCTGAGCAAGCCTTTCCTGCTGAGGAATAGTAAAAATATTAGAGCAGTGCCATAATGAATCCAGTTGCTCCTTCAGTTTATCTGTAATGTATGGATGACAATGCCCTAGAGAGGTTGTAGAAATTCCTGCAGCAAAGTCTAAATATTTTTTACCATCCTTATCGAAGAGATATACTCCTTCTCCTCTAACTATAGAAGCTTCAGATCTATTATAAGCGTTAACAACATGATCCATTTTAAATATTATCTATACTGTGCATGAAAAAGCTTTCCCTTAATATTGCTTAAACTAAAAATTGGGCTAATATTATACAGTTCAACATAAAATTCAGAAATTTAATATGTAAAAAGGTAAAACTACACCAATTCACATTCAGCAAAAAAGAAAGCTATTTCTCTATGAGCATTCTCTAGACTATCAGAACCATGCACTCTATTTTCACTAATATCATTAGCAAAATCACCCCTAATTGTACCTTTATCTGCCTGTTTTGGATCTGTAGCACCCATGATTTGTCTGTATTTACTGACTGCATTTTCACCGATTAAAACTTGAACTATCACAGACCCAGAAGTCATAAATTCCACCAACTCTCCAAAAAAAGGCCTATCCTTATGAATTTCATAAAACAGCTCTGCTTGTTTTTTTGTCAGCAGCATCTTTCTCTGTGCTATAATTTTTAGTCCAGATTTTTCAATGTAAGAATTTATACTGCCTGTAATATTATTTTTTACTGCATCAGGTTTTAATATCGAAAGTGTTCTCTCAATTGCCATATCATTCCCTTATATTAAGATCGTATATTTACTTTATTGTGAATTTTTGTTCCATCAAAGAGATTTTTTATTTATAGTCAAGAATAAAACATCAAGGGGTAGTTTATGGTTTACTGTCGTAAGAAACTAGTGAATAATCTTAAATCATCAATTTTCTGCGGAACAAAAGGTTTTTTAACCTTTAATTTGGCATTTTTAAGTTATTTAGAGTATAGCTTACACAATAATACAAAATTAAAAGAAGGTGCCGCTTTTGGGATGAAAAGGAACGTTGTTCCATTTGGTGAAATGATTGCCATACCGCTGTTTTTTTGCTTTGTATTACCAGCTATGGTAGGCAACATAAGCCTTATCGAGTGCGCACTTATATGTGCTGCACTGATGGTTGCAACATGTTTTGTTGTAAGAACCTTTCACTTGCGTGAAAAGTTATTGAAAAAAATGACTAATAATGAAAATTATACCGAGGAACAAATAGAGCAGGAATTTAAGAAAGACATTATAAAATTTCCTATCTTTGATAAAAACAGACAGCATATTGAGTATAATTCTCCTAATCCAGGACAACTAATGAATGACAGTCTTCCCTCTCTCTTTGTTAGGGTTTTACTTTTTCCCCTTACGATTTTTCTGAAGGCTCTACAAAGCTGCATAATGATATCTTTGGCTGCTGTTGAACTTTTTGAAGCAGTGCCAAGTTTTTGTGTTGATGTGGTTTTTGATAGAAACTTTGTATCTACACAGAGTAACGTGAAGAGATCTGGTCATCTATTGTATGCTAGTGTGAGAAATTTAGTGCCTGTAACTAAACTTGATGAGTGTGTAGCTGATTTTATAGGCAAACCTGAAGAAAGGTGCTGTCAGTGAAGAAGGCAGTAATCTTATTTAACCTTGGTGGACCTGATTCACTAAGTGCAGTACGTCCTTTCTTGTTTAATCTATTTTATGATAGAAGAATAGTCAATCTACTCAATCCTTTCCGCTTTCTTTTAGCAAAGTTTATCTCCAAAAGGCGAGAAAGCACTGCACAAGAAATATACGAGCACATTGGAGGTAAATCGCCAATCTTGGAGAATACGAAAGCACAAGCTGATGCTTTAGAACTAAAATTAAATGAAAATGGAAACCATGTATATAAGATATTCATCTGCATGCGTTATTGGCATCCATTTGCTGATGAAGTTGTTAAAAGCGTAAAGCAATTCGACCCTGACGAAATCATTCTGTTACCACTATATCCGCAATATTCAACCACCACAACTCTATCATCCATCGAGAATTGGCAAAAAAATGCCAAACTGGAATGTAACACAAAAACAATTCACCATTATTATGACAATGAAGACTTTATTGAAGCTCATGTTAATCTGACGTCTAAATATTATAAATTAGCTAGCAAAATCGGTAAGCCAAGAGTCCTATTCTCGGCTCATAGCTTACCTCTTAGTATCATTAAAAAAGGCGACCCTTACGCTTCACAGATAGAAAAAACAGTAAAATTAATAGTAAAAAAATTGAATATTGAAGATCTTGATTGGGGAATATGTTATCAGAGTAAGGTTGGCCCTGTAAAATGGTTGGAGCCTAGCACTGAAAGTGAGCTATCACGCGCAAAAGACGATAATATACCTGTAGTTTTATCACCTATATCTTTTGTTTCTGAGCATTCTGAAACACTGGTTGAACTTGATATAGAGTATAAAGCAATTATCAAAGACGGATATTACTTTCGCGTACCAACTCTCAGTACTGATCTCTTATTTATCAAGTGCTTGGCCGATTTATGTTTAGATCACTCTCAAAGTACTGATTTATAGCACTTTTCTTTTTAGATTTTTATAGTATAATATTAAAAAGTTATTATTTTATTATCTACTTATGCCAAAAGGTAAGCCAAATACATTTATAGAAAATATACATGATGCTCACA
This sequence comes from Wolbachia endosymbiont of Oryzaephilus surinamensis, assembly GCF_025617515.1. Lineage (NCBI taxonomy): Bacteria > Pseudomonadati > Pseudomonadota > Alphaproteobacteria > Rickettsiales > Anaplasmataceae > Wolbachia > Wolbachia endosymbiont of Oryzaephilus surinamensis. Next base: position 1,620,506 of record NZ_CP092526.1, on the reverse strand, counting down.
ATCATGATATTAGAAAGATGTATTGTATTGCAGTAGGTTTAACAGGCATATTGTGTAAAATTTCATTGCAATTCTGTTGCGAGTTTATTGATAACAACAGATCCAATATTTGCACTGTATTAGATATTTCTAAGTTCATAAAACTACCAACATCAATAATATTTGCTCTTCATTTTGGTCTCAATTTAGCTGGATATAAATCTAAAAAACTTCAGAATGGTAAAGGGGGAAATGAACCTGAAAAACCAATACAGGTTGTGGGTAGCTTAGCCTTCTTGGCAAACTGTGTCATAGGAATATTGATGCAGACAAAAATCATTCATTTCTTAGCTAGAAACAACAAGGATGTAATAAGTTATATTAGCTTAACATCAGCAGTTCTATTTCTATTTTCAGAATGCATAAACTGTTATTATACATGGAAGAAGTATCTAGATAATAAGGATTCTGAAAAGTCTGCTAAATATGGCAAAGAAGTTATTTTTAGCACATTCACTTTGTCATTGGGCTTGTTAAGCTTCATATTAAAAAGAATGGAACTTCCAACCATACCAATAGACTTGGGTGGTGGCATAATCTATAATTTCAACTTAACTGTTACGGTTAGTTTGATACTAAGTATAGCATATCTAGTATCAAACATCGATAAGTTTGTCAATCAACCTAATAATGGTACTGATCCTTCTACTGGACTTGATGACGCTCACCATATTCAGCATAATGGCAGCATTGTAGAAATTAATTATTAGAGATGAAAAGACTTAATTTCTACTGCCAATGCTAGCACTGCTAATTTGCTAACAATATTCCAAAGTGGCAAAGTTTTATTTTCTTGGCTGATGTCATAAAATTCACAGTCAGTGGAATTCAAGCTAGAATATACATCTTTCCTGCTATTACATCGGTATAAGTAACATGTTGGAGTATCTCCTATATAGTATATTAGCGGTTCTGCAGAACTACTTTTAAATATGTCAATAGTTGGTACACCTTCTTGTATAATAACACTATTGATTGCTATTCCTTCTTTTATCTTTTTCATTTTATGACGCTTTTTTTTATTGAGATTTAATATTTCCTTTCCACTTGTTGCTGTTATAATGCCCATTCCATATGTGCCATTGCTTGCTTTGATAAAAACGTAAGGTTGTGTTTTTATTTCATATTCCTCATATTTTTTTTGCACTAGAGATAATATTTGGTCAACTTTAGTCGCTACTGCTCCTAGTGATGAATCATCATTAAAGTCAACTCCATTACAGCTTTCTGTAAGCACAGAAATAAGCCATGGGTCCATTTTAAATTCGCCACAAAATTCGGACACTAATTTTTGATAGATTTCAAAATATTGAAATTTCTGCCTACTGTGCCAGCCATATAATGGACTTGGCACTATCTCTTGTTTTACGTTTTCTAGCGTGTCTGGAATGTGGCTCGTCATATCACGGTTCAGTATAATAATATCAGGCACAAATCCTGAAGTTGTCTTCAGCAAAGAGTTTTCTTTCACAACAGTTTCATACTGTTCTATTAAATTGTACGTTTCATTATGAAAGAGGCCAATTCTAGTTTCAAAACCTGCGAGTTGCAGTACCTTTTCTATAGCAAATACATTTTCTATATACATTTTATTTCGTGTGTAATTCTCCGGTATTATAAGGGCCTTTTTATATTGTTTTGTTTCGAAGTAGCTTTTTATCAATTTTGCTGCTATCGCTTTTGATACTTCACTTAGGTTATTAAACCCTGCAGGAAATAAATTGGCGTCTACTGGAGCAATTTTGTAGCCTGAATTCCTAAGATCTATGGAGCTATAAAATGGTAATGTAAAACCATTAAATTTTGTTTTGAACCAATTATTTATATCTTTTTCCAGATTTGGATGAATTATGTTTTGCATCTACACTTTAAATGTTATAAGAAAAGTACTATATTATAAGTTATAATCTTAATATAATATAACGAATTAAAATAACAAAAAAATGATTCATCATGACAGCAGTAAAATGTATGGTACTACTATACTGTCAATTAGAAGAGACAAAAATGTAGTAGTAATAGGTGATGGGCAAGTCTCGCTAGGCCATACCGTTATAAAATCTGGAGCAAAAAAAGTTAGGCGTCTTTCTGGTGATTCCGTAATTGCCGGTTTTGCTGGAGCAACAGCTGATGCATTTACTCTCTTCGAAAGGCTAGAATCTAAACTTGATAAGCACCCAGGACAGTTAATGAGGGCATGTGTTGAACTTGCAAAAGACTGGAGAATGGATAAATATCTAAGAAAATTAGAAGCTATGATGATCGTGGCAGACAAGTCCATTTCATTGGTCATTACAGGAACGGGTGATGTTCTTGAACCTGAAGATGGCATTGCAGCCATTGGCTCTGGAGGAAATTTTGCTTTATCTGCAGCAAAAGCTTTGATTGACGTTGAAGGAATATCAATAGAGGAGATTGCAAAAAAGGCTATGAAGATAGCTGCTGATATATGTGTTTATACAAACCATAATCTAATTATCGAAAAAATAGAGGAGTAATATGTCAAGAACTTTGTGTGCCAATTTTTCTAGTCAATCTGTAGTGGGTCAATTTGATAATAATGATGACTATAATGAGAAAAATAGCCTCTATGAAAATGAAGGTACAGGAAGTAGCAGCATTCAAAGCTCACAAGCTTTATTAGATGATCTACCACCACAGAAGATAGTTAAAGAATTAGACAGATTTATAATCGGGCAGAATGATGCAAAGCGCGCTGTTGCTATTGCACTCAGAAATCGTTGGCGTCGAAATAAAGTCCCACTTCCACTACGTGAAGAGATTATACCTAAGAATATACTCATGATAGGCCATACGGGAGTTGGTAAAACTGAAATAGCTCGCCGTTTAGCAAAGCTTGCTGGTGCACCTTTTATAAAAGTTGAAGCAACGAAATTTACTGAAATAGGATATGTTGGACGTGATGTTGACTCGATAATACGTGATTTAGTTGACGCAGCAATAGTTTTAGTTAAGGAAAAAGCACGTAAAGCCTTAACTAAAAAAGCTTTAGGTTTGGCTGAAAAGATAATAGTCAACTCCATGGTTGGTGAAGATGCAACCGAGGAAAGCAAAAAAGTTTTCAGAGAAAGACTGAGAAATAAGGAATTTGAAGATGGAGAAGTTTCTATTAACGTCAGGGAGAGCAAGGGTATGTTACCCACTTTTGATATACCTGGCATGCCAGGTGGGCAAATTGGTGTGATGAACGTAACAGAAATCGTGGGCAAGATGTTTAATGGGAGCAAAAAAACAAAAACTATTACAGTTAAAGTGAAAGAAGCACGTGAAATATTGATTAATGAAGAAAGCGAAAGGTTAATGGATGAAGACAAGATAATCAAAGAAGCGATTGATCTTGTTAGCAATGAAGGCATAGTGTTTTTAGATGAAATAGATAAAATTGCAGCACGTACAGAAATAAAAGGTGAAGTCAACAGAGAAGGAGTGCAGCGCGATCTGTTACCATTACTTGAGGGAACAACTGTTTCAACTAAGTATGGCCCCGTAAAAACAGACTATATATTATTTATTGCATCTGGTGCTTTTCATTTATCTAAGCCATCTGATCTTTTACCAGAATTACAGGGTAGATTGCCAATTAGAGTGGAACTTAAGGCGCTTACTCAAGAGGATCTAATAAAAATATTAAAGGAACCAGAATCTAGTTTGTTAAAACAGTATATAGCGTTAATGAAAACGGAAAATGTAACACTTGAGTTTACTGATGATGGTATAGAGACTATAGCTGAAATAGCATTTACAGTTAATAGAGAAGTGGAAAATATAGGTGCAAGAAGACTTCATACTGTCATGGAGAAGCTTTTGGATGAAATAAGTTTTATCGCTTCTGAAAAAAATAGTGAAAAATTTGTTATAGATAGCAAATATGTAAGAGATAAACTAGAGTCAATTTCAAAGCAGCTTGATTTATCTAAATTTATACTTTAGAGGAAGCCTACTTTAAGTAATATAGAGCATTCAAGAGGTTTTATTTTTTCTTACTTCGTAATTCTTCAAGCTATTTTCCAATAGTAGAATTCAAGCTTAAATCAATTATTGCAATATCACAATCTATGCCTTTTGTTAACACATCAGTTAAAAGATCAGGTGAAGAAAGAACTGTTCTTTTATTACCAGCTCTCATTCCCACAACTCCAAGTTCTATAGCAAGTGGTATTTTTTTGTCACCAACCTTAAACTGCACTATTTGATCTTTGATTATATACTCACCATTATGTCTCTTTATGCTATATTGAACTGATATCTCATCGCCACATTTTACTCGTTTTCCAGTTTTGTTAATTAAGTCATTAAAAATCATTAGGTTATTTACTGAATCAGGATATTTATCTTTTACTTCAATCAGTTTGATGTAATAAGAGTTAAAACTCATTTTGTTGTCATCAGCGGCAATAGTAACTACACGCTCTCCACCTTCTTTCATACCTATTACCCCTAAACTCACTTCTTTTAAGTAATCCTGACCTATTTTCAAATTGACATCAGTCGGAAGTAGCGTTGCTAGGTTGTTGGAGACTTTGTACATTTGTAGCAGAACTTCTTGGCCACAGAAAACTTTACTGCCACTGCCTTCAGTAATTTCATAAAAGTTTATCATCTCTTCTTCTTTTTGCTGTGTTATTTCTTCTAAATATTCTGCTAACCCATGCTTTTCAATATAACGATCAAGAGCTGATTCAAGTATCGGCCTGACCAAATAACTTGCTATCATCTGTGTCAAACCACCATGTGTAGCATTTATTTCGTAAAGCTTTTCCCTTTTCTCTGGTTTATCTTTGTTTATATAAACAATCGTAATTATAAAAGCAGAAGCTAAAGTGAGAATCATTACTACAGAGATAAACATTTGTAATATAATTTTTCTAACCATCTTTTTTTACTTGATTCAATAAATCATATAAGTCACTAGTATTCCCTGAAAGCGTACTTAAATTATCTGAGGCCTGTTTAAAGAGACTATCTATATAGTTTTCCATTTCATTTTTTCCAAGCACGGACATTAAATTGTTTGTTTTATCTTGCTCATAATCTTCGATATCATCCTTGGCTTGAAAAATAAGCCCTAGATTTATTCCATAGTTATATAATGCTTCCCGCTCCTTGTCTGTAGCGCCTCCTATTATAGCCCCTATTTCACATGAAGCTGCAAATAGTTTTGCAGTTTTCATCAAATGAATTTCTTTTATTTTGTCAAAATCTGCACCTATATCTAAAATCTGCCCTCCCACCATTCCCTTCATTCCTATTGCTTGAGAGAGCACTTTTATGATCTCACAATTTAACAAAGATAATACCTCAAAAGCCAGGGTAAGTAATGCATCTCCGGCCAGTACTGCTGTTGCTTCACCAAATTTTTTGTGGCAGCTTGGCTGGCCTCTTCGAGTGTCACTGTTATCCATACATGGCAGATCATCGTGAATTAGGGAGTAAGCATGAATAAATTCAATTGCTGCTGCTGCTGTTATTGCTTTTTCAACCTTTATGTTGAATATCGACGAAGATGCTATAACTAAAAAAGAACGTATATGTTTTGCAGGAGCAAGAAGTACATAACGCATAGCTGATATAAGTTTATTCTCGCTATTTTCAGGTAAGAGCTTATTCACTTCTACAACAAGCAAATTTTTTGTTGTTTCGTCTAGCATTTTTAAATTTATTAACTATCGAGTGCTAAGAGATAGGAAGTTTTTAATAGTTTATATAATCATAAAAGCTATTGCAAACATCAAAATTTCTTATAACATCAGAGAATAGGTTATTTTTTAGTAAGAAATGAACGAATTGGCAAAAAGCACTAGAGAAGATATAGAAGAAAAAGTAAAGAAGATTATACTAGAGCACATCAGTAAGGATGTAGAGGGATTTAGTAGTTCTTCAAAGCTTTCAGACCATGGCACAGATAGTTTAGATGCAGTTGAAATAATCATGGCAGCTGAAGAAGAATTTGGTATAGAGATTCCTGATGAAGATGCGCAAAAAATGGAAACTATGGAACAGATAGTTGAATATGTAGTAAACAAAGCAAACAATTGATGTTGAATGAGCAAAAGAGTAGTAGTTACCGGTGTTGGCTTAATTACTCCACTAGCAGCAGATGTTAATAACACCTGGTTAAAGCTGAAAGAAGGTAAATCTGGCATAAAAGCAATCAGTACAGATAGGTTCAACTCTTCTGATCTTGCTTGCAGGGTTGCAGGACAGGTATCCTACAACGCTGAAAGCTGTTTTAATCCGCTAGATTATATTTCTGAAAAAGACCTAAAAAGAACAGATCGTTTTATTCACTACGGAATTGCAGCAGCTGTTCAGGCAGTAGAAGATTCACTAATTTTGGAAAATAAAAATATTAATAAAGAGCGAATAGGTGTAGCTATTGGTTCTGGTATAGGTGGTCTTCCATCAATTCAGGAAAATGTAATTACCATGCAGGAGAAGGGGCCTAGACGTGTTAGCCCATTTTTTGTTCCTGCAAGTCTAATAAATTTGATATCTGGTCATATTTCTATTAAATACGAATTTATAGGTCCAAATGACTCAGCGGTTACTGCATGTGCAACAGGTGCGCATGCGATTATAAACTCAGCAAGAGCTATAAAACTCGGTGAAGCTGACATTATGATTGCAGGCGGAGCAGAAAGTGCGTTATGCAGAGTTGGAATTGCAGGTTTTGCATCGATGAAGGCGCTATCAACTAAATTCAATGATAAGCCTGAAGAGGCCTCAAGGCCATGGGACGAAGAACGCGATGGATTTGTCATGGGCGAAGGGGCCGGTATATTAGTTCTGGAAGAATATGAACATGCAAAAAAAAGGGAAGCAAAAATATATGCAGAACTCACTGGATATGGACTCACAGGAGATGCGCACCACATTACAGCACCACATCCAGAAGGAAGAGGCGCACTTAAGGCAATGGAACTTGCTTTAAGGAGTGCACAAGTAAGCCCAAGTCAAATTGGGTATATCAATGCACATGGAACTTCAACAAAACTTGGGGATAAAGTTGAAGTAATAGCAATGAAGCAGTTATTCGGTGACTATGCCTATAAAATACCTGTTTCCTCGACTAAATCTTCTATAGGACATTTACTTGGTGCCGCAGGAAGTGTTGAAGCAATATTTAGTATCCTTGCATTAAACAATGGAATTGTTCCACCAACTTTAAACCTACACAAACCTTCAGAAGGGTGTGATTTAAATTTTGTACCACTTAAAGCTCAAGAGCATAAAATTCAATATGCGCTTTCTAATTCATTTGGTTTTGGTGGTACCAACGCGTCTCTCATCTTTGGAAAGGTGTAGTTAATTATGCTATTTTGAATCGACTACGAAAATGTCATTCGAGTAGCTGAAACTGGAATGGCTTTGTTGCATCGCTACCTATGAAAGGCTAACTATACAAGCAACTTATTGAAAATCTTATTTTTTTTGCAGTCAATCTGATCAAATTTAAGAATAGTAATTTATTGTTTGTATTAGTAAATTTAATTCTACTTAAAATAGCTAAAGCATTGAAATTCTTGAATTTTAGCTAGATTAGTGAATGGTAGTAAAATTTCTTTTACTCAAATTTAGATATTCACTGACCGTCCTTACTATAAATGCTAGAATAATAAGCTACTGATATTCTTCATCTTTTTTATCTTTAATCCGCCGTAGATAGCGATGCAACAAAGCCAACTGGAATCCAGTTAAATTGGTCAGCATAAAAGTAATGTTGAAATATAACATTTTGATGATGATGAAGAAATGGATCCCAGTGTCAGCTACTCGAATGACTGAAGAAGAAAAAGCAAAATTTTGCCTTTTACCGCTAACCTATTATACTTACTTGATAAGTTCTATCGCTTGATTAAATGCATAAAATATTAGTAAGAAGTAACCATAAGCCCTTGATTGGAAAAATCAAGATTAATGGTTCAAAGAATGCAGTCTTGCCAATAATGGCGGCAAGCTTGTTTAGTAATTCTTCAATAACTTTGCATAACGTACCTGATTTAATTGACGTGCATTTGATGTCTGAGCTGCTTAAGAGTCTTGGTGCAGAAGTAAATTTTATATGCAATAAAGACTATAAAGCAAATCATACTTTGGAAATTGACTGTAGCAATATCAATAACCATTTAATATCACATGAAATTGCAAGCAGACTGCGAGCATCTTTTTTAATGCTAGGTCCAATGCTCAGCAGATTTGGTAGAGTTTCAACAGTATTTCCTGGTGGATGTAATATTGGAAAACGTCCTGTTGACATTCATATCAAGGCACTTGAAGCAATGGGAGCTAAAATTGAAATTGATAGCTGTAATATAACTGCAACAACAAAGGGAAAATTGCAAGGCAAAGAAATAACATTTGAAAAAGTAAGTGTTGGCGCAACAGAAAACATAATCATGTCAGCAACACTTGCAGAAGGAGTAACAACAATAAACAATGCCGCAACGGAGCCGGAAGTTCTTGATTTAATAGAGTTTCTGAAGATTATGGGTGCCAATATTGAAGTTAATAATACAAAAATCACAATAGAAGGTGTTGAAGCATTAAATGGGTGTGAGCATAAAATAATACCAGATCGCATAGAGGCCGGTACTTATGCTTTGGCTGCTATCATTACCGACGGCGAGCTAAAGTTAGAAGGAGTAAGTTTGTCTGATATAGAATGTATTGCAAATGAATTGAAGACTATAGGAGCCAGAGTTGAGTTACATGATGATGGTATTATTATTTCTAGAAAAAATGGCTCTATTAAATCTGCTCACGTTGCAACAAATCCATATCCCAACTTTCCCAGTGATATGCAACCACAACTAATGTCTGCTATGTCAATTGCAGGTGGAATATCAATCATTGAAGAGAACGTTTTTGAAAGTAGATTTGCACATGCAAATGAGCTAAGAAAATTAGGTGCTAATATCAGCATCGAAAAAAATAAAGCTACTATAAGTGGAATAAAGAGCTTATCTGGAGCTAATCTGCATGCTAATGACTTAAGGTCAACAGCAGCTTTAATTCTCGCTTCTTTGGTAGCTAAAGGAGAAACTACAATAAATAACTCACATCATTTATGGAGAGGCTATGAAGCAATGGACGAAAAACTCAATTCATGCGGGGCTGATATTTTCGTTTCATCTTGAGGATATATTATGAATGAGACAACTAAGCGAACTACAGTAAAAGAAATAGATGACATTCTATACGAAGAACATAAAGTATTAGATCATGGATTTGTTCGAGTAATTGATTATATGGGCTCTGATAGCGCCATAGTTCAAGCTGCTCGCGTTTCTTATGGAAAGGGAACTAAACAGATAAATCAAGATGAGGCGCTTATAAAGTATTTGATGAGGCATCATCATACAACTCCATTTGAAATGTGTGAAATTAAGTTTCACGTGAAACTTCCAATTTTTATTGCAAGACAGTGGATAAGACATAGAACTGCAAATGTGAATGAATATTCCGGAAGGTATTCGATACTTGATAATGAATTTTATATACCAGAACAGGTTGCAAAACAATCTGATAATAATAAACAAGGCAGCGGTGAAGCTTTTGACTCAAGTACTTCAAAAGAAATAATAGATTCTCTAATAAATGATTCTAATTTAGTATATTCTCATTATGAGAAATTTATTGAACAGGGCCTTGCAAGGGAAATTGCCCGAACTAATCTAACACTTAATTACTATACTCAGTTTTATTGGAAAATAGATTTACACAACCTTCTTCACTTTTTAAGGCTTAGAGCTGATCAGCACGCCCAATATGAAATTAGAGTCTATGCAGAAGTTATGTTGGACATAGTAAAGAAATGGGTCCCGCTGGCCTATAATGCTTTCATTGAATACTCCTTAAAATCAGCCTGTATTTCAAAAACTGGTCTTGAAATAATTCGCAAGCTAATAAAAGGAGAAAATGTTGCGAGAGAAGAAAGTGGCATTGGTAAAAGAGAATGGAATGAGCTGATGTCTATACTTGGTAAATAGCCAAAAAGATCGAGTTATGTCCTTTCACAGACTTGCAGGTGTGAGCAACAATTTATTCATACCTTTATCAACTGATATATCAATTATTTTTGAATTTGTTCTTTCTGTTGTTTCATAAAGTTTTTCAGCTTTCTTTGAAATCAGTGTTGCATTTCTAAGTCCAATACGAACTTCGCAATAATCTGCAAAATTTTCAACATACATATCATATGAATAATGGTTTACAGCAAGTTCCATTACCCTACAAACTTCCTCTAATGTAAAATTAGCAGCTCCTGTATCAGGACAAAAGCCAACCGCTCCTTTATTAGGGTCAAAAAATATGTATTTATCATTCTCTGCTTTATACACCAACATAGAATGCCCCTCATCCTCAATGACATCTTCTTCATTACAAGCATAGCAAAAATAACTAAATTCTAAGTAGCATCCTATCTTCACATCATTTAAGAAACGTTTGATTTGTTCTTGGTTAGTATAGACCCATACTTTTGTTGAAGATAGATCGTTACATAATTGCTTATATATTATCTCATCATAATAAAATGGATCTCCTTCTCGCTTTTCAATGCTCTGAATATCAAGAATAGGTAAGAATTGCGATAAAAACTGCATCATTAATAACTTTTTCGTTTGTTCTTTTTTTCCATCAATATAATTCATAAAATCTTGTTCGTTATCTAAGTGGGAAAAGTCGCCTCTCCCCACTCGACTTCAGAACCGTACGTGAGACTTTCGCCTCATACGGCTCCTCTATAATTTGGTGCTTGTCATGCACACTTTCTATGTAATTCATCGTGACAATGTCCATGTAACAAGGATAAATTCTTTTTCATATTATTACGTCTGTTTCGGTCAATATGATGTGTTTCTAAGATATCATCATTTTTAAACCAAAGTTGACAATGACCACATTTACCTTGTTGTAACTTCAACAATTTTATTACTCTTGGTAGTTTATCTGGTATCTTCCTTAAACGATTACCCCAATAAACCCAATCGCCATCATATGGAGACTTGGTTCCTTTCACTTTGACATGCCTTTTAATAGCATGATCTCCGTGCTTAATAAGAAGAACTTTGTTATTTGTCATAAATCGCCAATTATCGTTTTTATACTTTTTAAAGTATTTATTTTTAATCCAGTATTTTCCTTTGGTTGGGTGCCTGTAGACTGCCCACTTCCAGATGTTTCTAAACATTACACTGTCAATAAACCTAAAGGTCTTGTTTGACACAACCGAAGAATAATATTTGCTCCACCCTCTAGTAATTGGGTTAAGCTGTCTTATTACTGTTTCTTGTGTTGATCCTCTTAATCCTCTAATCTTATGTTTTATAGTGAGTGTATGCTGTTTTCTGGATTCACGACTTGGTTTGACTAATAATTTATAACCCCTCTTATTATTTTTCGTAGAGTAATGCCTTATTGAGAAACCAAGAAAATTAAATCCTGGCTTTTCTCCATTTTGAGTATGAGAAATCTTTGTTTTTGAAGGTTTCAATTCTAGTCCAATGGTTTTGAGCCATTCTTCAACTATCATTTTTGCCTTCAGAATGATTTCCTTACTCTCATGTATGATGATAAAGTCATCTGCGTAGAAAATTACACTTAATGAGCTTTTTGCTTCTCTACTGCTTGCAACACCACATTTCATCTTCCTATATTGAAGAAGTTCACTCCATAACGTTTCTTTGATATATTGTTCTAATCCATTTAATGCAACACAAGCAAGTAACGGTGAGATCGTCCCTCCTTGAATTGTACCACGTTTTGTGGATTCAAATTTTCTGTTTTCCATTACTCCAGCTCTTAACCATCCTTTTATAATTCTTCTAAAGGTTGGTGTAGTGTTAAGTTTTTCCAACAGAGCATTTTGATTAATATTATCAAAACATCCAGAAATATCAGCATCTAAACAGTACGCTGTTTTCCAATTCAGTGAATTAAATATGGCTTCAATAGCATCATGACATGACCTACCAGGTCTAAAACCATACATGTTCGGTTCAAATCCTACCTCCCACTCTGGCTCTAGTGCCATTTTCATAAGTGTTTCTTTTGCCCTATCTGAGATAGTAAGTATACCAAGAGGGCGATATTCTATTGGTTTTCCAGGTTTTGGAATCCAAACACGTTTTGATGGTTTCGCTTTTTCTCTAACATTTAAAGAATATGCTAATTGCAATCTTTCTTTATGATTAAGATTTGCTTTTCCATCAATACCTGCAGTTTTCTTCCCTCTGTTATCTTGAGTTACTTTTCTGACAGCAAGTAGTTTTGCACTTATTGAATTGAGTAATAATCTTTGAAGTTTATGTACCTTCTTCTTATCATTACATATTGCAGCTTGGTAAATTCGCTTTTGTAGCTTAAATACAAATTTCTCAACTTTACGCCAAGGAATTGTATTCCATTCATACCTAACAAATTGTTGGTCTATAACATATTTACTACTATTCACAACTTTACCCTCCAAATTATAGTGTCCACGTCTGCATATCCCAAATATTACTTTGGGCATTAGCTTCTTGGACAATCCCTCCAATGTAAGTGCTTATGGCTGGCTGCCTACTTACATTCAAATGAATATAAGAGCACCTATATGGTTATCCCGTTTCACGATTTTGTTTCGTGTTAGACTTAGGTTCTTACTTTTTACCGGAAGCTGAGAACATCTATAATCAAAGACATCTAACTTTAATTCCTCGTATGCTTCATACCATTTTGGTCTATGCGTAAAACAACCTTAATTTCGCATATTCAATATAACGACAATTCAATCATAAGTTTCTCTTGTAACCATATCTAACTCTGTTTGCAGGAGTTTGCTATAAGGTTTAGCATTACCTGCTTTTATCTCATGCTTGCATCCTAAAGGTTGCCATTCTTTAAAATGTGAGACATACATTATCCCTGATGTCTAGGGAAGATGGAATCTAACCATCACAAAATCGCAACTTCGGGTCGCACAGATATAATATTATCAGACTCGAGAAATCCAACAAAATCTTGCCTATTCTCTAATTTTAGAAAAGTAACAAAGTAATTTAATGAGTGACATAACCCTCTTTCGAGAGAAAAACCTAAAATTTCTTCAAATCTATCTTTTAATTCTACAATTTTAGATATACTATCTGACATAAAAGTATTCAAATTAAATTGAATAGCTTTCTCACTTTCAAATAATTTATCATATTGTTCTTCAGCTGATAAATCCGGTGCTTTGTATACATATCTACCATTTTCTCTACGTATACCTTCTATATCTTTAATTATACCTTGTTCTACATTTTTACTGATAGAAATTTGGTGCTTTCCTTTATTGGCAAATTGATTTAAAAACTCCGCAATTTCCTGTTTTGAGAGTCTTGTTTCAACTTGTCCATCTTCTCTATCTTCAGTTTTACAAAACACTTTAACTCTAGGATGTTCCTTATCAGTATAGACTTTTAATACAATAGATTGAGCAATGCGATTAACATATTTTGGCATATTGATTATTAAGATATTAACTATATATCTTAATAATAGTATAACCCACGCCACCTGTCAATTAATAAATTAATATTATTTGTTATATAAAAAAGTAAATTGCATAGTAGATTCCAGTGCTTGACACTGGAATCTAGGAATTTTGATTCTAAATTGGGTATTGGTCTAAAATTAAAATAAACGTTTGTGATGAGATTATATGAACACTGGATCCCAGTGTCGGGGCACTGGGATGACAGGAGAAGGAAACGCCGGAATGGCAGGGGAAAGAAACACTGGGATGACAGTGAAAGATCTAATTCCTTATATCAATTAATTCTCATCCACCTTTTACATTACATAAACTCATCACTTTTATAGAACATCTCATTAAAATCATTCAAAATTCCAAAATCTTGATTTTTAATAAATAGATGCCCATCTGCAATATAGGACTCAGCAAGAGTAAATGGTTCATCATGATGCTGTGATGCTGGCCTAACAATTTCATTGTACAAAACCATTACTTGCTCATAATTGTATCCACTACCATCATGATATTTACCACGTATAGTGTCATAAAAATTTCTTACATCATCATACGTAACTTGCAGTTCTACCTTATATTTCCCTATTTCAACAGCCTCACCCACTTTGATTTTTAAAGGATGTTGTTTCACATTATCTATAACAATTGTTTCCTCTTGCTTCTCTTCGTCTCCTCTTATCGATCTTTTACTCCTTTCTTCACTCGCAGGTTGATCTGCTGGCATTTGGTCTATATCGTTAGATTCTTCTTCTTGCATAGTAATTTTTTTGAGATAGCTAAGCATATCCTTTCCAGCTTTTTCCCAAGTTGCAGCTTCTTTTGAAAGCTCACGATAATAAGAATCATTACCGCCTTTGCTATCTATTACATCTCTTGCTAGTCCTTTCTCTTCTGCCCATAACTCAGCATGTTCAACAAGTGTCCTGCCATCTTTGCCTACAACGTCAACGTCAGCTTTGTTTTTTATTAGATATTCTATTGTATCTAACTTTCCATGCCTCACTGCATGAACTAAAGGTGTCCAACCATCATTATCCTGAGCATTAATATTCGCACCTTTTTCAACTAACTGCTCTATCATCTTCTTATTCCCAAGATCAACAGCAAGATGCAAAGGTGTTAAGCCGTAGCTATCCTGAATATCAATATCCGCATTATGCTCTATGAGATATTTAACTACTTCCATATTTTTCATGTACATGGCAAAATGTAGTGGAGATTTACCAGAGCTAATATCACGGGTATCAACATCTATACCACGATCTATTAAGTATTTAGCAATTTCCGTATGTTTTAGCTCAATTGCATAGTGCAGCAGTGTTTGAGCTGACGTGTTTTTGATACCAAGATCTGCGCCATGCTCAATTAAACTCTTAACTATTTCCGCATTCCCTAGCTTAATAGCAGCAAGTAACGGAAAAGTATAATAACTTTTACTATTAGGATCTGCGTTATGATCTAATAGATACTTCACTATTTCTGTATTACCTGAATAAATAGCACTGTATAATGGCGTTTTGGAATAAGCATCTTGAATATTAGGATTTGCACCACGATCTATTAAGTATTTAGCTATCTCTATATTTCCAGACTCAATAGCATAGTGTAAAGGTGTCTTATAATACACATATTTAGTATTAGTTTTCTGATAATAATTGTCATGAACATTAAGATTTGCTCCATGATCAATAAGATATTTTGCTACTTCCGTATTTCCTGACTGAATGGCATAATGTAGTGGCGTTTGTCCATTATGGTCTCTTGTATCAGTATATGAATTGTGTTTTAGTAGCATTGCTACTTTGCTTAAATCTCCCAATGAAGCAGCAAAATGTAAACTCGTCGCACCTGTTACCTTATTTATCTCGTTTACTTTTCCTATAGTGTTTTCTACATTATTGTCATCAATATTCACCTTTAAGAAAGGCTGTTTATTATACTTCATAACTTTTGTTGTAACAGCTTTTCCTTGTTCGTCTTCACTCACTTTTTTAGCAGGTTGCATAGAATCTTCTCTACTGACACTTTCTATCTTGGTTTTATCACCACTTACATTATGTACTGGGCTATAACCATATAGACCCTTGCCTGCACTTTGTTGGCTTGTTGAACTTTCAACACTGTTAGATTCAACAACATTATATTCCATATGTTGTTCACCACTCAGCTCAGCCTTAACCCATTGTTTAAATTCTTGATCATAACCTTTCAGCTCAGTCAAAAAATCCTCAACTAATTTCTTACCTTGATCCCTATCATGATATCTCTTATAAGTGGAGAGGCTCTTTAGTAAATTATCAATTAAGTCCGGGTGTTTATTTTCAAGAAACTTTACTACTTGCTCTGCTTCTGAATAGTAGTGATTTCCTTGATAATCATTACGTAATATCTCATCTAGTTTAAGATTCTTATTTTTTATTGCAATTAAAGCTTCTTTATCTCCGTGATCATTAATGTGTTTGCCATTTTCTAAACCAGCAACATAGTTAGCAATAGCTTCGTGCATTGCTTTTGGCAAGATATAGCTTAGACCAAGATTTGCAAAGTGCATTGCATGCCCTATCTCGTGCTCTAACGTATGTTGATTTAAATTCCCTTTACTATCTAGGTAGACATAAACGTCAGCAGCATTTCCCTTATTTAGATCGATCATTCTTGTGTAGCCATTAACACCGTCGCCAGCATCGAATCCAACTTTTTTCAAGTACTCTTTAAACTCATTTTGAGTGTTGAATACATAAGTATTGATCCTTATATCATGGTCAGAGGTATTAAAAGCACCCTTAAAGTCTCGTACAGCATCTTTAATGCTTTTTTCTATTGTATCTAGCTTATTGGCAGCTAAGTCATACTTGATATTTATATTAGTGTTATCAAGGGATACAGTTTTGCTACGTGAAAGGTTTGACATTACACCATCCATGTAATTTACTATTTCCACTTGCCCTTGCTGTTTAGCATAAGTAAGAGGTGTACCATCGCATGCTCTTTTAATATAAAGATCAGCACCATTATCTATCAGACATTTCACCATATCTAAATTTCCACGTGTAATAGCTAGGTGTATCGGAGTGTAGTTATGAGTAAGATTTATATCTGCACCGTTTTTTATTAAATAATCTACTACTTCTGTATGACCTTTATTGACTTTTACATTTGCAGCAACATGAAGAGGAGTATCATTCCATTTATCTAAAACATCAAGCCTAGCACCTTTTTCTACTAAAAATTTCACTGCAGCTAAATTTCCATCTTCAGCAGCTTTATGCAGAAAGGTTCTGCCGATACTGTCTTGTCGGTTTATATCTGCACCTTTGTCTATCAAATATTCTGCTAATTCCATACGTCCAAGTGAAATAGCCATGCCAAGAGGATTATTATATTTACCCAGGTTAACATCGGCATTACCTATTTCGACTAGAAATTTTATCATTTTCTCATCATTATTCATAACAGCATAAAAAAGTGGAGTGAGCTTATGTTTATCTTCCACGTCCACTCTAGCGCCTTTATCTATTAACAGTTTGACCTCATCGAAACGCCTACTAAAAACAGCTTTATGTAGAGCAGCATAGCCTGCAGAGTCTTTAGCATCTAAATCTAAATTTTTTGATTTATCATATTCAGAATTTGTTTTAAATTTCATATTCACCTCTTAAAAATTTTCACTATAAATAAGTCTTGAGAAAAATGCGTTAACTGTAGATTCAGCCTTTACCTTGTTTTTGCATAACTGCTTAGATAGTTGATCATCGCGAAAAAGCAGATTCTTAGTATCGAGATATTTAGCATAGTTGCCAGCAGGTATTGAGTAGAAACCGCTTTCAAGTTCAAGATAAGAGCTGCTATTGAGAACAAAAAATAAATCGCTCTGGTCAAGCAGTATGTCATAACCAGAGCTCGTGCAATGTAAGTATTCATTGCCTTCATACTCTGCTATGTAGTACTTACTTGCATCAAGATCACCATCAAGCTGCAAAATTGCCGCTGAACGTCCATTCCCAATACTATGGCCTTTTATTACTTTAAGTACTTTAATCTCATCATTTTCTATGAGTTCCCTTAACTTTTCATTCTTTTTATTTAATTCTTCCTCTGCTTTTCTTCTGTCTTCTTCTAATTTTGTTTCTTTTTCAACAAGCTCATTTTGTATTTGCAAAAACATATCTTGAACGGTTAAGCCATTTAGAAAGTAATCCAATACACTTGATACAAACGGCTGCAATTCACCATTATCTTCAAAGCTCTTTTCCTGCTTTTTGTCATATTGAGTGGGGTTATAGATTGCATAGAGAGGATAAAAACCATAATTCACCTCGTCGAATGATAACTCTATCGAAAATCCGCTCTGATCAAGTGGAAGTTTAGTAGCTAAATATCTACCATTATTATCTCTGACATATAGCTCATCTCTACCATAGTGCCCAAAATATTTATTGTAATAAATGTAAAAATTTTCAGGATTAAGATTAAAGTAATCATCTAAATTGTTAAGTTTATCGAGCTTTTCACATAGAAGACTCTTGCTCTTATCTGTAAGTTTGATGCGTGTAGAGAAATAACACCGATCTATTCGGTCACCTTTTTCTATTTCAAAGTCTAGGACTATTTTATCGCTAAACATACAGAATTTCCTCACATTTCTAATATTTATGATTATAAATTGTGTACTATGAAAAAAGCATTAAGGCTTCTCTATGTATCTAAAAACAGCGCTAACTTATGACAAAAACAGTTGACGTATTACTACCACTTCCAATTGATCAGCTATTTTCATATGCAATTGAGAAAGATACTGAAACTTCAATTGGAGATTACGTAGTGGTACCATTTGGCAGAAAGCGTTTGATTGGAATAGTTTGGAAATATAGCGGCAAGAGTGATCGAGAATTAAAATGCATTGAACAAAAGATCGAGTTACCGAGTATCAGACCAAAACTGATCGAATTTGCAGAGTGGGTTGCGCAGTATAATGTAATACCTATCGGTATGCTTGCCAAAGTAATAATGGGAGGAGTATTAAAGGTAAATCAGATAGATAAGTTAGTTTTCACTAAGCAAAAGCAGGAAATAAGTGAAATAGATTACCAATTAAGCCCTGAGCAGCAAGCAGCTCGCGATAAGATAATAAGTAATTTGAATGAGTATTCAGTGACTTTGCTTGACGGTGAAACCGGGTCTGGAAAAACGGAAGTTTATCTCTCTGTGATTGCAAGGTTAATTGAAATCGTAAACGATGCACAAGTCCTGATCCTTCTGCCAGAAATTGTCCTAACTTCACAATTAGTAAATCGTGTTCACAGTCAGATATCTGGAAATATAGCTGAGTGGCATTCAGGACTTACTCCCAAAGCTCGCCGAAATAATTGGCTTAATATAGCAAATGGAAGTGCGCAGATAATTATTGGGGCAAGGTCATCACTTTTTTTGCCTTATAAGAACCTAAAATTGATCATCGTCGATGAAGAGCATGACTCATCCTTTAAACAGGAACAAGGAATTATATATAATGCTCGAGATATGGCAATTATCTTAGCCAAACTCGAAAATATTCCGATTATTTTATCATCCGCTACTCCGCTGCTTGAAACAATTTATCATGTTAAAAAAGGGAATTACAACCATGTAAAGCTAACCGAACGATTCGGTGGTGCAGAGTTGCCGCACATAAAAGTAGTGAATAATAAACAATGGATTTCAAATGAGCTTTTCGAAGGGATAAAACAAACCATAGAGAAAAAACAGCAAGTTATGCTCTTTCTAAACCGCAGGGGGTATGCGCAACTTGCAGTTTGTAAAAAATGTGGATATAAAATTTCCTGCTCAAATTGCACTGTATGGCTTACGTACCACAAGAAAAAGAACGTCCTTTTGTGTCACCATTGTTCTTACCAATCAAAACTTCCAGAAAAATGCTCGAATTGTCAAAGTCAGCAGTCATTATCCCTTTGTGGTATAGGAATTGAGAGGTTACTTGAAGAAATAGTAAAATTAATACCAAACGCAAAGACTGCGATTATTAGCAGCGACCAGAAGTCGCTTGGTAGCGTAATTGACTCAGTGCTCAAAGAAGAAGTGAATATTATAATCGGTACACAAGTGATTGCTAAAGGGCATAATTTCCCTAAGTTAACTTTGGTTGGAGTGATCAATGCAGATTTAGGACTTGAAAATTCTGATCTTAGGGCAGCAGAAAAGACATATCAATTATTGCATCAAGTTGCAGGAAGGTCGGGAAGGTTTAATGAAAAAGGAATGGTAATAGTGCAAACTAATAATCCTGAAAGTTTGATAATAAAAGCATTGCAGCAGCAAAAAAGGGATTTGTTTTATGAAATTGAACTTGAGTCAAGAAGCAAAGCTAAAATGCCCCCATTTAGTAGATTAATAGCGCTTATAGTTTGCGGTAAGGATCAATTTGCAACACAAAAAGCAGCAAATGAGATAACAAACTTTTTGCATAATCAATTTTCAACTACCTCTCAGCACTTGACATTGAAAGAATTTGAAATTTTTGGCCCATCACCAGCAGCAATAAATTTCTTAAATAATAAATATCGGTATAGAGTGCTACTCAAAATACACAATAAACATAGTTTATCTATAAAGAAAAAGCTAAAATATTGGATTAAAAATTACAACTTGAATTCAAATATTGCAGTAACAATAGATGTTGATCCTGTGAGTTTCTTTTGAATTTATTTGACATTTGTAGGAATTGCTAATAAGTTCTATTAATTTTTTAATTAAAAAACTTGACTTTTATTAGAATTTATTGTATTATTGATATAATTAGAATGGGTAAATAATATGACTACTTTACTTGAAATCGTCTGTAAGAAAGGGATAGGGTATGAAGACAAAACTAGAGAATTGAAGGGGTTTCTTGGTGAGAATAACGAAATATTAATTAACAAAGAGTTATTTAAATCAGCTTTATCTATAAAGGATGCTGTAGATATAAGAAAAAAGATGGTGTATCTTATTTTGCACCACTGCATTGAATACAATAGTGCAATATCTGAGAAAAAAGAGAAATTATCATTTCAAGACGTGATGAAGATTTTAGATGAAACTGTGAATAGGTTTATTACTCCTCAGTATTTCTACAAATTGATAAATTTTCAAGATCAAAGTAGTAAAAATACATTATTACACCAAGCTGTTATAAGTAATAACACTGAGGCAATAGAAGCCCTTTTAAAATATGGTGCAAATCCTTTGATAAAGAATGAAGAAGGTAACATTTCACTAGATTTAGCTCATGGAAAAACAAAAAAAGTACTCATCGAATGTATGAAAGACCAAGCTAAATCGAAAAAAGAAAGTGCTAGATGTAATAGTTTGATTGGCATTATACCTGGCGTTTTTCTTGGCATTGGACTCGGTGTTGGTAGTGCTTTAGTCCCTTCAATGACTATTATATTATGCACACTCGCAGTATCTGCTCTTGTTGCTGGAATAGCAGTTGGAGTGGCTATATATTTCCTAAGTCAAGACTATAAACAGGCTAAATCAATAGAAGAAGCTGTTAATCCTCAACTCTCTTCTGTCAAGTATGAAAAGACTGTAGATAATAAAGCAGTACTAGGATAACTGTGAGTTTTTTAACATTAGATTTCTTGCATAACTGGAATTCGAAAGTTCCAGCGCATTTTTCTTATTGGATCCCAGTGTCAAGCACTGGGATGACATCTTATTATGCAAGAAATCTATTCATTTAAAACTTATTTGAGAAAACGTAGCTATAAAAACCGCAGGTACCAGTTGGTTTTTATTAGCTAAATTAAAGGTCAAGTATCTGGAATTCTGAACATAAGATCCCCCTGTATAAAAAAGATTAGAAAAAATGCAGTGCACATACGACAGATATGCTCTGAAGAGGATACGCTACATTTTTAGTGAGTGTGATTTAAAAGTCTGCAGACCGAAGATAGATTTTTGAGCTCAATAAATATCTCTAACTGTAATTGTAATCAGATTTAAAATATGCGGAAGTAATTTTTTAGCTATAAAATCTTCTAAAAAATTAACACAGAAGTTAGTTTCATAAGTATTTTTATCAAAAACTATTTTAAAAAAATTTAAATAGAGTTGAAAAATTTTAAAGATGAGATACCCTACCTGAAATGCAATCCCTGTAAAATAAAGAAATATGAAAGGTGAAATAAACACTGCAGCAAATTTTCAAGCAGAAGACCTTGAGTCTAAAAATGCTACAGATCTTGATTGTTTAGCTAACTCTCTAAATTCTTTGAATGCAAAGAGTGCTGAGATTAAAGATAAAAGGAACGATGTGCCTTTTTCCAGTAGAAAAAGCAACTCGCATGTTTTAGAACTTTTTTCTAGTGAAAATGTTGAGATTAACATTCCAGATGAAACACCTTGTGCTGCTCGGAGTGAATCAGGTATAGCTGTAATATTTAGAGGTATAGCTGGGTTGTTTAAAGGTAGGAATAGTATGGACGTAACCCTTTATCAATCTAAAGTGCAACGTAGCTCTGCAATTGATTACAGTACTACAGAAAGTATAGGGTTACGGCTACTAAATATCTGTAAAGGAGAAGAAGATATCTCTTTTGATCAAGAGATTAATTTTTTATATAAAGAGGGTTATTTGTATGATGTCTTATTGTTGCAAGACGAGGAGAATCATGACACACCTTTACATGTAGCTATAAAAAGAAATCGTACTTGTTTTGTAGAAAAACTTTTGTGTATTCTTAAGGAACCATACTGTTCAAGTGAGTTTTACAAACGCAAATATTTTGAACATAAGCAAGAGAATGAAAAGCCGCTTTTCAAAGTTATTAATACTAATAACAAGGATGGAAAAGATGCAATTACTCTGGCTATTGAAAGCAATAATTCAGAATGCATTTCAGCTCTTTTTAACTACTTAACTCGTGAAAATATTAACAGAAGAAAAGATGTTGAAAATGAGTACACACCTCTACACGAAGCTATGCTTCTTAACAAAAATGAAGCAATCAAAGAGCTTCTCAAATCAAAGGATATAGATACTGAACTCATAGATAAGGAATCTTACAAAGCATATAATTATGCTAATAACAAAGAGGCCATAGAATTGTTTATTCAGCACTATAGTAGTAAAATTAGTGAGTTGCGTATAAAATTAGAAGATAATAATAAAAAACTAGCACGAATTAAGTGCGTCCTAAACAAAACAAAACTTACTTGTGTATGCTTAGCAGCCTTCGGCTCTTGTTTTAGAATGTATAGAAATTCCCATGACATAATAAATGAAGAAGTGAGTGAAGATATGTTATATTATTCTCTTGCATTGCTTGCCAACACTACAGGTCTAATATTATTTTTTAATTATTTGATCGATACAATACTTTCCAAGTATGAAGAAAAAAATTCTAGTTTGAATAAAGAGTCAGACAGTTATGTAGAAGAAAGAAATATGTTGAAAAATAAATTACGTCATTTTCAAAAAAGAAGTACCGTAGTAACTACGCAAATGTGTGAGATAATTTCAGTTATACCTGAATCAGAGTTAGGTTACAGTAGATTGTGATTACATTAATTTTTTCAAGACAGTTCTAAAAAAAGTGGGAAATCTTTTTCATAGCCAATCAAACTAAGCTTTCTTTACGAAAGGTTTGATGTTATCATTTTATAAACTATATCCTGAATTTGTTAAATGAACATTAATATAAAGAATTTAGTTCATGCTTTTTCTAAATTGCCAAGTTTAGGTCCATCATCATCACGAAGATTAGTTATACATTTGCTCCAAAATAAAGAGAAAGTCATGCTACCGCTTGCATCTTTGATTAGAGAGCTAGCGGATCTTATAATAGAGTGCAAAATTTGTGGAAACCTAGATACTAAATCGCCGTGTTCTATTTGTACTAACCCAAAGCGTGACACCAAGTTAATGTGTGTAGTAGAAGAATTGGGTGATCTATGGGCATTTGAAAAAGGGAATATATATTCAGGTATGTATCATGTTTTGGGTGGAAGGCTATCAGCAATAAATGGCATAGGTCCAAAAGAACTGAATCTTGATAACATTCCCAAAAGAGTTACAGAATTTAAAATTGAAGAGGTCATTATTGCAATCAATCCGACATTAGAAGGCCAAGTTACTGCGCAATATATAATTGAATTGCTAAAGAATTCGAATGTAAAAATATCGCGCCTTGCTTGTGGTATACCGATAGGTGGAGAAATTGACTACCTAGATGAAGGGACTCTGAAGATAGCGCTTACTTCAAGACAAGAGTATGAGTAAATACAAAAGAAGGTATGTGCTTAAAAAAACTTATATCGCTAATAACATTAAAAAAAAAAGAAGAGGAGCAATTGCCTAAGGTAACAACTTGGGAGAATGATTGCTTAGGCTATAAACAAGTTGCAAGTAAATTTAGTTCTATAATCAAGACAATTGGTAAGTCTTTTTCTATTGTATCCTTAGAAGGATATGATAAATGGGGTAAGACGTTTTTTTTGAAAGAATGGGTAAAGGATCTAGAGCAGCAAAATGAAATTGCAGCTTATTACAGCGCATGGGATATTAGTGCGCTAGATCAACCATTGCCTTCTTTTTTGCATTTCCTGTTTGAGGATCTATTCGCATCATACAAAGTAAAAAGGAGTGTTATACAGCAGTTCAAAAACATAAACCAAGAACTATTTTCTCTCAATACATTAGGAAAGCTAATCAGTAAATCTCCACTTGTTATGCTTTCAGTATTTCTCGATGCTGCAAAAGAGGCTGATAAGAAAGACATTGGTTTTGTCTTGGGTGAGTTAAATCTTCTCCAAAGGAGAAAAGAGAACATTAGAGATTTTAAAATACAACTAGCAGATGTGGTTAATAAAATCAGGAAAGACAAAAACATTTATATAATGGTGGATGATCTTGATATATGCCGCCCTAAATTCATTGTTGATTTTTTAGAATCCATAAAGTATATGCTCGATGTGGAAGGACTGGTTTTCATTATCTCTGTTAGTCAAGATAAAAGTAACGTGCAAAGAGCAATCAGCACAATACTTGGACCAAATTTTAGCCTAAAATCTTTTACTGATCTCTCTTTGCATTTGCCAAAACAGCCAACAGAGCAGTTTATAAGAAAACTGTTTGAAAGTTCTGAATTACCGAAAAAATCAAAGAGTTTAATAATAGATAGCTTTATATTTTACGCAGAAAGCTTCTCATTATCATTAAAAGCAATACAGTACTGCGTAAAGAAAATAAAGCTATGTTATGTGAAAGTTGATCCAAATTTATTTACATTTTTAGTAATACTACAGTCAGTAAACACTGATTTGTATGAGGAATTATATTCATCACCTCAGAAAGCACTGGAGAAGATTAAGAGCGCTTTGATTCTAAACAGTTCGAAAGAATGGGAAAAGCTTAAAACTTCTCTTGAAACTACTTTTAAAGAAAAAGAATCATAAATCTTTGAAGCAAATAAGAGATATTATATTCTAGCACTTTCTTTTTAATTTGCATGACACAATGATTGTACTTATTCCAGTTTAGCATTGGAACCATAAGTTGGCCCACATAAATTTTAGCATGTGTGACCTTGAAAGATCGCAGTGCAATACTTAAATTATTAGAGTAGTAGGCTAATAATGGAGCTCAAAATGCACAACATACAAGAAACTGAAAGTTTAAAATTTGACGCTGAAGTAGGCAAAGTACTAAATATAGTAATTCATTCACTTTATACTAATAAGGATATTTTCTTGCGTGAGTTAATATCAAATGCATCAGATGCATGTGATAAATTGCGCTATGAATCACAATTAAATGCTGATTTATTAGATTCAAGTGATGAGTTGAAGATTACTATTAGCTCCAATAAAGATAAGAATGAGCTGTATATAACCGATAATGGAATTGGAATGAACAGGCAAGATTTAATAGATAATCTTGGCACGATTGCAAGTTCTGGTACGCAAAAATTCTTGGATGCAATTAAGAATAATAAAGATTCGAGCCAAGCTGTAGAGCTGATTGGAAAGTTTGGTGTTGGTTTTTATTCAAGCTTCATGGTTGCTTCAGAAGTTATAGTAGAATCAAGGAAAGCCGGAGAAGAAGAGTCTTGGGTGTGGAAATCTAAAGGAGATGGAGAGTATTCAATCAGCAAATTAGATGGTCAAATCTCTCGTGGCACAAAAATTACGCTCATCATGCGTCCTGAAGAAAGCGAATTTTTAGACAAATTCCGTATTGAAAACATCGTTACTACTTACTCTGACCACATAAATTTTCCCGTTGAGTTTGTAAATGAAGAAGGAAAAAGTGAAAAATTAAATAGCAAAGCTGCAATTTGGACTAAGCCAAAAAATGACGTTACTCCAGAAGAGCACAACGACTTCTTCCGTGGTGTTGCACATGTGGGCGGTGAGCCTTGGATGATATTTCATAATAAAAATGAAGGTGCAATAGAGTATACGAACTTGCTTTATGTTCCTTCTATCAAGCCTTTTGATTTATTTCATCCAGATAGACGCTGCTCTGTAAAATTGTATGTAAATAAAGTGTTTATCACTGAAGATAATGTGCAGATTATACCGCAGTACTTGCGTTTTTTGAAAGGTGTGGTTGATTCACCGGATTTGCCTCTCAATATCAGCAGAGAAACACTGCAGAACAATCGCGTTGTTGAGCAGATTAGGAAATCTTTAACTAAGCGCATAATATCAGAGCTCGGCAAAAAAGCAAAAGAGAATTTAGAGGAATATACAAAATTCTGGGGCAATTTTGGTGCGGTGTTAAAAGAAGGTCTTTGCGAAGCTATGCCAACTGATGAAAGAGAAGCATTGCTTTCCATTTGCAGATTTCATAGCACCAGTGATGGTAAGCTAGTTAGCATTGATGATTATATAAGCAGAATGAAGCCTGAACAGGAACATATCTACTATCTCACAGGTAATAGTCTCGATTCAGTAAAAAACAGTCCACAACTTGAAGGATTCGTCAGCAAAGGATTGGAAGTGCTTCTATTTGTTGATCCAGTTGATGATTTCTGGACTAGCGTGATTCATGAATATAAAGATCAAAAATTTAAGTCTGTGACCCGCGCTGATGTTGATTTAGAAAAATTTTCTTCAGAAGAAGGCAAGAAAGATGAAGAAAATAAATCAGATGAAAACAAAAGCGAAGAAAACGCGGATTCTATACTCGAATACTTCACCAAGGTTCTTGGAAGCTTAGTAAAAAGTGTAAAGATCTCTAAGAAATTAACCGATAGTCCTGTGTGTCTAGCAGTTGATGAAGGAACTATGGATCTCCGTATGGAGCGTTTTTTACGTGAACAGAAGCAGCTAAATTACCGCACGCCAAAAGTACTTGAAATTAACATTAAGCATCCTTTGATAAGAAACATAATGGAATCTCACGCTAAAAATGGTGAAAATCCAACACTTGGAGATATGATTTACTTATTGTTCTATCAAGCTTGTATAGTGGAAGGTGAAGAGATGGAAGACGTAAGTCTATTTGCTAAAAGGCTCAATAACTTGCTTGGCAAAATTTCTATTTAATGCTATACTTAGTTTAGCTAATAATTAGGGGGTAAAACATGGGGTGGAATTTACTTGGTGGGCTCATGCCGCCAGCAGTAGATACTGCAGAAGAAAGGGAGCGTCGCCATTCCAGAGATTCAGGTGCTGAAGAAGAATTTGAAGTTTTAGAACAAGAAGAAATTAAGGAGCATCGTCATTCTGGAGATTCAGGCAATTGTTCAGAAGTTGAGGAAGGACAAAATACTAACGAGCAATTGAATTGGAATTTCAGCTAACACAATCTTTGCTAAGTCAAGTAAAGGCAGGTGAGAATAATAGGAATGCAAATTCTGGCAAGCAAGCACAACTTGATTTGGAAAGAATGGATTTTGTAATTAATGGGTAAACAATAAGCAAAGCGTATGTTCACGAGTCATATTGCCAGCACAATCACTTAATTTCGAGTGAAAATGCAAATTACCGCCTGTTTGCTAAGCAAGTTTTCACAGAAATGTTTAAATATGCTAAGGCAGAAACTCCAAATGACAATATATTAGAAGAGTTAATTACTAATTGCAATCAGGCTGGGTATGATGGCTCTTTGTTAATGCAGCTCTCTCCTATATTCTCTAAGCATAAACTAAGCTTGCCTCATGCCAACGATAGAAAGATAAGTATTGTATATAATAGCCAAGGTTCTCTCAATATTCAGTATTGTCCAAGTATGCCTGTTAGAGAACTTGATACAAATAAGGAAATATGCAGGTTTGATGCTATTTTAGAGTTCACCCTTAAGTTTCGAGATAGTAAGGTAGAGTATGAAAACGGCAAAGTAACACTTGCTATTCCTGAACAATTAGAGAATTACAAAGTTGATGGCAAAAGTTTGTTAGATGAAATAAATAGGCATTTCGAAGATGAGGATAATAGAATTACAGAGACTCTTGAGAAAAATATGAATGAAGGACCTAAGTCATTTGCTGCTGAAGACTTGTCTATTACTGAGAGTTCATCTGATAGTAGTGAAGTAGCAAACAAAGTAGTTACTGATCCAGGCATTTTAGGTAATGTTGCGAATGTATTGGTAGGTGTTGCAGAAGTTACAGCAGTTGTAGCAACAGAGTTATTTTGGCCTCAAGATCAGGTTAATATAGAACCAAGGCATAATGAAGAAGAATTTACCATTACCCCTAAAATTTAACCTTTGATGGATTAATAGACGTTATAAATAAAGCAAAAAATTATGGTGATTATGCAGATTTAGATAAAACTATAAATAATATAGAGGAAAGCGATAGATTTATTACTGATTTAAATTGTGGTAATTTGAAGGATTTTTGCTCTCAACAGCTTAATTTGACTGATCATATGCACAATGTGCTGTTGAATAATAGCTATGATGAAACAAATGGTTATTATAATTATTCAGTAAAAGAGCTTTCACTACTAGCCATTGCAGCTGATGACACACTTGTGGAAAGGTTCTCTAATTGCATAAAAGTCAACAATAATTTTTTGTATCATGAAAAATATTTTTTGATGTAAAATTCAGCTCTAATACAACCTTTTATTTATTATTGTATTATCTTATTCAATCAAAAGAGGTTTTATTGGCAATAAAAACATCAACACTAATTTCCAATTAATCTCTTTTAAACTATGTAGCCAATGAATATGTGGATAAATACGTCCACACAAACTTAAAGTATTTATCCACATATTCATTAAGCTTATAAAAACTAAGGTATCATTCTTTTCCTCTATAGTCTTAATGATTTTACATAAGTTAAAAGTAGCATGCTTCCATTGTTCTCTCCGCGGTCTAATATGGCTAATTCATATTGTAGCCAAGCCGCACTATACTTGTTAGGCGGAAGTGGACGGCAACATGTACGCCACGAAGTCTATGCTTCAACTTATCCTCTTGCTTATCCCTTCCATCGGCATTGCTATCTTTACTTTCAGTAAAATTATTGTTTTATACTTCTTTAGTGTTTATTGATAGCAAAACTCTTTTCTATCGATTAGCATCTTATGCATAATCACGGCTAATTTTCTTGCTACTGCAACAATTGCTTTTTTCATGCCCTTTTTCTTTTTAAGCTTCAATCCCCAGCTTCTTAATTTAAATGTCCTTTTACATTTTACCAGTAAGACCTGCGCGGCTTCATATAACATATTCCTACAGTCCACTGGTCCCATTTTTGATATACTTCCGTGTCGATCAATCTCACCAGAAGCGTACTGTCTTGGACTTAATCCCATATAGGCTCCAACTGTATAAGATGTTTCAAACCTATGCAGATCATCTATTGCAGCTTTATATGTCATTGCTACTATAATACCAACTCCTGGAACAGTAGTTAATAATTTACAATCCTCATCTTTTTTGCTTTGTTCTGAGAGCATTTTATCAAGTTTTCTTATTGATTCTTCTATTATTTCTAAACTATGTACTAATGATTCAATTGAGGTTTGGCTAATTTCATCTAGATTATTAACCATTTCTTGCACTTTTAAAGCAAAGTTTGCAGAACTAAGACGTTGATTAACTTTTATCCCGTATATTTTCAGTAATCCCCTTATTGTTCCCGCAATTTGCTCTCTGCAACGTATTAATTGTCTTCTGCTTCCAAGTATTATTTTAACCTGACAAGCTTCGTCTGATTTTACTAATACCTCCTTAAATAGCCCAACTCTCATCATTTGTGCTATGCCTCTTGCATCATTTTTATCATTCTTATTGATTCTCGCAGATAATGCTGCTGCCATATGCCTTGCATCTACACAAGTTACTGGTAATCCAAGATTCCTCAACTCTTTGCACATCGATATTGATAATTGCCCGCTTTCTATTCCTATGGACTCGTATTTTTTGTTTTGACCAAGCAGAAACTCAGCTATTGCACTGCTTTCACTTGCAACAACCCCTTCTTTAACAATTTTTCCTTTCTCATCAATGATACTAATAAAAGTTTCTTTGAGTGAGACATCTAACCCGCTATAATGTTTCATGAGACTACTCCTACTGTAAAAGTTTAAATTATTCTTGAAGAACTAATTCATTGAATTTGTTACTTCGTGCTAAAATAATGGAGTATGTCTCTCCATCATTCAATAGCAATTACAGTATGTATGCAGAAACGCATAAAAGTATATTATTTACGCAAGATGAAGGTCTCGATAGGCTACTTATTGGTGTTGGTGGACAGCGCTATACTAAGCTTTTATTAGAAGATTTGGAAAAAAATCGAAGTACTATTCTACCTTGGCATAGCATATGTGAAAAACTTCGAAGGGCGTTGTCTATTCGTAATCAAGAATGCGTGAAAGCGGTATTAGATAAATTTAAAGATACTGAAGCCAGGTCTAGAGTTTCTGATATGTCAGAAAAATTTTTGCACTATGCTATACAACAAGATTTTATAGATGTAGCAAAGACTATTATTAATCATAAAATTGCTGATATTAATAGTATAGACAATTCAGGGCATGCACCTTTGCATTGGGCTGTGGCACGTAATAATTTAGAATTAATGGGCTTGCTTATTGGAAATGGCGCTGAGATTGATATTCAAGATGAGAGGCATGGCAGAACAGCTTTACATTGGGCTGCTTACCATGATAAATTTGAAATAGTAAAATTACTTGTAAACAAGGGAGCTGATTGGAACATTCAAGATAGAGATGGCAAAACAGCTTTAGATCTGGTAGGAACGAAAAGTTTATATTTGGTAAGGGAAGAAAACAGGGAAAAATCTTCTAGTGAATCAAAAATCACAAAATTTCTTGAAGGTTTAGATGATAAAACACCTTTGCATTTAAATATTAAAAAAGATCCAGAATCCAAAAATATTGATAATCAACAGCCGCAAAGAAACATTGTTGATAAAGTAGAGAATATTATGAATAATGAAGAGGCTTCAATAGAAGAAGCTATAGGTAATAATTGTGAGGAGGGTAAAATGCCTGGAAATGAAAAAATTATAGGAGAAAAATTGTCTAATGCTGTCGATAGAATCAATCTTACTCGTTTGATACATTTATTAAAGAAATTAGAAGTCAGCACATATGAACCTACTGTACAGAAGCTCTTGGACCAAGCAAATGACAAAATTACAAATTTGGAAGAGGGTGAGCAAAAAGAGGCTCTTGAACAAATAATACTATTTCTTGAAAATGAGCTCAAGCACACTGCTGCTACATTACCAGTAGACAACAATGTAGAAGCTGCTGCAAGTAGCCAAGAAGCTCCTTTGGTAGAGTCTAAAGAAAGCTCACCATCACTGAGTTCTGAGGAGGATGATTTTTCTAAACTTGAAGGTAATAAAAGTGATTGCTCTGCCGGAACTTCCTCAGACTCTAATAGTAATTCTCCATTTGAAAAAATTAGTGAAGAAGGTCATGAAACAAGAATATCTGTAATTGACACAGTGGAAGCTGAAGCAACAGCTAATGGTACTGTTTCTAGTAATTCTGTTCCTTGTACTTTAAGAGTAGAATTAACAAGTGATGATGAAGATGAATTTCTTTCGATTGAAATTGAAGATGTTAATAATGATATTAACGTTAATCAACCTACTGAGCATGTAGAACAAGTTGCTAACGGAAATGGACAGCCAAAAACAGAATTGCCAAGAATTAATGAGCAAAGCAGCAAAAGTGGCCTCAAAAAAAATCCACAAAATACAAAGAAGTATGTTGTAGCTGCTTCTGCGCTTGCAATAGCCGGTATTGTTTCAGGGGTGGCTGTTGCAGTTTACTTGGAAATGTTAGCGGTAGGAATAGCAGTTGCAGCTTGTTGTCTTATTGCAGCTACAGTTACATACTGCTGTAGACCTAAAAGCTTAATTGAGAATGGTGAGCCTGCAGAGATTGTGTTCAAGGAAAGGTCTGTATACTAAATATAGTAGTCTATTATTTAATAATTTATTATAATTATATTGATTATTAATAGATAAAAACTTGGTAGACTACGAAGAGATGCTTGCTAAGTTGACAAAATTGCCATTTAATGCTACACTTAGCTTAGCTACTAATTAGTGAGGAAAAACATGTTAGGTTCAGATTTTGTATCACAGGAATCAAACAAAATTTTAAAGAAATCAGATTCTAGGGATTCGGGAACTGAAGAAGGGTTTGAAATTTTAGAACGAGAGGAAAAAGAGCGCCGTCGTTCTGAGGATTCAGGTAATGAAAGTCAAGAGGAATCTGGCGTTAATAATTCTGATACTAAATCTAGTGCAGTAACTACGTTAGAATTTCAGCTAACACAATCTCTGCTGGGTCAAGTAAAGGCAGATGAGAATAATGAAGATGTAAAGTCTGGTAACACAGCTTATCAAGACCTATATAGAACGGATTTTTTTGTAATCAATGATCGCACTATAGATAATAGTTTCATTAAAGGGTTATATGATAAATATAATGAGGGAGATGATAAACGTCTGTTTGCAAAGTATGTTTTTACGGAAATTTTTAAACATGCTAAAGCAGAGGTTCCAAATGACTATATACTGGAAGAGTTAATTACTAGTTGCAATCAAGCTGGGTATGATGGCTCTTTGTTAATGCAGCTCTCTCCTATATTCTCTAAGCATAAACTAATCTTGCCTCATGCCAATGATAGAAAGATAAGTATTGTATATAATAGCCAAGGTTCTCTCAATGTTCAGTATTGTCCAAGTATGCCTGTCAGGAAACTTGATACAAATAGGGAAATATGCAGGGTTGATGCTATTTTAGAGTTCACACTTAAATTTCATAATGGTGAAGTAGAGTATGAAAATGGTAAAGTAACACTTATCATTTCTGAGGAATTAAAAGCTGGTAGGGAAAGTTTACTAGACGATATTAATGAACGTTTCACAGATTATGATAATGATGGATTTATTCATTTACACGTTGCAGCACAAAAAGGTAATGTTGAGCTTGGCAGGCATTTACTAGAATGTGGTGCAAATATTGAGATTAAATCAAAAACAAAAGTAGGTGGTGACACTGCACTTCATTTAGCTGCCAAGAGTGGTCATAAAGATTTTGTGAAGCTTTTACTTGATAATGACGCAAATGTTAATTCAGTAAGCAGTACAGGCAGCAGAGTAACTCCTTTACATGAAGCAGCATATAGTGGACATTCAGATGTTGCAGAATTGCTAATAGAGCGTGGCGCAACAGTTGATGCTAAAGAACGATATAATCTTACTCCTTTGATGTATGCTTCTGCAGAAGGTAATTCGGCAATGGTGGAATTACTTTTAAAAAAAAAGGCAGATCTTTATTTACAACATCATAATGGTGAAACTGCATTGCACTTAGCTGCTGATAATGGTCATTCTGATGTAGTTGCCATTTTGATAGGTGCAGCAAAAGATAAAAAAAAGTATGTTAATACACAAAGTAGGGATATTGGTACTGCGCTACATGTTATAGCTTATAATCGAAAAATAAATGAAGGGCATAAAAAATCTGCAAAATTGCTAATAGACAATGGTACAAGCCCGTATTTAGAAAACGATCCAATTATTAATAAACCATCAGATACTCTTTTGAAAGGAAGCTCTTTAGATATGGCAAAAAAGCGAGGAAATAAGGGATTTTTGGAATTTATGTCATCTTTAGGCTATTCAGCAACCGTACCAAGCAATTCAAAGAATGATCCACAAAACACAAAAAAGTATGTCGTAGCTGCTTCTGCGCTTGCAATAACTGTTATTGCCTTAGGAGCAGCTGTTGCAGTTTACTTGGAAATGTTAGCAATAGGAATAGCAGTTGCAGTTTGTTGTCTTATTGCAGCTACAATTACGTACTGCTATAGGCCTAAAAGCTTAGTTGAGGATAATCAGGTCAAAAAGGTTATGCAGACAGAAGAATGTCAGTCTAAGTAATAAATATAGTAGTCTATCATTTAATAATTTATTATAATTATATTGATTGTTAATAGATAAAAACTTGGTAGACTACGAAAAAATATTCTTAAATAAAATCAAAGATATAAAAGAAGAAGGGCGCTATCGTGAATTTACGCATTTTGCGTCATTACCTGGCAAACTTCCCTATATTATGGATTATGAAAGAAATAGAGAGGTTATTGTCTGGTGCAGTAATAATTATCTGGGAATGTCACAAAACGATAGTGTCATTGCTGCTATTCAAAATTCATCTGTTGGTGCTGGAGGAACAAGAAATATATCAGGTACAACAAAGGAAGTTGTTGAGCTCGAGAAGTCTTTGGCTGACTTGCATCAAAAAGAAGCTGCTTTAACTTTTGCTTGTGGCTATCTTGCCAACCAAACTACACTTAGTACTTTATCGTCTGTTATTCCGGGCGTGGTAATTTTTTCAGATGAGAAAAACCATTCTTCAATGATAGAAGGTATAAAATCAGGAAAAAGACCGAAGCACATATTTAGGCATAATGATGTTGATCACTTAGAGCAGTTGCTAAAGTCTATAGATATAAAAACGCCGAAAATAATAGCACTTGAATCTGTATACTCAATGGATGGTGATGTAGCACCGCTTGAAGCGATATGTGATCTAGCAGATCAGTATAATGCAATCACCTATTTGGATGAGGTACACGCAGTTGGCATGTATGGACCGCGCGGTGGCGGAATTGCAGAAAGAGAAGGTTTGATGGATAGAATAACTGTTATTCAGGGTACATTATCAAAGGCTTTTGGAGTGATGGGTGGATATATAGCGTCTTCAAAGAGCTTGGTGGATGTAATAAGAAGTTCAGCCCCAGGATTTATTTTTACTACTGCTATGTCACCCGTTTTAGCAGCAGCAGCAAAGGCAAGCGTTGAGCATTTAAAATCGAGCAATGTTGAAAGAGAGAAGCAAAAGCAGTCTGTTGAAAAGGTAAAAGACTCACTGAGAAACGCAGGAGTGAATTTTATGCAAACAGAAACTCATATAATTCCAATCATAATTGGCGATCCTGAGTTGTCCAAAAAAGCATCAAAATTGTTATTTGATGAGTATGGAATATATGTACAACATATAAATTACCCAACAGTTTCAAAGGGGACTGAGCGCTTCCGTATTACTCCTACGCCTTACCATACAAATGAAATGATAGAGCATTTAACAAAATCTCTTGTAAAAGTTTTTGAGAAATTATCTGTTTGTGTCTGTTGTTGAGTTTAAAGTTGCCAAGAATAAGGTATCTATTTAAAAGCATAGTTAATGTACAAAATCAGTGCTTTATTTCTTATCATGAAAGTAGCTAACACTGGGATCTATAGCTCACACAGGTAAAGTTTACTCTTTTGTCATCCTATGGCTTGACCATAGGATCCAGTCTAAACAATCTGGATTCTAGTGTCACGTGCTGGAATGACAGCTATTTGTTCCTATAGTTGTCTTTTCTCGTCTATCTTATTTTGCCACCCTGCTGCAATGAGGGGTAGGTAAGACCATTTATTATTTTCACTACGTGACTTTTGCTCTTTTGAATGAACTTTAGTTTATATCTCCAGCAATGACAAGCGCGTTATCTTCCCTTAATCTCCCACCGCTTTCTTGTAGAAAAAGCCTACCGAGTGAAGTTTTATATTTATTAATTCCAGAGTAAATTATTCCATTGTATCTTCCGGCAGCAAGATATGCAAAACCTAGTACCGTTGAGCCAAGGGAGCGTAGATTATTATTGTCAAGTGGTAATTTATTTAACAAATTACCACTTATGTCTATTATTCCCCCTTCACGAGCTTTCATCCGCATTTTTACATGGCGAGATTTGAAATCTTCAAGAAAAGCTCCTTTCTTTTCCTCTGCCCAGAAAGTTTCTCTAAGGGCTGGAGCATCAATCACAGCTGCTACAACTCTGTTTTTATGAATGAGACAAACTGATACTGCAAAATAAACCATACAACTAAAAAGGTTTTCCTTGCCTTCTATAGGCATAATAAACCAAGTATAACCGCCGTCTTTTAGATCTTGGCCCACATCGTCTTCAAAAATAAAGTCATAGTTCTGGTTGTAGTTTTTCAAGCAATCGTACATAAGTTGCTTGGATTTCGAATAAGTTTTATTGATAAAGTCTGCTGACTTAACGCTTGAAATTTGCAATTCATTAAAATCACGTATAAGCTGCTTGGAGGCACTGCGTACAGAATCAAGCATCACATTGATTCGTGGTGATGAAATGGCCATTTACTCTTTTACTCTTTCGTAATAGCTGTTATCAGGAGTATGTACTACAATTTTATCCCCTTCTTTTATAAATTGAGGCACGTTAACACGTATTCCGTTTTCCAAAATTGCAGGCTTATAAGAAGCAGTAACAGTCTGCCCTTTGATAACAGACTCTGTTCCTTTTACAGTTAGTGTAACGTGATCAGGCACATGTGCAGAAATTATTTTATCTTGATAAGTTACTACTTTAATTTTCATATTATCTTGCAAATAAGCCTTCTTTTCCCCTAATAAGTCTAAATTTATAACAATCTGCTCGTAACTACTTGGATGCATAAGATTTACGATATTCCCTTCAGTAAAGAGATAAACATATTCCTCTTCATCTAAAATTGCCCTTCTGATTGTTGCATCAGAGCGGAATCTTTCATAGTGCTTTGCTCCAGTTTTGATATTTTTCATTTCAGCTTGTATGTAAGCACCACCTTTACCAGGTTGAGTATGCATAATACTTACAACCAAAAACAATCCACCGTTATGTTCTAGTACCTGACCTGGCCTGATATTATTAGCCCTTTCTGCCATAATTACACTTTTAATTTGGTCTGATTATTATAAATAACTTTATACAAATATCAAAATTTTTATCGGCCAATGAATTCTGGCATGTTGATTACTATATACCTTTCCTTCATGTTGATGTATGGAAATACTTCTTTAGTAAAAGATAACATAATGTTTTTTTTTGTGCTGATAACCAAAATTTCTAATATATCCCCTGAGCCGAAATTATTCACAGACTTCACATAGCCATATAATTCATTACTCTCTAGTCTTACTTCCATATTCACAAGATCATCTTGGTAAAATTCATCCTCATCATTTAACTGTGGTAGCTTATCTCTTTCTATATATAACTTTTTATTTCTTAAAAGCTCTGCTTCATTACGGGAATTCACACCGCTAATTGTTGCTATTACTAAATTATTACTGACAACAGACACCAAGCTTATTTTATAATTTTCACTTCCGATTATTAGTTCACCATATAGGAAAATATTTTCGGGCTTTTCAGTAAAGGTTTTTATTTTGACAGCTCCTTTGATTCCATGAGGAGAAGTAATTATTCCGAGGCATATATTCATATTAATATGATAGTTGAAATCAGCTTTTTGTCCATAGAATTGACAATTTACTGAATTAACATACAATTAATATTGTAATAATTATAGCGGGTAATGTGTGAGTTCTATCAGCAATCAAGAAAAGCAAAGTATTATAAGTAGCTTAGAAAAAATCAACTGCAAGCTAAAAGGTGAATCTATAAAACTTGATGATACAAAGAAATCTATAATAGTAGCACGTCGTAAACCTGTTGTTGAAGAGGCATTAGAACATTTACGCAACCCTTCTACTACTAACTGTAATGTTCTGATCGATGCAGAAACTGGGTTTGGCAAGACTTACGATATTGGAATGTGGAGCCATGTACTAGCCCAAGCAGGGTTTCATCATCTGGTTGCAGTACCAAACAGTGATCTAGTAAACCAAGCTAAAAAAATGATGAGTAGTGCATTTACTGTAAACATTAGGACACCCAAAACTGCTGAGGAAATTAAAAATGCACTGCAGGAAACTGAACCTACAATAATTATAATAACACATGACCTGCTATTACAGCAAGAAAATGATCGGAAATTAAAAGACCAAAATACCAAGTTGTGGATTAGTGTTGATGAAGCAGACAGTATTAATAAGCAGCAGGATTTTGAGAACATGTGCAAGCTTGATGAGAAATATCCTACGACTTACCTCACTGCAACACCAAAGAGAAGGATTTTAAATAGATGCGGAAAAGTTATCAGCCCGACAAGATTGAGTAGACGTTGTATTGCAAACGCCATCGAAACAGCAAGTGTTATTGCAAAAACCAATAGGAGAACAAATTTCACTCTAGCATTTGTAGTGAATATTGCTGTTACTATAATACCTATGATTACATTATTTCCTGTTATAAATAGTAATGTTGCTGCTGTAATTGGTCTAACTTCAGATTATTGGCTGTATTCTGCTTTGATTGGAAACTTATATTATACAATTTCTATGTTTATATTTGGTATAGTAATGTTGCCAATTTGGTGGGTACTAACTAAAGCAACTGGTGTAGAGTCAAAAGAACTGCTTTCTAGATTTCTTGCTAACGTGCGTAGCTTATTTACTAGAGAAAAATCGAGCCCAGCTTATGAATATGTTGAAGAGAGCGAAGAAGTTTTTAATTACAATAAGCTTGTTGATACCGATGATTTATTAACTTCTATAAGATGGAATGTGCAAAGCCCAATTGGAGAAAGTGCTCTGCTTTTAGCTGATGATGTAAATAGTATAGTTAATCTTAACTTTGCGTTGCAGGGTAGAGATAATTTAGTATATGAAGGTAGTACACGTTATGAAGTGTATAATAAATTTCAGCCTGAAGGGATTTCTTATCAAGACTATAGGCTCAAGTTACGCGAAGCGAACTTTATAAGCTGCGTTAAAAAGCAACATCCTAGTCTGACAGAAGAGCAGATATCTGAATTAAAAGAAAAGGTGGATTTCAGTAGTACTGCTGAATATCTAAAATATAGAGTAATGCATTCAATGATCGATCTTACTCTCTCATATTTAATGAAGTGTGATAATATTACTTTAGATAAAAAAAGAAGAGAAGGTTTGAGTGAATTGATAGAAGATGTTAAAAAGAATGTTAGCACCACTAATGATAACAATATTATAAGCTACCTAGAGAGAAAAGGCTTTAGTGAGCAATTTGCTAGAGATGAGCTCTTACTGCAAATAAAGACAGTAATTGAAGCACTGAGTAAAAGTGATAATGAGCAATGCAGCTTAATAGTTGATAATTGGCGCTTAAGCAAAGAGCTCCATGACCTCATGGAAAGAGAGGAAGGTATACTACATAGTCTCATTGATTTCTGCAAACAAAATAAATGTATCTTTGCAGGAATTGGGAAAAATGATCTTGGTATTGGAGAAAATAGACCCTTTTCAGCGATAATACGTAATCAAATAGGTAAATATCGAACTATTTATTGTGATTATGAAAAAAGAGATTTTGATTCATTGGCTAAATATGCGTTGACAACGGTTATAGATGGATCGAAAGGTCGTGGATTTGATAGTGAATATAATCATGTTGCATCAATATTTGCAGATTCGGTTAGTCAGTTCAATAATCCATCTGAAGCCCTACAGAATCTTGGAAGAAATAGAGAGCGTAATGAGAGCAGACAATCATGGTTTTTCGCTGCTGCAGGTGAAGAAGTTGAGCTATTTGTGAATAAGATCTTAGCAAATTTTAAAAAGGAACCACAGAAATTTTGTCAGAAAGTTTTGTTTCCAGCTACTAATAAATACAATAAGTTGCTAAAAAATAGAATGGGAGAAGAACTTGGAAGAAAAATAGAAATCTATATTAGTAAAAATATTGATGCATTAGGAAATATTGATGATTCAGCTCTGAAGAAGTTTTCTAGTGATTTGATAAAAGAAACGTATGAAAAAGTTCATGATATAAATGATTTTGATGTCAAAAAGACAGAACAAGATTTACATAGGATTTTAAAAAGTACAGAGGCATACCTTCGTTCATATGAGAACAGAATTAAAAACAACGGTAAATTATCTTGCACACGCTCAGCTTTATTTTCTGTGGGGAGTGCTATAACAAAGGTAATGTATTATCTTTGGGCAGGGTTTGACTATTTAGTCTTTTTGGCTAAAGCGTACAATATAGATAAATCTGGAGATACCAGTGCAAGAGCGTATGTACACATAATCAGAAACTGTCACTGTGAAAGTAGTGTGAAGGCGCAAAATGTATTGGTTCATGCATTAGAAATTGCCAAAGAACATGACAGCAGTTTCAAAAGAAATAGTTTGTACGAAGGCAATGAGGATAGATGTAAAGAAAAAATCATCTCATATTTTCAATCCAAGCAATATATACGTGCATTAGATAGAACAATTGCTCAAATTGAAAATGAACACTTAGCAGCAATTTTGAAAGCTGTAGGCTACAGAGGTGATACTGATAAAATGGCACAAGAAATTAAAGATTTTTTATCTGATTTAAAGAAATTAGACTGTGTGAAATTTAGAGAAAAGTATTATCAAGGAGATTTATATCAAGAAAGCAAATTATGCAAGATCAATGATCGAATTAGTATGGTAATTAATGAAGTTGTAAGGTGCCATAAGTGGCGTCATGGAATAGAGAACTTGGAGCTCAAATTAAAAAATGGCCATAATATTTTTGACGTAAGAGTCAATAATGATTTTTCTAAGTTACGTGAGAAAAACTTTAACAAACGCTCTAAAGAAAGGACATATCTAGGTAGAGCTATGTTACTTATTGGGTTTATAATTTCAATGGAGCTTATAGGTAGAATATCATCAGGTCAGACCATGCAATTGCCTTTACTTTGCGGT
Source organism: Wolbachia endosymbiont of Oryzaephilus surinamensis (assembly GCF_025617515.1). Lineage (NCBI taxonomy): Bacteria > Pseudomonadati > Pseudomonadota > Alphaproteobacteria > Rickettsiales > Anaplasmataceae > Wolbachia > Wolbachia endosymbiont of Oryzaephilus surinamensis. The sequence continues at coordinate 1,579,804 of NZ_CP092526.1, read as the reverse complement.
TTTATAGTATTTGGACCACTGGCACTCTTGTGTGGTGCATTGTTATATGAAATAACGACCTATTTAGTGAGAGGAGCATTTTTTATTTTTGGAGTGCCAATTCTTTTAGGAGAACTGTCTAAATGTGTTTTGAGAAACGGCTCAATGAAAAGTTTGTTAGATATGACATTATCGCTTGGTAACTCGGCTTTTCTCAATATTCCGAAAGACATCGTGCAATCGTTTATATTTGAGGATATAACAAAATTTGACTCACTAAGTGATATAAATGAGCTTACACTGATAAGAGAACAGGAAAAGGCAAAGTGTACAAATGAAGTAGCTGATAAAGTTGTATCTACTGCTTTATCTGCAATTTTGATACAGCCAACAACTAGTGAGCAGGAAGGTTTAGTTTTTAACTAGAACTTTTCAGATAAATACTGAGTGAGGATTTCAATGCCTTCATCAATCTCTTTTTCAGTGATAATGAGTGGAGGCAAGATTCTTACAACGTTATCTGATGTTACTCCAACAGTGAGTAAACCACGGTGACTTAGCTCTTCTGCAAATTTTTGGTTATTCATTTTTACTTTTATTCCTAGCATCAACCCTTTTCCTCTCACTTCTTCTATCATTGGAAACTTGCTTGCTAAGTCCTCTAGTTTGTTTTTTAAAGACTTACCTCTAACTTCAACATTTTCTAAGAAGCCAGGGCCGAGCAATTCATCCAATACAGCATTACCTACTGAAGTTGCAAGTGGATTACCACCAAAAGTAGAACCATGCATACCGACCGCCATGTACTTAGCAACCTTTTCAGTTGCAAGACAAGCCCCCAGAGGGAAACCTCCTCCTATTCCTTTTGCAAGAGCACATATGTCAGGCTTAATTCCTATGTGTTCAGATGCAAATAACTTTCCTGTCCTGCCAGCACCGCACTGAACGCAATCAAAAAATAGCAGTATGTCGTTTTCGTTACATAGTTCTCTTAGCTCTTTCATGAAGACTTCACTCATTACTTTAATACCACCTTGTCCCTGTATTGGTTCTATTAATATAACACCTATGCCATTAGAAATTGCTTTCTTTACACTCTCAATATTGGGCTCTATGTTATCACACCAGTCAATATAAGGATTCAGTAATTCAGAAAATTTCTGTCTATCGTTTGTTGCACAAGTTAAAAATGTCCTTCCATGAAATGCACCATGAAATGTTAGAATTCTATAGCGATTTTTATTACCTTTTCCATTTTGATAGGCCCTAGCGATTTTAAGTCCACATTCCACTGCTTCTGATCCAGAATTTGCAAAAAATACAGTATTAGCAAAGCTGTTGTTTATTAAATTTTCTGCAAATTTGTTGGCAGTAGATATATTATAGGTATTTGATATATGCCATAGTTTTTCTCCTTGTAATTTTAGGACATCAGTTAATCGTGGGTTGGCATGACCTAAACTGCTAACAGCTATTCCAGAGTGAAAATCTATATAGCGCTTATTATCGATATCATACAAGTAAATACCTTTGCCATAAGAAAAATTTATGTTAATAGGAGAATAAACTGGCAAGATAGGAGAAATTGTCATAAAAGTATGATATGCTAATTTTTTATTAATACCATAAAAGACGTTATTTCACAATGAGAAGAATATGTATAAATTAAGTAAATTAATTTTTACTACACTAAAAACAAATAGATATACAAAAATTATCTCGCTATTCTTATTAATTTTTGTGGTTTTATTGGGCACAATATACCGCAGTTATTCATTAAAGAATAATTTTCTTTCTTTTTACCGTAATTCAAATGCAAACTTAAAAGATCTATTGGAAAATAGTATAATAAAAAAATATCATTATTTACTAATAGAAAAACATCATATTAAATATAACAGTTTTGATTACATAAACCAGTTGGTAAAATTGCGTGCTGAATTGTTACAATCAGTAAGCAAAGTAAGAAATTTTAGCTTAATACTGTATGATCAAAATGCCAGAGTAATTTTCAGTAATTTTAATACTCAAGGTCATGACTATGAGCAGTTGCTTACAAATGATGAAATTGATAAATTGCTAAGCAATCAAGAAATATTTTACGCTACAGGAAATACATTAACTTCTACTTTCCCTATATTTCATGAAGATGACATTAAGCCTTCATTTTTTTTGAAGATCATTCAAAGCTATAATGACTCTTATATTATGGTATATAGTCTATTTTCAATATTAATGGGCTTATTACTGGTTATCTTAATACTAATAATGCTTTATTTGCACTTTTCCAATACCCAAATGCTAGCCAAGCAGCATAAAACTAATATTGAATTACAAAGGGTTAAAGAGGCATTAGAGCAAGAAAATGCAAATAAGATAAAATTTTTTGCAAGTGTTACACATGAGTTGCGTACACCTCTTAATGCTATTATTGGATTTGCAAAGTTGATCAAAAATGAAACTTTAGGTTCGGTAGATCACTCTAAATACAAGGAATACGTAGACGATATATATAATGCTGGTACACATTTACTTGCTTTGATTAATGATGTGCTCGATTTTTCTAAAGCTGAATCAAGTAGTTTAACAGTAGAGAAAGTGAAGTTTAATCTGAATAAGATAATAGATTCGTGCTTAAAAATGTTATCACCTAAACTAAAAGAAACAGGGATTAGTTTAAAGAAAGAGATATCTGATAAACAATTATTAGTTATCGCCGATCCCAAAAGAATGAAGCAAGTTATAATAAATTTGTTATCAAATGCAATCAAGTTCACTCCTCAAGGTGGTTTAATAAGAATGATTATTAAAGAGAATATAGAAAAAAATTTATTAACTATTGAGTTTCATGATAATGGAATAGGGATAATGCAGCAGGACATATATAAAGTTATGTCCGTTTTTGGCCAAGCAGATTCGGGATATAGAAACGAAGGCACAGGTATCGGATTACCTCTAAGCAAGAAATTAGTAGAGTTAATGGGTGGGACTTTCAACATTCAAAGTGAAGCAAAACTTGGTACTACGATAACATTGAGCTTCTTTTATGAAGAGCAAACATGTGAAAAGTTGATTGATTTTTAGTAAAATATATTTGATATTGCACTTTTATATCTAGTACATTCCTAAGTCATACTGACGTGATACCTCTTGGCTAATAATAAGTAGCGGAATGTAAGTAAATTAAACTTTTTTAGCTATACTTCCTGAAAACACTTTATAATTCTTGAGCATAAAGAAAATTCCTTTAATAATGAAGCATGCTAATCAGGAACTTAATAAAACAAGCAACTCAAGTAGGAAATAGTGAAAACGTAATACAATATGTCAAATATCTCTATCAATTTGAGAAGTTTAGAAATACATTAAACCTCACTTTGTCAATAATAAAGCAAACTAGACTCTCGTTTGAAATATATCAAGAAGGATTAGTGGATATGGAAGAGGGAGTGTGTAAGACAATTCGTTCTTCTGGTTTAAATAAGTATGTTATTGTGCTAAGAAGGTCAAATCCTTACATCATAGTACATGAACTTTCACATATGGTTGAAAATGAACTGAACTTAAGCTTAGAGCAAGAATTTCTCTATAAAGTTTATCAGGATATTGAGCAGAACTTAAAGCAGTCAAATATTCTGGTACAAAAAATTATTGGTCAAATTATATTTAAGGAGATACAAGTTTACCAAACTCCAAAATCACGTGCGTCTGAGTTATTCGCACGCTATTTTGAGCTGTTTGCTTGGGCTCAGGAAGTTTATCCTAAAGATAAAGAATATCTAATTCGCACTCAAGATTTAAACAGAGTATTTCTTGCTACTAACCAATGGAAAAAGAGCTACCTGGATCTACAAATAATGGAGAGAATAGATAAAGAAGTAAAGGAATATAGCGATAAAACTGCTTTTAAAGATATAAACAAAGTACAAAGCAGTTGGACTAATAAATTTTCTCCTGGAAGCAAAAAAATTGGTTCTATATTTGAAGATGATAATTAGCTCAGCAGAACAAAGTTCACTTCTTCAACATTTCAAGTTATAGTTCTCGCAATTTAAAGAGTTCAAATATATATGAAAACCATTTTAGCGATTGAAACAAGTTGCGATGAAACTGCAGTTGCGATTGTAAATAGTGATAAGCAAGTGCTTGCTAACGAAATTCTTTCTCAGGTAGAGCACAAAAAGTGCGGTGGAGTGATTCCTGAAATAGCATCACGTGCTCATATGAAGCATTTAAGTGGTTTAATAAAAAGTGCTATGGAAAAATCTAACCTTAACTTTTGTGATCTAGATGCAATTGCAGCAACATCAGGACCAGGACTCATAGGTGGATTAATAATTGGTACAATGATGGCTAAAGCAATTGCACACGTAACACAAAAACCGTTTATTGCAGTTAATCACTTAGAAGCACATGCGTTAGTTGTTAGGCTACTATATGAGGTTGAATTTCCGTTTTTAGTCCTGCTGATATCAGGTGGTCACTGCCAATTTTTAATTGCACAGGATGTAGGTAAATACATCAAACTTGGAGAAACGCTTGATGACTCATTAGGAGAAGCATTTGACAAAGTCGCTAAAACGCTGGGTCTAAGCTATCCGGGAGGTCCATTAATTGAAGAGTTAGCTAAAAAAGGTGATGGTATGAGATTTAAGCTGCCAAGAGCAATGATAAAACGTTCTGGATGTGACCTTTCATTTTCTGGAATTAAAACAGCGGTAAAAAACTTAGCACGAGAATTTGTAATGAGTGAACAGGATGTGTGTGATATGTGTGCTTCGTTTCAAGAGTGTATTAGCGACATATTACTCGATAGAGTCAGAAATGCTATTGGTATCGCTGTATCTTTAAATATTAAAATCAATGATTTTGTAATTACTGGTGGAGTTGCAGCAAATAATTTCCTGAAAGAGAGATTAAAAAAGCACATAGACTTGAACGTGCTTTCTCCTCCAAGCAATTTATGTACAGACAATGCAGTGATGGTTGGATGGACAGGAATTGAAAGGTTACAGAGAAGCTATGTAGACTCTCTTGACTTTGCACCAAGGCCAAAGTGGGAATTAGAAAAATATTACTAGCACAAAAAATTATCTACTATATAATGCGGCCGCTGGTGAATTTTTGTAGGCTTAAAAATTACAGTGGTATCTACTAAAGCCTTACCGGCATTATTATTTATGAGGTACAGTATGTTCAAAAATAAATTTGACACAGTTATTAGTGTTTTCAAAGCTAAATCTAGTACAAGCGCAAAGACACTCAGTTCAGGTTTATTTGTTGCGGGAAACGTTGTTATGGCCAGAGCAATTAGTGAGATAGACCTCTCTTCATTACAAGGCAATTCAGAAGATAAAGTCAATAAGCAAGACCTAATAATCATATATGATTATATTAATAAAGTAACTCAAGAAGAAAACTATAATATATGTACTAATAATCTTGATTGTATAAAAAGCAGGATTTTAGCAGAAAATATAAGTGATTCATTAGCTGAAAAATTTCGTCAAGATGGATGGAATATAATAAGTAATGATGGTTCTTCGCTATTAACAGTGGCTATTGAAAGAATTAGGAAAGAACAAAAGAAAAATAGGAATTATGATATTCATGTTGAAATAGCTGTATCTCTAATTCTTAGTATGGGCAGAGAATTGATTATAAAATTGGAGAATTTTGCAGATAGTAATGATAAAACACTTCTACATTATTTAGCTGAGTCGGGTAAAGAAGATATTTTATGTTTTGTGATAGAAAATTCTAATTTTGACATTAAAGAAGCAGTAAGGAATAAAGATAGAGATGGTAAAACACCACTACACTATGCGGCTAAATCTGGCAATAAAGAATGCTTGAAAATTCTCATAGAAAATGAAGCAGATTTTAGTTGCACTACCAATAATAAAACCGAGTTACACTATGCTGCCAGAAGCGGAAATCCTAACCTCCTAGAATATTGTAAGTTGAAAATGTGATATAAAAGAGGATAAGAGGGAAAGATAGCCCTACTCACTATAGGAATAGGACTATCATGGGCGTGTGCGACCGGAAGAATATTGGTACTACAACCGTTTAAATCAAGGTACACTAGCCCATCTCTCGATACGTTTGAATAGTTGCTTGGGACATATATATGCACCCGTTTACAATCTTAAATTAACTAAAACTATCGAGGTTTATTATGGTTACATCTTATCAAAATTTTATTGGCATTGACATCGGAAAATTTAAAAATGTCGTTGCAATTCACAAACAGAAGAACGCTGTCAAATTTGACAATGATTCTGATGGTTGGCAACAATTATTTCAAAAGTTTTCAGATATTCTACCTAATTCTTTAGTAACTTTGGAAAACACAGGAAAATATGAGCTTGGTTTGTCACATTTTCTTATTGACAAGAATATTGCAGTACATCGAGCTAATACTCGTAAAGTAAAAAGCTTTATCTTGTCTCACGGAACTGTAGCAAAGTCTGATAAATCAGATGCGAGGGCTCTTGCTCAATATGGATTTGAACGCCATAGAACTCTCTCTCTATTTGTACCTACATCAAAAGAACAATTAACCCTGGTTGCACTTTGTCAACGTCGTGATGACATTACGCAAATGAGAGCTCAGGAAAAGTGTAGACTGGAAGCTCCTGAAAATGATCATATAAAGAAAAGTTGTCAGAAGACCATTGAATTTTTCGATAGTCAAATAAACGAACTCAATGATACTATACAAAAAATTATTGATGGAAGCCATGAACTACAACAACGTCAAAAAATCCTTAAAACAGTTTCTGGAATAGGTAAAAAGTTATCACAAGATTTTCTGTGTTTAATGCCAGAGCTTGGTTACTTAAGTAGAAAAGAAGTAGCAAGTCTTGCCGGAGTTGCACCTCATCCTAGGGAAAGTGGTAAAACTGTTGGTTACCGAAGGATTATAGGAGGTAGAAGTAATGTTCGTTCAAAGCTCTTTACATCTGCCATGTCTGCTGCAAGGTCCAAATCTGCACTTGGCACCTTTTATTCTAAGCTTGTTGAAAGTGGTAAGAAGAAGATGGTAGCTATAACAGCTCTAATGCGTAAAATTATAGTAATTGCTAATGCAAGGCTTAAAGAGGCAATTAATTTGAATGTTTAAAAATTTACATAGCAGTAATTGAAATGAATATTGTGCATCCACATAAACTTAAAGTGCTTGTTCACATAGCTTAAACGAAAATTGTTGCAGTAGCTGTTTGATATAGAATTCTGTTTCTATGACAAACGGGTTTTTATTATCTATATGGTTGGGTAAAGTTGCAAAATTATACAAATGAAAAATTAAAAAAAAACATAGTTGATTTAAAAGAAATATTGACAGCAAAAGGAATTTTTGATAGGGAGAAAATTAAAACAGATAAATATGGAAATAACGCATTACACTATGCTGTGCAATCTGGAAATGCTGAGTGCATAAAATTCTTCATTGATAATCAAGTACAATTTTTAAAAAATAAATATAATGAGAATCCTTTTCATAAGATTGTAGGTAACTCAGAAACTCAAGAAAATGCCATAAATTTTCTTATAGAGCATCTAAAATTTTTAGGTAGACGAAAAAGTGAAATTAATCAAGAAAATGTAGATGGTAACACCCCATTGCATATAGCTGCAAAACATGGAAATAACCAGCTAATGAAATTGTTTACTCAATCAGGTGCAAAAATTGTTCAGAATAAACAAGGTAACACCCCCTTACATATTGCTATTATACATGGTAATTCATATTGTATAGACCTATTTTATGAAAATATAGGAAATAGCATACTTCAATCCAAAGGTGATTATGGAAGAGATCTTGTACATTTAGCTGCAATGTACGGGAAGTATGATTGTCTAACATCTTTACTCAAGAAATTTCCTGATTACGATTTAAGCACAGAAACACACAAAGGAAATATGGCCCTACACTTAGCTCTATCGAGTAATACAGAAACAGAACTAAGAAAAAAATGTGTGAGTCTATTAATAGACAGAAGCATGCAAGTAAATAAGAGTAATAATGAAGGAAACACCCCTTTACATTTTGCTGCCCAACTTGATTTATCGTTTTTAAGCATGATAGAAAAAAAGTTGGAAGAGAAGAAATTTGACGTTTATCAAGAGGTTTTGCGTGAGAATAGCAACGGTGACACCGTCTTTCATATGGCAGCACGTGTTGGTAATAAATCATGCCTTGAGCACCTTTTTAAAAAAGAGAGAGTGGGAGAAATATTAAGTAAGAAAAATAAGGATGGACAAACTTTACTACACTTATCTATCCTCAGTGGAAGAGTAGAATGCGTTAAGTATTTGGTAAAAAAAAGCCCAAAGGGTATTTTTTTAGAACAAAATACACAAAAAAAGTTGTTATTTGCAGCTATTTTGAGCGGCAATAAGGAATGTCTTGAATTTGTGTCAAAAGAACTTGTAGGTAAAAAGGTGGCTGCTAGCATCAAAGTGTTATATGATGAAAATGACAATACACCGTTACACATGGCTGCTCTTGCCAACGACATAGAATTCTCTCAGTATGTTATTGAAAGTATTGCTAAGTCAACTATTAGGAACACAGTACCACTTTTTAACACAAACAGTCAAGGGCTTATACCTCTACATTTAGCTGCCATGAGCCTTAATGCTGAGTTAATAGAATATTTTATGAAAGATAATCATTACCCCTATAATAAGAAAATGTTAAATGTTGTATCTAAATCTGGAAGAACAGCATTACACTATCTTGTAATGAGCGATAATGATTTTGAAAAAACTATAAATGAGGATTTTAAGCAAGGTCAATTTTTGAAAAAGTTAGTTTTAGAAAAGCGTAAACAAAATGAGCACTTAAGGGAAAAAGCTATTAAAGCCTTATTCTACCTAACAATCAGCACCGGAGAGAAAACTTTAAATGAAAAGATAAATTTTGATATAAAGGATAATGCAAAAAAAACAGCTTTAGATTATGCTTTTAAACATGGTGACACAAATATCTTGAGGTTATTTTTAGATTTCTTTTATGAAATAAGGGAAAACAAAAAAAGGAAATATGATAAACTTAACATGGAAGATCAAGAAAGAAGCAAAAAGCTTCTAGACTACTATAATCTGGCCATGTCAATATCAAGTGTGATTATTTCTGTTTGCATTAAGTATAATAATGCAGAATCTGAAAAGGAAGAAATTCCTACCTGGATTTCCATTGCATTTTCTTCGATATCATTTTTACTTATCTTATACAACTTAGTGATTGGCCTTCAAAAAGAACCTGTTAAACGTAAGATAGAAAACTATACTGAAAAAATGAACAGAATTGAAGAGGCTACAGGAAAGTTAGCTAAGACAAAAGTAGGGGATCATGATTTGGAGGAATACAACTCAATATTGGAACTATTAATAAAGAATGCAGAAGATATTTCACGATTGGAAAATGAACTTTACAAGTTTACGCATGAAACTAGATTAGAGAGTAAAGACAAACTCAATATTTCTCCTCAGAAAATGAGTAGGGGTGGTAGTGCACTACTATGTTCGAATAAGTCTTTAGAAGGTAAAAAAAGTTCACCTGTTTTGAATGATTTAACAGCAAAACTTAGTCTGTGTTCAAGACGCAACAGTAGAGTACAAAATACAATGGACAAGTTAGATAATCCATCATGTGTAATTACTATAAATGAGAATTCAGAAATTAAACCAAAAGCTCCGAAAAACAAATTCAAGAATGTTGCAACTAAGCTAAAAATAGGCAATATCTTTAGTAAGAAAAAAGAAGATCTTATCGCTTCATCAAGCTTATCAGAAGGTGCTAATCACGAGAATATTACAAAAATGAATGAAGAAAACTGTGGGTTGATAAAACGATTTGGTGATACCAATGGGTATTCAATATTTTCGACTCCTTTTAATCCAAGCAGTTCAACCTCAAGAGAAGAGTGTGGTAACAATCATAGTGCAGCGCGTCATGTGAGTTATGGTAGTGCAAATAATCCTGTGAGTGATAAGGAAGTTAGTAAATCTCCATCTCTAATACTTTCTAACTTTGAGGAGGGGATTACTGTTGACTGTTTTAAATTCGAAAGATATAGACCAAGGGTATATTCAAGTCCATCTTGTGTGAGAAAAAGAGCAATTACAGCTAGATCATTGGAATATGTAATACTTCCTGATCATATAGAAAGAGGAAAATAGATGCAGATTGTAGTCACTGACTCTGATAGCATCAACTTTCAGAGGAGTGATAGTAAGAACTGTCATTGAGTAGTAGATAAGAAAAACGTAGAACAATTGGCAAGGCTATCGTATAAGGTTATAGTAGAGAAGAAATTATATAGCCTTGCTAAATTTCCATGAAAAAGTTTATATTCGCATATCATTAATATTTTATTACATTAATGATATGGTAAGGCAATAACTGTTAATACTTTTGAAATAAAAACTATATATGGTACATATAATTAAATAAAAGGAAGATTGTGGAAATCACTCCGTCAATAAAAAAGGAATTAAAGCAAAGTATACTATATACTTGTCTAGAGAAGTGCAAGAGTGCGTTTTGGTTCATTTTCTGGTTTAGCTCAGGGATTAATGCGTTAATGTTATTTTTGCCACTTTATACCTCTCAGGTACTTGATCGAGTGATATCGAGCGAGAGTGTGTCAACACTAGTTATGCTGACGATTATTACTTTATCTGCGTTTGCATGTTCTGCAATGCTTGAAACTTGTCGATATTTAGCTATGGCTAAAATTGGTGATTGGATTGATAAAACTGCAACACCAGATCTAATAGTAAGGTCAATCAGGTTAACATCAGTACAAAGCTCAACTTCAAGTGGTGAAGCAATACGAGATCTTGGAGTAATAAAAAATTTCATTACAGGAAATGGTATATTTTCACTGTTCGATACTCCATGGTCGCTAATTTACCTTGTTGTGATCTTTATGATACATACCTCTACAGGGTTTATAGCTATTGCCGGAATTATTATATTAGTTTCAATGGCAGTATGGAATGAACTTGCTACTAAGCGTATATTGAGAGAAACCAATGAAGAAACTATACGTAATATTAATGCTATAGATGTTGCAACACGAAATGCAGAGGTGGTTGAAGCTATGGGTATGTCAGAATTTATAGTTTCTGATTGGTGTAAACGGAATGATCAAAATCGTGCAATGCAAGTTACAGCGCAGAATCGTTCTAATGTGATTACTGGGATTACTAAGTTTTTACGCTCGACTCTCCAAATTTCAGTAATTGGAACAGGTGCATTACTCGCAATCACAGCTCACAAAACTGCTGGTAGTATCATTGCTGCCTCAATTTTGATGGGTAGAGTATTGGCTCCATTTGATGCAGCAGTTCATACTTGGAAATTTTTAAATCAAGCCAAAATGTCATATGGCAGGCTGCAAAGACTTATCCTAACATCACCAAAAAGAGAGCAAACTATGGCTCTACCAGAGCCTGAAGGGAAGTTGGAATTTGATAGAGTATTCTTTACTCCTTATGGGAGTAATAAGCCAACAGTAAAAGGAATATCATTTTTAATAGAACCAGGGGATGTTGTTGGTGTTATTGGTGCAAGTGCTTCTGGTAAGTCGACCATTGCAAAACTAACCGTTGGTGTTTGGAAACCCATATCAGGTGTAGTCAGACTAGATGGCGCTGATGTATATACTTGGAATCGAGAGAACTTTGGTAATTATGTTGGTTACTTACCTCAAGATATTGAGTTATTTAACACGAGCGTTAAAGCTAATATTGCCCGCATGAGACCAGATCCAAATCCTGAAGAAATAATCAAAGCAGCAAAAATTGCAGGAATACATGAATTAATACTGAGCTTACCAAATGAGTATGATACAACAATAGGAGGACCTGGAGGAGTAATACTCTCTGGTGGCCAAAAACAGCTTCTTGGACTTGCAAGGGCTTTTTATGGTAATACTAAGCTTTTAGTGCTTGATGAACCGAATGCTAACTTAGACAGTAATGGAGAGGCGCGCTTGATTAATGCAATCAATGTTGCAAGAGAGCAAAATACTACCACTGTTATCATCACTCATAAGCTACAGCTACTATCTGTAGTCAATACAGTGATCGTCATGTCAGATGGGGTTATTTATGCTATGGGACCAAAAGATGAGATTTTGAGTAGATTAGTTGCTCCATCACCAGATGCCACAGAAGATAAACGTTCTTCAGCAAGTGGTTAAGAAAGAGAGAAGTTGTCACACCTCTCTTTCTCTTATAGAGTACTATATGCACAGTTTATAAAATCTTAAGCAATTGTTATTCGAAAAATCCAATAATGATTAGCCACGGAACCTATTTGCTAATTCTCTCACATTAACCTTAGACATTTCTGATGTAGGCTCTTGTGTATATGAGACATCAGATTTAACGCCTTTTTTGTCATGACCTTTAGTAATAGAACATACTACAGTATCAGCCTTTACATGCTTAACACTTGGATCTGATTGAAACCCATGCTTTCTTTCCATTTGTGCTTCAAGCTTACTGCTATCATGTGTAACCCTACACCTTTCTAGATTACGGTCACGTTTGTCAGGAGCTACATATCCATCTATATCACTACATAAGAACGGGCGCACTTTGAACCTGTCTGAACTAACACCATTTTCAACACTTGCAGAATTATGAGCTTTTCTATTATTGCGCATTTTATCTACAGCTTCCTTTATTTTTTCTTTTGATGGTTTTGGCAGCAGTGCTGGCTTATATGCACATGCTGGTAGTTCTGGAAATGAGTCCTCCTGAAACAGCAAATGACTTTGGTTTCTCTTACTATCTGATTCTTCAATCAACTATGTTTTTTTTTAATTTTTCATTTGTATAATTTTGCAACTTTACCCAACCATATAGATAATAAAAACCCGTTTGTCATAGAAACAGAATTCTATATCAAACAGCTACTGCAACAATTTTCGTTTAAGCTATGTGAACAAGCACTTTAAGTTTATGTGGATGCACAATATTCATTTCAATTACTGCTATGTAAATTTTTAAACATTCAAATTAATTGCCTCTTTAAGCCTTGCATTAGCAATTACTATAATTTTACGCATTAGAGCTGTTATAGCTACCATCTTCTTCTTACCACTTTCAACAAGCTTAGAATAAAAGGTGCCAAGTGCAGATTTGGACCTTGCAGCAGACATGGCAGATGTAAAGAGCTTTGAACGAACATTACTTCTACCTCCTATAATCCTTCGGTAACCAACAGTTTTACCACTTTCCCTAGGATGAGGTGCAACTCCGGCAAGACTTGCTACTTCTTTTCTACTTAAGTAACCAAGCTCTGGCATTAAACACAGAAAATCTTGTGATAACTTTTTACCTATTCCAGAAACTGTTTTAAGGATTTTTTGACGTTGTTGTAGTTCATGGCTTCCATCAATAATTTTTTGTATAGTATCATTGAGTTCGTTTATTTGACTATCGAAAAATTCAATGGTCTTCTGACAACTTTTCTTTATATGATCATTTTCAGGAGCTTCCAGTCTACACTTTTCCTGAGCTCTCATTTGCGTAATGTCATCACGACGTTGACAAAGTGCAACCAGGGTTAATTGTTCTTTTGATGTAGGTACAAATAGAGAGAGAGTTCTATGGCGTTCAAATCCATATTGAGCAAGAGCCCTCGCATCTGATTTATCAGACTTTGCTACAGTTCCGTGAGACAAGATAAAGCTTTTTACTTTACGAGTATTAGCTCGATGTACTGCAATATTCTTGTCAATAAGAAAATGTGACAAACCAAGCTCATATTTTCCTGTGTTTTCCAAAGTTACTAAAGAATTAGGTAGAATATCTGAAAACTTTTGAAATAATTGTTGCCAACCATCAGAATCATTGTCAAATTTGACAGCGTTCTTCTGTTTGTGAATTGCAACGACATTTTTAAATTTTCCGATGTCAATGCCAATAAAATTTTGATAAGATGTAACCATAATAAACCTCGATAGTTTTAGTTAATTTAAGATTGTAAACGGGTGCATATATATGTCCCAAGCAACTATTCAAACGTATCGAGAGATGGGCTAGTGTACCTTGATTTAAACGGTTGTAGTACCAATATTCTTCCGGTCGCACACGCCCATGATAGTCCTATTCCTATAGTGAGTAGGGCTATCTTTCCCTCTTATCCTCTTTTATATCACATTTTCAACTTACAATATTCTTTATTGGTGTCTTGAAAGAGTTTTCATTTTTCTTTCTTAGATCCAACTCATTTAATCCGCTTCCAACATTATTTTTTCTTGTTGTAGTGTGAATAACACCTGGAAGTTTCACTTCATACTTAAATTTTTTACCAATGGTATCTATTGACTCATTAGATGAGGAATCTATTTGAAACCTATCGTTTGAAAATTTTGATTTTGTAGCATCAAAAGATATACTACGTTTTTCTATCTTTTTATAAGTCATATTTTACCTCTAAACCTATTAACTAATAAAAGTATAAACTAAGAGGTATTAATTTTATTATAATAATAAAGGCTCAAGAAGCATCACCGTAGGGTTTTCTATATAGTACTTAAAGGCATTTAAAAATTTTGCTCCGAGTGCTCCATCAACTGCTCTGTGGTCAACAGAGAGAGTAACTGTCATTACCTCTGCTATCTCTATTTTTTCACTTATGACAACTGGTTGTTTTTTAGATGCGCCGACAGCCATAATGCAAGACTGTGGTGGATTGATTATAGCACTGAAAGTTTTTATACCAAACATGCCTAAATTAGAAATGGTAAACCCTCCTCCTTGAAATTCTTCAGGCCTTAATTTTCCAGATCTTGCTCTATTTACTAAATCTTTCACTTCTTTTGATATAGATAAAACACTTTTTTCATCAGCATTTTTTACTATAGGAGTAATCAGTCCATCCTCAAGCGCTACAGCAATTGAGATATCTATATTTGAGTATCTTACTATTTTAGTATCTATCCACGATGAGTTTATATCAGGAAATTTTTTCATGCTGAAAGCCACAGCTTTTATAATTAAGTCATTAATTGTTACTTTATTGTTCTCATTTGCTGAATTAACCTCATTTTTGAGCGATATTAGCTTATCAACGTGGCAGTCTACAGTTAAATAAAAGTGTGGAATATTTTGCTTAGATTCAACTAGGCGCTGCGCTATCACTTGGCGCATATTACTTACTTCAACTGTTGTATTTTCCTCAAATCTCTCATAGCTTTTAGTTTGATCTAAAAATTCTAATACATCAGCTTTGATGATACGACCATATGGACCTGTACCTTTTAATCGCTTTATATCAACACCTTCATTTTGAGCTATTTTTTTAGCTAAGGGGCTTACTTTTATTCTATTTTCTGTTGCTCTATCCTCTTTTTTAGATCCCAGTGTCACGCACTGGGATGACATTAAAGAGCTAGATGAAATCGAAGGGTTGGATGATACTGAAAAATCGGCTTCAACCTCCTTCTCAACCTTGGTATTGATGGCAGAAGCTAAATCAAGTGCGCTTTTATCTTCCCCTTCCTCTAACATTAGAGCTATCAGTTGATTTACAGGCACGCCACTTGTTCCTTCCGACACTAAAATTTTTGCCAAAACTCCTTCATCGACAGATTCAAACTCCATTATGGCTTTATCAGTCTCAATTTCAGCGATTACATCACCTATTTCAACTTTATCTTGTTCTTTTTTACACCACTTTACAATTTTTCCTCCAGTTTTACTCATTGTTGGGGAAAGAGCAGGCATCAATATTTCTATAGGCATTTATTCTGTATTAAAAGATCTATTTAACTTTTAATTTACTCTTTACCCTATGTCAATCTAATCGTAAATTATGATACTTATATCATCCTAGTACGTGATGCTGGAATCTTGGTTGACTACTGTTATCCTACTATTTCTATTGCTTAGTCCTAGACAGAGTACAAATAGTAAGATCATCATGAAAATAGACGAATCTGTTATAATGGAAATAGAAAAATGTAGTGCTTACTATCCTCTCACAAACATATAGCTTGGGTACAGAAAAAATTTATATGAGGAGCTGGTTAAATTGATAAAAGATCAGAATTAATAGTAGTTTCCGAATCTTCTGTAGCAGGCTCTTCATGTGAAGCAGAGGACAGACTAACTTCTTTATCCTCTGTTCTCTGTATAGAACTACCACAAAAACTCCTTAACATCTCTTCAGCAGATGAATTTAAAATCTGTATAATAGACTTTTCACTTTGTTCTTTCAGCGATTGATCCATTCTAGAAATCAACTCGGAAAATTCACTACCTTCTTTTCTAGCTTCACTTTCTATCTTATTTTTTATGCTTTCTATATTACTTTGGTTAATTTCTTCTTTCGTTATGTTAAATGAATTAGCAATACCTTGATACTTAATCTCACAATCGCCACAGCCAACTATGCAAAGAGCAATAGAATCGGATATTTCACCTGCAGCCGAATTATGGATAGTGTAAGCTAAGCAATTGTCATGATATTTAATGCCAAGCTGTTGCTCTATCAATTCAGAAATTTCATTTTTTAAAGACATAAAGTACCTCCTTCTTACATTACTGTACCTTCTGATTAAAGTACAACAGCTGCTCCTAAATAGCAATCCATATATGGTTTACTTTAATAAATTATTAAAGTAAGAAGCTTTTACATCCTAAAACATAACTGAGATAAGCCAATGTAAAAAAATTTTTAAACGAGAATTATTGTATATATATTACTTATTTGGTAAAATTATTTTGGCAAAATAGCATATAAAAGTTGAGGCTAATTATGAATATTAAAGAAGGAAAGGATTTACAACAGGAGTTATTAGGAATTGTTTTCAATATACTCATAGAAAGTGAAGATAGCGCCATAGAAGCTATGGAAACAAGAGCAGTAGAGATAATTAAAAAACTAAAGGAACACATTAATGATTATATAGAGTATGGTGGTCAAAAAAAGCCAATTTTAGATTGGGTTATTGTTTGTGATTCTCAGAATAATGTCAGACTAAATAACAAGTCGCTATTAAAATTTGAGAAGGCAATTAAGGATATTGGAGGAAGAGCAACGCTAAATGAAATAGAAAGTATAATAAGGTTGTTAGTAGAACAAGCACAGCTAAATCATGTTAGAATTAGAGGTGAAAGAGAAGTACCACTAAACTTCTTTGAGGAAAACATAATAATGAGAGAACGAAGAAGGGCAAGAGAACAACAAATGCGGCCAAATTTTGTTAGAGAAAGAGAAGCGTCATTGAATCTCTCTGGAAACAGGAGTGAAAATATAAGAAGACCAGGAGAACAAATGCAGCCAAGTAAAGTATCACT
The DNA here is from genome assembly GCF_025617515.1 of Wolbachia endosymbiont of Oryzaephilus surinamensis. Taxonomy (NCBI): domain Bacteria; kingdom Pseudomonadati; phylum Pseudomonadota; class Alphaproteobacteria; order Rickettsiales; family Anaplasmataceae; genus Wolbachia; species Wolbachia endosymbiont of Oryzaephilus surinamensis. Next base: position 1,562,488 of record NZ_CP092526.1, on the reverse strand, counting down.
AAATCTCTCCGAAAATAGGGATGAATATACAATAATGAGAGAACGAAGAAGAGCGGGAAGGCGAATGCGGCCAAATTTTGTTAGACGTGAAAGAGAAGTACCACTTAGTTCAAAAATAGGACAATTAATTGGTGTAGTTTCATCCATAATTGTAGGTGCTTTCATTGGTATAATGGTTGGTATGGTCATTGCTGGTTTATGTATTGAGCTTTGTGTAATCACCACTGCAGAACCGATTCTTCTCATCATGGGTGCTACTGCTGTTATAGGAGCTATTGTAGCAGGAACTGCTCCTGTATTAAAGCTAATAGAGATGTTTAAAGGTCAAGAACCTAATCTTTCTCCTAGTAGCGGTCTGGAAAGCTCTAATACTGAACATACTTATTTAAATAGGCAAAGAGTTATTTAGAAAAAAATTGGAAGAATGTTCAAAAAAGTCCATTTATAAAATACATCGGCTTAACTATGATCTTATAACTTAAGCTAATTAATTAAAAATTTTTGTTTTAGCGGTTAAATAAAGCCAGATCTTATTAGAGAGAGGATCTTCTTATCTCTTCTTTACCTTCATTTTCATTTCTAACAATTTTTTTTCCACTTAATATGTCTCTTATTTCATCTCCTGTTAAAGTTTCAAACTCCAGTAGATTTTCAGCAATGAGCTCCAAGTCTTTCCTACGCTTGGTTAAAATGTCTTTTGCTTTTTCATAGCAAGAAAATACAACTTTCTTTATTTCCTCATCTATAAGTCTTAACGTATCTTCAGAAATTGTCTCAGAATCATGTGTGATTTGTTCACGATTGTGATATATTGGCCCTATTTTGTCGCTCATTCCCCATTTTGTCACCATAGCACGTGATAAATCTGATGCTAGTTTTATATCTGAAGATGCGCCGCTTGTGACTTTATCATAGCCAAAAATTAGCTCTTCTGCCACACGTCCACCCATTGCAACAGTTATATCTGCTAGCATCTTTTCTCTTGTGAGGGACACTCTATCTGTTTCTGGTAGTCTCATAACTAAACCAAGTGCTCTACCACGTGGAATAATTGTTGCTTTGTGTATAGGATCAGAAGCAGGCATATTAACTGCAACTACTGCATGACCAGCTTCATGGTAAGCAGTAAGCTTTTTTTCTTCTTCTGTAATGACTAAGGACCTTCTTTCCATGCCCATCATCACTTTATCACGTGCATACTCAAAATCATCCATGGTAACAATTTTCTTATTTCTTCTTGCAGCAATAAGCGCAGACTCATTCACTAAATTTGCTAGATCAGCCCCTGAAAAACCTGGCGTTCCCCTCGCAACTGTTTTTACGTTTACATCTGGTGCTATCGATATTTTCTTTATATGCGTATTTAATATTCTCTCACGCCCATTTATATCAGGTAAAGAAATAGTAATCTGTCGGTCAAAACGACCAGGTCTAAGTAGTGCTGGATCTAGGACGTCTGGACGGTTAGTTGCAGCAACTATTATCACACCTTCATTAGACTCGAAACCATCCATCTCAACCAGTAACTGGTTTAATGTTTGTTCCCTTTCGTCGTTACCGCCACCAAGACCGATGCCGCGATGCCTACCCACCGCATCTATTTCGTCTATGAAAATTATACAAGGAGCATTTTTCTTGCCTTGATCAAACATATCCCGGACACGGCTTGCACCAACACCGACAAACATTTCAACGAAATCAGATCCAGAAATACTAAAAAACGGTACATTAGCTTCACCTGCAATTGCACGAGCAAGTAGAGTTTTACCAGTTCCAGGGGAACCAATTAAAAGACATCCTTTTGGTATCTTCCCACCTAACACTTGAAATTTTTGCCTTTGTTTAAGAAAATCAACAATTTCAACCAACTCTTCTTTTGCTTCATCAATCCCAGCAACATCATCAAATGTCACTTTTTTTCCAGTAGTCATAAGCCTAGCTTTTGATTTGCCAAAGCTTATAGTTCTATTACCTCCTGCTTGCGTTTGTTTAAAAAGGAAAAGCAATAAACCGATAAAGATAAGCGTCGGAACCCATTGAATAAGTAATCCACCAATTATACCTATTGCAGAGTCTCCAATTGAAAAGGAGAACTTCACTTTCCTATCATGCAAACTTTTTATTAAGTCACTATATATAACACCACTTGAGTTAAAGGCTGACCCATCCCTAAACTTTCCTTCGATGCTTTGGTTTCTTATTGTAACATTTTCTATATCATTATCTTCTAGTCTAGTTAAAAATTCTGAAAAAGGTATGGTTGTTTTACTCTTACCTATACTTCCGCTAAATTGAATATAAGCAACTGAAATAAGAATAATAATCACTAACCAGATCAATAAGCCTTCTAAAAATTTTTTCATTTACATTTCTAACTAAACACTAATCAAGCTTACCAAATTTTGTTTTATCGTGCTATTAATAATCATCGAACCTTATCATCACAGTATTTTTCCGTTATAATTTACATCAGGATAAGCAACCACCTTTCCATTTTTTCACTGTTGGAAAAGAGTAGTAAACTTTAGAAAAATAATTACAAATTTAAAAAGTTGTTTTTCACTGCAATAAGTATATGTGTTATGTACTGGTAAGATGCTGCTGCATATAATTTTCTACAGCAGGTTGTAGTAATGCACTTATTACATTATTACCTGTATTGCTCGCTTTTCTATTCTTGAATTTTTTATGTGTACTATTAAACTCTTCAAGTGCTTTTGTAAAATCACCCATGCTAACAACAGGTTCTTCTATTTTTTGCTCTTGAGTACGCCTTACGGCATTATGCTTGGCCTCATTTACTAAATTAGATAACTCAGCGCCTGAATAGCCTTCAGTTTTTTCTGCAATTTCTTTAAGGTTTAGATCTGATCCAACTGGCACATTCTTCATATAAAGATCTAATATCTTTTCTCGTGAGCCCAATTCTGGTAGGGAAATATAGATATGCTTAGAAAAACGGCCAGGCCTAAGAACCTGTACATGATCTCAAGAAAAGGATAAATTAAGAGATAGTGAATATAGATTAGGATATATGAGAAGTTTATACCCAAGCGACATAAGTCGAGAAAAATTCAAGATTATTCTACCAGATCTAGAGTCCTGCAGAAGAAAGACAAAGCCAAGAAAGCTTGATTTATATGAAGTATTCTGTGCAGTATTGTATGTCTTAAAAAGTGGCTGCCAGTGGAGAATGTTGCCACAAGAATTCCCAAGATGGAGAAGTTGTTACGACTACTTTAAAAAATGGAGTGAAAAACCAAGCGAAGACAAAAAAAGTACTTTGGAATGTGTGTTAAAAAAAATTAGTTGGCGTGGTCCGACAAAACAATGGTCAGAAAGAGAAAACCAGTTTCTGTATAATTGATGCTCAGAGCGTAAAAAATGCAGATACTGCTCAAAATAAGGGCTACGACGCTGGTAAAAAGATTTCAGGAATAAAACGCCATATTGCAGTTGATACTGAAGGTTTACCACACGCAATTTATATCACAACAGCAGAAATAACTGACCGTAGCAGTGCTGTAAAAATGATCGAAAATGCAAGAGAAAACCTCTCTGAAGTCCAAAATATACTGGTTGATGCGGGTTATACGGGAGAAAAATTTGCAACTCAAATAAAAGATATTATTGGAGCAACTGTTGAAGTGATAAAGCGCAGCGAATTACACACCTTTGCTGTATTGCCGAAAAGATGGGTTGTTGAGAGATCTTTTGCTTGGTTGGAAAAATGTAGGCGATTGTGGAAAAATTGCGAGCGGAAACTCAATACTAGCCTGCAAATGGTTGTTCTAGCCTTTACTGCTTTACTCCTGAAAAGATTATGAACAGGCTCTAAGAAGCGCTTCATCTAAAACTTCACGACGATTAGTTGCAGCAATTACTATTACACCTTTGTTAAAATTAAAACCATCCATTTCGGTCAATAGTTGGTTTAAAGTTTTAGCGCAATTTTCACTTACGTGATGACCAATAGAATTGCGCTTTGCACCTATGGAATCTATTTCATCTATAAAAATTATACAAGGAGCATTCTTTTTTGCTCTTTTAAAAAAGTTGCGTACATGATATACACCTTGACCAACATACTCTCCAACAAGCTCAGAGGCCGAAATACTTTCAAATGAGATATTAGCTTCACCTGCAACAGCGCGAGCAAGAAGTGTTTTACCATTTCCTGGTGGACCATATAAAAGGTAACCCTGTGGTGGTTTAAAACCAACTTTTTCAAACATTACCTTCTTCTCTTGTGATATATCATTACAAATCATACGTAGCTCTTCTTTTATTTCATCTGATAAGATGACATTATTAAGTGTTACTTTTTGCTCACCTTGCTCACCTTCTATTACTTTAGATGGTTTCATTAAATAAATAGCAAAACAAATAGCAAGACCTAATACAACCGCAGTGCATATTACTGAACATGTCACTACAGCAGATGTTATAATAATAGGCATGAAGGATATAGTGGCCGCAGCAGCTTTAATTTTTAAAAAAAGAACATACATAAGATAAATAAAAGCAGCGATTGTTAGACATAATAAAACAAATTTAAAAAATCTTGTCCCACTCATTCTAACCCTTAATTAAATATTAGTTAACTTTAGCAAATTTTCCTTTATTATACTAGCGATAAAATATTTAATCTCGCCATCACTAGTGCTCTTACTATTATGTTTCATACATGGATAAGCAAACATCTTTCCATCTTTTAGGACTACAGGTAAAGAGTAAAAAACTTCAGGGCAGCAGTTGTAATCTTTTAGAAATTCAGGAATTTTTTGTGTTTTCTTTAGCGGAGCAAGAGTTACTGAACACTTCTGATTGCTAAGTATTGTACAGCCAAATCTATTGTCCCATGTAATGGGTTCGCACATAGGCAAATTTACAGTAATTTCTTGTATCTTTGACGATTCTCTAATTATTAAGATATTTTCTCCATATTTTCTTATTTTGCACCCAGAAAGTGTACAGTTAACATTACTACCCTTTTGCAATATTTTATTAAATATTACGATAAGGCTGTTGTACCTTGGTTTATAATGTTTGCTGGCAATTGCCATTATAGAGTAAAGAAGAAGCCTCAAGGCTATTTCCTCTGGCAATTGATAAAATTCACTTAGTTTAATTTCAATATAACCAAAATCATGAACATTAACACAATCATCAAATGCAAGGCGTGTGTAGTGCATCAACGCTTTTGCAGCTCTTTTCATATGAAGTGCTGTAAGGCATATTCGCTCTGTTAGAACATCTTGATTATCACTTGCTTTAAGTAAGTTACGGTATAAAGTTCGTCTGTATTTTAAGTCATAATTGCTTCTATCTTCGATCCATTTTAACCGGTGAAGATTAGCGTGCTTTTCTATTTCACTACGACTAAAATTTAACAACGGCCTAAATATATAAATACCATTTAAGAAAGATTTGTAATCCATTGATGATAATCCATCTACGCCACTACCTCGCTCCAATCTTAATAAGAACGTTTCTGCTTGATCATCTTTGTGATGAGCAACGAGCAAACATTTAACATTATTGTTTTTACACCACTCTGCTAGTAACTTATATCGTGCTTTTCGTGCCTGTAACTGAATATTACCTTTAATATTTTGCTTCTCCCAATTTAATATGAACGATTCCTTTGCTCCAAGTTCTTTTGCATAACTTATAACAAAATCAGCTTCTTTTTGAGACTCTGAACGTAACCCATGATTTACTGTTAATGCTATAGGAAGTGAAAGCTTGTTTTTTTTTGCCCAGTTAGTCATTAAATGCAGTAAGACTATACTATCTACACCACCTGATACTGCAACTGCGATTTGGTTATGGAAAGCAAAGCTATTAGCTATATTTTGAAATAATAACTCTAATTTCATTATGTTTCTTGATGGCCAGATAGTCTCTACGTCATACAGCGACTTATTTGTGGTATATATAGATCCCGCTAACAAGCAGCGGAATTGCTCTCTTTTGTCATCCCAGTGCTTGACACTGGGATCCAGGTTTTAATGCAAGAAACTACTTCTTTATTCCAGAAAATGAAAATTCCACTCTACGATTTTTAGCATGCTCTTTTTCATATTTGGAATTTCTAGAATCATCTTTTACATTAACCAAAGGCTCAGTTTCACCTTTAGAAGCAGTTTTTATTCTATTTTCTAGATAAGGTGTACAGCTGACCATAAATTTTTTAGCTGCATCTGCTCTTCTAGCTCCTAGTGCAAGATTATACTCGTGAGAACCACGATTGTCAGTATGACCAGTTAAAGTGACCTTTGCGTCAGGATTATTTTGTAACACTTCCATCACGTCAAGTAATGCATCTGCACTCACTTCACCGATACTAGATTCATCATAACCAAAGAAAACTCTTTTATCACCTATCTGCTTAACAACAGCATTCATTTTATTTGTCGTATTTACTCCTTTTTTAGGGCAAGAACTTACACCAGTAAGCAGTAAACAAAAACAACACATTATAATCAGTCTACTCCACATCACTAAACCTCCATAAATTTAAAATATAGTGCGTAATTTTAATTTTAGTACTAATAATCCCTCTATACTAGAATAGAGTCAAGGGAAATAAAATACTAAATGTTTTCTTTACAATCTTATAATTAATTTTCTGATAAGATGCTCAGTTCTTAGCAATGAGGTACAATAAAAGAATAAAATACAATTTTTTATTGTACTTTAAGCAAATATACTTTTAACTTTATTATTAATCTATTACGATATTAAGCAGATGTTTCAAAGCAATGATAAAAATGGAATCTTATAAGTTTTTAGAGGAAGTATTACATAAGGTAAGGAATATCGAAAACACACTAAAACTACTAAGCAAAAGCCAATTGAATGTAGAGGACAAAGTTGAACAAATGTGTCTTCTAGAGGAAATCAGACATGAAATTATCTCTCATGATGCAATAAAGGAATCATTAGCGAATGCTCTTAGGAATAAAAAGAGTGCTAATATTCAGCAGCTAAAGTTAATAGAGGGGATACACAAAAGCAGCAGTGCTATTCCTGTTGATTTAGTAAAATCTTTGTCCAAAGCTAAGATTGAATGCCAAAACTTATGGAGGCTAACTAATTCTGAAATTAGTAACTTAGAAAAGCTGAAAGAATGCTTTACTAACCTAATTAAGCTTACTCGTGAAGCAGCTTCTATAAAATCGCAGCAATTAAAGCGCTCAAACTATGAGTCATTGCTTGCTGACTATGACTCTAATATCACAGAAAAGAACATAAAGGAAATATTTCCTAAGCTAGGTAAATTTTTTAGTGAAAATGTAGAGAAAGTAACTCAAAAGCAGAAGAAGGATAAGGTTACTAATATACAAAAAGTTACGGTTCAGAGACAGATTGAACTTGGTTCCTTATTCTTACAGCAAATGAGTGTTACACCAAATGAGATTTCCATTTCTTATTACGATTCTATCGATTATGATGAATCTGACCTTTGTTATGGTTTATTTTTACTTTTACGGCATACTGGTTATGCAATTCATCAAAAATGTTTAGCGCAAAATTCTATAAAGAGCTCAATTACAAAACATATTATGTATGAAACTCAAGGGTTATTCATGGAAAAGATCATTGGAACATCGAGAGAATTTATTGAGTTCATTCAACCACACATAAAGGAGAAACTTTCTACAAAAGGCAAAATTAATAGTAGTGTTGAAAATTTGTATTTGATTTTCAATAAAGTAAATCTTTCATCTTTTTTGAAGAATGCGGATGAATTTAGTTTATTGGCTCACATTATGCTAAGAACTAAATTAGAACAAGATCTAATAAATGGTACGTTAGAAGTTAAAGATCTACACGATAAATGGCTGGAAGGTATGAAGCATTACAAGATTTCAGTAAAAGCTAAAAATGAGCTAGACACTTATTTTCAAGATGAGTATTGGATAAGTGGTGTTATAGGCTACTTTCCTATTAAAGTCATAGCGTTAATCGCTGCTGTGCAGTTTTTTTCTTTCATTAAGAAAAATCATTACGAATTTTTAGATTCTATAGTAAAAGGAGATTTCAGTTTACTTATCGATTGGTTCTCTAAAAATGTATATAGTGCAAATTATGGCTTTTTGGAACAGCTAAAAAAGGTAACAGGTAGGGATTTAGATATTGAGTGCTACACTAGTTACTTATCTGAAAAGTATAATTTGTCTCAATAAATGGTTTTCTTGAGTTGTGTATGAGTTTTGTTCAGAATTTAATCAGAAATTTTTTTACTTTCAAAGGTTTATTTGCTAGCGATATTGCTATAGATCTTGGTACTGCAAATACTTTAGTTTATCAGAAAAGTCAGGGGATAGTGCTTGATGAACCCTCAGTTGTAGCAAGAGTAAAAGAAAAAGGAAGTTACGTTCCTTATGCTTTTGGCAAAAAAGCTAAGATGATGCTCGGAAAAACACCTGGAGAAATAGAAGCGATAAGGCCCTTGAAAGACGGAGTTATTGCTGATTTTAAAAGCGCGGAAGAAATGTTAAAATATTTCATACGCAGCGCAAACACAAGATTCACTGTTAATAAGCCTAATATTATCATATGTGTTCCATCTGGATCTACCCCAGTTGAAAGGCGTGCTATACAAGATGCAGCAGAAAGTGCTGGTGCAAATGAAGTATTCTTAATTGAAGAACCAATGGCTGCAGCAATTGGGGCTGGACTTCCAGTTACCGAACCTGAAGGTTCTATGATTGTTGACATAGGAGGTGGTACAACTGAAGTTGCAATTATTTCTTTAGGTGGAATTGTTTATTCACGTTCTGCCAGAGTAGGTGGTGATATTATGGATGAGGCAATAAAGTCATACATTCGTGAAAATCATAAGTTATTGATTGGCGAAACAACTGCTGAAAAAATTAAGAAAAACGTCGGTTCAGCCAGTCTGCCAGTTGAAAACAACAAAGAGGGAATGATAATTAAAGGCAGGGATTTAGTGAGTGGTATGCCAAAAGAAATGCTTTTATCAGAATATCAAGTTGCAGAGAGCCTAATAGAGCCTGTACATCAGATAATTTCTGCTATTAGAACTGCACTGGAGAGTACTCCACCCGAACTTTCTTCTGATATAGTTGATAGAGGAATAATTTTATCTGGTGGAGGTGGGTTATTGCGCAACTTGAGTAAAGTTATTAGTGAAACAACAAAATTACCAGTTCGTGTTGCAGATGATCCACTTTGTTGTGTTGCCCTGGGTAGCGGAAAAGTACTTGAAAACATGGACTATTTTGGCCATGTTTTATTCAAGCAAGATTAAATTGTTTTTGAAGATCGAATTGTTTTGATGGAATTATGTAATATAAATGAGATCCCAGTGTCACGCACCAAGTAATTTAAAGGCAACTTCCAGCAGGAAGGGGTGTCATCCCAGCGCTTGACACTGGAACTTGACTACAAATAAGTTCTCTAATTGCATAAAAGTCAACAATAATTTTTTGTATCATGAAAAATATTTTTTGATGTAAAATTCAGCTCTAATACAACCTTTTATTTATTATTGTATTATCTTATTCAATCAAAAGAGGTTTTATTGGCAATAAAAACATCAACACTAATTTCCAATTAATCTCTTTTAAACTATGTAGCCAATGAATATGTGGATAAATACGTCCACACAAACTTAAAGTATTTATCCACATATTCATTAAGCTTATAAAAACTAAGGTATCATTCTTTTCCTCTATAGTCTTAATGATTTTACATAAGTTAAAAGTAGCATGCTTCCATTGTTCTCTCCGCGGTCTAATATGGCTAATTCATATTGTAGCCAAGCCGCACTATACTTGTTAGGCGGAAGTGGACGGCAACATGTACGCCACGAAGTCTATGCTTCAACTTATCCTCTTGCTTATCCCTTCCATCGGCATTGCTATCTTTACTTTCAGTAAAATTATTGTTTTATACTTCTTTAGTGTTTATTGATAGCAAAACTCTTTTCTATCGATTAGCATCTTATGCATAATCACGGCTAATTTTCTTGCTACTGCAACAATTGCTTTTTTCATGCCCTTTTTCTTTTTAAGCTTCAATCCCCAGCTTCTTAATTTAAATGTCCTTTTACATTTTACCAGTAAGACCTGCGCGGCTTCATATAACATATTCCTACAGTCCACTGGTCCCATTTTTGATATACTTCCGTGTCGATCAATCTCACCAGAAGCGTACTGTCTTGGACTTAATCCCATATAGGCTCCAACTGTATAAGATGTTTCAAACCTATGCAGATCATCTATTGCAGCTTTATATGTCATTGCTACTATAATACCAACTCCTGGAACAGTAGTTAATAATTTACAATCCTCATCTTTTTTGCTTTGTTCTGAGAGCATTTTATCAAGTTTTCTTATTGATTCTTCTATTATTTCTAAACTATGTACTAATGATTCAATTGAGGTTTGGCTAATTTCATCTAGATTATTAACCATTTCTTGCACTTTTAAAGCAAAGTTTGCAGAACTAAGACGTTGATTAACTTTTATCCCGTATATTTTCAGTAATCCCCTTATTGTTCCCGCAATTTGCTCTCTGCAACGTATTAATTGTCTTCTGCTTCCAAGTATTATTTTAACCTGACAAGCTTCGTCTGATTTTACTAATACCTCCTTAAATAGCCCAACTCTCATCATTTGTGCTATGCCTCTTGCATCATTTTTATCATTCTTATTGATTCTCGCAGATAATGCTGCTGCCATATGCCTTGCATCTACACAAGTTACTGGTAATCCAAGATTCCTCAACTCTTTGCACATCGATATTGATAATTGCCCGCTTTCTATTCCTATGGACTCGTATTTTTTGTTTTGACCAAGCAGAAACTCAGCTATTGCACTGCTTTCACTTGCAACAACCCCTTCTTTAACAATTTTTCCTTTCTCATCAATGATACTAATAAAAGTTTCTTTGAGTGAGACATCTAACCCGCTATAATGTTTCATGAGACTACTCCTACTGTAAAAGTTTAAATTATTCTTGAAGAACTAATTCATTGAATTTGTTACTTCGTGCTAAAATAATGGAGTATGTCTCTCCATCATTCAATAGCAATTACAGTATGTACGTCATCAGAACCAACAACAGTAGCTGAAACTATTGCGACCTCACAAGCGACTATGATTACTACAATGCCAACTAATGTGACAACAACAAACTCAGAGGCAACTATACAAACAGTGTCCACTATATCAAATACTGGAACAAAGGTAACAACTCCTTTGTTCACTACAACTTTACTTCCTCAAACTACTCCTTCACCACAGCCCGCTCAGCTTGCTATAGAGTCTAATAGGGCAGGAATGATAGGTGGGTCTTTGGTTGGAGCGATAATAAGTATTGCTGGAATTATAGGATTCATAACATACAAATATGTTAAGGGTCGTAATTCTGCCCCTGTGTTAGAACTAACTAATTTCAATGATAGAAGGCGATCATCTTCAAGTGGCAATAGCGATGAAGAAATTTTTATCGCTAATAACAGAATGAGACATATATCTATGCGAACTATGGATCAATCTGAAACAGTGCTAAACAGTATATCGGTGGAGAGTAGTAGTCGGTCAAGAAGTAGCTCATCGTCTTCAAGCGGTGGACCAGGATCTTGACTGACTGAGCTAGAGTCTAAAAGTGAAAAAAGCTTATCTTGGGATAGCGATGATGTACCGGAATATCACCTTTAGCTATTTGTCTGAATGTTTTTAGTATGTAGACTGTTAGGAAATTTTCTTTTGCTTTTATGATTTTAATGTTAAAGTATAATTCCTAGGTGCAATAAGTAGCTGCTGTTGTGTGATAAACACAGCAGAGGAAAGTCCGAGCTCCAAGAAAAGGTAGTGACGGGTAACGCCCGCCGGAGGTAACTCCAGTTATAGGGCTACAGAAAATTACCGCCTAAATATTATTAGGTAAGGGTGAAAAGGTGTGGTAAGAGCACACCATAACAATGGCAACATTGGTAGTCAAGTAACCAACACTAGGAGCAAGATTAAATAGAAGTAGATTTTATGTTTTTCTCATATCTACTCGGGTAAATCGCACGAAGTAAATGGTAACATTTACTCCAGATAAATAGCTACATAAACAGAACTCGGCTTATATTTCACCTAGGCAATGCATGAATGTCAGCCATACCCTGTACGCTCAATTTGACCACCTATATTCCTTTTACTTCTTGGCTTATCTCTTTATTTTATTTCCTTTTGAACTTAACAAAGCTTGAATTTTAACCGAGCTTTTCCTTTAACTAGTCATTCTCTATCTCTAAAGCCTTACTTTCTTACCTATAACTTTTTAGCTCCGCTTCCAACTTTTCTATCTTTTGTTGCAAATCTTTGTAAAGTTCTAAAAGACTGACCACGTTACCTCACTTTTAGGATTAGTTTTTATCTTACTAAATCTACCTTTTCGCTTCTTCAATCAACAAGTAAATAAAGCATTTCATGCGCTGTCCTTGACTTGTTCTGCTTGATAGTCACTACTGCTTTCGCTTATATTAACACTAGAGTATTCTTCATCGTCAACATACTCTTTTAGAACATATCCTCTACCCCAAACGGTTTCTATGTGGCTTATTCCGTCATTTGCACTTTCAAGTTTTTTACGTAATTTACACATAAAAACATCAACTATTTTGTTGTCTGAAGGTTCGTCCAAGCCATTGTAAAGATGGTTTAAAAACATTTCTTTTGTCAACACTGCTCCTTTACGCAATGCCAGCAATTCTATCATGGAATACTCTTTGTTAGTAAGGTGAACTGTTTTGCCTTTTACCTCAACAATCCTGTGATCAAAATTGATATTCATATTACCAATCTTTATCACTGATTCGGGATGGCCTTTAGTACGTCGTACTATGGCCTTAATTCGAGCTAATAATTCGCTCTTGTGAAATGGCTTGGTTAAGTAATCGTCGGCACCATACCCAAGTCCTTTAGCTTTATGGTTGGCAGCGGAGATACACGAAAGTATTAAAACAGGAACTTTGATTTTTGCACTTCTTAATCTTAACAGTATATCATATCCATCAATATCACCAGGCAGGTGTATATCTAGAATAACTAGATCGTAACAGTCTCCACCCGAGGAAACCATATTATTGTTATAATCTTGTGCAGAAGTAACAACGTCGCAAAAATGTCCATCAGAAGTTAAGGCATTAACTACAGTCCTTGCACTTACTTGATCATCTTCAATTAATAATATACGCATATTTTACACCCCATAAATAATTTATAATTTTAGTAATATATATAACCAAGGAAAGTAACAAATCAAATTTTTATTAATGAATAATAGAAATTACACTTATTAATTAATAGTTAATGTGTCGTTCCAAAATTATACAAATAGATCTAAAATACAATAGATATACTATAATAATACTATTTTTAGTAAATATTGAATAGAAGCTATTTTTATTAAAAGAATACTTAGGTTAATAGATATTTAAACTATTTTATACTTTTATGTTATATTTTTAATTTACTTATTCTACAGTTTTAAATTATAAGTAATACTTTCAGGAATATTGAGTGGTAATATCAGTTTTAGGTGCTGGCGCATGGGGTACAGCAATTGCGATTTCATTAAGTGGTAAGAAAAATGTAATTTTGTGGACTCGCAATAAGGCCATATTTGAATCAATTAAAGAGAAAAGAGAAAGTGACAAGCTACCTGATTGTCCAATTTCTGATAATGTATCAGTAAAATTAGCTATTGAAGATGCAGTGAATGCTTCAGTAATAATTCTAGCTGTTCCCACTCAGTCTCTAAGGGAGATATGTCATCAATTGAATGATTGTAACCTAAAAAAAAATGTAGCAATAATTTTGGCTTGTAAGGGAATAGAAAAATCTACATTAAAATTACCTAGTGAAGTAGTCAATGAAGTTTTACCTAATAATCCTCTTGCTGTTTTTTCTGGTCCTAGCTTTGCTATAGAAGTTGCAAGAAAATTACCATATTCGATGGTTCTTGCATGTCAAAATGAAGTATTAGGTTTAAAATTAGTATCAGAGCTACAGCAAGAAAATATTAAATTGTACCTTAGTAGCGATGTTATAGGAATACAGGTTTGTGCAGCGTTAAAGAATGTTTTTGCTATAGCATGTGGGGTTGTTCTAGGTAGGTTTGGGTTTAATGCTCATGCAGCATTAATTACGAAAAGTATGAGTGAAATTAAGGCTTTATACTCAGCAAAAGTTGGTGACGGCAATGTAGATATAAATACACTACTTGGACCAGCATGCTTAGGCGATTTGGTTGTGACATGCACATCATTAAATTCAAGAAATCTATCTTTTGGATCTAAAGTAGCTAATAGTAATGGTTCTAGTGCTCAGCAGATTTTATCAGAAGGTAAGTCGGTAATTGAAGGTTTTAACACTGCTAAGTCTGCATTTGATTTAGCAGAAAAGCTAAAGATAAAAATGCCCATATGTGAAGCGATCTATAGATTGCTATATGAAAATACTTCTATAGAAGATACTATTTCTGTTCTTGTAAATTAGTTTTATATTTCGGTATATTGTGAAATTTTTATATAAATTAATATCAACATGGTGGCTATCTGGCACGGTAAAACACATGCCAGGTACTATAGGCAGCTTGGCTGCTTACCCAATTGTTCCTATATTACTCAATGACAGAATTTTAGGTACAGCAATTATTTTTTTTTTATTCTTAGTTGGATTATGGTCTACAGGCAATTATATACAACATTACAAAGCTCCGCATGATCCAAAAGAGGTAGTAATTGATGAAGTAGTTGGTCAATTGCTGACAGTACTTCTAGTTTCAATATTATTAGAACAAGAAATGAATAGCTCTGTATTGTTGGTGTGCTTTTTCTCCTTTAGGTTTTTTGATATAATAAAAGTGTGGCCTATAAATTTGATTGATAAAAATACAAAAGGTCCTTTAGGTATTATGCTAGATGATGTTGTAGCTGCAATTTTAGCCTTTGTTTTTATAGGAGCCTTTTATTGTTTATTGTTGATTTATGCAGAATAAAAAAATTTGTTATTCAAGCTTAATTATTCAGAACCTAAAGGATTATATACTTTATGCAACGAATTTGTCCAAGTGGGAAATACATGACGAATTTGATAATGTTATATTTACAGTAAATGGTACCAGAGAATCGTTATTTAATTTTGTGTTTTGTGAAGATCAATGTACTGAGCTTTCCATATGCAGAACTCTAGATTATCTCAAAGCACGAAATATAGAAGCAACATGGATAATAAGTCCACGTATAAAAATAGGGGATATTTTAGAAAAATGCGAAATAAAACACGTTAACGCACCAAAAAAAGTTTTACTCAATATAAAAGATTATTTTTTGCCTGATGATGCTGTTCCAAATTTGAAGTTCAATGTTGTAAATAGTAGTGAGCTCTTAGAGCAATTAGATTTACACACTTCTAAAATTTTTTATCATAGAATTAGTATTGTTAGCACATTTTTTCGCCAATTATCGAATTATGATGATAAGAGCTCAAGGTTAAGATTTTTTCTTGTAATGCTAAATAACGAAATTGTTGGAACATGCGGTCTTTATATTCAAGACAGCATAGCTGGTTTTTATAGCGATGGAGTTTTACCAATTTACAGGGGTCGTGGAATAGGAACTCAAATGGTTCTAGAAAGAATAAAGATAGCTAGGCAATTTGAGTGCAAATACATAGTAGCACATTGCATGAAACCTTCTGTAAACCTTTATAAGAGATTAGGCTTTAGGGTATTGGGCAATCTTCACTTATATACCTCTTCAGTACAATCTCTTTGCTGAGAGGTTACAAATTTTTATATTTGTTTTAGAATACTATGTTTTTTTTGTATGAAATAGTTTTACTACTAATTCTAGTATTCTTCTTTTTCTCATATTCTAAATTAAAAATTAGTAATAAAATTAAGGACTTACAACATCAAAATGTTATCATAAATAATTTAATAGATACTGTGAATGATGGATTTTATATTTGGGACGCAAAAAAACGTATAGAAAAATTTTCTCCCAATTTACTAATTTTGCTTAATACTGTTTTTTATTCATTTAATGAGTTTGTAAATTTTTTTGAGCAATCAGAAAGCTTAATTAAAAGTTTTGCTGAGGCAAAGGAAATAAATAAATCTTTTACTCTAGATTTAAAGTCAAAAGACAGTGAGGTTTATTGCACATGTTATGGTAAAAGCATAATAGATTATTCTAATAATGTGATTGGTGTGTTGTTATGGATAAGGAATATCTCCGATTATAAGATAAAAGCTAATGAACTTGAGTTAGAAAATAGTAAGCTTATGCGAGAATTGGAGAACTATAAAAAAATTTTTGACTCTTTACCATTTCCAATACTGAAGTACAATAAGAATAAAAAAGTAAGGTTTTATAACTTATTTTATGATAAATATATAGGCAGCTCTAAAAAATTTACTGTTGCAAGTGGCTCCTATAACGTAAAACCAGGAGAGTGTGTAATAACTTACAAGAACGAACCTAAGGTTTTTAATTTTGTTGAAGTTCCAATGCAAAATTCTAATAGCATAGTAATGTATGGAAAAGATATTAGTGATGAAAAAAAATTACATACTGAGCTAAGCAATTGTTTAGCTGCACAAGAAAGTTTGCTTGAGAAGCTATCGATTGCTGTAGCGATATATAGTAAGAATCAAAAGCTAAAATTTTATAATAATGCTTTTATAAAAACTTTTCAGTTTGATCCAAAATTTTTGGAGTCTTATCCAACTTATCACGAGATTATGCTTCACCTATTTGAATCTAAAAAGCTTTTAGGAAAAAAGGATTTTCAAACTATTAATAATCAAAGACATGAGTTGTTTAAAAGATTACTGGAATCATATGGTGAAACAATACATTTCATGAATGGAAGAACGTTTAGAGTATTAACAATACCCTATGCTTCAGAGGGTCTACTATTTTCTTACGAAGAGTGCCAGAAATAACACTCAAATTCCTTCTCTCTCTACCATAAGCTGTTTTACTTTCGCTATCGCTTTTGCTGGGTTAAGCCCTTTCGGGCAGGTTTTTGTACAATTCATTATTGTATGACAACGATACAACTTAAATGGGTCGTTTAAAGAAGCAAGTCTTTCTTCTTTCTTATTATCACGACTGTCAGCAATCCATCTATAAGCTTGCAGTAATACCGCTGGCCCTAAAAATTTATCACCATTCCACCAATAGCTTGGGCAACCAGTCGAACAGCAAGCACATAGTATACAATCAGACAGACCATCCAATTTTTTTCTATCTTCAGGAGATTGAAAGTATTCTTTATTTTGTAAGGCAGATTTATCTGTTTGTAACCAAGGTTTAATCGATTTGTATTGCTCATAAAATTGGCTTAGATCTGGAACTAGATCCTTTACTATATACATATGAGGTAGTGGATATATTTTTACTTCACCTTTTATATCATGTATAGATTTAGTGCATGCAAGAGTGTTGGTACCATCAATATTCATTGCACAAGATCCGCATATTCCTTCTCTGCAAGAGCGTCTAAAAGTTAAGGTTGAATCTATTTCATCCTTTATTTTTATTAATGCA
Source organism: Wolbachia endosymbiont of Oryzaephilus surinamensis (assembly GCF_025617515.1). NCBI lineage: Bacteria > Pseudomonadati > Pseudomonadota > Alphaproteobacteria > Rickettsiales > Anaplasmataceae > Wolbachia > Wolbachia endosymbiont of Oryzaephilus surinamensis. Next base: position 1,544,898 of record NZ_CP092526.1, on the reverse strand, counting down.
TCAAGTACCATAGGGCCACAATTATCCATATCGATAAAAAATGTGTCTATTCTTGGATTTTTATCATCATCAGCAGACCAACGATAAATTTGAAATCTTCTAATATTTTTTGCTCCAGTAGGAGTAGGATAAACCTTGCCCTTTTTATTAACTTTAGAATTTTTTGGTAAAGAAAACTGAACCATATTGCTTACCTTTTACAGCTAAAACCCCTTTTTTGTAAATAACATATTTTGGTATTATCTACCATACTTTTCCTTTTCAAATTCAAGCAAAGCTAAAATCTTGCTCTCTAAACTTTTCATTATAATTTCTTCATCTTCTTTTTGATGATCATAGCCAAGTAAATGCAGCAATCCATGAACTAACATGTGTGCAGTGTGAGTGAGGATAGATATACAGTACTCATGAGACTCTCTTTCTATTGTATCTACTGCAATTGCTATGTCTCCTAGATCACATTCACTAGATAACTGTTCGCATGGAAATGATAGTACATTAGTTGGCTTATCTATTTCTCTAAACTTAAGATTAAGTTGATGTAGCAAGTTATCATCAGCGAGAGCTATTGATATATTTGGTTTATAATGATCTATTTTTAATTCTTTTAGAGAAGCATTAATAATATTTAATACAAAACTCTGTGGGTCCTTCGTAATACTATGCCACCTCTTATCAAGAATGCTCACTTCTAACATTCGCTCATCCTTATTATTTCATTCCACTCAGTCTCTAAAACTGGAGAAACTGATAAACGTGATTGTTTTAATATAACCATATTTTTCAAAAGTGGGTTTTGTTTTATACTGTTTAACGTCACTTGGTTACTTAAAGGTTTCAAAAATTTTACATTCACTAGTCCAAATTTGGAATTATAAACATGATAATACTCCTTTAATACTTCAACTATTCCAAGTATAACTCTCTCTTTACCTGTATGATAAAAAAATGCAAGATCGCCTAATTTCATAGCTCTCATGTAATTTTGAGCTTGATAATTGCATACACCATTCCACTGCGTCACCTGCTCCTTTCCCATTTTTTGCCACGAGTATTCACTTGGTTCTGACTTTAGTAGCCAAAATTGCATTATTTTTTTCTTCTTAAATAAGCTGGTATATCATAAACATTGCTGCCCCACTTAACTCTTTCATTTGTTTGCTCAGTTGAAGCATATTCTTTTGTTTCTGATATTGGAATTTGATTATAAGGCCATTTAAAATTTTTTTCCTCTGCTGGGATCTTGTTTTGATTAACAGATGAATTGTCGTTACAGCTATCAATGCCAGTTGCAAGAACAGAAACTCTAACTCTTCCTTCCATCGCCTGATCAAAAGTAGCACCAAATATTATATTTGCATTTTCATCCACTTCTTCACGCACTCTATTTGCTGCAGAATCAACTTCAAATAGAGTCATATCTCCACCACCAGTAATATTAATCAATATTCCTTGTGCACCTTTCATTGATACATTATCAAGTAATGGATTAGATATCGCAGCCTCTGCAGCACTAATTGCCCTATCTTCTCCTTCTGCCTCTCCAGTACCAATCATTGCTTTACCCATCTCACTCATTACTGTTTCTATATCAGCAAAATCAAGATTAATCAGTCCTGGCATGATCATCAAATCAGTTACTCCTCTTATGCCAATATGTAGAACATTATCGGCGAGTTGAAATGCGTCAGCAAATGTAGTTTTCTCGTTAGCAATTCTAAATAAATTTTGATTGGGAATGACAATAAGTGTATCTACGTATTTTTGCAACTCTTCAAGTCCAAGCTCTGCAATGCGCATACGTCGCACACCTTCAAAACCGAACGGCTTAGTTACAACTCCAACAGTCAGTATCTTTTTTTCTTTTGCTCCTTTATCTTTAACTACCGCTCTTGCTTCTCTGGCTGCTTTTGCAATTACCGGTGCAGCACCTGTTCCAGTACCACCACCCATCCCTGCTGTGATAAAGAGCATATGGCTATCTTTTATATGCTCCATAATTTCATCAATTGATTCTTCTGCTGCACCTTTACCAACATCAGGCAAAGCACCAGCACCAAGGCCCTTAGTTAAGTTAATACCAAGTTGAATTTTTTTATCACATAATGACTTCTCTAACGCTTGAGCATCGGTATTTGCTACAACAAAATTTACTCCTTGTAAATTGGATTGAATCATGTTGTTCACAGCATTTCCACCAGCACCACCCACTCCCACAACGGTAATCCTTGGGTGCAATATGGGTAATTCTGGTAAACTAAGGTCAATTGACATTTAAATTTTACTCAAATATTAGTGAATTCACTTGATAACAAGTTACTGCTTTTTTAACAATATGCAAACATTTTTCATTTTGATATATGCAAATAGTAAACAAGATTTACTTATTCTTAACATTATTAATCAGTAGATGTAATAATTATAGACTTTCAAATAACACTGCTTAAGATGCAAAAAAAACAGAAAGTACTTGTAAGTAAAAAAGGACAGAAGCCTGTCCTTTTTGTCGAAAGCATAATTTATACAGGGCGAGTATTCGCCAAGCAAGGCATTACTTTAAGTTCATCAATCATAGTTTTTGGGTCTGTATTATCTTTGTTTACTTTTGCTGCTATTTCGTTAATGTTGCTATTGAGGGCTTTAATTTCCTCTGATTTACCACTGTTTTTATATGCATACACAGGTGCAGTTATTAAAGCTGCTACTGCAGCAAGAACTACCAAACTAGCAATGAGTGGATGAGCAACTGCAAATGCAGACATTGCAGTAATAGCAGGACTAACAAGTGTTGCAGCTTTTGTTCCAACTGTACCAACAAAGGTTGCATAAGCTGGACTTAAAAAATAAGCAGCTGTAAGTGAAGCTACTGCTATAACTGCTAAAGAAATACCAATTGTCTTGCCTTTATGTTCTTTTACGAGATCCCAACCTTGCACAGGCACTTCTTTAGCTGCTGACCAAAGTCCTTCGTCTCTATATTTATTTTTTATTGCTTCAAGTTTTCCCATAACTATACTCCAAAAATATTAAAATTTCACTAAGGGTAGTATATGGCAAAAAAAGTTTTCTGTCAAGTAAATTAACTTATTTATACATTCTTATTCTGTAATTTAGTGCTTCTGCAATATGTGCTCTTTTTATTTCCTCACTTTTTGCAAGATCTGCAATGGTTCTTGCAACTCTTAATATGCGTATGTAGCCTCGATTGGAAATGTAATTTTCTTTCAGTACGTATTTTAGTAATTCTAATCCTTCCTCGTCTGGCTTAGTTAATGCTTCACCACTTACTTCTGCATTACAATAAATATTCAATTTACTATAACGCTCAGCTTGAATTTTCCTCGCTGCTATCACTCTTTTTCTAATATTTTCAGTGCTTTCTCCTTCTGAAGAAATTTCAGGAGAGAGTATACTAACGTTTGGCATTTCAATGCATATGTCTATTCTATCAAGCAAAGGTCCTGATATTTTATTTCTATAATCTGTGCCGCATTTTGGAGCTTTGTTGCACGATCTACTTGCATCACCTAAGTAACCGCACCTGCAGGGATTCATTGCAGCTATAAGTTGAAAATTAGCTGGATAAGTAATGTGAGCATTTGCCCTTGCGATAGTGACTTTTCTATCTTCAAGTGGTTGGCGTAGAGAATCAAGCACAAGCCTTGGAAATTCAGGTAGCTCGTCAAGAAATAACACACCATTGTGAGCCATGGTAATTTCCCCAGGCTTTGCATTTTTTCCTCCTCCTATCATCGCTGGCATGGAACATGAGTGATGAGGTTCACGAAAGGGACGAGTTACTTTAAATGTTTCGTTACTGGCTTTTGTTATGCTAGAGATAATATTAACATCAATCATCTCTTGTTCAGTCAAATCGGGTAATAGCCCTATAAATCGCTTAGCAAGCATTGACTTTCCAGTACCAGGAGGTCCAACAAGAAGCATATTGTGTCCACCTGCTGCTGCAATTTCAGCTGCTCTTTTTGCAACAACTTGACCTTTAATATCCTTTATATCTGGAACTGAATTTTTTTCTTTGGGCGCAGCGCTATAGTTAAAAGTTACCGGCTGAATTAACTGCTCACCCTTAAAATGTCTGATAATATCGGTTAATTTCTCTATAGCCAGAATAGAAACATTCTTTACCCATGAAGCTTCTACTCCATTTCCCCTTGGGCAAATTACTCCTTTATTTGCCTGTTTTGCATTGATTGCTGTTGGAAGTACTCCTGAGATTGGTATGACTCTGCTGTCTAGTGCAAGCTCGCCCATAATTATATAAGACTGAACTTTTTCAACTGGTATCACATTCATTACAACAAGTAATCCAACAGCAATAGCTAAGTCATAATGACTACCTTCTTTAAGCAAATCCGCAGGGGAAAGATTAACCGTAATCCTTTTTGGAGGTAACAGAAGATTGATTGAATTTAACGCTGCTCTGATACGCTCTCTGGATTCTGCAACAGTTTTATCCGGCAGTCCAACAATATTGACTGCTAGTACAACATTGCATAATTCTATTATGGCTATTTTGATCAAAATTTGCAAGATTTTTTATGCGAAATACTATATACAAGTGGTTGTGATTAATTTCAATTTGATGAATTAACATTCTAATAATATTTTGTTTAGTCTGCCAATCCACTTGATCAAGCTGTGATTCAATGCTTAAAGAAAAGTTTTTCAAGCTATCTGTAACAAGGCTCAATTCTTGTTGTAACTTCTTTTGATCGAGTGCTCTTTCTTTCTCTTCTTCAATTTCTTTCAAATGTTGTTTCATTGTTGTGATTCTTGGTTCAAATTCTTCTTGGCTTATAAACCCTTTGGCATAGCTATCAATAAATTTTTTGATACTTAATCTTAGCTTACTTTCTTGTTTTTCACGTGTTTGATTATGTAAAGGCTTTTTGTTCTCTGACAATCTACGTTGATATTCATTTGCAATCCTATCTGGCTCTTTCAAGATACTCTTGACTTCTTCCCATATAACTCCATCTAATATATCAGTGCGTATTGATTTATTATCGCAGATTTTATTGCCATTAAATTTGCTAGAGTTTGTACCAGAGCAACGATAGTAATAATATGTCGACTTTTTATGAACGTGGTTTGTACCACAATAAGTATATTGACAACGTTGGCATACCATTAAACCTTGCAATAAATATGTTTCTCTTCTTTGTCGTACTCTTGCTCTTTGTTTATTTTCAGCTAGTTGTGCTTGCACTGAATCAAATAAATGTTCATTGATTATTTTTGGTACTGGAATATAAGTCCAGTTCTCTTTATCACTATTAAAGCGACCACTTTTAAATTTACCAAAAGTTCCTTTTTTTGACTTTTTTACTTGTGGTTTTGAGCATGTCCTAGTTTTACCATAAGCTGCTTGTCCTATATAAGCAGGATTTCTTAACATGTTCCAAATAGTGCTCCTTTTCCAATAGCTTTTCCCTGTTCGTGTTATTACTGGTATCTTATTCAGTTTATGTACAACTTCTCCTATACTTGCTCTTTCTTGGCCAATCCAACTAAATATTTTACGCACTATATTTGCCTCTTCTTCATCAACCTCAAATTGAGCACTTCCTTCACCTACATGTTTTGCTATGTAGCGATAACCGTAAGGTGCCCTACCCATCACACTTATACACCCAGCTTTAGCTGCATGAAGTTTTCCTCTGCGATTTCGTTCCATAATCTTTGCACGTTCATACTCTGCTATTGCTCCCTGAATCTGTAGAAATAAATGGGAATCAGGATTATCATCAAACTTATGATTCAAAAATACTATTTCAGATCCAGCCTTTTTAAACTCTTCGAGTAAGATCATTTGATATGAAAATTTCCGTGATAGCCGATCAGGTGAATGAATGTATATCTTATCAATCTTACCTTCTGCTACTCTATCACGTAAACTCTCTAAGCCAGGACGTTCTAAATTTGATCCACTATAACCATTATCGACAAACCTGTGCTCATCTAATAACTCATGTCCATCACTACTAATGCGACGCTCCAACTCTACAATCTGACTCTCTATTGTATTCTCCTGTGCCTGTTGTCTTGATGAAACTCTTGCATACAAGCTTACCGTTGTCATTTTCTTCTACCTCCTTTGTTTTACATTTCAATAATTGTTCATAAGCATTTGCCAAATATGTACCCGCCAACCTGTGAGGTTCATAACGGCAATAAATAGTTAAATCCCCTTTTTGCATGTTTTTCTTCCTGTGAATTTTCTAATCTTACTATTACCCACAAATATAAATGGACATAAAAATAAAGTATTACAACATTAAAGTTTGCAAACATTGAGGGTAAAAAATGGCAAACAGGAATAATGAATGGGCTGAAAATGAATTTGGAGATGCTGTACTTGGAGATAAAAGGTTAACTGACCGATTAGTAAATATTGCTGATAGTTTTACAAGTTTACCTGAAAGCTCAATCAATCAGGCGTGTGGAAGTTGGTCAGAAGCAAAAGCAGCATATCGTTTTTTTCAAAATGAGAACGTGAAAGAAGGCGATATTCTAGCTTCACACGTTGCTAAAACAGTTGAAAGAACAAAAGCCCATAAAAAAATTTTTGTGATCCAAGATACAAGTTATATTTCATACACAGACCATGAAAAAACAAGTGGATTGGGAGTTATTACAAGAAAACATAGTCAAGGTATTATAATGCATACAGCTCTAGCTGTTAGTATAGAAGGTTTGGTACTAGGGATACTAGATCAAAAAATTTATTCAAGACCTGAAGAATCTGAAAACATAAAAAAAAAGAACAATGACAGTATCCGCATTGAAGATAAAGAGAGTATAAAATGGTTAGAAACTTTAAGCAACACAAACAACATTATTGATTCAACTCAAACTGAGACTATAACTATATGCGATAGAGAAGCAGATATATATGAGTTTTTTGAGCTTGCATATAATCTTAATTCGGCAGTGTTAGTTAGAGCTTCCAAAGATAGGGCAGTAAATAGAAAATCTCGATATCCTGAAAAAGGTGAGCAGAAGTTATGGGAATTTATTAAATCCTCTCATTGTGCAGGTACGGTAAAAGTTGAAGTTCCTGCAAAAGATAATAAGCCAAAAAGAACAGCACATTTGGAAGTTAGATTCGGAAAGTTTATTATGCATCCATCTAAGAATAGTATTAGGCATAAGACAGAAGAATTACTTAAATTACCACACTATGCAGTTTACGTTGTTGAAAAAGACTTTCCTTCTGAAACAAATCCGCTAGAGTGGATGCTTTTAACAAATCTTCCAGTCAATACCTTTGATGAAGCTGTTGAAAAAGTTAGGTGGTATTGTCTTAGATGGAAAATAGAAATATTACATAAAATTTTAAAATCTGGTCTCAAAGTTGAAGAATGTAGGCTTGGAACAGCAGAAAGGTTGATGCGATATTTAACAGTAATGAGTATTATTGCTTGGAGAATTTTCTTTATTACAACAATTGCAAGAACTGATCCAACATTACCGTGTACTACCTTATTAGCCGAAGAAGAATGGAAAGTTCTATATGTAAAAATACATAGAAAACCATGTTCAAATGCAACTCCTACTATAAAAGAAGCTGTTTCATGGATTGCTCAACTTGGAGGACATTTGGCTAGAAAAAATGATCTAGAACCAGGCCCCATTACTATTTGGAAAGGATGGAGACGTCTCTTTGATCTAGCAGAAGGATGGCGACTTGCTCACGAACTTTATATTTGTGGGTAATAGTAAGATCTTAATTGCTTTGGTAGGGGATAATTGAAGACTCGCTGCACTACTTACAAAATCTGTGCTGTCGTTAGCGTCTTTAATACCTGCTTTTATAGAAGTTAATTTTGCTTCACAGTCAGCTTCAGTAGAACTGCTCAATACAGATTCTATTTTTTGAATTTCACTACTACTACATTCATCTTTTCTAGCATTTCCAACAACATCTAATGCTGTTTTGCCATACTGACTTTGAATACTAGCATCAGCACCCTTGCAGAGTAGGAGTTTTACCATATTTAAATGACAGTGGTCAGATGCTAAGTACAGAGGTGTAAAGCCTTTATAATTTGTAGCATTGATGTTAGCATCACGATCAAGTAAAAACTTTGCTATTTCTAGTTTATCATGTCTAGCAGCAATGTGCAAGGGAGTACTCAAATATCGATTACTAATAGTAGTATTAACATCAGCACCGCTGTTACATAAAAACTCTAATATCTTTAAATTACCCAAGAGAGTAGCATGATGTATAGGTTTCATATAGTATCTTTCATAATTCAAAACTTCATTTTTTATTTGTTCATACTCTATCTCTTTAATACATTCTTTAACTTTCTGAAAATCACCTCTGCTTATAGCAGAAACTAATTTTCTTCCTAAAATCTCAATTATTTTTTGTTTTTCCATCAAATACCTCCTAAAAGAGAATCTCCCGGGTTTATATCATGCAACTTAATATGTGCAAGCAAAATTTACAGAGAAAAATTTCAATAGTTAAAAATTAGGTCTTCAGCAACCTACCACGTTAACTTTTGTACAAAATATGCTGAGCTTCATTATTCAAATTTTTTTGCTCTTAATAAGAAGCAATCTGCTTTAGAAAAGGAAATAAGGGATAAGTTTTGTAAATAAGCACTCGAATTAGAGTGCTTAGTTTAACTGATTTAGAGGTGCTTTTGATGATGCACGCCTTTAGATATTGTGAAGTTGCTCAGTGAGCTTTCAGGATGCTGATGAAGCTTGTCACACTTGCTAAGTGCCATCTTGACATCTCTTTCTAGAGAATTAAGTTTTCTTTCTTTAACCTGTCTTATCGTTAAAAGTGAATCATCCAGTGGCATTGAATATCTTTTCCCTGTGAACTTACTTATTGCTACAGCAGTTAGCAGAATTATTCCATTACAATCAACTTGTGAAGAACCAATTGAGCTTCCAGTTGAATGTGCAATAGATTGCTGTGCAGGAGGTAAAGCAGGGGTACTTTGAAATAGGCTACTGAGTACAGCAGTAATTGAAGTTCTCACATAACTAAACATACTATTAATAAAAGAAGAAGGTTTTACTGCGCTGCTTAACGCATTTGTACTATTATCATGATAGCTAAAGTAATTCCTAGCTTCTATTACCTTAGGATTTGCTCTAGAAGCTAATGTCTGACAATTAACTTCTTTATCAGCACATTTTAATGTAGATATTATTTTTTGCCTTGTATTACTAGTACATATAGATTTTGGATCATCTCCAACAACATCTAGTGGTATTCTACCACCCGCATCTCTTATATAAATATTAGCATCATGCTTGATAAGAAGTTCCACCATTGCCACTTGGCAATGGAAAGACGCTAAGTGCAAAGGCACCTTACCCGTTATATCTTGCAAATTGATCTTAGCATAACGACTAAGTAGAAGCTGTCCTGCATCTTCTCTGCCATATTCAGCAGCAACGTGCAATGCAACTCTCAAGCTTTCACTACTAGCAGCATTAACATTGGCGCCGTTATTAACCAAAAACCTCAATATCTTTAAGCTATTTTCTTTCACAGCAAAACTTATAGGTTTCATACCGTATTTTTCACCAATAAAAATCTGCTTTCTTAGGTTCATGTACACTGCACTTCTGATACATATGTTAGCTTTTAGAAGACTATGCTCTTTTATGGCAATAAATAACTCATTTACAAAGTTCTCAGTTTTTATCCGTTTTTGCATCCCTTGCATCAAATATCTCCTAAAAGACAACGTTCCCGATTTTGTATCACACAATTTGATATATACAAGCAAAATTTACAGAGAAAAATTTCAATAGTTAAAAATTAGGTCTTCAGCAATCTATCACGTAACTTTTTTGCAAAATATTTTAAGCCCCTAATTCATAATTTTTATTACTTGATAATAAGCAATCTGCTTTAGAAGAGGAAATAAGGGATAAGTTTTGTAAATAAGCACTCGAATTAGAGAGCTTATTTTAACTGATTTGAAGGGACTTTTGATGCATACTTTTAGATATCGTTAAATTGCTTAATGAACTTTCAGGACATTGATAAAGTTTTTCACAACTACTAATTGCCGTCTCGAGTTTTTTTTCTATAATATCAAGTTTTGTCAGAGGTGGATTGTCCAGTAGTCTTGAATACTTTTTCCCTGTGAACTTTTTGACCACTACATCAACTAGTAGAGCTGTTGCATTAAAATCAACTTGTGAAGAACCAATTGGGCTACCAGCTAAGTGATCAACAAATTGCTGTGCAGGAAGTAAAGTAGGAGCACTGCTGAATAAGCCATTGAGTGTGGCAGTGGTTACCCAACTAAATATACTATTAATAAAAGAAAAAGGTTTTACTGCACTGCTTGGTGCAGGATTTGGAGTATCACCAGCTTCCAATCCTATCTTAGTATTTGCCCTGGTGGAGGTTGAAAAAGGGTTTGCTATACTACTTGCTGCATCTGGAGTATCACCAGCTTCTAACTCTAATTTAGTATTTATTCTAGCAGAAAGTAATAGTTCTGTACAATTATTTTTATGAAATCTTAACACAGCTAAGAATATTTTTTCTATGTCACAGCCATCACTGCAAAGACTTTCATAACCAGGGATAACCTCAAATGCCGTTTTGCCATTTGCATTTTTAATATTAATAGTGTTATTATTGAGCAGAAGATTCGCGATATCTAATCGACAATAAAAAAAGGCTAAGTGTAAAGCTGTAAAACCTTGCATTACTTGGGAAGTGGTACTACTAGTACAATGATATATCATTTCTTTTATTTCTGCTTTTCTATTCATGGCAGTAACGTACGAGTAAGGAACAAGACATCCATCACTAACAGCATTAATATTAGCATTATTTTTAAGCAAAAACCGCACTATCTCTAAGCTACCTCTATAAACAGCAAGATGTATAGGTGCCATACCATCTTTTTTACCATTAATAATCTCTTTTTCTTTATTTATATATCTTGCCTTTTTAACATATCTTTTAACTTTATTAATATTAAGCTCATCTATAGCCGCAAATAAATTCTTTCTCAATCTCTCAAGTTTTTTCATCAAATACCTCCTAAAGAATAATGTTTCCGGTTTTATATCATGCAACTTAATATGTACAAGCAAAATTTACAGAGAAAACAATAGTTAAAATTAGGTCTTCATCAACCTATCACGTGCTGCGTTTAACTTTTGTGCAAAATATTCCGAGCCTCCCTTGTCTGGATGGACCAGTTTCATTAAATTTTGGTATGCCTTATTGATTTCATTTTGGCTTGCCTCGGAATTCAGCCCCAGTATTTTTAATGCTTCATCTTTGGACATATTATCACCAGTGTAATTTTTGGTGTAACTTTTACTGCTGTTAAATTCGTTCAAAAACTTACTTAATATAGAGTGCATCATAAAACTTATGTTATTTCTCTTTGCCAAAAAGAGAAAAAATACAACAACGCTAGGTAAAACAAACGTGATTATTGTGAATATCAAAAAAAGGAAGAAGATGAATGACATGTATATTTTTTTATCATTTTATGATTAAATAGTAACAATTATAATTGTCATGGTAAATAACATGTTTATCCAGATTGAAGAAACACCAAACCCAAACACGCTGAAATTTCTTCCTGGTTTTGAAATTCTGAGCGAAGGAGAAACAGCTGATTTTTCAAATGCAGATGAAATAAAGAACTCCAAACTAGCAGTAAATCTTTTTCAAATAGAACATGTTGTAAGAGTATTTTTTGGTCATGATTTTATTTCGGTAACAAAATCAGATAGAATGAATTGGGATATAGTAAAGGTGGAAATTTTAACTACAATTATGGATCACTTTACTTCTGGTGGAAAAGCATTTGATAAAGAAGGAGTAAGTGATAATAAAATGCTAGAGGAAGAATTCTTTAATGAAAATGATATAGAAATTGTAAATAGAATAAAAGAATTGATGGAAAGTTATATTAAACCTGCAGTTGCTCAAGATGGTGGTGATATCAAGTTCCGTGGCTATAAAGACGGAATAGTTTACGTTGAACTGCAAGGAGCTTGCTCTGGGTGCCCAAGTGCTGCAATTACCTTAAAACAAGGAGTGCAGAATATGCTAAGCTATCACATACCAGAAGTTTCAGGTATAGAGACTATGCTATGACTAATCAAACAGTTAGAGGAACAAAAGATCTCCTGTTTGATGAATGGTACAAGTTTAAACACATAGAGCAAACAGCAAGCAGAATCTCAAGTTTATACGGCTTTTTACCTGTTCAAACTCCGATATTTGAATACACAGAAGTCTTTACAAAGACTTTAGGTGATAGCTCAGATATTATCACTAAAGAGATGTATACCTTTATTGATAAAGGGGGAAAGAGCATAACTCTGCGTCCTGAGTTCACTGCAGCTATTGTTAGGTTACTCATTGAAAAAAAACTACAAGCGCCGATAAAATTATTTTCAATAGGGCCTGCATTTCGCTATGAAAGACCGCAAAAGGGAAGACAAAGGCAATTTCATCAGATAAATTTTGAGGTTTTTGGCATAGAAGATCCAAAAGCTGATATTGAATTGATATCACTCGCTCAGCACTTACTAACTGAATTTGGCATCAATGAGAATGTAAGACTGGAAATCAACTCTTTGGGTGAGAGTGAAACAACAAGTAAGTATAGAGAAGCTTTGATATCGTATTTAAAAAAGTTTCAAAATGACCTATCAGAAGATAGTCAAAATAGATTGATTAAAAACCCACTCAGAATATTAGACTCTAAGGATAAGACAGATAAAGAAATAATCTCTGACGCACCAAAAATCAGTGATTATTATACAAAAGAATCTTCATATTTCTTTGACCAGGTGTTAAATGGACTGCAAGCTCTTGGCATACCTTACACTGTAAATAGCAAATTAGTTCGAGGTCTAGACTATTATTGTCACACAGTATTTGAATTTGTCACAGAAGATTTAGGTGCACAAGGAGCAGTTTTTGCCGGTGGAAGATACGATAATCTAGTATCTTCAGTAGGTGGAAAACACACTCCAGCAATAGGATTTGCAGGAGGTATTGAACGCATAATGGAGTTAATCAATTATTCTCCAAAAGAAGAGCGACCTATTTACCTAATTCCAATTGGTGGAGAAGCTGAAGAACATGTTCTAACACTTGCAAGTGAATTACGCAGAAATGGTTTATATGTGATTTACGAATATAGTGGAACTCTAAAAACCCGAATGAAAAAAGCAAATCAAGCAAATGCAAAAGTTGTATTAATCTTTGGTGATGAAGAGCTAAGCAGTAAAACTTTAAAAATTAAAAACATGGACACGGGTGAAGAAAAAATGATTGCTCGCGATAAAATCGTAGAAAATATCTAATCAGAAGCAATAGGAGTGTTAGCTATAGAAGAAAATTCCTCTGCACAAGAATTTTTCATAGCATTTAATATATCATAATCTGTAAAATCTAATTTTATCGGTGTAATAGTAATAAAACCTCCTTTTATTTTATCTACACTACCACTGCCTGAGTGTTCCCGAGACCAATTTAAGCTCAAAGAACCATTTAAATTTTCAGTAAAAGTTAAATCACCATCAATGTTATATTCACCTTGTTCAGCAAATTCTACTCCTTTCACTTTTTCTGTAGCAGGAAAATTTATACTCATCACTATATTTTTAGGCCAACCAACTTTAACTAGCTTGTCGATAATCTTTGATGCAAAAATCCTTGTATTGTACCAGTTTATTTCGTTACGATAAGCTTGGCTTAGTGCAATAGAAGGTATAAATCTTGCAGCACCTTCCATTGCAGCACCGATTGTGCCTGAATAACAAATATCATCGCCGACATTTGATCCAATATTTACTCCAGATAATATTAAGTCTGGTTTTTTATTCATAATTTTATTTAACGCGATAATGACACAATCTGCGGGAGTACCAGATACACTAAACTCTCTTTCACTATGCCGATTTATTTGAATAGATTGCTTCACTGGGTAATCAAGAGATCTTGCAGCTCCACTTCTATCAGTATCTGGTGCCACTACCCATATTTCTGATGCAAAACTATGTGCAATCTCTTTGAGTAATTTTATTCCTTCACTTTCAAAGCCGTCATCATTTGTTATCAGTATTATCATATTCAATACTCATCCATCAAAGTATACTGATGAGATTTTAAGTTTCTTTTCATAACCATAACAAAGAATCTGCTACAAATCAATAAGGAAAAATTAGAAGACAACCAGGTTGCCGCCGCAACTTTCTTTGATTAAAAACATTATTGTAAATTAACCATAATAACTTGTAAACACCAGCTTCATATATAATCTACAACAAAAGTTTAGATAAGCATATTTTATGCTAAGCAACCGAAAACCTTGCTACATCTCCCAAAAATGCTTTCACTCTTTCAAGATAAGTGGATGGTTCTGCAGGAACTTCTATCTCGTCTATCTTATAAGATATTGCTGCATCTATGACTTCATCTGTTATTAATTCTCTCAGCCTTTGTTTTATTTGCCCTCTTCGAATATGTTCTCCATAGTCATTATAAAACTTCACATATAATTCTTTAAACACAAATTCTTTTATAGCATCTTTCATATGAGAAATTCCTTCCTTTACTTCATCATTTGCATTGCTCAAATCCACTCCAGAATCTAGCGAATATAAGTCGTCAAACTTTTCTTTTAAAATCTTTATTTTAAAGTAGTGTCTATCTACAGATTGCTCAAGAAATTTTTTAGTAGCATTACCTGCTAGCTCTCCTATTATCTGAGGTTCTAGTTGAGCTGCAAAATTATTTTCTGCTTCAAGGCCACTTAATGCATAAATGATACGATTAAGCATTCCAGGGCCACACTGGCGATTACTTTCCTCAAAACGAACCAGCAATATGGATTTCAACAGCTCTACATCTGCATTTTGCTTTGTTGCTGCAATTAAAACTAGATTTATGGCCTGTGTTAATGTCAGTCCGGTTTTGGAATCTACCCACCTTACCCATTCTCCTTCTCTATAATTATCTACCTTCAAATAAGGCGCTATCAGTTCTTTCTGCTGATTTGTCAAACCGCCTATATAGTTTTTAAACTCTTCATCCAGCTCATTTGACGGAGTCCCATATTCTTCCTTTAATTTTTTGGCACACTCAATAACACTTTGCTCAAAACTTCTAGTATGAACATTCTGATTACCAGTACCTACATCACTTACATTAAACAAAAAGCTCATTTGCTTTACACTTAAACCCAGAGGCGAGAAGAGCTTTATTAATGGATACTTTATTAACTCAAGAAGCGCTACAGGGATCAATAATATAGTATTGATAAGCACTAAACATATTCTAAGACCGAGCGCTCTACTCTCTGATAACATTCTACTAAGTTCTGATATCTTTGATGCACAATACAAAAATGGTAATTGAATGTAGTATATTGAGTATATAGAAAAAAATAAAATCTTATCTTTTAACCCTACTGTTGGATCATTATATACTTCAGAAAAAATGTTATCATCACTATTTTCATTTTTGAAAGACTGATAGCTGCTTGTAATTTTTTCTGTAAAAATAGAACAGAGCTTATGCAGTCCGTAGCATGAAACGCCAACAGCTAAAAAAATTGCAAGTGTTCCAAAAACAGCTAACACCTCACTTGAAGTTTTGGCAAGAAGGAATGCATAAAGCGCATCAATAAAGATCTCAAGTAAGTAGTCAAATAAAAAAATTGCTCCAATAGCAGCACCAACTAATAGAACATACCCACAAACAACCAAAAATGTTTTTAACCTCGGATTCATAAACCACTTCTTAATAACCTATTAATATACTTCTCATTATATGCTTAAATTAAAAAAATGCAAATTTTTATACAAAAAAGATCAATTGAAATTTTCGAGCTTCAGCTATATTGTTAATATATTCAGATAAAAATTAAACATTGTCGTGTCAAATAAAATAGGCTTTTTGGCTATTTTCGCCTTGGTGATCAGTAGCCAAATCGGCTCTGGAATTTTTATGCTCCCAATTAGCCTTGCGCCATACGGCGCTTATAGCCTCATAAGCTGGATTATATCAGGATTTGGTGCTATATCTCTTGCTTTAGTTTTTGCTTCACTCTGCGCAAAATTTCCAGAAACGGGTGGTCCTCATATTTATGTGAAACATGCCTTTGGCTCTACAGCAGCTTTTTTTGTTGGCTGGACATATTGGGTAAGCTCGTGGGTAAGCTCAACAGCTGTGACAATTGCAAGTATCGGTTATTTAGCCCCGCTTTTTCATAATGATATACAAGATATACGTTTGCTTTTAGAAATAACATTAATTTTAGCTATTATGCTAATAAACTTAAGGGGAGTAACTACTGCTGGGCATGTTGAGCTTTTGCTGACCATTGTTAAAATTATTGCACTTCTCGCAATACCTATCGCAGGGTTGTTTTTCTTTGATAAAAATAATTTTATTGTAAGCGAGGAAGTATCAAACTTTACAATATCACAAACTCTTGCTCGTTCTACACTCCTTACTCTATGGTGTTTTATTGGACTTGAATCAGCAACGGCACCTGCAGGATATGTCAATAATCCAGCTAAGACAATACCAAGAGCTATAGTGCTTGGAACAGTCTGTGTTGCTGTGATATATTTCATCAATAGTCTTTCAATTATGGGATTGATAAGTGGTAATGAACTAGCTAGTTCAAAAGCACCATATGTTGATGCGATAAAAATTATGTTTCCAGGTAATTGGCATTTAATTATTTCTGTTGTTGCCTTTATCGTTTCTGTAAGTAATTTAAATGCTTGGTTTTTAGCTGATGGACAGGTCACCTTAGGCCTTGCAAAAGACAAGTTAATGCCGCAATTTTTTGGCAAAAAAAATAAGCATGATGCTCCATTATGGGGAATAATACTCAGTACTTTGGGGGTGTTAGGTTTACTTATCCTAACGTCAAACAAAAGTTTTGCTGAGCAAGTAACTTCAATAATTGATATCTCTGTGGTGTCATTTTTGTTTATCTACTTAGCATGTAGCCTTGCTTTTCTCAAAGTTAATATACAAGACAAAAGCTACTGCAAATTTTTAATTGGAGGTGTGGCTGTATCTTTTTGCTGTTGGGTAATATACGAGACTTCTATAAAAACATTGTTAATATCAAGTCTATTCCCTTTAAGCGGAACACTTATTTATCTACTTTGGTATCATAAACTAAAAACTTAACTTAAATTTTTTATTTGCTAAAATTCTTAAGCTATACTACTGGCTTACATTAATAGAATTAAGAGGTATTGTGTCAAATAAAATAGGTTTTTGGGCTGTTTTTGCTTTAGTCATTAGTAGTCAGATCGGCTCTGGGGTTTTTATGCTTCCAATTAGCCTTGCTCCATATGGCGCTTATAGCCTTATAAGTTGGATGATATCAGGAGCTGGTGCTGTGTCTCTTGCGCTAGTTTTTGCTACGCTATGTGCAAAGTTTCCAGAAACAGGAGGTCCTCACGTTTATGTGAAACATACTTTTGGTCCTGCTGCAGCGTTCTTTGTTGGTTGGACATATTGGGTAATCTCATGGGTTAGTACAACAGCTTTAATAGTTGTGGGTGTTGGCTATCTTACACCATTTTTCCATGAAGATATCAAAAGTATGCGTTTATTTTTAGAGCTGTTGTTATTTACAATCATTACATTAATAAATTTAAGGGGAATAGCTACTGCAGGGCACGTTGAGTTTCTGCTCACGGTTGTGAAGGTTGCTGTATTGCTTGCAATACCTGTAGCAGCGTTGTTTTTTTTCGATAGAAATAATTTTATCATAAGTGAAGAAATATTAAGTCTTACAACATCGCAAATTCTTGCCCGCTCTACACTCCTTACTTTATGGTGTTTTATTGGACTTGAATTGGCAACAGCACCTGCAGGGTCAGTTGATAATCCAGCTAAAACTATACCAAAAGCTGTGGTGCTTGGCACAGTTTGTGTTGCTGTTATATATTTTATCAACAATTTTGCAATTATGGGATTGATCAATGGCAACAATTTAGCAAGTTCAAGAGCACCATATGTTGATGCGATAAAAATTATGTTTTCTGGTAATTGGCATTTAATTGTTTCTATAGTTGCATTCATTTTTTGTGTTGGCAGTCTAAACGCTTGGGTTTTATCTAGTGGACAAGTTGCTTTTGGTCTTGCAGAAGATAGACTAATGCCAAAATTCTTTGCTAAAAGGAACAAGCATGGCTCTCCTTTTTGGGGAATAACAGTTAGTTCAATTGGAACTGCAATTTTACTAATTCTCACTTCAAACAACAATTTTGCCCAGCAGATTACGTCGATTATTGACTTTTCTGTAATTTCATTTTTATTTGTCTATCTTGCATGCAGTCTTGCCTTTCTAAAGGTTATTATACAGGAGAGGAGTTGTTATAAGCTTTTAATTGGTAGCATAGCAACAACCTTTTGTTGTTTGGTGATATTAGAAACCCCTGTAGGTACTCTGCTGATTTCGAGCCTGTTCACTGCAAGTGGCATACCCATTTATTTATTTTGGTACTGCAAAACTTCTGTGCAACAAATTCAGTAGTGAGAGATACACTTTAAATGGTTAATATTTATGGGACAAGATTTTTTTTCTCTTTATCTACTTGTTCAATATTACCATTCTCAAGTTTGCTACCTACTTCTTCTGTGCGTTTATTATCTATGTAGATCTCATTTTTTGCTTTATTAGAAAGACCTATTTGCGATTGCAGTTTTTTATACTCTTCTTTTTCAGGCGTGAAAATTTTCACTAAAAATCTTCCTATTATTGGTATTGAACTTAAAAAATCTCTTAATCCAAAAGATTCTTGCTTCTTGTTTGAAAGATGCTGGTCTATCTTAGAAATTTTCACACCATACTTTTTATCATCAAAATTTATCGCTGGCTTGCTTTTTTTCGAAAGAACATTTTGAATCTCTAATCTATTGACTTTTTCAGGCTTTTGAAATGCAGATACTGCAGGTTTGACCTTAGTGTCATCATGTTTTTTACTCATTTCATTCTACCATGCAATATTATTAGTGTCTTATAATTATAACTAAATTATGGTTAATTGCAAGGTAAAAATATTAAAGTAATTGTAAATTTTATCAGTAAAAATATAATATAGCTTTAAAATCAGAGGTTTATTTATATGGGATGTAAGATTGCAGTTATTGGAGCAACAGGAAGAGTAGGATATGAGGTATTGACCATGCTTGCTGAGTTTCAAAAAGAGGGAAAATTTTCGATAGATTCTGTTGTTGCTTTTGCATCGAAAAAATCAAAGGGAAAAAAGGTAAGTTTCGGCGATGAAGAATTAACTGTCTTAGACCTTGAGAACTACGATTTTGTTGGAATTAATATAGCAATTTTCTGTGCTGGGTCTCATGTTTCCGAGAGATACGTACCGATTGCAACTGAAGCTGGATGTATTGTCGTAGATAATACCTCTCGTTTTAGGATGAAAGAAGGCGTGCCACTAGTGATTCCAGAGATCAACAAAGATAAAATTACGGAGTATAAAAACCATAACATAATATCTAATCCAAACTGTACTACAATACAAATGTTGCTGGCATTACATTTATTACACCAAAAAGCAAAAATAAAGAGAATCGTTGCTTCAACTTATCAATCAACTTCTGGTGTAGGTAAAGCAGCAATGGATGAGCTTTACAATCAGACAAAAAAAATCTTTATGAATGAAGCTAAAAAACCTGAAATATTTCCTAAGCAAATAGCATTTAATTGCATTCCTCATATAGGAGAGTTCATGGAAGATGGTTCTACAAAAGAGGAGTGGAAAATGCAAGAGGAGGCAAAAAAAATTTTAGAAGAGGATATAAAAGTAACTGCAACTTGTGTCCGAGTACCTGTTCTTGTTGGTCATGCTATAGCAGTAAATGTAGAATTTGATCAGCATATAACTGAAGAAGAAGCTCGTGAAATGCTCAGTGAAGACGATGGAGTTTTAGTGCAAGATAAGCGCGAAGATGGTGGATATATGACTCAGATTGATGTTGTGCAAGAGAATGCCGTATACATATCGCGTATTAGACAAGACGATACCGTTAAACACGGATTAAATATGTGGATAGTAGCTGATAATCTACGCAAAGGTGCAGCACTAAATATAGTGCAGATCTTGGAGATCTTGATCAAAGAGCATTTATAGCTCAATAGCTTAAATCTATATTGACATGTCCCATTTTACGCTTGTCCCTAACCTCTTTTTTCCCATATATGGTTAAACTAGCTTTTTCGTTGCTCAAATATTTGTGAGAATTATATATATCATTACCTATTATATTTTTTGTCATGCAAGGAAAGCGTAATACTACTTCCTGCATAGATAGCCCGCATATTATCCTAACTAGCTGCTCGAATTGACTAACGTTGCATGCATCCAAGCTCCAGTGGCAAGAATTGTGGGGTCTTGGGGCCAGTTCATTAACTAGTAATTCATGATTTTGAGTGATGAAAAATTCAATAGCTAGAATTCCTACTACATCAAGTGCAGTTGCTATTTTCTCTGCAGTTTTTTGTACCTCTTGGGCTAATTTATTATCTATTTTAGCTGGTGCTATTGAAGTATTAAGTATTCCGTCAACGTGGTGATTCTCTGCTATAGGAAAAAAAGCTACTTTACCGTTTTTATCTCTTGCAACGACTATTGAAACCTCTTTCAGTAAATCAACACTTGCTTCAAGAATGTACTCTTTATTCCAATCGAAGGAAGCAAATTGCTTCAGTTCAGAATCATTTTCAATCATATATTGTCCTTTTCCATCATAACCCATTTCTGTTGTTTTTAGCCTCACTGGATAGCTAAAAGTTTCACTACTTTCTAGTAGCTGATTATAATTTTGTATACTTTTGTAATCAGCAGTTTTTATGCTTAAATCTCTAATAAAATCTTTCTCTCTCAGCCTATTTTGCGAAATGTGTAACGCCTTTTTACCTGGATAAAAATCTGTATGCTGCGACACAATATCAATTGCACTACATGGAATATTTTCAGACTCAATAGTGACTAAATCCACACTCTGTGCAAAAGATTCAAGTGCCCTCTTATCACAGAAGTCTGCTATTGTTAAATCATCAGCAACAGAACAAGCTGGATCGTTTTTAGCACTGGCAAAAATATGCGTTTTGTGCCCAAGTTTTATTGCAGCGATAGCAGTCATTTTACCTAATTGCCCACTTCCTATTATTCCTATCACTTTTTTATCCAGTGGATCTGTTTTGTTCATCATGTAGATTAATATTTCCTAGTTAGAGTACGATAATATGCTTGGAAAATCTATGAAAAAAGTGTATAATTGAAGTGTGTTAAACTTTTATCATGAACACTTTACGATGACCATGAAATACACACTTATTACTAATTCTGTTGAAGTTACAGTTTTGCCAATTTACATTGAAGAGCAATCCATTCCTTATGAAAATTGTTACGTATGGATGTATAATGTTAAGATAAAAAACAAAAGCTCATCAACCATTCAATTATTAAGTCGCTATTGGCAAATAATAGATCATAAGGGGAAAATAAATGAAATTGCCGGAGTTGGTGTTATTGGAGAACAACCTGTAATAAAATCTGGAGAGGTATTCAAATATACAAGTGGAACATACTTAAATACACCATCAGGAATAATGCAGGGTAAATATGAATTTCTGAACGAAGAGAGCATAAAAACCTTTGATGTTATGGTACCACCCTTTTCCTTAGATAGTCCATACGTTAACACTAGACCTCATTGATCATCAAGATAGTGTATTTGTTTAAGTGCATCTGAAACCAGTGCTTCTTGTTTTGTCATTTGAGCTTCCATAATGTCATCCGAGTAGCTGATACTGAGATCCAACTAAGTTGATAAACACGAAAGCACTGACCATTTGCTTCTATAGTTGTCTTTTTTCGTCTATCTTATTTTGTTACTCTGCTGAACAGATGCAAAATAGTTTATTTTTGATTCTTATCATCAAGTGTGAATAAGATTATTGTAGAGGTTAAACCTATAATAACTATCATTAACGAAAATGGGGCAGCTTCTCTGTAACGCTCATCGCTGACAAGTTCATATATTCTAGTTGATATAGTTTCAAAATTAAATGGTCTGATAATTAGTGTTGCCGTGAGTTCTTTTACCGTATCCATAAACACGAGCAGAAATCCCGATAGTATGCTTTTCTTGATAAGGGGAATATGAATATTCAGGCACGTGGAAATAGGCCCATGACCCATAGTATATGCAGTCCATTCAATTTCATTTGGTGTTTTTTTGAGTCCCGACTCTATTGCTTTGAAAGATATAGCAAAAAAACGAAATAAATATGAGTAAACTAATGCACCAATAGTTCCTACCAAGCTAATTTCTACAATATATTGAGTAATGAAAGAAGATATTCTGCTTAAAAACATTATTATGCTAATTGCAATAATTGCATTTGGAATTGCATATCCAAGAGAAATTAGACGTGCTATATTGCTTATTAGCTTATTTTTACGTGCTGTATATCCAATAATTATTGCAATGCTGATCGAGATTAGCGCGGTAATAAATGATAAACTAATACTGTTTGTTATTATATTGTAAAATCTTGCTTCGTATATGAAAAAGCCTTTCTCTATGCTCCAATATATAAGTGGAATCATTGGTAAAATAAAGCCTATTAATATCGGCAATAAACACATAAGATAAGAAAAGATCAACGATATAGAACCGTTTATACTACGTTTATTGTGATAATCTGCATTAGTATTGATTGAAGAGTAAGATATTTCTCTTTTTTGTAGTTTTTTCTCGATAACTATTAGTGTTGCAACGAAAATCAGTTCTGCAACTGCCAAAACAGTAGTTGAATATTTGTCATGCAGTAAAAACCAAGTACGGTATATTCCCGTCGTGAAAGTATCGATAGCAAGAAACTGTGGTGTGCCGAAATCTGTAATTACTTCCATTAGTACCAAGGATAACCCAGCTATAATTGATGGACGTATGGAGGGTATGATGACAGAAAACAGACTCTGTAATGAGGAGAACCCAAGTGTTGATGCAATAGTGACTGAGTTACTAACGCTCTTTAGACTTGAGCGGACCAACATATAAACGTATGGATATAGACTAAATCCCATTACTAATATTCCACCACCTAGGGATTTGATCTCGGGAAACCAATAGTCACCTTTGCCCAATTGAAAAGTATCTCTTAACAAGCTCTGAATCGGACCTGAAAACTCTAGCGTATTTACATAAACAAACGATACTATATATCCAGGAATTGATATCGGAAAGAATAAGGCAATCTCAAAAATTCTACTTCCGGGAAACGAAAAAAATGTAGTAAGCCAAGCTGGAATTACTCCAAATATAAAGGATATTAACCCTACTCCTACCATCAAAATCAACGTATTGAGTATATATTCAGGAAAAAGTCTACTAATTACCCATCCAGAGTTTGCTGATTCTGTAAATAGAATCGATATTAACGATAGTATAGGGCAGACAAATAATACACTTACTAAAAACAAGAATATATTTTTAAATACTCTCAGAAACATTAACTTGAATCTATATTTGATATTAAAATGTTATATGCAAAAACTAAAGATATCCAGTAATTAACAGCCGTCCTATTGAATATCTTCATAATTTTATATATTATGTTTTAAATCGATAAACTAATTAATTATGAGTTTTGTCATTGCAACTTTCTATCATTTTGTAAAACTCTCTAATTATTATGACATGAAAGATGAAATAAAAGTTGCATGCGACAATGTCGAATTAAAGGGTACTATACTCCTTGCAGAAGAGGGTATTAATGCAACCGTATCTGGTGAAAGAAACGCGATTGATAAAATATTCGATTTTCTACGTTCTGATTATAGACTAAGGGACCTTACATGGAAAGAGAGTGCAGCAGAATATCAACCATTTAGTAAGATGAAAGTGAGATTAAAAAGAGAAATTGTGAATCTTGGTGTAAGTAATCTCGATACTTCCGTTAGAGGTCAGTACATTGATCCAGATTATTGGGATGATTTTATCTCTCAACCTGATGTTTTAGTGATAGACACACGAAATGATTACGAAGTAAAACTAGGCAAGTTTAAAAATGCAATCAATCCACATACTCAGCGTTTTCGAGATTTTCCTCAGTGGGCAGAGTCTTTCTCTGAGAGTAAAGATCTGAAAGTGGCTATGTACTGCACTGGTGGAATCAGATGCGAGAAATCTACAGCATATATGAAAAGCCTTGGATTTAACGATGTTTATCACCTTAAAGGCGGTATTCTTTCCTACCTTGAAAAAACTCACAACAAAAGTGGTAATTGGGAAGGCGAGTGTTTTGTTTTTGATGATAGAATTGCTGTTGATCACTCACTCGCCCCAAGTGATAAAATAAAATGCATATTCTGCTCAAGTAAAGTTTCAACTGATGAGCTGAAATCAGTTCCACGTGGCCAGGTAGTTTGCTCTGATTGTAAATCTTTAAGTATTGAAAGAAAGCTAGAATTCAATACGAACCTCTAAGAAAATCTGCTTATTGCACACTTACTAACCTCAATTTTATCAAGACATTTACCTACGACATAGCCCGCTCCAGCTCCAAGTAACGCACCAACTATAGCAAATGCAATCAACACTACACCAGAACCGCCAATAAGAGCTAAAGTTTCTTGCCATAAACAACATGCTGCAACTAGACCAGCAGCTAAACCAATTCCTACACCTATGCACCTAAGTTTCATGTTATTACTAATATTGTAACCTCTTCTATGCTTTAGGCTATGACTAGTATTGTTACTTATCCAATCAAAGATTTTGACATTTGGGTTTTTGTCCATAAAATCGATAAGCTCACCTATTGTTTTGTTACGCAAACTATCTAAAAATATAACTTTATCTTCTACATATTGTTCAAATACATTTTTTTTACGTGTCATTTATTTTTCCATACTATTAGAATATGTTTTTACTACACTGCACATCTTAACAATTGGTAAATTCCCATACAAGAATAAGTAGATAATCTTACCACTATAGGTGGGACTAAAGCGCTATAAGATTAAATTCCTGAAAAATGTTGGTAAGAAGAGCTTTTCCAAAAACAATAAAGTTAAGAGTTGAAGAGATAGTAAAAGAGCGACTTACAGTTAATCCAATTGATTTTGGTGAATCGTTTTGTTACAAACTCAAAGGATACAGAAGACTGAGAACTGGCGATTATCGTATCATGTAAATGCTGCAAAGTATGAAGTGTTTCAATAAAACACAGAAAAGACATTTACGAGTCTGAGGCTCCATACTAATATCCTTCCAGTATTAACTTACTGTAACCTTTCCGGTTGAGCCACTGCGATTCTTTGCAACGTTTATCTCTAATCCGTTATTAGCATCGATTTTATAGTCTGTAGAGTAGTAAAATTATAGGGGTATAGTCAAAAAATGAGTTATTTTTGAGCTGAGCAAAGCCACCTAAGGTGAAGAGGAAGGAGGGCTGTATAATGAAATATACAATGCTTATAGGAAGGTTCTAACTTTTATAGATGTATTCTCTATGCTCTATTGCAGTAATTATTACTGTACGTTCTAATTTACTTATCCTATAAACCAAACGATAATCACCAGATCTTATTCTACGATGTCCTTTGAACTCACCGAGCAAGGGATCTCCTGCCTTCTCAGGAGAAAGTGTAAGACGCTCTTTTACGATTTCTTTTACCCTTGACCATATTGTCTTTGGAAGATTTGGAATGTCTTTGTGAACTACATTTTCCTCATAGCAGATTAAATACTTATCACCAGTTGATGTCTTCATGCCTGATGAATTTTGCATTTCGAGTGTCACGTTGAATAGCAAGTTTGGCTATTGCCATATCTTCTTCATTTTCAATTGCTTCTTGTATAAACTGCTCTGCTAGCTCTTGAGCTGATTGATTCTTTACTTTAGCTAAACGAGTAAGGTTTTTTAAAACTTTTTCACTAATGTTAATACTTGAATCAGCCATAAGTTTTACCGAAATCTACTGCATAATTATACAACATTTTCCTAAAATTTTCAATAAAGAATTGTATTGACGGATTATGGTAGATTGAGTATATACTAGTATTAGATTTTAGGGAGAAATGACACAGACGTATTGCAAGACATCATTAGGAATAAGGAAGGTATGCTGGCTACTGGATGTATTTCTATGATAACAACTACTCTTCATCATCAAAAATCAAGAAGGCTCTGCAACTTGATAACTCTATTCTTTTATTGACGTAGATGACTCTGAAAAATTGCGGAGCTGAAGTGCTATGGTTATTACGGTTTAAGAACAAAACGGAAAATCCTATGTTACACTAGAAATAATGTGCGGAAAAGGGGGGATTCGAACCCCCGACATATTTTCATATGTGCACGCTTTCCAAGCGTGTGCTTTAGACCGCTCAGCCACCTTTCCATACTTATTCATAATATTAAAAATTATGCTGCTAAACAACTGGTATATATGGTTCGCCACGGAAATTCACAGTATTGTTAAACTTGTTTTTGCACGTTAAAAACGCTTTATCACAACCTGCAAGTATCGAATATTTATCTCCGGTAGAAATTTGATATGGAGGAGAAGCAAATAATGTAACTACTTTATTTTTGTATTCTTTAACTACAACTTCAAATGTTGCTGAACTAAAGAATTTTACCACTCCGTGCTTATAATATCCATCACTTTCGATTAAATTAGTGTCTTCAAATCTTCTTTCATCTATCACTTTAGTAATTGTGCTCATTCTACTAAACTTTTTAGCATCAGCTTTACATCTATCATCGCAAAATTGTGCCCTGCATACAGGAGAATATAGCTCTGTTATGCTTCTCTCAAGCTTTGTCGCAAGACCTCTAATTTCAGCGATAAACCTCCCACTATTTAATGTTACTTTACCAAAAGTTCCTGCATGCAAATTCATAATTCCCTGACTCAAATCTTTATAATTCACAAGAAATATTTCAATATTTGCAAAGTCATACCTTCCTGATAAAACATCTTTTTCTTTAATATCAGCACTATTTAATATTCCTTCAATTTCTAAATTATCAGTTCTCAAATCGCTATTTAATATTATACTGCTGGCTATAAAACCGCTTGAAGATTTATAGAATACATTATTGAGATTTAAATCTTCATCATAGTCAGTAAATCCCATTACTTCTCCACTTACAAGTGTTAATTTCCAGCAAGTAGCGATGGTAAGTAATTCTCCAGTTAAATGGTTTTTTAGTTTGGTTTGCATACTGCTTAATTGATTGAATTTGAAAACGTTCGATAGGTAAGGGATTATATCCATTATCTGAGTAGCCATAGGGTGTCATGCCAGCGCCCAGACTATTGGCATCCAGTTAAATTTACGAGTATAAAAGTAATGTTAAAATACAACGTTTCTGATGATGATGGAAAAATGGATCCCAGTGTCAAGCACTGGGATGACACCATTTACTATGCAAATTGCCACAATTTTCGTACAGCTGTGACTGGGATGACATTACTTATTGTGTGAATAAAATAAATACTCGTAGAGTTTATTACGCACTGGCTTATGTTTATTTGATCGATGAGTAAATGCTAACAGATAAGATACACACCACATTCAAGTTGTGGTGTGTATTACTAGAACAAATTAGAAAGAAAACTTCACACCAGTGAGGAGAAGAATTCCTTTGTTGGAAGGTACATCAGCATTATTTTTATCTTTCAGCGCACCTTTTTCATCAGTCATAAAATAATGTAAGGCTGCATAAGGAACAAATTTGCTCTTATTGCAAGAAGATAGATCATACTGAACACCAAGTGCAACATCATGAAGCATATCTTTGTCGCTCATTCTGCTACCAAAGTATGTCAAGCTTGTGTAGATATTATCATATTGATAACCAGCACCTGCAGTCCAATACATAGTGTTTTTACCGTTCCCATCAAACTGAGCTTTCAGCCCTTTTACTCTTTTGTCATCATCAGTAGTACCGTTACCATCAATTTCTGTATAGGTATCACCGACTAATTTTTTAATACCCTTCGGTTGACCAGATTTGCCTAAATATGCAAAAGAAGCAGCGAATTTTATATTTTGACCTTCATCAATCTTATAATCAGCGCTTGCACCCAAATTAACACCCATCAGGTCATTGTACTCTACAAATTCCTTATAAAGATGCTTATCTTTACTCGGTTGCTTTGAAACCCCATATTCACCAACTACGGAAGTTTTAACTTTTACATTATGTTTACTAAAGTCATATTCATATGACGCACCAGCACTTATTATATGCTGGTAATCTGGTCCAACATGTCTTAACGTTTCCTCATTCTTTACCCCTGTTACCTTATTACTTGAATCTTTGAGGAAATCTGGAGCTATTTCTTTTACAACGGATAAACCACTATCGTAGCGAGGTGAGTAGCTAAGACCAAATCTTGCACCCATATAATTCGGCGAGTAGTAAGCAGCTCTAAATGGCAATGTGGTCATAACCTCTTTGTTGTATTTTCCTGCCATACGGAAGGAGAGTTTTTCGCTCTCGCTCGAGAAGCTTTCAGTGTAAAGACGTGGTGTTACGTAAAATGGGAAGTTTGCAGCACTTCCTTCTAAGTTTACTTTTCTGAACCAGTCACTATCTGCAGCTCCATCAACAGTTGCAATTCTTGTTGCATCAAGTCTCATCAGAGACTCAGGACCAAACTGATAACCAAGTTTCAGATCACCATATTTTGAATTCAAAAACACATGTGCACTTCTACCTCTTGCAGCATTCACGCCTTGTGAAGCTCCTTTACCTTCAGTAACTGGAACATGGAATTGTACATCGGCACCATAACGAAGACCAATATCCTCATTTTTATTTTCAGCTCTTAAGTGCAATATTGCATCTGAAATCATGCCCATGTTTTCACTGTAATCACCAATATTCCCTATCCCTTTAGGAAATATTGGATTTGCTCCTTTTATACTATCTGGAGTATTGTTAAAATAATCTGTAGATTTACCTGGCATAACATTATAATGGTTATAGCCACTTAGCCCATGGTTACCATAACCTTGAGA
Source organism: Wolbachia endosymbiont of Oryzaephilus surinamensis (assembly GCF_025617515.1). Classification (NCBI taxonomy): domain Bacteria; kingdom Pseudomonadati; phylum Pseudomonadota; class Alphaproteobacteria; order Rickettsiales; family Anaplasmataceae; genus Wolbachia; species Wolbachia endosymbiont of Oryzaephilus surinamensis. Next base: position 1,515,797 of record NZ_CP092526.1, on the reverse strand, counting down.
ATCAACAACGCCACCGAAAGTTATTCTTAAACCATCCCCTTGATTGGTATTGATAATATCAACCCCACCAACTGAAACAACAGGACTTGCCTTACCTTTTTCCTCTGTATTGCTGTTAACAACTTTTACATCCTTTTTTATATCTTTAGCTTCAATTTTAGCATTCTTAGTTTTAGAACCCTTAATTTTTGACTTTTCTACATTAGAATTTTTAGTGCTTAGAGCTTTCGCCTTTGAATCCTCTATAAGCTTTGCTTTTTTCTCTTTTGCTAGCCTAATTTCATCTTTTTTCTTTTGTTTTGCTACTAATTTTAACTCTTCTTTTTTCTTCTTTTGTTCAGCTGCTAATTTTAACTCCTCTTTTTTCTTCTGCTCAGCTGCTAATCTTAGTTCTTCTTTTTTCTTAAGCTCCTCGGCTTTTTTTCTTGGATCAGCATTACATATCCTGTCCATTTTTTCTTTTAGTTTCTTATTTGACGTCTTCATCACTTCCATCTTTCCAGAAGTTTTGATTGACTCGTTACTCTCTTGCTTTTTTACTTCCTTCATACTCTCGTCAGAAAAGTCAGCAGCAAAGCCACTGAAAGAACATAAAGTCAATAGAGAAGCTAGAGCAGTTCTAGTATAAATAGATTTTTTCATGAAGTGCCCCCAAAAAATTTTAAAATCATAACATAAATAGTATAAAGGTGTTGAAAATCCAACTTAAAGCAACCTTATAGCGAAAATAAAGGTAAAATGCAATACTTTAAAAGCAACTTTCTTAATACGCTCAACGTGTATATTAACCAAAATTTAGTACAGAGGTTTGCTTGTTAGTGTATTATAACTCTATACTTATTCTATGGAAGTAAAATTTACTCAAAGTAAAAGCATAAAAAGATTAAATTATTAATATAAATTGTTGACAATAATATTAATTTGTATTATAGTTGGTAGATTATTGTTTTATTTTTGATAGATTAGGGTACTTATGGATTTTAGTTTTTTACGCAATTGGTTTAGCACTACAGGTGCTGCTACAGGCTCAGAGCCAGGTAATACTGAACAGCCAGACTCTATTTCAGTAGATGATGGCAAATACGAGATGAAAGAATATGACGATGAATTTGAGATCATTGAAGATTATGAATTTATAAATCGTGCTGATCCAAATGAGCCATGTTCTTTACCTTCTGACTATAAAATAGATGAAAGTATTGTAAAAATTGCAGGATTTGATAGAGAGAAATTATTAGAAATGGGTAATTTCTGCAAGATAAGCTATGGCGATGATGATGGTAAATTAAGTAAAAAAAGATGTAACAACCTAGCTCAAAGAGTATACAAAACTGAATTTGAAATTGTAGAAGATTTTGAAATTGTTCCATCTACTGAAAAAATGTATAAAACTAGAGCTGAACTCATCAGCGAAGGTTATGAAATTATTCCATTTGGTAATAGCTTTGAAAAAGATGCTGGTCACGTTTTTATAAAAGGTAAAGAAATAACAATAGCCTACCATGGTACTCGTCTGAGCCAGAGTTTTAATGATGGAATTACTGATATAAATGTACTTTTTGCTACTTCGGAATTTTTACCTGAAGGTGGAAGAATTCATTGTGGTTTCTATAATTCATTTATGGATTCATGGCCTAATCTGTATGGCATTTTGAAATCTCATGCTGAAAAACAGGGATCAGAAATCAAGGATTTTAAAATTAATCTCACAGGTCACAGTATGGGAGGAGCTATTGCTAAGATAGCTGCTTTATGCCTCAATAAAACAGAAGGAGCTGAAGATGTTCATGTTGCAACTTTTGGTGATCCACGAGTTTTTGATCTTACTGCTAGTGAATTTTATAATGATGTTCTTCAAGAAAAAACCATTAGAGTAACTCAACATAGACAAGACCCAGTACCAGCGGTATCACCTGGTATTTGTGGTTATGCTCATGTAGGTGCACAATTGAGAATATCAGTACCTGAAGGATATTTTGTTCATCAAATAGATGGTTATCATGAAGCCATTAAAATAATGGATGAAAAAGATTTCCGATCGAACAATAACGTTTCTCTCTTTTATTACCCTTCGAGAATATTAAGTCGAATTAACTGTGCAGTTTTAGGTAATGCTCAATATTATGCTGCTAATTTAGGTAATTATATTCTTGGTGGACAAAATTTTTTCGAGAAAGTAAAAAAGGAATACCAAGATAAAAACTTAGAAAATTTTTCTAAGCTTGAACAAGCAGAAGTTAAGCAAAGGGCACATCAAAATGTCTTTTCTACTACAAGGAGTTTATAACTACTATACAGAGCAATCATTAGATTGCTCTGTAGCATCTATTCATTTAAATTCAATATAAAAATTTTCACCAGAAGTTATTTTCCATTCTTCTTTAAATTTCTTTAGGTGTTCTTTTTTTTCGCATTCTAAAAGCAGTTCTTCTATGCTCTTATTATAGCTTTCTGTAGTAATTCTTCCTTGATGATGCATAAACCTCAAATAAATCAAATAAGTGTTAATCACATCTGTTTCACAATAATCGCGAATCTCTTGTATTTTGCCACTATCATATAAGTCCATAACTTGTGAACCATCAACTCCAATCTTACCGGGAAGATTAAATGCTGCGCAAACTTCGTTCATCTTCATTCTTGCAGAAGCTCCAAAATCAGAGAGAGATTCAAGCAAATCACAATGCCAATCACTACTGTACCTCTGATTGTAACTATTCCACTTATCGCCAGCTTTGTGAAAATATTCTGCTTGAATGCCATGAACCATAGCACGGTACTTCAGTACCGGTATATCAAAAGTGCGTCCATTGAACGAAACTAGTCTTGGCTTTTTCTCTGATATGTAGTTAAAAAATCCCTTTACTAGCTCTTTTTCATTGGAGTTTACTGTGCCTCCAGATCTTATTTCTTGTAGTGTGAACATTTCATAACCGCTCTGGCGTGTTATATTACAAAGTAAAAAACTAATGACTACAACAAGGTGGAAGGGCTGACGCAGAAAAGAGTTTTGCCCGTTTGTTATTTCAAGATGATATTTTGTTAATGCGTTCCTCTTTTCTTCTACACTGCTATCATCACTAATATTTAGTAAATTCTTGCAGGAATTTACATCTGGTATAGTTTCAATATCAAATACTAACAAAGAATTAAGCATTACTTATATATTCCTCAGGGCGATCAGTCCAAGGTCGCACTTTTACGAACAAAAAGAGATGAACTTTACACTCAAATAACTTTTCCAATTCTGTACGTGCCTCGATATTAATTTTTTTTATGCTACTGCCGTCTTTTCCTAGCACTATTTTCTTATGATTATCTTTCAATACAAATATGATCTGTTTTATGACTAAACTCTTATCTTTTTTTTCCTCAAATTGTTCAGTTATAACAGCTGTAGAGTATGGCAATTCTTCACGTAGGTTCAAGAATAACTTTTCTCTCGTAATTTCCGCTGATAAAAAATCAGCTGAGGAATCAGTTATTTGATCTTTTTCATAAAACCAAGGGCCTATCGGTGCAATTTCAGACAAGTAACTAGTCAGATCAGAAAGTCCATCATTCTTCAGTGCCGATATCGTAAAAATTTTTTCAAACTTATAAAGCAAATTTAGGTGCTCATGTGCCATCTTGAGCTCTGATTTCTTTACTAAATCAGTTTTATTGATAACCAAAATGCATCTGCCTTTTGTGCGCTCCAGTCGTGCAAATATCGTTTTTATTCTTTCTATATTTTTTAGGTAATTGTTTACATCAACAAGCAACAAAGTAATGTCACTATCCTTAACTGCTCCCCATGCAGATTTGACTAAAGCTTTTTCAAGATTTGTTTCTGCTGAAAACACTCCTGGAGAGTCAGTAAAAACAATTTGCGCATTGTTGCATATAGCAACACCCCTTACCTGCGTCCTTGTTGTCTGCACTTTAGGGGTGACAATTGCAATTTTCTTGCCTACGATGCTGTTAATTAGCGTTGACTTTCCAGCATTTGGCAAACCAGCTATCGTTACAAATAAGCATTTTTGTTCTTTCACAAAGGAAATTATAAAGAAAACTAAATGCTAACGTCAATTGATTATTATATAGCTTTCTCTTCCCCTTTTGAAGAAAAACGCTCAACTATAGGTGATATAATATACTCATTCACTTTCTGAGCTATTGGTTCAATAATATCATATGTTATAAGGAACCCTGCAATTACTGCTATGGGTGCTATTATTGCACCTGCTAAAGCTGCCGATCCCATTCCAAGCATTGCACCAGGGAAAACAGCAGTTGCAGCTGCAGCAAGACCAACTCCAATTGCAGTACCTACAGAACAAGAACAAGCAGTCCGAAAAAAGACTTCTTTGGAGAGTCTTCCATTAGAGATTATCCGACATGCAAGTAAGGCTGCCGGAACCGCAGCAATAATTCCACCCATCACCAAAGGTGACAGAGCTGTAAAACTGAGCGCTAAGCCTGTAAGTGCTCCTATTGGTATATCTGTACCTAAGATAAATAACATTGGTTTAGTCTTGTTGTCCATATAATCCTCCTAAATAATAATTTTCTAAAAAGCTTTTAGCTACTTTTAGTATAGCTGAACTAGTTGAATAGGGGAAGGAAATTTTTTATGTTAAAATTAAAGAGCGGGAGAAGGGGTTCGAACCCTCGACCTCAACCTTGGCAAGGTTGCGCTCTACCAACTGAGCTACTCCCGCAGTTAAATTCTGCTTAGGTTCTACTTCTAATTATAGGTACATATTACAATTTGTAAACCCTACATGCATGAAAATCATGAGAGCCAATTTTCTATGATCTTTTCGTATACTTAAAACTCATTTTTGATTATTATATGTGTCATAAAATATATTAAATTTATGAGAATATTTGTACATAAAGATGACTTGCCAGCTAGTGCAATACCGAGAGATGTAAAATCTATAGCTGTTGATACAGAGGCAATGGGGCTACTGCATAGCAGAGATAGATTATGCCTTGTTCAGCTCTCTTTCAATGATGGCAACGCTCACTTAGTTCAATTCAAAAACGATTATACAGCTCCAAATTTGAGAAAAATATTAGAGGATAAAAATATAACCAAAATATTTCACTTTGCGCGATTTGATGTGAGTATAATACATTACTACCTTCAAACTTGGTCACTGCCTTGCTATTGCACGAAAATAGCCTCACGTTTAGTTCGCACCTACACAGATAATCATAGCTTAAAAGAGTTGTGCTTAGAACTACTTGATATAAAATTAAATAAGCAACAACAATCTTCTGATTGGGGAAATGAAAATTTAACAGACAAGCAAAAAAGTTATGCTGCATCTGATGTTTTATATCTCCATAAAATAAAGGAAAAGCTAGATTTAATGCTAGAACGTGAAAATAGAAAAGAATTAGCCGAAAAGTGCTTTGAATTTCTTCCTACTCGTATTGAGCTAGATTCAATGGGTTGGGGGAGTGTAGATATCTTTAATCATCATATGTAATCACTTCACTTGAATCCAGAAAAATTTAGTTGATCAGCTGTTAATTGATACGCTATATTTATAAAAATTTAGGTATTTTATGAGTGATGATATTAAAGCGGTAAATGATCAAAATTTCGAATCTGAAGTTGCTAACCACAAAGGATTTGTGCTGGTAGATTTTTGGGCAGAATGGTGTGGACCATGCAAAAGTCTGATGCCACGTATCGAGCAATTGGCTGAGGATAGAAAAGGCAAGATCAAGATCTGCAAGTTCGACATAGATGGAGAAACTGAGGTGCCAAGTAAGTATGGAGTTCAATCTATACCTACTTTAATCATATTTCAAGATGGTAAGGAAATTGCACGCAAAATTGGCGCAATAAATGATTTACACAGTTGGGTTGATAGTGAAATAAGCGAGTAGACAAATTTCCTTTTGCGTGTATTATAGGTGTTGATAAAAGGGATTGTAGCTCAGTCGGTTAGAGCAGTTCGCTCATAACGAATTGGTCGTAGGTTCGAGTCCTACCAATCCCACCACTATTGATACAATTGCAAGGCCTACTCTCTTAGATAAGCTTTTTGCCTTATTAAAGTACTTGGTTGTTAGTGTTTGAAAACTCCATGATATTAGATTTCTTGCATAACTGGAATTCAAAAGTTCCAGCGCGGTTTTCTTATTGGATCTCAGCTGGGATGACGCCTGGTTATGAAAGAAATCTATTGTCAAAAAAAATTACTTCCGCGTATTTTGAATCTGATTATAATGACAATTAGAGATATTTTAAGAGCTCAAATTTGTCTGCAGACTTTCAATTAATCTTTCAATAAAAAGCGTGCTCTTCAGCTTATATCTGTCGTGTGTGCGCTGCATTTTTTTCTAATCTTTTTATACAGGAGGATTTTATGTCCAGAATTCCAGATATTTGACCTTTACCTTAGCTAATAACAGGCGCCTGTGGTTTTTATAAAGAAAGTGTAGGAAATAACCAAAAACTTTTTCCAGGCATAAATTTGCCATGTATACCTAAAAAGTAATTATATTAGCATAATGTTCATACTTATATGCTAATGTTAATATTATTAAAATTGAAGAATATTATGGAACAATAAGCATCAAACAAAGAGAAAGGGATTAATTTTAGACAGAATCAATGTAGGCAGAAATGCTATATCCACACAAAAAAATGGACAGATCCTGACTGCCTAAACAAATGCCTTGATAAGTACAGTTCTGAAGTTTTTAAACCTTATTCACAAGTTAGTGAGAAATTAGCAGCTAGTGAAAACAATCTCTATGATGAAAGCACAAAATTATCACTTATGGCAGATACTCTAGATGCAATGTTTTTTTAATCACAAAAGAAACACTTATTTCAATATTTGCGGGGATGTTAGCTTTTGAGGTATACTCTGACTTATTGAATAATTCTTTAAATTGGTAAAATACTGTTTCTTTTCCTCTATTTCTTTTTCACTATTCTTTCCACATATCGCTTCTGTTTTTATCTCTTGATTGAGCGAGCCCTTCTTTTCAAAATAATTATCTGTGGATTCTAAAAAGAGTGAAATTAACTCAGGAAGAGTGTATTTATGTTCACTTGATGAGCACAATTCTGTAATCGAAGAAAAGTGAATATCATCTGCCTTAATAGGTAGTAACGATAGAAACTTATTCCAGCATTTTCTCATTATTCCAACTTCAGATTCAAGGTTTTTTATTTTAGCTAAATCGGTATGCTCCATGAAAAACTCTTTGTATTGCTCAAAACCTTCAAAAGTTTCTTTTTTTTGGTAGTTTTTTTTCCTATGACTTTTTTCTATGTCAGAAATTTTAGTACCTATATTTGCCTGCTTACTAATAAAGCCATCGTTCTCTAGATTAAAACAAATTGTGTATGGAGTAATATCGTTTACTATTGTATGTGGCTTAAAGTGCCAACCAAAGCATTTGAGTATGAATTTTATTATAGGAGGAAATAGCCATTTAGGTTTTGATATGTGTAGTAATTTCACTACAAGTTTTTTGAATGAGCTAAAGGATTTATTGATAACGCATCTTAAATGAACATTGTCATCTTTTTTAAACTTTTTATAAACCTCTGCAGCTATTGGTCCTCCAGCACAGCTTCCATACAGTACTATATTGTCTGGGTGAATGCCTTGCTTTAGAAGATCTGAAATGACTGCAATTCCTGCATTTACTCGATTTTGACCGTTTAAAGAATGACCTTTGCTTTTTCCAGAACCAGGAAAATTAATAAGGTGAACATCCATACCTGCTTCAGCTGCCCAATTCCATTCACTTTTGTCTTCATCTGGCTCTTTTTCAAAAGTATATGTAAGCCCTGGAAAGTAAACTATATGCTTTTTCTTTCTGCTATCTGCACTGCTCTTCGAGTTTGACATCACTATCTTTTGAATTCGCATTCCATTTTGAACTTCTACGAACTCTTCCCTAATTTTTATTGTATTTTCTTCTGTTACTTTCATTTTGCGTTTTTCACTATATTGATTTAATAATACATGAAATTTTAGAAAAAATCAATTTTTACTAAAAAATTAACTTATAGCGTATCTATCTTTATATTTATTGGAATTAAGGTAGTAATGGGAAATGTCTCTTGACATTTGATAAACCTAAACGTAGCCTAAAACAATTTAGTGTTTATTTATGACATTTGTTCAATCACTTAATAATCAATTAGATAGTTTACACTTATTAAAACACCCATTTTACGAGTCATGGAATGAAGGTAGCTTAAGCCTGCAGGCTCTTCAAACCTATGCTAAGGAATATTATCACCATGTTGCTGCTTTCCCTCGTTATATCAGCGGTATACATTCTTTATGCCCCAATCTAAAGATGCGGCAAGTTTTACTTGGTAATTTAATAGAGGAAGAACAAGGCGATGAGAATCACCCAGAATTATGGCAGCGTTTTGCTGAAGGGCTCGGAGTAGCAAGGGTTGATCTTCTTGAAGATGCACAGGTTAAGGAGACGCAAGAATTAGTTGACGGTTACTTTGACATTGTAAAATCAGATTTTGCAGCAGGTCTTGGAGCTCTGTACGCTTATGAACGTCAAACTCCAGAGGTTTCTAAATCTAAAATTGAAGGTCTAAAAAAACACTATTCAATAAATGATGAGCGTCCTCTCAAATTTTTTACTGTTCATATGGAAGCTGATGAGTGGCATTCTGAAGAATGTGCAAACCTTATTGCAGATTTAAACGAAGAAGAACAAGAGAAAGTTATGCAAGGCGCTGAAAAAGGAGCAAAACTCTTATGGGGTTTTCTTGATGGCATGATGAATGTTGATGTTTGTCATTAATTATAAGTAGATACTAAATTCAGTGGTAGCATGTAATCTTCTTATATCTGATTTACGGCTTTGGGTTCATTTGGGATGTAGTGCAGAAGAGAAGTTTTCTCCCCAATTGGTGAGTATTGACGTTGATTTCACTTTTAAATCTCCTCCTTCAGGGCTTACAACTGATCAACTTAAAGATACTATCTGCTATTTGGAAGTAGTGCAAAATATTCAATCTCTTGTTCAGGGCAAGCAATTTAATTTAATCGAGCATTTAACTCATGATATATACAGGATGATTAACGACCTTTTTATGCAAAAAGAGCATTCTGTCAGGGTGACTACTCACAAAATCGCACCACCAGTTCCTGGTGTGCATGGGGGCGTTTTTTTTACTTACTGTAATGAATTGCAAGAATGATCTATATTTCTATTGGATCAAATATAGGGAATCGCCTTTCCCATTTACAAAGAGCTACTGAGTTACTAAAGAAGCGCTATTTAAAAGACTTAAAGTCTTCGATCATTCTAGAAACTAAGGCTATTTTACCAAATGGTGCTCCACCTGATTGGAACAAGCCATTTCTCAACATGATTGTCTATGGAAGTTGTTCTTCTTCTCCTGAGGAGCTACTAAAAGGCTTAAAACAAATCGAATGTGATATTGGTCGTCCACAAGTCTACGAAAAATGGGCACCTCGTGTTATTGATTTAGATATTTTGTTATGGGATGATCTAACGCTTGATACACCTGATCTTAAAATTCCTCACCCAGAATTGGTAAACAGGCCATTTTTGATCCACTTGATGGCAATGGTTAACAAAACATTTGCTTTCAATGTTCAAGACTGTTTTTCAAAGAGTTTTACGATTTCACCAAAGCTTATGGGTATTGTCAACATTACCCCTGATTCATTTTCAGATGGTGGTCTTTATTATGATGCGAATCGAGCAACCAAGCAGGCATTGCAGCTGGTATCAGATGGTGCAAGCATAGTTGATCTTGGAGCTCAATCAACAAGGCCTGGAGCTTCAATAAAGACGCCAGAGGAAGAGTATGAACGTCTAAAACCAGTACTTGATAATCTTAGCGACTATATGAAAAATGGTGATATTGAAGTCAGCATTGATAGTTTTTGGCCAGACGTTATTTTAAACGTTTTGAAGCACTACAATATTGCCTGGGTAAATGATCAGAAGGGAGATCTGAGTAGTAATACCTTAAAAGAAGTTGCTAGCAGTGGGTGTAGTGTCGTTATTATGCATTCACTTTCGATACCACCACATAAGGACAATATTATTCCACATGATATTGACCCAATTGATATCATAAATAATTGGGCAGAGGAGAGCATTAATAGGTTACTTGCCCTTGGTTTTGATGAAAGTTCAATAATTATTGATCCTGGTATTGGTTTTGGCAAATCTATGTATCAGAATATTCAGATTTTACGCAGTATAGAAACTTTACAAAATTTTGGCTGCAAGGTTTTAGTTGGCCATTCCAGAAAGTCATTTATTTCCTCTTTTTCCATAGAATCTCCCTCTAATAGAGATTTAGAAACAATTGCTATATCTGCTATACTGCAAAATAAGGTTGATTTCCTTAGAGTGCATAATGTACGCGACCACATGAGATTTTTTGTAGCCCAAGCTGTCTTAAAGGGATGAAGATTATTGGAATTATGGCTGTTGACCCTAATGGGGTAATTGGAATAAATAATGATTTGCCCTGGCGTTATCCAAGTGAGTTTAAACATTTTTGTCAAGTAACCGACAAGCAAGTTATTGTGATGGGAAGAAAGACATTTGAAACCGTGCCTCAGAGTATACTAAAGAATCGTACACCTATTGTTTTCTCCCGTAACAAGTGTTTTAATAGAGGCCCAAAATGTACTGTTGTCTCTTCCATGAAAGAATTTCTGTCAATTCAAAGTAGTTCTCAAGTCTTTGTGATTGGTGGGGCACAAATAGCACACCTTTTTTTAGAGCATAACCTAATCTCAGAATTTATTATGACTGAAATGCATAAAACTTATAAAGGTGATACGTATTTCAATTTAGCACTCCTTGATCAGTGGAATAAAACTATTCTCACTAAAACTAAAGACTATACTATATGCAATTGTGTCCGTTCAGCAGAGTAGTAAAATAAGGTAGGCGAGAAAAGACAACTATCAGTGCATGACACTGGCTCCTTTATGATGGTCAGTGCCCAGAAACTGGCATCCAGTTAAATTTATGGATCTCAGTGTTAGCTACTTAAATAACAGGGGAGAGCTACTAAATGACATCTTCAATTTCTGTACAGCTACATCGCAAGAAAGGAAGCACTGGCTTTCACATTAGCAAATTCCCTGAATAGATGCATACAATTTAATGCATAATGAAGTGTGACCTTAGCCAAAAAAAAAGCAGCAAAAAAGTTAACGCGTTCTAGACGTAACTTTACTAAGTACCATTTCTCTTAATTCTTCAGTCAGTGTGCCACTATCCAAAACACTGTTATGAGGATCATCTCCATATATACACAGATCATCACGAATCTTGATCGGATTACCATTTAATAATCGATCATCTCTCATTGCATTTGCCAACTGTGCAGGAAGTGGTATTAATTTGTCTCTTGCGTGATTAATAATTACTATTGGCGTTTTTTCATTTTGTGACTTTTGTAAATTATCTACTATATCAAAGTCTAAATCGAAGGCTTTTAGTATTCTTTTTAGTAGGAATGAGGGCAGTATACTCAAAATTTTCGTCTGAGGTATTGGAAAATGCTCTATTGCTGTATGAAAAGAACTAAAAGTGCTAGTGAAGACAATTCCTCCAAGTTTAACATCTCTATTCGCAAAATGCCTTGATACTTCTGATGCAACTGCTCCTCCAAAAGAATGACCGAAAAGTATAATATTTTCGGGTTTTACACCTTGATTTATTAGTTGATTAATTTTCTCTATTGAAGACTTGAATAAGTTTTGATTCTTATTTAGAAACGGAATCATGAGTAGCAATATAGATAAAAAAACACAAGCTGAAGCTGATAAGACTGCCAATCCAGCTGTTCTAGCTGTTCTAGCTGTTATTGGATTAGTGAGCAGTATGACAGTAGGTGGCAATATTGATGCTAGTAAGCATACGAAGCTGGTTAAGGCATAAGTTATATAATTTTGAAATGCAGCCGGGTATTTGTGTGCATGAGTGTGAAAATTAGGTATATCATGGTGGTGCATGAGCTCAGATTGCATATCTTTACAGAATGTAGTTGCATTTTTATAATTATCCCCTAACCCATGAAAGAATATAAGATGTATTTCTTTTTCTTTAGTGTTAGGCATTATTTTCACTATTAAATATTTTCAATTATATACTATTCTTATAATTTTGTTGAGCTTTTTCTATGTTAACTAGTGAACCGGCAATCTTAAAATGCTTGCAAGATCTACTTACATCAAGGTGCATGAGTTTTTTTTGTATCCGTTCATCAGAGTAGTAAAATAAGAAAAAGAGAAAAGAAGACTAAATGAATTTCATCCGAGTAGCTGACACTGACATCTATATAAAGACAATCTAATGCACTCATTTAAAGTGAAGTTTTCTGGATCCCAGTGTCTAGGCACTGGGATGACAAGAAAAGAGTTGACTTGAATGACACCGAATAGGTACTGGGACAGAGGCTACTTGAATAATATTTCACCATGTCATTCCAGCACTTGATGCTGGAATCCAGAAGTTTTTTGAGCACAAAAGTCATGCTAAGTTTTTGTTGTTAAGAAAGGCTGGATAGCTACTTGAATGACACCATTTGTTACTGTGTTTTTGTCTATCTTATTTTGCTACCCTACTGAACGAATACACAAAATCTAACTTTTTTCTATACAACCAGCTAGGTCAAGAAAGGTGAATCTATCTCTTGTTGCAAATGTAAGATTGACTACCTTGCAATATTGCTCTTTGTTCCAATTAAGATGCTCCGGTAAGTACGGAATTGATAGATCTTCAAATACTTTCTGCAGGTGTTTTGCAGATAGTAAATTTTGCTTAATTAAACTAGAAATATTACTCCATTCTTTGTAAATAATCTCTTGAATTTTTTGCTGCATAATTTGCTTCTGCTTTAGAATTTTTATAAATTCGGTATTACCAAAGCACTGAGTTATATGTTTTACATCTAAAGTGATCGGTTTGGTAATCGGGTTTTGTATTGACAATATCTCCTCTTGCAAGTTAGCCATAGTAATCGTCGTAACAGCAATTTTTTCGCCATGTAACGAGGAGGAATAATCTTTTGTTACCGTCTCCATTGCATGAGCTATCATATGTTCTCCTTGGCTTGCAGAGTAGCTGCCTTTTGACATCACCATTCCAAGTCCTGAAATCAATAAGGCTTCCATAAGTAATAAAACTACTCTTTTATCTTTTTTAGCAAGTGCCAAGTGTTCTCTGAGCAAAATTTCCTCCAGATTGCGAACAAGTTTAAAGGGGAGTTCATTATATTCTGTGCCAAGTAATAGATGAGATAATAGCCAATCGGCTTGTACTGTTGAACGGCAGATGAAATCTGCAAATCCACTTAATGTGAGGCGTGGTGGTGCGTTGGCAATTATATCGTTATCAATGTATATTGCCTTTGGAAGATGTGCTCCGAACGATTTTTTATATCCATCAACTAATATTGAAGCGTTTGCAGAGCTATACCCATTCATGGAAGCGGCTGTTGGGAACGATATATAATCTTTTTTCTCGAGGTAGCTTGCATATTTGCAGATATCATTAACAGTGCCACTACCAAATGCAACCATTAAGTCACTATCTTTTGCTTTATTTCTAACTAGGTTTACAGTTTGGAGGGAAGCAGCGCTGTTCAGTCTATTTGGTGTCATCCAAGTAGCGTGACACTGCGATCCATCATAGTCACGCGCTGGAATGACAGTTGTGGCTGGAATAATTAAATGAGAAACTTTATTAAGTATGTTTTTGTTTAAAAGTTTTGCTGTATTTTCATCTGCAATCAGAAAAATGTCATTTCCATATTGTCTACATATTTCATAGATATTATCAGCAACTTCCCTAATAAGAACTTGTTCTGTGTGCTGTAATATTTGTTTTAAATATCGCATAGAATGTTTACAATACGGTAATGTTAGTATTTCAAGATTGATATGAAGATTGACCCTGTAGAACTAACTAAGAAATTAATTTCTTTTAAAAGTATAACACCAAAAGACGATGGGGCAATAGAGCATATAGCAGCCATTCTCAAGAAAAGTGGTTTTGAATGTGAGATTTTAGAGTTTGGTGATAAAGTTAAAAATCTTTATGCGAAATATATAAATGGAGTACCAAACTTGTGTTTTGCTGGACATGTTGATGTTGTACCACCAGGTGAGTTAAAAGATTGGATATCTGATCCATTTAAGCCAGAAGTTAGAAATGGAATGCTATACGGAAGAGGAGCAGCTGATATGAAAGGCGGAGTAGCTGCATTTATTGCTGCTATCGTAGATTCAGTTGCAGGTAAGTTTCGATTCAGTGGTTCAATCAGTGCATTGATTACCGGTGCTGAAGAAAGCACGGAAGAACATGGAACAAAGGCCGTTTTGGAATGGATGAAAAGTAAGCAAAAAAAGATAGATTTTTGTATAGTTGGAGAACCAACGAGTAGTGAGAAATTAGGTGATACCATAAAAATAGGTAGAAGAGGTTCTGCAACATTTAAATTGATTTGCCATGGTAAACAAGGGCACGTTGCCTACCCAGATCTAGCAGATAATCCAATATATAAAATGGTATCGATACTAAGTAAGATAAAAGATACCACTTTTGATACTGGTAATAAATACTTTCAGCCTTCACATTGCGAAATTACTACTATCGACGTTGGAAATAATACTAATAATCTAATACCTAGTTCAATAGCAGCAGGTTTTAATGTTCGATATAACAATACACAAACACCGGACGTTTTATATAAGATGATTGATGCAATATGCACCAATGTGACTAACGATTATAAACTGTCTATGCAGAGCAGCAGGGACGTTTTTCTCTCTACTCCTGATAGAAATACTGATATTATGCTTGATGCGATAAATAAAATTACCGGTATTGATGCTGTGCTGAGTACAAATGGTGGCACATCTGATGCTGCGTTTATTAAAGATATTTGTCCAGTAATTGAATTTGGTATGATCAACAAAACCGCACATCAGGTAAATGAATGCGTATCAATAGACGATATACATAAATTAACAGCTATATATAAGGAGTTTATAAAAAATTATTTTTACCCCACTAATAAAATATTAAACCAAATCAATGTAATTGGTAATACGCCTGATGGTCCATTATTAGCTTGAGGTGCAGTTGCATAGAGAAGAAACTTACTAGACACATTTTACCAACCCCTTATTATAATATTAAGGGTATTTTTGACTCAAAACTTGTCTTTGATCTGTGCGAGCTTAATAACAAAAATTCAGTAGAAAGCTTATTGGCGAAAATTATCTGTTCAGCAGAGTGACAAAATAAGATAGACAAAAAGGGTGTAAGAACAAATAGTGTCATGCAACACTGGCTTTTGTACACAAAACGTTGTAAAGCGCTTTTGTCAACCTGGATCCCAGCTGGCTTTGTTGCACCACTCAAGGAAAGAACAGGCAGTTACTGATGGAATTTGTTATAAAATAGATATTTAGCCGACAAAGGAAAAATATGCCAATAAGAATGAAAGTCAGTAACTGCAATGAATATAACAAATTTCTTCAAGAAAGGGGAAATGTTTTTCATTATATCAACGATGCCATTGAAAATTGGTACGAAAATAGTCCAAAAGTAGCAGGTGGCAACAATGTCTACAGCGACAAAGTAGTGATTCTAATTCACATAATAACCTATCTATTCAGGATTGGTCTTAGGCAAACAGTGGGATTTATAGAGAAATATCTTGAGCAAATAGGGAAAATTTTGCAAATTATCAGCTATTCGCAGGCTTCAAGAAGGTTTAAAAAGCTTAATATCAAAATCAACGACTGCAGAGTTGATAAGAACGATATGGAAGATATTGAAATTGCTATAGATAGTACAGGTATCAGCATCTACAATAATATTCCAGGCCATAGTAAGGCAAATGGTACAGATAGAAAGTATCGCCGCTATGAGCAAACAAGAAAGCTACATGTAATGCTAGAGATAGGTAGTAAAAAAGTTATAGCTGCAAAATACAGTAGTGGAGTTTATTCCGACCACTATGGAGCCTGTGATCTTATTGAAAGAGTGGATACCAAGTATAACATAAGCACGATATATGCAGATAGATCGAAAGAAGTTATACAAACTGTGCGATGAGCTTGACATAAAGACAAGGATTCCTCCGCAAAATAATGCAGTAGAGCATCCAAAGTTGGATTATATGAATGAGAGAAATTCTACAATCAAGCTCATAAAGTCATATGATGAAGATGGTATGAAGAGGTGGAAAAAAGAGATAAATTATTGGAAGAGATCTTATATAGAAAGTTTTTTCTCGCGACTGAAGCAAATATTTGGATTTAGTTTTAGGAATAAATCTGAGATTAATCGTGAGAAGGAACTGCTACTCAAGTGTTATTTGCTTAACAAATTTACTGAAATAGGCATGGCTAAGTTTGATATAGCTTCATGAATTTATTATACATTACCCACTATCCGAAGAGCTGTGCAACAAAGCCCACTGGAATCCAGAAATTTTTTGAGAACAAAAGTTATGCTAAGTTTTTGTTGGTAAGAAAGGCTGGTGTCTGGGCACTGGGATGACAGTAGTGTGAGATGGGGCTACTTGGATCTAATTTGCTATTCACAATCCAATTATTAACTTGTTTAAAACAAATATTGAATTTTTATTTTAATTATATAATAATTAAATATATCATTTAAGATTAAAGATGAGATTATGACAAGTGATCAATTACTAGCAGAAGTACTGAGTATAATTAACGATAAGACAGATTTAAATGAAGATAATATAATTCAGGAAATACAAGAAGAACTAGAGAAACAGAATCAAGATCTACATGAAGAGTGGAAGAAAGTTAAATTTGATGTAAATCATTTATTTAGTCAAGAACTTACATTGTTGCACGTAGCTGCTAGAGGTGGCTTTGAAAACGTAGCAAAAGTCCTGGTAGCAGGAGGAGCTGATGTTAATAAGAAAGATAGTAAGCGCGAGAAGATTCCTTTACATTTAGCTGCTGAAAATGGTCATGTTGAAGTAGTAGAATTTTTCTTAAATAAAGGAATAAGTGTTAATGTAATGGATAAAGAGGGCAATACCCCTTTGCATTATGCTGCAGATAATGGAAGTAGAAAAACAATATCAATTCTAATAAGAAAAAATGCAGATCCTTGGTTAAAGAATTTTCATGGTAAAACTCCAGTGAATATTTATGCATTCAAGCATCCTAATGGCTCTGGATACTTAATGCAGCTGAAAAAAGCGAAAATTCAAGGTTATATCGTTTTTGGCTCAATGTTGTTGTTAGGTGCTGCTATGGCAACATCAATTGTTGCGGTTAATTTAATTGTACCTGATGTGCCTGTATTAAAGGTGTTATTGTGTGTAAGTATTTTGTATGCATTTGCATCTATAGCTAAATATATTACGTACAAAGCGGCTGAATTGGATGCTAAAAATGAGATTAAAAACGAGCAAGATTCAAACATAATAAATATTGAAGAAGTGAGTGATGAAAAAAAATCGGTTAATAAAGCAACGCGCTCAAAAAAATTAAATGATCTTGTTTGTGCAATAAAAGGCTCTTCTAGAATAGAGATAGTTGATCCAGACAAGCAGAAAAAAGTAACACTTGATGATGTTATTGTTTCAGAGGAAGTAAGAAAAGAGTTAAAAATGATTTGTGGTCATATATCAGAGAAGAAGAAGAAAGCTCTTGAAATGCTAAGTTGCAAAATGCCAACAGGCTATATTTTATACGGTCCACCTGGAAATGGTAAAACTCTTATTGCTCGTGCAATTGCATGTGAAGCTAGTGCTAAATTTATTAGCGTTTCTGGATCTGAATGTATGCAAAAATATGCTGGACACAGCGCGCATTACATAAAAGATCTTTTTGCAAAAGCGAGAGAAAATGCTCCTTGCATAGTCTTTATAGATGAAATAGATGCTGTTTGTACAAAACGTAGTAATAGTGGACGAAGTGATGAAGAACACAACCGAATTGTAAATCAGTTTTTATGCGAGCTTGATGGTTTTAATCCTATAGAAGGCGTGACAATCATTGCTGCAACTAATCGTCTAGAAAGTTTAGATGAAGCAGTAATTAGATCAGGTCGCCTCTCTAAACATATTGAAATTCTTTTACCAGATAAAAGCCTACGTGAAAAAATATTGGGTCTTTATACGGAAAAAGTGCCAATGGCACCAGATGTAAATCTAGCAAAACTTGCAGAAGAAACTAATGGTTTTTCAGGAGCTGATCTAGAAAATTTGGTAAATGAAGCAAAACTTCATGCTGTAGATCAGATTTGCGAAGAAGAGTCAGAAGATGAAGAGCTAAAAGTGACAGTGAACATGGATGATTTCAATAATGTACTTAAAGATTTTAAATCTAAAAAGGTTGAGGTTAAGAATGAGAACGAGGCAGTGAATGATTTTATAGAGTTTTGTAAAAATATTTCAAAATGTACAAGTTCGAGCAAAGATTCTTCTTACTTAGCTACATAGAAAACATATGGATCTCCTTATTGTAAAGCAGGAAAGTGATTCAGCAAATGTAAATGCAAAAGTAGAGATAGAGTACAAAAAAAGCAGGTAAAATTTAGTTGTGTTAGATAGATTTTGACTTTCTGCCCTTTTTCTTACCGTTTATCGCAAATCTCCCTAACGTTTATATCTCTCTTACAGATTCATTCAAACTTAATTAAGTGGGAGTATTGTTAATGCGAAAAGGGTTTAATTAAAATGGTATGGCGTGTGAGGAAGACATACATCAATTGGTAGAAAGTGGATTTGATATTAACTCAAAAGATGTAAGCGGAGTCACTCTCTTGCATAAGTTTACAAAAGAAGGCGATTTAGTTGGAGTAAAATCATTATTAGAGCACGAAGCTGACTTTAATGTTGTGGACAATGAAAATAGAAATCCACTGCATTATGCTATTATGCATGGACACAAAAAAATTGCTAAACTTCTTGTTAATCAATTGACAATTAATTCTAGAGATAAAAATGGATTTACTCCACTTCACCTTGCTACACTACAAGATGACACAGAATTAATGGATTTTTTAATAACAAAAGGCGCAAAAATTAATGAAAAAGATGCTGAGGAAGGCTATACTCCTCTTCACATAGCTTCATTATACGGTTCTAAAAAGAGCGTCCAGATTTTAATTGATAGCGGAGCAAATCTTGAATGTGAAGATAACAACTTTCGTACTCCTTTATTTTTGACCATTTATCAATGTACTACACATTATGAAAGTAGAGCAGAGATTATAGAATATCTGATAAAGAAAGGTGCAAACATAGAAGCAAAAGATGCAGAAAATAATACTACGCTTTTTCTAGCAGCATATAACAACAAAATGCAACTGGTAAAGCTTATTGTAAAGCAAGCAAAAGCTAAGTTAAAAGAGTTTATTTGCACAAAAAATAAACATGGTTTTGATGCACTGGATTGCGCTATTAAGCATAATAATAGGCAAATGGTAACATTTCTTGTTTCAAAGGGAATAGAAGCAGATGACCAAGATTGTAGCGGTAACACCAGGTTACATAAAGCTAGCTATAATGGTGATACTAAAGCAGTTAAGTTCTTATTGGAGCTTAAGGTAAACGTTAATGCCGTCACTAGATGCAACAGAACTCCTCTGCTACTTGCAGCTAAAAAAGGCCATGTAGAAATTGTAAGAATGTTGTTAGCAGTAAAAGCCAATATGAATATTTGTGATCAACAAGGTTTTACACCTCTGCATCTTACTATTCAAAAGGATTATTTTGATATAGCTCAGCTATTAATAGAAAAAGGGGCAATTAATTGTAGTAATGATTATACTGCAATAGATATGTTTATTGACAAGGCTCATAGCAAAAAAAATATTGAAGAAAATTACAAAAAATTTTGTAGGTTTTTGATGCTTTACTTGAAAGAGCTACATAGTAAACACAAAGCCTTTTGTGTACTTTCAATCCTAGCTCTAAGCTTAACAATTATAGGTTTACCATTTATTTTCAAGCCTATTATTAAATATAGAGAAAGAAGTAAAATATATAAAAAAATTAGGGCTATGCTGATTTATATTTAAGTATAACAGGAGAACTAAGCTAATATATGACAATTATCTGCTCGATAAAAATGGAATTAAATGTATCCGTTTAGCAGAGTGGCAAAATAAAATAGACAAAACCATAAAAATAAATGGTGTCATGCAATTTGAGCTTCGGCATAGATCCCACATAAATTTTTTGGTACATATTTTTTCAACATTAATTTCGTATTCCATTCAAAGAATATTAATATTGGCATATAAGTATGAATATTATGCTAATATAATTACTTTTTAGGTATACATGGCAAATTTATGCCTGGAAACAGTTTTTCCTACACTTTCTTTATAAAAATCACAGGCGCCTGTTATTAGCTAAAGTAAAGGTCAAGTATCTGGAATTCTGGACATAAAATCCTCCTGTATAAAAAGATTAGAAAAAAATGCAGCGCACATATGACAGACCGCTGAAAAAGATACGCTACGTTTTTTATTGAAAAGTTAACTGAAAGTCTGCAGACAAAGATAGATTTTGAGCTCTTAAAATATCTCTAATTGTCATTATAATCAGATTCAAAATATGCGGAAGTAATTTTTTTTGACAATAGATTTCTTGCATAACCAAGTGTCATTCCAGCTGGGATCCAACTAAACACTTTACAACGTTTTTTGCGCGAAAAGGCTGGATTGTATATTAAATCAAAGCCGCAAGGCTATAATGAGCAAGGAGTGATACTGTCAATTGGATTGATTGATAGAAATCGTAGGCATCTCAGTACACTCCTTGCTTTAAAAAATGGAGTACGAACGGTAGGGGGATCAAAAAGATCGAATCACAATCCTGTACAACATTTACATTATTATTTGATTATATTTATAGGTACAAAAATGGCTAGAACAGTTTTCATTGGTATTGATGTTTCAAAAGAAACACTTGATATCTCAATTAACAATAAACATCAGCGTATAGAAAATGTAGAAAGAGCTATATCTGAGTTTATAAAGTCAAAAATAGTTAACGTATTTGTTAGGTTATGTGTAGTAGAATCAACAGGTGGTTATGAAAAACTTGTCATAAAGTTGTTACGGGAATATAACATAGCTGTTCACAGAGCTCACCCAAATCGGGTATATGCATTTGCAAAAGCCTGCAACCACTTTGCAAAAACAGATAAATTAGATGCAAAATTACTAGAAAAATATGCTGAATTTATCACAAAAAATGACGAAGTAATAGAATACATAGTTTCACAAAAGCAAGAAGAACTAAAAGAGCTAAGAGCAATTGAGCGCAATCTAAACGATGAAGTTCACGCAAATAAGTGTCGTTTGCATAAGGTTACAGGAAAAGCCAGGGAATATATAGAAAAACAGATAGAATTTGCAAAAAAACAATTAGAGCAAGTTAGGCAAGACATAGAAGATATAATAAACTCTGATCCTGATTTGAAGGAAAAAAGCAAACTGCTAACTAGCTATAAAGGTGTTGGACGGAAAACCGCAAGTATCCTACTCATAGAGGTACCTGAACTTGGCAGGTTAGATAATAAGGAAATAGCTTGTCTAGTTGGAGTTGCACCAAAAACTAGTGAAAGCGGAAGGAAAGTAAGCAAGGCCCAAGTCATAGGTGGCAGATTTTATGCTCGAAAAGCATTATACATGTCTGCTGTGGTTGCAATGCGTCATAATAAAAAAATGAAAGTATTTTACCAGCGTTTAGTTGACTCCGGCAAAGCCGCTAAAGTTGCTTTAGTTGCTGTAATGAGAAAAATCATCATTTGTTTAAATGCTATGATAAAAAACAATAATTTTTATCTTGATGTTTAAGACGGTAGATGCCAGTGTCAGCTACTTGCATGACATCGTCTTGGATGAAAATCAGTACGTGATGCACCAAAAATTGTGCATCAAAAGGGTGTCATTTGAGTAACTTTTTTGTTGTCGTGCCAGTGTCAGCTACTTTCATGACACCTATTTGTTCCTATGATAGTCTTATCTGTCTATCTTATTTTGCTACTCTGCTGAACAGATACGTTTTTTTTACCTTTTTTATTCTGTAAATTTTTTAGTATTTGTATGTTTAACATAAGAACTACACAAGACTACAAATGGTGAATCAGCATTACCTTAAAGAGAGTACCCATATTTTCAGTTAACCTTAAAAATTCACTGAAGATCTTATTCTTCTGTTCATTACTTGCATTTTCCATTAAAGCTTGCGCTCTTTCCTTTATACCAAACAAATATAAAAATTCTCTTTGAGTTAAAATCTCACAATTTAAGTATTTTAATGAATCTTTTAACGCTTGAAAGTTTACAAGTGCAGTAATATCACTGTTACCAATATTTTCAAGAAAATTAGCATACTGATGCTGCCTTATCGATTGCAAAGTGCTCTTATATTCAGGATATACATAACCATAATCTATAATCAGGGCAGCTCCTCCGTTATTGACTATCTTATTCTCAAGTTTCTTTAATATTTCGATTCCGGCTAGGCATACTTCCACTACTGCACCATTGAAACCCCCTGTCATTCCAGTCTGGAATCCAGTTTTTGGTCTGGTTAAGCACTGGAGTGACAATGAAAGACTGCCATCATCTTGTTTTATTACTCTATTTTCATACCACTGCCCATCACGATAAATAAATTGGTCAATTGGAAGGGCGTCAAATAACTCATTTGCAAAAAAAATAGTTGGCTGATTTGGTAAGTTGTCGACATCTGTGTGCCAATTAATATCTAATCCCTTTAATTTTTCCTTTTGTATTTTCTGTAAAATAGGGCTTATCTCAACTAGATGAATGTCCATTGAGCTAAAAAAACAGCTATATTTTTTGGTGACTCTTATTACATCATGAATGAGTGTTCCTTTACCTGGTCCAAGTTCAACTAGAGAAAATTTTGATGGCTTTCCTAATTTTTCCCATGTATTCATTATCCACACTGCAATTGTTTCACCAAATAGCTGACTAATTTCAGGTGCAGTAATGAAGTCACCATCTTTGCCAAGTGGTAATTTATTCATGTAATAGCCGTACTCTTTATGATATAGAGCAGCGTTCATAAAATCACTGATAGATATTGATCCTTGGCTTTTATCAATTAATTCGTGTATATAAGTGAGCATATTATTAATAAACATTTAACTATAGCGTGCCATACTATAAAATAGTGGAGTATTTATATATATAATATAAGTTTAAAAACATATGAGTAGTATTCCTTTGGTTATGGACAATCAAGATACGGATTATGTTACCCTTATACCTCAAGATGATGGTATTGAATATAAATTTAAAGAAGCTATCAATTTTGTAGAAAATAAGGTTGTAAGTGCTGATGGATTAACTTTAGCGGAGGTATTTCAAGCATTGGTTCAAATGTTGAATGGTGATCTAGAGTTAGTAAAAAAAGTGTTAGCATATACTAATATTATGGTAAAGCATGGAATGAGGGTAGCAAAAGAGTCACAGCTAAGCAGAGCCGATGTTCGTCGAGCTTTAGAAGGCAAAGAAAGTGTGTTTAATAGGCAAGATTTTATCAAAAAACCACCTCTTGTATCTTCTATAAAATCGGTTAAAAAGAAAAGTAGAGGTCTTTAAATGGTTGAGTCTATAAAAAAATTTACTGTACAGTGTGATTTCAAAGGACAGAATGCACCTTTTGCAGTATATATAGGAAATCCAAAGGGTGATACTCATCCAATTCACCATCAAGATTCATGGCTTGCAAAGGAGCGTGGAGGAAACATTCCTAATAAAGTTAAAGAAAGTTTGCAAAAATTATACAAGCTGTCTCAAGAAAACGGGATCTCTTTTCCAGAATTATGCGCATATGCCATTACTATAGTTAGTAATAATGATAAAAAAAGTGACGGTAAGTAGTTAGATTCTCAATATTTCATTTATAGAAGTTTTTGATCTCGTCTTCTCGTCCACTTTTTTTACTATAACTGCGCAATAGGTTGAAATGTTGTTTTTAGGTGGAGTAGATCCTGGTACAACTACAGAGTAAGGTGGTACTTCACCATAAAATATCTTGCTTGTTTCTCTGTCAATAATTTTTGTTGATGCTCCAATAAACACCCCCATACTAAGGACTGATCCTTCTCTTATTATAACACCTTCGGCTACCTCACTGCGCGCTCCAATGAAGCAATTATCTTCTATAATGACTGGAGAAGCTTGAATAGGCTCGAGAACTCCGCCTATTCCCACTCCACCGGAAATATGACAGTTTTTTCCTATTTGTGCACAACTACCAACTGTTGACCAAGTGTCTATCATTGTGCCAGAATCAATGTATGCACCAACGTTGATAAAGCTTGGCATTAGAACAACATTTTTACCTATGTAAGCAGATTGGCGGACAAAACATCCAGGAACTGCTCTAATTTTTGAATGGTAAAATTTTTCTTCATTCCATTCACTAAACTTACTACCGATTTTGTCAAACCAGCAATTGGTGTTGTCTATTATTTTGCTTTCCTCAGTGAGGAAATGTAATAATATTGACTGCTTTATCCACTTATGTACTATCCATTCTCCACTTGATAGCTTTTCTGCTACTCTAATTTTACCACTGTCAAGTAACTCAATTACCTCTTTGATTATTAATCTTGCTTCGTGTTTTAGATTATAGTCGTTAAGTTTTTCTTTATCTTTCCAAATATTTTCTATCTCATCTTGTAATTTTTTAGTTGCAAATTTTTCATTTATTATATACATATTGATATCAAATTTATATTATTTTATACGTAAGCACTATGAAAATACAATGTCATAATTGTACTAAAACTTACTTAGTATCTCGTGGGCAAATAGGTGAATCTGGAAGAAAAGTGAAATGTACAAACTGCAATCACATGTGGCATGAGTATCTAAAAGAAATGTCAAGTGAATTGTGCCCTGCTGGTATACAAGAAAAAAAAGCTAACTGGAGGCAAAGTTTAACTCTAGCTTTTGCAACAGTTGCAGGGTTATGCGTTATAATTGTTGGTGGTATCTTTCCAGGAGAGGTAAGTAAGATATATAAAGCAGTTAGTTCATATAAAGATTCAATAAGCCATAAATTAGGATACAAAAAAGTGCAAACGGAAAATTCAAGTGCGAGAGAACTTGTTGTAAATGAGTTTTATCAAGATTACCTTTTTCTATCTAATTTTAGATCTAATTAAATAGGCATAAGTCATCAATGTTATGCAAATAACTACACTTATTCCTTTATGATAGTGTCATTCCAATTTCAGCTACTTTCATGACGCCCTATGATTGTTATTACATCGTTTACTATAGATTTGTTTCAGAAGCTTACATCCAGAAAACTTGTATAGATTTTTTCTACTTCTGTGATATTATAAGCCTGTGATGATAAAATAAGTGGATATGGATAAGTCAGCGTATGAAATCATAGAGCATGAGTATGATGTGGTGATAGTAGGTGCAGGTGGAGCAGGGCTTAGAGCAACACTTGGAATGGCTGCAACTAATTTTTCAGTTGCCTGTATTTCTAAGATTTTCCCTACACGGAGTCATACAGTTGCAGCACAAGGCGGAATTAGTGCAGCCTTGAGCAACATTGCTGAAGATGATTGGCGCTGGCATGCGTATGACACAATAAAAGGTTCAGACTGGCTTGGCGATCAAGATGCAATAGAGTATATGTGTAAAAATGCTGCCAAAGCTGTGATTGAACTTGAAAATTTTGGTGTACCCTTTTCTCGTACGGAAGATGGAAAAATATATCAGCGTGCCTTTGGTGGAATGACAACTCACTTTGGTAAAGGAAAATCGGCTCAGCGTACTTGTGCAGCAGCAGATAAAACTGGGCATGCAATTCTTCATACTCTATATCAGCAATGTCTTAAATTTAACGCTGAATTTTTTGTCGAATATTTTGTAATCGATTTGATTATGGACAAAGGGACATGCTGTGGGGTGATAGCTTGGTCGCTGTGTGATGGTACGTTGCATAGATTTCGTGCACATTCTGTGGTAATAGCAACAGGTGGTTATGGACGTGTTTATTTTTCTGCAACAAGTGCACACACCTGCACAGGTGATGGTAATGGCATGGTGGTAAGAGCTGGGTTGCCACTTGAAGATATGGAGTTTGTGCAATTTCATCCAACAGGAATATATGGCTCAGGGTGCTTGATGACGGAAGGATGCCGCGGTGAAGGTGGGTACCTCGTTAATTCTCAGGGTGAGAAGTTTATGGAACGTTATGCGCCAAAGGCAAAAGATTTGGCTTCTCGTGATGTAGTAAGTCGAGCAATGACAATTGAAATTAGAGAGGGAAGGGGAGTTGGGCCAAAGAAAGATCACATGTACTTGAATATATCGCATCTTGATCCGGAAGTGATCAAACTCAGATTGCCAGGTATTAGTGAAACAGCAAAAACCTTTGCAGGAGTTGATGTTACTAAAGATCCGATACCTGTTATTCCAACTGTTCACTACAACATGGGCGGTATTCCGACCAACTATCATGGGGAAGTGATCACGTTGCAAAAAGGTAAAGAAGAAGTGGTAGAAGGATTATTTGCAATAGGAGAGGCAGCATGTGTTTCTGTACATGGTGCAAATCGACTTGGCTCTAACTCGCTTCTTGATCTTGTGGTTTTTGGTAGAGCTGCCGCGCTTAGGGCAAAAGAAAAATTGAAACCTGATACACCACATAAAAAATTGCATTCAGACTGCACAGACTGGATAGTAGATAGATTTAATAAAATGAGATTTGCTTCCGGAGAGTTCAAAGTAGCAAAAATACGAAGTGAAATGCAGCACACTATGCAGAAATATGCATCGGTATTCCGTGTTGCTGAAGTTTTAGAGGAAGGTAAAAAAGCTATAAAAGAAGTAGCAAAAATGATGCCTAACATTGCAGTTGAAGATCGTAGTATGATATGGAATAGTGATTTGGTTGAAGCTCTGGAGCTTGCCAATATGATTCCACAAGCAGTTATTACCATGGAATGCGCAGCTAATCGCGAGGAAAGCAGGGGTGCTCATGCTCGTGAAGATTTCCCTGAACGTGATGATAAAAACTGGATGAAGCATACTATAGCATGGCTTAAAGAAGAGAAAAGCCAAGTTAGTGTAGAAATTGACTATAAAAAAGTTGCTGAAAAAACTCTGAGCGATGAGATTGATTTCATCGCCCCGGAAAAGAGAATTTATTAGTTAACCCATCTGGTTTATTTATAAATTGACGTAGTATTGATACATAGCTCATTTGAGTAGCTGGGCTTTCTGTATGCTCCGATTGATTTGACGATCTTTGTACTTCTTGCTCTGCTGAGTTGTTAGCTAAATTTTGTTGTTCAGTAATATTTTCAGGTTGTTTTGCAGCTAGGTGATCATCTTTACGGCTTTGCTTATCGTTGGTTAACTCCTTAACAGACTTCCTAATGCCGCTAAGTCCCAAAGTGAATATCAGACAGACCACTCCTGTTATAGCTATGATGGGTAACGCTGCTCCAATTGCAATTTGTCCTTGAAAGCAAGAAAGTGTTACCATTGTAATAATAGTAGTTGCTACTGTGATTGCTAACAATACACTAGCTCTCCTGCCCGGATCAATGCATTTCCATACAACAGATGCTCCTTTTTTTACACCAGAACCTAGCTTTTTAATGCCTGATTGACATTTTTTCGAAGCAGTTCCACAGTGGTATTTTTCCTCAAGCTTCTCTTTTAGTTCTTTAGCTTTCTCCTGTGCTTTCTGTGGAGTGCTTGAACAATCTTTTAGATCTCGTAAAGTTAAATAGTACTTTTTAGTATGGAGTTCTGGATCTTCTAACCATAAAGAATCAGGGTTAGCACCGTTTTGTAATAATGCTGCACAAAACTTTGTTGTATTATCATAATTAGTTGCTAAATCAAAAATTGTTTCTTGCGATAGGTATTCGATACTTTTTTTTTCTGCTTTTTTCTTTAGTGCTAATTCTAGAGGTGTATTTCCTTGCCTGTTAGTTGCTTTTATAGCTTCATCTAATTTATCTTCAGATATTTTTCTTTCTTTTACTAAGGCTGATATTAATTTCAAGCATGTAACTTTTTGCTTCCCTCTCAGCAAGGCAATATGGTGTAAAGCATTATTGCCATTTGCATCTTTAAGGTTAATATCTGCTCCTTTTTTCAATAATTCCTTAAAAGATTTTTCATCTTTATCTTTAATTGCTAAATGTAGTTGATAATTATCATTACTATCTGGAGTATTTATGGTATGGGCTATAACTTCTTCAACTTTTGTTTTTATTTCTGGTTTTCGCTCAGCCAATTTCTCTAAAAATTTAAGATAGTATTCATTTTGCTTTTTAGATAATTTTTCTAAATCCTCTGTAGGTAAGCTTAGCTTGGCTCCATACTTTAACAATTTTGCAAGAAACTTAAGTGTGTTATCGTTATCTTGGATTGTGTGAGAATCATGTTTCCCTTTTATTATCTTGTTAATTAGTGCTACCTGAAAAGGAGTCTTTCCTTCTTGATTTTCACTATCAACAAGTTGTACTAAATTTTTCTCGTTAGCTATTTTTATCAAGGTATCTAGAAACTTAAGCTTTTGTTTCTTTTTGAGCGATGCAATAAGGTGTAAAATATTATTTACTTTTTCATCTGTTATGCCACTGATATTTGTGCAATCTTTTAGGTATTTTCTAAATTTCCTGTTGTTTCCATTTTGGATTGCATTTAGTAATTGAACGTCATTATCAGAATCCGATATTCCGTTTATTCCATCTTCAAAATCGCTATCAGAATCTGATATTCCGTTTATTTCATCTTCAAAATCGCTACCGTAGCCACTGTCTTGTTCGCTGTACCTACTAAAACAACTTTTAGTGACTTCAGAAATTACTTGTTTTTTTGTTTCATTTGATATTCTTTTCGATCGTTCTATTACTTCACCTAGCACTGGAAGGAAACATTGGACATAATATCTGTGATATTTTTCCTGTTCTCTAAGCGATTCTTCTAATTTAGTTAATACTTCAGGACTAGCGCCTTCCTTAAATAACCTTTTACATTCCTTGAGTGTTCCATCTCGACTTCTTGGTTTTTCATGCTTATGTTTTTCTTTTTTTACCTTTCTCTCTATAATATTATACAATTGCTTGTCTTTTTTATCTTGTTTTTCATTTTTGTTTATACATTTGTCTAGTTTATTTACATTACTAACTAATACACTTGAATCTATACTCATATTAAAACCTCAATATTAAAAGCTATTTGGCGTTAACGAATTGTATTAAACTTTTAAATTGAGCTAGATGTTATCGAAATATAGGTGAAAAGGCAGAAAACTAGTTTCTATTAGAAAATCTATTGTCATAGTCAAATCCCCACTTTAGCACTTGTCTACTATTTTAACTATTTTATCTTAAAAAATAATAAATGTGGCTAAACTGTGAAGCGTGAATGCTGCTAAAAGAGATAAACAAATATTTTTATAGATCTTTCAAACTTGATTTTTCTTCTAATTTTTTAAGCATTCCTTTACTTAGTATTGATTTTATCTCTTCTACGCTTTTATCAAGATTATCATTAATTATTACGTAATCATATTTATTACTTTTACTTATCTCTTTTTGCGCTTCGGCTAATCTACGCTCTATTTCAATTTCATCATCACTATTACGCCTTTGTAGACGCAGTCTAAGCTCTTCCATTGAGGGAGGTAGTATAAAAACACTTACAACTTTTTCTCTTAAGATTTCAAACAAATGAAATGCTCCTTGCCAATCTATATTCAGTAAAACACTTATTCCACTGCTCAGGTTTTGTTCTATAAAATCTTTTGGTATACCGTAAAAATTCTCAAAAACTTTGGCATATTCAAGCATTTGACCAGCCTTACATAGTTCGTGAAACTTTTCTTCAGTAACGAAAAAATAGTCTTTTCCGTTTACTTCACCGGGACGAGGTTTGCGTGTAGTCATAGAAACAGACATAACTAAATCAGTTGATTGCTCAAGTAATTTTTCTGATATAGTAGTTTTTCCAGCTCCAGAAGGAGAGGATAGAATCAGTAGTATGCCCTCATTTTTTACGGTCATTTTTCTTTATTTAACAAGTACATTATAGAGCTTTTTTAAGACTTTGTATTTTTTAAATCAAAGTTTAAAAGACTAGAGCCCTCTAAATTAGAATTTGATAAATTGGCATCAATAAGAGAGGAATTATCAAAGACAGTATAACGTAAATCGGCTTTTTCAAGATTTGCCTTATTCAAATTAACGTTTACAAACTTTGCTCTGCTTAATATTGAATTAGAAAAAATAGCATTTTCTAAATTCATATCTTTAAACTCAAAGTAAGAATAATTTACATCAAATTTTTCACCCTGCGATATTTTCTCTTGCAGATCTTTAATTGAAGTTATAGCACTCTCTAGACCTGTAATTTTGCTCTGCCCCTGATTGTCAATCATAATTGAATTATCAAATTTGCAATCTGTTAAATGAATATCAGCAATTGAACTTTTATATATGCTTGAAGAGAGGAAAGAGACATCACTCACTGTTGAATTATTCAAATTGCTAAGAAAAAAACTAGTCTTTCTAAAGGCATTATCATAAAACACGGAGGATTTGAAATCACTTTCAATAAAGTTTGAATTAGTGACTTTTGACTTAGACCAGCTCGAATTATCAGCTAATAATTTGAAGAATATTGAATTTTCTATCTCACTCGAATCCATATTATGGTGGGAAAGAGTACTATTATAAATTTGAGAGTCTTTAATTTTTGTCTTATAAATTGAAGTTCTAGAAAGATCTGAATCTTCTATTTTTGCAGAGGTAAACAATGAATGATCAAAGAACGAACCACTCATGTCAGAATTCACAACTTTAGTATTATGAAACTTTCCATGACAAATGTTAGCATCATAGGCGTTAACTTTATACAATTCACTAAAACTAAAATCAATATTAGATAAGTCAGCATCCTGAAGGTCTGCTTCGAAAACATATGCATGTTTTATCTTGGAACCATTTAGTATAGATTTAATGAAGTTTGAATTATCCCCTTTCACATAGGAAATTTGTGAATTGCTTAAATTGGCTTTTTCGAAATTACTGTTGACTATAATGGAAGAATTAAAATAGGCGTTTGAAAGATTGCTACCTGTAAAATCCGATTTTTTTATTTCTGCACCATATATGTTAGCATTTTTTAATGAAGAAAATTGTACCTTGAGCTTATGTGCATCCACTCCAAAGAAACTTGCGTTGTCGAAATTATTTTTCTGCATAACAGTGTCGTTTATTTCACTATCACTAAAATTGATGTAGCTTGCACTTGAGTTTGATAAATTGGAGAAATTCATTTTTACATTCAAAAACTTGGTATGCAAACCAATTATATTACGCATACTTACTTTGTTGAGATTAGAATTGATAAAATCAGCATAACTGATATTAGACTGATCAAATATGATATCTGTTAAATTTGTAGAAGCAAATTTTGAAAAACTTAAATTTGTGCCTTTTATTTTAACGCCATGTAAATTAGCATTGGAAAAATTGGCACCACGCAAATCAACATCGATAAAAGACACATCTGATAAATCGGTGTTAGAAAAATCGGCACCAATTAAACTTACTCCATCAAAAATAGATTTGCTTAAATACAATTGACTAAAATTAGCACCATTTAAATTAGGACCAAAACCTTTCTTAAAATCTTGTGGTATGCTGGCTTTATTACACTGTACTAAAAATTTAGCAAAATCTTTTGTATTGTAAGATATGTATTTTACATCGTGCAGAGCACTTAAAAAATCATTGATTGCATCATCTCCATAGCATAAATGACCAACTAAAATTAATATCAAAAGTCTAATTATCTTTTGCATCGCAGGTACTTTCTTTTGTTTTTATAGCAAAGTTATACATCTCTGAGTCTTCTTCATTGTTTATTTCTTTATCCTCTAAAAGGTATGGCATCATTTCAGCAATTGCATTTATTATATCGATCTTCTTTTTCTCAATTGCTATGTCGATAGGGGACTTAAAATTATTATCAACTACTCTAGGATCAGCACCTTGTAATAAGAGAAAGCGAACTGTGTCTATTTGACCTTGTTTCACTGCATAAATTAGAGGAGTATCACCCAATTTATTTCTAAATCTTAGTATTTCTTGAATTGTTAATCCAATTTTTTCTAGCTTATTTATTACTCCTCTTAGACAAATTAAGTTGCCCTTCTTGATGCAGTAAAAAAATTGCTTACTGTAATCATCAGTAAATATAGTTTTAGGAAGGTGCTCATTTAGGCTATCATATTGTCTTTTATATATAGACTTGCTTTTATGTTTTTTTATTTCTTTGTTTAGCTTTGTCCATTTTTCGCTTTTTTCATTTTTTTTGTTCACAGGTGTTATATTGTCAGGCTGTTCTTCTTTCTTTTTCTCTGTTAATTGGCTTGTTGAAAGTTCGGTGTCTTTTTTGCTAATCTCCTCTTCAGGCTGTAGGTTTGTTTGATTATTGTGACTGATTTTCTTCTCTTCAGGTTCTTCTTTTTTTTCTTCTGATAAAGGACTTGTTAGAGCTTTGGTATCTTTTATATTAGTCTCCTCTTCAGACTGTAGGTTTGTTTGATTACTTGAAGGTACTTCTTCATTGATTACATTTGTTGGGTCTGTGATTTCTTTGAGTTCGCTCAGAAGCGGAGAAGTTTTTTCAGCATCAGTGTTGCTTTTCGATACGTCTTCTTGATTTATACTGCTTTCATTTTTATTTTCTTCAGGCTGTTCTGCAGCAAGCAGGTTAGATATAACAATTAATAGTATGAAGAATGCTTTATATTTCATAAACATTGCAAATATAGGCTTAATTAAAATGATACTATAATCAAATGATTAATCTACAGTAAAAAGTGCTTTAGTTATTGTACAAGTATGATTATGTAAAAATTTATTTTTCTCTTTTATCTAGGTTTTATTTGAAATTGTCATTTGAGTAGCTGACATACAACTGTACGGACATTAAAGAAATCAGTATACAGCTGTATGAACATTGTGGTAATTTGCGTACTAAACAATGTCATCTAAGTAGCTGACACTGGGATCCATTTTCCATCATCATTAGAAACGTTATATTTTAGCATAACTTTTAACTCACAAATTTAACTGGATGCCAGTACTGGCTACTTTTATGACATCTATCATTTTATGTTTATAGTATTTTTAGCAAATAAATATTTGCTAAATTAAGTGCAAAAATTACTTGACACATTTTGTAGTTTGATTATTATTAGTGAAAATGAGGGTATTTTAGAGCTCGAAATTCACCTTATTCAAGTCTGCAGACTTTTCAACTAATCTCTCAATAAAAAAATATAGCACAGTCTACTTCAGTGCATACTTAATTTCTGTCATGAGGTGTGTTATATTTTTCTAAATCGTTTTTTATAGGAGGATCATTATGTCTAAAATTCCTTAAAATTAATTAAAGTTAAACATTTATTAAATAGTGCAGTACTGCCTTACGCGTTGCTAATCCAAACTTTACTTGCTGTAAAATAACACAATCTGCTATATCATTGCTAATTTCGATACCTCTATTTATTGGTCCTGGGTGCATAACAATTGCATCGGGTTTTGCGTGCGATAGTTTTTGTGCATCAAGTCCATACAAGTGAAAATATTCTTTTTCTGAATAATTATTATTCATGCGCTCTTTTTGCAATCTTAAAAGCATAATTACGTCAGCATCCTTTATACCTTCAGTTAGTGAGTAGTGAAGTGAATCTACTTCAGAAAAATGTTTACACATCAAAGCTGGTGGTGCAACTAAGCTTATTTTTGCTCCAAACATTTTCAGCAATCTTATATTTGATCTTGCAACTCTACTGTGCAAGATATCTCCACATATAACAATTTTGAGGTTTTTTATTTGCTTTTTATGATTGATAATTACAAGATAATCTGCAAGAGCTTGAGTTGGATGTTCACTGCTTCCATCGCCTGCGTTGATTAGCGAGCAGTTGACATGCTTTGCCAATGTATTAATAATACCACTACTTTTATGCCTGATTATCATATAGTCAGGATTCATTGCATTTAGTGTTTTTATCATATCTTTTAGATCTTCCCCTTTGTTAATAGAAGAAGATTTTATTGGTAAAGTTATAACATTTGCTCCAAGGCTTTTTGCTGCTATTTCAAAAGATGCGAGCGTACGTGTTGAATCTTCAAAGAATAGGTTTATGACTATTTTATTTTTCAGAACATGACTATTTTCAACTTTTTCTTCAAGGTATTGATTGGCTAATTTAGTTATATTTTCTACATCACCGATTGTGAGGTCTGAGATATTTAATAAATTCCTTCTCTTGTCCATAGCTCCTTTTTTGAGCTTATTCTACTTTCTTAATTTCAATTACACAACTCTAAAGTAAAGTAGAAGGAAGCTATAAAATTTTATTTCCACTTACATTCATCTGCTATCATAACAGCCTCAAAGAGATGCTTCTCAAGCTCACTTATAGGCAGAGTACTTTGTAGGTAATTTCCCCAAGATTTTAACACATCAGAAGTTTCAATACCTTCAACAATAGGATATTCTTGATTTTTTTTAGCATATAGCTCTTGAGCCTGTTTGCTTACAAAAAACTCCAATAAAGCTATGGCATTTTCTCTGTGTTTTGCGTTTTTTGTTACTGCTGCACCACTAATATTCACCATTACACCATCACTCGGAAAGAAAGCTCCTAACTTTTCTGTGATATTCTTTTTATTTTCTGATGAAAGGATTCTTGCAAAGTAGTAGCTGTTTACTATTGCAACATTGCCTTCACCAGCGGCTACAGCATAAATTTGATCTGTATCACCACCGCTTGGTTTTCTTGCCATGTTGCTTACAATTCCACTCACCCATTCTTTTGTTTTTTCAAAACCATTTTTTGCAATCATAAAAGCGATCAATGATCGGTTATATGGACTTGTGGAAGAGCGTACTAATATTTTCCCTTTCCATTTTTCATTCGCTAAATCTTCATAGGTACTTAATTCCTTAGGATCTACTGATTCTTTATTGTAAACCAATATTCTAGCTCTTTTTGTGAGACCAAACCAATAATCTTCATTATCTCTAAATTTTGCAGGTATGGCATTTTTTAGAGTCTCTGAATCCACTTGAGATAAGAGCCCTCTTTTTTTGGCTAAAATCAAATTCACTGCATCTGCAGTTAAAAACAAATCAGCTTCACCACCATTTTCCATGCGTGAAAGCAATTGGGAATAATCGTCAATGATATAACGTACCTTGATGCCAGTGGTTTTTGTAAAATCATCAAACAAACTATGTACTAATTCTTCTTTACGAGATGAATAAACGTTTACTACTTGTGAATCATCAATTCCGCTATTTTTATATAAAAAATTAACGACTATCAATAAAGCCGCTACTAAAGATATAAATATTAAACCTTTTTTCATAAACAAACCCCTTCCTTGTCATCATCTCAAGCTATCAAAATAGCAAGGTCTTAGCAAGTGTAAATCTTCAAAACGTTGCAGTTACAGTACTGGAATAGCGATAAAAAGAAGTACGAGCCAGATTTAATTAATAATATAAGTAATATCTGGATGGCCACATCGTTCAGCAACTACTTGTAACAATTTTGAACTAATCTTTTCTTCACTCTTTTTGATAGTTCTAATAGCTGTTTCATTGGGCTTTCCACTACTAGCATCTTTTGTATCTAATAACAAGTAATCTTTAAAATCAGTTTTGCTCCAATGATGAATTGTGCAAGCTAAAGTGAAAAGCAGTAGAGTGCCTGAAATTGCAACGATTGGCCAGTAAATAGTAGGATTTGTGTATGAACTTACTATGTTGCTCAAACCACCTGTTGAATAAAGTGCTAAAGGGAAGGTTATGTTTCCAGTAATAAGAACTGTTCCTAAGATAGGAAGCCATATTCTATCATTGATTAATGAATTTACTTTACTCTTGTAATAGATTGGCTGGCCTGTAAGTTCTACGATGTTCGGATTACTTTTTGCTTTTTCTGGAAGAGAGTGAAACGTAAAGTAAACACGATTACCGTTGCTATATTTTAATACCAAAGATTTGATGCATTCCTCGTCTTTTGAAAGTGTATTTGATATCTCATCTAAAACTTCTTGAGTATCTCTTTTTGTGATCTTGTGCTCCTTAGTACGTACTGCTTGCATAAATTCCCACATAATTCCCAGGGCTAAACAAGACGCTAATACTCCGACAAATATAGTAACAGGATTTATGCTGCCGATGAATCCAATGAATTCTCTTTGCTTCACAGCTAAAACGATTGACGTAATACAACATGCCGTAATAAGACCTACGAAAGGCATTGTAACTTTCTTCTTTTGCATCGTATATTTTACTTTCTGTAAAAATCTGTTTGTCTTTTTATTATCTCCAAGCAAAGATTTTTCAGAGCCATCTGTTTGATATGATGGTGGAGGAGAAGGTGATCTGCTAACTGATACACTACCTGAACTCTTTTTTGGAGATTTTGTATTTGGATCTATGGATGCATAAATAGGTTCTGTATTTGCACCATTCGATTCTTCTTGCCTTTCTTCATCAGAACTTGATTCGCTAGCCGAATTTGTTTGTAACGCTGTGTTTCTAGGTGCTGGTGTTGGTTGAGTTGCTGCACTATTTTCACTCACCGTTGTATGAGAAACCAGTGTGACGTTATCTTTATTTCCTGATTCAGGCATATTCGCTCCAAAATTAATTACAATGTTATGTTGATTACGCTATAGTTATTAAGATATAGTGAATACTAATTTAAGAATAAATATTAGTATAAGAACTGCTGATCAAAGATCCTTTCATTCAAAGGGCAATCTTTGTCAAAAAGTAGAGTGACTGTATTTTCGTGATCTTTCTGTATTTTTACCTGCGATATGTCGTGAAATTCCTTGTAATCTGATACTACAAGTGCTGGACGATTTTTCACATCATTGATATCAATTTGCACTATTGTATCATTTGAGATTAGCGCTCCATTCCAACGCCTTGGGTAGTAGCTATTAATGGAAGTCAGTGCAAGTAAATTTGAATTAAGTGGTAAGATTGGCCCACCGGCAGAGAAGTTATATGCAGTGCTACCTGTTGGGGTAGACAATATAATTCCATCTCCTCTGAATTTTTCTACTTTTAGCTTATCATTAATGGTAATATTCATCTCCACTATTTGATTTGCATTTCTAAAGACATACACTTCATTTACTGCGATGTAATGGTGTTTTTTGCCATTTATGTCTTTGGCTTCCATTTTTAGTAAAGTTAGCTGAGTAGGAACTGCATGTTCTATATGATCAATTAGATCTTCAAAGCATTTATTCATCAAAAATCCGACGTTACCGGTATTTATTCCATACACATGTATATCTTTATTTCCTATGACGTAGTTGTGCAGAGTGCGTAGCATAAAACCATCACCGCCAACAACTATCAGCAAATCAACTTCAGGCTTACTTGCTTCTGCTATATTGATAAAATTAAGCTCCTGTAGTAGTTTAGATACTTCCTGAGACTTGGGTAGCGAAGAAGCAATATAGCCTACATTTTTATATTTATACATGTTAAATAAAGAGGGGAGGAACTAAAAAAGACTCCCGTATTTATCATTAAACTTAGCTATTTTACTATCCTTCTCCCCTGAACCGCTTGTCAAACTTCCAGTCCATGCAGGATGAGTAAGAGGATCTCTATCAAGCTTTATTCTTTGACCTTCTTTTCCATAAGTGGAATAAGTTTCAAACTCTTGACCATCTGTCATAACTATAGTAACTTTGTGATAGTCGATTTCTGCCATTGTTCTTACAAATTTCTTACCAGCTAAGATTTTAGTGAATCTGGTTCATTTGGTCAATCATTATTGTGAAATATTGACAAAAAATAAATAAAGTAGTATTATCAATGAAGAATGAAAAACTTTTTATGATTTTTGCTTTTCCTGGTCAGGGCTCCCAATTTGTAGGAATGGGAAAGAGCTTATATGATGAATTTTCAGTTGCAAGGAACGTATTTGATGAAGTAGATGACATATTGGGTAGAAAGCTGTCTCATTTGATTTTCAATGGCCCTATTGAGAAATTAACCATCACGGAAAACGCTCAGCCAGCTATAATGGCAGTGTCAATTGCAACGCTACGTGTTATGAAGCACGTATTTGGTGAATCTCTTTACAGCGTTCAGTATGTTTGTGGGCATTCAGTTGGCGAGTATACAGCGCTGTGTGCTGCAGGGGCATTGACGCTTGAGTCTGCAGTCAAGTTGCTAAAAGTTCGTAGCGAAGCAATGCATGAAGCTTCACTAAAATGCAAAGGTGGAATGTTTGCTCTACTTGGAGCAGAAATAAGTGAAGTAGAAGGTATATTAAAATCAGCTCAAATTGATTGTGAAATTGCAAACGATAATGGTGGTGGGCAGGTAGTGGTGAGTGGTACTGCAGAGGCTCTTGAGGTCTTACCTGATTTATTCAAAAACTCAAGTGTCAAGAAAATGATAAAATTACAAGTTAGTGGGCCTTTTCACTCATCTTTTATGAAACCTGCTGATGAAAAACTTCTGGAATTTTTAAAAAGCATCAACATAACTCGCCCTTCGATTCCTTTTGTATCAAACGTTACAGCTAAGGAAGAAAGTGATCCAGAGATCATAAGAGCTTTGCTCGCTAAGCAAGTTGTAAGTAGAGTAAGATGGAGAGAGATGGTTTTATATATGACAAGCCATGGCACTAATAAGTTTGTTGAAGTTGGCCCTAACAAAGTTTTATCTAATCTAGTTAAAAGAATTGACCAATCTATCAATACAAAAAGCATAGGTAGCATTAGTGATGCTGATAACTTCTTTAATGAATCATTAATGTTGACAGCAAAAAATTTAAAAATAAAAAGCTTATAACTAACATAAAGTAAAATTTGTACTATTTTTTGCTTTGATTATTGATAGCAGCGGAATGTCAAACATCGACACTAAAGAATATGATCTAGCGTTGGGTGATACCACGGTTAAGCTTTTTATTAAAAGTAGCGATACAAGTGGGATCAATTTTATTAATGTGCATCAAAATGAAGTAACTTCAAAAGGGGCTGGTGAGCATATACTCCAGCAGTTTGGTGGAAGAATGCTATACATTACTCATGGTGATGGTACTCCGCGTAATGTAGAATTTTACTTAAATGGTGAGCGGTATGAATTCGATCCCAATCGCATGTTTGATGATGTAGGTGCAGAAGCTAGCTTAAGAGAGTTTGGCAGTGTTTCAGAAGATGCTTTGAGAGCTGTTAGAAACTTTGCAGAAAGAATTTTAGATTTTTTACTTCCTGGT
This sequence comes from Wolbachia endosymbiont of Oryzaephilus surinamensis, assembly GCF_025617515.1. Classification (NCBI taxonomy): domain Bacteria; kingdom Pseudomonadati; phylum Pseudomonadota; class Alphaproteobacteria; order Rickettsiales; family Anaplasmataceae; genus Wolbachia; species Wolbachia endosymbiont of Oryzaephilus surinamensis. Next base: position 1,476,409 of record NZ_CP092526.1, on the reverse strand, counting down.
CAAGATCACGTTATCGCTCTGCACAATAACTACAATTCTCCCAGCTACTCATTCAAGAGCTATTTTTCTCCACCACTTTCTCATGATGTGCTAAAGATTTCTCCAGAAGTGTGTCCGGAAAGTGGAACGGGTGAGTTTTTCTATACGACAGTTGAAGATTGGTTCGATGCTTTAAAACAGAAAGAAATTTTTAATATAGTATTGCAAAATAACAAAGCAGTTGAAGATGATGGTTCTTTATCTGTATATGTAGGGAAGAATAATATTCGGTACTCTAATGTGGAAGCTGAGCATGATCATTTAGAGCAGCAAATAGATATGCTATCTTCTATACACAGTGTTTTATTTCCTCAACCCTTAACAATAGAGTTATAGCAACATGGAACGCACTAACGAACTACCTGTCATCTCGTTTGGCTTTTTAAGTCCAAGTAGCTGTAAAATAGTAGGAGCAATATCAGATAATTTTCCATCTCTCAGTTTTAAATTTTCACAAGATATAATAAATGGAACTTTATTTAGAGTGTGCGCTGTGTGAGGTGTGTTATTTTCTTCATCGAACATACATTCCACATTACCATGGTCTGCTGTAACAATGAGTGCAGTATTACCCACTTCTTTGACAACGCTGAGTACTTTTGCAAGGCAATCATCTACAGCGAGCACAGCTTGCTCGGCCGCTTTTATATTACCTGTGTGTCCCACCATATCAGGGTTAGCGTAGTTTACAACTATCAGCGCAAATTCTTGAGAATAAATTTTTTTTACAAGCTCTTCTGTGAGCTCAAAGGCTGACATTTCAGGCTGCAGGTCATAAGTTTTAACTTTTGGTGAAGGAATGAGTATTCTTTCTTCACCAGAAAAAGGTTCTTCTCTTCCACAATTAAAAAAGAAAGTCACATGCGCGTATTTCTCAGTTTCAGCAATGCGCAGTTGCCGTAATTTATTGTCTTCTATTATCTGTCCCAAAGTGTTGGCAAAAGATTCAGGAGGAAAGAGATAAGGGATTTTTAAGTCCGCTTTATATTGCATCATACTTAAAATTGAAGAAAATTTTGCTACCTTAGCGTAATCTGTTTTGCCTAGCAAAATACTTGCCAATTGTATCATTCGATCAGCACGAAAGTTAGCCAATAGCAATCCATCTTCTGGTTTTATACCTTGATAATCTCCTATTATTGCGGGCCTGATAAATTCATCGGTTATATTATTTTGGTAATTTTCATCAATAAGCGATACTGCATCATCATAACGAGGCGCCTTTGCAAATGCGATGGCTTCATAAGCTTCAATTGTTCTTTCCCACCTATTATCACGGTCCATAGCATAATAACGCCCAGAGATAGTGGAGATTCTTATATCATTTTCCTTTATGCTTTCTGTAAATTCTTGAATGCATCTTTTCCCTGAATTTGGCAGTGTGTCTCTGCCATCTAAAAATGCGTGTATTACAACTTTAATTCCGTGCTGTGATATTTTGTTTGCTAAAGATGAAATGTGCTTTTGATGCGAATGAACACCGCCATCTGATATCAATCCCATTATATGGCATATGCCATTCTTACTTTTTAGATCATTAATAAAATTCTGTAGATTTGCATTATTTTCTATCATTTCGATTTCTTGATTAATACGCTGAAGGCTTTGCATTACCACTCTACCACTGCCAATATTCATATGGCCAACTTCTGAATTGCCTATTTGGCCTTCTGGTAATCCAACATCAGTTCCACAGGCAGATAAACTGCACTTTGGATAATTAGAGCTAATATGTTGCCAACAAGGTGGATTTGAATTGCTAATAGCATTGTATTTACTATTTTCTATTCCATTACCCCAGCCATCTAGTATACATAAAACGACTGATTTAAAGTTCATATAAAAGTTAACATCGCAACCCTCAATGGTACCAAAAACAAACTCTTCTCACAACTTTTGTGTTAAAATAAGAGATAGAAAAAGCTGCTTGGAGGCAATGGTATATGAAGTTTTTCATAAAATATTTTATTAAAGTGATTGACAGTTGCTGAAGTGTTTACTAAAACACTTGCATAGCTTTAATAGTGAGGTCAAATGAGTTATAGCCAATATGTAAAGGATAATACTTTAGCAACATCAGGTGCTATAATTAATGTTGATAGATTAGTAAACTTTTTAAAAAGCAATACAAACATTACAAGACTTATTTTACGATGTTCAAAAATTAATTATGAGGTTATAAAAGAATTAGCTCAGCTTTCTCATCTTACTTCACTTGATCTAAGTTGCAGTTATGTTGGTACAGAAGGTGCAAAGATTTTAGCAAGCGGGAATCTTATAAATCTTACTTCGCTTGATTTAGGAGGAAACGAAATTGGTGATGAAGGTGTAGAGGCTTTAGCCAGTGGAAATCTTACAAGTCTTACTGAGCTTAAATTATATGATAATAAAATTGGCGATAGGGGGGCAAAAGCTTTAGCAAGTGGAAACCTTCAAAAGCTTATTTTACTGAGTTTAGGATGGAATGAAATCAGTAATGAAGGTGCAGAGGCTTTAGCAGCAAGTGGAAACCTTAAAAATCTTATTACACTTAAAGTATATGATAACAGCATTAATTACAGAGATGTACAGACTTTGGCGAGTGGAAATTTGGTGCGTCTTACTTCGCTCATTTACAATTATTGCAGTATTGATGAAACATTGCCAAAAAATGTCCTTCCTCAATTAAAAAGGAAATGTAATAAAAGAAAAATAGGAGAGGAGCCAGATAGCAAGCTAAGTGAAGCGCAGACATCTTTGCATTTTGACAGTAAAGGCTTTAAAACTATATAACTTCACACGTTTTGTCTGTTTAAGAGACAAAAAAAAGGTAGTGAATTTTGGGCTAAAAGTGAAATGTACAGATTGTATAAAATAGTGCTCCCCGGGCCGGATTCGAACCAGCGACCAATTGGTTAACAGCCAACTGCTCTACCACTGAGCTACCGAGGAATAAACTGCTTTCAACTTATCACATTGAACGCCGATTGTAAACGATTTTTATGTAGACTTTAGACCTAGATATCATTCCAGTGCATGGAGCTGTAATCTAGTTCTTATTACCTGATATGCTCATTTGACAGTTAAGTCTTCTCTACCCCTATTTGCATAATACCTTCGTTTACGGTTAAAAGATATCGAGGTAGTAGGGTGTATTAGTTTTTGCAAGCTGTTATTTTGCTATGGATTGCTGTAATGGCATCATCTATTTTATTGTTATCACAGCCTGTTTGGGCAAGTTCGGCATTTCCACCGCAATCCCTTCTGGTTAAAGTAGATACTAGCTCTTTTGCATTGATCTTATTAGTTAAATCTTTACTTACTTTGACAATCAAAACTGTTTTATCCTTTTCTGTTACCATGAAGGCTATTACAGTTTTCGGTTTTTGTTGCTGTAGAGCAAATTCCCTTATGATACTTCCTGGAACGTCAGTAAAAGTGTGGATTACGAAATTTATTCCATTTATTTCAGTACTTTTTATATTTTCTACACTGATAATCTTTTTATAAAGATTTTTTATTTTGGTTTCAAATTCTTTGCGCTCTTGGCTTAAAATACTGAGTCGACTTATTATTTCATTTACTGGTGCTTTTACGCATTCTGCAACTTTTTTTAAGCTAATTTCGTTATTGCGTACATAATTAATTGCTTCTTGACCGGTTAAAGCTTCAATTCTTCTTACTCGAGATGCAACGGAACATTCTGCTGCTATCTTAAACAAACCAATTTCTCCGGTACGCTCCACGTGTGTACCACCACATAATTCTTTTGAATCTCCAATTTTTACAACCCTAACATTATCACCATATTTTTCACCAAATAAGGCCATCGCTCCTTCGTCTATTGCCTCATCCATACCTTGAACTTTTGTGGACGTAGAAAGATTTTCTCTGATTAGAGAGTTTACTATATCTTCTACTGAAGACAGCTGATCCTGAGTGACTGGCTTATTGTGACTAAAGTCAAATCTTAGTCTATTTGGTGCGACTAGAGAACCTTTTTGAGTAACGTGATCACCTAAGATTTTTCTGAGTGCAAAGTGTAGAAGATGTGTAGCTGAATGATTTCTTCTTAAGTCTTGTCTTCTTTTTTTGTTAATACTAGCTGTAACTGTATCACCTTTACGAACTGAACCAGACTCCACTATACATCTGTGTAAATATAGGTCATTAATCTTGTTGGTATTTTCCACTATGATTACGCCTAAATCTGGTGTCATTCCAGCGCGTGACGCTGGAATCTGGATCCCAGTATCAAGTACTGGGATGACAAGAAGGAACTTTCCAATATCTCCCACTTGTCCACCTGACTCTCCATAAAAAGGTGTTTTATCAAGTATAATAGTTATCTTTTCTCCTTCTTTTGCAGAATCAATTACTTCATTTTTAGAGGAAATTATTGCGAGTACTGTTGCATCCTTTACTTTATCACGTTCATAACCAACAAATTCCGTTTTGCCAAACTGATCGATTAAATTAAACCATACTTGTTCAACAGATTTTTCACCAGATCCAGTCCAATTAGCACGTGCTCTTTCTTTTTGCTCTTTCATTGCATTATCAAAACCTTTTTGGTCAAAATTTATTTTCCTTTCTTTCAAAATATCAAGTGTGATATCCAAAGGAAATCCATAAGTGTCATATAGTTTGAATGCTGATTCTCCAGATAGAGTGTCACCTGATTTTAAATCTGCAGTGAATTTGTCCAAGAGATTAATGCCTTTCATTAAAGTGTCTTTAAAGTTTTCTTCCTCTGATTTTAACGTTGTTTCTATTAAGCTTTTAACTCTGATTAGCTCTGGATAAGCATCTCCCATATAAGCCAAACTTGTGCCATCTATGAGTGCAGGAAAAACAAGGTTCAATAGAGAATCATTATATCCAAGTAGGTGGATATAACGTGCTGCTCTCCTGATCAATCTGCGTAGTACATAATTTCTTCCTTCATTTCCAGGAAGCACTCCTTCTGCGATGAGAAATGCAGCTGCACGAAGGTGATCTGCGATAATCTTATGAGCTACTTTATTTTCCGTATTTCCACAGTACTCTTGCGATTTACTTACCAGAGCAGAAAATAGGTCAATATCATAGTTATCATGAACGTTCTGCATAACAGCTGCTATTCTTTCAAGGCCCATTCCGGTATCGATGCATTTTTTTGGTAATTTTTGTAAATTACCTTCTTCATCTTTATTAAATTCCATGAACACCAGGTTCCAAATTTCAACAATTCTGTCGTCTTCATGTAAAGCGGAATTTCCATGATCGTAAAAGATTTCAGAACATGGGCCACATGGACCAGTATTGCCCATGCTCCAAAAGTTATCATCTGTTGTAATTCTTATGATTTTATCATCTGAAAAGCCACTTATCTTACGCCAAATTTCATATGCTTCATCATCAGTGTGGTAAACAGTTATGGATAGTCTGTTTTTATCAAGAGACAATTCTTCAGTAATAAATTTCCACGCAAATTCTATCGCAGTTTCTTTAAAGTAATCACCAAAGCTAAAATTTCCGAGCATTTCAAAAAATGTGTGATGCCGAGATGTATAGCCAACATTTTCAAGATCATTGTGTTTACCACCTGCTCTGAGACACTTTTGACTTGAGACGGCACGTTTCATTTCAGTTTTTTGCGTGCCGGTAAAGATGTTTTTGAACTGTACCATACCAGCATTTGTAAACATGAGTGTTGGATCATGCTCTGGAATCAAAGGAGAAGAAGGAACTTGCTCGTGATTATTATTTACAAAAAATTTTATAAATCTTTCTCTAATTTCGTTTAGCTTCATCGTTTTTACTGAGGTTATCTATGCATAATAAGTTGTAACAGAAGTAAAATCAATTTATCAATCTAAATATTAATATATACATTACTTAGTATAATAAAAGTAACTTTTACATAAAAATTTTAATAAAAAGATATAGGTTTAAATATTTTATCCACTAACATAGAGAAGTATTTGTTAATTCAAATAATATTTTTGTTAATTAATTTAAGGAGTGTGAAATGCCAAAAAAATTCCAAAACACTAAGAATAGCATGCGAAAGAGAGAAACAACAAATAAGCAGGAGATGGATGGTCCAACAATTAGAATTGTATCTGACTTGGAAAGTATAAAACAAAACAGAAGAGTAGAATTTTTAATTAAAGGAGAGAATTTAACAGTAAAAGACCTCTCTATATCTTCTAGAGCAGCTGAGATAGGCTTGGTTACAGGAATAGTAAATTCAATAGACATTCCTCAAGCAATTCGTGAATCGACAATAGATGGAATTATTTTAGGTCTTAAGAGTGGAGAAATAGAAAAAAGTAAAGAATATAATTATAGAGAATTTAAGAAAATATATCTAAAAAACCTTGTAGATGAATTGGGTAAGGATAGTTCAAAAAAGCTAAAAGAAAGAACTGATGAAAATAGCCAATTGAGAGAATCTACTACTGAAGAAATTGATTATCAGATGCAGGAAGATGTAACTATCGAATCAGCTTCTTTAACAAAACAAGAATTCGATTTTGCATCAAGCAAAGTAACTACTAAAGAGATTAATGACGTAATAAATGAAATAGAAGAATCAAATGCTAGTTATGGAATTACTCCTGAAGATATAAGTAGTGTTTCCCGTTTTGATAGTAATTCACAAGAAGTGTTAGATCATTCTATATTTAATAGCACAGATGTGGAAGGGCCTAAATTACCCGAAATAAATGGAGGACAGTATATAGGAATAGCAGGGATTGCTGGTGGTATATTTGGTGGAGTGCTAGCAGTAGCTTTTGCAGGATTAGGATACTTTGTATGGCATAGAAAAAATAGGGAAGGTAGCTACGATGTTGAAAAAGCGATGAAAAACCTTCCTGAACAAGCTCAACTTGAGCATTCCGGATCTACATCAGAAATAGAATCTTTGCTCAGCAATGCTACATCGGTAGCACATCTATCTTCTCAGATTAGTGTCGAGTAAGATTCCAGAGTTTGATGGCACAACAGTGCCATCAACTTAGCTCTTACAGCACTTATATGCTCTGGAACCAAAGGAGAAGAAATTTTCCTGTCTTACAAAAAATTTTATAACTCTTTCTCTAATTTTATATCGTTTTTACTAAGGTATAATAAATTGCAATGAGAAATTCAGATATTAATATATGTATTATTTAGTATAATAAAAATATAAAAATCTTAGTGAAAAGATGTGGACTTAAATAATTTATCTTTTATACATAAGGAAATATTGGTCAGCTTGGGGGTCATATATGTCAAGAAGATTTAAAAATACTGTAGGAAAAAAAAGATCAATCAATAAGGAAAAAAGGAATAGATGGATTAGTATTGAATCAGAATTGCGAGATGTAGAACAAAACAGAACAATATATTTTCTATTGGGAGGAGGTGATTTAAAACTTAAGTATGTATGTATGCTTGACGATACATCTTATCGTATTCTTGTTGCTGAAGGAGAAATAGTGCATGCAGAAAATCCAAAAGTGATGATTGATGATATTGTTTCTGATCTCAAGAGTGGAAAAATACGAAGTTATAAAAGATATAATGCCAAAGAGTTTTATGAAAAGTATCTCAAAGAGTTTTTGAGTAATGAGAACTTGCAAAAGCTGGAAGCTGGTGATATTGAAAATACAACAGCAGAACTACCAAACTTAAAACAAGTAATGGAAGAAATGAAAAAATCAAACGCTAGCAATGGAATTACAATGCGAAATATAGAAAGTGTTCAAAATACGACGAATATTTTGGGTAATCCTATGATTCATGATACAAACTTGAGAGAGTTTAAATTATTGGAAACACCTTCAAACGAGAAAAATAATATAGTGTTCACAGTAGGTATGTTAGCAGTAACAGTAGCTTTGGTAGCAGCTGTACCATTTAAATGTTGGTTTTATAATAGAAAAAATAAAAGCCATAGTAGTGCTAAGGAAGAAACTCCATCTAGTTATTTATTAAGTGCAATAACTTTAGAAAGTGGAACTAATTCTATTCGTTAGCCAAAATATTGCAAAAATAGAATTTTTTTATTATTTTTTTACAGTTTCCTCATTTAATAATTTTTATGCTCTAATTATTATACTTAATTTATCATTACCTGTTGTGTAAACAGGATGAGAATTTTCAATAATCTACATCCTTTAGTAAGAAAAAATCAATACATTCACGATAAATTTACCTCATATCTGTGTTTTATATGTGGAATTTCGAATGGAAAATTATGCAGGCAAAGAAAGAAGAATAGTGAATATAGTTACTCAACATTGGAGTGATATAAAAGGATCAGATAGAGAATGGCCAGAAAGACATGAAATAGACACTGCAGAAATCATGGAGTCATGGCAGCATTGTTTTATCATTGAAGTTAAAGATCGAGGTTATATTTGTGAAAATGCAGGAGAAAAAGCTATTGAATTCTATGGTTTTGAAAAAAAGATGTACATCGATGATAAGTATGCAATTGATGCACCATTTTTGCGGTTATATAAAATAGATGCAGTTATTGATAAACTTGAGACTGTAATAGAGAGTAAATGCTCAATTAACGAAGAGGAAGAAAGTGAAAGTGTTAAAATAAGGCAAGTATTGCTACCAATTGGGAATGAAGAAGGTATAACACATATACTGGGTGTGATTACATTCAAGCTGCTTTAAAATACAATTTTAATTTGATTCTTTAATAAAATTATCTATACTCATACTTAATTACTAATAAAGAACTAAATAGTGGTGTTTGTAAATTTGTTTAGAATATGACGAAAATAAAATTAAAAACAAAATCTTCTGTCAAAAAGCGCTTTCACCTTACAGCTAAGGGTAAAGTCATCTCTACTCAGTCAGGTAAGAGACATGGCATGGTAAAAAGAAGTAAATCTAATATTCGTAATCAACGCGGTACAACGATTCTCAATAAATCTGACTCGCGTATAGTTAAACTTTATATGCCTTATGGTATTTAATAAAATGGAGGTAAGATAAAAATGGCTCGGATAAAGCGTGGAACCGCTACTCATGCTCGTCATAAAAAGGTATTAAAATTAGCAAAGGGTTATAGAGGACGGGCAAAGAATTGTTATAGAATTGCATTACAAAGGGTTGAAAAAGCACTACAGTATGCTTATAGAGACAGAAGAAATCGCAAGCGTGATTTTCGTGGTTTGTGGATAATACGTATTAATGCAGCGGCAAGAGAACATGGACTTACTTATGGTAGGTTTATGCATGGTCTTAAACTTGTTGGAGTTGATTTGAATAGAAAAATTCTTGCTGAGATGGCTGTTAATCATAAGGATGATTTTGCTAAATTAATAGAAACTGTAAGTAGTAAGTTAGCAGAAAATTCCTAAAGCAAACACACCTGAAAACATGAGAATTATTTTCATGGGGTCACCGGGGTTTGCTGTTGGTGCGTTAAACTTACTATTGAAATTACAGAGTGAAGTAGTAGCAGTATATACCAAAGCTCCAAAGCCTTCTGGACGTAGGCAGAGGTTAACAAAATCGCCAGTACACATCGTTGCTGAAAAAAGTGACATAGAGGTATGTACTCCTGCCTCTTTAAAATCTTCGATAGAGCAAGAAAAGTTTGGAAATTTTAAGCCAGACGTTGCAGTTGTTGCTGCGTATGGATTGATACTTCCAAAAGAAATTTTAAATATTCCCAAATATGGTTGTATTAATATTCATCCATCATTGCTACCTAGGTGGCGCGGTGCAGCTCCGATACAGCACACAATTTTAGCCGGAGATCAAGAAACCGGAGTTAGCATTATGCAGCTAGATGAAGGATTAGATTCTGGCCCTATTTTAAAACAGAAAAAATTTCTTATTGAAAAAAGCGATAATTATAAGACGTTGTATGATAAATTGTCTGAATTAGGTAGTGATTTACTGCTGAAAGTACTAAACGAAATTGAAAAGCAAGTTCCCTTAAAACAGAGCGATAACGATGCGTGCTATGCTGACAAAGTAAAAGACTATAAAATTTACGCAAGTGACGCCTGTGAAATTGCTTATAGAAAGGTTAAAGCATTTTATCCAAAAGCATTCATTAAGGTAGAGAATAAACGTATCAAGATACTTGATGCTGAATTTGAAGCCTTCACTTCAGGACAAGGTGAGATCATTAATGATAATATGCATATAAGTTTAAAAGGTGGTACTTTAATTCCTAAAGTTGTACAAATGGAAGGAAGAAATCCTTGCGATATTAAAGATTTTGTTCGTGGCTTAAAATCAAGTTTAACAAAAAAATTTATAGAATAGACTACTTTGAAAGGAGAGTGAGGAGAGCTAAAGCAACTTCTACAATTTGGTATTCCGCTGCTTGTTAGCGGAATCTACAACAAGATACCGCGTTTTGGTGTACGAACATTGCAATTTGCAGGTAATTTGAGTAGTAGATGGTCAGTGCTTGACACTGGAATGGCTTTGTTGCACAGCTCTTCGGATAGTGGGTAATGTATAATAAATTCATGAAGCTATATCAAACTTAGCCATGCCTATTTCAGTAAATTTGTTAAGCAAATAACACTTGAGTAGCAGTTCCTTCTCACGATTAATCTCAGATTTATTCCTAAAACTAAATCCAAATATTTGCTTCAGTCGCGAGAAAAAACTTTCTATATAAGATCTCTTCCAATAATTTATCTCTTTTTTCCACCTCTTCATACCATCTTCATCATATGACTTTATGAGCTTGATTGTAGAATTTCTCTCATTCATATAATCCAACTTTGGATGCTCTACTGCATTATTTTGCGGAGGAATCCTTGTCTTTATGTCAAGCTCATCGCACAGTTTGTATAACTTCTTTCGATCTATCTGCATATATCGTGCTTATGTTATACTTGGTATCCACTCTTTCAATAAGATCACAGGCTCCATAGTGGTCGGAATAAACTCCACTACTGTATTTTGCAGCTATAACTTTTTTACTACCTATCTCTAGCATTACATGTAGCTTTCTTGTTTGCTCATAGCGGCGATACTTTCTATCTGTACCATTTGCCTTACTATGGCCTGGAATATTATTGTAGATGCTGATACCTGTACTATCTATAGCAATTTCAATATCTTCCATATCGTTCTTATCAACTCTGCAGTCGTTGATTTTGATATTAAGCTTTTTAAACCTTCTTGAAGCCTGCGAATAGCTGATAATTTGCAAAATTTTCCCTATTTGCTCAAGATATTTCTCTATAAATCCCACTGTTTGCCTAAGACCAATCCTGAATAGATAGGTTATTATGTGAATTAGAATCACTACTTTGTCGCTGTAGACATTGTTGCCACCTGCTACTTTTGGACTATTTTCGTACCAATTTTCAATGGCATCGTTGATATAATGAAAAACATTTCCCCTTTCTTGAAGAAATTTGTTATATTCATTGCAGTTACTGACTTTCATTCTTATTGGCATATTTTTCCTTTGTCGGCTAAATATCTATTTTATAACAAATTCCATCAGTAACTGCCTGTTCTTTCCTTGAGTGGTGCAACAAAGCCCACTGGGATCCAGAACAGGTAATAAGAAGCACTGAAATGACATCTCTATAGAACTCCTAACCAATCAAAAATATTAAGAAATTTACTAATTATAAAAAAGGCAAAAGATCGCCCAATAGCGAGTTTTGACCCTATAATAATGTAAATTGGCGTTGTAATAATGTGCTAACGCTTATTTAAAGCGCGTTTTGGCTGAATGTAGAAAAAATAAAAAAGACATGCAGCCGCTATAATTTTATGTAATCTGCCAATATATACCTGAGTTTTTTACTGAATTTTTGTTGTTAAATCTGCAGAGATTAAAAACAAGGATAAATACTCTTATTGTCATGATAAGAAGACTGATGAGGTTTGTCAAGTTGACTCTATTGCATATCCTTATAAGTAAATTAATGTTATCCTTAACTATTGCTAATCTAAAATTTTTTATGTTCATACACTTACGTGTTCATAGCGTTTATTCTCTGCTTGAGAGTTCGGTTAAAATTGAGGAGCTGATTGGTCTTTGTTTGCAGAACAAAATGCCGGCAGTTGCAGTTACTGATTCAGGCAACTTATTTGGCTCACTTGAATTTGCAGAATATGCAGCAAATAAGGGAATACAGCTAATAGTAGGATGCAATATTATCGTTCGACACTTAGAACAAAATTTATCAATACTCCTACTTGCAAAAAATGAACAAGGGTACACTAATTTAGTCACTTTGGTGAGTGAGTCTTTTAAAAAGCGCAAAAATAGCAGCGATATTCCCTACGTTGATTTTGATGAGCTATTAAGTTTTAATACAGGTCTAATCGCCTTAACTGGTGGATGTTTGGCTCAACTGTTATTGGAGCAAGACAAAGAAACGGTTGAAAAACTGCTTTCAGCATTCGATGGTCATTTATATGTTGAATTGCAGCGTCATGGGCTGAATAAAGAGCTAGAGCTTGAAGAAGCTTTAATAGATTTTGCTTATCAGCGCAATATACCACTAGTGGCAACGAATGATGTGTTTTTTTCAAATAGATCTGATTATGAAGCTTATGATATATTAACGTGCATATCGGAGGGCAGTTATGCCCTGGAGAATAACAGAAAGAAGTTAACTACCGAGCATTACTTCAAATCTGTGGCAGAAATGGAGGAACTGTTCAGCGACATTCCCGAAGCAATTTATAACACTTTAGTGATAGCTAAGCGGTGCTCTTACATGCCAAGAAGCAGGCAGCCTATCTTGCCTAAATTTCCTTGTCGAGAAAATAAAACTGAGAATGAAGAACTGAGGGAGCAGGCAGTTGCAGGATTAGAATTCCGCATTGCAAATGAAACGGACATAGACCTTAAACAATACTACGATCGGCTGAATTACGAACTAAGCGTAATAACTTCGATGAACTACGCTGGCTACTTTTTGATAGTTTCTGATTTTATTCGTTGGAGCAAAGCAAATGGCATTCCAGTTGGACCGGGAAGAGGTTCTGGTGCTGGATCAATTGTTGCTTGGAGCTTGCAGATTACAGATCTTGATCCAATAAAATTTGGTCTGATCTTTGAAAGATTTTTAAATCCTGATCGTGTATCGATGCCTGACTTTGATATCGATTTCTGCCAAGAGAAAAGGGACCTGGTTATTGATTATGTTCAGAAAAAGTACGGTTATGTTGCTCAAATAATCACTTTTGGAAAATTGCAAGCAAGGGCAGTATTGCGTGATGTTGGTAGAGTATTGCAAATGCCTTACTCTCAAGTGGATAAAATATCTAAAATGGTTCCATTTAATCCAGTAAATCCTGTAACTTTATCGCAAGCGATAGAGTTTGATCAAAATCTTCAGAAAGAAAGGGATAGTGATGAAGTAATTGCCAAACTTCTTGATATATCTCTAAAGCTCGAAGGAATATATCGTCACGTTTCAACTCATGCTGCTGGAATTGTAATATGCGATCAAAAATTAGAAAATTTTGTTCCCGTCTATTATGATCCAAATTCGGCTCTGCCAATCACTCAATACAGCATGAAATATGTAGAGAAAGCTGGGTTAATAAAATTTGATTTTCTTGGACTTGGTACGCTAACACTAATAGATCATGTATGTCGTTTAATTAATCGTGATAAAAAAAAATTTGATATTTCCTCAGTTTCTTTGATTGATCAAAGAACCTATGAAATGCTCTCAAGAGGTGATTCAATCGGAGTGTTTCAGCTTGAAAGTTCGGGAATGAGAGAAGCTTTAATAAAACTAAAGCCAGACTGCATTGAAGATATCATCGCTTTAATTTCTCTTTATCGCCCAGGGCCTATGGATAACATTCCAACTTATGTTGCAAGAAAGCATGGACTTGAAAAGCCAGATTACATTCATCCATTGCTTGAGGAGGTGTTAAAAGAAACATTCGGAGTAATAATCTACCAAGAACAGGTAATGGAAATAGCGCGTATTCTCTCTGGATATAGCTTAGCAGAGGCGGATTTACTCAGACGTGCCATGGGTAAGAAAATTAAGGCAGAGATGGATAAACAACGTGAACTTTTTGTTCAAGGAGCAACAAAAAACGGTGTTGATTACGACAGGGCAAGTTATATTTTTGATCTTGTTGCAAAATTTGCTGGTTATGGATTTAATAAATCCCACGCTGCAGCATATGCGATTATATCTTACCAAACAGCTTACCTTAAGGCTAACTACCCGCTAGAATTTTTTACGGCCTTGATGAATCTCAACATTGATGATAGAGACAAACTGAATTTGTTTTATCATGCTGCAAAATTCAGTGGAGTTGCTGTTCTTTCGCCTGATATCAGCAAATCTAAGGCTGAATTTTCAATAGAGGGTGAGCACATACGCTACGGAATTGCTGCTTTGCGTAATGTTGGTTTTGCTATAGCAGAAGGAATAGTAAATGCACGCTCAAGTTCTTATAAGGACATATGGGAATTCATTCAAAATTTGGGGCATATAATAAATAAAAGGGCATTAGAAAGTTTAATTAAATCTGGAACATTCGATAGTGTGCACAAAAATAGAAAGCAGTTATACGAGTCAATAGACACATTGATTTACTTTGCAAATAAAAATAGGCAGTCAAATCAAGCTGCTTTATTTGGTAATCTTGATATTCTGAAGCCAAAACTTGAGAACGTGGAAGATTTTAATGAAGAGGAAAAATTAGAGCATGAGTTATTTTCATTGGGATTTTACTTAACTAATCATCCACTTGAAAAGTTTAGAACTCTCTTGAAAAAATTAAATATTGGGTTTATCGGAGAGAGTAAAACGATAAAAACTGCTGGTGTAATATTAAATGTGCGTATGAGAACCTCAGAACGTGGAAGATTTGTTATACTAACACTTTCTGATCCCCACAATGTTTCTGAAATAGCATTCTACAATAATGAAATAATAGAAGAAAAAAGGAATCTATTTTCACCTGGAGCATTTGTGATAATTGATCTTGAAATTTCAGAAAACACAACGAGACTATCAGGAAAGGACATATCTGAATTTACAGAAAAGGTTACTTCTCTAATGAAAGGATTAGTTTTAACTGCTGTATGTTCAGACTCGCAAAAAGTTGCTGAGGAGTTGAATGCAGTGTTGAAAAATGGAGGCAAAACCAAAATAATGCTAAAGTTTCTTCTCGAAAAACATAAAGTCAGCATCTTGTTGCCAGGTACATATTCAATCACCCCCAAAGCTATTTATGAAATATCTCACTTAAGTTGGATTGAAGACGTAGAAATTAATACAAATAACTTGCTTATATAAAAAAGTTTTATATAATTAAAGTGTTTAATTGATATTAAAGGAAGATATAGTGAATCTCTATGAATTTACTTTTATAGCACAACCGAACTTATTGCAGCAAGAAGTAGAAGAAATGGTCCAAGAATTGGCTATTTTGTTGAAAAATATTAAAGCAGATGTTATTTCTCAGGAGGTTAAAGGTCTCATAGAAAGAGAACATAGCACAGTTATAAAACAAGAGCTAGAGGCAAGTACCGAAAGCATTAAAAAAAGTCTGATTGTTTACTCTGATTTTTTGGAAACTCTGACAAAAATTTTGTGGGTTGAATTGGAAGAAGATTTTTCAAATTTAAAAGAAATAAAGTCAAGAATCGATAAAGAATTGAAAAATGAACTAAGTGATACGGGAATAAAACAAAATTTTATGGACCTTCCAGGAGCTAACACTAAAAGTGCATTTATCTATAATGTAGTAAATGCTTTTAAGGAAAATATTTCACAACATCTAATAAAGCCCCTTCAAGAGGTTTTAAAAAGTTTTAAAATAGTAGACTCAAATCAATTGAATAAAACACTGGAAGTGCTTTTGAAAAATATTGAAGCTTCAGGATTGATAAAATATGAATATTGGGGTCTATTGGATTTTGCATACCCAATAAATAAGATGAAAAGTGGTCATTACTGTATGATGTGTATAAGTTTTACTTCAAGCATTATGGATGAATTTGAGCGTAGAGTAAAACTGAATGAGAATATTATTCGCCACTTGTCTGTACGGGTTAATGAGTTTTTTAAAGGTAAATCTTACATGATGGATAAACAAATTGAGGAGAAAAGTGCATAATGATGAAAAGACGAAATAGTTTTAATAATTCTTACGTGTCTGTAAATAACAGAACTGGCTTTAGGCGTCCTAAGGTCTGTCCTCTTGCTGCATCTAAAGATGAGGACATAGACTATAAGAATATAGATTTATTGTCCAAATTCACCTCTGACTATGGTAGAATATTACCTAGAAGGTTAACAGGTGTGTGCGCAAGAAAACAAAGAAAGTTGCGCTTAGCAATTATAAGAGCACGCTTTTTAGCTCTTGCTCCTTACTGTACTAAAAAAGTTAGGTAATTTATGTTAATAATTTTAAAGGAAAATATAACAACTTTAGGTAAGCTTGGTGAAGTTGTCAAAGTTAAGCCAGGTTATGCACGTAATTTTCTTTTTCCACAAAAAAAGGCGATGAAAGCCACTAAGGAAAATTTAATAAAGTTAGAGGAACAGCGTTTATTATTGGAAGAAGAAAATACCAAAAAATTAAATGCAGCAAAAGTGCTTGCATCATCACTGCATGATAAATTTATTATATTAATAAAGCAAGCTTCAGAGGATGGAAAGATTTTTGGCTCTGTAACCACACGTGAAATTGCAAAAACTTTATTACAAGAAGGATATGATATAAGTCATCATAGTTTATCTTTGGGTGGAATAAGCATCAAAAATTTGGGCGAGTATCAAGTGAATATAGAATTACATAGTAAAGTGATAGTGCCAATTACTATATACGTTGTCAGATCTGAGAAAGATGCACATGAATTAAGGCAAGCAAAGTTGCAAAATCAGAAATCTGAGCAACAAGAGGCAGAGCAAGATGCGAGTAAAGAAGCTGCTGATGCTGATGATAGCTGATCAAAGATGATCCCTTGTTATAGTCGTAAAGAAATGTCTTCCATTGCTAGGCTGGTATCATCCCAGTGCTCCCCTCATGTCATTCCAGTGCATGACACTGGAATGACACCATTATTGGAATAAATCAAAAATGATTCCACGCTATAGCCGCAAAGAAATCTCTTCTATTTGGGAAGAAAAAAATAAGTTCAACATATGGCTCAAAATAGAAAAATTAGCATGTGAAGCTCAAGCAAAATTAAAAGTTATTCCAAATGATGTTGCTGAAAAGCTCTCTGGTGCTATTGAATTTGATATTGAGCGTATTAACGAAATTGAATCCATTGTAAAACATGATGTTATAGCCTTTTTGACATATATTGCTGAAAAAGCGGGAGTTGATGTTCGTTATCTCCATTACGGAATGACAAGTTCTGATGTTTTAGATACATGCTTTGCAGTGCAGTTGAAAGAGTCATGTGATATTTTACTCAAGAATCTAAAAAATTTACTTATAGTATTGAAAAAAAAAGCTGAGGACTATAAAGATATTGTTTGTGTTGGGCGCAGTCATGGAATGCATGCAGAACCAATAACTCTTGGATTAAAATTTGCTAGATTTTATGCTGAATTTAAACGCAATTATCAGAGATTAATTAGCGCGCAAAAAGAGATCTCAATTTGTAAAATATCAGGTGCAGTAGGTAATTTTACAAATATTAATCCATTTGTTGAAGAGTATGTAGCGAAAGAAATGGGACTCATACCTGAAACCATATCGTCTCAAGTCATCCCTCGTGATAGACATGCCATGTTCTTTTCAATTTTGGGAGTAATTGCAAGCTCAATAGAAAATATTGCAATTGAGATTCGTCATTTGCAAAGAACTGAAGTCGGCGAAATCTCTGAATATTTTTCCACTGGACAGAAGGGAAGTTCTGCTATGCCGCATAAGTGTAATCCTATTTTAAGTGAGAATTTGACTGGGCTCTCACGCTTAGTACGCAGCTACGTTTTTCCTGCATTAGAAAATGTTGCATTATGGCACGAACGAGATATATCGCACTCGTCTGTGGAAAGGTGCATTGCTCCTGATGCTTGTATAGCAATGGATTTTGCTTTAGTACGATTAACAGATTTGATAGATAAATTGGTGATCAATAAGGAAAATATTGAAAAGAACTTAAATTCTTCAAAAGGCTTGGTTTTTTCACAACGAGTATTACTCGAGTTGGTAAATAGTGGTTTGGCGAGGGAAGAGGCGTATAAAATTGTTCAGAGCAATGCAATGAAAGTGAAACAAAACAATAGTGATTTTCTGGCCGAACTGAAACAAGATAAATCCTTACTTGAAGTTATTAACTCTAAAAAACTTGAATCTTTGTTTGATTTGAAGTATTATACGAAGCATGTAGATCATATATATAGCAAGGTTTTTAATGAGGCTGAGTAGCTCAGTGGTAGAGCAGGAGGATCATAATCTCTTGGTCGGGGGTTCAAATCCCTCCTCAGCCACTCAAGCTAAGCTATGGTTTGGCGATAGCAGCGCATTTGACAAAATAACGTGATTCATTGTCAATTAACTGAAGTCTTTTTTCAGTTGTTCATATAGTATATGGAATAATGTATGTGAAGTGATAAAGATACAACATTTGTTGTATCTATTCAGGGGAATGGCTAATGGTATCCGTTCAAGAAAGTGGTAAGGTAGATGAGAAAAGACAACTAAATGAATTTCATCCGAGTAGCTGACACTGACATCTATATAAAGACAATCTAATGCACTCATTTAAAGTGAAGTTTTCTGGATCCCAGTGTCTAGGCACTGGGATGAAAAGAGTTGACTTGAATGACACCGAATAGGCACTGGGACAGAGGCTACTTGAATAATATTTCACCATGTCATTCCAGCACTTGATGCTGGAATGGCTTTGTTGCACCACTCAAGGAAAGAACAGGCAGTTACTGATGGAATTTGTTATAAAATAGATATTTAGCCGACAAAGGAAAAATATGCCAATAAGAATGAAAGTCAGTAACTGCAATGAATATAACAAATTTCTTCAAGAAAGGGGAAATGTTTTTCATTATATCAACGATGCCATTGAAAATTGGTACGAAAATAGTCCAAAAGTAGCAGGTGGCAACAATGTCTACAGCGACAAAGTAGTGATTCTAATTCACATAATAACCTATCTATTCAGGATTGGTCTTAGGCAAACAGTGGGATTTATAGAGAAATATCTTGAGCAAATAGGGAAAATTTTGCAAATTATCAGCTATTCGCAGGCTTCAAGAAGGTTTAAAAAGCTTAATATCAAAATCAACGACTGCAGAGTTGATAAGAACGATATGGAAGATATTGAAATTGCTATAGATAGTACAGGTATCAGCATCTACAATAATACTCCAGGCCATAGTAAGGCAAATGGTACAGATAGAAAGTATCGCCGCTATGAGCAAACAAGAAAGCTACATGTAATGCTAGAGATAGGTAGTAAAAAAGTTATAGCTGCAAAATACAGTAGTGGAGTTTATTCCGACCACTATGGAGCCTGTGATCTTATTGAAAGAGTGGATACCAAGTATAACATAAGCACGATATATGCAGATAGATCGAAAGAAGTTATACAAACTGTGCGATGAGCTTGACATAAAGACAAGGATTCCTCCGCAAAATAATGCAGTAGAGCATCCAAAGTTGGATTATATGAATGAGAGAAATTCTACAATCAAGCTCATAAAGTCATATGATGAAGATGGTATGAAGAGGTGGAAAAAAGAGATAAATTATTGGAAGAGATCTTATATAGAAAGTTTTTTCTCGCGACTGAAGCAAATATTTGGATTTAGTTTTAGGAATAAATCTGAGATTAATCGTGAGAAGGAACTGCTACTCAAGTGTTATTTGCTTAACAAATTTACTGAAATAGGCATGGCTAAGTTTGATATAGCTTCATGAATTTATTATACATTACCCACTATCCGAAGAGCTGTGCAACAAAGCCCACTGGAATCCAGTTTTTTTGTGCAATTCCGTCAAAAAAAGCGCTTTCGTGTTTACCAACTTAGTTAGATTCCAGTGTCAAGCTACTCGGATGACACCAAAGAGGCTATTTGAATCTAATTTACTATTCACAATCCCGGTTATTAGCTTATTTGAGTTGACTTTTCATCATAATTATGTAATAATTAAACATATTGTTTAATATTGAAGGTAGAATTATGATAGGAGAATATGAGTCACTGGAAAAAGTACTGAGGACGATTGAGGTTAAGGAAGGCTTAAATAAAGATAATATAATTGAGGAAATAAAAACAGAACTAGAAAAACAGGATCAAGGTCTATATCAAGAGTGGAAGAAAGGTAAATTTGATGTAAATTATGTATTTTATATTCCCGCATATGAAAAATTGACGTTATTAATGATAGCTGCTAAGAATGGTCACGTAGATGTAGTAAAGGTTTTACTCGAAAAAGGAGCAAATGTTGATGAGAAAGGTTGGCGTGATGCGACTCCTTTGCATTTCGCTGCTGGGAATGGTCACAAAAAGACAGTAGAGGTTTTACTCAAAGCAAAAGCAAATGTTAATGCAGTAGATATTGAAGGGTGGACTCCTTTACATGTCGCTGCTCTTCATGGTCGAGCAAATATAGTAGGGGTTTTACTAGAAAAAGAAGTAGTTGTTGATGAGAGAGATCATTCGGGTAATACTGTTTTGCATTTAGCTGCTAAGAATGGTCACGTAGATGTAGTAAAGGTTTTACTCGAAAAAGGAGCAAATGTTGATGAGAAAGGTTGGCGTGATGCGACTCCTTTGCATTTCGCTGCTGGGAATGGTCACAAAAAGACAGTAGAGGTTTTACT
The DNA here is from genome assembly GCF_025617515.1 of Wolbachia endosymbiont of Oryzaephilus surinamensis. Taxonomy (NCBI): domain Bacteria; kingdom Pseudomonadati; phylum Pseudomonadota; class Alphaproteobacteria; order Rickettsiales; family Anaplasmataceae; genus Wolbachia; species Wolbachia endosymbiont of Oryzaephilus surinamensis. Next base: position 1,455,618 of record NZ_CP092526.1, on the reverse strand, counting down.
CAAAGCAAAAGCAAATGTTAATGCAGTAGATATTGAAGGGTGGACTCCTTTACATGTCGCTGCTCTTCATGGTCGAGCAAATATAGTAGGGGTTTTACTCGAAAAAGGAGCAAATGTTAATGAGAAAGGTTGGCGTGATGCGACTCCTTTGCATTTCGCTGCTAGGAATGGTCACAAAAAGACAGTAGAGGTTTTAATCCAAGAAGGAGCAAATGTTAACGCAGTAGATCGATATGGAAAGACTCCTTTAGATTATGCTGAAGGTTATGCTAAGAATCAAGACGTAGTAAAAGCTCTATTAGACGCAAGAGGAGGTTCTTTTGTGAAAGCACGTAATAAGGCAATGATTGCTGGTGGAGTGAATACATTATTAGGCACTGCTATAGCAGTGGCACTTTTTACAACTGGAACAATTACAGCTCAGTTGATACCTATCGTTATAGCAGTGGTTGCAGTTACAGCAGCAGCACTGGTAGTTGGTTGTGCTACATATGAATTACTAAAGCCTAGTACTAAAGTTGATGGAGCAGAAAAACCAATTGTCAACTCAATAAATGAACAGCAGGGAGTTACTAGCATTTCTTCATATTAGAGCGCGTGACGCAGGTTCCTGGATCCCAGTACTGGGATGACAATGAAGGGGCTGCTTGAATAACAACGAAGGGTTATTTGGATAATAGCCGTACATACTGTAATTGCTATTGAATGATGGAGAGACATACTCCATTATTTTAGCACGAAGTAACAAATTCAATGAATTAGTTCTTCAAGAATAATTTAAACTTTTACAGTAGGAGTAGTCTCATGAAACATTATAGCGGGTTAGATGTCTCACTCAAAGAAACTTTTATTAGTATCATTGATGAGAAAGGAAAAATTGTTAAAGAAGGGGTTGTTGCAAGTGAAAGCAGTGCAATAGCTGAGTTTCTGCTTGGTCAAAACAAAAAATACGAGTCCATAGGAATAGAAAGCGGGCAATTATCAATATCGATGTGCAAAGAGTTGAGGAATCTTGGATTACCAGTAACTTGTGTAGATGCAAGGCATATGGCAGCAGCATTATCTGCGAGAATCAATAAGAATGATAAAAATGATGCAAGAGGCATAGCACAAATGATGAGAGTTGGGCTATTTAAGGAGGTATTAGTAAAATCAGACGAAGCTTGTCAGGTTAAAATAATACTTGGAAGCAGAAGACAATTAATACGTTGCAGAGAGCAAATTGCGGGAACAATAAGGGGATTACTGAAAATATACGGGATAAAAGTTAATCAACGTCTTAGTTCTGCAAACTTTGCTTTAAAAGTGCAAGAAATGGTTAATAATCTAGATGAAATTAGCCAAACCTCAATTGAATCATTAGTACATAGTTTAGAAATAATAGAAGAATCAATAAGAAAACTTGATAAAATGCTCTCAGAACAAAGCAAAAAAGATGAGGATTGTAAATTATTAACTACTGTTCCAGGAGTTGGTATTATAGTAGCAATGACATATAAAGCTGCAATAGATGATCTGCATAGGTTTGAAACATCTTATACAGTTGGAGCCTATATGGGATTAAGTCCAAGACAGTACGCTTCTGGTGAGATTGATCGACACGGAAGTATATCAAAAATGGGACCAGTGGACTGTAGGAATATGTTATATGAAGCCGCGCAGGTCTTACTGGTAAAATGTAAAAGGACATTTAAATTAAGAAGCTGGGGATTGAAGCTTAAAAAGAAAAAGGGCATGAAAAAAGCAATTGTTGCAGTAGCAAGAAAATTAGCCGTGATTATGCATAAGATGCTAATCGATAGAAAAGAGTTTTGCTATCAATAAACACTAAAGAAGTATAAAACAATAATTTTACTGAAAGTAAAGATAGCAATGCCGATGGAAGGGATAAGCAAGAGGATAAGTTGAAGCATAGACTTCGTGGCGTACATGTTGCCGTCCACTTCCGCCTAACAAGTATAGTGCGGCTTGGCTACAATATGAATTAGCCATATTAGACCGCGGAGAGAACAATGGAAGCATGCTACTTTTAACTTATGTAAAATCATTAAGACTATAGAGGAAAAGAATGATACCTTAGTTTTTATAAGCTTAATGAATATGTGGATAAATACTTTAAGTTTGTGTGGACGTATTTATCCACATATTCATTGGCTACATAGTTTAAAAGAGATTAATTGGAAATTAGTGTTGATGTTTTTATTGCCAATAAAACCTCTTTTGATTGAATAAGATAATACAATAATAAATAAAAGGTTGTATTAGAGCTGAATTTTACATCAAAAAATATTTTTCATGATACAAAAAATTATTGTTGACTTTTATGCAATTAGAGAACTTGATCTGGATCCCAGTGTCTAGGCACTGGGATGACAAGGGGGGATACTAGGATGACAACGAAGGTGCTGGAATGAAAGGAGTGTGAGATAAAGCTACTTGTATAACTGTTGCACATCCATAAACTCTTTCTCGTCTTGCATGCTGATGATAGTGTGAGTGTTGAGAGGTAAAGGGTCATTTCTATGTCCATGTCCTACCCCTTTTATTGTAAATACTGGAAAGTTAACACTTTTTGCAAACCTTTCTTTTACAATTTCAACAAGATTATCATTATAACAGTTAACAAAGTCACCGAATATTACTGCATCTACTCCATCAAAAATATGAGCTTGTTTTAGGTGATCTAGACTTCGCTCAATTGAATATGGATAAACTTTTATGTCTTCTAAAAATAGAATTTTGTTTTTTGCGTTTATTTGCCAAGCAGTTCCTATGCTATTTTCAACCAAAGTCATATTACCACCGATGATTTTAGACTCTAATTTGCCATTTTTTAGTCTAATGCCATTGTCGATCATTTTTAGGTTATCAAATCTGATAGAGTTGCGTTGCTTAAGAATTAACTCTTTTAATTTTTCAACAGAGGTTTCAGCAACAGAGTTATTTACTATCATTTCCAGCATGGTACCGTGAAGAGTTTGCCAGTCATATTTAACTTGCAGATAAATATGTAAAGCAGTGATATCACTATAGCCTATAAGAATTTTTTTGTTTTGAGCAATTCTTTCTTTTTTATCATTGGGTAACTTTTCTAGATAGGGAATTAGCCGAGAAGCCCCTTCTCCTCCTCTGATACACCAAATTATTTTGCTATCATCAGTGAGCGCATTAACCAAATCATTCGCTCTAAACTCATCAGAGTTAGAATAAAATGGGTTGTCATTACTGTATATTTTCTCCGAAATGTGAGGATTAAAACCCAAAGTTTTTACGGATTCTTTTATAGTGGGCAGATCTGATTCTTTTCCCTTCGAAGAAGGAGCAATAATATCAACTTGATTTGCAGGATTAGTGAGTAAAAGGCATAGAAAATAAAGAATAAAGGAATACATTAAAATATCTTATGAAACTCTTGCTTTAATATATCATCTAATTCGCAAAGAGAAACTTTTACTCCTAGTTTTTCCATTGATGTAACGCCGTAATCTTTTAGTCCACAAGGAATAATACCCTCATAGTGGGAAAGGTTTGGAGAGACATTAAGCGCTATGCCGTGATAAGTTACCCATTTTCTCAAGCGAATGCCAAAAGCTGCTATTTTTTCTTCTACTCCGTTGTTGTTCACCCAAATGCCTATTCTATCTTCCTTAAATTCCCCAAGTATATTAAAGTGTTTTAAAACATTTATGATCCAATTACTTAGGTCTCTGATATATAGTTTTATGTCACATTTGTTTCTTTTTTTAAGATTTAGCATTAAATATATAATGCGCTGCCCTGGTCCGTGATATGTATATTTACCACCCCTACCTGTTTTATATATAGGAAATAATTTTTCAATAATGTCATCATCTGTTGCACCGATTCCTGCTGTGTAAAGTGGAGGGTGCTGGAGCAGCCATACTAGCTCATCAGACAAATTATTGTAAATTTGTTGAATTTTTGCTTCCATGAATTTTATAGCATGGTTATAATCAGTAAATTGGTTAGAGATTAGCCATTCTGTCATGTTCTATTTCTTTAGGTCTATCAATGTCATTCCAGCGCTTGACACTGGAATCCAGAAATTTAATTGTAGATAGCACACTGAACTGGTGAGCATAGTTGCTTTACGCTAAAAAGAATGTCTTTGACTAGATTGTATGAAAAGCTGGATCCCAGTGTCAAGAACTGGGATGACATCATTCTTGTAACACTAATTGATATAATTCAACTACAATTTCAAATTTTTAACAAAATTTTCAGGAGGCACATATGAATTTTAACATTTTTCAAAGAAAGAAAAGCAGTGAATACTCTGCTTTGCAACTAATGATGGAACCAAGTTGGAGTAGGCGTGATTATGTAAGTTTTGCTGAGGAAGGTTACATAAAAAATGTTATTGCCTTTCGAGCAATTAATATGATCGCAAGTGCTGCATCTTCGGTACCTTTTACTCTCTGCCAGCTTACTGACCAGGGAAAATCACAACTAAAAGCGCATCCATTACTGAAGTTACTTTATTCTCCTAATCCAATGACATCAAAATCGGAATTTATTGAAGGGATTGTGACTTATCGATTAGTTAATGGCAATTCTTATGTATTGATGATTGAGGCGCAGAACAAACCAACAGAGCTTTATCTTCTGCGCCCTGATAGGGTTGAAATTATTCCAGGGAGAAGTAACGTTCCTTATGCCTATCGTTATACCGTAAATAACAACAGTTATGACTTTAAAGTTGATAAATTGACTGGGCGTTCAACAGTACTGCATCTTAAAACCTTTAACCCTTTGAATGATTGGTATGGACTTTCACCAATTGAGGCAGCTGCATATAGTATAGATCAGCATAATCAGGCTGGTGCTTGGAATCAGGCAATGCTGCAAAATGGAGCAAGACCAAGTGGTGCAATAGTTGTGAAATCAGAAAAGGATGGAAGCGTTGGAAACTTAAGTCAAGAGCAGTACCAACGCTTAAAAGCGCAGATAAATGATCATTACTCAGGTCCTGTCAACGCTGGAAGACCGATATTACTTGAAGGAGGTTTAGAGTGGAAGGAAATGAGCTTATCACCGAGGGATATGGATTTTATTGAGTCAAAACATAGCTCAGCTCGTGATATTGCGCTAGCTTTTGGCGTTCCGCCGCAGTTGCTTGGCATACCGGGTGATAACACTTACAGTAATTTAGTTGAAGCACGTCTTTCCCTTTGGGAACAGACGATTTTACCAACGCTAGAAAATATTATCTGTCACCTGAATTCTTGGCTAGTGCCCAAGTTTGGCAAAGATTTATGTTTGTCATATGATAAAGACGCGATAGAAATTCTAATGGAGAAAAGACAAAAGATGTGGAAATACGTGCAAAACGCAAGCTTCATGACGCTCAATGAAAAAAGAGAAGCTTTTGGCTTGCAACCGTTACCCGGTGGTGATAAGTTGAATTGATGTTTATATAGTATAGATATTTATACTAAGCTGTAAGAAATTAGAGGTATTTTATGTATCAAGAACAAGAAAATTCAGTAAGTAATTCTCGATTGACTCTTCCTCATATGGAATTATCGTTGAGAGCCAAACAAGATACTAATCCAACAGATAATGAAGGTCTTGTCCCTTTACATTATGCTGCTTGCGGAAATCGCTTAGAGCAAGTGAAATTATTGCTTAAAAACGGAGCAAATGTTAATGCATTGGATAATTATGGTTTTACTCCTTTACATTATGCTGCTTCCATAAATTGTAAAGAGGAGGTGGAATTATTGCTTAAAAACGGAGCAGATATTGATGTAAGAAATCATTTCGGTGCTACTCCTTTATATTTAGCTGTTCAGGGAGGCCATGAGAATGTGGTAAAATTATTGCTTAAAAACGGAGCAAATATTAATATAGCAGATAATTCTAGCAAGACTGTTTTACATTTATCTGTTCTCAAAGGCCACACAGAGATAACAAAGTTATTGCTTGGAGATATGGAGACTCCAAGTACAAGCTGCATCGATATAAGCATTGAAGAGTTACAAGTAACTAGTAAGTCTTATTATTAGAGGGTAGATGAAGTTTACTATCTCCTAAATCGTATCTGTTCAGATTCATGTGAAATCAGTCCTTTTTTTCTTGTCATGAAAGTAGCTGACACTGGGATGGCTTTGTTGCACAGCTCTTCGGATAGTGGGTAATGTATAATAAATTCATGAAGCTATATCAAACTTAGCCATGCCTATTTCAGTAAATTTGTTAAGCAAATAACACTTGAGTAGCAGTTCCTTCTCACGATTAATCTCAGATTTATTCCTAAAACTAAATCCAAATATTTGCTTCAGTCGCGAGAAAAAACTTTCTATATAAGATCTCTTCCAATAATTTATCTCTTTTTTCCACCTCTTCATACCATCTTCATCATATGACTTTATGAGCTTGATTGTAGAATTTCTCTCATTCATATAATCCAACTTTGGATGCTCTACTGCATTATTTTGCGGAGGAATCCTTGTCTTTATGTCAAGCTCATCGCACAGTTTGTATAACTTCTTTCGATCTATCTGCATATATCGTGCTTATGTTATACTTGGTATCCACTCTTTCAATAAGATCACAGGCTCCATAGTGGTCGGAATAAACTCCACTACTGTATTTTGCAGCTATAACTTTTTTACTACCTATCTCTAGCATTACATGTAGCTTTCTTGTTTGCTCATAGCGGCGATACTTTCTATCTGTACCATTTGCCTTACTATGGCCTGGAATATTATTGTAGATGCTGATACCTGTACTATCTATAGCAATTTCAATATCTTCCATATCGTTCTTATCAACTCTGCAGTCGTTGATTTTGATATTAAGCTTTTTAAACCTTCTTGAAGCCTGCGAATAGCTGATAATTTGCAAAATTTTCCCTATTTGCTCAAGATATTTCTCTATAAATCCCACTGTTTGCCTAAGACCAATCCTGAATAGATAGGTTATTATGTGAATTAGAATCACTACTTTGTCGCTGTAGACATTGTTGCCACCTGCTACTTTTGGACTATTTTCGTACCAATTTTCAATGGCATCGTTGATATAATGAAAAACATTTCCCCTTTCTTGAAGAAATTTGTTATATTCATTGCAGTTACTGACTTTCATTCTTATTGGCATATTTTTCCTTTGTCGGCTAAATATCTATTTTATAACAAATTCCATCAGTAACTGCCTGTTCTTTCCTTGAGTGGTGCAACAAAGCCCACTGGGATCCAGTTTGACGAAAGCGCTCTACAACGTTTTTTGTGAAAAAGCCAGTGTCAGGCACTGACCATTTGTTGCTACGTTTTTGTCTATCTTATTTTGCCACCCTGCTGAACGGATACCCTAAATCATGTAGCTAAATGAGTTAACTATTTTTCTTGCTAACTAAGGTGTTGTAAATTTGGTCTACATCAAAACTCATCTTAGGGCACCAAATAGGGCCATCTAAGTGTGCCTCGATATAAAGAGGACTATTATGATTTGGTAGTATGAAAAAGAGTCTGAATATAGAAGTTAAGGAGAACTTAGATAAGATTAAATTAGAAGAGATAGAACCTGATGCTTGATCGATACTAAACTGTGAACTAGTTGAACATACACCACTGTTAATACTTACTTTTCCATTAATATTTTCAAAAAGCGTACTGCCATTATATATATCAACGTAAGCAAGCTTGGAAATTTCAGGTTTATTCTTACTGCTTAACAACTTAGTGATGAATGAATTAAAATCCACATTTGTAAACTCTATTTTCTGTGCTTGAAAGTTTACATTTCCTGATAAGTTACTAGCCCAATCATCAAAGCTTGTCCCTTGAGTTTTGATTTCACCACTTAAGCTTATCTTGCCATTTATGTTATTAACTCCTATAACTTCCTTGGTGTCCAAATTTGCAATAGAAAATTTTATGTGAATTGAGCCTGCTTTTAGATAACCCTGAAAAAACATTTGTCCATGTTCTAGTATGTAACTTATCTTTTTGATAGTGATAGTGCTGTTTCTTATCACTGTATCCAAGTTAAAATCTTTTAAGACGTTTTGCCCAATTTTAAATTCTGTAGTTTTGATTTGCACGTTTGCATCAAAATCTCCTTTCTCATCTAAAAAATTAAGCTGCTTTGTTGACCATTGAATTTGATTTATTTCATTTCTTGAGTTTCTTTTTACCTCTAATAGTTTTGGTAATTTAAAGATATTTCCATTAAATTTATTACCTGTAAGGTTTACGTCTAATAAAGGCTTAGTGTATTTTTGATCCACTAATATTTTTACACTACCGGTAATGTCGAAATTTTCTCCGAATAACTTTATTTTATCTGCAACTAGCTTGTTCTCTTGTATTTTTAATGAAAAATCCAAATCTTCAATTTTTGTACCATTGAATATAGAATCTTTAACACTAGTTCTTATATTTACATCATATTTAATATTTTTCAGCCATTGCACTTTGCTGAATAATGAATAATCATATTTATCTATATTAATGTTATGTATGCTAAATTTACTATCGATCATATTGTGTTTTTTTGTGTGATTTACCTTAATTGATCCTTGCCAAGATTCTTTGTTATTTAGCAATCTGATATCTGAAAGAGATAATATTCTAGGTGCTAAATATAGTTTAGAACTTGCTGTAAATTGACTTTTCTCTCTTTCTTGCATCTTGATAGAAGGTAAAATATGTGAAATGAACGACTCACCCTTTATCAATATATCACCATTAAATTCAGACAAGTTGCCATTGTTTGAAACTTTTCCTGATAAGCGAGATATATTATTGGTTCCAGGAAACTGAAGAAGAGTATCAACGTTTATTTCGCCATTAGCAAATTTTAGCGTAGCATGAAATTTGTCCAATATCCTGTTTTGATATTGAATATTTGAAGCTTCCATATTAAAATCCAAGCTCAGGTTCTTTGGCACAACCTCTCTAAAAGATTCTAAAAGACCCTTCATATCTGTTGTTTTGTGTGAGCCGTTTTTTAGGTCGACTTTACTAAAACTAATATTGATATTAGTATGATCACTTTTTCTATCATTTTGTATTATACCAGTGCCTTGCATGCTTTTGGACTCAATTTTTAAATCAGTTGCCGTAAACTCGCTTTCATTGAGATTGATATTGGATGATATCTCAATATTTTCGCTGGGAATCACATAAGAAAGGAAGCTAAGATTAATGATTTTTGCCAAGCCGCTCATAGAATCAGAATTATTATTAATCGTCAATACTAAATTGCCCTTGAGCTCTTCTTGATTTCTATTACCTTTAAATAGCAAATTTGCAAAATTTGAATCAACACTAATGTGTACATTATTTTTTGTGACATTAACCTTTCCAGAAAAATCGTAATTGTTGTCACCAATCTGTACTTCACCAAAAAACTGCTTATTTTTTTTTATAGCAACTTCCTTGATATTAATAGTATCGGCGTTAAAACTTATTTGGCTGTCCTTTATTAATATATCAACTATATTATCATTGGCTTTCGTATTTATAATATTAAGTAAATTTTCTTTGTTGCTTTTCATGCCCAAAAATGAGATTGACTTTGGTTGCAATGAAAATGAAAACAACGATGGCCTTATTTCAATTTTTTTTGCACTAATTAAATCTGATAATTTTTGCTCCTTGTTTTTGTTGTATTGTACATATACATTGTGAATAGTAAGTTTTGGAGTAATGAGCGAAACTTCAATTTTTCCTCCAACATGTACTTTAGCATCATACGTCTTCTCTAACTCTTTTACGATATATTCTCTGTAGCCACTCCAATCCTTAAAAGTTGCAGCAACGTGCATGAGAATTAATAGCAACGAGATTGATAATATGGCGTATAAAGAAAGTTTCATAATAGACCTCTCATTCCAGCATCCCTTCTCTTCTTGTCATCCCAGTTTGGGATCCAGGAAATTTGATTAGACATTAAGTTAATTAGCAAAAAAGTAGCTATTCTTATGTTAAAGCACAGCATTTTTACATGAGAAGCTGGTCTGATGAGCACTGGGTTCCCAGTGGAAATTGCTCTCAAACCACAACACTTATACAGTTGTGTGTGTGACACTGTGATCCAGTGTGACTTAAATAAGGTTTTCCAGATTATATAATCAACAAAATTTCTGGATCCCAGTGCTTGACACTGGGATGACAGGAATAGGTTATGGGATGAAAGAAGTGGATATTGGAATAGTAGCTGAAATGACATATAGCAATACAAAGGGTGTAATTTACACATATTTCAAATTATTCAAATTTCCTCTAAAAATCAGGTAAAGAGTGCTAGAATAAATAATAACACTCAAAGCTATTAAAGTTACTAAATAAACAATACGAGCTAGCCCTCTATCGAAAAACAACCCTGCTGATAAGTAATTAGAGAGATAAAGAACTATTGACATAACCAATGTTGCAGTGAGAATTTTTACAATATTTAGTAATAATGCTTGGCTAAGCTTATACATCTTATTTATTGTTAAATAATTAATCAATAAAATAGAATTTATCCAAGTGGAAATGGAAGTAGCAATAGCAATTCCTATATGTTGGTATTTGTTCATTAATAGGAGATTTAGTATTACGTTAATTCCAAGGCACGTTAATGAGAACATAGTTGGTATTTTTAGCTTTCCCCTAGCAAAGAATGTGGGTAGCAATACTTTATTTATAATAAATGCGGGTAAAGAAAGAGAAAATGCTACTAATGTAGGAACAGTTTGCTGCACTGCATAATAATCAAATCGGCCGTAAGAAAAAAGCGTAAGTAAAATCATGTCAGGAATAATGATAAAAGCAGCAGTTATTGGCATAATTAATATTAACCCTATATTAAGGGCCTTGTTCTGTATTTTGACTATATTCTCAGTATCATTTATTCGTTTTGAAATCATAGGAAGAAGTACTGTACCAATTGCAGTGCCAATTACTCCTTGCGGTAGTTGATTTAGTCTATCGGCATAATATATATAAGAAACTGCATTTGGTATAAAACTCGCCATGATTGTGTCAATCCATACACTTATTTGTATTACACAATTGTTGATAATTGCAGGTATTACACGCTTGAAAAACAACTTCACTTCGTTACTTAATTCTAAACTAAAAGAAAAGAAAGCCTTTAATTTGTATGCACTAAATATTATTAAAAGTAGCTGCAAAATCCCTCCAATCAGGACGGCTATAGAAAGGTTATGAGCCGGTGTTTCAATGTAAGGTAAAAACAAACTGATGATTAAACAGAGGTTCAAAATGATTGGTGAAATAGCTGTTGAAGCAAAATGCTGTTTTACTTGCAACATTCCACCAATAAGTGATGCGATTGACACGAAGATTATGTAGGGCATCATAATTTTCGACAAAGTTACAGTAAAGGTAAATTTATTTTGGTCAAATCCAGGAGTGAAGATTTTGATCATGTAAGGGAAGAAGGTTTGTGTGATAAGGCAAAAAATTACTAGAATAATAAACGTAATGGATATTACACTACTTGCGAAATTAAATGCCTTTTTATTATCATATGACTCTGCAGAGTATAATGGTATGAATGAGGTAGTAAATGCCCCCTCTGCAAAAAACGATCGAAATAAATTAGCAAAGCGAAACGAGGAAAAGAATATATCTGCAAGAGAGGTTGCACCAATAACCGTAGCAATCAATACATCTCTTATTAGCCCTGAGATTCTTGAAATAGCTGTAAAAAAACTAAATGTGAAAATACTTTTAAACATATCATGGTGTCAATACGATTGAGTATAATGATAAAAGCATGAATGAAAATATTTAAAACCCTCTGCAAAAGGAGGTAACTTAAATAATTAATTGACTATTTGTGCTCGTATGTTAAAAATTTTATATCTTGGCGGGCGTAGCTCAGTTGGTAGAGCGTCAGTTTGTGGTACTGAATGTCGCCAGTTCAATCCTGGTCGCTCGCCCCACTCAAAATTTTCACTTTACATAAATATAAACATTAGATATTTTTGCACGGCCGTTAGCATTCCTTGTTGCTCTAGTATTTAGATGGTGGAGGGGAAGTTTGCAATTTAGAGTAAAAATGATGCCTATTAATTAGTGAGAGGGATTGTATGTATATTTGTTTGTTAGCTTATAGTATAGTGTCAGCACTAGGAATATTAGCTTGGTGGTTGAGTTTTGACACTTCATCACCTTTAGCCATAGGTGCAATTGCTGGTTCTATGGCTCTAGCATTGATTGCGGTTTTGCACGTAGGATGTTTGCTATATAAGTTTTGCAAAAGAGATCCTATTGAGGAAGATCATGGAAAAATAGCAATTTTTTTGGGTATGGCTATACCTATAAGTACTATGATTGGGGCAGTGCTTAATGCAAGTGTGATTGCTGTTCTTCCTAACCCAGTAGTAACAGTGATTATCTTAGTAAGTGCAATAACAGGGCTAATAGCAACAATTATGGGGGTTTATGTAGCCACATCTTTAGTGCATTGTGCAGATGAAGCAGCAATTACATTTGCAGCAAGTGCAACTTCGATTACAGATTCTACATTTGTTAGAATATCTCAGGAAGAAGAAGTGGATGAGCGTATTACCTCTCCTACAGTTGAAAAAGTTTCTTCTGTAAAAGAGACGATAATTTGAGCTAAGTTAGTTTGTAACACTGGAATCTGTAAAATTTGACATCAATCACTGATAGTTGGAATATTATAGATTAGGAATTACTCAAGAAGATGCATAAGTACGACGTAGTGGTAGTAGGTGGCGGTCATGCCGGGTGTGAAGCAGCTACAGCTGCAGCACGTCTTGGTGCAAGCACGCTACTTATAACTCACAAAATTTCAACTATAGGAGAGATGTCTTGTAATCCAGCAATTGGAGGAGTTGCAAAGGGTGTTGTAGTTAGAGAAGTAGACGCCCTTGATGGAATAATGGGGAGAGCTATCGACCGAGCAAGCATACACTCGGTCGTTTTAAATGGCAGCAGAGGCGCAGCAGTATGGGGCCCACGTGCACAAGCAGACCGAAAATTATACAAAAAAGCAATACAGGAAATTATTCTAAATTATAACAACTTGACAGTAAAAGAAGAGTCAGTTGACGATTTTCTTATCGAAAGTGATAGCAATGGAGAATCTTATATAAAAGCTGTAATAACAGACTCAGGTGAACGTATACTGACAAGCAGAGTTGTTTTGACTACAGGGACTTTTTTACGTGGTGTGATTCATATAGGAGAGCAAACAACTCCTTCTGGAAGAATAGGAGATAAACCTGCAATAGAGCTTGCAAACACGCTAAAGAAGTATGATTTTAAACTGGGCAGGTTACGTACCGGAACTCCACCGAGGCTTGATCGTGGCACTATAAACTGGTCGGTATTACAAGAACAAGTGGGTGACAATCCACCTACACCATTTTCTTATCTTACAGAGAAAATTAACCAGCCTCAGGTTTCATGTTTTATTACTCATACTAATGAACATACACACAGAGTAATTCGAGAGAATCTTCACAGATCAGCTTCTTCATATTTAGATAACGTTATTGCACCAAGATACTGCCCATCAATTGAAACTAAAGTTAAAAAATTTGCAGAAAAAAATAATCACCAAATATTTCTAGAACCAGAAGGGATTGATGATAACACTATATATCCAAATGGAATTTCAAATTCATTGCCCATCGAAGTGCAGTATGAAATGATAAAGAGTATAAAAGGGCTTGAAAATGCAGAAATATTAAGACCTGGATATGCAGTTGAATACGATTATATCGATCCACGAGAGCTATTTCATACTCTCGAAACTAAGAAAGTTAAAGGACTATATTTTGCTGGTCAAATTAATGGTACCACTGGATATGAAGAAGCAGCTGGGCAGGGAATTATTGCCGGAATCAATGCAGCACTCTCTTTATCTCAAAAAAGTTTTGTTCTTCATCGTACAGACTCATATATCGGTGTAATGATAGACGACTTGGTCACTAAGGGAATTACCGAGCCTTACAGATTATTTACCTCGCGTGCAGAATATAGACTGGCAATCAGGTCAGATAATGCAGATAGAAGATTGACACAAAAAGGTTATGACATCTCTCTTGTGTCGCATGAGAGATACTCTGTTTTGCAGGGTAAACTTAAATCCATTAAGCAACTTGAGGAGAAATTAGAGAGCCTAACAATTACTCCTGAGCAGCTCAGGTCCTATGGCATTAAAATATCTTATGATGGAATAAGAAAAACAGCATTAGATTTGCTCGGTTATCCAAATATTGACTGGAATAAATTACGAGAAATATGGCCAGAGTTAAACATGGGTTCCAGTGTCAGCTACTTGCATAACGCCAAAGCACCTCTTCCTGTCATCCAAGTAGCTGACACTGGGATCCAGTACTTGAATGATGATGGAATGGATGCAGTTGACACTGAAAAAAATGTAGATTCCAGCGTCATGTGCTGGAATAACACTATAACTGATAGCATAGCCAAGAATGAAATATATGAAGCAGTTGCAATTGAAGCAAAATACAAGCCTTATTTAGTAAGACAAGAAGCAGATATGAAGTTTCTACAAGAGGAAGTTAATACTCAAATTCCAACTAATTTCAACTACTCACAGATTAAAGGCTTGTCAACTGAAGTGATAGAAAAGTTGCAGTCAATAAAGCCAGCAACAATTGGTATTGCGAAGCAAATACAAGGTATCACTCCAGCAGCGATAGTTAGCATATTAGTGTACCTTAGGAATAAGAAAACGAAAATAGCTGCTAATTCTGCGTAACATGTCAAAAATCGAAGAATTTCGCTCTTTTATGCACGAAATAAATGTTGATACATTTATGTTGAATACTAAAGACGAGTATTTAAATGAATATTCAAAAGAGTTAGCAGAGTTATGTGGCTTCACGGGAACAAATGGGCTACTTATCGTTACAAAGAGTAATAAGTGCCCATTTTTTACAGATGGACGCTATATCACACAAGCTCGCAGTCAGCTCGATCAGGGCAGTTTTCGAGTATATAATATACAAGAAGAGGATCCACACAAATGGGTAAAAGCAAACTTAACATTGACTACCTCACTGGGTTACTATCCGCAATATTTTACTATGAAGGACATAAGAAAATATGAAGGCATTTGTAAACTAGTACCATACTTAATTAAAAAAGATAGTAGTCATAAAGCACAAACAATAGTCTCACATGTATCTGGTGAGAGTGGTAAGGATAAATGTGAAAGAGTAGCTAAAAACATAGAGGCTGAAGCAGTGCTTCTGACTGATCCAAATTCAATTTCGTGGTTATTAAATTTAAGAAATGAAAGTTCTGAATATACTCCTTGTATATTGGGTCGTGCTATATTGTATAAAAATGCCAATGTTGATTTATTTATTCAAGATAAAGAACATTCAACTATAGAAGCAAATTTTGATAACCATATAAATGTTTTTGATATTAGTGAGCTAGAAAATTCACTACATAAGTTAAATTTGGTGGTGATAGATCCAAGCACGACTCCAATGAGCATTATGAATGCAATAGATCCCTTGTATAACCATTATTTAAATGAAAAATCAGCTTCGGTGTCATTCCAGTGCTTGACCAGAAATAAAAAAGCATGGATCCCAGTGTCAAGAACTGGGATGACAATAAGTAATGAAAGAGGTCTAATAGAAAATAAGCAGATAATTGAGAAGGAGGATCCTTGTTTGATTCACAAAGCAGTAAAAAATCAAACTGAAATAACTGGAGCTATAAGTGCGCACATCAAAGATGGAGTAGCAGTTATAAATTTTCTATATTGGCTTGAAAACAATATTGACAGTGAAATTACTGAGCTTGAAGCTGAAGAAAAAGTTTTAGAATACAGAAAAGAGCAGAATTTGTTTAAGCAACCGAGTTTTCCAACAATTTCAGCATTCAACGAGAATGGAGCAATCATTCATTACCGTGCAAGCAATAAGACAAATAAAGTCATTCAAGAAGATGGGCTGTATTTAATTGACTCTGGTGGTCAGTACCTTGATGGCACAACCGATGTTACAAGAACTATAGCAATTGGTAGTCCAACCAATGAGCAACGAGCTCACTACACAATAGTATTAAAAGCTCACATTGCGATAGCAAGTGCGGTCTTTCCTTCTGGCACTACTGGTGGAGAATTGGACATATTAGCGCGTATACATTTATGGAAATTTGGAATGGATTACATGCACGGTACAGGACATGGAGTAGGAAGTTACCTTTCGGTACACGAAGGACCGCAAGCAATATCAAGAGGAAATAAAGTGGAACTCATTCCAGGCATGATACTTTCTAACGAGCCTGGTTATTATATTCCAGGAAAGTATGGAATAAGAATTGAGAATCTGATGTATATTGAAAGGCGAGAAAACGTCTTTTTAAGCTTTAAACAATTGACCTCTGTTCCTTATGATAAAAAGCTAATAGATATACAAATGCTTACTGAAGATGAAGTTAAATGGATAAATAGCTATCACCAATTTGTTTATAAAAATATAGAAAATGGCATAAAAGATAAGGAATGGTTAAAGAGAGTATGTGAACCTTTAAAATAGTTAATTTGTCATTTAATCAAGTATTAATATAGTTGTTCTTGTATTGTTTTTAATTAAAAACAATATATAATATTAGTTTCAAATAGGTGTAATTATGACAGATAAAGTGCAAGATGATGAATTTATGAAGCAGTACATGGATACTTGCAAAGAGCAAATAGAAAAATTGGCAAGCGACCCTAATTTGCTTCAACAGACCTTAAAGCCATTCATGCAAATGTCTCAGCAACTTATGGCTGGCGGTATGCTAGAAGGAAATATGCCTAGCATGATACCTGATATGGGTGGTATGGATATCAACAAGATGATTGCTCAGATGAAGGAAATGTATGATTACATAAAGAGTAATCACAAAGAGCTCATGAGAAAAGATGCTTCACAAATTCAAGAGCTTGATGATTCCAGCAGAAGATTGAGAGGCTTGGTCAAGAAATTGATAGAGAAAGTTGAAGCTAAGTAGTATTTATTCATATCAAAGAGCTATAGCAGTAGTGAGGTCTTGTTCCTCAAATTTAGTATTACCATAGAGTTAAATATAAACATAAAGGGATGAAGAGATGATTGAACTTAAAAGCCAAGAAATTTGCCCAAATGGAAATAAGAAAAACTTGATTATTTTTTTTCATGGTTGGGGCTCAAGTGGCGATAATTTCGTGCATCTTGCTAAAGTTATGAGCAAGTTTTTGCCTGATTCATGTTTTGTGGTACCGAATGCTCCGTTTGAGAGGGAAATAGGTGATGGTTATCAGTGGTTTAGTTTAGAGGATCGTAGTGAAGAAGCACTATATAATGGGGTGAAAAATGCTGCATCAATTGTAAATCATTTTATTGATACAAAATTAAAGGAGCTTAATTTAAAAGATACTCAGCTTTCTTTAGTTGGATTTTCTCAAGGGGCAATGCTTGCAATACATGTGGCTCTTACCCGGCTTCAGTCTTGTGCATCGGTTGTTGCATATTCTGGTAGGTTTCTTTCACCTTCAAAAATTGCACCGGAGATCAAATCAAAACCCAGCATATGTGTTATTCATGGTGAAGCTGATGATGTGGTACCTTTTTCTTCCCTTGATTTAGCGGTTAAAGCTCTGAAAGAAAATGGAGTAAACGCTCAAGGATACCCAATTCATGGATTAGGCCATATTATTAATGAAGAAGGAATAAGGTTAGGGGTTGAGTTTATCAAGAAAAATTTTGGAAATTAATTTCCATGCACTTGTTTTGCTTTGGTTACGGATATGTAGCTAAATTTCTATCGAAAAAATTGCTAAATTTAGGCTGGAAAGTTAACGGTACATCAAGAAATAAAGATATACAACTTTTTGATTATGAAAAGGTTGATCAAGATCTGCTTAAAAGCGTAACACATGTTTTAGTTTCTATTCCTCCAGACGGCGATGATGTTATGGAGAGATACGGTCATTGTCTGGAGAATATTAAATGGCTTGGTTATCTGTCTGCAACTAATGTTTATGGTGACCACTGTGGTAATTGGGTGAATGAGGAATCTGAAACAAAGCCTATAGAAATTAGAGGAGAAAAGCGCCTTGAGTCTGAAAAGAAGTGGCTAAGTAGCAAATTGCCTGTACATATTTTTCGTTTGGCTGGGATATATGGTCCTGGTAGAAATGCGCTAATTGACCTGCAGCTTGGCAAAGCAAGAAATGTGAAAAAAATTTTTTCTCGTGTTCATGTTGAAGATATATCGAATATTTTATTTTCTTCCATGCAAAATATAAAGCCTTATGAGATATACAATTGTGCAGATGATTTACCTGCTACGCAATCTGAAGTGGTCACGTATGCAGCCGAGCTTCTCAATATTAGCCCTCCAGAGCCAGTTGAGATTTCTTCCGTACCAAATTACGCACGGGGTTTTTATTTAGGGTCAAAAAAAGTAAGCAATACTAAAATTAAAAAAGACCTTGGTGTCTCTCTAGTTTATCCTGATTACAAGGTGGGTTTAAAGAGTTTGTATATATCAGAATAGAGAAAATAGATTGCCAGATGCAAAAATTTTTCTTGAATGTTCCTTGTTTTGATGTAATACCACTAGGCATACTATTATATAGAGGTAAATATGTTCAGCACTCAATCGCTCCCGGTTGAAAATATTCTATTACATCAAGCCGCTTATAATGGTAACATAAATGAAGTTAGGTTATTACTTAATGTAAAAACTGATATCAATATCAAGGATAAAAAAGGATTTACAGCCTTGCATTTTGCTGTTTATTCAGGACATTTAGACGTAGTAAAGTTACTAATCAGTAAAGAAGCTAATATTCATGCAAGAACTACTAAAGGCAGTACAGTTTTACACTTTGCTGTTGTAGCTAAAAGCAAAGCTATAGTAGAGGAGTTAATTAAAGCGGGAGCTGATCCCAATATAAAAGACTGTACTGATGGTAAGACACCTTTACATATTGCTGCTCAAAATGGACTTGTAGAAGTTGTAAAGGTGTTACTTAATACTCAAGAAATTGAGATTGATGCTAAAGACAATGAATTTGGTATAACAGCTCTGTACTTAGCCTCTCAGAACGGACATACTGAAATAGTTGAACTATTAATTAGCACAAAAAATGCTGATGTTAACATAGTAGATAAAAAAAATAATGTCACACCCTTGTATCTAGCTGCTCAGAATGGGCATGCAGCAGTAGTTAAGTTGCTTCTTGATAATGGTGCTAAAGTCAATGGCTGTGATACCAGTATGAATCCTTTGTGTGTAGCTATTGATAATGGCCATGACGAGGTAGCTCAATTATTACTTAGTGTAGAAGGGGTGGATGTCAATATTGGCAATCAGCTTGGCAATACACCTCTACATATAGCAGCTATGAAAGGTAATGAAAAAATGGCAAGATTACTGCTAGAAAAAGGTGCTGATCCTAATATTAAAAACCTTTCAGGAGATACTTCCTTACAAGCTGCTGAATACGTAAGAAAAATTAGCTGGCATGATAATCCTCCAAATGTACAAGGAGGATTCTTCGTGTTAGTTGGCTCGAATGGAATATATTCATTTCAGCAATTTTATGAGCAAAAAAAAATTATGGAGCTTTTGTCACAACATGTGAAGAACAACAAACCTAGCTCATCAGTAGATAAAATTGACGTATCTGTTCAGCAGAGTAGCAAAATAAGATAGATGAGAAAACTAGTTTGTGACATTGGCGTCCAGTTAAATTTACATGGATTCCAGTGTCAGCTACTCGAATGACATTATGGAAGCTGTGATGACAAGGAAGGAAGCACTAGAAAGAAATGGTGTCACGCACTGGGATGACATTATGGGAACTGAGATACAAGAAAAGAAACACTGGTTTGACATGCATCTGTCTCAGTGATGTAAATTCGACTTTACCCCATTTGCAACCATCAGGGTTCTTTGACTATAGACCTAACAATTCTTTTCTAATTTCTTCTTTAATTGTATCAATAATCTTTTGATCAAGTTTATTTATTAAGGAATCATCAATACCTGTGATGTCATCTGGATTTTGTATCATTTTTTCAATAGCATCATCTATTTTTTTTACTCTTTTTTCATTAATTTCCTCAAATATAGGTTTAATTTTCACATAACCAGGAGCGCCCTTGCTATAACTTTTGCTGCTTTCGTTGATACAACCACCAGCACCATATGTTTTATTCACGTAGTTTTTACTACATTTTGTTACATCTTTATACCCAATCTCACCATTTTCTATATATGCTATTTTATTATCTTTACTAGAGTTTAGCTTGTCCCCTTTCTTAATTTCTTCTTTTAATTTTAAACTTTGTTCATGAATTATTGTATCTTTGTAATTCTTTCCCCCATAGGTTCTGTATGTACCTCCGCCTGCAACAGTAATTAAATCTTTACAAATTGTTTCTGAAGAGTCTCTGCACATTTTTATTAAAGTTGGTCCCCCATCCTTGTTAGATTTATCATTTTCTTGTCCACCACCTCCTTCTGTTACTTTTACTTTAATATATGGATAACTAGGGTTGACTCTCAGTTTAGCTTTAATGTAATCACCTGGCATTCCTAGTCTACTTACAGTAGACTGAGCTTTACCATCTATATGACCAGCTTCACCACCTCCCCATGCTTCTATTTCAACGTAATCATACATTGACAGATCATCTGTAGAGCCATCTCCAAGCTCATAAAGTTTTTGATCCCTGTTTTCAATAATCTGCTTCTTATGTTTCAATTGTGCTATTATTATTTCACGTAATCTCTTTTTTAAACCCTCTAAATCGAACCTACACAATTTATCAGCATAAAAAACTTCTGTTCTATTTGCTTTAATCGGTTGATTTTTTAATTGTGTGCACTTTTGTATTTCACCTTTCTCGTTTTTTACTGTTTTACCATCCTTATCCTTGCAATCCACTTCCTCATATCTTAAGTAAAATAGTTTATCATTCTTATCTACATACTGTGTTGAGCGACTACATACTCCATCAAAGCAGAGGCAACCATCATCACCGTGATTACAGTTTTTTTCTTCATACTTTCCATCTGTTAACTCATATACTATTTTGCATTTGTCACAATTTTGTTTTGTATCTACCTCTTTATCCTTTTTTTCCATGCAGTTATCTCTAGACTTATTTTCAGCAGGAATGGAAATATATCCTTTTTTATTAAATATTATTTCATTCAGTGCATCTTGTGGCTTTGCTAAAACCTCAATTGTTTCGTTACAGGGAAAATAATAAAGCTGATCAGACTCCTTTGAATAAACAGTATTGTATTTATTGTATCTTGCCCCCATTGATTTTAGCGATATTAGCTTACTTTCTTTTTTAAGAACAAACTCCTCTGGTTCTGGTTGCCACCCAGAAAGGCAGAGCATTTTACTTTTAGAATTTTCTTTATATTTTATTTCTACTTTTGGATATCCTGAGCCATCTAGTTTGCACTTACCATTCTGAAGCTCTTTACATTCTGTTTCAATATCGGGAACATATCCATATTTTTCTAGAACTTCAAATTGCGAATTATTTTTTAATATACCTTCTATTACGCTATCGATGTCGCTTTTACTGTTACTGCTATCAGTTGTTTTTGCCACTATTGCTGGCTTTACTACTTTTAAAGGTAGATGGCCAACATATGTAGGAGAATTTTTATTAACATAAAAAGTACAGATGCCATTACTGTGAGTTCCACGTGCGTCATAAGTACAAACGTTCTCACTCATCTTCATTTTTACTTTTAGCGTATTTTCGCCTTTACCCTCATTAGGCTTTGGTATGCTCACTTCTTCAATCTTTGGAGCAGGTGGCGCTGGGAAGCAGCGAGCAGGAAATTGTAATTTTCTTTCGGACTCTTCTTCCTCAGTACCATAGTATTCAGCGCAGAGCTGACCTTTTTTTCTATAAGTTTTAAAGTGATGGTGGGTATCTTTATCTGGAATAGAGTATGTAGCACTTTGAATGTTTTTATTACTTGAAATAACGCGTGGAAAAGGTAGCTCTCTTCTTTCCTTCAGCTCACCAATAATGACTCCAACTCTTGGATGGAAATAATCATTTTCTTCATTTGTTATAGGAACAATTCTAACTTGTGGTGGTGACATCGCAAGTTGTTCACAAAATGCAGGTGGGCCAGGTGCAAGTTGCACAGGGGCACACTTTACTTTTGTTTGATAGCATGTATCACAAACTTTTTCCATCTCTCCAGGACGAAAAATATTTTCCCCAGAAAATACTCTAGAGCCCCATGAAGAAATTCCTGACATACAAGCCCCTTTTTGACTACAAGCACATATCTTAGGAGAATTAGCAAATTTTACTTTTTCTTCATCAGTAACACCATCTGCCCATTCCCATCCAAGACCTTGGGCAATTTCTCCTCCAGCTTTTGTTTTATCTCCTTCCCAATCTATAAAAGCTGCTGCAGAAACTCCAGCTCCTGTACTCTGCGTTCCATATATCTGGCGGCAGAATGTTCCACTGGATAATATATAACAGTTGTCGTTCCCTTCGTAATCGCAGACCTTAATCTTTGGATCGAAGTAACCTTCTGGTCCCTGATTATTTACTGCTGTAACTTTAATAAATTGCAATAATTTTTCGTCAAAATCTAAATCGCTCCACTTGCCTTTAAAAAAATTCGCAATACCTTTTCCTGCTTTACTTCCTGTAGCTTCAATTTCAGTATTACTTTTTACAAATGTTGGACAATCAGCATATCCTTGATAAGAAAGACAAAATATCAAGGAGAATATCAATAAAAAATTAAGCTTTACATTTTTCATAGAACGCCGGTAACCACTTACTCACTTTTTCGCCTTTTTCCTTTATTGCTTCATACATATACTTTATAGTCTCTTTATTAGCTGAAAGTACATGTATTTCTTTCATATTCTTCAAATCTAGATTTAAAGTTACTAAACCTTTGTATTGCTTTATCAAAAATAAACCTTCCTGTGTTGGTGTTTGCAAAATAACATTCAGTTCCTCTTTCGACAGAGAAAATGCTTTCATGTATAACCTGTTTGCATTTATGTTCGGCATCAGGATTCTCGTATCGACATGCTTATCTAAATATTGAGTAAACTTGCTAGCAAATGCTAGGTTTAAGTTTTCAGTACTTAGAATTACTACAACATTTAACTTTGTCATTCTTTGCATCCAGTCGTCAAACTCTCCCTCTGTAGGAAAAATATTACTTATCTCCCATGCTTCATCCAAAACAAGTATTGCAGGTGAGCCATCACATTTTGCTTCGAAAGAGTATAAGAAATAGTAAAGTATCACGGACATACATTCTTTTTGCTTAGTGAGATTTGCAGTATTGAGGGATATAGTTTTTGTTCCCCAGTCAATGTCTGACTCATCACCATCTTGGAATAAGTAAGCAAATTCACCTTCACCACACCATTTACTTATTTTGCCTCCAAGAAGTAAAAGCACTTCAGAAATTTGAGAAATAGATCGCGATTCTCTTGGTATAGCAAATATAGAATCTACAATTTTTTTTGTCTTTTCTTCTACGTCTACCAAACTTGCATCTGCAACCATCCTTTTGATCAATTCAACAAGCATATTGCGATTAGAAGCACTATCTTCAATGTTCAGTGGGTTAAATTTTAGACTTTTATCTTTATATTTTGGATCAATTATGTAATATTGGCCGCTTACTGCTTTAGTAAATATTATTGATTTTCCAGTATTATCCAATATAACAATCCTAGGGTTAAATTTTCTTGATTCCGAAAGTAAGAAATTGATCAGTGAGGTTCTACCTGAATTTGGAGCTCCAAGTATTGTGGTATGACCATTATTTTTCTTTCCATGAAAGTTAAAAAAGTAAGGACTGCCTTTTTTTGAAAAAAAAACTGTTACTGCTTCTTTCCATCTTCCTCCTTTTAACGTACCTGATGTAAAATCATGCAACATAGCAAAGCTGCAAGCATATTTTTCTAATATATTTTTTGGTTGTGTAACAAAAGCAAAGTTTCCAGGAAGCTGTGCCCAAAAATGATTTTCCATGTGCAGATCAGTCCTAAACATCATCAACCCGATTAACGACATTACAGAGGATAAATCACTGATATTTTTAGCTAACCTATTCTTATCATCTGCAAAGATTGTAACAATAATTTTCTGTTGACAAAAATCCATAGCAGAAATTTTTTCAAGCTCTATTATTTCATTTATTCCTGAGTTTTGAAGTAAGGTATTGTCCTCACTGATTTGCAGTATATTAATTTGTTTTTTGAATTCTTTTACTGCTTTATTATTACTAGTAAATATTATTATTTCTGTGATGATAAGCTCAGAGTCAAGTTGCAAACACCTATCTATATTTTCTAAGGGGATTTCTCGATATTCCTTTATGCAAAAAATAGAACCAAACTTCTGTTGACCTTCAAACGATGTTTGAAATTTATTGAAACCAAAAGCTACTTTTAAATTTTTAACATGCTGCGATAGATCCCTTTCACATATTGGATAATCTTTGTGCGTTAATGTAATAATGTAATGGAGAAATTCCATCATTTGAGAATATATTTTGCCTTCACTAGACCTAAGGCCCAGTTTTTTAGCTCCAAAAGGTTCTAAATCTTTTTGAATCAGGTCAGTTATTTTTTGTAATTCTTGATGATTTTTTTGTAAAAATAACTTGTGCCTATTCTTTATCCTGCCAAAAAAAAATGCATTATTAATATGTTTGCCAAAATCACTAAGTAACACCACAATGTATAACTCATTTATATACTGTAGTTTACTATCAACTAGTTTATTAAACCACGTTGAGTGTAGCTGATCGGAAAAGTCTGAAGTTTTATTCCACTGTAAGCTCAGTTTATTGCGCTTACGGACAGTGTGAATCCAAACGGTAAAATATAAACTCTTGATATTTTTTGATATACTTTTTCTAATTTCAGTTCTAAGATCACCATAGTTATCAACTGAAGAATAGTCTTCTAATTTGATTATTTTTAATAATTCCCCCTGTTTTGTTAGTATAGTTTCTTCATCGTAGTGGCAAGCATAAGGGATAAAATCTAAATTAATACTTTCTAGTAACGCTAAATTGTTCTTTTTTTCAGAATTAGATCTAGTGGCTGGTACTTTTGGTTGCATACAATATCATGCGTATTCAATAAAAAGATAATAAAGAATCATCTATCTTACTTAATCCTTATCTTCTTTTTTGTTATTGGATTGTAACTGTATGTCCTTTGCAAAGTTGAATTTTTCTTTCAGGTAATCTGTTGCCTTTTCTGTGCTTCCAAACATCATGATCAGTACGCCAAATATTATCATGAAAAAAATTAGGCCTCTGAACACTACTGCAAGTATCACTGTAGCTATACATAACCCTATAATTGTCGAAGGATTCATATTTTCTACAGTATCTTTAACTGAAAATGAAGAAATAAGTTCTTTCAACGTTCCTGGTATATTTTTCAATTCATCACTTGCTTTGCTAGAACATGACATGAAGATAAAACTTAACAGGGCTACAATAGCAAAAACTCTACCCAATTGAATACGCATCAGCTAAATACCTTTAAGATACTCCTCAAATGTAACAATTTTTACATCAATAGGCAAGAACCGAATTCACTTGCTCACCATAAGTAACTCATATTTAACTTTTATCACCGTGTTAGCTCTTTATTATCAACAAGAGGACTCACACTAATGGATGTCAATTTACTTGACAGAAAGTTTGAACACAATTCAGCAGCAGCTGCTGTAGCAAACACCGCAGCCACCACAAACAGTCCTGCTCCTACTAATCCTGATGTCATTGCTCCTGCAACAATGCACCCTATTGCTAAGAGAGCAGAACTTGTTACAAGTGCGACGTGAAGATTTTTGTTTTTACTATTATTTTCATAATTATTGGATTGCATTGTATCTTTTACCTTACTGCCTGTCACTGAGATCACACAATGAGGCCCTTCTTCAGTCTTCTTATAATGTTTAGAAGGGGATATTCTTCCGCTTGGGCCTTTGGGCCTTGTTTTGTTCGGATGTGCTAATTTTGTTTTTCCTTCATCTTCTAGTTGCAAACTATTATCTTTCTCAGCAGGGTTTAATTTTAAGTGTACACTTTCCTCAGATGAAATGCTTGTTACTGAAGTTAAGCTGTTCCTTCTGCTACTTGATGCCAAGCTAGATGAATTTATTCCACTATCTAAGTCACTGCTACTACTGAGTTTAGAAGTATTTGCACCGCTTGGCACTTCTACAGCATTCACAGTTATATTAGGCTTTTCATTTTTTAAATCTTTACTATCAATCGAAAGATCAGATTGACTATTCAATTGTGATTGTGCGATCTCCTTTCTTGCTTGCGATTGTTTTGATGTAGGATGTGCTGAAGCACCATAATAACCTGAATTTCTCAAGGTATTGTATTTTCCAGGGGTTCCTTTTCCACTTACACCCTTAGCTAAAGAATCCTTTTCCAGAGGATTAATACCTGAATTTTTGGGAATTTCAACTTCACCAGAAAGACTTTTTTTGTTAAATAGTTCCATAGTATTATTTTGTCTATTTGCTTGATTACTTCTAAGACTTTTCTGATTTTGAATAGTGCTACTAGAATGATCTTTGTCACTACTTTTATTAGTAATCCCTGTAATCTCTAAAATTATTTCTAATATTTTTCCTCTTCTTGTTGGTGATCTTTGTGATGATTTTTCTTCATTGTTAAGTACTGAAGATTTCATTAATTCCTCTGACTCTATCACTTTTGTTTTCAATGCTGGAAGGAAGTTGTCAATATAATATTTATAATATTCTTCTTGTTTTCTCAATGACTTTTCTAATTCAATTAATACGTTGGGATCAGCTCCTTTGTTAAACAACTCTATGCATTTTGCGATAGTTCCATCTCCCTTTTTTAGATTTCCATGATTATGTGTTTTTTTTGTGACCTTTTTGTATATAGCATTGTACAATTGTTGATTAATATCTTCACTCTTCTGATGTTTTGCAAAACGACTTAGCATAACATTTCTCCATACATAACAAAATGTATGAATACCTCTTTAGCGTTAATTTTACATTAAAACTGGGCAGTTATGCCTTATTGCGGATAATTATAGCAATTTGCTAACTATTTTCTTTGCTGATTACTGATTTTACATTTCAACATAATTGCTTGCCTGTTGAACTAACATATCTATCACTTCTTTTACAGGCTTTTCTCTATCAACCATGCCAACACTTTGACCGGCCATTAAAGATCCTGTTTCAACATCTCCATCAATTACTGCCCTTCTTAAAGCTCCAGCCCAGAACTTTTCTATTTCAAGCTGCCCATCTTCTTTTGAGATTTCTCCATTTTGATATTTATCAATAATGTCTCTTTGATGCTCCATAAAATCGTCACTTGCTTTGTTAACTATAGCCCTTACTGGAATTACAGGGAAATCAGCACTAATCTGCACAGAAGATACAGCATTACGCGCAGCTGATTTGATGAATACTTCTTTAAAATTTTTGTGAGCGATTGACTCATTCGTGCAGACAAATAATGTACCTATTTGACAGCCACTTGCTCCCATTTCTAGGTAGTTCACTATCATTTCGCCTCTTCCTATTCCACCTGCAACAAACACCGGTGTTTTCTCATTTTTAAAATGAGGTAATATCTCTTGTGCGAGAACAGAAGTGCTAACAGGACCGATATGTCCTCCTGCTTCCATACCTTCTATTATTAACGCATCTACTCCCATTTTTACTAACCTTTTCGCGAGGCTTAATGCTGGTGCAAAACACATAACTTCAATGCCCGCACTCTTGATTTTTTCTATATTAGGCTTCGTTGGTAGTCCACCGGCAAGCACTATATGGCTTACTTTCGTTTCAATGCACACATCTATCAACTCACTCAACTTTGGGTGCATAGTAATTAGATTTACACCAAATGGTTTGTTAGTTAATTTCTGTGTCTCTATGATTTCTTTTTTCAGTAAGTCTGGAAACATTGCACCGCAAGCAATCACGCCAAATCCACCAGCATTTGAGATTGCTGAAACTAAATTTCTCTCTGAAACCCAGCTCATAGCACCACCCATTATGGCAAATTCACTACCAAGAAAATTCGTTCCTTTTTTCCAGAGGCTATTTAACATACAACCTATATCATACGTTTAAAAATGTTTTGTTTATCTATAAATGTGTGTTTTAAAGCACCAATTATATGCAAGGCTATAAAGAGTATCATAAAATATGCAAGTATCGAGTGTAACTGATTAGCTGCACTAGCTAGATCTTCATTATGGTTAATTAATAAAGGGATATGAAAAAAATATTTGATCTCTTTGCTAGAAGCAGAAGACATGACATAACCAGATAGTGGCATTAGCACCATCAAAGCATATAAACCAAAGTGTACCGTTTTGCTCGCGTTGATTACAAATCGAGAAAAATTGGCTGGTAATGGCGGAACATAAGTAAAGACGCGAAAAAATATACGTACTATAATTAATCCAAGAACGGTGATGCCACAAGCCTTATGAATAGCGTATATGCTGAATTTAATTTCACTGCTAATCGGCAAACTTTTCATGTACAGTCCAGAACAAAGCATACCAATAATAAGAGCAGACATTAACCAATGAATGATCCTTAAACCTAAACTATATTTATTGTCTTTCATTAATTTTGATTACTCTAAAGTAGAATTTATATAGTAGAAAAACTATTTCTCAATCAAAATTATCTATACATAATTTCGCTGCCTTGATCAACATAAGTGCAATAATTGTATGTGACACATAAACATTGTCTATCAGATCATAAGGAGATGGTGAACTTTTTGAGAGTTTTTCTATTGTATTGACTTTAAACACATTTTATCCTATACAACTTTAATATCTTAAATTGCCAAATATGCCTGATCTAAAGACAATGATGTTAAACTTTGGACCGCAGCATCCAGCTGCACACGGGGTGTTACGTCTTGTTTTAGAGATGGATGGTGAAGTGATCGAGAGGGCAGATCCCCACATTGGACTTTTGCATCGCGGCACTGAGAAGTTAATAGAACATAAAACGTATCTTCAAGCTCTGCCTTATTTTGACCGCCTTGATTATGTGTCGCCAATGTCACAAGAGCATGCATATTCGTTATGTGTAGAGAAATTATTGCAGTGCGAAGTTCCGATTAGGGCAAAATATTTGCGTGTTCTATTTTGTGAGCTGACAAGAATACTAAATCATTTACTAAATATCTCTTCCCAAGCGCTTGATGTTGGGGCGATGACTCCTCTTTTATGGCTCTTTGAAGAGAGAGAAAAAATACTCGAGTTCTATGAAAGGGCCTCAGGTGCAAGATTTCACGCAGCTTATATAAGGCCAGGTGGACTTGCAGCAGATATCCCAGAAGGTTTGATTGAGGATATTGCAAAATTTATAGCGCAATTTCCAAAGTATATAGATGATGTTGATGAACTTTTAACGGAAAATAGGATATGGAAGCAACGCACTGTAGGAATTAGTGAAATATCAATAAAACAGGCGCTTGATTGGGGCTTTAGTGGACCAATGCTCCGTGCTGCTGGACTTCCTTGGGACTTGCGAAAAAGCCAGCCATATGAGATATATGATCAGTTAGATTTTGATATACCTATCGGCCAAAATGGTGACTGTTATGATCGTTATTTAGTAAGAATGGCAGAGATTAGGCAGTCTGTTAGCTTGGTGAAGCAATGCATAGAGAAAATGCCTGAAGGGCCAATAAAAACTGAAGATAGAAAGATCTCTCCACCGCCAAGAGCAGAAATGAAAGAATCTATGGAGGCTATGATTCATCATTTTAAGCTTTATTCAGAAGGATATCATGTGCCAGAAGGTGAGGCATATGTGGCTGTTGAAGCGCCAAAAGGTGAGTTTGGAGTATATATAGTTTCAGATGGTACCAATAGACCTTATAGATGTCGAATAAGAGCACCTGGCTTTGCGCATTTACAGGCCTTAGATTTCATGGCAAAAGGACACATGCTTGCTGACATTGCAGCAATTATCGGTTCACTCGACATAGTCTTTGGTGAGATTGATAGGTAATTATTTTAAAATAGTAAATCAACTAATGGTCAATACATCCTCTATTAAAAACTGCACAAATTCATTTCCATTCCAATAATTCATAGAGATTTTACCTAAAATTGATTTAACATTTCCCTGCATGATAGCAGAGCCAAGCTCAGTATTTGCAGAGCGAAACGCAATAGCTTTTACCATAACATTATCATCAGCAATAAAACATTTTATATGATCAACTCCTATAACTTCCGGCTTTCTTATCTTTGCTCCTTGGATGATAAATCTTGGTTCAGGATTGCCAACACCAAATGGCTCTAAGCGTTGCAATTGATTCCACAAGGATAAGTTTATTGCTTTAGCTGTTACTATGCCATCGGCTTTTATGATTTTGTCATTTGTAGAGTTTGCAAATCTTTCAGTAAAAAAATCATATAGATCACTTATTTTACCTTCCTCAATCGAAAATCCTGCTGCCATACTGTGACCACCACCTTCAATGATTAGGTTGGTAAATTTTGCAGAAAGAACCGCAGCACCAATATCTACTCCAGAAATTGATCTGCAGCTTGCTTTTCCTATTCCATTATTTAAAGATATTACTATCGTTGGTAAGTGAAATTGCTCCTTTAGTCTTGATGCAATGATACCAATTATTCCTTGATGCCAATTGCCACTTACCATTATAAAATTTACACCCAATAAGGTAAATTTTTCTGCCTGTGTTGTAGCTTCCAAAATAGCCTCATTTTCTAACACTTTCCTTGCATTATTTAAATCTATTAATTTTAGCGCGATTGAATGCGCCTCTTCTTCATTATCAGTGGAAAGCAACCTTGCACCGAGTGATGCTTCTCCAATTCTTCCTCCAGCATTTATACATGGCCCAATGTTAAACCCTAACCGTGAAACACTTGGTTTTTCAAGGATTCCCAAAGCGTCAAACAAAACACGTAAGCCAACATTTTTTCTTGCTGACATAACTTTTAATCCTTGTAAAACAAAAGCCCTATTTAGGCCTGTAATCTGCATAACATCGCAAACAGTTCCAAGAGCAACCAAATCCAGTAGATCAAATAAATCTGGTTCTTTTTTGTTGGTAAAAAATCCTTGCTCACGTAGGCTTCTATTAAGAGCAACAATTAGCAGAAATGACACTCCAACTGCTGCAAGATTAGTATAAGGAGAGCTCTCATCAAGGCGGTTGGGATTAACAACTGCTGCAGCACTTGGTAATTTTTCTGTACCAAGGTGATGATCGACAACTATAATATCAAGTCCAAAGACCTTTGCCTCTTCTATCGGTTGATATGCAAGCGTACCGCAATCAACAGAAATACATAAATCAATTCCGTTCTTTTTAAGTTGTAATAAAGCATCTGTGTTCAATCCATAGCCCTCATCAACACGATCTGGAATATAGATTATAGAGTGTGTTCCAATCGCTCTTAGGTACCTATTAATCAATGCTGATGACGTTGCACCATCAACATCGTAATCACCAAATATTGCAATATTCTCATTATTGTTTATTGCTTTTACTATGTGAGAAACAGCTTTATCCATATCAAGGAGGTGAAAGGGATCTGGTAATAGCGATCTGATTAGTGGGTGTAAGAAGTCATGTGCATTTTCTATGTTAACACCACGAGCAACTAATATTCTTGCTAATATTTCTGGCAACTCAAATCTCTGTATAAGAGTAAAAATCTCCCTTTGATCTGCTTCTTGTAACTTCCACAGTGCATTTGTTATGCTGCGTTTTTCAATATCAAGTAGCATATTTTTTGTAAATAAAACTACTTTACCAGAACTTTTACGTTTGTTCTATAATTGTGTTAGACTTCTGTATAACCTAAAGAAAGATATAGGAGAGTGTCACTCGAAAGGAATCACATTTATTTTGACAAAGAGCATCTGTAAAATCTGATACTTCTTCTTGCATAACATGCTCTTTAATTAGTATTATATCTATATTAGAATATGAGTGTGAATATTATATTAGTGTAATTACTTTTTGGTATACATAACAAATTTATGCCTGGAAACAGTTTTTGGTTACTCAAACCTTTTCTACCTTTATTTCATATTCTTTAAAGTATTTTTTGCACTTTCTTTATAAAAACCATAGGTACCAATCGGTTTTTAGCTTAAGAATAAAGGTTAAGTATCTGGAATTCTGGACATAAAATCCTCCTGAAAAATTAGAAAGAAAATGCAGCGCATATACAACAGAATTTGAACACGTGCTGAAGAAGATACACTACGTTTTTTTTTGAAAAATTGACTGAAAAGTCTGCAGACTGAGATAGATTTTTGAGCTCTTAAAATACCCCTACTGTCAGAGTAAGGAAAGCGAGAAGGTTTGTCAAGCAATCTTTATTGGCTGTTGTACTAGAATTCAGTTTTTCGTATAATTTGCTAGAATTTGTGTGAAGAATTTTAAATATGAAAGGCCTATATATTAAAACTTACGGCTGTCAGATGAACGTTTATGACTCCATTTTAATGGAGAATATAGTTAAGCCTTTAGGGTTCAACGTTGTTAGTGATGCAGAACAAGCTGATTTGGTGATATTAAATACTTGTCATATTAGAGAAAAGGCAGCAGAAAAGCTTTACTCAGAGCTTGGAAGAATCCATTCATCACAAAAAAATAAGGAAATGACCATAGTGGTGGCTGGATGTGTAGCGCAAGCAGAGGGAGAAGAAGTGTTCAGAAGGGCTCCTTTTGTTGATATTGTTGTTGGTCCGCAGAGTATTCCTGCTTTACCGGAGTTGATAGTCAAAGCAAGTAGAAGTAAAGGTCATGTAATAAATACTGATTTTCCAGAAGTTGCAAAGTTTGATAAATTGCCGGATGAATGCTATGGCAATAGCCAGGGGTCTTCTGCGTTTCTTGCCATACAAGAAGGTTGTGATAAATTTTGTACGTTTTGTGTGGTACCATATACACGCGGGGCTGAGTATTCACGACCAGTAAATGAAATATTTCGTGAAGCATTGAATTTGGTTAAAAACGGAGCAAAGGAAATTACTTTACTTGGTCAGAACGTCAATGCTTATCATGGAGAGTGCGAAGGAGAGGTGTGGGATTTAGGAAAATTAATTAGTCACATTGCTAAAATTGAAAAGCTAGAAAGAATCCGCTACACAACTTCTCATCCAAGAGATATGCACGAATCTCTCTACTTGGTACATGCGGAGGAATCAAAACTCATGCCGTTTGTTCACCTACCTGTGCAGTCAGGTTCGAATAAAATATTGCATGCAATGAATAGAAAACACACGGCAGAGGAATATTTGGGAATAATAGACAGATTGCGCAAATTGAAACCTGAAATCGAATTTTCTTCTGATTTTATTGTTGGTTTTCCTGGAGAAACTGAAAAAGATTTTGAGGAAACTATGAAGTTAGTAGAAAAAGTAAAGTACGCTCAGGCTTATAGTTTTAAATATAGCCCAAGGCCAGGAACGCCAGGGGCGGAAAGAAAAGATCAAGTACCAGAAGAGGTTAAAACAGAGCGTCTTCTTCGTTTACAGGAATTAATTAGCAAGCAACAACTTGAATTTAATCAGAGTATGATAGGAAAAACTATTCCTGTTCTATTCAGTGATAAAAAAGGTAAACACCAAAATCAAATTATTGGTAAAAGCCCATACATCCAATCAGTATGCGTTGATGATCCTGACGACAAATACAAAAATAAAATAGTAAATGTAAGGATATTGGAAGCTAGGCAAAATAGTTTGTTGGGATGCGCTGCCTAATTAGAGAAAAGTGTTCCCATGGTCTCATGTAGAAGCACTTTGTGTGTTTTTATAAGTTTATAAGCTATCTAGATTTAATCCTTAAGGGACTACAACTCTCTGTTACGCAATCATATGAGACTTGATATAATAGATTTGCGGGATTTTTTTTCTTTTCCCACTTATAGTGTACCTTTTTAATCTTTCCAGAATTATTATATTCATAGGAAACTGATTCCCAAACAAAGCTGCTTTTACTATTATTTTTGTTAGCATCATGAAATTTCTGATAAGGCCAACTTCTATTGTCTTTATTCATCTTTAACTTAAGTAAATAAGTCTGATTTATTAATATGCTGTATAATAATGTCAATACCTATCTATGTTTATAGAAACAGAGTTTTTGAATTTGTAATTTTCTGGAAAGCTCTATATTCTTTGATTTTATCCAGTTAAAATGAATATGAAGTATTATCCTGATACAAGCAGCAGTCCTGATTTTTCATTGCTAGAAAAGGAAATCATAAAATTTTGGCAGGAAAATAAAATTTTTGAGCAGTCAGTCGAGAAACGTTCCAAGGATCATTGTTTTGTATTTTATGATGGGCCTCCGTTTGCAAATGGACTTCCGCATTACGGACACTTGCTTACTGGTTTTATAAAAGATGCATTTGCAAGATATCAAACTATGCTGCAAAAAAGGGTTGAACGCAGATTTGGTTGGGATTGCCATGGGCTACCGGCTGAGATGGGCGCGGAAAAGGAACTTAGAATATCTGGTAGAACTGAGATAGAGAAATTTGGCATTGAAAAATTCAATAATCATTGCCGTACTTCTGTGATGAAATTTTCATCAGAATGGGAGAAGTATGTAAATAGACAAGCAAGATGGGTAGATTTTCACAATGACTATAAGACTATGGATAAGTCATTCATGGAGTCGGTCATGTGGGCATTTAAGCAGCTTTATGATAAAGGTCTGGTGTATGAATCAATACGCGTTGTTCCCTATAGCTGGGCGTGCGAAACTCCACTCTCTAATTTTGAAACAAGGCTTGATAATGCATATAGAGAAAAAATTAGCAAAGCTGTAACTGTTGCTTTTGAACTTTTAGAAAATCCAAAGCAA
Source organism: Wolbachia endosymbiont of Oryzaephilus surinamensis (assembly GCF_025617515.1). Taxonomy (NCBI): domain Bacteria; kingdom Pseudomonadati; phylum Pseudomonadota; class Alphaproteobacteria; order Rickettsiales; family Anaplasmataceae; genus Wolbachia; species Wolbachia endosymbiont of Oryzaephilus surinamensis. Next base: position 1,420,687 of record NZ_CP092526.1, on the reverse strand, counting down.
TTTAAACAAAAATGTAGATTACTTGCTTGGACTACAACGCCTTGGACGTTGCCGAGCAATCTTGCACTGGCAGTAGGGGAGGATATTGAGTATTGTATGGTGTTAGTAAATGGTGAAGTCTGCATCTTTGCTGAAAGTTATTTAGAGAAATTTGTCAGCCACTGTGAACAAAGCAATATTCAATATGAAAACTGTAATACAAAACTTAAAGCGAGTGATCTTGCAGGTCTTTCCTATAAACCACTGTTTGATTACTTTAAAGATACAAAGAATGCGTTCCGTGTTTTCATTGCTGATTATGTTACAGGAGAAGATGGTACTGGTGTTGTGCACACTGCTCCTGGATTTGGTGAAGAAGATTTTTACCTTTGCCAAAGCCATGATATTCGAGCTGTTTGTCCAGTTGATAACGCTGGAAAATTTACTACTGAAGTTTCAGATTTGGCAGGAGTTCATGTTTTTGATGCCAATGATACAGTAATCAAGAAATTAAAAAGGCAGGGGAGCTGGTTTAAAACTGAGCAATATATTCACAATTATCCACACTGCTGGAGAACTGACACTCCTTTAATCTACCGCACTATGCCTTCTTGGTATGTTGCTGTGACAAAGTTTAAGGGAAGAATGACAGAGCTAAATAAGAGAGTTAATTGGATGCCAAATCATATAAGAGATGGTCAATTTGGAAAATGGCTTGAAGGAGCGCACGACTGGTCTATTTCACGCAATCGATTCTGGGGTACTCCAATTCCTGTGTGGAAATCAGACGATGCAAAATATCCAAGAGTGGATGTGTATGGCTCAATAGCAGAACTAGAGCGAGACTTTAATGTTAAGATAGATGACTTGCACAGACCGTTTATCGATACTTTGACGAGACCAAATCCTGATGATCCAACAGGAAAATCAGTTATGCGTCGTGTGCCTGATGTGTTTGATTGTTGGTTTGAGTCTGGCTCGATGCCGTTCGCGCAAGTTCACTATCCGTTTGAAAATAAAGAATGGTTCGAGAAAAATTTCCCTGCGGATTTTATCACTGAATATATAGCACAAACAAGAGGATGGTTCTATACGCTTTTTGTGCTTTCCACTGCTTTATTTGACAGTGAGCCATTTAAGAACTGCATATGCCACGGTGTGGTTCTTGATGTGAAAGGGCAGAAATTATCCAAACGTCTTAATAATTATGCAGATCCAATGGAGGTTTTTGACAAATATGGTTCTGATGCGCTGCGTTTTCTTATGCTGTCTGGTTCCATTGTCTGCGGTGGTAATTTACTACTCGACAAAGAAGGAAATTTAGTGCGTGATGTTCTGAAAAACGTAATAAAACCTATTTGGAACAGTTATCACTTTTTTACTATGTATGCAAATGCAGATGGAATTAAAGCTGAGATTTGTCAAGATTATCAAAGTACTATTGATCGCTACATGATTTCAAAATGTTTTGAAGCTGTGGAAGGCATCCAAGCTTCTATGAACAACTATAACTCCCAGGAGGCTTGCAAAATCCTGACAGATTTCTTTGAAGTGCTAAATAATTGGTATATTCGTCGCAGTCGTGAGCGTTTTTGGAAAAATGATTTAGATCAAGACAAAACTGATGCTTATAATGTTCTGTACACAGTTTTTTATTACATGCTTCGAGCTGCAGCTCCTTTGTTGCCACTCATAACAGAGACTATATGGCAAGGGCTTCAGTACAAAGAAACATCTGTTCATTTGGCTGATTTTCCACAATCAGATAGATATGACAGTGAACTCATTGCCAAGATGGATTTGGTAAGAGAGATATGTAACTCTGCATTATCCATCAGAAATACGTTTAACATGCGCATCAGGCAGCCACTTGGCAGTATGACCATTTATCATAGGTCTTCCTGCGATTTCCTTGAAAATGAATATCAAGAGATAATAAGAGATGAGGTGAATGTAAAAGAACTAGAAATAGTAAGTGAGTTGAAAGAAGTTGCGTCACTAGAGCTAAAACTAAATTTTCCGCTACTTGGTAAGAAGATTCCAGATAAAATCAAGAAACTAGTTCAATATGTCAAAGAAGAAAAGTGGAAGCAAATTGAGAATGAGCAAATATTTCTGGGGGATGAAACAGAGAACTATACTATAGAAAAAGGTGAATATGAACTATTGTTAAAAGCAAACAGTGAATATTCTTCTGTATTTGATGACAATAAAGGGGTTGTTATTCTGAGCACTGAGCTCAATGACGAACTAATTCTAGAAGGACTCGCAAGAGATGTTGTGAGGCTTATTCAAGAAACTAGAAAGCAGGCTGATTTCCATATATCAGATAGAATCAGAGTAATAATCAAAGCAGAAGATGAGAAAGTTAAAGAGGCAATAAACAGGTGGGATGAGTATATAAAAGAGCAGACCCTTGCCTTATCTTTGGACACTAATAAAGAGATCGAGGCCGATTTCTATTCTAAGGAATACCAAGGTTTGACAGTTGGTATTAAGTTAATAAAGTTGCAAAGTTAGTAATGTTTATGCTATACTTAAATTACCTTAAGTAGGGTGGTGATATGAATCAAGTTGTTGCAGATGGTCATAGAGAAGTTATTGATTTAAATAACAACAGTGATGGTTCAGGTAAAGTAGAATCTATTTCCAATGTTGCTTTGGAAGAGGAAGAAGAGTTTTTTGATGCTATGGAAGATGTTTCTAATGTAGAAGAAGGGAATGATTTAGGTCTTGCTAATTCAGAAGAGGAAGAAGAGTTTTTTGATGCTGTAAGTAAGCAGGATTGGTTAATTAAACAAATAGCTGCTTTTAATGTTCCGCTCAGTATATTCCATTATAAGGATTATGACTCTGACTTTTTTACCTCTTGGTATAATATGTCAAGCGAAATATTGAAAGAGATAAACAGAGCTTGCCCAGAGAAGAAAGTATTAAATTTAGCTCTGTCAGTTTTAATGCTCCCTTATATTGCTTTTACTGCACTGGGGTTAGTCATATACAGTAGATTTAAAGCAAATAGCAAGACACAAGAAGGTGTAGTGGAAGATAAGATAAAAAAGAGTGAAACAGGTGTGCCAAAAAGATTGGCATATGGCGCTCTTGCTGCAATGGCAATTTTTGTTAATGTGACTGTGCTTGTAGCCTTAATCGTTCCTGCAACAGTTGCTTTGGCTACTTTTTATCTTTTAAATAGAGAGTTATCTCACTCTTTAGTTACTGCTCTTAAAATAAGTATGGGGCAGTATTCTAATAAGCACCAAAATATAGAGGTATCTTTTCATGAAATGGAGGTTTCTGAGTCAAGCATTGCATATGATATGGAAATAAAGTTTCCACCGCAATTTAAACAATTACTTAAAGATTTATGCGAGAATGAAGATAATAAGTGGTTTAATGTGACACGAGATTCAGAGCATAATACCATACTGAAATTATCAGCTAATATCAATTTAAAAAATGGTCTTCAGCCCTTGCGTAATGAGATCGGAAGTGTAATTGCAACTTCGATTCAAGAATGCGCAAGAACTATGGAAGAGCTGGTGAATCTAGAAAAGAAAGATATTACACATGATAAACTGAAGGAATTATTGAGTAAATTCAGGCTGAAAGTGGTGAGTAGCATAGATTCTAAGTTGACAACTCACTTAATAGAAAATGCTTATCAAGTTGCTTTTATACAAGCAATTAAGTTTCAGCAAAATAGACGGGGAAAAGATTTTTCACTGGAGGATGAGCTAAAAAATACTTTAGTGAAACAGAAATTAGAAAGTCAAGGTAAGGAATTACCAAATGAGAAAGAAGTGATAATCAAAGATTTGAAAGAACTAAAAATAAAGGAGTTACTTAATTTGACTGATGAAGATGATCGGCTAGAGTCCCTTATGAAAGTAGATGATATAAGTGATGATGCACTTCCTGTATTTAAAGCAAAATGGAAACAGCTTATAAAAGAAGGGAAAATAGCTGAAAGGACAATAATTAATACTTATGAAGATATGTACCCTCAAGAAACAAAGAAAGCTCTAGATAATGCTGAAAGAGAGATTGAGGATTTAAGAGAAATAGTACAGATAAGATATAATGGTGAAAAATTAAAAGAGATGCATAAAAATAGGAAAAACGGTAACTTAAAAGATGGTGCTTTAAAAAGGAAATTAGAAGATTTTTTTAAATTTGAATATGATGGTCAAAAAGTTGAGGAAATGCTAATAGAATCGAGAATAAGGACTATTCAAACTCTACCGAATAAGTCAGATAAAAAAATAAAGCAATGTGAATTAAATGAAATAAGGATTTCGGGTAAAGTGAATGATTTTGTAGAAAATGTGTATTTAGAAATAACGAAATGTAAAATGCTAAATTTATTTAGAGGTCAAGCAAAGGGTATAGAGAATTCATGTAAGTTATTAGAAAGGGAGGCACCAGATCTAGTAGAAAAGATTAATTCACATCGAGTGAGAATTGAAAAATACTTAAAAAGACCTGAAAAACCTATGCTATTGAGAAAAATAATAGAAGGGAGTAAGGATTTAAATAAGTACTTAAAAGATGAGCAAGAGAGAAGAGGAGAAAAGCATCCAAATACAAAGCTAGTACAGAAGCACTTAGAAAATAACAAAGAAATTCTAAAAACATTAGAACAGTTGAAATTGGAAGAAAAAGGATTATTGATAAATGAAAAAACAATAAATGATTATAGAGAAGAACTAGAATCTCGTGAAAAAATAAAATTTGCAATAATAGAAGATGATTTACTGAAGGCGTTCGAGCATGAAACTTTTAACGAAGAAGCAATTAAGAAGTTACTAGAGAGAGCAGAACTTGAGTACTATTTGGCAGAAAAGTGCATAAAAAGTCCTGTGATTAAGACAAAAGACAATATCAAACATTTTTGTCAAGATTTATTGTCTCCTTTAATAAATAGGTTGGTGGAAAATATAGTAAATAATGTACCAAAAAGTGATAAGAGTTCATGGCTGCAGCCTATAAAAGCTATTAGGACAGGCTTGGGATATATTCAAACAGGTCTTGCCGTTGCAATGCGTGGGGATAAGAGCACAGAAGGAAAAGCGTTGAGTGTGGCACATGATACTCATAAGGAAGTAGAAACATTTCTTCAACATTTTCAATCAAGTTATGAGGAAGTAGGAGTTTTTTTGGGTAATTTATTTTCTGATGATGGAACGACATTTAAAAATGATGTATGGCCTAAAGTAGAAGAGCATTTGCATGGAATGTGGGATAGGTTTTTCAAGGATATTGAATTCAAGATAGGAAATAAATTGGATGAAGTAAACGTGACACAGCAAAATCAGGAAACGGCGATTACGGCTTAATGATGAGCTCTCAAAGTTCCTTCAGTATTTTCACACACTAAGTTGACTATCATATTTGATTCTTTTTGGATTTCCTCTTCAGTTAAAGTGTGAGTTGGAGAGCAGAAAGTAACTGAAAATGCTATAGACATCTTATTCGATTCTATATTGTTTCCATGATATACATCAAATATCAAAACTTCTGTGATGAGCTCTGAGCTTTTTTTCACCATATTGATTATACTGCCTGCTGCTACATCTTTATTTACAATAAATGCAAAGTCGCGTTTTACACTTTGATATTTATAATCGATAAATTTTTTTCTACTTATAGGTAAATTTTCGATATTTTCTAATATCAACTCAAAGCCTACAATTTTTTGTTTGATGTTAAAAAAATCCAATATACTCGGATGCAATTCTCCAAAATAACCAACTATTTTACTTCTAAAAGATAAGGAGCCTGATTTTCCTGGGTGATAATATTCTTTTTCTGCTCTCTCTATTGCTAAATTATCACAATTGACATTAAAAAGTTCCAAAGCTGTTATGAGGTCAGCCTTTGCGTCAAAAATATCTATTTTCCTATCAGTGTTATAGTGGTTTTTCGGCGAATTATTTCCTGATCTAATTCCACTTAAAACGTACTTAGACTGAGCCTCACCATTATAAATTGGTCCAATTTCAAAAATTGCGAGATCAGATATCCCGTGAGCAATATTATCTGCAGTGACTTGCAACAAATTTGGTATGACACTTGGCCTCATTATATTGAAGTTATTATTAAATGGATTATCGATAATGAATAACTTATTCAAGTAACCAAACTTTTCAGCTGTTGATTCACTCATAAAAGACCAAGTTATCACTTCATGAAACCCTCTGCTTGTCATTAAAATGCGCAAATCATCTTGTGTCTCTTCTTCTACTGTAACGTCTTCTGCTAGTTGCTCTTCCTTTATTTTATCATAGCCGTATATTCTTACTACCTCTTCAACTAAGTCAGCAGGTATGGTTACGTCCGGTCTCCAGCTTGGTACTTGTATATTCCAATTACCTTCGGTTTTTTTATCGATACTAAACCCTAGCTTTGTTAAAATATCGAATACCTCATTAGGTGATGCAGATACACTTCCAAGTTTGTTTGCATTCTGATAATCAAAATTTATCTTGGTATAAGCCTTATTCAAATTGCCAGCAGACACTATGCTTGACACTTCTCCGCCACATAAATCCAAAATCATTTTGGCTGCAAGATTGAGTCCATCAAGGGTAAATTCAGGGTCAATTGAACGTGCAAATCTGTAACTTGAGTCTGTGGAGATGCCTAGCTGCCTTGAAGATTTAGTGATGGAGATGGGGTCAAACCAAGCAGACTCTAAAAAGATATCAGTAGTTTCAAGTGTACATTCGCTATACTTGCTGCCCATAATTCCAGCAATTCCATGAACATTTTTATCATCAGAAATAACGCTTATGTCTTTGTTTAATAAGTACTCTTTATCATTTAAACCAATAAATTTTTCTTCGTCATTTGCTTTGCGTACTATGAGCTCTCCTTCTATTTTTTTTGCATCATACGCGTGCATCGGGCGCCCGAAAGATATCATAATGTAATTAGTAATATCAACTATTGCAGAAATGGAGCGCATTCCTATCGATTCCAATTTATCTTTTAGCCATTTTGGACTCTCTTTATTTTTTACATTAGTGATATATACTCCACTAATAAAACTCTCCCCATCGATGACTTTGACGTTTATTAGTGAGTTCATAGAAGCGGTAAGTTGTGGAATGATTAAAGTCTTTAACGTTCCAATTCCAGTTGCTGCTAGATCACGTGCTATTCCATAAACACCTAAGCAATCTCCACGGTTTGGAGTGATGTTTATGTCAATTACAGGATCGCAATTGAAAAATTTATCTCCTGTTTTATAATCATCAGAAAGCTCGATTATTCCTTCACTTTCATCTTGAGTCAGCGAAAGCTCAGAGGCAGAGCAGAGCATCCCTTCACTTAGCACTCCTCGTATTTTTGTAGGCTTAATTGTAAAGTCGCTTTCTGGCAATGTGCTACCAAGAGATGCAAGTACAGTCTTCATGCCTTCTTTAACATTTTTTGCTCCGCAGACTATCTGCAGAACTTTACTTCCATCATTTACTTTACATAATTTTAATTTATCAGCATTTGGATGAGGTGCGACTTCTAATACTTCTGCAACAACAAACCCGGCCAATCTGGAATTGTCGATCACATTCTCTACTTCCAACCCTATGTGAGTTAATTTATCAATAATTTCCTCTAAACTAGCATTGGTTTCTAAGTACTCTAATAACCAAGATAATGTGAACTTCATTTATTTAACAGAAAATAAAAAAGTTATTGTAATGTAAAATATAATGATTTTAAAGCTTGTTGTAGTGAGTAGCTTCTCTAATTGTAAAAAACGAAGGAGAAGCCTACTTTTTCTACAAAGAAAGAATTTTCTTTATATCACCTTTGCAGTCCATTTCCATGCAGAGTTGAATGTTCATATTGTGATCATCTATATGGAAATTATAAATGTAAGCATCACCAGTGAAATTTCCTATAACATCATGGCTTTCATTTAGCATTTCACCTGCCATGTGGAAAAGACCAGTGTCTGAGTTAGAAGAATAATCTGTAAACTTGATGTACCCGTTACCACATTCCTGTTCTAAATTTAAAGGTGGATTAGTAAAATCTATTTCGTTCATAATTGCCTCATATTAAAACTAAATTATAGTTAAAATAAGATGTTAAGTCAAGAATTTAGAATAAGATTGGTAGCTGACTATAATTTGCATTTTAATTGTATATTTTGTTAATATGTTAATAATACAGAGCTCCTTATATTAATTCTTGACTTTATTCTATAAAATTTATACTTTATTTACTGCTGCAGTTTAAGTATACAGGGTCAAAATGGCGTTAAATCCGCTAGAACAATTTAAAGTATATACAATAATAGAACTACCAAAATTATTTGGGTATGACATAAACTTTACCAACTCATCTCTTTTTATGATGATCTCGGTGATATTAATGGTACTGTTTTTGCTCCTTGGAATAAGAAAAGGTGCAGTAATACCAGGATATTTGCAAGCTGCAGTTGAATATGTATATGATTTTGTTGTTTCAATAATAGAAAGTAACACTGGAAGCAAAGGTTTGGAGCACATTCCTTTGATATTTACAGTATTTATTTTCATTTTATCGTGTAATTTAGTTGGTGTTCTTCCTTATAGTTTCACAGTTACAAGTCATGTGATAGTTACCTTCGCTTTATCAATGGTGGTTTTTACTTATATAACGATTGTTGGGTTTAAAGAAAGAGGAGTAGAATTTTTACGCATATTGCTACCAAAAGGAACTCCTTCGTGGCTTGCACCTATAATCATCATTATTAAATTATTTGCTTATTTAGTAAGACCGATTAGTTTATCAATAAGGCTTGCAGCAAATATGATTGCGGGTCATACAATCATCAAAGTGATAGCAGGATTCGTCATAAATATGAACATATTTTTTACACCTGCACCTTTTTTGTTTATAATTGCACTAATAGGATTTGAAGTATTTGTTGCAGTTTTGCAAGCTTATATATTTACTATATTAACATGTGTATATTTGTCAGATGCAGTAAAGTAATTGACTTCCTTGCAGAATATTTTACAATTATATTATAAAGAAATAGTTAAAGGTAATATATGGATTTAGTGGCTTTAAAATTTATAGCAATTGGTTTGGCTGTATTTGGAATGCTCGGTGCTGGTTTAGGTATAGCTAATATCTTCTCTGCTATGTTAAATGGGATTGCGAGAAATCCTGAGTCAGAAGGTAAAATGAAAAGTTACGTTTATATTGGTGCTGCCATGGTTGAAATCATGGGGTTGCTTGCGTTTGTACTTGCAATGTTATTAATATTTGCTGCTTAACAGATGCCACAGCTTGATGTTTCAACTTTCTCTTCTCAAATTTTTTGGTTTTTAATTTTTTTCTCTTCACTTTTTTTTGTAGTCAGTTGTTTGTTTTTACCGAAGTTAGATGAAATAATAAGCACTAGAAGTAAAGAAGTGTTAGATTCATTTAATAGTTCTATTCACCTTTTAAGACTTACAGAAGAGCAAATTGCCAAGTATAATGCAGCTTTAAATCAAGTTAGAGTACGGGCAAAAAAAATCATAGATGATGCATTTGCTCAAGTAGAAGAAATGAGAGCGAGTGTTAAGAATATATTAGAAGAGGAAGACAAAAAAATAGTCAAGCTTGTTGAAGAAAGAGTGGCGAAATTTAAATCTAAGCATATTAGTGAGTTAAAACAAATGGCTACTAGTATTGCTTTAATTTACTACACTAAGTTAACTAATTCTGAAATTGAAGAGGAATTTGTTGCTGACTTGGTGTCCAAAGAATTTTAGGGTTTTTATGTCTACATTACTAGTTATAAGCCTTGCTTTTTTAGTAGGTTTTATCCTCTCATATAAATTGCTAAGGAAGGTAATAAAAAACGCGCTTAACAATAAACGTAACAAAAGCAAGTTTTCAAGTGAAGAAACTGAAAAATTTAGAAAAGATATGTTGGAGTATTACAAAAAATCTTCTGAAAAATACAAAAAATTAGATGCAGAAGTTAACAAAATGATGAATGAAGCACTTGATAAGGCTAATAGTATTATTAAGCATAATAGACAGCAACTCGATCAAACGTTAGATGAAAATTCCCATTCTAATTTGAAGAAAGTTACTGACCAAGTTGAAAAAGCTCTTGGGGATTTACAAGCTAACACAGCGAGTATAGCTGCTGATGCTGTAAAAAAAATAATGCATGAACGTAAAGATGATAAGCGTAGTAGTGAGGTTATATCTTCGTTTTCACGTGACTTGAGCAAAAAGTTGCATTAAGTTTAATGCCTGTACTTCAAACTGATAATGTAGAAAAAATTAAATTTGATTCTAGTTTATGCAAAGAACAAGAGAAACTTTTCTACTATAGGTTTAATATAATTCCTTGGCAAAAATTAAATGATACTACTTTTTTTATGGTTGAAGACATAAGCCAAGATATCAACCTTTGGGTCGAATCTCATTACGGTATTGAATATGTATTGATAAAAGTAGATAGCAAACAGATTTTAAATCTTCTTAACTCACACTTTGGTATTTCAGAATTCGCAAGTAACTACCTATATTATAAGAATCCTAATTTTTCAGCTAAAAGCATTAGGCTGAGTTCAATCTTTTTTTCCTCTTTCTTTGTTGTGATTTCGACTTTAACACTGACAAAAAAATATGCATATTTTGCTTTGATGTTGATATTTATAATCGGATGTTCTAGTTCTTTATTCAAATTTGTAACTAAAATTTTTGGCTTGCGTAAAATTTCTAACCAAAAAGCAGATTATGATAAGATGAATGAACCTATATATACTATTTTATTGCCTGCTTTTAAAGAGAATGCGGTTATAAAGCAATTGATTAAGAGCATTGAAAGTTTGGATTATCCAAAATCAAAATTAGATGTAAAGCTTGTGATAGAGAGCGATGATCAAGAAATGTTGGCAGCTATAGAAAAATGCACTTTACCACAGTATTTTGAAGTAATAAAAGTGCCTCATTCTCTGCCTAGAACAAAAGCTAAGTCATGCAATTATGCTATGAGCTTTGCTAGAGGAAAGTATGTGGTAATATATGATGCAGATGACAAGCCAGATCCGTTGCAGTTAAAAAAAGCACTAATTGAATTTAATAAGGGCGACGAAAAGTTGGCTTGTGTACAGGCGAAATTAAATTACTATAACTTTGGTTGCAATTTTCTTACAAAATTCTTTTCTCTTGAGTATATGAACTGGTTTCAATATTTTTTGCCTGGATTTCAAAAAATGAACATGCCAATACCTTTGGGTGGTAGCAGTAACCATTTTTCAGTGGAAATTTTAAAGAAAGTGCTTTTTTGGGATGCTTACAATGTCACTGAAGACGCTGACCTTGGTTTGAGACTTGCGCAAATGGGATATAAAACCAGGATTATTGATTCAGAAGCATTGGAAGAATCACCAACTACTGTGTTTGCTTGGATCAAACAAAGAGCACGCTGGATTAAAGGTTATATGCAAACTTATATCGTTCATTTAAAAAATATAAAATTACTTTTTAAGCACACTGGGCTTAAGGGAGTTTTGCTATTAAACCTTTTTGTTGGTTCCTCAGCTTTTATATTTTTCACGACTCCTTTTTTGTTACTTTCATTGGTGCTGACTCAAATTTTGAATGAATTATTCTTATATTATTTTATAATAGTATACGGTATTAACTTGATTTTTTTGATAATAGCTATCAGACAACAAAAAATGCCTTTTTATTTTTATATAGTATCAATATTTTTTCCCGTCTATAGTCTACTACATAGCGTTGCAGCTTTTCTCGCTTTGTGGGAATTTGTTATTCACCCTCAGCAATGGAATAAAACTCAGCATGGATTATGGAAGCAAAACCTGTAGCTATTTGGCTTTTTCTCTGCTCTCTCATGGTGATTTGCATGGTGGGAATTGGTGGATTTACCAGACTTTCAAAAGCAGGATTGTCAATCACGGAATGGAAACCAATTACCGGAACATTGCCACCGCTGAGTGAACAAGACTGGCTAAAAGAAAAATCAAAATATGAAGCTACACCTGAATATAAAGCATTTAATTATGGTATGAGTATGGAAGAGTTTCGCACCATATACTTAATAGAATATGTGCACAGGTTAATTGCAAGGCTGACAGGTTTAGTTTTTATCTTACCATTTATATACTTTACACTAAAAAAAAGAATACCTAAAAATGCAGTAATAAGGTTATCTACAGCACTATTATTTGGAATTTTACAAGCTTTTGCCGGTTGGTATATGGTTAAAAGCGGTTTGGTATCTAATCCTCATGTTAGTCACTATAAGCTCGCACTTCACTTACTGCTTGCGTTGGTTATCTTTGCATTATTGTCATATCAATTTTTTGATTACCAAATCAAACCAAAACAGATAATTAAAATTAATAGCAACATTACATGTTACATATGGATAATTTTAATCCTAGTGACAGTACAAATAATCTTCGGTGCATTTGTTGCAGGGCTAAATGCTGGTTTAATTTATAATACCTTTCCACTAATGGATGGACAAATTGTTCCGGAAGATTTATTTTACTTACAGCCTGCTTGGCTAAATATCTTTGAAAATAGAGTAACAGTGCAATTCATACACCGGGCATTGGCATTGCTGATATTAGTTCTGACAGCAATACTCACAATAAAAAATGCCAGTATAAAACCATTATATGTTATGCTATTCTCCGTCATCATTCAGGTAATTCTAGGAATAGTCACTTTGTTGCTGCATATACCAATGGCTATTGCTATAGCCCATCAAATGTTTTCATTTATCTTATTTGGATCAGGTTTATACTGCTTGCGTTATTTAAGAAATCAGATCTAATACCAAATCACCAGCATGTATATTTTTTCCTTCTTTAACAGGGATATTTTTTATCACCATTTCTGATTCAGCACATATTATATTTTCCATTTTCATTGCCTCCACAACAAAGAGAGGTTGTCCTACCTCTACCTGATCTCCAGCATTGACGTGTAATTTAACCAATAAACCGGATATTGGAGATTTTACAGCGTCTACTGAAATCCCTTCTGTTTTGTTGTTTAGCATTAATTTGCTTAGTTCAGCTACATGAGGTTTCAATACACAACATTTAGCTTTCATACCTGCGTGTCTTATAAAGTATTTGCTACCTTGCCTTTCTATTTTAAGTGCTATATTGGTATCATCATTAATTGTGATATATAGTAATCTGTAACTTGATTTCCACTTACCCACCACGGAGTATTTATTGTGGTTATATACTGTTGTTAATGTGTTATCTTGATACTTTGCATTTACGGAGTACTCATTGTCATCTATTTTCACTATGAATGCTTCGTCTGTTGACTTACTGTAATACTTTCCCTCATTTTCTAAGTGAACATACAGTGCAGCAAAAATAAATATTTTAATATATTCCTCTGTGATAAAATCGCCTTGAAACCCACTAGGATAATGGTCTGGAATGAATCTTGTGTGGAGTTTTGCTGCAATAAAGTTTGGATGATGGAAAATGGATTCTAGAAATTCTATATTATTTGTTACTCCTTCTATATAACATTCAGACAATGCTTTTTGCATTCTGCTGATTGCTTCTATTCTATCTTTTCCATAGGTTATAATTTTTGCAATCATTGAGTCGTAGAACATGCTGATTTCTGAACCGCTAGCTACTCCATCATCTATTCTTACATCATCTGGTTTGTCGTAATATTTGATTCTTCCGCTGGAAGGAAAAAATCTCTTTGATGGATCTTCAGCGCAAATTCTGCTTTCTATTGCAGAGCCAATAAGTTTAATATCATTCTGACCAAATCTTAATTTTTCTCCGCAAGAAATTCTGATCATCTCTTCCACTATATCTATTCCAGTGACAAATTCTGTTACTGGATGCTCAACTTGTAATCTCGTATTTACCTCAAGAAAATAGAAGTTTTGGTTCTTATCTACAACAAACTCGACAGTACCTGCTGAAAAATAATCAACTTGCTTTGCCAAAGAAACACATTGAGCATACATTTTTTGTCTTACTTCTTCACTAATAAATGGGCTTGGTGTTTCTTCTATTATTTTCTGGTTATTCCTCTGTACCGAGCACTCTCTCTCCCCAAGACACACTATATTGCCGTATTTATCTGCTATGATTTGTATTTCAATGTGTCTTGGCAGCTCTATATATTTCTCTATAAAAATACTGCCATCTTTAAAACTTTTCTCTGCTTCATTTGTTGCTGATGTAAATGCTAGTTCAATTTCTTTTTTGGAATATACAATTCGCATTCCTTTGCCACCACCACCTGATGCAGCTTTGAGCATAACGGGAAAACCAATCTCTTCAGCAACGATGGCTGCGTGGGCAGCATCTTCGATCTTACCCATATATCCTGGCACTACATTTACTCCAGCTTTTCTTGCCTCTTCTTTTGCTGTTATTTTATTGGCTGTAACTTCTATTGTTTCTGCACTTGGACCAATGAAATCTATGTTATGTTTTTCCAGAGCACGGGGAAAATCTGGATTTTCTGCTAAAAACCCATAGCCAGGATGAACCGCCTCGGCACCTGTTTCAACTGCTACTTCGCATATTTTTTCGATATTTAAGTAACTAAGATAAGCAGGCGAAGGGCCAATGTGCCTTGACTCATCTGCTTGCTTTACATGCACAGAATTTGCATCTGCATCTGAGTACACAGACACACAAGATATGCCCATCTTGTGCGCAGTTTTGATTATTCTGCAGGCAATCTCCCCTCTGTTCGCTACTAAAATCTTACTATACTTCTTTCTTATCATCTTATAAGTATACTTTCTTAAGTTAAGAAAGTAAATTTCTATATTACTACCTGCAAATACTTCACACTGGGGCTAAACCACTATCTAAAAGTTGCATAACATCAGGATCTGTCACTATAGTACTTTCGTTATAGAGGCCATATACTTCATTACATGCCTTAAATAACAGATATGAAGATCCTCCAGAAGCTATTGTTGCTATTGAAGCCAATGCAAGAGATTGAGAAGCCGAAAATAGAAGATACAAAGATACACACATAGCGGTAGCACACACTATAGCTCCTACTATATATAAGCATATATGAAACTTCTTATTACATATAAAGCCACATTTTATATCTGCAATTTGCTTAACTTCCTTCTGCTCTGAAGGATCCAAGAAGTAAAGAGGTGATACTGCCTTATTATCCTTAATATAGCTTTTATCGAGGAGTGCTTCCTTAATATATTTCTTATTATTCTTAAGTTCCTTTTCTAATCTTTTTACTTCTTCCCAGTCTTTTGCTTTTTCAACCTCAACCCTGGTACTTTCTTCTAAATCCTTTATGATCTTCTGTAACGCAGATAATAGAAACCCTTTACTTGCTGCTATATGAAATGGGTTTCCATTTTCATCAATTCTATGCTTAGCTACACAAGCAACTCTTTCCTTGCAAGAATCGACAAATTTATCCACATTCCCTTTTCTTGCAATTTCAAATAAATTATCCATATATACACCTCACTGCATTCACTAATATTAAATTATACAATGCAGTTTGTTAAAAATAAATGTAAATTGATCTTTCAAATTTACTATAGTTCCACGTTGTTGCAAGTACAAATTTTAGTTATCATCGGTTACGTTATCACAATAGACAAATATGCCAGGTATAGTCACTAGATTCGCTCCATCACCAACAGGATTTTTACATATTGGAGGAGCTCGCACAGCTTTGTTTAATTGGCTCTATGCGCAGCGTCATGGTGGCCAGTTTTTACTAAGGATTGAGGATACCGACAGAAAACGTTCAACACAGGAAGCAATTGATGCAATAATAGATGGGTTAAAATGGCTTGGAATAAGCTATGATGGAGAAATAGTATATCAATCAAAAAGAATAGATAGACATATTGAAGTTGCAAATCTTTTAGTTGAAAAGGGTAGGGCGTATCATTGTTACTGCCCCGAGAATGAAGTTGCGGAGAAGAAAATAAGAGCAAGGGAAGAAGGAAAAATATATAAGCATAAGTGTACTCATTCAACATCAAATGCAGAGCCTGTTGTTCGCTTCAAAGTGCCAGACTCAGAAGATATTGTTGTTGACGATAAAATATACGGCCAAGTTACAATAAGTAGCGACCAGCTTGATGACATAGTAATCTTGCGCTCTGACAATACTCCAACATATATTTTTGCTGTAGTGGTTGATGACCATGATGCTGGAATAACCGATATTATACGTGGCTCTGATCATCTCACTAATACCTTCAAGCAATTACTAATATACCAAGCTCTTGATTTTGATGTCCCACGCTTTGCACATGTACCGCTAATTCATGGAGAAGACGGGAATAAGCTATCTAAAAGGCATGGGGCTACAAGTGTTTGCGATTATGAAAAGATGGGAATATTGCCACAGGCAATGCGTAATTACTTGCTAAGACTTGGCTGGAGTCATGGCAACGATGAGATTATTAGCGATGAGCAAGCAATAGAGTGGTTTAATTTAGAAAGCATCGGTCGTTCACCTGCACGGCTCGATTTCAAAAAACTGGAGCATTTGAATAACCACTATATTAGTAATATGAGCAATGAAGATATTCTGACTCTAATGCTTAGAGAAAATACTCTAACTGACAAAAAAAAGGGCTATTTACTGCAGGGACTGACAGAGCTGAAAAAAAGAGCAAACTATCTGACCGAATTATTGGACTTAGCAAAATTTTATATTCAAGTTGATTTAAGTGAAGAAGCTCAGCAAATTGTCAAATCTAACCTCAATGTAATTAAGTTACTTGCATCATTTCTTTCGAGTGTAGGTAGTGAAGATTGGAATAAGAATTTTTTATCTTCTCAGATTAAGGAATTTTCAAAATTACATAATATAAAAATGAGCGATATATACCACTCATTACGCGCTCCAATAACTGGAATAATGGATGCGCCTGGAATCATCGATATCATGGTAATTCTTGGTAAAGATGAGTGTATAAAAAGATTGCAAGCAATTTAAATAAAAAATTGCTTGACAGACTCTAGTAGCTTCATTATAGTGGAGAATGAAGATTTTTTAGGATCCAAAATCTATCTTCACCTGCAGGTTTTTTCACCAAATAATCAAATTTCAGCAAAAAATATATAAGTTTATTTTTGCTAGCTCTTTATTCATATAGGAGGGTTTATGTCTAGAATTCCTGATACTTGACTTTTATTTTTAAGTTAAAAAAACAATTGGCGCCTATGGTTTTCACATTAAATCATTTTAAATTGTTAAAGTTAATACGGGCTTTTTTTGCCTTTTTTTATTGGTATTTTTTTCATATTTTATTATATCATTATACTGTGGTACCATATAGACTTCAGTTTCATGATAAGGGGAGCAGGCTCCGTCTCAGCTATGGAATTAAAAAATGACTATGCATAAGATCTAATGGTGTGTCTAATCTATAGATAATTTTTTGTATTGCTAAGTTAATATTTTACATATCTGTTCAGTAAAGTGGCAAAAAAGACAACTAAATGAGTGTCATGAAAGTAGCTTACACGTAGCTGTAGGAATTTCATTTTTTAAGGTAAATTACACAGCAAATATTGTCATTCAAGTACTGTAATTCCAGCTTCTATAATGTCATGCCAGTGCTCGACACTGGCATCGAGCAAAATTTATCACAAACAAGACAACATTTTCAATTAAAAAATCAGTGTCTGGGTGCTAAGATGACACCTTCATAAGGGAGCCAGCATCAGCTACTTTCATGACACTCATTTAGTTGTCTTTTCTCGTTTACCTTATTTTGCCACTCTGCTGAACAGATATTAAAATAGCAAGCCTCAAGGTCAGAAGCCTGCTATTACTTACTGATTACTTTACATCAATTTTCTTGATGTGTTTCTCTGATTTAGGTATGGTTACATGCAATACCCCATCTAAAAAGTTGGCAGATACCTTATCTTGCTCTACATTTGTTGGAAGTTGAATAGATCTATAGAAAGAACCATAGTACCTTTCTTTGTGGTAAAACTGCTTATCTTTTGATTCATTATCACATGTTTTTTCACCCTTCACTATTAAGTTATCGCCAGATATACTAATGTCTATGCTTTCTTTAGGAATACCTGGTAACTCTAATGATAGGCAATAGCTTTCCTTTGTTTCATAAAGGTCACAAACTGGTAGTAGGCTACTGCCTCTTTTAGAAAGCTCTGGGTTCCATCCTGTAAAGAAGCTATCAAATATGTCATCAACGGCTCTTTGTAACCCTCTTACACTAAAATTATCACGATTATTGTTTTTATTTAAATGAACTATATTACTCATGTTGTACCTCCTTTTACTAATACATGCATTACATAATCACTCCACTTATTAATTTCAATCCTAAATCTAAAATTTTTTAGATGCGAAAAATTTTCCCCGTTTACTATAACTTGATTATGAGAAAAAATCTTATTTGGATTACCACGAGTAGTTCTATAAACTAGATTAACTGTAAAAAAGGGCAAGTGTATGCAAATTTATTACTTCTCTTTCCACTTCCACAATCAAACAATTTTGAATGTTTCTTATTTGACTTGCCAACAATGAGAATTGGTATAACTGCTAGCTCCGTCTTTCAGCTATGGCATTAAACAATGACATGCATAAGATCTAATAATATGTATAATTTATAAATAATTTTTGAGGTAAATTGTGAAATTGGGCGTTAATATTGATCACGTTGCAACCCTTCGCAACGCACGTGGAGCTTCTTATCCAGATCCATTAAAAGCAGCAAAAATAGCTATTGATGCTGGAGCAGATTTTATCACCGTACACTTACGAGAAGACAGAAGGCATATCAGAGATGAGGATGTATTCAATCTAAAACAAAACATTAGCACTGAGTTGAACCTTGAAATTGCAGCTACGGAAGAAATGCTCAAAATAGCAAAAGAAGTAAAACCCTATTCGATTTGTATAGTACCAGAAAAAAGAGAAGAATTAACAACCGAAGGTGGCCTGAATATCGTGAATATGCACAGTAAACTTTCTGGTATAATAGAGGAAATGCATAGCTTTGACATAAAAGTCTCACTGTTTATCGATCCAAATATTAATCAACTAAAATATCTTGAGAAGCTAGAAAGAAAGCCTGACATAATAGAAATTCACACAGGGGATTACTGTGATAATCCATCAGAAGAAAAATTAAAACTTATTACTAACTCTGCAGAATACATTAATAAGCTAGGAGTAGAATGCCACGCAGGGCATGGCATAAATTATAAACATGCTAAAAGAATAAAAGAAATACCTCACATCTCAGCTCTTAATATAGGCCATTCTTTAATCAGCGAGGCTATATTTCATGGCTTACATAGTGTAACTAAAAAGATGAAAATGACAATATCTAAGTAGCTTATACTTTCTCTTTGGTATTTAAAGTACTTGAAAGAGCTTGACTTGCTTTAAACCTTACTCTTTTCTTTTCAGGAACGGTCATAATCTCACCATTTTGAGGATTACGGCATTGTCTTTCCTTACTTATAGCAGTAGAGAATGTCCCTATTCCATGCAAACGTATTTCACCTTTACGATTTAGATCGTTCTTGATTGTTTCCATAAAAATATCATGAAGCTTACCCAAACTAGCTTTTGTTATATCTATACCTTGACTAGAGCACTCTTGACTCAGTTGGTTTACTATATCTTCTTTACTCATAAATTACCTTAATATTGAAAAATTACATAAACAGCATATTATGCTAATGCCAATAGTCAACTAAATTCGTCATAAAAAGAGAAAATGTCATAAAACCTTGTAAGAACTTGTATAATATTTACAAAAAAATACCATTATGAAACAATTATCTCTTAGAAAACTGACATTTTTTCCGAGCTTTATGTTGACCATATTTCTTACGCTCAACAACACGTGAATCTCTAGTTAGGAATCCACCCTTACGTAATATAGAGTGTAGATCTTGACTTATACTACTTAAAGCTCTGCTTATTCCATGAGCTAAGGCACCTGCTTGGCCAGATAGTCCTCCACCTTTTACAGTTGCAAACACATCATACCTATCTAACATAGAAGTTACTATGAATGGCGCTTTAATCATTTGACACACTGATTCTCTTTTAAAATAAGAAATTAAATCATCTTTTTTATTAACACTAAATTTTCCACTTCCTGGCTTTATCCATACTCTTGCTACAGATTCTTTCCTTCGACCTGTGGCATATGAACGACCAAGTGAGTCAATCATTGCCTTTTTTGGCTGATCATTATTATTTATTTTCACTTTTTACTCCATTATTTCTTATTTTTACGATTTAAAGAGGCAAAATCTATTTTTTCAGGTTGCTGTCCTTGATGCTTATGTTCTGAACCAGAATAAACATACAAATTTTCAAACCGTCTACGTGCCATAGGACCATCATCAAGCATTCTTTTTACTGCCATTTTTATCACACGCTCAGGGAATTTGCCATTTAAAATATTATCTGGAGTAGTTTTCTTTAAACCACCAGAATAACCTGTATGCCTATAGTAGATTTTATCTTTAAGTTTCTTTCCGGTAAAATGTACCTTTTCTGCATTAACAATAATTACATTATCTCCACAATCCATATGAGGTGTGTATTCAGGCTTATGCTTTCCACGCAATAGCGCTGCTACAAACGCTGCAAGCCTTCCTACTACTAATCCTTCTGCATCTATAACAAGCCATTTTTTATCGACTTGTTTCTCTTTTAAGAAAAAAGTTTTCATATATCAATACATAACAGTAGATTATGATACACTGAGTTGCTTGATAGTGTCAACAACATTAGTTACAACATTAGTTATTGATTATTAAAGTAATTTATGCTAATAACTTAAACAACATGCTAGAAAGCAAAATGTTTCGATTGATTATTATACTTATAATTGCTTTTGGTACTATAGGTTGCTATGCAATCGATTTGGAAGAAGCCATAAGCAAAGCTATCAAAAACAGCTCAAAAATAAAGTCTCAGTTTTACCAATATAAGAGTGCTGAAAAACAGCTGAAATCTTCTGGATTGGCTGGATTTTTACCTGACATTAATTTACAATATAATTTCGATAGTAATTTTAATATTATTAACGATCGACAAAACTCTGGAAAGCGTCTAACATTAAGCCAAAGAATAATAGACGGTGGGGGCACTTTTGCTACATTTAGCCGATCAAGTCATCTTCTTAAAGCAGCAAAAATTAGATTTCAGCAGTCAAAGCAAGAAGTTGCACTCAGCGCTGTGAAAGCATATGTTAATGTTTTACAAAAGGCAGAAATATTAAAACTGAGAGAACATAAAGAACGTGTTTCTTTAGAACATTTGTCAGCTATGAAAAAACGCTTTTCTCTTGGAGAAGTTACTAATGCTGAGGTTTTGTTCGCAAAAGCAAAATTTTCATCTTCTATATCCAAAAGAGTTGATGCTGAAGGTGAATTAAAGCTCGCTAATATTGCTTACTATCATTTAATTGGTGAAGATGCTGATAATCTTCACGAGACTAATGGTAAACTACCTTCTATACCAGAATTAAATGAATGTTTACAATTAGCAAAAACTAATAACTTGTCCCTAAAAGCAGCAGTTTATCAAAAAAGAGCAGCCGGAATGGAAGTGATCGCTGAAACTTCCAAGTGGCTTCCTTCTTTGAATCTAAGCGCAAGTAAAAATTTTGGAAAGGACAATATAAAATTGGACACGTTACTAGAAAATGTGAATGTTGTCTTTACTCTTGATATTCCGATCTTTAAAAGAGGAGTTAATGTTTTTGGTGTTAGTAGAGCTAAAATGGATGCAAAACAATCCACTTACGATTATTACGAAGCAGTAAAAAATATAGAACAAGCAGTTATAAATGCTTGGAATAACGTGCTGACAGCAAAAGCTATTATTAAAGCAAGTCAAGAAGCAGAAAAAGCAGCAGCTTTAGCATTGGAAGGAGTTGCGCAAGAAGTAAACTTAAATTTAAAGAGCACAATTGATCTTTTGGATACTGAAGATGAACTATTTAAAGCACGTTCCGATCTAATTCAGGCAAAAAGCAATTATGTAATTAGTGTTTACAACTTGCTTTTTATGATAAATAGTATAAACCTTTAAATTTAATGGTATGAGCGATAATCAATCTGTAAAAGATATACTAGAAGATATAAAAAAAGCTATATCGGGTAAAAATCCAAGTGGTGATAGAGCAGAAATAATAGATGAAGATGATGACGTATTATGCCTTGAAGAGGAGTATCCAGAAGACATCGAAGAAAAAGAAAATAGTGAAGAAGAGAATAATTGCCAAAGTGAGAAAATGAATAACCAATTTAATAGTTACAACTCAGAAGAGAAAAATTTGTATGATAATATCCAAATGAGTAATAACAAAGTGAGCTATCAAGAACAAAGTAACGAGCATTTAGTTTTAAAAGAAAATATGGAGGAAATTAAAACATTGCTTGAAAAGATGCAAAGCGAACTACGGCATAAACAACAAAAAAGAGCGGATCTTACTGTTGAAGAATTAGTTGTATCTCTTTTAAAACCTCAGCTTTCAGAGTGGCTGAATAAGTATCTACATGCATTGGTAAAAGAAGTAGTTGAAAAAGAGCTCAAAGATATAATCAATAATAAGTAGGTTATTAGTATAAAGACCAGAGTAAAAACAGCTAGAGGTAGAAAGTTATCTTCAACAAGATGGCTACATCGCCATTTGAATGATCAGTATGTGCAAAAAACCAATAAGGACGGTTATAGATCGCGCTCGGCATATAAGTTAATAGAAATAGACGATAAATTTAAACTACTCCAACAAGGGCAAAAAATTATTGATCTTGGCGCTTTTCCTGGTGGATGGTCACAAGTTGCATCTAAGAAAGGAGCGAGTGTGATTGCTGTTGACATAAAACCAATAAACGCAATTAGTGGAGTAGAGTGTATACAGTGTGATATTATCAGCGAACTTGAAATTTTAAGAGAAAAATTCAAGGATCACAAATTTGATGTAATTTTATCTGATATGGCACCAGAATCTTGCGGTTTAAAATCGTTAGATCATATCAGAATTATGCTTTTATGCGAAGCAGCGCTCAATTTTGCAAAGCATTTTTTGAATCATGATGGCAAATTTGTAGTAAAAATTTTTCAAGGAGAGTCTGATAAAGATTTCTGCAATGAGCTAAAAAAAATGTTTAAAACAGTAAGATACTTCAAACCAAAGTCAAGTAGATCTGAATCTACAGAAATGTATTTAGTAAGTTTAGGCTTTATTGGTGGCAACTATTCTGTATAGCAGGTACTTACAGAAATGTTGACGAATCTTATCCTATTAAACTGAAGATTAATAACGCTCGCACAAAAGCCCCTTTTTCTTGTTTAAATATTTATGATAATTAATTAAACTCTTGACTTTATTGCTTAAGTATATGATAATTAAAGTATATTATTATTATTATAGGAGAATTTTATATGTATTTAGCATTGTTGAAAAAGATATTAAGTATAGTAAATCGTGAAAATGATTTGAATGGTAATAACATAGTTGAAAAAATAAAAGAGCGAATAGAAAAAAGAGACCCATCTACTTATGAAGAATGGAAGAACGAAAGTTTTGATATAAATTATAAATTTAGTGTTTATGATTATTATGACAAAAAAGGATTAACATTATTAAATGTAGCATGTCTATATAATCAAGAAAATGTAGTAAAAGCTCTATTAGAAGTAAAAGGTATAAATGTTAATTTTCAAGATGGATCTGGAAAAACTCCTTTGTATATAGCTTTTGATAAAGGTCATCACAAGATAGTAAGAGCTCTATTAGAAGCCGGTGCTGATCCTTTAGTAAAAGTTCGTTGTAACAAAAATTTGGCAGAAATATTTACTAAAAAAGCAATTGGGAAAGCAGTAGACTTGGGTGCTCATATATTTATTATTGCATCTTGTATAGCTGCTATAGTAGTTACTTATGCATATTTTTTTGGTGTGTCATTATCAGTAGGTGCTATGGCTGGGATAGCTGTGGCTGCTGCTGTACTCACAGGACTTGTTGCTGGTGGTATTACGTATGAAGTGTATAAGCCTTGTGATGAGTTAAAGGACGCTATTGCAAAAGCAAAGTCAAGTCCTGGTCATAAGCTAAATGAAGTTGATTTACAATCAGAAATTTCTTCAAAGTCAAGTGTAACAGTGTAGTTAAGTAGAAGGAAGAAGTCTCTTCTTCCTTTTCAAGTAGCTGACACTGATTTTCATCCAAAATAGTTTCATTCAAGTAGCTGACACTGGTTTCTTACCAAGAAAAACTTAGCATAACTTTTGTGCTCAAAAAAACTTCTGGATTCCAGCATCAAGTGCTGGAATGACATGGTGAAATATTATTCAAGTAGCCTCTGTCTCAGTGTCCATTTGGTGTCATTCAAGTCAGCTCTCTTCTTGTCATCCCAGTACTGGGATTCAGAAAACTGACCAGGTTGGTCACGCGCTGGCTCTCTAAAATTACTTTAGCTACAAATATTAAGAAATTTACTAAATAAAAAAAGACAAAAGAATCCCCGTATAGCGAGTTTTAATAATGTAAATTGATAATGTGCTAACAAGCGCGATTTGGCTGAATGTAGAAAAAATAAAAAAAGCTGCTATAATTTTATGTAATTTGCCAATAAACACCTGAATTTTGTCGTTGAGCCCAAAAACAAGGATAAATACCTTTATTAGTATAATAAGGAAAGTGGGAAGGTTTGTCAAGTAATAAAACTAGAGGGCTCAAATGAAAGAAGGTAAACTCTCAAGTGTACGTTCAGTAGCACTTTCTATAAGAGAGATTGTATTATCTATCCCATAAAGCTTTATAAAAGATCCCATTCTTGGACCAGTTTTTTGGCCAAGCAGCGTTTCATACAGCAACTGAAACCAATCACGTAAGTTGCTGTAATTGTGCTTTTTTCCAATGGAAAAGACCTGAGATTGAATCTCTTCAGCAGTGGCGGTAATAGGCAAGGAATGTAGGTTATTCTTTAAATCTAGCAACGCTTCTTTCTCTTTTTCGTTTGAGGTTTTATATGCTTTTATTGGCTTGATAAAGTCATAATAATACCTAACTGCAAAATCTGAAAGCCTATCTAGCATTTTGTTGCTTTCTGGTGTAACGTTTGGTGCATAAGTTGATATAAAACCCCAAAGAATCTCTTTATTTTCAGCATTACAAGCTGCTGCCAGGTTTAAAAGTAAAGAAAAATTTATGCCTGAAGTTTCTACGTTTGGAACTTTACCCTGGTGGATGTGCCATACAGGGCTATTTACATCCTTTTCTTTACTTTCATTATAACGCTTAGCAAACTCTAAATATTCATCAGTTGATTTTGGTATCACATCAAAATATAAACGTTTAGCTTTTTTAGGGCTCTGAAAAATATATAACGCTAAACTCTCTGTTGGCGCGTAAGTTAGCCACTCCTCGATCGAAATACCATTTCCTTTTGATTTTGATATCTTCTTTCCTTCTTTATCAAGAAATAACTCATAGCAAAACAGAAGCGGTGGCTTTTCTCCAAGTATTTTACATATTTGACTTGAAAGCACAGCAGATGGTGTTAAATCTTTTCCATGAGCTTCATAATTGACTCCAAATGCAGCCCACCTCATCCCCCAATCAGGTTTCCATTGCAGTTTACATTTTCCTTTTGTCACTGGAACTTCTATTTTTTCCCCGTTTGGGTCTTCATACGTGATTGTTCCTTTATCTGTATTTGTTTCAATTACTGGAACTTGTAAAACTTGGGAAGTTTTTGGGCATATCGGCAAGAATGGACTATAGGTTTGCTGCCTTTCTTCCCGAAATGATGGAAGCATTACGTCCATCACTTTATCATAATTTTTCAGCAGGAGTAAAAGTTTTTCATCGTAAACGCCAGATTTATAACACTCTGTTGCACTCCTAAATTCGTATTCAAATCCAAACAAATCAAGAAATTTACACAACAACGAATTCATGTGATGACCATAACTCTCATGAGTGCCAAATGGGTCAGGTATCATGGTTAATGGCTTGTTCAGATTCTCTCTTAGCATTTCCTGATTTGGTACATTATCTGGTATTTTTCGCAAACCATCCATATCGTCGGAAACTGCAATGATTTTGGTTTTTATACTAGGAGCTATTTTTTTTAGAGCGTTTGCAATAACTGTGGTACGAAAAACTTCCCCAAAAGTACCAATATGTGGTAAACCCGAGGGACCATAACCAGTCTCAAATATTATCTCTTTTTTATTAGGGAATTCTTGTAGTATTTTTTCTGCTTCTTGAAATGGCCAGCTTATAATCATTGAATTTAAATTAATTATCTTACCTAAAGTGCTATTCATTTCAATAGATTTTTAATTAATGATGTAGTATTAGTGTTAGAGCTCTTATTAGAAGGTTAAAGATATGTCTACTGGCAGCATACAAACGAATCAATTATTTAAAGGTCTTACAAGACCTGCAATGCTCTTTGGTGTGAGTTATATGTTTGCAATATTAAACGTTCTAATTTGCATGCTAATTTTCATTAATACAAATGATCTTAGAGTAATTCTCCTGATGTTACCAGGTATACATGGACTTGGCTATATAGCTTCTGCAAAGGAACCGTTGTTTATTGAGTTATTTATGGTAAAGTTGGGAAAATGTTCCAAATGTTTAAATCGGTTTTATCATGGAGCCAATTCTTATGACATTACTTGATGTTATGCAATGTTGAGATTTAGAGCTATTCAATCAAAGAATAAATCTATTCTAAGTAGAGAGGTTCACGCTGCCGAATTTATACCTTATTCTTGCTATTGGAATAGTACAACCTTGATAACAAAGCAGAATTGGTTAGTTAAATTTATAAAATTAAATGGCTTTGCGTTTGAAACGGCCGATGATGAAGACTTGGTGATACAAAATAATATCAGAAATCAGATGCTAAGAAGCATTTCATCTCCAGCATTTAGTTTGTACTTTCATACCATCAGACGTAAGAAAAATATTTTTTCTGATGAATTTGCAAATCAGAGTTTACCAAATTTTTTTGCTAACCATGTAAATCTAAAATGGAGAGAAAAACACGCAACTAGGCAATCTTTTATTAATGATTTATACATTACGATTATTCGTAGGGCAGATACAAAGGGAGTAGAATTTTTATCACATCTACTGAAAAAATTTGGGCATGTAACTTCAAAACATGCTTGGGAAAGTGATATGCGTGATACCTATGAAGATTTAGAGGAAACGACAAATCGTATAGTAACAAGCCTTAGGAATTATTCGCCTAAAGTCCTTGGAGTAAAAGAAACTCCAAACGGACTGTTTTGTGAAATAATGGAGTTTCTGTCTAGAGTTGTAAATTGTGGCTTTGTTACAAATACGCTTTTTCCACTAAAAACTGAAATATCAAGATACTTACCAGTTCATAGGTTATTTTTTGGCCATAAGATGATACAGGTTGTGACTCATAATGAAAGTAAATATGCTGGAATAGTTAGTATCAAAGAATATGGAAATAATACTTCCGCAGGAATGCTTGATTCTTTTTTACAACTTCCTTATGAATTTATTATCACGCAGTCTTTTCAATTTACAAATAGGCAAATGGCAATTGCGAAAATGCAGATACAGCAAAATCGTATGATACAATCTGCAGATAAAGCTATTTCTCAAATAGCAGAAATTTCTCATGCGCTTGATGATGCAATGAGTGGTAAAATTGCGTTTGGTGAACACCATTTAACTATCTTATGTATAGAAAAAAGCCCTAAATCATTGGACAATGCTTTATCATTGGTTGAATCGGAGCTTTCTAATTGTGGTGTTTATCCTGTTCGTGAGAGGGTTAATTTAGAACCAGCATTTTGGGCGCAAATTCCTGGTAATTTTGATTATATAGTAAGAAAAGGTACAATAAGTAGTCTTAATTTGGCCGGTTTTGCATCTCAACATAATTATCCTACTGGTAAAAAATTCAATAACCACTGGGGAGATGCTGTTACAGTTTTTGATACAACATCTGGCACTCCATTTTTCTTCAACTTTCATATAAGGGATGTTGGACATACTATGATAATTGGGCCAACAGGTGCTGGCAAAACTGTTTTAATGAATTTTTTATGTGCTCAAGCAATGAAATTTTCTCCAAGAATATTCTTTTTTGATAAAGATCGCGGTGCAGAAATTTTTTTAAGAGCACTTGGTGGTATCTATACTATAATAGAACCAAGAACTAAGACAAATTTTAATCCTCTGCAACTTGACGATACTCCTGATAATAAAACATTTTTGATGGAATGGATAAAATCTTTAATTTTAGTGTACAACGATAAATTCACTTCAGAAGATATTGCTAGAATTAATGATGCAATTGAGGGAAATTTTAAATTAAAAAAAGAAGACAGATTTTTGAGAAATCTTGTACCATTTTTAGGACTTGCGGGCCCTGATACTCTAGCTGGAGCAATATCTATGTGGCATGATGATGGCTCTCATTCTGCAATATTTGACAATAAAGAAGATTTGCTAGATTTTTCAAAAGCAAGAGTGTTTGGCTTTGAAATGGCTAGCTTGCTAAAAGATCCTGTTGCTCTTGGGCCGGTCTTGATTTATTTGTTTCATAGGATTAGTATATCGCTTGATGGCACTCCATCCATTATTGTTCTTGATGAAGCATGGGCGTTAATAGATAATCCAGTTTTTGCACCTAAGATAAAAGACTGGTTGAAAGTGCTGAGAAAGTTAAATGCTTTTGTGGTTTTTGCTACTCAGAGTGTTGAAGATGCAAGTAAAAGTGCTATTAGTGATACGCTTGTACAGCAGACAGCAACACAAATTTTTTTGCCAAATCTGAAAGCTACTAGTGTCTATCGAGATGTTTTTATGTTAACTGAACGTGAGTACATACTGATCAAACACACAGATCCAAGTACTAGATTCTTTTTAGTAAAGCAGGGAGTTAATGCTGTAGTAGCTAGAATAGATCTGAAAGATTTGGATGATGTGGTCAACGTGTTATCTGGACGTGCGGAAAGTGTTCTATTGTTATATGATATACTGAAAGAAGTCGGAGATGATCCAAAGATGTGGTTGCCTGTGTTTTATCAAAAGGTGAAAAATGTTTAAAACTAAACTGTCATTACTGTTAGTTGCGATATTTTTGTTAAATATAGATTTTTTGCTCTCGTATCCAGTGTTTGCAGATACAGTAAGTGGTACTGACAAAACGGAATTTGTTAGCAGATTTAATTCTACTGGCAGCTTTAGTCGTGCTTCTAATCCTGACTGTAAGGCGTTTGAAACAGCTGCAGCAGTTGCTGGGATAGCAATTGCTATTGGTGCAATATTTACTGGTATTGTTTTGATTGTCTCTTCTGCTGGTTTATTTACTGCTCTTGTTATCGTTGGAATGATAGCTGCAATTGTTGGGGTTTGGAAGGCGATAGGAGGACTTGTTGTTTGTGAGCATAGTTTTGTTAAACACCCAGTTGCACGTGATCATGATGGAAAGTATAAAGATTTCGAATTCTCAAAATCAGAATACTCAAAATATTCAGATTGCACAAATAAGAATTATCAAAAGGAAGATGAATATTTTAAATGTTTTGATGGGGCAAATGGATCAATAGAAGTAGGTAGAAAAATAGAGAAGGGCATTTTAAACTCCATACCTGACCAAAATACTGGTGGTTATTACTGGCCAAAAAACGGTGTGCAATACAGTGAATATATAGAAGTATGCCATAGAAATCCTTTAACATTTAGCAGATTGTTTTGGTTAGATACATCAATAAAAGCAGACTTTGATGTTAGAGAGAAGGACACTGGATATGAAGGTGGGTCATGGTCTCCAAAAGTTGATGGTGATCTGGAATGTAAAGTTCTTAAAGCAGGACAAAGCGAAACCATACATGGGTCAACATTCAAGGCAGTAAAAAAAATGGACAGATTGTGTGTGGAGCTGGCAAGTGTGAGAATGCTTGGTATCAAAATGACTCCTTGGCCGCAAGGGGTTGATATGGGATGCACAGAATTGCCACCTGACCCACTTGCTCCTATGTGTGAAAAATCTGTGATGATATTCAAAAATAAAGATGGTACAGGTGAATATGAGGAAGATCTTAATGATTCTAAAAATAAGGACAAAGATTACAAAACTATTATAAGGGAAAAGAAAGGAGAGGGAAAAATTTTTGTAGGTTATAATAATGCCAGTTGTTTTAGCCAGTATGTCTCTGAAGCTTGCTACAATCAAGCGGGAAGTAAGTCATTATCTCCTATTCCTATAACTTCTATGATAGTGCAATGTATTAAGGAGTCGTTAGATAATTTAGTGGCAGGTATTGATTCAAGTGGTAACTTACTTACAGACAAAAATGGACATGCTAAGGGTAGTTTTTTGTCTGTAGCACAAAAAAGACTGAAGAACACTGTTACTGCTATCTTAATTTTAGCTTTGATATTGTTCTCTATAAAAGTTATGTCTGGTGGAGTGCGTAGTCCGCAAGAAATGTACATGTTGATCATTAAATTCGCTTTAGTGATTTACTTTACGACAGGTAGCACTATGTCTCATTATTACGGGGAATTAACAAAACTTTCGAACGGCTTATCAGAAATAGTGCTTAAAGCTTCATCTGAGAGTAAAAATATATGTAATTATGAGGCAGGTAAAGATTATGAATACGATCGTGCAGGGCAGAAGGTATCCTACAGTTATCTTGCACCTTGGGATAGGCTTGATTGCAGAATTTTATTTTATTTAGGTGCCCCTTTAGATGGAATTGGTGGCAAAATTGGTACTGGAGGTGTTGCAACGTTAGCGGTCTTGCTTGGCGCTGCTCCTGTCTTGTTAGTTGCAGGTTCGGTGATTGGTATTATTTTCGCTGGTGGACAAATTTTAGTAGCTCTTGTCTGTATATTTATGGCCATTTTGATGATGATGGTTATTTTATGGATGTGCTATGTATTTATCTTATCTTTAGTTGCGCTTAGTGTAATTATCATCTTATCGCCTTTATTCATTCCTATGGTTTTGTTTCAACATACTAAAGGATATTTTGATGGTTGGCTAAAAGAGTTAATTACCTACAGTTTATACCCAGTTATCCTCTTTGCATTTCTATCTTTTATGTTCATAGCATGTGATAAAATCTATTTTAAAAATTTAAATTTTAAACTGGACGAGTCATATAAAAATGAACAACCAGACAAGTCATATGAAAAGAAACAAGCAGAAATCTCATATAGTAAGAAAAAACAGTGGTTTAAATTGAAAGATGGGGAATGTGATAAAAATGAAACTACTCTCGCATGTATGATGCAAAATTATAGCTTTAAAAAGAGCAGCATACTTGGTCTATTCGACTTTAGATACATGGAGTTTGGCAGCTCTCTAATCGGAGAATTATTAAAATTGTGTTTAGTATTATTCCTCTTTTACCACTTTTTAAACGTTCTTCCCGGCATGGCTGCTGAGCTTGCTGGTAATCACAGAGCAGCACTTGGTTCAGGTAGCACTCCTGCACAAATGGTGAATAAAGCTTTATCTGCTGCCAAAGCTGCTGCTGGAGGTGCTGGTCAAGTTGCTGCTGCGGCTGTAAATAAGGCAAGAGGGGCTATTGGAGGAGGTGGAGATGATAATAAGGGATCGGGATCTTCCTCTAGTGAATCTATAAAATCAGGTGGAGAGTGAGCGCAGGTGAGTAACAGATGTTTGAACATTTGAGCAACCAAAATTTGGTTAAGCTATGCATAAGTTTTGTGATACTCTTTTTATTATCTGGGTGCGGGTGTATTAAGCCAGAAGATTCATCAGGCTTGCGTGAGAAATTGGATATAGTGTCAACAGAGCAGAAATGGGTTGATTCTGGAGTCTATATTTCGGATAAAATAAAAGTAACAGAGATTAATATAGTACCTAATAAGGTTAATTTTTGTTCGCAATATAAAGATTTTGCAATTGAACCTGGAGTAAGAAACGTTACATTACCGTTTGCGCTTAAAGCTGGCGATGCGATAAGCTTTAGTGTTGTTGGAAGTAAAATGTGTAAAAACAATAATGGCATGGTCACCTGCAAAAAAATTGACGAAAATTGCAGTGAAGGGGAAAAGGAGTATTTTTCACATGTTTTAAATCAAGAGAAGTGTCAAGGTGAAATATGTCCTAATAAATATGAAATAGGCAATGCACAATGGTTAAATGGAAAAGAGTACTGGTCTTCAGAATTAGATCAAAGTGAAAGAGAGGAAATTAGAAATGTCATCGACTCTATAAAACAGCAAGGGGAAAATGTAGACTGTAGCAAGCTTTCAGAGAGCAGTGCAAGTAAGATAGATACGCGCATTTTAAATTTACTCTGTGGACGTATATGTAAATTTTCTTTCGGCAGCGGAGAAAAAGGTTGCGTATATATTGAATACAATAGTATAGAAGGTGAGATATTCAATACTTTAAATTCTAGAGGTGAATCTGTTATTGCTGAAATTATTGATAACGTATTAAAGGAAAAACGGGTAAAAACTGACATTACACTATTACGTGTTCACATGGATAATGAGGAATTTGAACACATTCCAGGAGGCGGTATATGTATTAACTGTGATCATAAGATAGATCGTAACCATCCAAAACCAGAGTTAACTTTTAGTTTAGGTGATGGTAAGGGCAAGGGTGGTTTCAATATAAGAGTAACGAAGAACCATAGTCTAAAAAACAACTTATATATACATGTTTCTGATAAGTTTCCTGAGCACAATCCTGGTGAAATTCTGGGGGATATACCTGTGGATATCAGTGAAGTTCATAATACTGAGTATATGGAAAGATTAAAAGAAAAGCTAAAAGACAAGAGTGGCACTATATATTACGGAATAAGAGATCATGGCTGTGATTATAAGAAAAATGAGGGTCAGTTTAGTATTAACCTTACAACTAAAGAGCCACCTGTAAGAACTTTTAGTGCGATATATAATTTTTTTGATGAAAAAGTAAAAACTGCATTTTTCGGTTCTAGCTACAAAGACACTAACGCGATTCACTCTGATACTAGCCCTGTGAAGTCTCTTTATCAAAGTTTTGTAGCATCAAATAGAACAAATACCATCAGATCTACAATAGTGTCGTTATTAGTATTATATATAGTTTTATACACCCTTTATTACTTTTTTGGATTGTCTCATGCTTCTATATATGAATTTTTAATTATATGTGTAAAGATAGGAGTTATTACCCAATTGCTGAACGATAACAGTTGGAGTTTTTTTTATAACAATGCATTTTCTATTTTTGTTAATGCTCCAAAACAGTTAATAGAAATAGCAAATTTCAGAGGTACAACATCAAATGTTTTTGAATTTCTTGATTTACCGCTCAATAGGTTTTTATCAGCACACTCAGTGTTACTAATAGTATCTCTTATATTCTCCGGTCCTTTGGGTATTGTATCGTTTTGCTTGGTGATTTGGGGTTTGATAACAGTGAGCTTATCGATGTTTAACGCCTTATTTTCTTTTATCACATCTATAGCAATAGTTGCATTATTGCTTTCCTTGGCGCCTCTTTTTATTATTTGCCTTCTATTTGGATATACTAGACAGATGTTTCACAATTGGGTCAAAAATTTAGCAAGATTTGCAATTCATCCGGTAGTGCTTTTAATTTTTATATCATTAATAAGCCAGGTTATGGATTATATTGTGTATTCGGTCTTTAATTTTGAGGTCTGTCCTACATGTATACTTAATCTTAACTTAAAGATTTTTAATCCTTGTATTATTTATGGTTATGCTTCCAAACATGCACCTAATATCACCGCTATGATGGCTTTTGTGATTTTGGGACATGCTATGAAAGCTTTAGTTGAGGCATCTTCAACAATATCTGATTCGTTGTTTGGTGTTTATGTGGCAAGCGAACCAGGAAGGCAATATCAGCAAAGCTTAATGGGAACAGTAGGTTTAGATGAACAAAGTATCCAAAGAAGAGCAGGTCAGCAATCTGGTACACCAAGTCGAAGACCTCAAATACCACAATCAGCTCAAAGATCAGCACCTAAAATACCGACAAACACAGGAAATCAATGATGAGCAGAAAATCATTATTATTGATACTATGTCTTGTAATTACTGGCTGCACAATGGATTGTGTTGAACCTGGGCTGCAGAGCAGAAATACTAGTGTCAGTATAGATGTTCCAGTTCGTGAAGCTGGCGAAGGAGTTAAAATTCATTGGGTTGATTCTGGTCAAGTAATTAGCAAGGATGAGAAAATCAAATTTACTCTTGGTGGGTCAGTAAATTTTTGTCCTCTTAAAGAAGGGAAAAATCCAAAGAGAGTACTTGTGCCCGCTGTATTTTGTGCTAATGATTTAATACCAAATTACAGTAATAAGTTAACTGATAATGCTAGTCTTGATGAACGAGAAATATGTGGGGATATAGGCTTTGGAAATAATGAATTCTATAGCAATAGACGTTATGTAGATACTGGAATTAAAGCAAATCCTGGTGATAAGTTAAGCTTTAGCTTAGTTCCCAGAGAGATAACGATTGATTATGACAATCCACAAGGAAAAGGTATCAGTTTTGATGATAATTGCTATAGAACTGAAAAAGGGGATGAAAAAGATAGAGCTACAATAAGAGACATGCTAAACGGAGGAAAGTTCTTTTGTGGAGAAAGTGGTAAAAGAACTGTAGTAGAATTTCCGCCGCTGAATAAAGAAGAAATGAATAAAAGAAGAGTGCTAGTTGGCAATGGCTACACTCCATATGATAATAAGGTACATTTTAATAAGGATTATATTCAAAATTCATGGATAAATGGTGCGTTGTTAGATCTACGACGAACTAAAATAGGACTGAATGAATTATGTAATGGGAAAAGGTGTGATTTTAATGAGCTGAACAAATACAGTTCTTATGAACTTAATTGTTACTATCAGAATATATGTTACAACGCAAAAGGTATAGGGGAGAATTGCGTCTCTTCTATAAGGTATGAGAAGTATGATAAAGGAAATACATGTGACATGTATTCTCACCTTAAACGTATTGAGGATGAACTAAAAAAGATTGAAGAAAATAAGAGGGATTCTAAGCAGATTGACATTAATTTAATATCAAATTCTAAATTAAACTTCAAAGAGGACAGAGGAGATATTTCTTGGGCCGAAGCTCTTGTTGCAAAAATTGGCGATTTTGATGATCAGGATACTGCTAAAGGTATTCAATGTTTTCCAAATGAGAAAGGTGCGAAAGGAGATAATGTATGTTCACAGATTAATTATAAATTTGAAGATTACTCTCTGAGATTAAATCATGATTATAAAATAAAAGGTATAACACCTGGTAGTAGTGTGATGCTTGCTATAGCAAGTAATGGCAACTACCAACTTCATAGAGGTGGATATCATGTTGAAGTAACTAGATCATGTAACTTTGATGGTGGTAAAAAATTGTATGTGTACTTAGGTGATAATCCGCCAAGGGATCCATCTGCTCGAAAGACTAATGATTTCAAAAAAGTAAAGAGGTTGGATAAAATAACAGAGGATAATGTAGACTATTACATAATAGATGGAAGTCATTTGGTAAATGAAGAGTCTAAGAAAATATATTTTGGTATTAATGTAGAAAACGTAGAGAAAGATGATATTACGGACAAAGATAGCAAATATTATGAAGATAACAAATACACAGTAAATTTATTTTTAAAAAGAAAAATAAACGATTTTATTTCATCAACTGTAAACAAGATTTTTGATTTCATAACAGACGGGAGTGAAGACGGAATTAAAATTCCATATGAAGGATATAGAAAGGGGCTTCTACAAGGAATAAGAGCTTTGCTTATTCTATACGTTATATTTACTGTTGTTGGCTATATGCTTGGAACAATACAATTAAGTAAATTCGATTGTATTATAAGAATATTCAAAATAGCATTTATAGCTTTTGCTTTTAGTGATAGAAGTTGGGAATTCTTTGGTACAACTTTGTCTGGGCTTTTTGTTGAGGGTAGCATTTATTTAGTTGATAGTTTTTCTGGCTATATAGGAGAAGGAGGTAAAAAATTTGCATTCTTAGATTTAACAGCCGGAGTATTATTTACAGGAGAAACATGGCTGAAATTTTTATCTTTAATGCTATCAGGACCTTTTGGCTTTATTGCATTTTTGGCAATACTTTATGCTACTTTTGTGTTTTTAAGATGCATTATTAGTGCTACGTTTAAGTATGTAATATCTACTGTTTTAGTGGCATTTTTATTGTCATTGGCACCTTTATTTATCGTATTTATTCTATTTCAACAAACTAAAACATTATTTGATAATTGGATAAAAACGCTGGCTCATGTTTCATTGCAACCAGTCATTTTATTTTCATCCTTGTCTCTTTTAAACCAGTTAATGTATTCAGTTCTATACAACCTCACAAATTTTTCTGCATGCTATCAATGCTTAATTAGTGTAAATTTTTTATCGTATGATCTGTGTCTTATGAAATCAATATTACCTCTTGGGTATAGTCCTGGTACTAGTGTTGATGTTGCGCTCAGTACTGGAGAAAGGGCTGGTGGGCACTTTGCAGCATTACCTATAGATCTAATCCAGGCATTTATATATCTCATCATTGCTAGTGCAATGGAAGCTTTTGTTTCTATATCAGAAACTATGGCGCAGGCGTTGTTCAGCTCTGGTTATGGAGTTGCTCAAAGTGTTAGTCATATTTCTAGGAGCGCATCACAAGCTATGCTGTCAACTGTTGGCCTTGATGATAGAACCCAAAATATGATACATAACATCAAGCAGGGAATGAGTAAAGATCGTAGCAAAATTGAAGCTAAATTGCCTGATACACCAAAGCAAGCAGATGGGAAAGGGAGTGCTGGCAGAGAAATGAGCAAATCTGAAACACTAAGCCAGCCAGATAAGCAAAAGGATTCTGATAAAACAAAAGGACAAGTCAAGGAAGATTGATGAGATATATGGAGTAACTAATTAAAAAGATATTTGAAGTAAGGTTTTAGAAATTTATTCTGTATTGGAAAAAGTTTAGGTATGCAATCACGCTTAGGCAAATGTTGGTTTAGGTTATTAATTTTGGTAATCTGTGTTCTGGTTACAGGTTGTAGTAAGAATGATATGCCTTTTCCAAGATGTATATCTGCTGATTATTTTGGTCCTGAACCCATTGCAATTGGTGCTCATTTTCCAATCGGTCATGATGCGTTTTTTCCAGAAGGTGAAAGTGGAGAACCTATTGATCCTGAAACCGGAGAAATCAATTATGGTTTTCACCCTAATCAAGTAGTGAAGTGGAAGGATACCGGCCTTGAAACCAATGGAGATAGTTTAGTAGTACGAGTAAATGGTGCATGGACATCTTGGAGCAATAGTAATAAGAAGAAATCTCAAAGTAGTTATAGTTTGGAAAGTTTGGAGCAGTTAAAATATGCAACCAAATTTGAAAGAGGGAAAGGTGACAACAGTCTGCCTGACTTTCACTTAGTTTGTAATGATTATAAACCTAGCATACAAAAATTTTCAAGTAAGCCTAAAGAAAGTTGCACTGTAAAGTGCAAGTGCATTAATGAAGATGATAGCGCAAATACAGTATCACGTGGTGCTCCATGTTGGTTTACTAACGGCCATGGTGCTTATCTTTTATTTAAAAGGCCTAGCGATTCTAGTCCTAACGAAAATTTAAAATCCATGCGTAACCCTGAGTCTCCTACTGTACATCTAGGTTACAATTCCGTAGCGGAAGATGGAAGTGGGCTTTTTACTTTAGACAGAGATAACACCACATTACAGGACAGGAGTTGTAATACGGTGAGGTTAGAAAAAGGATGGAAAATATATGTAAAGATATTAGATAGATATTATCTAGATAATGCAGGTGGCTACTCTTTTGAATTTTTGAGCGGAGTGCAGAAACCAAGTAACTTTGGATTTTTTGATTACATTTATAACTATCTAAAATGTGTATTATTGATTAACGAAAATTGTAAAAAGCATTTTGATAGCAATGATCCTGCAGCTGCACAGGCGATGTTCGAAAATATAGCTGAAAAAAGTACGAGCTTTCACAATTTTGTTCTTTCCTTGCTTGTTCTATTTATAGTGATTTCATCGCTTCTTTATCTTTTTGGAATGATAAGAGAAACTAAGCATGATATGCTCATCAGAATGATGAAAATCACTCTAGTAATAGTGCTTATATCTCCTGGAAGTTTTAGATTTTTCTATGATCATTTTCTTGTTTTATTTGTTAAAGGTCTTGAACAATTGATAAGCATAATTACTAATTTTGCTCCCAACATGAACACCGGAGGTAATTCAAACGTTGCTCAAGGAAATGAAGCTAAATTGTTTAGCTTCATGGAGGATATGTTTAATAAGTTTTTTGCTTACTCTGTTTGGAAAAAGTTTGCAGCATTTTTACATTATCAAATGTGGGCAAGTCTCCTTATGATACCGGCAATTTTTATAGGGATTGTCTTATATTTCCTGCTGTGTATGTATGCTTACATAATATTCCTTTCTGGTTTTATGGGTATAGCTTTTCTTGTAGCTATAATGCCGCTATTCCTAATCTCTATTTTATTTTCACCACTGAAAAGTCTATTTGAGGGTTGGATAAAATTCTGTATTAGTTTCTGTTTGCAATCAATTATGATATTTACCCTGCTGTCATTACTTGCTGCGATGATAATGAATACCTTTTATAAACAGTTAGGCTTTACTGTGTGCTATAATAAATGGCTTGAAATAAAGTTATGTGCTCCAAAATGGGTATTTGGTGGTTTTTGTATAATTGATAAAGAATACTTTAGCTGGACTCCAGGGCAAATTTTTGTACCTTATGCTATTGGAGAGGCTTCTACATTGAACGTAGATAAGAATATAGAAGGTATAGAAAAACTAAGCAGAATAGGTGGTACAGTAAAGTTTACTGGTGGCGCTGGATATATCCCTCTTCCACCAGATTACATTAATAAAGGTTTTCGTTATATAGATTATCCTTTCTTTAATCCAATTCCTGGAACTAAAGATAATCCAGCAGACCACTATATTGCGGAAAGTGATATGATAGTTAGTAATGGCTGTAGTGCAAAAGATCTAGTACGCTTAACAAATAGTTTATCTCATGCATCAGAGAGGGCTGACATTATATTACTGATCAACAATATAGAGAAAAGGATAGGTGATGTTAGTGAAATAATAAAACGCTACTGTCAAGATATAAATAAATGCAATAGTTATAGGGAAATAATTAATGAAATAAGATCTTTAGTGCGGAGTGCGATAAAAAAACAAGGTTGTAGAATACTGAAACTTCATGATTTATATAAGGATCCCAACAGTGAATACTGTCAGAAATGTAAAGATTGTGAGGATTGCAAAAATTATAAAGAAAATAGTGATTACCAAAGGGTGCAAGACATACAGAGAGGTTATTTAATCAACGCAGGAGAGATCTTTGTATTGTTCTTGCTTTCGTTTTTGATGTTTTCTTTGAAGGAGTTTGTACAACAGATGGGCTCAAGCATTGCCGGTGGTGGGTTTGGTGTTTACAATATATCTAGTATGTATCAAGCATCACCTGTGACTGGTTTAATGCAGGGATTAAAACAACAGATGCAAGATAAAATTGGTGGAGGGCTAGAGTCTTTAGGTAATTGGGCTACTCATGTACCGGACAGATTAGCTGGAGGTACAGCTAATTTGCTAGGTAGAATACCAGGAGTTGGGGGTGTGCTGAAATATGCTATTAATGTGCCACGTAAGCTTGTAGGTGCTACTATTGAAGCAACAAAATTTGCAACATCACCTAAAAATGATGTTGATAAGCTTGAGGAAAAAATCTACAGGGCGTTTGGAATTGATAAAGAAGATATTGCACATAGAAGAATTGATAAATATTTAGAATATTATAAAGGATATGTAGGATCACATTTGGGCTATACAATAGAAGATGCTATGAAGTTTACTTGGGAACATGGTCTCGACTCTATAGGAATTAACCCTGCTACAGGAGAAAAGGATGGTTACCAGCATAATCTACTCTATAGAGCAAAAACATATAGACGGGAATTTCTTGAGAAGCTTCATGACTACACTATTGGCCGCAAGAGAGAACCAGAAGAAGATGAATCATCAAAAGAAAATAAGCCTAATCAATCAAATCGAAAATTAGGTACGGAACCAGAAACCCTAAAAAACACTACAGAAGCTATACGTGCCGGAGAAGATAGAGAGCGTCAAGATAATGAAAGGAATGAGAACATAGAGAATGATGAAGAATCGTAATTTCAAAGGGCTAAGTTATTATGGTCTTCAGCAAGACGAAGATGGTAATATCAAGTTAAACGATTACAATGATGTTTTAAATGCGCGCAGAGCGAGGGTAGATTTGTTACTAGATAGCACTAAGCAAGGTGATGTTAGTCTTTCAAAGCTAAATAAAGCTCTGAATGAGAGACTTATAGATGATAAAGGGCTATCGTCAGAATTTGACAAAGAAGACAAAGAAATTGCACAGAAGGAGCTTAAGATGTTCTCTATTTTAGACGATCTTGATAATCTTGCAAACATTGAAAGTGAAGATCTATTAGAGGTTAGTTTGTTACTATCAGATCTTAGTTTTATAGAGAGAAATATTGTGTTGAATGCCGATCAGAGTTCTGATCTAATAGGGTTCAAAAATCTATTTATAGAAAAAAAAGCATCTGGTGAGGAATATAGTGATGAAGAGTATCACAATTTCCTCGATAGTATAGAGAAAATCAATACTTTAATTAAGTTAGAGTTAGAAAGTAGAATTGAAGGGATGGGTCATGATGAAAAAAACAACCATGATGATTTACAAGACGAGATTGGTCGTGCAATCAGTATAGAAAATAAATCAAAGAAAAGCGATTGATCTTGCGTTCCTCCACAAGCAAACTTCTTTCTATTAGACTGCTGAAGCTATGTTGACATTAAATGTGTATTATAAATAATTAGTTAACTTCGAACTTGTTTTATATGTTACGTGTTATTGCGGGTAAATATCGTGGAAGAAAAATAACTACAGGCAAGAATTTAGCTGCACGGCCCACTATGAGTAGTGTCCGAGAAGCAATATTTAGTATACTTTCTTCAAGAAAACCTATTTATAACCTAAATGTACTTGATTTATTCTGCGGAAGTGGCTCTTTTTCATTTGAAGCACTTTCTCGAGGTGCTAAACATGCATTCATGGTAGATTCAGATTATTACAATTTGCAACTGCCTAAAAAAACAGCAGAAGATTTTGGAATTACGAACGATATCACGTTAATTTGTTGCAATGCTAACGGATTACCAAGACCTATTTCAAAGTGCGATATAGTTTTTATGGACCCACCTTATAATATCAATCTGGTTAACTCAACTTTAGACGAGTTAGCTCACTCAGGCTGGTTAAATGATAATGCGTTAATAATTCTAGAAATGAGGAAAAATGAAGGTTTTGAGTGCAATAAAAACTTCAATATAATTGTGGAGCGTACCTACGGTATTGCAAAAATAATTTTTCTTTCTTCACTCACTTGAATTTCTTTTGTAAACATCTATAGCTAAGCTAAGTAAGATTTTTCCGAGGACTGAAAGAAAAAATCAATTCGTTTTGGTGGGAATACGGTGTGTA
This sequence comes from Wolbachia endosymbiont of Oryzaephilus surinamensis, assembly GCF_025617515.1. Lineage (NCBI taxonomy): Bacteria > Pseudomonadati > Pseudomonadota > Alphaproteobacteria > Rickettsiales > Anaplasmataceae > Wolbachia > Wolbachia endosymbiont of Oryzaephilus surinamensis. The sequence continues at coordinate 1,379,037 of NZ_CP092526.1, read as the reverse complement.
ACAGCAAATCAATACGAGTTGATATACTAGAAGAAGCAGTATGGAAAGAAATGAAGATGGTACTCAAAGAACCAGAGGCAATGACTAAGGAATATCAGCTCAGACTCGTAAAACATGAAAGTACGCAAGCAAAGGATTAACTTGAAAAGCGTGCAAGTAAAATAGAACAAGGTATAGAAAAATTAGCTTATGTATATGCAAGGGGTCATATAACGAAGGAAAAGTATGACTTAGAAGTTGAGAGCATGGAAAAGGAGTTAAAGGAATCAGAGATCAAAGGGAAGAAGCTATCGATGAAAAGAGTCTACAGAGAGAATTAGATTTTATCACAAACAGTGTAGAAAGTTTTTCCTCTGAGAGAGCTTAATCAAGCAGACTATGAAACTAAACTTGATATAATAAGAAAGTTAGTTCAACGCATTGAAATTGACGATGATAACGTACATATAGTGTTTCGATTGAAAGAACTTACTCTCGAAAGGCAAAAAAAAGTGTTCAACATTGTATCGGGATGCCAGTGTCAGCTACTTGCATGACATCCTCTTGCTTCTATAGGTGTCTTTATCTCGTCTACTTTATTTTGCCACACAGATACAATGGTTTCACATGCACTTGGTAGGCTATCTATTTTGACAAAGAAGGACTACCAACACCTTCAGCGTTTGCATCACTAAACTTACTTGCTACTTTATCAATAGTCCAAACGAGTGGCGTAACAACGAGCGCAGCAGCCCAAATAACAGCACTAACAACATAACTCAAAACTGTGTTAACAAATTGAGCTAATGCACTACTATGGACACGTGCCTTACCTGACAACATGGATGAATAATCTATCAACGATTTTGTACTGTACTTAAGATCACAACCATCTGTTACTTTCGCTAACCCTTTTGCCGGCCAATATGATAGATACGCCAATGCTAGATATAAAGGTTGTAGGGCTATATTAGCTAATGTATAAGTAGTAAGATAAGTCAGAGAATGACACCTCAAACTACCAAAAGCTACATTTTTCACTGGCTCAATAACACTATTAATATAATAAACGGACTTATAGAAACTATTTTGTGGAACTTCGTTACCTTCAACGCTTTTTCTAGGAATATCTCCGAACTTAGCATATCTACTAAAATTCTTGAATAAACTTGACATATTACCCCTCTAAAAATAAAAAATAATTACCTTGTCAGTATAGTTCATTTTAGAATAACTGCAATAAACATCTTACAAATTATGTGTTGCGCAAAAGCACATATTAACATACCATCGAAAATAAAGAGGTCAGCATGAGTTTTACTTTACCTGAGTTGCCATATGATAAAGCAGCTTTAGAACCTTACATATCTGCAAATACATTGAATTTTCATTATGATAAGCACCATAAGGGATATTTAAATAAACTCAACGAACTGGTTGAAAACACAGATTATCAACATATGGAAATTGAGGAATTAGTAACGAAAGTTCATGGAAATAATAATACAGTTCCTATTTTTAACAATGTAGCACAAGTTTGGAATCACACTTTTTATTGGAATTCAATGAAAAAAAATGGTGGTGGTAAACCTAAAGATGATGGTCTTCTAGCAAAAAAAATTCAAGATGATATTGGTGGCTTTGACAAATTTTGTGAAGAATTTTCAAATTATGGAGTAAGCCAATTTGGTAGTGGATGGGTGTGGTTAGTGCTTGAAAAAGGAAAACTCAAAATCACTAAAACTCCAAATGCGGATCTACCGCTAATTTATGGCCAGGTGCCACTACTTACTATGGATGTATGGGAGCATGCATACTATTTGGATTGCCAAAATCGCAGAATTGACTACATAAAAGTTTTTCTTGATCATTTGATCAATTGGGATTTTGTAGAAGAGAATTTAAAGAAGAATATATAAGATGAATATACCACAAGTAACAAAACTAGATAATGGTCTGCGCATAATAACTGAGAGAGTGCATGAAGTTGATTCCGTAGCTTTAAATATACGAGTTGGTGTTGGCAGTAGAGCTGAAAGTGCAAGTCAAAATGGAATATCTCATTTCCTAGAGCACATGGCTTTCAAAGGAACAAAGACAAGAACTGCTTTTGAAATTGCAAAAGCTTTTGACGATATAGGTGGAGCCTTCAATGCCTGCACCGGTAGAGAAAGCACCAGTTATTATGCAAAGGTTCTTAAAAAAGATATAAAAACTGGCATTGATATATTAATAGATATATTAATGAATTCTACATTTCCAGAGGATGAATTGGAACGCGAAAAGGGTGTTGTAATACAAGAGATTTTTCAAACCAATGATTCACCAAGTGATATCATTTTTGATAAGTATTTTGAAGCAGCTTATAAAGATCAACCATTTGGTAGATCAATCCTGGGCACGCAAGATACTGTCAAATCTTTTACTCGAGAAGATCTGAATAACTACATAAAGGAGCATTACTTTGGCGGAAATATGATATTTGCTGCTGCAGGAAATGTTGAGCATGAGGAAGTTGTTCAATTAATCAAAGACTTTCTCTTAAAGATTCATTCAAAAGAGCTGAAAAAAAGCCAGAATGCAGGTTATACCAGTGGTGAGTATCGAGAGCATCGTAAATTAGATCAGGTGCACTTGTTAATTGGGCTACCTAGTGTTTCTCGTGATGATAATAAATATCACACATTTAAAGTGCTTGATTCTATACTGGGAAGTGGCATGTCATCACGCCTGTTTCAGGAAGTAAGAGAAAAGCAGGGTCTTGCTTACTCCATTTACTCATTCAACTCTAGCTATGCTGATACGGGAATGCTTTCGATTTTTGCTGGTACAGATAGTAGTAATCTAGATAAGCTTTTAAAATCCATAACGACAGAGCTAAAGAAATTGTCTACAGATGATTTAAAGGAAGAAGAAGTAAATAGAGTAAAAGAACGAGTAAAATCTCAAATTTTAATGTCACGCGAAAGTGTTAGCTCACGTGCTGAAACATTAGGACACTACTACGGTAACTATAATAAATACATCAGTAAAAATGAATTAATAGAAAAAATTAGTGCTGTTACTATTTACGATATAAAAAAAGCAGCAGAAGAATTGCTATCTCAGCATGAGAGAATTACTTTAGCTGCGATTGGAGAAATTAAGTCACTGCCAAGTTACGATAAAGTTGTTTCTATGCTTAGTGTACTTTAATTATGTTGCTTATGCTCACTAAAAAGTTCAATGAATGGTTGCAAAATCCTTTCTATAAAAAGTTTCCTTTCTGGTTCATCGCGTATACCACTAATTATTTTATTGAAAGCTTTTTCGCTGTTTTGTAAAAATAAATAGCTTTCTACTGATTGCACAATAGACAAGGCAGTTAAAACTCCTCCTATCACTAAACAAGAAGCTATAGCAGGTACAGTACCCACTGCAATTCCAGTTGCGATTAATGATAAACCAGCTAAGAGTGTAAAGGCTGAAACGCAAAACGCTATTTGATGTTTTTCTTTATTTTTAACCATAAATGCCTCACAAAATTATATTTTTAGTATACCCGTATATATACGGTACTGTCAAGTTTTTAAAGAAGATTAAAAAATGCAACGCACATGTACAAAATATGAACTAGGTATATAGTTCACAATGCAGCGGTATTTCACTAATCCAATTATTTTTTTCCTGATCTAGCCTATCATTCAATATTGCTTGTCTTATTGATTCCATCAACTTATTCATGAAGAAAACATTGTGAATGGTAACGAGTGTATAAGCCAGCAACTCTTTAGCTTTCAGTAGATGGTGTATATAGGCTCTTGAATGTTTTCTGCAAGTAAAGCACAAACAGTCATTTTCAATTGGGTTATCATCTAGTTCGAATCGTTGATTTCGCAAATTAATATGCTCTTTACGCTTTGAAGAAATAGAATCTCTGTTTTTTACTTTAACAAGCGCGCCACCATGTCTTGCGAGGCGAGTTGGATGCACGCAATCAAATGTATCAACTCCAAGCTCTACTCCACGAAAAATGTCTACAATTCCACCAATACCAAGCAAATGAGTAGGCCTATCTTTTTTTAAATGTTCCATAGTAAAGGAAACTACATCATACATCTGCTCTTTACTTTGACCAAGTGATCCACCTATTGCTTGACCAAAAAATGGCAAATCGTTGATAAAATCACAACTTTCTCTACGCAAATCTTGATACACTCCGCCTTGACTAATTCCATAAAGCGCCTGTTTGCCATCATTATTTTTTTCAAACTTATTTAAAGAACGTTCAGCCCATCTATGGCTCATGAGCATTGATTTTCTTGTGTATTCTTTACTGACATGGAATGGAGTACATTCATCTAAAACTAGGATTAAATCTGCACCTAATTTTTGTTGAATTTGTATCGACTTTTCAGGAGTTAGACAATAAGTTTTACCATTTATGTAAGAACGAAAAATTGCCCCATCCTCGTTAATTTTGATCAGAGTTTTTTGCTTCTGTCTTATTCCCTTTATTTCTTCCGAAACTGACCCGTGCCCTAAACTAAATATCTGGTATCCACCAGAATCAGTGAGCATTGGCCCACTCCATCCCATCATCTTGTGCAAGCCACCAAGCTTTGCCACAGTATCCTCTCCCGGTTGGAGCATTAGGTGATAGGTGTTGGAAAGTATTATCTGAGTACCTGCTTCTCTGATTCTCTCGATATCTGCAGCTTTAATAGCAGCTTTGGTTGCACAAAATATAAATGCTGGTGTTTCTATACTTCCATTTGGAGTTTTGATCGTTCCAACTCTTGCAGAACCTGATTGCTTAGTTATCCTAAACGAGAACTTTTCCATCTATTTACTTGAAAGTTCTGCTATGATATTTTCCACTTTTTCAGGAGTGAGGTTTTCATAAAAGTCATTATTGATCTGCACCACAGGGGCATTAACGCATGCACCAAGACATTCAACTTCCTTTAAAGTAAATAGATTATCTTTAGTAGTTTCACCGATATTGATTCCTAGTTTCTTTTTAAAGGTATTTAACACTTCTTCGCTATTGCACAACCAGCAAGGAGTTGTTCTACAAATTTGTATGAGATATTTACCTACTGGTTTTAAATTATACATGGTATAAAAATTTGCCACTTCATACACGCGAATATGTGGAATATGAAGCATGTCAGCAACGTAGCGCATGGCAGATTCAGGAACCCATCCGCATTGTTCTTGAACCAGGTATAGTAAAGGCATGACGGCACTACCTTCTCTACCTTTAGGATACATCTCTATAGACTTTTTCGCTTTTCTGAGGTTGTCTGATGTAAAACTAAACTGCTCTTCTTTCTCTTTCATCTAATAAAGTTCGTGTAAATCTCAACAAATTATACTTGAAGAGTTAACAATTGCAATTGTTGGTTTTTTGAGCTCTACAATATTATATCTGTAGAGTGGGTGCATTCAATTTGTGAATTCTTTACTGCTACTCATTTTCCATATTTCGCTTTGCAGATTATAAAGGTATTAATTTCTTAATTTTAGTTAAAATTTTATTGACGTTACATATAGAAATAATCATAATAGCGTTTTATTAAAATTTTAAATATAATTATGTCTATATTAAGTAGATTATTTAGAGTTAATACAACTACACTGAAAGTTAAAGAAGCGATAGGTTTTAACCCAGTAAACGTAGGGTTGATTGAAGGAAATGGAGTTACTTATGGACTCAGCTATCAAGATAACGGCAATGGAAGCAGTAGAGTAAAGTTACTTATTAGTCCATTATATCAATCGAAAACATACGAGTGTGATACATGTGTCAACGTAGCAAATGAATTCAAGGGCCAATTATCTCCCACACTAATAGAAAATTCAGCTGAAGTAGATAAAGTTGGAGTTATTTTTCCTACAGAAGAAACTAACAAAGAAAGAAAGTGCATCAAAGGCTTAACATTCAACACTTACGAAATCAAGCATTCAACTAATGCTCCCTTAGTTGAATACGTAGGAAAAGTAAAATTATACAAGAACATTGATATAAATAATCTTGCAAATGAAGACAATAGTTACTTTCAACCAAAAGCAGTAAAAGTTGATCATGGTAATATTGTTGTAATTGCTCATAACTTAAAGGATCAAGCTTTAGTTTCTTGGTATTTACAATCAGACACGAATGGAAAATTTAAGATTCTGCGTGAAAAAAACGGTCTTACAGAAAGAAAATTATTCAAATTTGACAATCCAGGGCAATTAGTACTAGATGAAAATACGATGCTTTATGCACAGATGAGCAAAGAGATTATTGGGAAGCCAGAAGTAAGAACAAATATCTTTAAATTCGACTTGATTGACGTGGCTCAGAAGCTGAAAGATAGAAAAGAAGATGAATGTTTGCTTAAGAAAAATTGTCAAATAGATAAAGCATCATTTATTATCTCTAATCCAGGTGAAATAAATTTTCTACAGTACGTAAAACGAACTGAAGGCGATGATCAGGTTGCTTTTCTTGCGAAAAAACAATCTTCTAATACGCAAGAATTGCATTTAGCAAGGCTTGCTAAGAAAGGACCAAAATCAAATTTTACTGTTTGTGAATGTGAAGATCCTATAGAACAATTGTATGTTAAAGACAATGGCCAAGGAGGTTTTATCGTCACTGCGGTAAGTGGAGAGAGTATTATAACTTTTAATAGAGAGAGCTCTGGAAAATCTTCTGAAGCAACGATAATACCGACAAGCAGTATCAAAGCTCTCAGTGATTTTGTTAATATCATTAACGGCCAATTGATGCCTAGTATTATTTCCAGCAGTACTGTGGCTCCTATAACTGTTACAGAGACGGTTGTGACTTCTAAGAAAACGACGACTGCTGCAATTACTAGCACAACAGAAACCGACACTGTAAAGACTACCAAATTAACAACAGAAGCATCAACTATCATTGTACCAACTTCCACAATGAGTAAATCTTCAACAGAGTCAACAACTCAGGCAAGTACAGTAACAGTGGAGTCAACAACAGTAGCATCAACTACCACTGCACCTACTTCTACAACGAGTAGGCCTTCAACAGAGTCAACAATTCAAACAAGTACAGTAACAGTGGGGCCAACAACAGTAGCAAAAACAACTACTACTCCACAAGCGACCACAGTTGCTACAACGTCAACTAGTGTGCCTTCGGAAACTGAGACAAGTACTGTAAAATCTACAGCAGCGACTGTTGAGTCAACTTTTACAGCAAGCAGTACTACGATGAGTAAGCCTTTAACAGAATTAACAACTAAGATGAGTTCTCTAATTGCATAAAAGTCAACAATAATTTTTTGTATCATGAAAAATATTTTTTGATGTAAAATTCAGCTCTAATACAACCTTTTATTTATTATTGTATTATCTTATTCAATCAAAAGAGGTTTTATTGGCAATAAAAACATCAACACTAATTTCCAATTAATCTCTTTTAAACTATGTAGCCAATGAATATGTGGATAAATACGTCCACACAAACTTAAAGTATTTATCCACATATTCATTAAGCTTATAAAAACTAAGGTATCATTCTTTTCCTCTATAGTCTTAATGATTTTACATAAGTTAAAAGTAGCATGCTTCCATTGTTCTCTCCGCGGTCTAATATGGCTAATTCATATTGTAGCCAAGCCGCACTATACTTGTTAGGCGGAAGTGGACGGCAACATGTACGCCACGAAGTCTATGCTTCAACTTATCCTCTTGCTTATCCCTTCCATCGGCATTGCTATCTTTACTTTCAGTAAAATTATTGTTTTATACTTCTTTAGTGTTTATTGATAGCAAAACTCTTTTCTATCGATTAGCATCTTATGCATAATCACGGCTAATTTTCTTGCTACTGCAACAATTGCTTTTTTCATGCCCTTTTTCTTTTTAAGCTTCAATCCCCAGCTTCTTAATTTAAATGTCCTTTTACATTTTACCAGTAAGACCTGCGCGGCTTCATATAACATATTCCTACAGTCCACTGGTCCCATTTTTGATATACTTCCGTGTCGATCAATCTCACCAGAAGCGTACTGTCTTGGACTTAATCCCATATAGGCTCCAACTGTATAAGATGTTTCAAACCTATGCAGATCATCTATTGCAGCTTTATATGTCATTGCTACTATAATACCAACTCCTGGAACAGTAGTTAATAATTTACAATCCTCATCTTTTTTGCTTTGTTCTGAGAGCATTTTATCAAGTTTTCTTATTGATTCTTCTATTATTTCTAAACTATGTACTAATGATTCAATTGAGGTTTGGCTAATTTCATCTAGATTATTAACCATTTCTTGCACTTTTAAAGCAAAGTTTGCAGAACTAAGACGTTGATTAACTTTTATCCCGTATATTTTCAGTAATCCCCTTATTGTTCCCGCAATTTGCTCTCTGCAACGTATTAATTGTCTTCTGCTTCCAAGTATTATTTTAACCTGACAAGCTTCGTCTGATTTTACTAATACCTCCTTAAATAGCCCAACTCTCATCATTTGTGCTATGCCTCTTGCATCATTTTTATCATTCTTATTGATTCTCGCAGATAATGCTGCTGCCATATGCCTTGCATCTACACAAGTTACTGGTAATCCAAGATTCCTCAACTCTTTGCACATCGATATTGATAATTGCCCGCTTTCTATTCCTATGGACTCGTATTTTTTGTTTTGACCAAGCAGAAACTCAGCTATTGCACTGCTTTCACTTGCAACAACCCCTTCTTTAACAATTTTTCCTTTCTCATCAATGATACTAATAAAAGTTTCTTTGAGTGAGACATCTAACCCGCTATAATGTTTCATGAGACTACTCCTACTGTAAAAGTTTAAATTATTCTTGAAGAACTAATTCATTGAATTTGTTACTTCGTGCTAAAATAATGGAGTATGTCTCTCCATCATTCAATAGCAATTACAGTATGTATGCTGTTTCGATGAAATTGTGTAATAGAAACTGGATTCCAGTGCTTGACACAGGTTTGTGTTTATAAATTATATGCTAAAAGAATTTGAAATTGAACCTTTATTAAAAGATAAAGCTCCGCATCAAACTAAGGCTATTGTTGCAATGTCCGGGGGAGTTGATAGCTCCGTTGCTGCAGCACTGCTGTATAACCTTGGGTACGAAGTGATAGGTGTGACTCTTCAGCTCTATGGCAGTGATGGTAATGCGAGAAAGGGTGCATGCTGCGCTGGACAGGATATTTATGATGCCAAATACGTGGCTGAAAGTGTTGGCTTTCCCCACTATATTTTAAACTACGAGGAAATATTCAAAAAGGAAGTAATAGAGGATTTTGCAAATACCTATATGCGTGGAGAAACTCCCATACCGTGCGTAAGGTGTAACCAAACAGTAAAATTTCGCGATCTATTGCAAGTTACAAAAAATCTTGGTGCGGATGTGCTCGTAACAGGACATTACGTAAGAAGATTAGAAGAAAATGGTGAGGTAAAGTTGTGCAGAAGTATTGATAAAAGTAAAGATCAAAGTTATTTTTTGTTTGCAACTACTGAGGAGCAGTTAAAGCTTTTGCGATTTCCATTAGGTGGGTTCTATAAAAGTGATATAAGAAAATTAGCAAAGTATTTTGGCTTACAAATTTCTGAAAAGCCGGATAGTCAAGATATATGCTTTGTTTCCGAAAGCTATAGTAAAACAATAGCTAAATTAGCTCCACAATCTGTGCAGAAAGGTAAAATAGTAGATATTCATGGAAAAGTGCTAGGTGAGCACAGCGGCATAGTAAATTTTACAGTGGGACAGAGAAGAGGCCTCTGCATCGCACACAATGAGCCTCTTTACGTGATAAAAATTAATACAGAAAATAATGAAGTTGTAGTAGGCCCGATCAATGCTCTAATGCAAAAAAAGATATTGGTCAAAGAGTTAAATTGGTTAGAACAACCAAAAGAAGGCATGGAAGTAACTGTGAAGCTTAGGTCATCACATGCAGGAAGCTCAGCGACAATATATTCAACTGACGAAAAGAACAAAGCCTGTGTAATTTTAAACGACGATTACTTTGGCATCAGTCCAGGTCAAGCCTGTGTAGCATATAAGGGCGAACAAGTTATAGGTGGAGGTTGGATATGCTCCTAACTTGGTGGTTTAATTTTTTAATGCAGAATGTAAACATACAATAAAATTTATTGCTGTTTTATCCTATATTCTTTATACTATAAAGATAATTATTATATTGTGGACTAGAGGGATGGTTAAAGAAGTTGAAGAGTTAATAAAAATTGTTGGTAAGGGCAATTTACTAGAAGCCGCATTTATTCGTTTGGGCAGTTTTCAACATGCTGACTTACATCATTGCATGGATTGCAGAAATCATATAGGTCTATTCGAATTCATTAATAAAAAAGAACAAGAGCCATTAGATAAATATTTTAACTTAAAATTTAGTCTACAAGGATTGTTTTTAATTTATGTTCAAGCTTATAGAGTTCTTGCAGAAAATGCTCAGTTCAATACTCAAGAAGTAATTGATAAAATATATGCTGCAGTTGAAAGTAAAAAAATACCTACTCTTTGTGACACTTCGAAGAAACTGCTAAGGGAAATTGTAGATCAAGTAGAATTGACAGAAGATCAAAAAAAACTAAAGCTTTTTAATATTCTAGCAAATCCGAAAGGTGAAGCTCTATTTAACAATAATGATGACTTTGAGAAACAAGTACTCAATAATATTAAAAAGTTACTCAAAATAAGCTATGCAAATGAATTTGATAAAGAGTTTAGCTTATGTAAAGAGGTAATAAATCATTATTACTCGATTCACAGTATAAAAATAGATAAAGACATAGCATTACTATTTTCTAGTTATGGTATATTTTCTACATGTACTGGAAATGGAGATATTTTATCACTCAATCAATATATTAATGAGAAAGCTAGAGTAATCAACACACCACTGTATTACAGTTACATCTTACAGTTAATAAAGGTATTAAGAAAAATTGAGTTACCGTATAGAAATGGATTCACCAAGTATACACTTAATTATAGAGGTATAAGTGAATTGAACGGGACATTTACAGCTGCAAGAGAGCAAGACAGTCAAGATTCTCTATATCCTAAAAATATCAAACGTACTCTAGAGCAACTACTAAAAAACCAAAATAGTGATGCATTTGAACAATTAGTAACAAACCCTGAGAATACGTATTACTCAGTGCCACAAAGTGAATGCAGACTAAACTCTAGTATCAGTAACAAAAAAAACAAAAATCATAAAAACACATTTTGTAAATTAGCTTTAGGTATGTTTATATTGTCTATTGGATTATATACTGCTGATTATTTCTTTATGGAGCAAAAGTTATTCAACTCAATAACAAATATTTTGCCACAAAATAATCTCATCAATTTCATAGTTGCTGCAGTACTTACTATCGTAATAGTATATGCTTTATTTCAACTACTAAAATCACCTCAAGAACCGCCACATTCAACGATCAATGATACAACTATTAACAGTTTTGCAAATGGTCCTATTCAATCATGAATCTCTACTTATGAATGATAAATGTAGCACTTTTAAAGTGTATGCTATATAATATCTTCTCTTGAATAACGAGGTAATCCATGGATTTAAGCAAAGTAACAACAAAACCAGATGAAATAAATGTAGTAATTGAAATAAGTGCAAATGCTGAGCCTGTAAAGTATGAATTTAATAAAGAGCTTGGGTTGTTACAAGTTGACAGATTTTTGTCTACCTCAATGACTTATCCTTGCAATTATGGGTTTATACCAAATACCTGCGCAGGTGATGGTGACCCTGCGGATGTTTTGGTGCTAACTCAATTTCCTTTAGCGCCTGGAGTTTTGATATCGGTGCGTCCAGTAGGTGCATTACTTACCAAAGACGAGAAAGGAGAGGATGAAAAAATATTAGCTGTACCTATCTCCAGTGTTGATAGCTATTATGACAATATAAAAAACTATTCTGATTTATCTAAAAACTTACTAGATAAAATAGCTCATTTCTTTTCTCATTATAAAGATTTAGAAAAGGGAAAAACGGTGACAGTTGGAGAATGGGCTAATGTGGAAAAAGCAAAAGAAATCATTGAAAAAAGTAGAAATTAGTTTGCGTTGATTTAGCCTTAAATTACAGTTATTCGGAAAAATGTTGTTGTTTTTAATGGGTAAATATTGGTATCCGTTCAGGATAGCGGTAAGGTAGTATAACCATAGAGTAAAAGTGAGTTTACAACAAATGGTGTCATCCCAGTGCTTGACACTGGGATCCAGTCCTTTCGCACAAAAAACGTTGTAAAGTAACTTGGTTGGATCCCAGTGTCAGCTACTCTGATGACAAGACAGGTTTCAATATTTGCATGCATCTGGACAGATACAAATATTGCAATTAAAAGCATTAGACAGGCAGTAAAGGTCTTGATATTATAGTAATAATTTGGAAGGGTGGCCGAGCGGCTGAAGGCGGCGGTTTGCTAAACCGTTATACGATTGAAAAGTCGTATCGAGGGTTCGAATCCCTCTCCTTCCGTATATTATTGTTTAGGTATTCATTACAGTAATTTCACCCTCTTTTTTAATTATTAAAAAGTTAGCTAGCGTTTATTCAGTATTTATTATAGAATTAGTTATTAGCTAAATAATTTTATATGCATAAAATACTAATTTTGATATTAATAATGCTGCCGCTTAGGTTACTTGCAACTGAGATTGAAATTGTTGCAGATGTAAATGGTGAGCCAATTTCAAATTTAGATATCGAAAGACGTATAAACTTCATAAATTCATTGCTTGGCACTCAGAAGATTAATCAAAAAGAGGTAAAATCTCAAATTCTAAGACAGTTAATAGACGAAATTATCATTGTCAGCGAAGCACAGAAGATGAATATAGAATTGAGTAACGAGGAGTTAAATAATGCTGTCACGTTATTCTTAACTCAAAGTTTAAAACTTAAGGCTGATGAAGTTGATCAATACGTAAAAAAGCATAATATAGATCTCAATACCCTAAAAAAACAAATAAAGTGTCAGCTGCTGTGGAACAAGATTATTGAAGTAGGAGTTGTACCGCTTATTAATATCAGCGATCAAGAAGTGGATGATGCAAGAAAGCAAAAAGAGAAGTCTGATTACCTTATTACGTTTCAGGAGTTCATAATTCCCGATCAGAAGATAGCTGAAGACTTAGTAAAAAAATTACGTACCAGTAATAATCCAGAATCTTCAATAAAGATGCGCAAAGCAACAGTTAATTTAAGTCAGCTAAAAGGTACTCTCAAGGACGTTTTGGAAAGATTAGAAATCAGTGATGTAGCAGGTCCGGTTAGTTTAAGCGAAGGTTACTCTGTTATAAAAGTCATAGATAAGGTACAGCTCGATCATACACTGCTGAAAAGTACTTTAAAACTGAAACAGGTTGTAGTTGAAGGTTCAGAAAGTTTACTCTCTAGTTTTAAGGAGCAAAAGGTCAGTTGTTTAAATTTTGACAAGTTAGCAGATGATTTCAAGTTGCCAAGCGTAAAAGAGTTTGAAATAAAAATGCGAAATTTAAATCCTGATTTACAGATTTTATTTAGTAAAACAAATATGAATGAAATAGTAGAATTAAGAGAAAATAGCACTGCAAAGTTGATGATGTTATGTGATATCAAAAATAATGCAATGGATATAGAAGCAATCAAACAGGAAATGTATCAACAAAAGATTATGATACAAAGCAACCTGTTATTGGATAATATGCGTAAAAATGCAGCTGTTAGTTATCAGTTTAATTGAAGTTAGAGAGGTTTTCTACTCCATAAAAAGTTTATGAAGAATATAATGCTCATTGGCGGTGGAGTTGGAAATGCAGTGTTATTTTCGATAGGGAAGGCATGTCTTGAAAACAATCATAAGGTTTTATATTTCGCTGGCTATAAAAAATTAAGTGATGTATTTAAACGAGCACTGATAGAACGTGCATCAAGTGCAGTAATTTGGGCATGTGAAGAAGGATTGATAGAAACAAGCAGAGAACAGGATAAATCCTTTCATGGTAATATAGTTGATGCAATAATCTCATATCAGCAAGGAAAGTTAGGTAAAATTACTATTAGTTTAAACACTATAGATAAAATCATCACTATTGGTTCTGATAAAATGATGAAAGCTATAAATGAAGCTAGAAAAACAATTTTAAAGCCATATCTAAAACCAAAACACATAGCAATATCATCAGTTAACTCTCCTATGCAGTGCATGATGAAAGAAATCTGCGCTCAATGTATTCAGCAACACATAAATAAGGAAACAGGAGAAATAAGTTTTGTTTATAGTTGCAGTAATCAAGACCAGGATATGGAGCTTGTTGACTTTGATTTTTTAAGTGAGCGCTTGAAGCAAAATAGTTTACAAGAAAAGCTCACTGCAAAATGGATAGAACATGTTCAAAGACACTAAACAGCACAAAGAGGAACTAAGGAAGCAATATAGAACCATAAGAAAAGATGTTGATGAAAGTTATTCCAGTTATGCAGCAAGTTCCCTTATTAATCTCTTTAATCAGAACTTAAGCTACGTTAAAGGTAAAACAATAGCAGCGTACATTCCAACAGACGGAGAAATTAATGTTGTGCCTTTGATGCATCGTTTACTCGATTTAGATTATAAAGTAGCAGTCCCTAATAAAAACAAGTTATTAAAATTTGAGGAATGGAATAAAGCAGATGAAGATATAATCCCCGATACAATCATTACTCCTGTTATTGCTTTTGATGATCATTTTAATAGGTTAGGTTTTGGCGGTGGTTGGTATGATGAAATGATAAAAAAATTACGGCCACTTGGAAAAATATTTATAGGTGTAGCCTATGAGAAGCAATATTGTAAAAATTTACCTGTGGAAAAACACGATCAAAAATTGGATATTATAATTACTGAGATGTGTGTTAGACTTGAAAGCAGGTTGCTCAAGAAAACGGATAGAAAGGAGTAGCATAGTCTACCTCTTTCTGATAGTAATTGCTTATCTGTTTAGATGCATGCAAATATTGAAACCTGTCTTGTCATCAGAGTAGCTGACACTGGGATCCAACTAAGTTACTTTACAACGTTTTTTGCACAAAAGGACTGGATTCTAGTGTCACGCGCTAGAATGACATCAACTTTTAAATTCCAGTTATGCAAGAAATCTATTCATTTGAAACTTGTTTGAGAAACGTAGCTATAAAAACCGCAGGTACCAGTTGGTTTTTATTAGCTAAAGTAAAGGTCAAATATCTGGAATTCTGGACATAAAATCCCCCTGTAAAAAAGATTAGAAAAAAATGCAGTGCACATACGACAGATATACACTGAAGAATACATTTTTAATAAGTTTGATTAAAAAGTCTGCAGACTAAAGATAGATTTTGAGCTCTTAAAATATCTCTATTTGTAATTATAATGAGATTTAAAATATGCGGAAGTAATTTTTTGTGTCCGCTTAGCAGGGTGGCAAAATAAGATAGACAGATACATTAAAACGCTCTTCAAATGTATCAATTCACTCCTTTCCTTTCTTCACTAACTCGTTCAGAACTTGGATTCTTCACTTCAGAATTTGGCTCCATTTGTTTAACTTTATCACCAACTATTTTTTCCACTTTCTCTATTTTATTATTACCACTGTCCATAATTGCAGGTAGAAAATCTTCCATCAAATTTAGCAATTTCTGTATATCTTCCTCATGAGTACTGAGGCCTTTTTCCAGAAGTCTGATCATATCAGCTTCTGAAAAATTTTGAATAGTTCCATTCTTTACTAACTCTTGTATAGCAGATCGTTGCTCTTCATTTTTAAGCATTTTTATGATCCTTATTTTATTCTGGGCCTCTTTTGATTCTTCAGCGTTTGCAGGGTATACCATATCATAAATGAACTCTTTCTGTAATCTAGAGAAGTTAGTCTTTTCCCAAGTCAATTCATCGATCACATCTTTCACAAAACTTTTCACTGCTTTTCCGCATTCAATTGCACCCTCTTTTACTTTACCAATAATTTTATCTGCATTTTCTTTTATTTCATCTCTATGCTGATATATGGCATAACCAATAGCAGCTATAGCCGCTATTGCTAAAAGCCCTAACAACGCTATTCCACCACCCAACAATGCACCAGCCACTCCCCCTATTGCTAATGTACCTACTAATGCACCTGTCAATGTTGTAAATGCTGCTCCACTTATAACTCCTTGAACTAACAGTTGGTTGCCTAAAGCTTCAAGTTTTTCCTCCATTACTAGATTTTTACCAACTTGCTCAGCTAGTTTTTTGAATTTTTCTCTTCCTGATAATTTTTTTGACACAGCTGTAAAAAATTTTTCGCTTTTCTCATTTTCTAATAAACTGATTATGTCTGCCTTTTTAGTTGAATCTAAATTTTTCAGATCTTCATTTTGATCCAAAAACTTTCTTGCTTCTTCCTGTAAAGCTTTATCTCCTTGAATAATTTCAAATATACCTTGAGCAAGGTACTCGCTGTTACCAGTATCTACTGCACCACCTTGTACCATATTCAATTCCCATCAATTATAAATATGCCTAATTATATATACTAATTATTAATTATATTATAATTGACATAAAATAATTACTCCTTTCCAAATATGGAATTTGTATTACAATACCTAGATTATATGAAATCAAGGTATTTTATGGGTGAGAAAAAATTAAGAGCCGCTGTGGTTTTATCAGGATGCGGCCACCTCGATGGCACAGAGGTGAGAGAAGCAGTTTTAAGTTTGCTTGTGCTTGATCAGCAGGAAGTTGAAGTCACGTGCTTTGCTCCTGATGTTGATATCACACAAGTTATGAATCACAAAACAAAAGAAGCAGTAAAAGAAAAAAGGAATGTACTTGTAGAATCAGCAAGAATTGCAAGAGGTGAGATAAATGATTTAAGAGAAGCTAAAGCTGAAAATTTTGACATGCTAGTCGTACCTGGTGGATATGGAGTTGCGAAAAATTTATCTGACTTAGCTGAAAATAAAACAGTAATGCCTGAGTTTGAAAGATTAGTCTCAGAGTTCTTTGTTGCAAAAAAGCCAATAGGAACTATATGTATATCTCCAGCCATTATTGTTTTAATTTTAAGTAGCAAAATAGGTAAAGAAGAAAGTAAGATTAAGGTAACTATAGGAGACGACAAAGACCAGTTGATAGAGAAGCTCGGCGGCGAACATATAACATGCGATACAAAGCTATCAATAGAAGACGAAAAGCATAATATATTTTCCTGCTCTGCTTATATGCGTAGTGACGAAAGTACACACTCTGTATATCAAGGAATAAAACACATGATTGACAGTATGGTGAAAAAAATTAATAAAAAAACCAAACAACCATTTCTCTAAAGTGTAGTTTCTTATACAATTAATTATGTCTGTTGCATTATTGTTGTAGCCAAAGTAATCTGTAATTGCTTATTAATGATAAGCTATATTTAGTATGTAAGTTTAGTTCTTTTTTTTATAGATATAAATATGTCAGATCTTTTTTATATTGAAAGTGAGTGTTGTGTAGATGGTCAGTGTGATACTTATGCAGGAGAAGTGAGTATTAATGATGTCATGTTGGGCAAGTTTAGTCTAAATTCACACAGTGGGAAAAAAGCCATGGTAAATATAGACATCGTTACATTCGATATCCATATTGCTATGGATGGCCAAGATGGAAAGACAATAAAAAGAGACCTCAAGAGTCCTGAATTTACAATTAAAGATGACGGTTCCTGGTATATTAACAAGAGTCTTGGTAGTGATAAATTTGAAATTATAGTAAAGCAGTCATGATATGAAACATAGTGAGCGGAGCTTACTTTTTAGCAATGTTTACATACTTACTTAAAAAATGGAGATTATCTTAGCTGAACCACGCGGTTTCTGTGCAGGGGTTAAAAGAGCTGTAGACATATTAGCAATCACTTTAGAGAAATACAAAAATGAACGCCAAGTTTATGTACTACACGAAATCGTTCATAATAAATATATAGTAGAGGGCTTTAAGAAACAAGGAGTGGTTTTTGTAAGCAGCATAGAAGACATTAAAGACAATAGAGGAATATTGATCTTCAGTGCACATGGAGTGTCGAAAAGTATAGAGGATGAGGCAAAAAGAAAGGGTGTTCAAGTGATTGATGCAACATGTCCATTAGTTAGCAAAGTACATAAAGAGGCAAAAAGGTATGAGGATAGTGGTAAAGAATTAATTCTAATTGGACATGAAAATCATCCAGAAGTTAAAGGAATTATAGGAAGAGTAAGTAATCCTATATCTCTAGTGCAAACTATGCAAGACGTATACAATTTACAAATCAAAGATCCAGATAATTTATCTTATGTAACACAAACCACGTTAAGTATTGACGATACCAAAGAAATTATTGCTACACTGAAGCTCAGATTTCCAAGCATTACAGGCCCCGACTTAAAAGATATATGCTATGCAACACAAAATAGGCAGAACGCTGTTAAAAAATTGGCTAAAATTACAGACGTAGTGTTAATTGTAGGAAGCAAAAACAGTTCAAATTCAAACCGTTTATTAGACCTGTGCATTTCCACAGGAAAAAGAGCCTATTTGATTGATAATTATAAATGTATGAACAAAAATTGGTTGCAGGGCGCAGAAAAAATAGGAATTACTGCAGGTGCTTCTGCTCCTGATATATTAGTTGATGAGCTAGTAAATTACTTAAAAATAAATATGAATACAAAAGTTTCAGTCATGCCAGATGGATTCACTGAAAATGTTCAGTTCAAGTATACTAAATGGTAATGTGCAACAACGTGCGTCAAATCAAGTCTTTAGCTCAATTCAATTTTCAGTCTGTTGGAGAATAAAATATCAAGCTGAGATATAATTAATCCTCGTTTGTCAGGTTAAGTTGTGTCTAGCACAAATATAAAAAACCTTCATCATACAAAAGGGTTAATATTACTACTAATTTTATCAAAAACTTATAATATAAGTAATATTGTCATCTAATGTTTAATGAATTTCAATAAATTACCTTTTTAATTCTAGATGAGTATACACTTTGTTAATATGTTTGGGTCAAAACCCAAAAGTAAGTTTATGCTTTCTATAGGAAAAGAAGGCACAATGTTACTATATTTTAAAAATGATACTTTAAATAAAAGATATTTTGCTAAGGACAAAAATAATAAAGCTGTTTCTGACTTAATTTCATGTCTTTCATCAGATAAAAAAGCACCCTTATATCTGGTTCTCAATCACACTGATCAGAACTATTTGCTACAGTCTATCCCAAGAGTAAATAGGATTAGTGCTTATCTATCAGCAAAAACAAAAGTAGAGCATTTTGCTCATAATAACGATATAAATTCTATTCTCTTGGTCGAAAAGCCGAATAAATTTAATCAAAACTGGTGGTATCTATTTGTTTCATCAAAAGCAAATCATTTAATAGAATATTGGTTGGACGTGTTTGTTGAAATAGGCTCTAACTTTAAAGGAATATTAATGTTTCCTATAGAACTAGTCAGTATAGCAAAAAAGATTCTACACAAAGATCCTAGTAACTGGAAAATTATAGTTGCTGCAACTAAAACAGGTGGCTATAGACAAGTGGTTCTTAAAGAGAACAAAATGATATTTACACGTTTAATACCATTTACTAATGATAATTTACCAGGAATCATTGCTGGTGAAATATATCAGGAAGTGAAAAATACAATTCAATCTTTAACTAAGTTTGGATTTGAAAAAAATGACCCTGTCGACCTCTGCATTATAGTATCAGAAGCTATTAAATCTAGTTTATCAGTTATAAATTTTTCAGAGAATAGTGTGAACATATTGACTCCATATGAGCTGGGTAAACTATTGGGGGCAGAATTAGCTATAAGCGAAAAAGATAGCTTTTGTGATACTACAATTTTGTTTCACAGCTTTAAGAATAAGCCAATAAATATTTTTAACACAAAAGAAACTAAAGAATTTTATCTATTTAATTATCTTTATTTAAATTCTCCTCAAATTTTTCTATACCTACTCTTGGTTTTAGTTGTAATTAACGCCTTTTGTTTGCAAAATTTGTATTCAAATTTTAATGTTGCTGATAATTTATCTGCAACGCGGAGTGCTTTAAATAACAAACTAATAAAACTTAGCCAAATCTATAATGTAAAAAAGATAGATGAAGTTTACGATTTTATTAATATAAATAATATTTTATCAAAAATAGAGTACTCTCCCCTTACACAAATTAAGTATGCAGAAAAGTTAAAAGTACCAGGTGTAGAGCTTCAATCGTTTGAGTGGAATTATAATGAGGCAAAAAGTTATATTACCACAACTTTAAGGTTTAATTTTCAATCTGGTAAAGACATTTCTTATCAATACGAGAAACTACAGAAAAATTTAAACGATAATTTCCGTACTCATGATATTAGTATCTCTAGCTTACCTACTACTAAAGAGAAAAATCTATCTATTGATGTTGAAATAGGAGAGGCAATGTAGATTGATGACTATCTCTCAACTAAAAAGAAAAGCTACAATTCAGTGCATATATTACTTATTGTTATCTATTGTATTAATAGGGTTATCAACGTGTTTTATTATCTATAACAAAAAGGTTTATAATAAAAATCAAACTGCAGCTGAGGAAATACGCTCTATTAATTTACAGATCATTGAAATTCAAAAGAAAGAAGTCGTTCTAAATAAAAACCTAGATTTATGGAAAAGAATTTCTTCTTCAAACTTACATAGTAGCAGATACATTACAAATTTAAATTTTGAGCTTAACAAGCTATATAAAAAACACTACATGTTAGAACCTGAAATATCAATTTCTATACCTGAAGAAGCTGAACTCCACAATAAAAGTGAACATACAAAAGTAATAAGAAGTGAAGTGGTTCTAAGTTTAAGCTCAATTAGCGATAAGCATATTTTTTTATTTCTACAGTCTATTCCAAATCTTCCTGGTTATGTTATGATCAGATCTCTTACCTTGAATAAGCAGAGAAATATAGATGCTAAAGTTATAAACCAGATTTTAAGTGGTAATATGATAGAGATAGTGAGAGCTAGTATAGTTTTTGATTGGTATACCATATTAAGTAGATGAATATAAAGTTGTTTTTTATTTTTACGCTGCTGTTTTTTAATGTTAGTGCATATTGCAATTGCGAAGATCTTGTAGAAAATATAGGGATTTGTAAAAAATATTCTTGCCAACAGCATATTAGTAATGAAGATTTTATTGAGCATAAAATATTAGGGTTAAATAGTGAAAATTTATGTGTATATATAGAAAGACAAGGCAATGATGAAATGGTCTGTCATCATTCTAATGATGGAATGATTATAGAAAAGAAGTACTTAAAAAGTATTTTAAAAGTTGGAAATCAAGAAATAAATGACTTCATTGATATAGCAAATTTGCGTGCGAAGGAGTGTTTTTTTATCAACAATTATTATATAGATCGAGACGATATAATAAAAGAGGCAGCAGAGAGTACTTTATCGCAATATGGTAGCATAAAAAGCATTTTTTTTGATGAAGAGCAGGTTAATAGAATAGTTAGTGAGATGGAAAAGTTTAACTTACAGTCTTCAGGAGTTACAGAGGAAGAAAATTTCAATTGTAAAGTAGTCAGTTTAGATTCAATTTTATACTTTTCCCCCGATACATGGAAAATATGGGTAAATGGAAAGTTGTTTATAAATACTAAGGATTTAAAAGTGCACTCAGTAACTGAAAATTATGTAACTTTTTCATGGGCTGTAAACCAAAAGATAACAAAAGAACGGATAAGCAATTCTAAAAATGTACATTTTGGACATGGAGGTATTATGTTTACGCTTTATCCAGAACAAAAATTTGATTTAGATAGTTTATCTATTAAATAATCTAATACATCTGCGCTTGTAGCTCAGTTGGATAGAGCGTTGCCCTCCGGAGGCAAAGGTCGCGGGTTCGAATCCCTCCAAGCGCGTTTTTAATTAAATTTGACAATAATACTCTCACATAAGATAATAAAGAGATTTATTTTAAAGCATAATTATGTCTAGTGGTACTATAAATAAAGTCATATTAGTTGGTAATCTAGGAAAAGATCCTGAAATTAGGACTACACAAAATGGAAAAGAGATGGCAAGTTTTTCGATAGCCACATCTGAAAGTTGGACTGACAAATTTTCTGGTACGCGCTCTGAAAAGACAGAATGGCATAATATTGTAATTTTTAGTGAAGGATTAGTAAAAATTGTTAAGGATTTTGCGCGCAAAGGTAGTAAAGTTTACGTTGAAGGTTCTCTGAGAACTAGAAAATGGACTGACCAAAATGGTAGCGAAAGGTATACGACAGAGGTGGTGCTATATAACTTTAATAGTGCCCTTACCCTTTTAGATTCACGAAACAGTATGTCAAACTCTGATTACAAGCCAAGTGAATACAAACAAAATGAAACAGAACAAAAAGATAAACACGGAAGTTTTGACAACGATATAAAAGACGAACTAATCGATGATGAAATACCATTTTAATAACTTCAATTGAAATCTACATTTTTATGGACTGCTTGTGTTACTCCTTTTAATTGCAGTGGAGATAGTATAGATTACCAAAGCTTGCAGCGTTTACTAACAATGCAAGCTGAAACTGAAAATGGTGTAGTGTTGCTAGGTAGCACAGGTGAAAGCTTATCACTTACTGATTCTGAAAAGCGCACATTAGTTGAATTTGTATGTGAGCTAAAATTAAATACGAAAATTATAATTGGTGTACCAGGAGTGAATCTATATCAGACTCTTGAATGGCTTGATTTTTGCAAGGGTATGCCTATTCATGGCTATCTAATGACAACTCCCATTTATGCAAAGCCTGGAATCATGGGGCAAACTTTATGGTTTGAAAAGCTGCTTGAAAAAGCACATGTGCCAGCCATGCTTTACAATATTCCATCAAGAGCAGGAGTGAGTCTTCACGCTGAAACTGTACGCAACTTATCCAGCCACGAAAAATTTTGGGCTATCAAAGATTCAAGTGGCACCGTTGATACTTTAACTCAGTATAAGAAAGTTGCACCAAATATTGAGGTGTTTTGTGGGGACGATAATATGATATTTGATATGGCTGCTAAGGGTGCGGCTGGTCTGGTTTCTGTTGCTGCCAATGTTTGGCCAAGTGTAGTACATGAATATGTTAAGCAATGCATGAGCGGCAAGAACCCTCAAGCAGACAGTTGGCAACAAGCTTGCAAAGCTCTATTTACTGCCAGCAATCCAATACCTACTAAAGCACTTTTGCATGACATTGGGCTCATAGAACACAAAACTGTCCGCCTACCACTCAGCACAGAAGATTTGCCTTCTATTGAAACATTGAAGCAAGCTAATAAAATGATTCTTGGATGGGAAAATCAACTAGCTATGCAGGATTAGGAATTAAGCTGATAATTCAATTATACTTAACACAAAAAAATGGGCTAAATCCTCTTCAAAAACTTCTATCTATCGTCTCTTAAAATACTCTCCTGCACACATCCCCATCAACAATTTTCACATCACTATCAACTGAGCTACCTGGCTGTTTATTTCCTTTGTATATCTCCCCATCAACGGAACTACCTGGCTGTCTATTTCCTTCTGGAAAAAAGCACTCAATTGCTTTATCAATTAAGAAACTTAAAGGAATACAAGCAATCACACTCACTACAAAAGTTAAAGCACCTATAGCTGCTGGTGATGTAAAGCCAAGAGCAACCAATCCTGCTCCTATCCCAAATCTAACACCAGTACACGCAATTGCTTGCACTATTTCTTTTGAAGAGTCCTTAAAGCCCGAAGTTGAGAGTTTTGCTATTAAAGCTATTGCATATAACGATGATAATAGAAACCCAACACCAACCATTCCACCTGCAACAAGAGGTGACAAACCAGAAATAGAGCTTATAGCGTAATTTGTAAAAATTCCATCAATAGCTCCTAAGCCTGCTACTATCCCCCCCACTATTCCACAGGATATCCCTGCTATTGCCATTTCATATATCAGATTTGATTTAAATTCTTGATCTTGGAAACCACTCATAACCTTATCTCTTTAATTAAAACTTATATAAAGGCTAACATACTAACACATTATAGTCAATACTTCTATGTTATTCTTTTTGGAGTTTTTAATTGACTTTCAGCACACTTTAGCCTTATATGTATGGTCCCAGAGTGTAATGGTATATAAAATATGAGAACAAAATGCCATTAAAGGAGAACTTATGATTACTGGATATATCAGAACAACAGAGACAATTCATAAAGCAATGTAAACTTTCTAAGTACTAACTCTAAAACTATTGTAAAACAGAAAAAAGCATTCATTTAAAAGAAAAATAACAGCTCCATATACTATTGAAGTGATAATACTTATAATGTTAGATGTGACACCAAATCTAATTTGAAATATAACTTATTTACTCAGCTTCTTTTGAAACTACTGTGAACATAATATCTATAGATAAAACATTGCATTACCACGCCACTAACGAGTAGCAGAATGACAAGTTTTTCAAACTAGTCCGGTATAAAAATCTCAGTCAGTTTAGCTACAGCTGTATGCTTTTAACTCTCCCAAAAAGAAAATTAACCATGTGAAATTCTTGTTGATATGACTTAATGAATAATTATTTTAGGTTACTAAGTTATTTAAGAAACTTTGATAATATTTAGCCCACTTACTTTTCTATTTTCCATGTCACGATGAGCCTCTATTATTTCATCAAATTTATATTTTTTATTAATTCGTACAATTAAAAGTTTTTTTCTTATCATTTCAAAAATTTCCATTGCAGTAAGCACTAACGTAAGTCTATTGTGCTTGTAGTGATATATCGAAGTTCCAGCTGCAAATAACGAACGCGAACTAAGTAAAGAGAAATTAATAGGAGCATTACCTGATATCTGCCCATAGGAAACATATATGCCAAACTTACCTAAAGATTCAAAAGAGAGCTTGCTTGTAGCGTAACCTATAGGGTCATACACCGCACCTACTCCTCTATTTTTCGTAATCTCCATGATTTTAGAAACGAAGTCTTTATCATTGTAGTTTATTGCGTATGTGCAGCCACTTTGTAAAGCTATCTTCATTTTTTCGTCAGAGCTTATAGAACCTATCACTATACCTTTTTTATCCTTTGCCCATTGGCATATTATTTGCCCCAAACCACCATTAGCTCCATGAACTAGTACAAAAGCACCAGGCCTGATTTTATAAGATTGATTAACTAAATAGTGAGCTGTCATACCTTTAAACAATACTGCAGCAGCAACTTCATCAGGTATATCATTCGGAATTTTTATCAAATATTTCTGGTGTACAATGCGCTTTTCACAATATGCCCCTGGAGGAGCTGTGCAATATCCAACTCTATCTCCAACCTTAAGTCCATCACTAATTTTTTTACCAAGCTTTTCAACAACTCCTACTGCCTCTACTCCAAGTACTGATGGCAGATCTTTAATTTTGCGTGTACCTTTTCTGTGTTCTAAATCATAACGATTTAAGCCGATAGTTGTATGACGTATTAAGACTTCCTCATCTTTTGGCTCACCTATGCTCTTATCTACAAATTCTAATACTTCTGGCCCCCCAGTTTTTTTAATTTGTATAGCTCTAACCATGATAAATGTAAGACAAAAACTTTAATTATGTTATCTAGCAATTAATATTTTGCAAAATGTTATTTAGAGTTTATACACTACATAAGCGTATTGTTAATAGTTTTGAGGCACAAATTATCATGAACAGAGAAATTTGGCTTTATGGTGTTTTATTCAATGTGTTGTGCAAAGTGGATGAAGATAATGATTTGGATGTTAACAATGTAATAAAAAAAATAAAAGAAAGGTTAGAATATAGAATACAAAAATCAGATAAAAAAAGAGATTATTGTAAATATTTATATACTTCTTGGGAAAAAAAAGGATTTGATATTAATCACCAATTTGACTTGAAAGATTATGATGGCTTTCCAATAGATAGTCTTTTTTCTATTGCCATTAATTATAAATTATACACTTTAACAAATTTAGCGCAAGTTTTAATAAAAGCAGGAGCTAATGTGCAAAATGAAAAAGGATATTTACATGCCTGCGTTTTGGCTCGTTCTCCAGATATATTAAAAGCTCTCATAAAAGCGGGAGTAAATGATAACCCAAATGAAAACTATGGTGGAAATACCGCTTTAGACTATGTTGCTAAATTATATGGTAGAGATAAGTCAACGAAATCCAAGGATTGCTGTAAAATTCTAATTGAGCATACATTAGAAAAAAAACCTCACAGTAAAATGCCAGACTCTATAAAAAGTAATAAAGAGTTAACTGAGTACTGGAATGCCTGTAAAGCAAATAGTGAAGAATGGGAATTCGCAATACCAAAAACCGCAATACAAGTACTTAGTGTGCAAAAAACAAATAAGTGCTTCTGCCCAATTAAATAGATCTGTTGCATAACTATTATTTAAATCAACAATAGTCAAAGGTTTGTTATTTAAGCTTAAAAAACGTATATGATAGTGTTATTTCACTTAAATCTTTTGTACTATTGTCACGCATTATTTCAGGGTCTACGTAAAAGGATACGGGCATAGCCGCTTTTTGTTTTGGTAGCAGCATTTGCTCTTCAAAACAAAAGCATGCAACTTTATTGAAATATTTACCTGCTTTAAAAGGTGTGACATTATACACTGCCATTCCAAAAGAAGGCTGATCAGATAAATTTTTTGCATAATAAAATACTAAACTTTGTTGCCCTATATTTGTATCGATGTAGTTAGTTTCTGATTTAAATTCCCAAGGCAGACCGGACATTACATCAGCATTAAGGTGAACCCTGATTTTTTGGTCAGTTGCATTTATTGTTGCATTAGTTACTTTTCTCGTTGTGCCACCATATCCAGTAGCTTTACAAAAGATGCTATACAACGGTACTGAAGCATATGCAATACACAGCATCAATACCACTAAAGATATTAGGAGGAAAACTATAGAACTTTTATTGTTTCCCCTTAAAAAGGAAATCATCTAATCCTTATTGTTGAACAAGTTAAGTAACCTGAGTAAATTGAGGAATATGTTGATAAAGTCAAAATAAAGGTTAGTTGCACCAAGTATAGCTAGTTTAGTCATTGCGACTTCTGAACCATCATTATATCTATAATAAACATCTTTAATTCTCTGAGCATCGTACGCGGTCATTAAAGTAAACACTATTACTGACACAAATGATATTGCAAAATAGAGTGGACTACTCCCAAGGAACAGATTAACTATAGATGCAATGATTAATCCCCAGATTCCCATAATCAAAAAAGAACCCATACTGGTCAGATCTTTTTTTGTAGTATTACCATACAAAGCCATAGAACCAAACATGATCGATGTAATGAAAAATGCTCTCGCTATATTTTCTGCAGTATAAATTATAAAAATATGAGATAAAGAAATTCCCATTAAAACTGAGAATAGAAAAAATACAGTAAGTGTTGACTGAGCACTTAGGTTTTGAAGCCTAAAAGACATATAAAACACCAATGCAACTGGAGATAGCATTACCACAAGCGATAGAACAGGATTGGAATAAATCACCTGGAAAAGACCAGAAAACACTGTTAAAAACGCAACAAGCCCTGTAACACCTAAAGCTAAAGCCATATAATTGTATACTTTAGTTAGGTAACTCCTGAGTCCAGCACTATAATAAACGCCCTGAGAGCGAATATCCTGTTCGTTTTTCATATAAGACATATGTAACTCCTTATTATCTCTTGATGATATATTATAATACAATACAGCGTTTTTATCAAGTATAAAATGACATACTACAATTGAATGGTGTGGTATGCAATTAGAGAATTTCTTCCATAACTATAAGCAAATCGGTTTTCAGCAGCATTTAACTATTATAACAACCTCTGGCAATAGAAATTACTTTCACCATTCCCTCTATCATGATTTAAGGGGAATGGTGAAAGTAGTTTTTGCATTTACTTAAGGCATTCTTCTTATAGATGCTATACCAACAATCCACTATTTTTTCTATGTCTTGCGGTTTAATCTCTGGACTTATACTGATTCTAATTGAACACTCTGCTTGCTCTTTTGTTGCTCCCATTGCAAGCAAAACATGAGAAGGCCCAACTTTTCCAGAAGAGCATGCAGAACCATTGCTGACTGCAATATTATTTAAGTCAAAATGCATGAGCTGCAGATCATTCTTTACCCTCGGCATATAAATAAAACTTGTATTTGGCAATCTTTCAGAATTTCTGCCAAAGATCTTGATATCACTGACAAGACTTAATAATTCACACTCCAATTGATCACGCAGCTTCTCCACTTCATTCATTTTTGATAGAAGATCTGGAATGTTTTGCAATGCAGCAGAAAGACCTGCAATTGCAACAATGTTTTCTGTACCACCACGCAATCCTTTTTCTTGCCCACCACCTATTATAGTAGGTTCTATTACAAGCTTTTTGTCAAATATTAAAACTCCACTACCTGCTATACCACCAAATTTGTGAGCAGATAAAGTAAGTAAATCCACTTCTAAATCTTTCATATTTAATTCGATTTTCCCAACACTTTGAGCAGCGTCAGTGTGACAGATTGCCCCGAATTTATGTGCCATTTTAGCTATTTCCTTAACAGGCTGGATAACTCCAGTTTCGTTATTAGCCATCATCACTGAAATTATTACTTTATTCCCTTCAAGTTCGCTTAGAATTTTTTCTAGCTCTAAAAAGTCAACAATACCCTCTTGATTAACGGGTATTATATGTGGATTATATGCAGAATTAAGAATTGAAGGATGCTCTGTAGCTGAAATTACATGCAGATAGCCTTTCATTCCTCTCATGACGAGGTTGTTTGCTTCAGTTGCACCAGACGTAAAAACTATTTCTTTATCATCTGGAATGCTAAGAGCATCACGTACGTTATCTCTTACCTCTTTAAGAATCTTCCTCGCTTCTTGTCCTCTTTTATGCAGCGATGATGGATTTAGTGTTTGTTTCGACAAAATCTCAAGTATACTTTTTTTTACATTTTTACTCACTGGAGCAGTTGCATTATAATCAGCATACACGCAACTACTTTCTTCCAGAGAGAATAAACTCACAGGCTTATTTGTCACTTACCATTAACCAATTATGTATGTTAACTTTAACACGATAAAAAATTTATTGCAAAAACAGTGAAATTAATACATAATTAATAAATAATTTACATTATCAAGCCCTGTCAAAACAGGTTTTTATTAGGAGCAATCATGGTAGAAGTCTTTTTAAATAATGCAACAAAAAAGATAGAAGGTAGATATCATCAAAGCAAAGATACCAATGCACCAGTTGTGCTAATTTTACATCATCACCCTCAATATGGTGGTAGTATGGATAGTAAGATTATACATACTATATATGAATCTTTTATCGATAATAACTTTTCTGCATTGACAATTAATTTTCGTGGTGTCGGAAAATCTACCGGAACTTTTGATAAGGGTATAGGAGAATTAACTGATGCTGCAGTAGCTATTGATTGGCTTCAGGAGCATAACTCTAACAACGTTCCAATTTGGATAGTCGGTTTTTCTTTTGGAGCATGGGTAGCTATGCAGTTGACAATGCGCCGTCCAGAGATAGTAAGTTTTGTTGCCCTTTCTCTTCCAGCAACTAAGTACGATTTCTCTTTTCTCTCTCCTTGCCCAGTTCCTGGACTTATAATACAAAGTAATAATGATACAATTTCAGAAGAAAGCGATGTAACAGAATTAGCACAAAGGTTAATAAATTCGGTAAAAAATAACCATATGGAATACCATATAGTAGACGATACTAACCACTTTTTAAGGGATAAAGAAGAGGAAGTAGCTCAAATTATAGATAATTATATAAAACTACGTTTAAACAGTGCAGCTACTTCTCCTCAGAAAGCTAAAAAAGAGATAAGGGTAAAAGAATATGCCTAACTTTACAAATGAGAGAAATGAATGTATTAATACAAATAAAAAAAGTCTTGTTATGTTTAGGCAATTATTATTTCTCGTTTTAGCAATGTTTATGCTGTCAGGATGCTTTCTAAGTAAACAGCGTAAGTTAAAGAGTCCGTGTATAAAAAATAATGAAAGCATTTCATGCGAATTATACTCCGTTAATGACCATTGGTTAAATAAGTACAAGTTATAGGTAGCTTTGTATTGTACTTGTTTCTTCCATTTACAGCTTTACTAATGATCGGTTTTTTAACTGAAAAATGTGATCTGCTTTTTCTGCAAGGATATAGTTGTGTGTTACTATAAGCATAGAGCTGTTATTTTCCTTTACATATGAATGTAACAGCAAAAATACATTCAAAGAATTTGTTGGGTCTAAATTTCCCGTTGGCTCATCTGCAAGTAAAAGCTTTGGAGAGTTTACAATGCTTCTTGCAATTGCAACCCTCTGCCTTTCTCCACCAGAAATTTCAGATACCATACTACTTGCTTTATTTTCCAGACCAAATTTTTCTAATATTGCTTGCGATTTTTTTTTTGCTTCAGCTTTGCTTCTTCTTGCAATAAGCTGAGGAAGCATAACGTTTTCCAACACTGATAACTCTTGTAATAAATAGTGAAATTGATAAACAAAGCTAAGAAAATTTCTTCTTACATGAGTTTTATATTTATTGCTGGCTTGCGTACAATTTACTCCATCTATTGTCACTACACCTAAAGTTGGCTTATCCAATAGGCCTGCAATTTGCAATATAGTTGTTTTTCCTGATCCTGAACTGCCGATCAATGCAACTACTTGCCCTCTTGTAAGACTCAGATTGATATCTTCTACAATAGCAGGACTTTTTTTGAAGCTCTTACTCACAGAAGCTAGCTCTAGTGCTACATCACTGTCCATATTATAAAAAGATCCAGGAGGGAGAATTAGACCGAGAAACTGTTACCACACCCACATCGAGACTTAGCGAGAGCATTCTTGATTTGAAAACCAGAACCACTTAGATCTTCAGTATAATCTATAGTTGAATTATTTAAAAATTTCGCTGAACAATTATCAACCATTAACACAGGGTTTCCATTCTCATCATTAATTACTATATCTTTACCTTTTTCACTAAAACTGGAGTGGCTTCTATAATCCTCGCTATCTTCGTCATCGTCAAAATCGTCGTCTTCATCATCGTCAAAATCGTCACCCAAAGACATCTTCTTATTTATTTGATCCATAAGAAAATTATACTTGAAGCCAGAGCATCCACCACCTGAAACTGCAACCCGCAAAACAGAACTCTCATCTCCTTCCTGTTCTACAAGGGAGTGGATTTTCCTTAATGCATTGTCAGTTAAGCTAATATTGTAATCTGTTGACATAACAACCACCGTTCATTATTGATAACCTATTATAGTAGAAATTTTACATGTCAAACAATAATTTTCTATTAAGTTACGCATGCTTTCCAAATAAAACAAAAGGAAGAAATTTCAAAGAGCCAGAAGACAAAAATCGCAGCTGCTTTCAGCGTGATAGGGACCGCATTATTCACTCTAATGCGTTTAGGAAATTGGGGTACAAAACACAAGTTTTTATCAATTATGAGCATGACTACTATCGCACTCGGCTAACTCATAGCCTTGAAGTTGCACAAATTGCAAGATCCATTGCTCGTAGACTTGGCTTAGATGAGGACATCACTGAATGCATAGCGCTTGCACATGACCTTGGTCATCCTCCATTTGGTCACACAGGTGAGGATGCTCTAGTTCAAGTTGATAAGGAGAAGTATAAGTTTGATCATAATGTTCAAGCTATAAGGATTTTAACTTATCTTGAACAAAAACATGCTGACTTTAATGGCATGAATCTAAGTTGGGAAGTGATTGAAGGTGTTGCAAAGCATAACGGTCCCTTGCTTGGTCAAAACGCGGAGTCTTCTACAAATAATCAGCTGCTATTAAAATATAATGAAAAATATGATCTAAAACTTGAAGAATTTTCAAGCATTGAAGCACAAGTTGCTTCGATTGCTGATGACATCGCTTATAGTGTTCATGATCTTGATGATGCACTCAGGGCAAATTTAGTAATAACCGAAGATTTGCTCGATGTTCCTTTAATTGGCAAAATGTTCAAAGAAGTAAAAAGCGAACATTCAGAATTGGCTCAAAGCAAACTCATACATGAATCACTGAGTAGAACTATAGGAATTATGATAAATGATGTCGTTTTTCAGACTGAAAGAAATATTAAAGACTACAAAATAAAAAGCGTAGAAGATGTAAGGAGCTTAAATAATATGCTAGTCACATTTTCACCAGAAGTTGCAAATGCCACAAAAGAGATGAAAAAATTCAACATGGAAAAAATATACAGAAGTTATAAACTGACCAGAACAATGAACAAAGCAAAACGTATAGTACAGGAGCTTTTTCAATGCTTTTATGAAAACCCAGGGTTATTACCTATAGAGTGGAACAAACTTGCTTGTGAATCTCAGCGTTCAGTAATAATATGTGATTATATCTCAGGTATGACAGATAGATTTGCCATACACGAGCACAGAAGAATTTTTGATACCTCATACGAAATGACTTCTTTCTAATGACTGATGATTATTTCATGTCGATCGCATTAAAACTTGCAGAAAAAAGTCTTGGAAGTGTTGCACCAAATCCCGCTGTTGGATGTATCATTGTAAAAAACGGTATGGTGATCGGTGAAGGCTACACAGGAATCGGTGGACGTCCACATGCAGAAGTAGTTGCTTTGCAAAATGCTAAAGATTTAACTCATGGTGCAACTATGTACGTCACTCTTGAACCATGCTGCCACTTTGGAGTTACAGAACCTTGCACTGCAGAAATCATAAAATCAGGAATAAAAAGAGTAGTAATTGCAGCAATTGATCCAGATAGTAGAGTTTCAGGTGGAGGAATTAAAGCTCTGAAAGAAGCAGGAATTGAAGTTGAGCAAGGTATTATGCAAAAAGAGGCAGAAGTATTGAATGTCGGTTTTTTCACCACTAAAGAATTTCATAGACCATTCATAGCTTGCAAAATCGCAACAACTCTTGACGGAAAAATCGCAACATTTACAGGTGATAGCAAATGGATAACAAGTGAAGATACGAGAAATTGGGTACATGAGCTCAGAGCAAAATATGATGCAATTATGATTGGCAGTAGTACCCTTATCAATGACGATCCTCTCTTAACTTGCAGATTACCAGGACTCGAAGACAGGTCGCCAATAAGGCTAATTATCGATAGCCAAGGGAAATTGAAGGAAGAGCATAATATTGCAAAAACTGCAGACAAAATAACAACTTGGGTGATTACAAACAGAGAAATAGAGAAAAAAATAAAAAACATTAATTATTTGATAGTCAATTCAAATCACAAACCTCCTGTTATTCCAGATGTTACCCCAACACACTCTCCTGTCATTCCAATACCTTCTCCTGTCATCCCAGTGCCCAGACACTGGGATCCAGAAAACTTCAAGCAATTGCATAATGAAAACTGGTCACGCGCTGGAATGACATCGGAGCCTGACATTATCGATAAAGTCTGCCTAAAAGACATGGCATCAAAACTTGTTTCAGAAATTGGCATAACAAGGTTATTAGTTGAAGGTGGAGGAATATTAATTACAGAGCTATTAAAGCATAATTTGATTGATAGATTAATAATCTGTCGCAGTGGTAAAATTCTAGGCAATGATGCCACTCCTTTTATAGGAGATCTAGGGATTCAATCCATAAACAACTGCCATAAATTCAAAAAAGTAAAGATAATAGAGTTCAGTGAGGATGTAGTTGAGGTGTGGGATAGATCTTACGTACCTAAATGATAGAGAAAAGAAGTAGAGATAACTCTACCTCTTTTTTTCTCGATTTAAAACTGCTTACTTCTGAGCAATTTTTGATAGAGCTGCATTTACTGCAACCTCTCCTAATTTAGCTTGAACTTCATTCTTTAAAGCTTCAAGATCTTTATCACCTACCGCAACTGTTAATGACTTAGAATCAGGAGCCATAGCTAACCTTTCTTTCATTTCAGCAAGCTGACCTTCACCATCTACGCTAATTAATTCCAATTTATAGTTATCATTATCGTTAGCAACAGCAACGTGTTTAAATTTAACTTCAACTGATTTATTTTTTAGCAACACATTCAGAGTTACTTCATCACCAACATTTTTACCATTTGTTAATGCTTCATAATCATCTTTTGAAAGTTTCAGATTTAATTTCTGATTTTCTTCAACAACTTCACCACTCTTTACCATATCACCAAGAAGAACAAAGAAATCTGTATCTTTAACATTCACTCCTATTTCTTCATTCTTATGCATTTGCTGATATGAAGCATAAGCTGCTGCGGCAAAATATACAGCGACAATAAACAGAACTGCAATTCCAGCAGGGCTAGCAATAAGTGCTAAAGACGCAGGTCCAGCAATTACTTTAGTAGCAATCAATAATGTTGTTATTGCTGCTGCTAAAGATGCAGTTGCAACTGTACTTTCAATACTCATTTTTGTTATGGGTGCTATATTTTTCAATTTCCATATAGTAGTCATAATTACTTCCTCCTTAATTAAGGTTAATAAAAAGTTAATTGTATATTAACAATGCACACTAGTCAAGCATTTTTATTAACAACTTAATATTTTATCTACTTTCTAAATTGTTACTAATTATGTAAGATTGATACATGGTAAATGGCTGGCTGAATCTTGATAAACCAACAGGAATGAGTTCTGCACAAGCTGTAACTCAAATTAAAAGGATTTTTGGAATAAAAAAAGCCGGACATTTGGGAACACTTGATCCTTTGGCTTCAGGTATATTACCGATCGCTCTTGGTGAAGCAACAAAAACTATACCGTATTTATCTTGTGACTTAAAGGCATACAATTTCACAATAAAATGGGGAAAACAAACAACTACGGATGATTTGGGTGGTGATATCATTAGAACTAGCGATATAAAACCCGAATATAACCAAATAAACTGTGCGATTAAGGATTTTATTGGTGAGATAACACAAACTCCTCCTCAATTTTCAGCAGTGAAAATCAAGGGAGCAAGAGCATATAAATTAGCAAGAAGTGGGCAAAAGGTAAATATAAAGCCCCGGCAAGTCAAAATACATGAACTGAAGCTGATATTCTTGGACACTATAAATAATAGTGCTGATTTTTCTATGATCTGCGGTAGCGGCGTATATGTAAGATCAATTGCAAGAGATCTTGGAGTCACATTAAATTGCTTTGGACACATTACAAAATTAAGAAGAACGATGGTAGGTGATTTTAAGGAAGATGAATCAGTGACAATTGAGCAACTTACTAAAAAAAACACAACAACTTACTCTCCCCAGTGCTTGACACTGGATACAAATACTTACAAATCATGTAATGGACAAAAGATTCTAGGAGCATATGTCAAAAACAATGTTCGTGATGCAATAAGCTTGATCCCAGTGCTTGACACTGGGATGACATCGGAGGGTGGGATGACAGAAGATGATGGAGGTAATACAAAAGGCTTCATCATTCCCATTGAATCGGCTTTAAAATCGATGTTCAAAGTTGAAATTTCCTTAGAGGAAGCGGAGAAAATCAGAAAAGGTCAAGAAATTATATTAAATAACTTGCGTAATTTAAAGAATTATGATACTTTTTGTACGATAGTGGGTAATGTACCTATTGCAATTTGCAGTTTTACTCATGGTTGTGTGAAGCCTATTCGTGTTTTTAATATTTTGAAATGAGGTTTAGATGTCAATAACATCCCAAAAGAAAAAAAGTTTGATTAGTACATATGCAATTAAAGAAGATGATACAGGTTCATCTTTTGTACAGTGTGCAATTTTAACCGAGAGGATCAGTAATTTAACTGAGCATTTTAAAGCGCATAAGCATGACCATAATTCTAAGCGCGGTTTACTTATATTGATAGGTAGAAGGCGCAAGCACTTAAATTATATAAAACGTAAATTTGGTAATGAAGCCTATCAAGAGTTAATAGAGAAGTTAGGCATTAGAAAATAATCGAGGAATTTTGTATGTTTGAAATTATAAAAAAATCTATAGATTGGGAGGGGCGTACCTTATCTTTAGAAACTGGGAAAATAGCACGTCAAGCTGATGGTTCAGTAGTTGTAAATTATGGAGATACTTCTATCTTAGTCACTGTTGTACGAAAAAAGAAGGAAGAAAGTGTTGATTTTCTCCCTTTAAATGTGCAGTTTATTGCAAAAAGTTATGCCATGGGTAAGATTCCTGGTGGTTTTTTTAAAAGAGAAGGAAAACCATCTGATAGAGAAACTTTAATTTCAAGAGTAATAGATAGAAGTATAAGGCCGTTATTTCCTGAAGGTTTTCATGATGAAATTAGTGTAGTATGTAATCTGTTAACTTACGATACGGTCAATTCTCCTGAAGTACCAGCATTGATAGGTACCGTCGCAGCTCTTGCAATTTCTGGTGTTCCTTTCCACTTTACTATAGCTGGAGTCATGGTCGGTTGTGATGAAAATAACAATTATATACTCAATCCTTCCGTTCAAGAGATGAAAGCGAGCAACTTGGATCTGTTTTTGTCTGGTGATGAAAATTCGATCTTAATGGTCGAATCGGAAGTCAAAGAGCTCTCTGAAGAAAATGTTTTAAACGCAATAAAATTTGGTCATGAACACCTTCAACCTGTTATTAAGCTCATAAAAGAATTTGCTGATACAGTTGGCAATAAACCTGAAAGCTTTGCTCCTGTTGATATATCAGATATAACTCAAGAACTTGAAAAATATCGAAAAGACTTTGAAGAAGCATATTCAAAAACAGTAAAACAAGAGCGAGTCCAAGCTCTAGAAGTAGTCAGGAATAATATATTGAATACTCTTAAAGAGGCTGGAAAAGACGAAAAGTTAATTACTTATGCAGTAAAAAGCTTTGAAAGATCTTTAGTGCGTGAAATGATTAGAAGGAAAAGTGTGAGAATAGACAGCCGTAAGTATGATGAAATACGCCAGATAGAAATTGAGGCTGACATTCTACCCAAGACTCACGGTTCTGCGCTATTTACAAGGGGTAGCACTCAGGCACTAGTTGTTACTGCTCTTGGTACTACACAAGATGAGCAAATTGTGGATGACATTGAAGGGGATAGACGTGAACATTTTATGTTGCATTATAATTTTCCTCCATTTGCTGTTGGAGAGGCTTCTGCTATACGCGCACCAGGAAGGAGAGAAATTGGTCATGGTAAACTTGCTTGGAAAGCAATTCATCCTGTTTTACCTGATAAATCTGAATTTCCTTATACAATAAGGGTAGTATCTGAGATTATGGAATCTGATGGTTCTTCTTCTATGGCAACAGTTTGTGGAACTTCCATTGCATTAATGGATACAGGTGTGCCAATAAAGGCTCCCGTTGCAGGAATTGCTATGGGTCTCATCAAAGACAAAAATGAGCATATAATACTTTCTGATATACTGGGCGATGAAGACTATCTTGGTGATATGGACTTCAAAGTAGCAGGAACTAGCGAAGGGATTACAGCACTGCAGATGGATATGAAAATTCCTGGTATAAGCTTTGAAATTGTTGAAAAATCTTTAGAACAAGCAAAAGTCGGAAGATTACATATCTTAGAAAAAATGAATGCAGTAATTTCAGAACATCGTAAGGATATAAAAGATCATGTACCAAGAGTGTTATCGTTTTATATAGATAAAGATAAAATTTCTGCAGCTATTGGTACTAAAGGAAAAAATATACGCAGTGTATGTGAAAGAAGTAATGCAAAAATTGAAATAGGGGATGACGGTAAAGTTTCTGTTTTTGCCATTAGTAGTACTGAAGCTGAAGCTGCAAAGAATATGATGATTGATTCAATAACAGAGCTAGAACAAGGTTCTATAATTGATGCTAAAGTTGTAAAGATAGAGAAGTCTATTGTAGAGCTAGAACTTCTTAATGGAAGAAAAGGAAAAATGCATATAAGCGAGGTAGCTAATCAACATGTAGAGTCCATTGAGGATATACTTAAACAGGGTGATACCTTCAAAGCTTTGATAATTGACTTTGAAAAAGGTGGATGTCCAAAATTATCAAGACGTCGTGTTGATCAAGAAACAGGTGAATTTTTTGAAGGTAAGCTTTACAATGAAGAAAGGAGAGATGGTTTAAATAATAGGGATAATTATTATAACAACTCGTTTAATAAAAAACCTGAAGATAATTATCATAGTAATAGACCTACTCGTCCTCGTTCTGGTTTTAGTAATAGAAGCAGACCAAAATTTGGTAATAATGACTTGTCATCAGGTTTCTATTGAGGTTGAACTTACTTTCTATTATCTCAGTGTCGAAACACTGGGATAATAGGAATTTTTAAAACTGACAAGATAACAAAAATGGTTTGTGTTATCTGTAGGGTTATAACGAAAGATTTTTAAGATCGTTTACAGTCTTTTTCATGTCTTCAGCTTTAAATATTGCTGATCCAGCAACTAATATATTTGCACCTGCTTTTATTATATCAGCTGCGTTAGAAAAGTTAACTCCACCATCTACTGAAACTTGTGTTTTAAGATTACGGTCCTGTATCATTTTCCTCACAGTAGATATCTTACTCAACTGCGAATGAATAAACTCCTGTCCTCCAAATCCAGGATTGACTGTCATAATTAGCACAATATCTAGCTCATCTATTATATACTCAAGCACGCTTGGAGAAGTTGAAGGAACAATTGAAGCTCCAACTTGTATTATTTTTTTTGTATTGTTTTTATATGATTTTATCTTTCTTACTAGCCTCTCAAGATGTATCTCTGCTTCTGCATGTATAGTGATAATATCAGCACCAGCATTTATAAAACTTTCAATATGGTCACCAGGAGATTTAATCATTAAGTGCACATCAAAAGGAAGGTTGCTATATTTACGTATCGCATAGATAACATTCGGACCTATTGTAATATTTGGAACAAAATTTCCATCCATAACGTCTATGTGTATATAATCTACATTCAAGTCGCTAATTCTTTTTACTTCCTCCCCTAATTTTGCAAAGTCTGCTGAAAGTATAGAAGGTGCAATTTTAATACCCATAGAATACTTTTTACCAAAAATAAAAAAAGTAACTTATTTTTTAAACTCTGTCATCCCAATACTATATTAATCTCATTTAGAAATTTTTGTATACTTCCAGATGCATGTGCCTTTATTTTTCTCTGCCCATGCATCTGGTCATTGTAATACTCATTAGACTTCTTTCTTCGCCTTTTCTAAATATTCCAACACAGTTTCATGTAGCGCAGTCCAAGACATTTGCCTTTCCATATTCGGTATAAATTTTTGTTTCCAAGTGTCCTTAAATTCTTGAAACCATTGCTTTTCAAAATTTTGGAAATCAGATAAAATTTTCGACCTAAACTCATTAATCAAATTCGAGACTTCTATAGCCTTTTCAGGGCTTATAGACTTAAAAGATAATATTTCATTCTTTAAAATATCTAGCTTTTCAAATGAATTAAGTCTAAATGGAATATAAAGTGAAGATCTTATATTGTATCTTAGATAAGAGTCATAATATAGCTTAATCTTGTACATGAGCATAGCAAATGCATCAGAAGAAATATTATTTTCATATTCTGCAAGAGAAGATAATAAATGCTTATAATCCTCTTCATTCAAAAATGGTGGCTTTAAGCTTAATTGAGTTTTATCACTTAAAGATAAGAATTCACTAAAAATAAGATTTCTATACTTAACTAAAAATTCAGGCAAAATATCTTCTTGTTCTAATTTTAGAGGCAAGTCTTTTCTAATCTCTTTCGGCAAGTGGTGCATTGAAAACTGATTGATAACCCACGCAAAATTTTCATCAAACTCATTTGAGTAATTAGCATTATTGTCAGGAAAAATCATATTACCTTCCCTATCATTCCAAGGCAGTATTTTATAAAAAAAACCGTTTAACCTTTTTTTTAATTTCAAAATATTTTCACTCTTATCACCTACCTTATACAAAACCTCATTTACTTTTTGTTCTGCGTCTTGAGGACTGATTCTATCACCTATATGCAATCCAATACCACTTTTCTCTAATAACTCCCAATCAAATAACTTATGTGGATCAGGCTTACGCATTGCGTAACCTTCAATTGCTGAGTTGTACACTATAGTGCCTATCTCAGCGTGACTAAATATCATATCTTTTCTAATCTTAAAGCGCTTCATGAGGTACAAAATCAGATCTTTGACAGATTTCATTTGCTCTTCTGGAAAAGGCTCAAGCCCTGTGTTTACAATCTCTATACCTATAGAATAATCATTCAGTTTTCGTAGCTCTTCAACCACATTATCTACTTGAACTTTCGCATAACTTATACCAGCATGCCATGCTCGTTTTTCAAGTGGAACCATCAGAGTAATGCTACCATCTCTATCAACAATAAGCTGTACTGATATCCCTGAAGAATTTAATGCGTATTTTGTACTTTTTAATGTTGGTGATTCGGTATGGTGCACCACCACCATCAACACTTTTTTGCCTTCTCTATCATCATAATTTAAACTCGGTGCAGGATCTAAAAATATTGGATTTTTTAATGATGTTTTCAAATCTTGAAAATCGTTCTCAATATCACTTAAACAAGATTGTTGTCCATATAAAAGAGGCGCTACAAGCAGCAACAGAAATAAAACAGACAAACATTTTTTTACTATAAGTTTCATGTAGCTCTACAAATTGCCCTTAATATAACTAAATTAGCATAACACACATAAAATGTTTACTTTTTTTCAGCCAATCAAGACTTGCTACAGCTACAATTAATACTCTTATCATTACATTTTGGTGTTAAGTCAGGATAGAATGTGAGTATAGCGTCTTTCTTTCTCACAAACACTGATTGATAATTGTCATCTTCCATTTTATACAGACACATTCCATCTTTTCCCAGCTCCTTAAACGCCTTAGTTGCAGAAACTAAAATATCATCAGCATGAAGGTTATACGCGTACCCACTTGGGCACTTAACTTTCACTTCTCCATCCTTACCTAGATATTTCATTCCAAATGTGTAAACAGGTGGCTTAATATCTAATTTATTGCACAGAGATTCATTATCCCAAATCGCACCCGCCCACTTATTTTCTTGAGCCTCAACATATCTACCTACAAAATGCATACCACCTAGCCCCAATCTATCTGGTTCACCACAAAAAATATGCCCAAACCCTATAGTTTCTTTTTCAGTTCCGCTATTTGTAAACCAAATCTTAGTCAATTCATCTTTAAACAACCCCAAGTCTGCACTAGGTGTAATCACCTGATGATCAAGCTTATCGTATATCCTTTTCACCACTTCTTGATGCTGCGGACAATCAAGCAAAATTCTGAAATCTTCTTCATCAGGCTGTGTTCCCCAATCTCCACAAACCCTTAACACTCCTCTATCAAAATC
This sequence comes from Wolbachia endosymbiont of Oryzaephilus surinamensis, assembly GCF_025617515.1. Lineage (NCBI taxonomy): Bacteria > Pseudomonadati > Pseudomonadota > Alphaproteobacteria > Rickettsiales > Anaplasmataceae > Wolbachia > Wolbachia endosymbiont of Oryzaephilus surinamensis. The sequence goes on along the minus strand of NZ_CP092526.1, from coordinate 1,337,540 downwards.
AGTCAACTCTGGAAGTGGTGGAATATAGTCTGGATCTGAAGAATCTGTTTTGAAAAACGGCTCAAAGCCAATTTGTGAATTTGCATCATTGAGATAATGCTCCTTAATGTAAAAAACAAATCCTATTACTGGTATTATTAAGCACAAGATTAACTTAGCTATTTTCGACATAATCATATTCATAAAGAAGCTAGGGTATAAGCAACAACTTAAAAAAGTTTTAATCTAATGTTGATCGCAGTCCTGGCATCTCATCACCACTTAGCCAACTTAAAAACGCTCCCCCACCAGTTGAAATATATGTAAAATCTTTATCGGCAAGACCTGCAGTATTTATTGCAGATAGACTATCTCCTCCTCCTATTACACTGGTTAATTTTCCTTCGTGTGTCAAATCACTTACTACTCTCATCACCTCTACTGTACCATTTGCAAAAGCTGAATGTTCAAAAACACCAATAGGTCCGTTCCACAGCAGAGTTTTACTGCTTGCTATTATACCGCTTATTGTGCTTAAAGTTTGAGGTCCGATATCTAAAATTATATCACCGTCCAAAATGGATTCAATTTTTCTTAAAACGCCAGTGCTATAATCAGAATTTACTGCAACCAAAACGTCTTCTGGCACAACTATTTTGCAATTGTTTTTATTTGCCGTCTCAACAATATCGTGCAGAAGATCATCAACGCCATTTTGAAAAAAAGACTTGCCTATATTAACTTTATTAAATAACAAAAAATTATTAGCAATTGCGCCGCCCAGAATAAGGTAATCAACCTTTTCTGCTAGCTTTATAAGCATTTTTATTTTAGTTGATATTTTAGCTCCACCAACTATCGCAGTAATAGGTTTAGCGTCAAACGATATAGCTTGCTCAAGATACTTTAGCTCATCTTGCAAGCAAAATCCTGCATAAGAAGGTAAAAATTCCGTAATGCGTGAAATAGAAGCGTGAGCTCTGTGAGAGCAAGAAAACGCATCATTTATATATATATCTGCTAGAGATGCTAATTGTTTAGCAAAATTTGAATCATTCTGCTCTTCTTCTTTATAAAACCTCAGATTCTCTAGTAATATTATATCTCCTCCATCCATCGCATTTATTGCTCTTTGTACTCTCTCACCAATACAATCATCAATAAATTTCACTTCTTTGCTTAGCAGCCGCGATAAAGTTTCAACTACGTTTTTTAGCGATAAGTTACTGTCTTTGGCTTTTGGACGCCCAAAATGTGAGATAACAATAACTTTTGCACCCGCATTTGCCAAATACTGAATGGTAGGTAGCGCTCTCAAAATACGAGTGGCATCACAAATTCTTCCATTTTTTATAGGAACATTGAAGTCAACCCTGAGCAGAACATTTTTATTGTGAAAATCACAACTCTCTATGCTAGGTACATTTATCATAAAATTAAAGAGCTATAAAATCACTATACAATAGTTTAATCCAAAGTAAAGGAAGGAAATTCCAATGCTAAATAAATTAATAAATAGGAAAATTACTACAAATACTTTCAACTTTATTTTTCACTGCTTTTTCAACATCAGGGCTATTTCCATCAATTAATCCCTGAATTATTTCATTTATCAGATCAGCTATCTCTTTAAAATCTTTTTTCTCAAGTCCGCGTGTTGTCTCAGCAGCGGTACCAAAACGGAGCCCTGAAGTAATGGTTGGTTTTTCTGTGTCAAACGGCACGGAGTTTTTATTGCAGGTAATGCCAGCTCTTTCAAGGCTATTCACAACGTCTTTTCCAGTCAATTTCCGTGATCTTAAATCAACTAGCACTATATGAGAGTCAGTGCCACCGGTTATAATGTTCAGCCCATGCCCTTGCAGCGCTTGAGCTAACACTTTCGCATTTTCCACAACTTTTTTACTATAAGTTTTAAACTCTGGCGCTAATGCTTCCTTAAATGCAACAGCTTTTGCAGCTATCACATGCATAAGTGGCCCACCTTGCAATCCTGGAAAAACTGCAGACTGAATTTTTTTATGTAACGCTTCATCATTTGTCATTACCACTCCACCACGAGGACCACGTAGAGTCTTGTGAGTTGTAGAAGTTATAATATGCGCATATTCAGCAGGTGATGGGTAACAACCTGCAGCAATAAGCCCTGAATAGTGAGCAATATCTGCAAGCAGATATGCACCAACTTTATTCGCAATTTCACGAAAGCGCTCGAAATCTATTTTTCTTGGATAAGCAGAAGCACCAGCAATAATTAATTTTGGTTTATGCTCCAGCGCTAGCCTTTCCACCTCATCCATATCAAGCAGGTAAGTGTCTCTATTAACTGTATACTGAATCGACTTAAACCACTTACCAGAAAGGTTTGGTGCTGCACCATGAGTTAAATGTCCACCGCAGTTCAGTGACAATCCAAGTATTGTATCACCCGGAGCAAGCAGTGAAGCAAACACTGCTTGATTTGCCTGAGAACCAGAATGAGGTTGAACATTTGCAAATTTAACACCAAATAGCTTACAAAGCCTTTCTATAGCCAGATTTTCAACTTCATCTACATACTCACAGCCACAGTAATATCTTTTACCAGGATAACCTTCTGCATATTTATTAGTCAGAAAAGAACCCTGTACTTCCATCACTGCTTTACTTGCAAAATTCTCCGATGCAATCAATTGCAACTGCGATCTTTGACGCTGCAGTTCCTTCTCTATAGAGAGATAAACTTCATTATCAAAAGACTTTAAATTATTTTCAGAGTTACAAATCCTTTCTGAAGCAATTGTCATAAGACCTTTTCCTTAACCACATAAATCCAAAAACAGCCAAAAGCAAACATACAGGAATAATTGATATTGCTTTTACTAGTAACTCAGTACCATACACAGGATTTCCTTGTATTACCGTTCCATTCCAACATAAGTCTATTATTTTTGCAATTCCAGTATGAAAAAAATAGCCAAAAACCATAACTATCATGTTTGATACAGCTGTGGCTAAGCCTACCAAGTTATTGTTTACATAACTTATTGCCTTGTAAATAGTAATTACCTGATACCCAGATGCAAAGCCGATAACAAGAAGTGTAGGTAATGCAATATATAAACCGCCAAATTGTGTAAAAAGCAAGAGGAAGCTAGCGATCATTGCAAAAGAACACGCAATAATCACCTCGTAATGTTTGTCTGGATACTTCTCCAGTAAATAAGCGAGAAAGAATGATCCAGCTCCCATACCTATAAACATGAGAGAGGAAAGTGAAGATGCCAAATCTCCGGTCATTTGATATGCTTCACATAAGAACGCTTTTGCCCAACCATCAGCAAAACCTTCTAGTGGCCCAACCATCAAGCCCCCAAAAAAGCTGATTAGAATGATATGTTTATTGAAAAGTACAGTTTTTAAATCTTGAAGTATGTTGTCATTTCTACTCTCCTCTATGTTAGAATTTGGCGTTATTAAGAATAAAAGTAGGGCGAGCAAGCAACCAAACGCTGAGAAAGTGTATATAACATAATTCCAACCAAATTTATTGAGCAAGAAGTCTAGAGGTAATCCACCATAAATAGCTCCCAGTAACCCTATTATTATAGATAAGCTAGCCATCCTTGCTGATTTTTCTTGTGAAAAATACATGCTTGCAACTTTGAAAAGCCCAATTGCTGAAGCAGATGACCCAACTCCAACAATCATTCTACCAAGTATTGAGTAATACCACTGATCAAAGCATATTAGCGGCAATGTTCCAGCAAATGTTAAGACAATACACGCAGGTAAAACAAACTTTGGCCCAAATCTATCAAGGGCAAGACCAACAGGTATGTGAGCAAGCGTATAGCCTATATAATATAGCCCACCAAATTGACCAACATCTGTAATACTTATGTTAAATTTTGTTATTAATTCAGGCGCGATTATATTTGGAATTACACGCAATATATACTGGTATGCATAAAATAGTGATGCTAGCAACCATATGAAAAAGTTTCTCTGCAATCCTAATATTACCTAAAAAACAGAATTATAGGTATTTTATCAGCAAGGAGCAACACTTTTGTAAATAGCTACTCTAATCCGAGTATCTTTCTTAAAAGAGACCTTTTAGCATATCTATAACTGGTTCATGGATAAGGTATATGAAAAAAATTATACCACAGATGATAAGGATTTTTATAATTTTACCCTTGTTCATCTTAAGCTTTATTTTTTTTACTATAAGTTTTAGTTTTGTTACAAAATTCATTTTACTTACGCTTTTATTTCGTGATACCGATTATACTTTAAATAATATAATTTTTAATGAAATTCAGTATCAGAAACGCTGTAGTTAACTAAATATTAACCTTTTTGTGTGTAAAATATAATATAAAAGCAAGGTGAGTGAATGAACATAGGTACAATAGACAATACGCTACAAAACTACATAACAAAATACATTGAACAAACATTTGCCGCACACACAGGCAATAGATACGACAAGTTATACAGGGAACTTTTAAGTAGCGCAGAAGAAATAATAAAACTTACTGTAAACGAAGCAAAACAATATGATAAAAGCCTAGAAGAACTACATAACAATTCAATATTTCACGATAAGAAATTTATTCAAGCTGTTGCTAAACACCAGATATTAGAATTTCTGAATACTCATCCAAAGAAGAAAGAAATCGTTGCAGAATTTAAAAATGAACATCATATCAACGAAAGCGATTTAAAAATTTTAAAGGAAGGAAAAGATTTAATGAATAAAATAAACGATATTAACTTAATTCAACAAAATGAGAAAAATGAAACATTGAACATCAGAAAGGTACTTGCTAAATCAATAGGAATGCCCTCTTCAAGAACCGAAAAATCCAAGGCAACTTTAGTAGAAAGTCCTGAGATGGTAAAATAGACGTACTTAACTTTTCCTAATTGGAAAATACTTTTAATCCTATAATACCCAGCACTACCAAAGCAAGGGAAAATAAACGCCCAAAATTTACTGGGTCATTAAAAAACATTATTCCTATTATCGCTGCACCTATAGAGCCTATACCAGTCCAAACTGCATAAGATGTTCCAAGGGGGATAGACTTCATTGCTAACGATAGCCAGTAAAGACTTACAGAACCGCTAACTAAAATAATTACTACAGGTATAACACGAGTAAAGCCATTGCTATATTTCAGTGCTGTGGTCCATATTATTTCAACCAAACCAGCTAATAGCAAATATACCCACGCCATAAATCAACTCTATCTTACTGAAATATTATACATAAGAATATTAAAAAGTTAACTTAGCATTTCACATGCTTTAATAATACTATTACATCCAATTTCTAATTGTTCCTGAGAGGTTGCATAAGAAATTCTGATAAAATTTTTCAGACCAAACGCAATTCCTGGAACAACAGCAACTAAATGGTCTTCCAACAAATATTCAGCAAAATCAAGATCACTATTTATTACTTTACCACTTTTCGTGCTCTTACCCAATAAACCTTCACATGCGACAAACAAATAGAATGCACCTTGTGGAATAGATGCTGACAATCCTGAAGCAGAATTTAGCTTTTTTACTACAAAATCTCTACGATCCTTAAAGATTTTTGTTCTTTCTTTCAAAAAACTATGATCACCGTTTAACGCTTCAACTGCTGCTGCTTGTGCTATCGAGTTTGGGTTAGAAGTACTTTGAGACTGCAGTGTAGAAATAGCTTTTATCACATCACTCCTGCCTGCAATATAGCCTATTCTCCAGCCCGTCATTGCATAGGCTTTTGATACTCCATTGACCACAAAAACTCTATCATAAAGTTTTGGCTCAACCTGAGCAATGGTAAAAAACTTTTCGTCGTATACTATGTGCTCATAAATATCATCTGTAACAACATTCACATGTGGATGTTTAAGCAATACTTGCGCTATGCTTTTCAATTCATCATATGTATAGACAATTCCTGCTGGATTATTTGGTGAGTTGAGAATTAACCACTTAGTTTTCTCAGTTATATTGCTTTCCAGTAACTCCGGTATCAGCTTAAAGTTTTGTTTGCACTCTACAACAACTGGCAGTCCACCAAAAAGACTTACCATATCAACATATGAAACCCAATAAGGAGCTGGTATTATAGCTTCATCCCCAGGGTTAATTGTTGCCATGAACAAATTGAATAACACCTGCTTAGCACCAGCACCAACACAGATTTGGCTAAGTGTGTATTCTAGAATGTTATCCCTTTTTAACTTATTGATTATCGCCTCTTTAAGCTCACGCGTTCCATCAACAGCAGTATATTTAGTTTTGCCTTCATTTATCGATTGAATAGCTGCCTTTTTTATATGATCTGGAGTGTCAAAATCCGGCTCTCCCGCAGCTAAAACGCAAATTTTCTTTCCTTCGCTTTTTAATCTGTTTGCCTTATCGGTCACAGCGATTGTAGGCGATGGTTTTATCAGAGACATCCTCTTTGCAAGGTCTGACATAATCTCACTAAAGTTAAATAAAAATGATAAACTCTACACAACAAAAAAGCTAGAAGTTTTATTATTTTACATAAAGGTTGGTATTTTTGTACTCTTAAATATATTAACTATAGATATTAAAAAGCTTAATAAATTTAAAAAGGCAAATAAATCCCCGTATAGCGAGTTTTGACCCTATAATAATGTAAATTGGCATTGTAATAATGTGCTAACGCTTAAAATAAGCGCGATTTGGCTGAATGTAGAAAAAATAAAAAAGACATGCAGCCGCTATAATTTTTTGTAACCTGCCAATAGATATCTGAGTTTTTTTACTGAATTTTGTCGTTGAGCCCAAAAACAAGGATAAATACTCTTATTGCCATAATAAGGAAAGTGTAAAGATTTGTCAAGTAAGGTTTTCATTCCACCCTCATAAAGGCTTTTCATACAAGAGTTTTAGTAGTTTCTTACTAGGTCCACTAATGCAGCAATATTTTCAACCGGAGTATCAGGAAGCACTCCATGTCCAAGATTAAATATAAAAGGTAACCCTCTAAAACAATCTATTATACGCTTTGCTTCTTCAATTGCTTCTGCCTTATTGTAGGCCAAAAGACTAGGATTAAGGTTCCCTTGCAGAGGAATTTTTAGATTTGCTTTCGCCCATTCTATTGGAACATTATAATCTATACTTACTGCAGATACACCTGTTTTCTCATAGTAATCCTTATAAAGATTTCCAGCAGAGCGTGGAAAACCTATTATAGGAAAATCAGGAAACTTATTCTTTATTGCTGAAACAATTTCCTTTGTTGGCTTGATTACATACCTTTCAAACAGTTCTCCCTGCAATATACCAGCATTGCTGTCGAATAACTGAATAACATCTGCTCCAAACTCTATCTGTTTGATTAGATAAATAATTGTCGCTTCTGTTATTTTTTTAATTACTTCTTCTAGTTCTAGGGAACAGAAATGTAATACTTTAGAAAAAGTTTTACTACTACCACCCTCTATGATGTAGGAAGCTACCGTCCACGGCCCTCCAGCAAAGCCTATAAGGGACTTTTCCTCTGATAATTGGCTTCTTACTTTCCTGATGGCATTTAAGATTGGAAAGGTTTTAGTTTCAAATTCTTGTGAATTTTTTAACTCCTCAGAGCTTTTCACAGGTTTTATTATTGGACCCACACCGCGAACAAAATTCACATCACAACCTAAAACGTCAGCTATTATTAAAATGTCTGAAAAAATTATGGCTGCGTCCATATCAAATCTTTTTATTGGCTGTAGCGTCAGCTCTACCACTAAATCTATGCTATAGCATATCTCCATGAAATTACTCGTTTTTTCTACGGCTTTGCGATACTCAGGAAGAGATCTACCAGCCTGGCGCATTAACCAAATAGGTACTTTTTCATTTGGCTTATTCTGCTTAATAATTCTTACTATCGCTGGTTTGTTGCTTTCCAATCTATTTTATCTACTTTTTTCTATACTAAAGTATAGTAGTAATAATAGTTCTATCAATAAATTGTTATTAACTTAAAATTCAGTAAAAATTATTGTTACTTAACTTGTGGATAAATATGTTAATAACTTCTATATACTATTGATTTTGCCTTGTAATTTATGTGTATAAGTAAGATATTTATAATGTTAGTAATTTTCTTTTACGGAAAATACTTTACTATCATGTATTGTTACACAATTATGTATATGTCGTTGAGAAAGTTGTTGATCAATTGTTAGTATTTTATATTAACAAATAATTCACAAATTAATTTGACATTATTCACATGCTTATTAAACATTTAATAACAGTTTTCTTGATAGACCTTATCTAAAGATATTTTCACCATTAAAGGGAATAAATTGAATAAGAAAAGAACTTTAGTAGAAAAAATAGCATACAAAATTTTTTTCTTTCTCTTCAACAAAACTTCTGTGTTAAAAAAATGTGCGACTGAGGCATTAATGGGTGATCTGTCAGGTCTTGACATACTTAATAGTCTATTAAAATTCCGTGATTGTAGTATCATGGATATAATGACTCCACGTAAGGAGATATGTGCAATAGACATTGAATCGAGCAAGGATGAGGTAATAAAGAAGGTGAAAAACACTTACCATGCTAAGATACCAACTTATAAGAATAACTTTGACAACGTAATAGGCTTTTTTTACGTAAAAGATATCATTTTCAATAAGAATAAAGATTTTAATCTGAGAAATATTATACAGTTATCTAAGTGGGAAAAGTCGCCTCTCCCCACTCGACTTCAGAACCGTACGTGAGACTTTCGCCTCATACGGCTCCTCTATAATTTGGTGCTTGTCATGCACACTTTCTATGTAATTCATCGTGACAATGTCCATGTAACAAGGATAAATTCTTTTTCATATTATTACGTCTGTTTCGGTCAATATGATGTGTTTCTAAGATATCATCATTTTTAAACCAAAGTTGACAATGACCACATTTACCTTGTTGTAACTTCAACAATTTTATTACTCTTGGTAGTTTATCTGGTATCTTCCTTAAACGATTACCCCAATAAACCCAATCGCCATCATATGGAGACTTGGTTCCTTTCACTTTGACATGCCTTTTAATAGCATGATCTCCGTGCTTAATAAGAAGAACTTTGTTATTTGTCATAAATCGCCAATTATCGTTTTTATACTTTTTAAAGTATTTATTTTTAATCCAGTATTTTCCTTTGGTTGGGTGCCTGTAGACTGCCCACTTCCAGATGTTTCTAAACATTACACTGTCAATAAACCTAAAGGTCTTGTTTGACACAACCGAAGAATAATATTTGCTCCACCCTCTAGTAATTGGGTTAAGCTGTCTTATTACTGTTTCTTGTGTTGATCCTCTTAATCCTCTAATCTTATGTTTTATAGTGAGTGTATGCTGTTTTCTGGATTCACGACTTGGTTTGACTAATAATTTATAACCCCTCTTATTATTTTTCGTAGAGTAATGCCTTATTGAGAAACCAAGAAAATTAAATCCTGGCTTTTCTCCATTTTGAGTATGAGAAATCTTTGTTTTTGAAGGTTTCAATTCTAGTCCAATGGTTTTGAGCCATTCTTCAACTATCATTTTTGCCTTCAGAATGATTTCCTTACTCTCATGTATGATGATAAAGTCATCTGCGTAGAAAATTACACTTAATGAGCTTTTTGCTTCTCTACTGCTTGCAACACCACATTTCATCTTCCTATATTGAAGAAGTTCACTCCATAACGTTTCTTTGATATATTGTTCTAATCCATTTAATGCAACACAAGCAAGTAACGGTGAGATCGTCCCTCCTTGAATTGTACCACGTTTTGTGGATTCAAATTTTCTGTTTTCCATTACTCCAGCTCTTAACCATCCTTTTATAATTCTTCTAAAGGTTGGTGTAGTGTTAAGTTTTTCCAACAGAGCATTTTGATTAATATTATCAAAACATCCAGAAATATCAGCATCTAAACAGTACGCTGTTTTCCAATTCAGTGAATTAAATATGGCTTCAATAGCATCATGACATGACCTACCAGGTCTAAAACCATACATGTTCGGTTCAAATCCTACCTCCCACTCTGGCTCTAGTGCCATTTTCATAAGTGTTTCTTTTGCCCTATCTGAGATAGTAAGTATACCAAGAGGGCGATATTCTATTGGTTTTCCAGGTTTTGGAATCCAAACACGTTTTGATGGTTTCGCTTTTTCTCTAACATTTAAAGAATATGCTAATTGCAATCTTTCTTTATGATTAAGATTTGCTTTTCCATCAATACCTGCAGTTTTCTTCCCTCTGTTATCTTGAGTTACTTTTCTGACAGCAAGTAGTTTTGCACTTATTGAATTGAGTAATAATCTTTGAAGTTTATGTACCTTCTTCTTATCATTACATATTGCAGCTTGGTAAATTCGCTTTTGTAGCTTAAATACAAATTTCTCAACTTTACGCCAAGGAATTGTATTCCATTCATACCTAACAAATTGTTGGTCTATAACATATTTACTACTATTCACAACTTTACCCTCCAAATTATAGTGTCCACGTCTGCATATCCCAAATATTACTTTGGGCATTAGCTTCTTGGACAATCCCTCCAATGTAAGTGCTTATGGCTGGCTGCCTACTTACATTCAAATGAATATAAGAGCACCTATATGGTTATCCCGTTTCACGATTTTGTTTCGTGTTAGACTTAGGTTCTTACTTTTTACCGGAAGCTGAGAACATCTATAATCAAAGACATCTAACTTTAATTCCTCGTATGCTTCATACCATTTTGGTCTATGCGTAAAACAACCTTAATTTCGCATATTCAATATAACGACAATTCAATCATAAGTTTCTCTTGTAACCATATCTAACTCTGTTTGCAGGAGTTTGCTATAAGGTTTAGCATTACCTGCTTTTATCTCATGCTTGCATCCTAAAGGTTGCCATTCTTTAAAATGTGAGACATACATTATCCCTGATGTCTAGGGAAGATGGAATCTAACCATCACAAAATCGCAACTTCGGGTCGCACAAATGTAATATTTGTCCCAGCCTCAATGAAAGCAACAAATCTTTTTGTTAGAATGAAATCTTCCAAGTCATATTTAGCTATTGTACTGGATGAATATGGCGGAACTGATGGTTTAATTTCGATAAATGATCTTATAGAAGAATTGATACCAAATATTGATAACGAGAATGAGGTAAATTCAGAACACACCATTACTGAATTATCTCAAAATAAGTTTGAAATATCGGCAAGGGCCCTTATAAAGGATATAGAGGAAAATCTAAAAATAGAGTTGTGTGACTCTGAAGAGCATTATGCCACACTTAGTGGTTTGGTTCTTTCAATTGCTGGTAAGGTACCTTCTGTAGATGAAGTTATAAGATATAAAAATGGTATAAAATTTATCATCAAGGATGCAAATGAACGATACATTAACAAAATAATACTAGACTTAAGTGATTACAAAAATTAAATTCAATATTTTTTAGTGAAAGGTACTTTATCTTGGAAGTAGGAGACATAGTAGCCAGGTATGCAATTTAAACAATTTCTTAATATACAAAAGTTTGTAGTTCTATACGTTACTGTTTGATAATTAAGGTGGGAATAGTTTTTTTGGTATAAAGTTATAAAAATTAGTTGTTTAAATATTTTTAGCGATCTGTAACTTTCAAAAAGGGAGTGTTAAATAAACTGTGTCAAGCCGCATTTTTAATTCAACTCTACAAGAAAAAAAGATATCAAGTTGAGACATAGTCAAAGCCCAATCATGTATAGGCATAGCCCATTTTTCTCCTAACTTTTTTATAGCACAATATACCTGTTCATAGAAGGCATTTGTGCTAGTAAATGAGCCCTTAGTTTTAGTAAATTTTCTGATCTGTCTATGTAACCCTTCAATAGGATTTGTGGTATAAATTAATTTTCTTACAGGGCCGGAATATTTAAAATAACTAGACAGATTTTCCCAATTATTTTCCCAAAACTAAAGTATAGCTGTTCTCATAATAGTGGAAACAAATGAAGAAAAGCAGAATCGACAGCTTGACGAAAAGATTTAAAAAGAGGAATGTTTTTCCTGGCTCTGTTTTTTATAGCAAACCAATGATGCTCAATTTTATTGAAATCTGGAGAATATGGAGGCAGATACAGAATGTCTGCACCAACCCTTTTGGCAAATTCGACAATCTTTTTAGACTTATGAAAAGTTGCATTATCTAAAATCACTGTTTGTCCAGGCTATAAAGTTGGTGCCAGAAATTGCTCGAACCAGCCATTAAAAACCTCTGTATCACAATAGCCTTCAAACGTCATAGGTGCAACGATTTTTCCCTTATTTAAAGATGCAATCATGCTAACTCTCTGAGTTTTCTTGCCTGATTTTAGTGCATGAAACCTCTCTCCCTTTCTGCAATATCCGTATGGGTAATCTTCTGTATTGTCTATACCAGATTCATCAATATATACCAAATTTTTAGGGGACTCTGCCGATATGACTTTCAGAAATTCAGCTCGTTTTTCTTCGTTTCTTTCTTCATATCCATAAATCTTTTTTTGCGTGTAAATCCAAATTTTTTTAGAGCTCTATGAATCGTTTGACGACTTATATTGCCCCAGAGTTTGGCCACCTCTGATTGTGTTTTACCGCCGTGCTTTTTTATAAATTCTACAAACGCATTCCAATCGGTGATTTTATGATTATAGCCTCTATTTCCCAGTTTCTTCGATTCCTGTTTCTTTCCGCCTTTTCTCCCATTTGTACAATGTCACTCTACCGATTTTGAACCTCTTTGCTACTGCTGTTTTACTCTCTCCTTCATGGCTTTTTTCCCTAAGTCATAACTGTATGCTGCTGGCACTTTTACCTTCTTATTACCCTAAGTCTCTATTTTATCCTGTTTCCACTATTATGAGAAGAGCTATATATTTTTCTCACCATTTTTCCTCTAGCTCAAGCAAATAATTTTCGGCAGTTTCTCTACTTGCAGCACGGTATATTTTTTTCAAATCATTCATGAAAATTTTCACATCTTTGCTCGATGCATATTTCAGTGAATTTCTTATCTGATGTACAATACATAGTTGTATTTCTGCTTTAGGAAATACACTGTTTATTGCTGTAGGAAAGCTTTTAGCCCATCTACACATACAATCAGGATATCTTCTACTCCTTTCTCTTTTAAGTCATTTAACATCCCTAGCCAAAAGTTAGCTCCCTCACTTTCTGCTATATAAAAACCTAAAACTTCTTTCCTTTCATTCTGCTAATATATTCTACATGTATTTACTTACGCAATGCCTGTCTTCTTTGACCTTAAAAAACATAAACACTATTGGATACACTGATTGCAGTGGACGACTACGCCACTCATTGATTACAGGCAATAATTTATCAGTAATACTTGATATCTCTGCTACAGATATTTTATATCTTTTCTACATGCGACGCTATATCTCTATATACCATGCCACTGGCATATACTTAAAACCTTTGCTTCAAGTTCGGTTGTTTGCCTTTTTCTGACTACTTGTGGCTCAAAGCTTCCTTCCCTATCCCTTGGTGTCAATAACTCAAATGAACCTACACTTGTCCGTAAAGTCTTTGAATTTCTTCAATTTCTTCGGTTATTTTCTTCGCTTTTAGCCGACAAGTGATTTTTTATTTCACCTTCCAGACTCGATTCCAGTAGCCTTTTTACAAACGGTGTTAATGCACCATCTCTTTCCGTCAATGGTCTTCCTTCTCGTATAGACGATAAGATATTTGTTTCTAATTCTTTATAGTCTACCAAACCGGTAGTTCTGTTTGCTTGACTCATTGTCAAACCTCCATTTTTTGTTTCTATTTTATTATTACTTCTCGGTTTGATACAGTTTATTTAACACTTCCCTAAGTACGTAAAAAAAACACTCCTATACTGAAAGTACAAGCATTTGTTGAGATTATTAGGAATGTAAAACCTAGCAGAAATCTTGATAATTCAAACGCTGAACAACTTCAAGCTATTGATAGAAAAATCCCTTAATTGTACATAGGCCAAGTTGGCTTATGTGTTCTTATTCTCACTTTGTAAACATGCCAATAATTTTATCCACTATTCCACCCATATTTGCTTCAGCTTGAGTATGCGCTATTTTACCACCGTGTGAAATTAATTTAGGATCTGCACCAGGTAATATATTAACAAATTTACTACCAACAACTCCACTACTAGCGATTAGAGCTGAGCTATCAATTGGCAACTTTATGTCTCTGCTTATGCACATATCGATTCGTGCTATGTAGGTAGCTTTGTCAAGTGATACACCAGTTATGCTTCCGATTTCTACACCAGAGATCTTGACACTATCACCAACCCCTACACCGTTAGCATCAGTAAAAAGGCCATGTATTTTATAGCAATCCTTATAATTTCTCTTTGTGTAAGATAGCTTATTAATAGCGAAGAAGACAAGAAAAATAGTGAAAATTAATACAAATGATCCAGCAATTATTTCAAGTATATTTGACCTTCGCATCTTTAATTATTAGGATTCCAGCTTTCATAGTAGTTTTTCACCTTTTGATTTGGGTAGTATGCACCTTTCGTACCTGTTAAATTAGGAGTTTTTCTTTTGTTATTATTAACTGGTACTTCATTATTAGTATAATGCAGCCATATATGCCATTCTGGAGGAATTGTTGTGGGCTCAGAAACATTACCATATATTACCCATCTTTTCCCTTTACTTGACTCATAGTAAGAATTTACGTTTTCATCCCTACCTATAAGTTTACCTTTTCTCCTTAATAAGTTTGTTACTGCATTATAAATTTTAGATAACATAAAGGTATTAAAACAAAAAGTATTATATATACTAATACTTTAACGATGTATTAACAACAGTTTAATGCAATTACCAATTCTACAAGTTATTATACCAATAATTGCATTGATGTTCTGCTTTCTTACCAGGAAACATAAGGTGTCCTGGTTTATCTCTTTTTTTACAACGGCAGCTACTTTCTTTATTTCATTAATGTTGCTAGTGAAAACATACAATGGTGAAATTATAACTTATTATCTTGGAGATTGGGCTCCTCCATACGGAATAGAGTTGAGAATCGACATATTGAACTCCTTGATTCTAACTTTGGTGAATTTTATAGCGCTGATTAGTGTGCTTTATAGCTTTCATATTAATGAAAAAGAGATTAGCAAAAACAAAATCATTGGTTTTTATTCTCTATTTTTACTGTGCTTGAGTGGATTACTTGGAATTTTAGTAACAAACGATATATTCAACCTTTATGTCTTTTTAGAAATTTCATCTCTTTCTTCTTATGTTTTAGTTTCAATGGGAAGGGATAAGAAAGCTTTAGTTGCAGCATTTGAATACCTCATTAGTGGTACTGTAGGAGCAACATTTTACTTGTTTGGCATCGGCCTTTTATACTCTATGACCGGAACGCTCAACATGTCTGACATGGCTGAAAGAATAGTACCATTATACGATAATAACATCATAAGACTTGGTACATTATTCATTTTTGTTGGTCTCTCAATCAAAATGGCACTGTTTCCACTCAGCAGATGGCTGGTTAACGCATATAGTGAAGCACCTAGCTTCATTAGCATATTTTTTTCAGGTACAGTAACCAAAGTGATGATATATGTTTTTATTAGAATCTTTTACACTGTTTTTCAGCAAAATTTTTTCTTACCACTAAGCAACGTGATGATCATCCTTGCGCTTTGTGCTGTTGTATTTGGATCAATATCTGCAATGATCGAAAAAGATATAAAAAGACTGTTTGCTCACTCCAGTATCAGTCAGATTGGCTATATAATTTTAATGCTGGGTTTAAATTCAAAAGCAGGTTTGTTTTCAGCAGTTCTTCACATAGTAAATCATAGCATGATAAAAACGTCTTTATTCATGACTGCAGGGTGTATTTCTTATAAGTTTGGTATGACAAAAATAGAAAATTTATCAGGACTAAAAAAGTCAATGCCCTATACAACACTTGCATTTACTCTACTTAGTTTCGCATTAATCGGTGTACCTTTGACAAATGGCTTTGTAAGTAAGTGGTATATGATGAAAGCAATTATCGAATCTCATGCATGGATTTCCCTTGCAGTTTTTGCTGCTGGCTCTTTTCTTGCACTAATATATATGTGGAGAATGGTTGAGAAAATATATTTTGAAAACAGTACAGCATCAAACGCTGGAATGACACTTAATGAGGTACCATTGCTTATGCTCTTTTGTCTATTATTTATGGCAATTTTAACGGTAATAACTGGGATATATAGTAGTCCAATTCGGTTGGTAATTAATAAATTTGCTTTTTGATTTTCTTATGTTTTATTGTATCTCAAAGTCTGTAAAGTTTTTGCTGTGGATAAGCTGAAGAAGATTCACTTATTATTAGTCATTAACGTAATAGCTCTGTTTTGCGTTGGCATTGTTGTGCAATATTCTTCTGCTGGAGGAAAGTGGGCTCCATTTGCAATTCACCAATTGGTCATATTCTCTTTCTTCTTTTTGCTTGCTATAGCTATGTCATTTATAGAGCTAGATTTTTATTTGAAGCACGCTTATTTTTTTTACATAGTAGCAGTAATTGCGCTGTTAGCAGTAAATTTTTTTGGCTCGCATATAATGGGTGCAACGAGATGGATAAGAATTGGGTCAATTAGTTTACAACCATCAGAATTTGTAAAAGTGGGCTTAATACTTGCACTTGCTCGTTATTTTAATAAACAAAGTGTGTATAAAATGATGAAATTTCAAAGTTTATTTAAGCCACTTATAATTATTTTCTTACCTGTATTCCTTGTATTGAAGCAACCTAATTTAGGAACAGCTGTAATAATATTGTTTATAGGAGCATCAATTATATTCACAGCAATAATGGAAAGACCTCATTTAATAATTTTTGGAGCGCTTGGCATTTTCGCAATACCAGCTATTTGGCCTTTTTTGCGCCCTTATCACAAGCAAAGGATATTATCATTTTTGGATTCATCAGTAGATCCACTTGGAATAGGTTATAATGCACAGCAATCTCAAATAGCTATTGGTTCAGGAGGTTTATTTGGTAAGGGATTTGTTAATGGGAGTCAAACTCAACTTGGATTTTTGCCAGAGAAACGCACAGATTTTGCTTTTGCGGTACTGAGTGAGGAATGGGGTTTTTTAGGCAGCATAACTTTGATTTTACTCTATACCACATTCCTCGCTATAATATTCTCTATCGCTTACAGGTCAAAAAATTATTTTTCTAAGTTAATATCTATCGGGGTTTTCGCCTTTTTTGGTGCTCATTTCTTTATAAACATTGGAATGACAATAGGCCTTTTACCTATAATAGGTGACCCACTTCCATTTCTATCCTATGGCGGAAGCACAACTGCTGCGAGCTTAATATGTATAGGATTGCTACTTAGTTCCGTGGCATCTACAAAGAACTTAAAGCTAAGTTTCCGATTTCACCCATAGAAAGAGCTTAGACAACCATCACTCTGCTAATGGTTAACGTCTTATTCTTCAATGAGAATCCCATTTTACGGTGCTTAAATCTATTCCCTCTTGTACCATTTCCAAAAGTGGGCTCATTTCTCTTAGCCGTCCAACATTTTTAGTAACAAGATCTGCTGCATATAGAACTTCATCTTTAGTTGTAAATCGGCCAAGGCCAAATCTAATTGATGAATGCTCAAGATCGTGGCCATTGTTTAGTGATCTTATGACATAAGAAGGTTCAAGAGATGCAGATGTGCATGCAGAACCAGAGCTTACTGCTAAATCCTTGATTGCCATGATAAGAGACTCACCCTCAACATAAGGAAAACTTAAGTTAAGGTTACCTGGAATCCTATTTTCGTAGTCACCATTTAAAACAACATCAGGAAATGCCTCTTTTATTTTGTTGTACAAAATATCTCTCAACTCTTCTAATTTGCTTGCTTCTATTTCCATTTCTTCTTTAGCGATACGTGCCGCTTCACCAAAACCAACTGCAAGGGGAGTAGGAACTGTTCCAGAGCGCATGCCTCTCTCCTGTCCACCACCACTAATTAGTGGCGTCAACCTAACACGAGGATTTTTTCTACGGACATATAATGCACCTATTCCCATAGGTCCATAAATTTTATGGCTAGAAAGGCTCATAAGATCAATGTTCATTTCATTTACGTCTATTGGAACTTTTCCAAAGCTTTGAGCAGCGTCTGTATGAAAAAATATATTATGCTTTCTACACATTGCACCAATTTCTTTGACAGGTTGCATTACTCCGATCTCATTATTTGCCATCATCACTGAAATCAGAATTGTTTTATCAGTGATTGCCTCCTCAAGTTTCAACAAATCTATAATTCCGTTTTGCTTAACGGACAAATATGTAACTTTAAAGCCTTCATTTTCCAGATGTCGACAAGAATCTAAAACGCACTTATGCTCCGTGCAGACAGTTATTATATGATTTCCCTTATTCTTATAAAAATGAGCAACACCTTTGATAGCCATGTTATTTGATTCGGTTGCACCCGAGGTAAAGACGATTTCTTTGCTGTCTGCATTCACTAAATCAGCAATGTGCTTCCTTGCTTTTTCTACTGCTTCCTCAGCTGTCCAACCAAATGAATGACTACGAGAGTGTGCATTACTAAACTCACCAAAATAAGGTATCATCACCTCCAAAACACGAGGATCTACTTTAGTAGTAGATTGATAATCGAGAAATATTGGTAATTTTATTTTAGCATTGCGTATTTTTTCCATATTCATAGTCAGGTTTCAGCATAGAAGTTACAATATTTAGTAGCACTAAAGCTTAATTTTTTCAAGATATAATCTTGCCTAAACGAAAGTTGTCAGCGCTCTCTCCTACGTTATTCCAGTGTCCCTGTAATGTCATTTTCTATGATCAGTAGTTTATGCAGCTAGGTCGAATACGTGCTAGGTAACCCTACTAGTGCTAGCAGCTTCTTGACGCCCATCCATTAAGACTGCTACTCCATCAACTTTAGTACTGGGCTTTAACATCATATATGTAGCACCACCAACTGCTAGTGCTACTGCTATAACTGCAACCACTGCTATAGCTATAGGTATTGCAATTGTTTCAGTTGCAAAAAGTACCGCTGCTATAGCAGTGCCTAATAATGCAGTTTTTACAGCGGTAGCAATCCCTTTATTAAATGCTTTCACAAAAGAACGTCCTCCTGCCTTTAATAGAACTTCTACGTTTTGACCCTTGGCATAATCTAAAGGGGTCATTCCATGTGTATTTACTGCATTAACATTTGCTCCTTTTTCGAGTAAAACATCTACTGTCTCTTTGTGACAATAAGAAACAGCATAATGTAAAGGAGTTCCATACAAATGTTGCGCATCAACATTTGCTCCTGCTTGGAGTAAAACCTCTACTATCTCTTTGTGATCTTTATGAACAGCATTGTGTAATGGGGTAAACCCATGTTCATTCCTTTCATCAATTTTAATTCCTTCGATCTTTAATAGAGCTTCTACTGTTCCTATATGGCCATGTTTAGCTGCTAAATTTAATACAGGAGTCCAACCTTTTCCACTCTTATCGCTAATGTTTGATCCTGATGATATTAGAGCATCCAACACATTTGCATAGCCTGCCTCAGCAGCTATCCTTGATAACGTAAACTTTAAATATTTAGGATGATCTGAGGTAAATTCATGATTTATATCGAATTTCTCATCAATCCACTCTTTATGTAAATCTTGATCCTGCCTCTCTAGTTCTTCTTGTATTTTCTCAATTATGTTATCTTTATTAAAATCTTGCTTATCGTTAATTACATTCAATACTTTTTTCAGTGTTTCATATCCTTTTGCCATAACTTTACCTTTAAACTAGAGTAAAACATCTAACTATCATATATTATACTAGAAAAGCAATATTTATTTTAAATGAGCTTATAATCGAAATTGTGGGTAGCAAATTATTGCCTCTTGAATCACAATGTTCGTATAGCTGCAACCCTGAAGCTACTATCTCTCATCCACTGAAGGTATTGCACAGTGCTGTCTACTTGATCGTCGTGGCGGGTTTCTGGGAACATTAAAATTTCATACTCAAAATCGCTGAGCCATATTGCTTGATGCGGCAGAAAAACCTTGCCGGATTCTATTATCGGAACAATCTGGTGGAATCGAGCGATTTTACTGTTATGCGGCACTATCTCAATAACAGGTATTGTCTTTAGCTCTTGAATCAATTGTTGACCGCTTGTTTTTGCTTCGATTAAAATTGCGTGTGGCTTCCACCTTGCAGCTAGTGATAGAACTTGTTCTTTAAGTTTTGGATACTCAAGCTTCGCACGGTATACATCGAGTAAATAAAACTTATTATTCACCTTTGTCCAGGTGGTGCAGACACTAAAGCCGCTAGAATCGTTTGTTGAAACTGCAGTATCCCAGCTCTGAGTTATATGTGAGAGATTGTCAGGAAAATTTCTATAGCGTTTCAACCATTCTTGCTTAATTATACCACTTGAAAGCGGCAGAGGATTTTGTTGATATTGAGCAGCAAAAGCGTAACTCCCAAGTTCAGCCTTTATCATTTCAATTTCTCCTACATCTAGGGGATATAGCAGCTGACCTTCCTTTTTTAAGTATAAAATCCTTGAAGATGTAGCGCCTGTTGAGCTTTTGCACTCATTTGTAGTTACTTGAATAATAGGAACAGGAGAAGGGAGAATTGATCTTTTGATTGAATAGATAATTTCCTTATTTTCAGAAATCATTGGCAAACAAACATGATGCCATATATTTTTCGGCTTGGAGAGAAGATGCCCAGTCAAATCCTCTTGATGTAGTCTGTGCATTACAACAACGATAACTCCTTTTTTCCTGTCATTAAGCCTGGTTATTAGAGTCTGATCGAACCAGTTTGTGGCACGTTTTCTAAACGTCTCGCTCAAAGCTTGAGAGGAACTCAGTGGATCATCCACGACGATAAAATCTCCACCTTCACCAGTCAGTGTTCCACCAACAGATGTTGCAATCCTACATCCTCTCTGCACTGTTTGAAATTTATATTTAGTGTTCTGGTCTTTGCATAGTTCTACCTCTGGAAATAGCACTCTATACCAACTAGACTGCATCACGCACCTGGTGTCAAGCGAATGCTTTTCGCTAAGCCGCTGAGAATAGCTTGCAACTATTATTCTTGCGGTTGGCTGATTACCAAGTATCCATGCGGGCCATGCAACACTCACGCACATAGACTTCATCGAGCGCGGAGGCATATTGAATATTATTCGCTTCACTTCACCAACACTTGCTGCTTCAAGCCTGTCTGCTATGATTTTTATATACTGATAATTGTTATACTCACATCCCGGCATCACCGTTTGAAAGCATAGTTCGATAAATTTTAAAAAGTTCATGTTAGTCTCCTATAGTGTTAGTGGAATTTACTTTATGGTGGTGTCAGCCTCTTTGGTGTCATATCAGCGTCCTTTTTCTTGTCATCCAAGTAGCCCTTTCCTTGTCATTCCAGTGCTTGACACTGGTTCACCTTATGATGGTGTTATTCAAGTAGCCTCTATCCAAGTGCCCCTTTGGTGTCATCCGAGTAGCTGACACTGGTTTCTTACCAACAAAACCTAGCATAACTTTTGTGCTCAAAAGATTTCTGGATTCCAGCATCAAGTGCTGGCCTGAAGCTTTAGTTACAAGTATTAAGAAATTCACCAAATGAAGAAAAAAGGCAAAAGAATCCCCGTGTAACGAGTTTTGACCCTATAATAATGTAAATTGGCATTGTAATAATGTGCTAACGCTTATTTAAAGCGCATTTTGGCTGAATGTAGAAAAAATAAAAAAGACATGCAGCCGCTATAATTTTATGTAATCTGCCAATATATACCTGAGTTTTTTACTGAATTTTGTTGTTAAATCTGCAGAGATTAAAAACAAGGATAAATACTCTTATTGATATGATAAGGGAGTTGGGGAAATTTGTAAAGTAATCTTTTTCGTTTGTATTCCCTTATGCTTGAGATAACTGCATGCAGGTTCATGGATCTCTTTACTCTTTAATTTCGATGAATTCCCTTTGAAGTTGAATATTGAAAATTAACTGGAGAATTGTGAATTACTTTGTATATGTGATAACAAGCCATGGCGCTCTCAGCAAAACCATTTAGTATCAATTTTAGTTTGTCTGGATAAGTAGCTATATCTCCGATTGCATATATTCTATCTCTACTGGTTCTAAGTGTAGCTGGGTCGACAATTATGCGGCCATGTTCTAACTCTATACCCCAATTGTTTATTGGACCAAGATTCATTGATAATCCAAAAAATGGCAGCAAAAAATCAGCGGATATTTCTCTTTCTTCCTTAGAGGCAATGTTTTTTACTATCACTGCTCTCAACTGCCCATTACCTCCTGCTAGTTCGTGTAATTGATATGGCACTACCAGTTCTATCTTTCCGTCATTTTCAAGTGATTCTAATTTATTTCTAGTTTCAGGAGTGCAGCGAAATTCCTTTCTCCTATGTATCACATAAATTTTCTTCGCAACTTTAGAAAGTTCTACAGTCCAATCAGCCGCAGAATCACCCCCCCCTGCAATGACTATAGTTTTGTCCTGAAAATCAGAAATTTTATTTACACTATAAAATACAGATTTATTTTCATATTCTAATATACCACTTAAGGGTGGACGGTTAGGTTCAAACATTCCGTTACCTGCAGCAATGATAACGGCTTTGCATTTTACCTCTGTACCTATGTTCGTTATGATAGTAAAGTTTTCACCTTCGTTATTTGAAATCTTTTCCACTTTTTGACTTAAATGGTAAACAGGCTCAAACGGTGAAGCTTGCTCCATTAACTGCTCAATTAATTTTTGGGCAGTAATTACAGGATAACCAGGTATATCATATATTGGCTTTTCTGAGTAAAGAGCTGTGCATTGTCCTCCTGCTTGATCCAAAACATCTATTACATGACATCTCATATCAAGCATTCCCGCTTGAAAAGCAGTGAATATTCCAATAGGCCCTGCACCTATTATTACTATATCGGTTTCCATATTCAGATGGTGATCTATTTATAGATATTAGCTTTCTTTGCTAACAAGGTCAATTTACAAAGGGATGTATTTTTAAAAGATGTGGCTAGATTAGACAAGATTTCCAGCGTTACGAACCATCTAAATAAGCTCTAAAAATTAACTAACATTTTAAATCTGAGAAGTAAGTGCGGACGGAATGGGATTCGAACCCATGGTACGTTTCCGTACGTCAGTTTTCAAGACTGGTGCCTTAAACCGCTCGGCCATCCGTCCACCTCTTTTTTACCACAATATTTAATTTCAAGCAATCTATAAAAATCTTACTTGCCTACACAAAAGCTACTAAACACACTATCCAATATTTCCTCAACATTAATAATTCCAATTACTGCACCAAGTTCAAATGCAGCAAGCCTCAAGTCTTCAGATATCAACTCAATTGGATTATAGATATTAAAACGCTGTAAATGTTCCAGTGCTTTCTGCATGTGATTCCTATGTCTTTGCCGAGTAATCACAGGAGTGTCTCTATCATGCCCAAATTTTTCCTCTGCCTTCTTTTTTATGAGAGAGATCAACTTGTTTGTACCTATTCCCTTTAAAATAGAAATAGGTAGAAAATCTACACCGCCAATCAGTATATTTCTGTCATTAATTGCATCGTCAGCTTTGCTCAATACATAAATAGTACCGCTATTTACAACGTTGCAATTGATATTATGACGCTGTTCAAAAGGAAATAGTTCTATTCTTAAATCAGCTTCAAAAGACCTTTTTTTCGCTCGACTTATACCTTCTGATTCTATTGGATCTGAACTCTCACGAATTCCAGCAGTATCAGAGAGAATGATTGGGTATCCCCCAATGTCAATATGAGCTTCAAGTATATCTCTTGTTGTGCCTGCATATTCAGAAACAATAGCAATATCACGCTTGGCTAAGAAATTAAACAGAGTTGATTTACCGACATTTGGTTCACCAGTTATTACAATATGTAAACCCTCACGCAACCTTTCGCCCCGTCTATTATCATTTAAATGCTCTTGTATCAACTGCACGAGAGATTGCACTTCATTATTAATTTTTTCCAATTCACTTTTTTCTGCCCAAATGTCCTCTGGAAAGTCTATATATGCTTCGATTTTGGATTGTATCGTTATTAATCTTTGCCTCCAATTGCTGTATAGTCTCTCCAATTCTCCTGATATCTGCTTAATCGCTTGTTTAGCTTGCATTTTCGTTTCAGCATCAATTAAGTCTGCAATTCCTTCTATTTGCGTTAAGTCAAATTTACCATTTAGAAAAGCCCTAAGTGAGAATTCTCCAGGCCTGGCCATAACGAAAATTTTTGATAATTTCTCCAAGA
Source organism: Wolbachia endosymbiont of Oryzaephilus surinamensis (assembly GCF_025617515.1). NCBI lineage: Bacteria > Pseudomonadati > Pseudomonadota > Alphaproteobacteria > Rickettsiales > Anaplasmataceae > Wolbachia > Wolbachia endosymbiont of Oryzaephilus surinamensis. The sequence continues at coordinate 1,313,166 of NZ_CP092526.1, read as the reverse complement.
TGATTTTTATGACGGCCTTGCTTCCATGCACTTGTAACTCTATAACATCCTCGCCAGTGAAACTGTTTGGAGCAGGGAAATAGATGATTATTCCATTATCTATCAATTGATTGGAATCATCATATAGATCAACTAAAGTAGCAAATCTTGGTTTGATTTTTTTCTTAATATGAAAATGATTTAAAGCTTTAAGGGTGTAGTTGCCTGAAATTCTGATTACTGCAACTCCTGACTTACCAAATACGGTCGACAAAGCAAAAATAGTTTCATTTGTGTTTGTCATTATTTATATAAACTACTTAGCAATTTAAGAAATCGAAATACCTAATCTAAAAAATTTTTGCTTATATTACTTATTCATATTAATGCAGTATTAGTAAATATATTGTATAGAAAAACTACAAAAGTCATCCAGATGAAAATATTTATTTTGAAAACTGATAATATGATTTATAATGACTGACACAAGTTTTAAATATTATGCTCAAGAAATTAGCTTGGTATTGGTCTTCTGTAGAGTTAATTAAAGGGTTTGTTATTACATTAAAATATATGTTCAAACCAAAGGTTACTTTGAGGTATCCTATGGAGAAGGGCCCTTTAAGTCCAAGGTTTCGTGGTGAGCATGCGCTGCGTAGGTATCCAAATGGTGAAGAACGATGCATAGCTTGTAAGTTATGCGAAGTTATCTGCCCTGCTCAAGCAATAGTTATTGAAGCAGAGGAAAGAGAAGACGGTAGTCGCCGCACCACACGCTATGATATTGACATGACAAAATGCATATATTGCGGACTTTGCCAAGAAGCATGTCCAGTTGATGCAATTGTGGAGGGTCCTAACTTTGAATTTGCTACTGAAACAAGAGAGGAGCTAATGTACAATAAAGAAAAGCTATTGCGTAATGGTGAAGTTTGGGAAGAAGCAATTGCACTCAGGTTAAAAAAGAATAGGCCGTATTATTAACTAGGTATGTCAACAATTAAAATTTCTTACAGCAAGTATGTAATAGATCTCTTGTACAACTGTTATTTAACTGAAAGATCAGTAGCTCACCTTTTGGTGTCATTCCAGCGCGTGGCGCTGGAATCTAGAAAAGAAAGAAACATGGATCCCAGTGTCAAGCACTGGGATGATAAAAGGTCTAATGAATGATAAAAGTTACCTTTTTAGCCGAACAAAAAGTAAAAGAATACAGTGGTAGAGTCACTGGCTTTGATATATTACAACCGGATGCTTTGAGAGAAGCAATTGCCTTTAAGGTAAATGGTGAGTTGTATGATCTCTCACGTGAAATTGAATCTGATACAGAGATAGAGGTAATACAACTGAGTGACGAAGCGGGTTTAGATATAATAAGGCATGATGCTGCTCATATAATGGCGCAGGCAGTAAAAGAGCTCTTTCCTAATACTCAGATTACTATCGGGCCAACAATTCAAGATGGTTTCTACTATGATTTTGCTACAGATCGTACCTTTACCACGGACGATCTTGCTGCAATAGAAAAAAAAATGAAGGAAATTATAAAAAGTAACCACAGATTCGTCCGAGAAGTTTGGACTCGTAAGCAGGCAATTGATTTCTTTAGTGATATAGGTGAAAGATACAAGGTTGATATTGTCTCATCAATACCAGAAAACGAAAACCTAACTGTTTATAAACAAGGCAACTTTGTAGACCTATGTCGTGGTCCGCACTCACCATCAACTGGCAGAGTTAAAGCGTTTAAACTTATGAAAGTGGCAGGTGCATACTGGCGTGGCGATTCTAAGGGCCCAATGTTGCAAAGAATATATGGCACCGTGTGGAGAAATAAGGATGAATTAAATACTTATCTTAAACGTCTGGAGGAAGCAGAAAAACGCGACCACCGCAAAATTGCTAAGGATATGGACTTATTTCACATTCAAGAGGAAGCTGTTGGGCAGATTTTTTGGCATGAACAGGGATATACTTTATATAATGTTCTTGAGTCTTACATCAGAAAAAAGTTAATGAACAATGGCTACTTTGAGGTGAAAACTCCTATTTTAGTAAGCAAAGAGCTGTGGGAAAAATCGGGACATTGGGATAAGTTTCGTGAAAATATGTTCATTATTGATGAATCTGAAAGTAAAAAGCTAGCAATAAAACCCATGAATTGCCCTTGTCATGTGCAGATTTTTAATTCTCACATCAGAAGCTATCGTGATTTACCGATACGTATGGCAGAGTTTGGCACATGCCATAGAAATGAAAGCTCAGGCTCATTGCATGGACTGATGCGAGTGCGTGGTTTTACGCAAGACGATGCACATATTTTTTGTATGGAAAAACAAGTGAATTCTGAAACTGTAAAGTTTTGTGACCTTTTAAAAGAAGTATATTCAGAACTTGGGTTCAATGAAATTTCTGTGAAATTTTCAGACCGTCCAGATACTAGATCAGGTAATGATGAAGTGTGGGATAGAGCTGAAAGAGCACTGCTTGAAGCAGTTAAAGAAGCAGGGCTTAGTTATGAACTTAATCCTGGTGAAGGTGCATTTTATGGTCCAAAGTTAGAGTTTATTTTGAAAGATGCAATAGGTAGAAATTGGCAATGTGGAACGTTGCAAGTTGATTTTATTTTACCGGAGCGGCTTGGAGCTTTTTATATAGGAACAGACGGGCACAAGCATCACCCTGTCATGTTACATAGGGCAATTCTTGGAACTTTTGAGCGTTTTATTGGAATTTTAATAGAAAATTATGCAGGAAAATTTCCAGTTTGGCTTGCTCCAACACAGCTTGCTATTCTGACCATTACAAATGAGTCTGACGGTTATGCTACAGAAATCAGCAACGTTTTAAAAGAACAAGGTGTGAGAATCAAAACTGATTTGACCAATGAAAAAATTAGCTATAAGATACGTTTGCATAGTTCAAGTAAGGTACCTATATTATGGATCATAGGCAAAAATGAAGTTACAAATAAAACTGTGTCAGTGAGAAATTTAGGATCGGAAAAACAGGAGTCTTTTTCTTTGGAGAATGCTACTGAATTGCTGTTAAAGATTATTAATTTGAATTAATGGAGCTAAAATTTGCAAGTCAAAAAGAACAATAAAAACAGAATTAATGAACTCATCACAGCTAAGGAGGTACGCTTAGTTGATCATAGTGGTGAAATGGTCGGAATTGTTCCAATAGAAAAAGCTTTGGAAGTTGCACAAAGTGTTAATTTAGACTTGGTAGAAATCGCACCTGATTCAACTCCTCCAGTATGTAAAATTCTGGACTATAGCAAACAAAAGTATGATATAAAAAAGAAGGCAAGTGAAGCAAAAAAGAAACAAAAAACATTAACTATAAAAGAAATTAAACTGGGTCCTAATATTGGTGATCACGACTACGAAACAAAATTGCGTCAAGCAAGGGATTTTCTTGTGCATGGACATAGAATTAAAGTCACAATGAGATTTAGAGGGAGAGAGCTTGTAAACACTGAAGTTGGACTGAAAAAATTAGAACGGCTAATTAGAGACGCTGAAGATATTGCAAAAGTAGAATTAGCACCTAAAAGGGAAGGAAATCAATATTCTTTAACTTTAGCTGCTAAGTAGTAAAATCATTTAAAAGTATAAGTTAAGTTACTATCCTCTCTTCAATTATATGACGAAAATGTCTGATTAATCCTTGAACTGGCCAAGCTGCAGCATCGCCAAGTGCACAAATTGTATGCCCTTCTATTTGAGTTGTAAGGTCAAGTAGCTTATCTACTTCACCAGGTTTAATATTTCCTGCTACCATTCTTCTCATAATCCTCCACATCCATCCAGTGCCTTCACGGCATGGTGTACATTGTCCGCAGGACTCATGCATATAGAAATGTGATAATCTTTCTATTGCAGCTATTATGTCAGTTGATTTATCCATCACTATTACAGCAGCAGTACCAAGCCCTGATTGTGCAGCCCTTAATGAATCAAAATCCATTTCAATAGTATCACATATAGATTTTGGAATTAGTGGGACTGAAGACCCACCAGGTATTACAGCAAGTAAATTATCCCAACCTCCTCTCACTCCACCTGCGTATTTTTCAATTAATTCACGCAGTGAAATTCCGAGCTCTTCTTCAACATTACATGGATTATTTACATGCCCTGAAATGCAAAAGACCTTAGTGCCAGTATTATTTGGTTTACCAAGAGATGCAAACCACTCTCCTCCGCGATTTAGAATATCTGGAACCATGGCTATAGTTTCAACGTTGTTTATTGTGGTTGGGTAGCCAAAAAGTCCAACACCTGCAGGGAATGGAGGTTTCATGCGAGGAAAGCCTTTTTTTCCTTCAATTGATTCAAGTTGAGCTGTTTCTTCTCCACATATATAAGCTCCTGCACCTCTGTGAATGAATACATCAAGATCATAACCTGATTTGCAGGCATTTTTTCCAATTAAGTTTTCTTTATAGGCTTCCTCAAGTGCCTTTTTTAGAACTAAATATTCATTATAAAATTCACCCCTGATATAAATATATGCAACTGATGCGCTGATCGCTCTGCCAGCTAGAAGAATTCCCTCAAGTAACTTATGTGGCTCATATCGTGATATATCTCTATCTTTACACGTACCAGGTTCTGACTCATCTGCATTGACTACTAAATACGCTTTTGAAGTATTTTTAGGCATAAAGCTCCACTTAAGGCCAGTAGAAAATCCTGCACCCCCTCGACCTCTCAAGCCAGATTTCTTTACTTCCTCAATGATTTTTTCTGATCCTAAATCCAGTAATTCCTTTGTTTTTTGCCAACTACCACGTTTTTTTGCACCCTCAAGTAGTGGTGTTTCTTTACCATTTAAGTTTGTGAATATTTTGTCCTGTTCTTTTAGCATGCTTTTAAGATTCTAAGTGATCCCGACGCGATTCGAACGCGTGACCCACTGATTAAAAGTCAGTTGCTCTACCGGCTGAGCTACGGGATCATTTTATTTTTCAGCTACACTAAACAGTAATATAGTTTTTATCCGTTTTAATCAAACTAAAATTTTCATGTGTGGTTAAATAAATTACATAATGTACTGCATTAGTGATAATTTAATTAAAAATTTTTGAAGGAAAACTTCTTGTTAATTCAAAGATTCATTTTGGTAAAGCTGACGTACAACTCTAAAAAGATAGAGAATTATACATAAATGCAGAATTTGTGCACTATTTAGCAATAGCCTCACAAATAAATATTTCTTGCATTTCAGCGTGAGTGATTTATGCTTTAAGCAAGAATTGGGGGCATAGCTCAGCTGGTAGAGCATCTGTTTTGCACGCAGAAGGTCAGCGGTTCGATCCCGCTTGCCTCCACCAATATAGGTTCTAGCGTATCATAAAGTCAGCTTATTTTAATCTAGGAGTGTTTTATACTAGTTTCCTAAAAAATCCCTCTTTCTGTAACTTTTCTTTATGCAAGTAATGTGTGTTATTATAATTCTGATATATACTAACTTAACAATAAATTAATCAATAAATGTTAGAATAGCTATAATTAAGTTGATTAGGAAATACTTATGAGTAGCAAGAAACGCGTTTTTAAGATGGTACCCGGAGAGGAATTATCAAAAGGATTTGGTAACAACGTCTATTGGCCTGAATTTTCTCTTTTTCAATCGGTTAAAAAAGTTAAGCTTGTGCAACTGGGAAAAGAAGATGAAACGATAGAATTACCAATAAGATTATGCGGCAATAACATCCTTGGAGATACCTTTTATTGCATAAGGAACGAAGAGGGAAATACTTTGAAAGGTAGTTTTTCTAGAGATAAACCATGTTATACAAAAAACAGTTGTGCATTTGTATATTATAATGATATGTTAGTCAAGCTATCAATGAAATCGTACTTTGTAGACTGCGAAGAAGGTTGTTCTGGTACTTTGCGTAATGATATTAAATCTGAGAGATCTAAGTACATTTATGTAACACAGGAAGAATTGTCTGATACTTATAAATATTATTTCTCAGATTATCAAGGAAATATTGTTAATTCACCTGACAATCAGGCATTACAATATATTGGGCTGGACGTCAGTGAAGAAACAGTAAAAAATATATTATCTAAAATACCAGAGAATATAATACTATCAAAGGTGTTTGCTAAAATTTTTGTTGGGGGACTAACAGAAGATCAGTTAGAAACTCTTACCCATACTCTTAGTGAAGTCCAAATAGAGAACTTAGTAAAGCACTTAACAGATAATCAATGGAAAACTTTGGTGAGTCATTTAACCAATCACCAATTACATATTCTTGCTTATGAACTAAATCCAGAAAAATTACAAATAATTATTCCTATTTTAAATGATGATCAGCTTGGAGCCCTAGTGAGAGAATTAAATCCAGAGCAAGTAAGAGAAATTTTACCTCATTTAAAAGTCGATCAGTTCAAGGCACTTATCAATAATATAGACGATTATCAGCTTGTAGAATTAGCAAAAGATTTAGATGAGCACCATTTGACCATTCTTTCCAAGGAATTGTGGTCTGAGCAACTTCCAGCCCTAGTACACACTTTAGAAGGAGATAGGTTACATAATTTAATTAATAAACTAGACCACGATAAACTTGCAATAGTAGCTCGAGATTTAACTGATTCTAATAAGATTCAGATTATCATTAAGTCTTTAGCTGACAACCCAGACAAACTTCAAGCTTTTGCTCGCAATATGTCTAATGAGCAGTTTAAAGAACTTTTGGATAATTTAGGTGCAGGAGAGCTTAAAGATATTATTCACAAATTGCCTCACGAGAAAGTTATATCTGTGATTGGTAATCTTGATAGTAAAGGTCATTCTAAAGCTATTCTTGATGCATTGAAGGAGAAATTTAACGAGCAAAATGAAAAAATAAAAGAGCTTCTGGATAAGGTTGACCGAATGATTCCTGAGGAGAGTGAAGCAAATTGGAATGATGCACATCCATCAACTTACGTTTTTCAAGATATGAATACTGAGTTTGCAATAATAGATAATTTATTGTGAACTTGGATATTGATAAATTAACAGTGTGCATGTGAAACTAAAAAATAATTTAAACTTTAATAATTTATGGAGGTAATTTATATGAGTGAGAACTCGCAAAACCTTTTACAAAGTGCTAATAATGAAGAACAACTTATAAGCGCTCTTGGTCTTATTACACTTAAGACAGGTAGTGGTAAGGATATACAGGACTTTAAGAAAGCGGTTAGTGGTGATACTGTTAAAAAAGCATTTGATGAATTAGCTAATAATATTAATGAACAACTTATTAATAGGTTGAATAGTATGTTAAAAGAAGAGCAAGATAAAGTTGCAAGTTTGCAAGATATTATAGGCAACAAAAGTAAAGGGTTACAAAAAGATCTAGCAGATTTAACCGCTAAATTAAATGATATGTTACCTGAGGAGGCACCACCCTATTATGACATGTTGTAAAGTATAAGAAAGTAACAGCCTCATACCAGTCTGTATATGCCATTTCAATAGGAGCTAACATGAGTAACAACAGTAAACAAGAAAGCGAAAATAACTTTGAAGTAATAAACCAAATGAGCGATTTCAACTTTAAAGAAATAGACAATATAGAAGTTGAAGTTAAGCCCACAAACTTTGAGGACATTGCAGATAAAATTGCAACAATTCATTACGTCTATCAAGTTATGGATAAGTTAGTCTACGATTTAAATGAGAAGTTTGTTTCTGATTTGAATGCCTCACTTATGAACAACATAGCACAACTTCGAAAAGAGTCTCTTGATATAAACCAACGCTTGGCCAAAGGTTTATCTCATTTGAATGAGTTAATTCAACAGGATGGATTTATTGATAATAATAAAAACTATAGAACATGGGCAGAAGAACTTGATCACCTAAGGGGAGAAGTTGAAGGATTAAAAGCAGCAATAATTGACCATAATAACGTAGAATGGGAAGCACCAACTCACTCTGATATATTGTGGTAGTTAGGAAAGTAACAGCTTGCTAGCAGGCTGTTGCTTTCTTTCACATACCATTTCAATACAACTGAATTAGGAAATCTATTTTAGGACTTTCGGCTTATAGTTCTCATCATGTTTTGCAAACACCGTATCTGCAAGAAAGGTACCATTATCAAACATTTTACCTTGTACAACAACACCACTTTTTTCTGAAAACATTGGTGGAAGTATTCCCTGATATTTCACCATAACGCTCTTATTAAAATCTGTCATCTGAAAAATTACTTCGCTTTCGCTCCGTATCACGCTATTTTCAACAATCATTCCACCAACACGGATTGGCTTTTGATTATTTGGTAAAACTATTGCCTCACTTACTGTATAGAAAAATGAGATATTTTCTTTGAGCGTTGTTAAAATAAAAAAAACTGCACAACTTAAAAAGCAGAAAATTCCTGAAGTTATAAGTAATCGCTTATGTTTCTTCTTCATTGTTGCTTTTAAGACTTTCTAAGTTTTTTTTACTTTTTATATAGCAAGAAACGGTAAAAATCAAATTTCCACCAATCAGTATGAAACTAATAAGGTAAGCAAAAATTACATATATATTCATAATGCACTGCCAATAAATAACTCACCTGCATCAAAATAAATTAAGCTTCCATCCTTTTGCTGCAACACCAATTTACCACTTTTATCTATATCAGCAAAAATTCCTTCATACAATTTGTCAGCTAACTTTACACTGATTTGCTCATTCATTTTGAATGCTTTTTTTAACCACATTTCTCTTATAGCATAAAACCCATCAAATAGCCATTGCTTTCTTAGCTTATTAAAATTTATTATTAATTCCTTTAACAGATCCATGTTAGACACAGATTCACCGTAATTGCTAATGCACGTTGTGCCTGGAAGTGGCGCATGATTGACATTAATTCCAATTCCTATAATGAGCCAATTTGAATTGGATTTTTTTTCAACCAATATTCCGCTTATTTTCTTGCCATCGATTAGAATGTCATTTGGCCATTTATGTTGAAGATTGAGATCGTTTATGAATTGATCTCTTGTCATCCCAGTGCTTTGACACTGGGATCCAGAAGAAAAAGTATGGATTCCAGTGTCACGCACTGGAATGACACCGCAGTGGGTTTGATTATTCAAGAAATTTAACGATAATAAAGTATTTCCAACAGCAAGAGCAGTCACAAAAGTCAATTCTGTCAATTTGCTGACATCCGTTTCTTGGTTAATTATCAAACTCGCATAGAGATTACCCTCTGGAGAAATCCAGCTTTTTCCAGTGCGTCCCCTACCTTCTGTTTGTTTATCAGCAATAATGACAGTTTCATTTGATATCCCTTTCTCAATTAAACCCAATGCTTCTTTATTAGTACTTGGAACTTCTTTGTAATGATGAATATGAAAGCCCTCAAATGTTTCAGGGATCATTTTCTTAATTCTATCAAAAAACTCTCTTATCTAGAAAAACTGTTGCCACGGCTAGCAGAACTTGATAATACAGGTGATTGCATACTGCTATATGAAGCCCTATTTTCATTTACGTCATAGGGCATTGCTTCAGGACCGCTGTTAACATTTGTTTCAGTAAGTGGAAATTCCCGTTTGTAATTAGGAGCTTCCCCTGCATTCTCAGAAAGTCTAGTATAATTTACTTCATAATCAACGCTATCAAAAATTTTTTTATTTACATCATATAAAAGCTCCTTCTTTGGTTGAAAAGACTGCACTGATGGATTGTCACTTCCTAAACTTGCTTGTAGCCTATCTGGTTCTTGTATTGATGAAAGCATAGAAGAACAATAACTGTTAGAGCAATTATTCATAAGAGATAGCTGTCTTAGATACTCGAGTATATTATGAACATTATTTAGTTCAGAAAAACACCTAACTCCTCCTGACCGTTCTTCTAATTCTTGGGTGATACTAACACTAGGAAGGCTATTGTTGGCAATTATTGAGTCCTCAAAGTCACTGCCCCAGGAAACATAACTATTTTCTGTACTAGCCTGATTAGGTTGTTGCCTTTTGTACTCATCTAATGCAGCTCTCAGCTTAAATGCCAATAACGTTAAAGGTTGCTCTGACAGACTTGGTAAAAATAACACATATTCTCGTTCTTTGCAATTTTTGATAGAATTACTACTACCTTCCAAACTAACAATTGACGGCGATTCAGGAAGCGATTTGAGTTGATCCATGCTATTTAGAGGCGAGGTGGGTTCTAGATATGGTGGCAACGATTCCTCTGTTTGGTTAGCTTGCTGATCAGCACCATTAACCATAACGTCAGGTTGCGGTGTTTCTGTTTCTTTCACTGGATCATCAACTGGTGGTTGTTGTGGAATAGGAATAACCGACTTTTCAGGCTCTTGCGAAAGCAACGGTGGCGTAAGAATAGGCACAGCTTGCTCTTTTTCTTGTACTAGACTTTCTCCTTCTTCTTCATTTTTACTTCTTGGTTCGCTACTAACCTTATTAGATTTACCCTTACTGCGTATGGCGGAAATAGTAAATGCTGCTAATGTAATTACTGAAACTAATGCAGCAACTACAGAAATGGCAAAAATTGCCAGAGGAGCTGTAGAGATTACAATACCAAATTTAATTGCTAAAGCAACATAAGGAAAATATAAAACAGCTACAGTGCTCGATCCTCCTAGCAAGAGAGCGGCAATTGAAAATTTCAAAACAGTTTTTCTTTTACTCATTTTTCACCACAAAATATTAATTAATCACTAATTATAAACACTAAATTGTTAATTTGTCAATGAATTAATCAATGAGTAAAGATCTTCTGCGTACAAGAAAAGAACGAGGTTAATCAGTGAAGCCACCGAAGTGATAATGAATAGACCCTTAGAATAAGCAACCTTATTACCACTAGCTTTATCAAAATACATAACTTTCATGATATTTAAATAATAGTAGCATGATATCACACTCGCTGTTACAAGAATCAAAGACAGGCTGATAAAGCCAGAATTTATTAAACTTTTGAATATAAAAAATTTAGCGATAAAACCTGCAAGTGGAGGTATTCCCGACATCGAGAGTAACAGTACAGAAAGATGAAATGCTACAATTGGGTGTTTATTCCCTATACCAGATAAATTTGCAATATCACAATCGTCATCGTCAATTTGTACGAGATATGAGAATAGCCCTATGCTTGTGATGATATATATCACCAAATACATTAAGGCACTATCTGTTCCTGCTTGTGTAAAAATAGAAAGTGAAGCAAATATAAAACCAATGTGACCAATTGAACTGTAAGCAAGCAGCCTTTTTAAGTTTTGCTGACGTAAGGCCCCAAAAGCTGAGATAAGCACAGACAATGCTGAAACGTATAAGAAAATAGGCTGAACATAACTTTTTACATTTACTAACTCTTCATTCATCAATCGAATTAAAAATGTTACAAGTGCAGCTTTTGGGGCCGTAGAAAAAAACGCAGTTACTATGGTAGGTGCACCTTGATAGACATCTGGAGCCCACATATGAAAAGGAGCAATAGCAAGCTTGAAACACAAACCAATAAGGATAAAAACTAACCCAAAAACTATTCCATAAGTTATCTGATGGTTTTGCAAGAATGAACCGAGCTCAGAGAAATTGACTTGTCCTGTATATCCATAAAGCAGCGACATTCCATATAGCATAATGCAGGAAGATAGTGCACTAAGTGTAAAATATTTCACTCCTGCTTCACATGAATAAGCTGAATCTTTATTAAAGCTCGCAAGAACATACAAAGATATACTCATCAACTCAAAAGCTAAATAAAAAGAAATCAGACTATTTGCTGAAACCAAAGTTATCATGCCAAATAGCGCAAAAAGAATCAGTATTGAAAATTCATATTTATAGTCATATTTTGATAAATTCAGCATCAAAAGTATTAAAATTCCTGTGCTGAGAATTAACCCTTGGGCTGACCTGATGTATAAATTGAGTTTTAACAACGAATTAAAGAGAAAAATTTCATTGTTTTCTGCCGAAAGAATTAAAATAATCAAAGTTACCACTGTGCAGCCAAGTGCTAATAAGTTGATAGTTCTGCGGTTAAATATAATCCCAAGCAGTAGCAACACTAACGAGGAGATAATAGAGAACATTTCCGGCAATATCTGTATATAATTCATAGCGCATTATATTTGACTAACAAATTTGCCATACATGGCTTCAAATAATTCAGTGCAAGGGTTGGGTAGAATCCAAGCAAAATAACAAACACTGCAAGCAGAATTAAGACAGAAAATTCTATGCTATCCAAGCGATTATTTAATAATTTAGAATAGCTAACCCCCCATATTATTTGCTTACATAAATTCAGCATATAAACTGCGCTTAAAATAGTGCCAAGTGCGATAAATCCTGTAAAAAACCCTATGCTCTTAAACATTCCAACCATAGCCAAAAACTCACCTATGAATCCAGATGTTCCAGGTAGCCCTATTGAAGCCATTGAAAATAAAATGAACATAAAACCAAATTTTGGCATTGTGTTTACTATGCCAAAATACTTTGCAATCTCCAAAGTTCCAGTTCGAGTATATAGCATTCCAACACACAAAAATAAAGCAGCAGAAATAAGGCCATGACTAATCATTTGAAATATGCTACCCAGTACTCCTTCCTCACAAAATGAAAAGAGGCCAGCGGTAACGATCCCCATATGTGCTATTGAAGAATAAGCTATTAACTTCTTTATATCATCTTGAGCAAACGCAACTAGAGAAGCATATATCACCGCAATAATGCTCAGCACAACAACGAAATTTGAAAAATACAAACTTGCCTGAGGAAGCATTGGAATAGAAAACCTTAAAAATCCATATCCCCCCATTTTAATAAGCAAGCCAGCTAAAATCACAGATCCAGAAGTTGGTGATTGCACATGCGCATCAGGAAGCCAAGTGTGAAATGGAAACATAGGTACTTTTATTGCAAAAGAAATAAAAAATGTAATCCACAGCAATGACTGCACTTCAAGATCAAGGCTTGGCACTAATGTAGCTAATTTTTGTATATTAAACGTCCCAAAAGTACTATAGATATACACCAATCCAAGCAGAAATAATAATGAGCCAGTTAATGTATAAAGAAATAACTTAAACGTCGCATATATCCTTTGCTTCCCTCCCCAAATGCCAATAATAAAGAACATTGGTATTAAAACAGCTTCAAAAAACACATAAAAGCTTATAGCATTCAGTGAAACGAAAAAACCGACTACAAAACTCTCAAGCAGTAGAAATAATGCCATATAGGCTTTTAGGGTCGTATAACTCATTTTGCAGTTATAGAGTATACAAATTACAAACAAGAAAGTTGTAAGCAGAAGGAAAAGCAACGATATACCATCTATCCCTATTCCTACATTCTTGATTGGATAGCTGACAAACTGAAAGTCCGCATTGTTATAATCAAATTCTATACAAGCTACAATGCTAAGCAAAAATGGAAGTATAGCAAAAAATAGGGCAAGGAATTTTAGGTGTATAGATTGATGATTAATCCTGATCGAGGATAAAATCAACGCTCCTATCAGTGGAAGCAAGAATATACTAAGTAACAACACCTTCTATTTAATTCCAATAATATATAAAGCACCGATTATTAAAGTAACAAACATAATAAATGCATAATCAAATATATAACCAGTTTGTAACTTTATAGAACTTTTTGAACATTCATTAACCAACCTTACAACACCATTTGGTCCAAATGAATCAATAGCCTTAACATCAAACTTCCATAGAAGCCTAGATATAAACCTTATCGGTGCAATTATAACAAACTCATACACCTCATCAAAGTACCATTTATTCTGCAAAAACTTAAGTAAAAATTTACTCTTAATTTGCCTAATTACTTGATATTGGTAAATTAGGCACGCAAGTGCTATTCCACTTAGGCTTGCTAAGGTTGGCAGTAGTTTTATAAAGAAATTATGAACTCCATGCTCATCAATCATCACTAAACTTGATTTCCAAAACGCATTACTAGTTATGTTCAAAATATTTGCTCCCCATATTCCAGAAAATACTGATCCAAAAGCGAGTATCAGTAATGGTATAAGCATAATCTTTGGTGCCTCATGTATATTAATTTTACTTTGTTTTTGGCTGTGGAACACAAGAAGCAATAACCTCCAAGAGTAAAACGCTGTGAAGAATGCAACAACTAAGCTTATTACAAAAGCAAAGCTATCCGTGCTATAAGCATGTTCAATTATCAAATCCTTTGAGTAAAAACCTGCAAATGGAAATATTCCAGAAAGCGCAAGAGATCCAATCCACATGAGAGTATAAGTGCAAGGGATTTTCTTCCAGCAATTTCCCATTTTCTGAATGTTTTGCTCATGATGCATTGCATGAATCACATTGCCAGCACCAAGAAATAGTAGAGCTTTAAAAAAAGCGTGTGTCATTAAATGAAAAATAGCAACATTGTAAGCAGAAAGCCCACATGCCATGAACATATAACCAAGTTGACTGCAGGTTGAATAAGCAATTATTTTTTTTATATCGTTCTGAGTAATCGCAACCGTAGCTGCAAAGAAAGCAGTAAGTGCCCCAACAATAACTATTAATTCTCGTGCCACATTTGATAGCTCAAATAATGGAGAACATTTTGCTACTAAAAATATACCTGCTGTTACCATCGTTGCTGCGTGAATGAGTGCAGAAACAGGGGTTGGCCCTTCCATTGCATCTGGCAACCAAACATGTAAACCAAGCTGTGCAGATTTACCCATACAGCCAATAAAAAGTAATATGCATATTATATGAGTTACTTTGAATTCACAGCAGAATGCCCTAATGTTCTGCGTGCCAAGAAGATCAGTTGTGTCAAAAACTTCAGTAAAATTCAAAGAGTGAAATGTATAATAAATAAGAAAGGTTCCAATCAATAGTGCAAAGTCTCCTACCCTATTCACAACAAATGCTTTAATTGCTGCATTATTTGCAGAATATTTTTGGAACCAAAATCCTATGAGTAAATAAGAACATAGGCCAACCCCTTCCCAGCCAAAAAAAAGCTGCACGAAATTATCGCTTACAACCAGCACAATCATGCAAAACGTAAATAGCGATAGGTAAGAAAAAAACCTCGACTTCCCCTTATCATGCTCCATATAACCGATAGAGTAGAGATGTACTACCAGTGAAACGGTGGTAATAACAATAAGCATTAAGGATGAGAGAGCATCCACACTAATTGCCCAATTTACTTTTAATACACTTAATGAAAATAAAGGAAATAAACTCAAGTGATAATTTTCAGAGAAGGTGAGAAAAACATACCAAGATAAAACTGCAGATATTCCAATCCCTGCCGTTGTAACTAACTGACTAAAAACACCTCTTCTAAAAAGTGCTGCAAACAGCGAACCAAAGAGTGGCAAAAATACTATTAATTTCAGTATATCCATCATTCTTTCATTAAATTTGCTTGTTCAACATCTATATTGCCACGGCTTCTATAATATACAACCAATATTGCAAGCCCAACTCCTGACTCTGCTGCCGCAACAGTCAACACAAACATCACAAAAATTTGCCCAACTATATCATTCATAAAGGCAGAAAAAGCAACTAAGTTGATATTAATTGCCAGCAATAATATTTCTATTGATAACAATATATTGATTATGCTCTTACGGTTGATGAAAATACCGCACACTCCAATAGTGAACAAAACAGCAGCAACTATCAAAAAGTGATTTAATCCTATTTCCATTCTACTCCTTTTCCAAATTTAGCCTTAACTAATTTTACAGATGAAGATTGTGTCAATTGCTTTAATACATTCTGTTTTTTAACTCCTTTTTTCTTGTCCTGCAAAGTAAGAGCAATTGCACCGACAATTGCAACAAGCAGCAGAATACCAGAAAGATGAAAAGCGTACATGTAGTCGGTATACAGCAAATTACCAATAGCTTTCACATTATTGGTATTATAGTTTATAACATTGCTTATATTCGGTGCTGAGCTGCGGATTACAAAGCTGATGACTAGAAAAAACACAACACACAACATAGCACCAAGAGTGCAATGCTTTGCAAAACCCTGGCGCAACCTTATGTAGTCAATATCGAGCATCATAACTACAAAGAGGAACAACACCGCAACCGCACCGATGTATACTATCATCACCATCATAGCAATGAACTCAGCTCCAAGGAGAATGAAAAGAACTGCAGAGTTAACGAAGGTGAAAATTAAAAATAATACTGCATGCACAGGATTTCTTACACTAATTACGCATACAGCAGATAAAATGCTGAGAATTGCAAAAAAATAAAAGAAAAAAGGCATCGATACTTTAACTGCAACAATAGTTACTAACTTAAGGTAATTGTTGCTGTAAAGTCAATACTATATTAAAGATTTGAAAATATCGTACTACAAGCTTCAACTCCTCAGTAATGCAATAAACACTCTTGACAATCTTGATTTATTAATATATAATGTATGTATATTAATAGTCAGCGGTAGCTCAAAATGTACAACATATTTGGTTACTTCAAAAGCAACAATAGTTCTAACGCACAAAATAGCAGATTAAATGGAGAAGGTTATCAATACACCACAAGAGACTATATGACAATTTACTTTAATAACACATTAGCAAGTTTCAGTAGATCATTGATAGAATTTAAAGAAAAAGCATATGGTTTTATATATGATATTGGAGCTTGGTTGAAAGCAACATATGAAAATTTCACTGAACGAGCTGAAATTCATAACTTCTATGTTCCAGAAAAACTTCCTATTAAAGCTGAGGAAATAAAGATGAAGGAACTGAATCGTAAGCCTAAGCCATTTCAAACTCCACCTATTCATCAAACAAGCAGAAGTTTTGATGCCAATATCTCAAATCAAGTTGTTGTTACTCACCATACACTTGAAGCTACCCCAACAAGATAGATCTACGCTTAAATATCTAGTACTTGAATGAGTTGAATGTTATGTTCAATAAGACCTTTACAATATTTGGATCATAGGTTTAACTTTATAAAGTTATAATCTATAGAGCTTCAATGAACGATTATCTCTCACTGTTAAATCCAGAACAGCAATTAGCTGTAACTAACATAAATGGGCCAGTTTTGATACTGGCAGGAGCCGGAACCGGAAAAACAAGAACGATTACTTCAAGAATAGCACACATAATTAGAAACGGTCACGCTTATTCTGATGAGATATTAGCAGTTACATTTACAAATAAAGCAGCAAATGAGATGGTATCAAGGGTACTTGAGCTAACGGGCACAAACATACCATGGCTTGGCACTTTCCATGCAATTGCAGCAAAAATTTTGCGCATGCACGCAGAAATTGTGGGCTTAAACCCCAATTTTACAATCATTGGTGTGGATGACCAATTACAGGTAATAAAAAATATTATCAATGAAATAAATCCTGATTACCTATCAGAAAAATATAAGACCATTATGAATATTATTCAGCAATGGAAAGAGAAGTGCTTATTGCCGTCTGAAGTGGAAGATGTTCAATCATTTAGGCCAGTTTACGTAACTGCACTTAAAGTCTATTACCAGTATCAGGAAAGGTTAAAATTCCTTAACTCTGTTGATTTTGGTGACTTATTGTTATATAACATACAACTTTTTAATAAAAAGACCGAGGTTCTGTCCTACTACCAAAACAAGTTTAAGTATGTCATGGTAGATGAGTATCAAGATACAAATGCAATACAATATCTTTGGCTAAAATACCTTGCAAAAGAGCATTCAAATATTTGCTGTGTAGGAGATGATGACCAGTCGATATACAGTTGGCGTGGTGCAGAAGTTGAAAATATTTTGAAATTTTCCGATGATTTTAAAAATGCAAAAACCGTTAAACTGGAGTGTAACTACAGGTCAACATCCCACATAATTGCAACTGCATCATATGTGATCAATCACAATAAGACTCGCTTAGAAAAAAAATTGTGGACAACAAACATTGAAGGCGAAAAGGTAAATCTAATCAAATTGTGGGACGGAAAGGCTGAAGCAAGGTTCATAAGCGAACAGATATTAAAACTCAATAAATACAGATTTAGTGATATTGCAGTGCTCGTCAGGGCTACTTTTCAAACTAGAGTTCTCGAAGAGTATTTTATAAAATATTCAATTCCCTATAAGATTATAAGTGGCGTAAAATTCTACGAACGTCAAGAAGTAAGGGATATAATTGCATATTTGAGGCTTGTTACAAATAATAATGATGATCTCGCTTTTGAAAGGATCGTAAATCGTCCAAAAAGAAGCATAGGAGCTACAACTCTAAAGAAAATATACACGACTGCTCAGGATAACAAAATTTCTTTTTTTGAGGCAGCAAAAATATTGGTTAATAGTGATCAAGTAACCGAAAGAATTAAACTCTCACTAAATGATTTTTTAAATAAAATTAAAGCTTGGGAAGAAATAGTAAGCGTAAAACCACTGCATGAATTTGTTAAAATCGTAGCAAATCAATCAGGATATATGGAAATGCTTGAGAATGAAGGAGTGACGGGTTTAGCGCGAATAGAAAATGTTAAAGAGCTCATTTCATCTTTGAAGAATTTTGACAGCACTATAACCTTCTTGGAGCATATTAGTTTGGTGATGGAAGTGGATAATATGAATAGCGATGACACTGTATATGTTATGACTCTTCATGCGGCTAAAGGGCTTGAATTCCCGTGCGTGTTTTTACCTGGTTGGGAAGAAGGATTATTTCCTCATCAAAGATCTTTTGAAGATAAAAGTGGTAAAGCTTTGGAAGAAGAGAGAAGACTTGCATATGTTGGCATAACTAGAGCAAAAGAAAGGTTGATCATTTCATGTGCAGATAGGAGGGAAATTAATAATCAGTGGCAACCAATGAGCACTTCTCGATTTATTAAAGAATTGCCAAGAGAAAATGTTGAGGTGATCAAGAATAGTGCCTACTGTTGAAGCTATAACTGCAGCTCTTACGACAAACACATCTGAATTACTTCAATTATATATTTCTCCTGGCAAAAATTCTCTGATGGTCTTAAATAAAATTTTCAGTGAATGATTATCAGACATGTTGTGTTCTGCTGATTTTATTAAGTGTACTTCAACGTCTGTTGACTTAATTTTTTCAGCTAAATTCAATGAAGTTTGATAAGGAACATCTTTATCATTAATGCTATGCAATAAGCGCACAGGACAGTTTATATCTATTGCTTCTCTGTTTAAAAGAAGGTTCTTTCTACCGTCTTCGATCAGATTTTTAGTTATTTTGTATGCACAATGCTCCGAAGTAAAATCTATTACACCTTTAGAACCTAGTTCTTCTTTTTGCTTGCCTGACAATTGCTTGAATATCAAATCTTCAGTAAAATCAGGAGCAGACGATATGCCGATTAATGCTGCAATTTTTTCTGGAAATTGAAGAGCAGTGAGCAGCATCAGCCATCCTCCCATACTTGAACCTATAATTATTTGTTTATTGCTAGTTAATTCACTTATCACTTTAGCACAATTTTTTTGCCAATCACTTATTGTATAATCAGCAAAATCACCGCTTGAATTACCATGGCCAAAATAATCAAAGAGCACAAGTGCTATATCATTTTCTTGGCAAAATTTGTAAACGGCAGTTGCTTTAGTTCCATCCATATTGGATGCAAAACCACTAAAAAAAACTATAGAAGCCTTCTTTCCTTGTAGCTTTCGATATGCTATATGGCCATTACTTCCATCGAGTAATTTACAATAATTCATACTACTTTGGCAAGGCAACCGGACTATCGCTCATCGAACGCAAATAGCTGACTAGATCTGCAATCTCTTGTGGATTGGAAATGCCTGCAAATGCCATACGTGTACCTTTTATGTAGGCTTTTGGATTTTTTAAAAAAGCAAATAACTCCTCATACTCCCATTTCCCACCTTTTTCAAGTAGTGCTTTTGAGTAATTGAATGAGCTGCCAAGATGGGCCTTTTTATTTCCAACCACGTTCCATAAGTTTGGCCCCACTTTATTCATTCCACCTTTCTCAAAACTATGACAAGCTATACATTTTTTTGCTGCTGACTTGCCTTTTTCAAAGCTAGCATTCTGCATGAGCTCTCCAATATCAAGTGCCACTTGTTCAATCTTTTGTTGAGGCTCATTGCTGGCTGCTACTATTGTTTGGTGTTCAATTTTATAATCCTCTGGGTTGTAGAGCATATCAACTACATTACTAACTATCATAATTATTAATCCAGAAAGTAAAATCGATGCTGCAATCTTATTAAGCTCCATAGTTAATTCTTATCAAGTAATGTTACTTAAATTATGCAAATATTTTCGCAAACAGTAAACAATTACCTTTATTTCACCAAAGATAGAAATTTCTATTACTTAGCTAAGTTAGGAGACTGCAATTCTATTTCTATCGGAGTAACTTGTGGTTCAATTACATAATGATCTGGAATAACATATTAAAATAGATTTCCTGCAAACTTGTCTGCAATGATTGAAACTGGAACTACTTCTATAATGTTCGTTTGCTTGACCTAAGATTCAGGAGCATTTAAACTGAATTTTATAAAGTACTAGAAATGATAGGAAATCTAAGAGGAATAGTTGATGAGGTGTGTAGCGATCACATAATCCTGAATGTGAATGATGTTGGCTACATAGTATATCTTTCAGCCAAAACTTTAAGTGCTTGTTCGATTGGAAGTAGAGTAAAATTACTTATCGACACTTATGCAAATAGCAGAGAAAACGTTACTCAGCTATATGGCTTTATAAGTAAAGAAGAACAGCAGTGTCTGCGTTTATTAGTTAAAGTGAGCGGTGTCAGCTATAAAACCGCAATGTCAATTTTGAGCAAATTAACTCCAGAGCAACTGTTTTTGGCAATTATAAATGAGGATAAACTAGCACTTAAGGTGAGTGGACTTGGCCTGAAACTCATAAATCGAATTATTACTGAGCTGAATGGCAAAGTAAGTAAATTAGAGATAAATAACAATCATTTTCACTCAATTAGTGAAGATGCTCTTTCAGCTTTGATCAATCTTGGATATGAAAGAACAAAAGCTTATGATACAATAAAAAAAATAGAAGATGAATCACCAAACTTGGACACTAAAGATATTATTCGTATGGCGCTTAAAACAATATGAAGTCAATATCATGTAGTAAGGAATACTCTGAAGATGTACGTAATTTAAATATCCGGCCTGAGCAACTTGATGATTTTGTCGGGCAAAAAGACTTAATACAAAATTTAAAAGTGTTTATAAATGCTGCACAGACGAGAGCTGAAGCTTTGGATCACGTATTGCTCTATGGTCCTCCAGGGCTTGGTAAAACAACTTTAGCACAAATTGTCTCTAAGGAGTTAAGGGTTAGCTTTCGTGCAACTTCTGGTCCATTGCTTAGTAAAGCTGGGGACTTAGCTGCAGTGCTCACTACTTTAAATGCAAAAGATGTTCTATTTATCGATGAGATCCATAGATTAAATCGTAGCATTGAGGAAGTTTTATATACTGCTATGGAAGATTTTTGCCTAGATATACTAGTAGGTGAGGGCCCATCTACCAGAACTTTAAGAATAGATTTACCACCATTTACACTGATTGGGGCAACAACACGGCTTGGACTGCTTTCTGCACCGCTGAGGGATCGTTTTGGTATTCCCCTGCATCTTGAGTTTTATTCTTTTGAGGAACTGATTGATATTATCAAAAGAGGTGCAAGAGTTCTTTGTGCTGAAATCGAAAAGGATGCTGTGCAGGAAATTGC
Source organism: Wolbachia endosymbiont of Oryzaephilus surinamensis (assembly GCF_025617515.1). Classification (NCBI taxonomy): domain Bacteria; kingdom Pseudomonadati; phylum Pseudomonadota; class Alphaproteobacteria; order Rickettsiales; family Anaplasmataceae; genus Wolbachia; species Wolbachia endosymbiont of Oryzaephilus surinamensis. The sequence goes on along the minus strand of NZ_CP092526.1, from coordinate 1,291,427 downwards.
CTGCCGCGCCCGTGGTACTCCAAGAATTGCTTTGAGATTACTCAGAAGAATAAGAGATTTTGTTGAAGTAAAAGATGATAAAAAAATTACCTGTGAAATTGCCGGTTCTGCACTATCAAAATTGGGTATAGATAAAATGGGACTAAATAAATTAGATATGGATTATCTGAGATTTTTGTTTAACACCTCAGGACCTGTTGGAATTGACACCATATCTATTGCACTATCTGAAGATGTTGGCAATATTGAAGAAACAGTAGAACCTTATTTAATCAAGGTCAGTTTTGTAAAGCGCACACCAAGAGGACGTGTTTTAACTGATCAAGCAAGGGAATATCTCAGCATTAATTCAGTGGTATGCTAGTATTATACTATATTTTATAACATTGTATAGTATTACATTAAACATTATAATATTCTTTTATTATATGATTTGCAGGTGTTTTAGAGGCAAATAAGAAAGTCTTCTGTTATAGTGAATATGTTCTTGAAAAATTACGTAATATATGCTAGGCTGTATATAGTATGAATGTAAAAATATCAATAATTTATTGATATTTTTTAAGATTAATACTTATTAAATACTTCATATTGTAAGATTGAGTTATTGTATTTTATAGACTTAAGATAAAATGGTAAAAAGCCTTCTAAACAATTATAGAAACAGTAATTCAATTAATGGAGAAAAAGCAATGAAAAATTTTTTAATCAATAACAACGAAGAGGACGGTAGCTCAATCTACATTAATCGAATCAGAGAGCAAGATCTCTCTGCAGAGCAGAAGCTCAATGAATTAAAAGGATTCATGGAGGAGCTTGCTAGGAAAGCTGAGCTCAAGAGAATAGAGCTTGAGCGTCAGGCTGCGAGTTGCATTGATGAAACATTATCTCAAGTAGAGCTACAGATACAAGATAATGAGGATTACTTTACTGATGATAATCAAGGGGTATTCGCAAATTTCTTTGAATCCCTCTTTAATCTTTTTGAAGTAAATGTAGATCCGAAAGTCTACAAAATGCTCAAGGAGAAGAAAGAGAAAAATCTGCTTCTTTCGATAATTAAGTTTTTGCGTGATAAGCTTAAGGAATTAGTTAAAAAGATCTTCAAAAAAGATTTAGATTTAAGTTGGGATAAAAGGCTAGACAAAGAGATAAAAGAATTGCAGGAGAAATTACTCAGCGGTGAGTTATCTCCTGAAGAAGAAATAGCAATACTCGAACGTTTGCAAGCGTTGCAAAATTTAAAATTGAAGCTTCAAACTTTTCTCGTGGGCTCAGTCATTGCAATGTTTGCAGAAATTTTTGCAGTTGATTTAGCAGCAGTAGTAGAGCAAGATGTAACTGAGGAAAAAAGAGACAAAAAAGCAGAAAAAACAGAATCAAAAGAAGTTCGTCAAGAAATAGAAACAAAAGTGAATGAAATCACACCAATTTCCCTATTTAATTTTTCATCTCAAGTTCCAATGCCAATCACTCTGAATAAGCAAGAACGTGCTATTTTACCAAAGCCTATAGAAAAATTAGTAGACACTCTACCTAAACCTGTTATAAGTCACAAAAATAGTGAAGTACAAAAACTGGAAAAAATGAATAAAGAAAAGAAAGAAGCAAAAGAAGAGAAAAATGAAAAACCAAAATTAGCTGTCTGTCCACCCGCTCCAGAGCGAAAGGAACACAGGAGAGTTAAAAGACAAAAATGTCGTGTTGATACAATGGAAACAAAGAAAGAAAAGCTAAATAAATCTTCCTGCGAGAGAAAGCTTAGTGGTCAGCAAAAGTCTAATGCTGCTGTGGAATTGCCAGGAGGATTAACTGATGATGTGAGAGTTGAAAACCATGCTTCTTCAGTCAAAGAGAGAGGTGTGTAAAGGTTCTCTCTCTTTTTTTCATTTCAGACTGGTTTTTTATCTGGATTCCAGCATCAAGTGCTGGAATGACATGGCGGAATGTCATCTAAGTAGCTCTCTCTCTTGTCATCCCAGTCTGGAATCCAGGAGTATAAAAATGGTGAATAAAATTTATGTTAAAAAACTGCTTGTGCTGATAATTGATTCTTAATATACTCATTACATAATAATTTAATTTAGAGGTTGATATGCATGGTAACAATGGTTCAGGCAAAAGAGTATTTGATAATACTGCTCCAGGAGGAGGAAGGGTTGATCTGAGCAAAATAGATCCAAAGAAAATAGATGATTTTAGAGACATGATTAGACGTGAAGAGGAAAGAAAGAAAAATCAATCTAGTGGTCAGGGCACCAGTAGGAGTGGTAAGTAATTATGTTGATTAATTAGAGAGGTGGCGTTATGCCTAATAAAAGTGAAATAAATCGAGAATTAGTAAAAGCATTTAATAGTATTCTTCGTTTTAGTGATGATGTTTTTACTAATTGTACTGTAAAGGATGATCATATTGTTATCTCGTTTGATAATAATATGACTATTGATCAGTGCAAGGGGTACTTGAAAAGTATGAGAGAAAAAGTAGTAAAAAGATTTTGTCCGGATGAAAGTATTCTTGATGATAATTTTTATACAAAGTTTTTTCCTTTTAACTTTGATCAAGGAAAATCGACTGTAGGTAATAAATTTTTGGTGCCAATGAGAAAAGAGGTGGTTTCTAATCTAAAGTTTTTGCTAGCTAATGAACTTGCGCGATTTACAACAGATCTTATTAAAGAGCAAGAAAAAGAAGACAAAAAATCGGAACTAGGTTGTGAGGATCTATCAGATGATATAGAGGAGGAGATAGAAAATCATGTAGATTATAATATAATTGATGAAGTCTTTGATAAGGGATCTTATCTATATGGTGCGGAGTGTGTTGATAGAAATTTGCAACGTTCTTTTGTAGATTTGCTTTCATCGAGAATAAAAGGTCATGAAAATGGTCCTAAAAAAACTAAGGATTTTTTAGAAGAGAAAGGAAATTATGTATATCTAAAGAAAAGCATTTTTGATAATCCTAAGCTTGTTAAAGACATAGTAAAGCATAAAGTATCTCTGACATGCCGTTGTTTTGATACTCCAAATACCGAGGATAAAATACATAAGATTCTGAAGTTTACAGTAGCTGATTTGTTTCGTAAAGCAAACATACAAGTTGATTTTATGGTGCGTAATTCTTACTTAGGGGGTGATGAAGATTCAGTTTTAATTCCTATTGTAAGTGGTAGTAATGGTAATAGATATTTAACAAGAGAAGAAGTGAATCACGTTAATAATATGTTTGGTATGGATGTATTAAATAATGTTGAAGCTTATACTTCGCAGAAGTCTCTATTGAATAGTGATAGTAAAGGATTGTACGGAATAGATTTTGCTAACCCAGACATTGCTTACTGCGTGATGGATAAGATCATAAAGAGCTCTGTAATCAACAAGGATTATAAACTGTCCATTGATCCTGCGCGTGTGCCAGCTATGAAACCACAAATTCTTGTCCCTCCTGAAAAAGTAGGGACGGATGGACCAAGTGCAGATACAAGTGCAGATAGTGGTTTTGGTGATTCACCTAAGAATTCAGTTATAGGTAAATCACATAATGGAAACACAAGCAAATTCCTTAGGCCCGACTACTATGGTGAAGGTAAAGGTGGGGATGATGCTTCGGCTAAAGATAGTGGCTTTGGCCCTTCTTCAGCACGATCTTCTTTTAATAAGCCCGAAACAACATTTAACCAACCTTCTATATCACAGCCTGACCAATGTTCTGCAAAAAAGCAGACATCAACTAATAAAAAATCAATTTGTTGTATTTTATAGCTAAAGGAAATTAGGCTATTCAAAGATGAATTGTGAATGAAAGTTTATTTGCCAAGGTAGAGCTGCCTTGGCCTACAAATCTTGGTTTCTTTATCGTTTACCATTTCATACCACTGGGCAACCCAACCAGTGGTTCTTGCAAGTGCAAAAATGGGTGTAAACATACTTGAAGGGATACCGATAGCATTCATTATTATACCTGAATAAAAATCAACATTTGGATACAACTTACGTGTAATAAAATACTCATCCTTTAAAGCTATTTCTTCAAGTTTTTTTGCAATTTCAAGTAATTCATTGTTTTGCTCTAGTTTGCTTAAAATCTCATGACAAGCATCCTTTAATATAAGCGCGCGCGGATCATAGTTTTTATAAACACGATGTCCAAATCCCATTAGCTTAAATGGATCTTTATCATCTTTAGCTTTCTCAATGAATCTATCTACATCTCCACTTTGCTCTATCTCTTTTAGCATATTTATAACTGCCTCATTAGCTCCACCGTGTGCTGGACCCCAAAGTGTAGCAACTCCTGCAGACAGGCTTGCAAATAGATTAGAACCAGCTGACCCTACCAATCTGACAGCTGCTGTAGAAGCATTCTGTTCATGATCAGCATGGAGAGTAAATATTTTATCCAGAGCTTTTACAAAAAGGGTATTATTAACAGCACTGCCAAATATCATATTTAAGAAATTCTCACTATAACTTAATTTATTATTAGCATTTGTGAATTCCTGATTGTTGATATGTCTATAAATCATTGCAACAATTGCAGGAACTTGTGCTATTGCAGAAATTCCAAAATCTAAATCTTCACCATTGACATTGTTGCCATGTGTTTCATGGTAAGATGCTGACAAATTTGCAAAACATGCAACTAAAATCGACATAGGGTGAGCAGTTTTTGGAAATGCTTTGATTACATTTGTAACTTGCTCTGATACTTTGGATGATTCTTGTATTTTGAGAAGAAATTTTTTGTGTTGCTCTGAACTGGGTAGTTCACCATAGAGCAATAAATAAATCACAGCAGTAAAACTATTATTCTCTGCCAAATCAGCTATATCATGTCCCCTATACTTAAGAACTCCTTCATCTCCATCAATGAATGTAATTGTGGAAGAGCATGAAGCTGTGGAAACAAACCCCGGATCATAAGTGAATAATCCTGTCGTCTTATATAAATCCTTAATATTTAACACGTCAGGACCTACTGTTCCACTTAATACGGGCAGATCAATTTTTGACCCATTACTTAGTTCCAATAATGCTTTTTTATCCATCACTTGAGCTACTTAATTTTATACAGAATATACAAACTGAAAAGTATATATTAATACAGTTAACTTTACATTAACCGTATTAAGCGGTCATCAATGCTTTTACTTTTGCATTTAAGCGACTTATTTTACGTGCAGCAGTATTCCTATGAATGACACCTTTATTTACACATTTGTGTAAATTGGATTCAGCATTCCGAAATGCCAAGACAACATTCTCTTTGTCACCAGACTTGATTATATCAACTAATCTTCTAATAGCAGTACGAGTTTTGCTTTTTCGCATCTTATTTACTAAAGTACGCTTTGCTATTACCTTCATCATTTTTTTAGCACTCTTATGATTTGCCATATATTAATACCTGTACTTTTCTTTTAATTATAAAGTTTTTTTGTTAATTTGCAATATCAGTTTTTTCTGCAATTAATCTACTACTTCTTTCTTCAATGATTTTTTCTAAACTTTGCAAGAATTCATTTTTGTTTAACCCAGGATATATGGGAGGTAATATTTCTATTACCGCCTTTCCGGGATTCTTTCTCAGAGAAAGTATGCTTTTTGGCCAAAACAAACCAGTGTTTAAAGCAATCGGTAACACAGGAACAGATAATACGCTATATAAAGCAGCAATACCCGATTGATATTTTATATTTTGGTTTATAGTCGTTCTTGTGCCTTCAGGAAATATTATTATGCTTCTATTTTCTTTTATATGCATTTTTGCTAGTTTAATTATATGGCGTATAGAACTGATACCATCTGAACGGTTAATAAAAATCATTTTCAGCGCTATAAGATGTAAACCAATGAATGGAATCCATTTCAATTCACGTTTTAAAATAAAAACTGCTTTTCTAAAGAGTAGTATAAAAATAAATGTTTCAAATGGAGATTGGTGTTTAGATGCAATTATAAAAGGTTGCTTAGGAATGTTTTCCATTCCCCTCACTTCATATTTAATGCCACATAATAAACGCAACATGAATAATACAACTCTCACCGAGCAAACAAGGAAAATGGTTATTACACACTCAGGAAAGAAAATTACAGGGAGAGTAATTAAAGTATAGAATACTTCCCATAATATAAGGAGTAAATTAAACAATAAACTTGCAATCACAAACACACGTAAACTTATTTGAATTTAACTTTACTACAAAACTAAAAGCAATAAGTTTAATTATTGATCATCTGAGTAATAGGATGAGAATCAGCTAATTTGTCCTTTAACTTTTCATTAGCAATATGAGTATATATTTGTGTTGTAGAAAGATTAGTATGGCCAAGAATTTTTTGTATCAGCACAATATTTGCTCCGCTATTCAGTAGATGGGTAGCAAGAGAATGCCTAATCACATGTGGAGAGATTTTATTTTCATCAATATCGCACTTTCTTGCTAATTCCTTTATTAATTGACCAACTCTTTGCCTTGTAATGGGTTTATTAGGTTTATCACCTGGGAATAGCCAATCAGATTTTTTGTTGTTAGGAAGCAGATTGTCACGAATTGATAAATAATTTTTAAGACTTTGCAATGCTTGCTCATTAAAAAGGATTTGCCTTTCTCTGCTACTTTTTCCCTTTATTATTATATAGCCTTCTTTACCATTACCGTTTACTAAATGTAATACTTCACATAACTTCATATTAATTAGTTCAGAAACACGCATCCCGGAAGAGTAAAGAATATCTAAAATTGCACATAGCCTTTTACTGCTTATCTCTTTATTCGATCCGCTTGCTGATTTTTTTACTGTTTCCATGAGCAAAAATATTTCTTGAACACTTAAATACTTAGGCAAAGGACGGGAAACCTTTGGATTTCTTAATTCATTATCATTAGCCGGTGCTGGATTAAAATCTATTATTCCATCATTAAATAGGCACTTATAGAAATTTTTGATAGCAGATATTTTTCTTGATATAGAACTAGTTTTATATTTCTTTTGTGTACGTAAAAAGTTTACATAATCTTTAATATTAGCTTTACTTGCACCAACTAAGGTAGTGCCTCCTTCTAATAAAAATTTTTCAAGTTGGTGTAAATCTGAACGATAACTTTCCAAAGTATTTTGTGTAGAGGATTTTTCAGAAACCAAAGCATCTATGTAATACGTGATGTAAAGATTCTCTTTTTTATTTTGTGGTTGTTTATTTTTCATTATCAGCTCCTATATTTATTTCTTTGACTATAATTTGATTGAAAGTATTTTTTGTGTTTTTTATAAGAAAATATGAGATAAACAAAGCATTTATCAATAAAGTAAGTACTACAAACCTTTGTTTTAACCTTTTTTTTAAATTTGATCTTATTTTTACCATATTTCAATTATCACATTGAGTCTATAAAAAACATCCTGTAAAGTAAGTTTTACTATCGTATAAAATTTCCCTTAGCTATGTCTGTTTATTCTTATTATATCATAGTATTTATTATAATTTTAACATAAAGAAATAGTGATTTCAACTTCATTATTGTATGGGTATTAATAAATTTTTAATATATGTAATAAATACCTTACAAAAAAAGGAATCAATTTGCACTTTTTTTTAATAAAGTGTTAATAAAAGGAATGGTTACATTTGATCCTATAGATTCATTATCTATTTTTTCTATAACTTTATTAATGCTGTGGAAAGAACGTTCTATTCTTGCTAGAATATAATCAATTACCTTTAGATCAATTTTTAACTGTTTATCTGAAAATTGTTTTATTAGCATAATTCTTAATAATTCTTCGCTTGCAGGTAAAATTTTTACGCTGATAGTTGATAATATTCGCGAGCTTAAATCTTTTAGTTTGAAGTTAAGCTTTTTCGGTAAAATCGAAGAAGTAATTAGCAGTCTCTTATCATTTTCTTTCATGTAATTATAACAATGTAACAACATTTCCTCATCTTTAATGTTTTGTACATCTTCTAAAATAAACGCATCGCTGTACCTCATTTCGCTTACAAAATTATTTACATCAATGAAAATAGCATCGTTTTTTGATTGCCAGATATGAGCAAGGTGAGTTTTCCCAGAGCTGTTAGGTCCAAAAAGAATCAGGCATTTCCAAGATAAATCATTAACTATTGAGTTATATACGTGCTTATTTTCATCTAAGGTGATATAATTTTGCCAACAATAATCAACTTGATTATTGTTAAATAAATTTAATTGCACGTAAAGCCTCTTACATTACTACTTTTTGATAATAATTTTTGCATAAAAATTTACTTGGTCAGGTAAGGAAGCAGTATTACTACTACCCCCTCCCTTAGAAACGCAGCATGCAGGTTTCCCCACACTACGCTTGAGCCCCTTATCTAAGTTCTTCTTTTCTAGAACCGGCTTGTCCTTCATGATTCCTCAGGAAACATCATTCTTAATGGTGACACCAACAGTAGAGAACCTTCTCTTGAAAAGGAGCTTGCTAACATTCTTGTTCGTTTCACTCTCTCATCAAAATACTTTTTCCATTTTAAGTCAAGGGGATTTGCATCCGCTCTGATTTTAACATGTCGTCTGATAGGTATATCAATCAGCTTAAGCAGTCTTAAATACCGTATCTCTTTTGGTTTGTTCTTGCATATGGGTGCAGCAAAAACCCATTGGCGTTGACCCATTACTTTGAAGTAACGATTCTTTATCCAACGTAATCCTTTACGAGGATGTCTTTTCTTTGCCCATTTCCATAAACTATGCCAAATTTCATTGTCGATCTTTCTAAACGCTTTTTTAGCACACACATGGTGATAGTAATTTCCCCATCCTCTCAGTAGAGAGTTGAGTGACTTAATTACTATAGCCTGAGTGTTCGCTATATTTGCTTTTATCAATGTACGTGCTTTATTAAGAAGTCTTTTAATACTTTCTTTCGAAGGTTTAATAATTAACTTCTTATTATATCTACGTACATTACAACCAAGAAAGTCAAACCCTGTTGTAATAGATGTAATCTTTGTCTTCTCTTCTGACAGAATTAAACCTCGCTCATGAAGAAAAGATGATACTAAAGGCTTAACTTCCTTTTCCAGTACTTCATGTGTGAAACCTGAAATAATAAAGTCGTCTGCGTACCTGATTACATTCACTCCACTTCTGATTTTTCCTCTTCTTTTGCTACCTAATTTACCAAAGCGACTTTCTAATAACTGTTCAAGACCATCTAAGGTAAAGTTAGCTAGTATTGGAGAAATTATACTTCCTTGCGGAGTGCCAGCAGTTGTGGGATACAGAGTTTTCGATTCTAGGAAACCAGCTTTTAACCATCTATGAAGAATTTTCTTTTCCATAGGAATATGCTTCATAAGCCATTCATGGTTAATGTTGTCAAAGCACCCTTTGATATCACCTTCTAGTATCCATTGTGGTCGATTGCGTCTTGCCAGTAATAAGTGACAAGCAGCAATAGCATCCGCGCAGGATCTTTTAGGTCTAAAGCCATAGGAGTGACGATCACTGATCGTTTCAGCTATCGGTTCCAGAGCAAACAGATATAATGCTTGCATCGCTCTATCTTTTATCGTGGGTATACCGAGAGGCCTTCTTTTGCCATTAGATTTACTGATATAAATTCGTTTGAGCGGAGAAGGTTTATATCCTCTTTGTTTTAACAGCTTTATTCCTTGAAATTTAGCATTGCAAGTTGACCATAGTTGACGATCTACACCTGCTGTGGTTTTTCCTTGGTTTTCAGTTACTCTCTTAACAGCCAAAGCTTTTCCGCTAAAAGAGCGTGTGAGAAGATGTTGTAAAGCTTTTACCTTACCCCATCTTCCTTCTTGGACAGCCTTAACAATACGTCTTTGTAGCCTCACAATAACTTTCTGGCATTTCTTCCATGGCAATTGCTTCCATGCTTCAAAGCTTTCGGTAGATGCACTTACAGGTTTACTTGTAATCATCTGCTTTCCTACCTTAAGTGGTTAACAAAGTTTCTTGTCACGAGGGACCAAATGGAAGTCTGCTCGTTTTCACGCGAATTAATGTTACAAATTCTATCCATTTCGTTACAAAATGGCATTCGCTTTCTCCATTCTCCTTTACCTGCACTTCCATCAGCATTCCTTGCGGTTTGCTTGCCATGTAGGCGAAAATACAGGCTTACCCTGTTTCTCCAGTCATACAACAGTGGGTTAGGTGGCTTCTCTATACCGGTGGAGTTATTATTTGCGTACATCTAGAAATGAAAAATGTAACTTATCCACATTACCTTTTGGTCAGAGCTTATCAGCATCTTTAGCTCTTTCATCGTATCGGTACTTATAAAGCTTCACTTACGTTCACCATACCACTAGCCTAGCCCTCCAACCACATGATGCTTGCAGTTTATGCCCCTCTCACGATTGAGCATCTTCTTTTTCAAGAGGAGGTTCATTGTCCGCATCGCTTGGCACCAACCGGTTGCCCGATTCGCACTGATGCGTAGACTCAGACGGCAAAACATCTGGTTTAATAAGTTTTAGAATCCTTTCAGTTTCTTTCTGAATGAATTCCTCTCCTTTTAAACAATATGACCGAAGACTTTCAGGTCGCACCATCTCTCAAATGTATCAGAGATCCTTTTTTTATCGTGAACTAATTAGCCATTTTTATAAAGCTCACTTTCAAAATATTTATTGACTGCATATTCTACTAATACACTGAACATTGCTATTATTGGAATAAAAAATAATATACCTATAAACCCAAAATATGAGGTGCATATGACAACTCCTAAAATAATGATAGTTGGATGTATATGAACTTTTTTTCCTATTAATAAAGGCACTAATATGCTTGAGTCTATTAATTGACCAACACTAAATAATAGCAAGACAGCAGTACTTTCAAACCATCCACTAAATTGAGTAATGGCGCTCAAAAATCCGATAATAGTGTATAATAATGGCCCTATATAGGGTATAAATGTTAATGTTCCTGATAAAATTCCAATAGCTACAGAATGCTTCAGCCCAATTATGCTAAGGCCCACGGAGTAAAAGATCATCATGACTATACATACGTTTAACTGTCCCTTTAGGTAATTAGATATAATGAAATCTACTTTAGAAAAATAACCTGCAGCTTTTTCTCTGTAAAGAATGGGAATTAGTTTATTAGCCTTTTCTACAATTGCAGGCCAATCACGTAATACATAAAAAAACACCACAAGCGTAATAGCTATTAATGATACCATGTAAATCAAATTAAAGCTTGAATTTAGCACTTGAATTATAAGATTACTGCCCATGCTAAGAGCATTTATAAAATAAGATATATAATCACTGTAATTTTCTACTAGATTTTTAGACAAATGATCAAATAAACTATCTTCAGTTTTTATATTAAGAAATTCTAGCACAGAAGGAATCACTTTAAGCTTTAATGAAGGTATCTTATTTACTAAGAAATTTAATATTAAAGTAATTTGAAAATATATAATAGGTAAAACAAATGTAATAACTAATATAAAAGCTATCAATAAGGCAAGTGTTATAAAAACTACAGAACATGAACGCGGTATTCTATATTTTTCAAACTTGGTTACTAGCGGGTTAAATAGATGTGCAACAAAAACAGATATTAGACACGGAACAATCATAGGACGCATCAAAAATAATGCCCCTATTATGAAAAGCAGTACACAACAAATAGTTATATGACGTTTTTGCATGTGTTTAGAATAGTTAATTTACCGAAAAATATAAAGTTTTTTGTAAGTACTATCTATTCATTATTTTATTAGGCATGAGATCAGCCAAATTTTCACTCAATTGCCAACTAGATAAAACTCCGTTATGCGGGTTATCTGTAAAGCCTCTCAGATTAACGATCTTAATCGAATTTCTATTTAACAATAGATCATCTACTGCCTTTGCCAATTGTGCAGGATATGGTATTAAGGTGTCTCTTTCATGATTAATGACTACTATTGGTATATTATCATTTTGTAGCTTTTGTATATTGCTTATTATATCAAAATCTAAATTTAGGACCTTAAGCATCTTTTTCAATAAGCATGAGGGCAGTACACTTAAAATTTTTGCTTGAGGAATTGGAAAATGCTTTATTGCATTATGAAAAGAGCTGAAAGTGCTAGTAAAAATAACGCCTCCAAGTTTAATATTTTTGTCTGTAAAATATTTTAATACTTCTGATGCAACTGCTCCCCCAAAAGAATGGCCGAAAAGTATTATATTTTCCGATTTCACACCCTTCTCCATTAATTCATTGATTTTTTCTATTGAAGACTTAGATAAGCTTTGATTCTTATTTATAAATGGAATCATGAGTGGTGGTACAGATAAAAAGGTACAAGTTAAAGCTGCTAAGATGGCTAAACTTGCTGTACTAGATGTCATTGGATTAGTAAGTAATATTAAAGTTGGTAATAGTATTGATGTTCCTAAAAACAAGAAACTAGCTATTGCGTAAGTTATATAGTTTTGAAATGCAATTGGGTATTTATGTGCATGAGTGTGAAAATTAGACCTATGGAGATATGTAGATCTATCTTGTATATACCTGGCCGCATTCTTATAATTATCACCTATTCCATGAAAAAATATAAGATGTATCTCATTTTCTTTATTATACTTAGCAACGTGTATTATTTTCCTCTAGCATATATTACACCTAGTAAAAGAATATTCTTTTTTGAGAATTGGATCAACTTTTTTAAAATGCTAGATAACTTGTATTAACACCGAAAATGGTAAGCATGTACACTAACAGACTTGAGGAATACAAGATAGCAGCATTAATAGTTGCAGCAGGAGTAGGCAGTAGATGCAATGCCAAAATCCCTAAACAGTATATAAAATTGGCAGGTAAGTCTGTTTTATTTCACACAATTAGGAAATTCTTAGCTAATCAGTACATAAGTTACATAAGAGTGGTAGTGAATGAAAGTCAAAAAGATTTCTATAAAGAAGTTACGTCATCAACTATAGATACTAAATTGCTGAGTCCAGTATGTGGAGGAAAAAGCAGGCAGAGTTCAGTTAAACTTGGACTGGAGAGTTTGCAAAAGATCAATCCAGATTTTGTTATTATACATGACGCTTGTAGGCCTTTTGTATCAAATATTCTAATAAACAACTTGATTGAATCTATGATTAATGGTCAATATACAGGAGTAGTTCCAGCAATAGAAGTCGAGGATACTATATCGTTGGTGAGTAATAATTTCATTGAATCTACGATTTCAAGAGAAAAACTTAGAGCCATGCAAACTCCTCAAATTTTTAATTTCAGAGAATTATTATCGTGCCATCAATCAGTCAAAGAATTTACTGATGATTCATCACTAATGGTAGAGCATAAAAAACATGTTGCGATTATTGAAGGTGAGAAAAAGAATTTTAAGTTAACTACAAAAGAGGATATCAATATGGCAAAACTTCTCTTTGGAGAGCCAAAATTCCGTGTCGGAACCGGTTATGATATACATAAATTTGTTAAAATTCAAAATGATGCTAAGAGCTTTATAAAAATTTGCGGTGTGGAAATTGAGCATAATATGGCAATAGAGGCACATTCCGATGGTGATGTTGCAATACATGCAATCGTTGATGCAATACTCGGAGCACTAGGATGTGGCGATATAGGAGAACATTTTCCTCCTAATTCCTCTAAATGGAAGGATTGCAATTCATCTCATTTTCTTGATTTTGCTGCTAAAAAAGCACAGGAAAAAGGATATAGCGTGTCTAATTTAGATATTACTATAGTTTGTGAAGAGCCTAAAATATCGCCTTACAAAGCAGGAATGAAGGAATTCATATCAAAAATATTAGAAATTAATGGTGAATTCCTAAGTATCAAAGCAACCACAGCGGAAAAATTAGGTTCTATTGGCAGAAATGAGGGAATAGCAACGTATGCTTCTGTGCTATTGCGTGCAAATTTTTATTGAAGGTAGGAACGAAATAACTTACTTGACAAACTCCACCATTTCACTTCCATTGCAAGGAAAGTGGGAAGGTTTGTCAAGAAATTTCTATGGGCTACTTTCGACATTAATAGCTGATTCAAGTCTTCTATTCAAAATTTTCAATATAAAATCCAATTCATTTGAGTTGTTATAACGTATCATGACTTTACCCTTAGAATTACTGTCATTAATTTTGACCTTTAAACCAAGCTGAGAAGATATAGCTCCTTCTAATACTGCCATATCTTGATTTTTAGTAAACTTATGCTCTTTTCGGTCGTTATTTTGTTGTAAGTCTTTTATCAATTTTTCAGTTCGCCTAACGCTCAGGCCCTGAGAAACTATTCTTTCTGCAATACTTTCCGCATTTTCAACATTAATCAATGCTCTTGCATGACCCATAGACAATTTTTTCTCGTTGATCATTGTTTTTACTCCATTAGGGAGTGACAGCATTCGTATCATATTGGTTATGTGACTGCGGCTTTTACCTAAAGTTAAGGCTAATTCTTCGTGTGTATAGGAGAATTCATCTATTAGTTTTCTGTACGCCTCACCTTCTTCTATTGGATTAATATCTTGCCTCTGTATGTTTTCAATTATCGATACTTCTAAGCATTCCTTGTCATTTAAATCTTTTATGATAACCGGCACACTATCAAGATTTATGACCTTACTTGCTCGCCAACGACGTTCCCCTGCTACTATTTCATAACCTTCATTACTTGGATCTTTGCGCACCACAACAGGTTGTATTATACCATTTTTCTCTATCGAACCTGCAAGTTCTTTTAATGACTCCTCATCAAAATATTTTCTCGGCTGAAATTTGCTCGGGTGTAGTAATGAAATAGGTAACCGATCTTCTTTATTACCATAATTATCGCCTATGAGGCCAGCAAGACCTCTACCTAAGCGCCTATTGTCCTTCACGCTGCACCCTCACTTATCAGCTTTTTCTCTTTACAGATGCTCATGTGTTTCTTTAAAATTTCTTTTGCCAAACTTATATATGCTTGTGCACCAGGACACTTAAGATCATATACAATAGCAGGTTTTCCATGAGAAGGCGCTTCTGATAACCGTACATTACGTGGAATAATGGTCTCATACAAGGGGATAATAGTTTTATATACTTTATCATTTAAATATTGGCAAATATCATTTTTAATCTGCTCACTAAGTTTGTTGCGTCTGTCATACATTGTGAGCAATATTCCTTCTATTAACAGGAAAGGGTTTAGGTTATTTCTTTTTATCAGCTCTACAGTCTTAACTAAATGGCTCAATCCTTCCAGAGCGAAAAATTCACACTGAAGAGGAACAATAATCGAGTCAGCAGCGGTCAGAGCATTGATAGTAAGCAGACCAAGTGATGGAGGACAATCGATAATTATGTACTCATAATTATTACGTACTTTCTCTAGCGTATCTTTTAGTACGAATTTTCCCTGCTCAAGTTGTGATAGCTCAATTTCTGCAGCTGATAAGTCAACCACTGATGAAATCAGCGATAGATTTGGAATTTCCTTTATATTGAAAATTGCCGATTCCACCAATTCACTTTCGCTGCTCAGCAGTATTTTATATATATTTTTTTCTTCCCTGCTACGATAAGAAATCCCAAGTCCTGTACTAGCATTTCCTTGAGGGTCAAGATCTACCAGTAAAGTACTTTTTCCCACAGCAGCAAAGGCTGTTGATAAATTTATACTAGTTGTAGTTTTACCAACTCCACCCTTTTGATTTACTATTGCAATGATCTTGCTCACGCCTTTTATCTTATGTATAAAATAACTCTATTGTATATATGCAAGAAATTTTTGCATTAGAAAATTTTTTTTGTTGCCAATCATGCTCAAAGTAAACTGCCTTTTTTTGTCTTGTGTAACACACTTTGAACCTTATTTCCTAACTCATTCAGAGTAAATGGTTTTGGTAAAAAATGGAAGTCTTCTATATTGATTTCATCGCTCTTTAAAAAAGCATCCTCTGTATACCCAGAAATAAAAATAACTTTGATGTTTGGCCTATGTATCAATGTTTCTTTAACTATTTCTGGACCACTCACCTCTGGCATGATTACATCAGTGATTATTAGATCTATGTGTTGATTTTTTTTTCTAATGATCTCTAGTGCCTCGCTGCCTATGCTCGCTTCTATGACATTAAATCCTTTTCTTGTAAGAGCCTTAGCAGTAAATTCCCTTACTGAATCTTCATCTTCAATTAATAAAATTATACCATTACCTTTAATCTCTACCGGTTTCTCTATTTCTTTACTATCTTCCTCTTTATCATTTTCATCCGATATGTAAACTATGGGCAAAAATATGCTAAATTTAGTTCCATGATTCACTTTGCTAGCAACATAGATGTATCCTTCGGTTTGTTTAATAATGCCATATACAGTAGAGAGGCCAAGACCTGTACCAGAAGTAATATCTTTGGTAGAAAAAAATGGATCAAATGCCTTTTCAATTATATCACTCGTCATTCCACATCCAGTATCAATCACTTCAATCACAACATAATTCCCATGTTCAATCGTTTCCTTATCTGGAGAAAACATATCCTGAGGTGTAGAATTTAATGAATCAACCTTTTGATTAAAGGTTCGTATAGTTAACTCTCCCCCCTTTTCCATAGCAGCACCAGCATTAACTGCTAAGTTAAGCATAACTTGCTCTAATTGTCCTTGGTCAGCCCTAACAGCACCCAAATCGCTACCATAATAAATATTAAATTTTATATTTTCACCTATTAATCTTTTGATCATTTCATAAAGATTAGCTATCGTACCATTTACATTAATAATCTTTGGCTGCAAAGTCTGTCTTCTTGAAAAAGCAAGCAGTTGTCTTACTAAATTTGACCCACGTTTTGCATTTTGCTGTATCTGTATTATATCTCCAAAAGATGGATCGCTAGCTGAGTGCTGGAGTAAAAGCAAATCACAAAATCCTATTATTCCGGTTAATATATTATTGAAATCATGTGCAATACCACCTGCTAATTGCCCTATAGCTTGCACCTTTTGATAATGCTCAAGTTTTATCTCTAGTTTTTTACGTTCAGTATTATCAATAAAATAACAAAGTATGAACATCACTTTATTATGAAGAAACTTATTAAAATATATTTTCATGTTATTACCGCCATTGAGCTGCACATCAAAGGACGCATTATTTATCCTGTTACTTGAAAAATATTCACGCACTTTCATATGATAACCATCTGATATCAATGCAAAGATAGAATCATTACTTGACCCCGCAAGTTTTACTAATGCTATATTTTTCTTTATAAAATTGCCATTTATATCGCATTGTGCAATAGCAATTGACGAATTTGTAAAACAAGGGTGTAGTTGATAATCAACAATATTTGATTCAGTTGGTGTTATAAAGCCGTGTATATAGCTATGATTGTATTTATCACAAAATATAGCAGTACTCATATAAGCCTTAAATGGAGCACCGCTTATAGTAAAAAACATAATTTCATTTTTGGTTATTGTATCGTCATACTTAGATTGAGATATAAAATCATTGATTGAGCTACCTTTTTCCAATTTTTTTAGTTCAAACATGTCTAAAAATCTTTTATTTACAGATAAGATACCTCCTTTTGTATTTGCAACGTAAGTTGCTATATTGTGTTTCTCTATCAACTCTTCATATACCTGCTCTTTGTTTACCTGTGTTGCCTTCAGTACAAAATACCCATTCGGTCTTGCTATTGGGGCTAATGATAAATTTAAAGTCTTATTACTATTTATAGCAATTTGTGGATTATCCGGTATTGGTTCAGAGAGCAAAAGAAAGTTAGATATTCTACTCTTCTTGCTTAAGGAAATGCATACTTTTACAGAAGTGTTATTTCTTAACGCATGATAGAGTGATTTTCTGTCTTTTTCTGACACATCTCCTGCTTCAAGAATTTTATCTAGCGTAACATCATCGTTTATGTGATCTTTGAACCTTTCGTAGAACCTCGCATCAGCATAAATAATACCCTCATCTTTATGTAAAATGAGACAAAACTCTGTATTATGATTCAGCGCATTTGCAAATATTGCATTTTGAAACTCTATGATATTAAGTAGATACTTGTAACGTTTTATATTATATACCACAAAGAGAGTCATTAGAATGCTAATTAATAAATTAATCTCTATATTAACATGCTGACTATATACATTAGAAAAATAGAGTACTGATATTGCTATTGGAGGTAAGAACATAATGACTGCCATCACAATAATTGACATCCCATAATTTCTTAGTATGAAGTCAACTCTGTTCTCTTTTTTGTTATCTATGTATCTTTTACTCATTATTATTGCTTGGCATCCTTGCACATATAAAAATATTCTACTATATTGATTTAATTATTATAGATTTATTAACATCCTTGATGAGTAGTTACTATCCCAATCTAATTAAGTCCTGTAAATATAGAGTACAATAATATTAATAAGCCAACAGAAGGCATTATGGAAAAACAAAAGACACAAGCATTTGAATGGTTCTGCGCACTGAGAAACAAGATCACCGAATCTTTCTTATCAATTGAGGTACAGTCATTCACACAACCAAAAATCGAAAAAAGAAAGTGGAACCGACCAGGTGGAGGAAGTGGTGAATCTACAATTATCTTTGGTAATATTTTTGAAAAAGTTGGAATAAACGTTTCAAGAGTATACGGAAAGCTCGAAGACTCAGCCATTAATGAAATTTCTGGTGCAAGTGAAAGCAATGGAGAGTTTTGGGCAAGCGGTATATCTTTAGTGTCTCACATGCAATCTCCCCTTATCCCTGCAGCACATATGAACACAAGATTGATATATACCTCAAAACAATGGTTTGGTGGAGGAATGGACTTTACTCCAATTTATAAGGATGAGGGAGATTGCAAGTATATTCACGAATCAATTAAAGCAACTTGCGATGAGTTCAACATCGAATATTATCCGAAATTTAAAAAGCAATGTGATGATTACTTTTTTTTACAACATAGAAAAGAGCCACGTGGTATTGGTGGAATTTTTTATGACAATCTAACTTCTGGCAACTGGAAAAACGATTTTGAGTTCACAAAAGCAGTAGGTGAAGCCTTTTTAGAAATTTACTTACACATCATACACAAACATATGCAAAAATCTTGGACAAAAGAACAACGAGAAGAACAATTGATAAAACGTGGCAGATATGTGGAGTTCAATCTTCTTTATGATCGTGGTACAAGGTTTGGTTTAATGACTAATGGTAACCCCGATGCAATTATGATGTCGATGCCTCCTCTTGTTAAGTGGGTGTGAAAAGCGATTATTAATATAAAATAAATCGTTATAGTTTAAGATTGTACCACATATGGTGAGCTTTTGTATAGAGGGGTACAATCATGGGTATAAGTAGATAGTTTTTTAATTAAATCCGCTAGAAATAGCAATATAAGAGGCGTGAGGCTAGCTTTAAGTCTTCATAATATAGTAAACAGCTTTGAAAAACTCTTTTCTAGAATTAATCCTTTTAGGAACAAGGGGTCATTTGACTTGAATAATGATCAAACTTTAAATCGAGCTTTAGAGTATGCAGTAACAAATCTTGATCATAATGTAATGACGTTACTTATTAGTGCTGGAGCAAATATTAATGAGATAAATAATAGTATAGGAAATGTAATCCTTCAATACAAAATAGCATCATAAGCTATGCAGTACGGAGATAAGGACAGTCTCAAAGATCATAAAGAAAAATGTTGTTTAGTGCTTGGTGAGCTAATAAAAAAAGAAAGAAAAGAAATATTGGAGATTTTGAAACAAACGGAAAGTTGTGACAAGCTTAAAGAGGAAGTAGAGATAAAATTTAAGGCCAACTCACCTAAAAAACCTCCTAGGATTTTTGAGCATGATGATATTTTACTTTTAAAAGAGCCCATTTATGATGAGGTATATGACGCTAAGGTTAGTAACTCATTAGAAGAGTTGAGCGTATCGGAAGAATCCATTTATGCTGAAGTATATGATTTGCATAAAAGATCTACTGAAAATTTATCATTGAAAGATAGTGGTTATTCTAGTATATCAGGAGAACCTATTTATGAAGATGTAGATGATTTCTCAGAGCAAAAAAAGCCCACTAGCTTAAATCATAAAGAGCAACCAGAGCCTATTTATGCTAAAGTAGATTTATCGAAAAAGAGATCAGAAAGACAAGCAAAACATATAAAAGATAATTCTGGGACTTATCATGGATTAGTGAAGGATAAAGTGAATAATTTGCAAGTAAAACTAAATGAGCAAAGTGCTAATAAGCCAGCGAGTCAGCAAATCAAGACCAAGGCTGGCTTTAACGTAAAAGAAATAAGGCAAAATTTTGAGCGTAGAGATTCTGGATACGATTCTGGCTATGATTCAGATACAAAAGTTGAACAAAAATTAGAATTAGGATCTAAAGCTCCTAAATCTGAGATAGGTTCAGTAAGCATTGAACATGGGGTAATAGGAGGCTGTCGATATAAAATCACTACTCTAACTGTGTGATTCAAAATAATTGAATTGACTTTATATGTATAATCGATATAACTCAGTTAGATTCAAGTCGACTCTTTCGTCTAGTGGTTAGGACACCACCCTTTCACGGTGGTAACACGGGTTCAAATCCCGTAAGAGTCACTCAAACAGAATGCAAATAACTAAAGTTTTGAATGAAAAAAATTAGGCTTTATGTTGAAGAAGCTTTATCACAAAATGTAAGTTTGGCGCTTCATCCACGACAAAGTCACTATATTTACAATGTAATGCGGCTTAAGAAGCATGATAACATCTATCTTTTTAATGGAAAGGATGGAGAATGGTTAGGAGAAGTAGTGAATATATCAAGTAAATCGACAAAAATTATAATAAAAGAACGCACTAAACAACAACAACATGAAAAAAATCTATATTTGTATTGTGCTCTGGTAAAAAGCGGCGCCTTAAGCAACATAGTAAGACAAGCAACTGAAATGGGAGTAACCTGCATTCAATTTATTTCAACAGAACGTACAGTAGTAAAAAACATTAACCTAAGTAGAGCGAAATTACAGGCAATTGAAGCTGCGGAACAATCCGGTAGGACAAGTTCTCTAATTGCATAAAAGTCAACAATAATTTTTTGTATCATGAAAAATATTTTTTGATGTAAAATTCAGCTCTAATACAACCTTTTATTTATTATTGTATTATCTTATTCAATCAAAAGAGGTTTTATTGGCAATAAAAACATCAACACTAATTTCCAATTAATCTCTTTTAAACTATGTAGCCAATGAATATGTGGATAAATACGTCCACACAAACTTAAAGTATTTATCCACATATTCATTAAGCTTATAAAAACTAAGGTATCATTCTTTTCCTCTATAGTCTTAATGATTTTACATAAGTTAAAAGTAGCATGCTTCCATTGTTCTCTCCGCGGTCTAATATGGCTAATTCATATTGTAGCCAAGCCGCACTATACTTGTTAGGCGGAAGTGGACGGCAACATGTACGCCACGAAGTCTATGCTTCAACTTATCCTCTTGCTTATCCCTTCCATCGGCATTGCTATCTTTACTTTCAGTAAAATTATTGTTTTATACTTCTTTAGTGTTTATTGATAGCAAAACTCTTTTCTATCGATTAGCATCTTATGCATAATCACGGCTAATTTTCTTGCTACTGCAACAATTGCTTTTTTCATGCCCTTTTTCTTTTTAAGCTTCAATCCCCAGCTTCTTAATTTAAATGTCCTTTTACATTTTACCAGTAAGACCTGCGCGGCTTCATATAACATATTCCTACAGTCCACTGGTCCCATTTTTGATATACTTCCGTGTCGATCAATCTCACCAGAAGCGTACTGTCTTGGACTTAATCCCATATAGGCTCCAACTGTATAAGATGTTTCAAACCTATGCAGATCATCTATTGCAGCTTTATATGTCATTGCTACTATAATACCAACTCCTGGAACAGTAGTTAATAATTTACAATCCTCATCTTTTTTGCTTTGTTCTGAGAGCATTTTATCAAGTTTTCTTATTGATTCTTCTATTATTTCTAAACTATGTACTAATGATTCAATTGAGGTTTGGCTAATTTCATCTAGATTATTAACCATTTCTTGCACTTTTAAAGCAAAGTTTGCAGAACTAAGACGTTGATTAACTTTTATCCCGTATATTTTCAGTAATCCCCTTATTGTTCCCGCAATTTGCTCTCTGCAACGTATTAATTGTCTTCTGCTTCCAAGTATTATTTTAACCTGACAAGCTTCGTCTGATTTTACTAATACCTCCTTAAATAGCCCAACTCTCATCATTTGTGCTATGCCTCTTGCATCATTTTTATCATTCTTATTGATTCTCGCAGATAATGCTGCTGCCATATGCCTTGCATCTACACAAGTTACTGGTAATCCAAGATTCCTCAACTCTTTGCACATCGATATTGATAATTGCCCGCTTTCTATTCCTATGGACTCGTATTTTTTGTTTTGACCAAGCAGAAACTCAGCTATTGCACTGCTTTCACTTGCAACAACCCCTTCTTTAACAATTTTTCCTTTCTCATCAATGATACTAATAAAAGTTTCTTTGAGTGAGACATCTAACCCGCTATAATGTTTCATGAGACTACTCCTACTGTAAAAGTTTAAATTATTCTTGAAGAACTAATTCATTGAATTTGTTACTTCGTGCTAAAATAATGGAGTATGTCTCTCCATCATTCAATAGCAATTACAGTATGTATACCACAGATTTTTCTTCCTATTAATTTTTGTGAATTATCCGATTCCCAGAATAAAAATTTTGTTTTGTGTGATGAAACAGGTGAAGGACAACCTCCTAATAAAGTTCTAAAAGGCAAGAAAAACGTTGCTATTATTGTTGGCCCCGAAGGTGGTTTTTCATCTTGCGAACTTGATTCTGCCAATAAATTTTGTCAGAAACTGAGTCTAGGAAAAAGAATTTTGAGAGTTGATACTGCTGTAGTTGCTGCATTAACCTTCACCAATTGGTATAGCTAGATTTTTTAATATGGCTAGTGCAACTTGACACTCTATATAAAGAAATCTGCATTATATTTTTCCTAAAAGAAATAAATGAAACTTGCATTTTTCCGAACTATCGATACTCTTAGTAAAGAAGTCGGGGCGTAGCGCAGCCTGGTAGCGCATTTGGTTTGGGACCAAAGGGTCGGGAGTTCAAATCTCTCCGCCCCGAGATTAGAAAAATTACAAGAGCACTGTAACCTAAGAGCAATTTTTATCAGCAAGTAAATGATTGACAGCAGAATGAAGCTTTTTTCATATAAATCACTGCATATCATATTCTATCGCTCAAGTTTATAAAATAATTGACAATGTTAATTTTCTAATTTATAAATGGATTTTGAAGTGATTACCGAAGGAGGTATAGAGTTTGATTGAAGTATCAGTCCATTATGGTGATGTAGATAGAGCTCTTCCAGTGTTGAGAAAAATAATTCAAAAGGAAGGAAGAGGGCTCAAAATGAAAAAAAAATATCACGAAAAGAAATCAGAGAAAACAGCTAAAAAAAAAGCTGAAGCAAGGAAAAAGAGGTATCAGCAAGAATGCAGAAGACAGCGTTATGGTTGGTAGTTTTTACTAAGGTTAATAATTAGTTATCTTATGAATATTCATGAATATCAAGCAAAGGAAATTTTACACAAGTTTAATGTCCCGGTACCAAAGGGTTTTGTTGCTACATCTGCAGAAGGAGTAGAAACTCAAATAAATCAACTAAAATCTGACGTGTTTGTGGTTAAAGCTCAGATTCATGCAGGTGGTAGGGGTAAGGCTGGTGGTGTAAAGCTAGCAAAGTCAGTTGAAGAAGCTCAACAGTTTGTAAAGAACATGCTCGGCATAACTTTAGTTACTCATCAAACAGGGCCTAGTGGACAGCAGGTAAGAAGAATATACATTGAGGAAGGTTCAAGCATTAAAAAAGAGTACTATTTGAGTCTAGTAGTTGATCCAAAGCTCAGTAGGTTAGTATTTATATTTTCCTCAGAAGGTGGTATGGATATTGAAGAGGTAGCAAAAAATTCTCCTACAAAAATTGTGAAATTTGATATTGACCCTGCTACTGGTTTTACAAATCTTGATAACAGTAAACTTGCCAATAATTTTAATTTGAATTCAGAACAAATAGAAAGAATAACAAATATTGCAAAAAATATATATGATGCGTTTATTACAACTGATGCAAGCCAAATAGAAATTAACCCACTAGTTGAAACAAATTCTGGGGATTTTGTTGCACTTGATGCTAAAATTAATTTTGATGACAACGCTTTATATCGTCATCCAGAAATCGTGCAGCTTCGTGATTATGATGAAGAAGTTAAAGAAGAGATAGAAGCTTCAAAACATGGACTTAGTTACATCAAAATGGATGGCAATATTGGTTGCATGGTGAACGGTGCAGGTCTTGCTATGGCAACAATGGATATAATAAAGTACTATGGAGCAGAGCCTGCTAACTTTTTGGATGTTGGTGGTGGAGCGAGTAAAGAAACTGTAACTGAAGCATTTAAAATCATATTGTCTGATAGCAACGTAAAAGGAATTCTGGTTAACATATTTGGTGGTATAATGCGTTGCGATATTATCGCAAGTGGAATTGTTGCGGCTGCAAAAGAAATGAGCATTAAAGTTCCTCTAGTGGTTAGATTATCAGGTACTAATTTTGAAGAAGGAAAAAAAATCTTAGAAGAGTCAGGATTAAATATTATTGCTGCAGATGAACTGGGTGATGCTGCGCAAAAGATAGTAAAAGAGGTAAAATAAAGCATGTCCGTTTTAGTAAACAAAGATACAAGATTAATATGCCAGGGTTTTACTGGTGCACAAGGCACATTTCATTCAGAGCAAGCAATTGATTACGGAACGAAAATGGTGGGAGGTGTAACTCCTGGAAAGGGTGGTAGTACTCACCTTAATTTACCGGTTTTTAATACTGTAGCAGAAGCCAAAGAAAAAACCTGTGCAAATGCTACAGTTATATATGTACCTGCTAAATTTGCTGCTGCTGCAATACTTGAAGCAATAGATGCAAAAATAGAATTGATAATTTGTATTACAGAGGGCATTCCTATACTTGACATGGTAAAGGTAAAGCATGCTCTCGCTGGTTCAAACAGTCGATTGATTGGCCCAAACTGTCCAGGGGTTATTACACCTGAAGAATGCAAAATAGGAATTATGCCAGGACATATTCACAAACGTGGACATATAGGAATTATGTCTCGCTCTGGAACTTTAACTTATGAAGCGGTAGCACAAACAACTGCTGTTGGTCTTGGTCAATCCACGTGTATCGGAATTGGGGGGGATCCAGTTCATGGTATGACATTTGTTGACTGTATGGAGCTCTTTTTAAAAGATGACGATACTCATGGTATTGTAGTTATTGGTGAAATAGGTGGAAACGAAGAAGAAGATGTATCACATTTTGTGAAAACAGAAAAAACTAAAAAGCCAATCGTTGGTTTTGTAGCAGGCCAAACGGCACCTCCAGGAAGACGTATGGGACACGCTGGAGCAATCATCTCTTCCAGCGGTGGAAGTGCTGGTGCAAAGTTAGAGGTTATGCGCAGTGCTGGGATTGCGATTGCAGAAACCCCTGCTGTGATTGGTAAAAAGGTGTTAGAAGTAATGAGTGTCAGTGCCTAGCCTAGGTCATAAAAACCCTATATCCCCAGTCATCAGTATATTTTTTGACCACTCAATCAGTAAATGACCTCCTGGTAAATGTACTGAAGTTTGTTTAGTAGCCAAACACTTACGAAGTATAGATGCAACAAATGCTGCACAAGCCGCACTACCACATGAAGCAGTAATACCTGTTCCTCTTTCCCAAACTCTTAAGTTTATTTCTCCAGATTTTTCTATTTGTGCAATACTAACATTTGTTTTCTGAGGAAATAATTCGTGATTTTCTAGCTTTGGTCCTAAATTCTGCAATGGTATTTCGCTTATGTTATCAACAAAAAAAACTATATGAGGGTTACCAATATTTACTGCAACTGGCTCTTTCAGCATTTCAAGCTCTATAGGTAGATAAAGGGGATCGCATTCACAAGAAAGAGGAATTTCATTCCATTTAAGCAGTGGTTTACCCATATTGACCTTTATTGATTTATCACCTACTTTAAAACATTCTAAGATACGATTATTTATCAGCTCAATAGTGATATATTCAGTACCTTTTTCTAACATTATCAAATATCCAACACAGCGTGCTGCGTTTCCACACATTTCAGCTCGACTACCGTCAGCATTGTAGATATGCATAAAGCAGTTTGCAGCATTAGACATTGTTATAATTATCACTTGATCACAACTGCCTTGATCAGCAATTTGTCTATAATTCCAGTCTAAATTATTTGCTGAACGTGAGTCTATGATAACAAAACTATTGCCAGTACCATGCATCTTTACAAACGGGATCTTGTCTGTTAGGTTACTTACCATTATAGCAAAATTATATAAGTGAAAATTTTTCTTCTAATTACAGCTGTTTTGTATTCTATAGTTTTCTGTAATGTGAGTGCTAAGTCAATACCGGAGAACAGCAAAATGCTCTTTTGGCAAACTGGAGTCAGAAAGGGAGCAAATGTTTTCAATAGAAAAGTTGATAGTGACTTAATCAAAGCAGCAAAGGAATACAAAATTGGTTTTATTCGTCTTGCTCCTGACAAATTTGAAACTACGCAACGTGACTTCCTCTTAGGCAATGCAGACAATTATCCGGGCCTGATTTCCAAAGACCTGAAAGTTCTGAAAGATGTTTTAGATGCTTTTCATCAACAAAAAATACCAGTAGTGTTAACGATGCTTAGCTTACCTGGATCTAGATGGAAGCAAAATAATAACGATAAAGATGATTTACGTTTATGGTCAGATCAAGCTTTTCAAAAACAAGCAGCAAAATTTTGGCAAGATCTTGCGAAAGAGCTTAAAGATCATCCTGCTATTGTTGGATATAATATCTTAAATGAACCACATCCAGAAAGGCTTTATAATACTGCAGACTCGGCTATTTATAAAGTAGAACAAAGCAAAGTTCAGAAGAATCTATTTGGCTTTTATAGCAGCGTGGTAAACAGTATCCGCCAAGTTGACTCAGAGACCCCAATAATACTTGATAGCAGCAGTTATGCTGACTCTAATACTTTTAACAAATTTGAACCAGTTAGTGATAAAAATGTTCTTTATTCATTTCATATATATGAGCCCTTTGCTTATACAAACTTAAAATTAAACCAAGGTAACTTCGCCTACCCTGGACATGTTCAATCTTTTGATGCAAAAAAAGTAGAGTATTGGAATAAAGATAAGTTAAAATCATATATAGAACCTGTAAAAATTTTCCAAAAGAGGTATAATATACCAGATTATAAGATCCTTGCTGGAGAGTTTGGCGGGCACCGCTGCTCAAAAGGATTAGAGCACTATTTTCGAGATCTTACTTCTATTTTTAATGAATATAATTGGCATTTTGCTGTTTATGGCTTTCGAGAAGATATATGGGATGGTATGGACTATGAACTTGGAAACGAGAAGCTTTCATGGAAAGACTGGCAAGCAATTGAAGAGGGTAGGATGAAAAAAAATTATTTGCCAAATAATTCAATTTTTAAGATATTAAGAGAAGAATGGTCAAGTCAGCTCGCTGGCCATTCGTCATAAAAGAATATTTCTTTTATTGATCTTCTTTGTTTTTCTTTGACTTCAGCACCCTCTTTTTCGTAACCAACTGCTATCACTGACATTACATTAAAATCATCAGGTATATTGAATCTCTTAACTATTTTATCTCTATCAAATCCACCCATTTGATGAGCCATTAAGTTCATAGCTGCAGCCTGCAGCATAAGTGCATAATTTGCTGCACCAGTATCATGTTTAGCCCAAAGATTTTCTCCTTTACCTTGTTTACGGAAGTTCTTAGCGCTTAGAGATATAATTAGTATTTGTGCATCTTTTGCCCACTTTTGATTAGATTCATCAAGGCAACCGAGCAATTTTTTCCATGCGCTTTGATTGTTCTGTTTGTTGCATATCACATATCGCCAAGGTTCATCACCAAAACACGAGGGTGTTAGCCTTACAGCTTCTATTAAAATATCCATTTCTTTCTGAAATATTGCTCTTGTAGGATCGTATGAACGTCCGCTGTGTCTTTCTTTCATCAACGATAATAGATCTTGTTTACTCATCATTTTTAAATAGTGCATAAATAATTCATTGTAGCGCAATATAAGCAAAATTTAAATTGCAAAACCTCTTATACACATATATTACATTTAGTAAGTTATTTTTATTGGGAAGATATGTTTATAACACAATCAAGCAGTAGGTCAACACTGGCTGAAATATTGTCTTGTGTTTTACTTTTATTCTTGATGGCTCAAATAAGCATACCATTGCAGCCTGTGCCTATCACATTGCAAACTTTAGGATTAATGCTTGTTGGGCTTAAATTTAACCGCAGAACAGCATTCTATTCTGTGCTTACATATCTATCACTTGGTGCAGCAGGATTTCCTGTTTTTGCGAATTTTTCTAGTGGTTATCACATTTTTCTTGGACCAACAGGTGGATATTTAATTGGCTGTTTAGCTGCTGTTATGGTAATGAACAAAGTAAATGAATTACTGAACTCTAAATATAAATCATTTATGTGTAATTCTTTAAGTTGTCTGGCGGGTACAGTCGTAATCTTTATTTGTGGTATTAGTTGGCTTACTATTTACGTGGGTCTGAAACAAGCAATAATGGTAGGTGTTTTACCATTCATCCTTCCTGGTTTGGTAAAAATTTTTCTACTTGTAGCAGCTTTGCAGTATTTGAAAAAGTGATAAGGTTTCGTCCTCATCATTTTATGTGCACTCTTGCATTTCAAGGGTATGGATATTCTCAGAGCTTTGTAGAAAATTACAAAAAGATAGCAAGTAAAGTAATTAGTGATCCTAATACTAAAATCGAAGTAGTTGATAATCTTGACACTATTTGTAGTGTTTGCCCAAACCAGACTAAACAAGGTAAATGTACCACACAAGCTAAAGTTTTAGAGCTAGATAGAAGGCATATGGAAATTTTAGGAATAAAAATTGGCGAGATTTTGACCTGGAGTAAAGCAGTAAAAAGAATTAGAAAGAAAATGTCTTTAGAGAAATTTGACTACGCATGTGAGGAGTGTAATTGGCAACCATATGGAATGTGTAGAAGTGCTCTTTTAACTCATTCTAAATAGTATCTGCCAATTAATAATATCTTTATTATTATATTAGATAAGTAATTTAGCATTTATGAATTTGTAATGTGTTGCGTATAGTTCAAAGAAATAAGATTTACTGGTTACGCGCTGCAGCCAATGCCACAACACTAGGATCTATGTTTGTCTGCATGTTAATTTGCGTTGTGATTTTATGGAGGTCTTCTGTTACTTATGCTAGTGAAAATTTGGAGATACAGAAGGTCTTTGATAGTGTTGTCAAGCATATAAAAGCTGATAAAAAATATAAAGATCTTGATGTTATCGAGAGAAAAAGTGACAAATTTAATATCAAAATTTCGCAGAATTCTGGCAAGAATTTTGACATATACTCTATTTTAAAAAAAGCAAAAGATTCCTTTGAGTTAGGAGATAGTGAAACAGCTACTTCTCTCCTCAATCAGATTATCGCAAAATTTCCTTATCATGAAAGTGCTTTAATTGGACTAGGGAATATCTATTACGCTAACAAAGAATTTAAAAAAGCTGTAGAGATTTACACAAGACTGTTAAAAGAATATCCTAGCAACCCTTATGTATTAAAGAATTTTCTGACGATAATTTCACAATATGATCCTAATTTAGCATTGAGTGAAATGTTGAAATTGTATGATACACTCAGAAATAGCGCCCCTTTATCAGCAAATTTAGGTTTGATCTATATGAAAAAAGGGGATTACATAAAAGCTAAAGAATATATGAAAGCAGCAATTTCTTTAGATCAAAACAATATTTTTTATACCTATAATTTAGCTGTTATTCTAGATAAGCTCTCAGATTTTAAAAATGCCACAGCATGTTATTCAAAGTTGTTGAACATGTCAAAAAATGCAAGTGAAAGAATACCTTTATACAAGGTAGCAGCAAGGCTAAAATTTATACAACTCCATAGTGCGCACTCAGCGATTCCATAAGAGTTGCTTGTATCGCTATTTTTGTTTACAACAACAACATTGAACTATAGAATTATATCTAGAGGGGTAATTAGCTCAGCTGGTAGAGCATCTCGTTTACACCGAGGAGGTCGGCAGTTCAAGTCTGTCATTGCCCATTAGCCTAGTTGAATATTAATATTACAATTATTTCAATCAAAGTATAGAAAATGCAAGACAACATAGTACCAGTTTCAATAGTGAAAGAGCTAGAGGATTCTTATCTCTCCTACGCAATGAGTGTGATCATAAGTCGAGCTATACCTGATGTGCGAGATGGATTTAAACCTGTTCATAGGCGCATATTATACGCAATGTCGAGGGCTGGGTTCGATGCCGGTAAACCGTATAAAAAAGCAGCTCGTATAGTCGGGGATGTAATGGGAAAATATCACCCACATGGTGACATGGCTATTTATGACTCCTTGGTCAGGATGGCTCAAGATTTTTCTCTTCTTTTACCACTGATTGATGGGCAAGGTAACTTTGGTTCGATAGATGGAGATCCGCCAGCTTCAATGCGATATACAGAAGCAAGGCTCCACAGAGTGTCGCATTTTTTACTAAATGATATTGACGAAGATACAGTTGATTTTAGGCCAAACTATGATGGAAATGAAACAGAGCCTGTTGTACTGCCTGCAGAATTTCCGAATCTATTGGTAAATGGTGCAAGCGGTGTTGCAGTTGGTATGGCAACCAATATTCCTTCTCACAACCTTGGAGAAATAATAGATGCTTGTATGTTATATATAGATAATCCTGAAGTTACTTTGGATGAGTTACTTGAAGTGATGCCAGGGCCGGATTTCCCAACTGGGGGAATGATTCTTGGAAGGTCTGGAATAAGATCAGCATTTGCAACTGGTCGTGGCTCAATTGTTGTGCAAGGCAAGACTCACATAGAAGACCTGCCACAAGATAGGCAAGCAATAGTGATTAATGAAATACCTTACCAGGTAAATAAAGTAAAATTAATTGAGAAGATAGGTGAGCTTGTAAAAGAAAAAAGAATTGATGGCATAACAGAAATTAGGGATGAGTCTGATAAGTCTGGTATTAGGGTAGTAATTGACCTCAGAAGAAATGCTGAAGCAAGTTTTATACTTAATCAATTATTAGGACTAACTCCACTAAGAAGTAGTTTTAGTGTTAACACTCTAGTCCTCAACAATAACAGGCCTGCTTTGATGTCATTAAAAGAAATCATAGCTGCTTTTGTTGATTTTAGAAAAGAAGTATTAATCAGGAGAACAGAATTTCGTCTAAGAAAAACGAGGGAAAAAGCTCATATATATATAGGGCTCTACATTGCGGTCTTGAGCATAGGTGAAGTGATAAAAATCATCCGTGGTGCAAAAGATCCTGCGGAAGCAAGTAGAGAACTTTTAAATAAAGAATGGAAAACTTCAGCTGAGATAAACACAATTATTGGATTAATCTCAGACAGCATGAGCTTTTTGAAAGACGGAGTGTATAGATTAACTGAGCTGCAAACGAAAGCTATTCTTGACATGAAATTGCAACGTTTAACAGGCCTTGAAAAAGACAAATTAGAAGCTGAGCTAAGTTCAATGATCAACCTGATAAAAGAATATATCGCTTTTCTTGGCTCAGGAGAGAAGTTGATGAAAGAAATAAAAAACAATCTACAAGAAATAAAGAACAGATTTGCTGTGCCGCGAAAAACTTCAATAGAGGAATCAGATACGGACATTGAAGCTGAAGATCTAATTCCACAAGAAGATATGGTAGTGACCGTAACTATGAATGGTTACATCAAACGTGTGAAGCTCTCTCACTATAGAACCCAGCATCGTGGTGGAAAAGGAAAGCTAGGACAGGGGTTAAAAGAGGAGGACGTAATCACAAAATTATTTGTTGGAAATACTCATACTAGCCTTTTATTCTTTTCTAATACTGGTCGAGTTTACAGATTAAAGGTTTATAAACTGCCTCTTGCAGAGCCAACTGCACGTGGAAGAGCGCTTGTTAATATATTCCCGCTTAGCGATGGTGAAACTATAACTAACATCATGCCGCTTCCAAGTGAGAATGACGAAAATCAAAATATAGTTTTTGTTACTGCTCATGGGAACATAAGGCGTAACTCCTTAGCAGATTTTCACTATATTCCAAGCAATGGAAAAATAGCAATAAAGCTCGACGAAGGGGATAGGTTAATATCAGTTAAAGTATGTAGCGAAATTGATCATGTTCTACTTTCAACAACACTTGGAAAAAGCATCAGATTTGTTGTAAGTGATGTGCGTCAATTTAAAAGTCGCAATTCAGATGGCGTAAGAGGTATCAAACTTGCAAAGAATGACAGCGTGATATCTATGACCATATTAAATGGGATAGGTGTAGCAACAGAAACAAAAGAACTTTACTTAAAAGTTCCACTTGCAAAAAGACTGGGGACTGCAATTAATAACTTCATTGATTCTAAATTGGAAAAGACTTTGAATGATTTAGGAATAGATAACAAACTGTTCTTAAAACTTGCAATGAATGAGGAGTTCATATTAACTATTACTGAAAATGGCTTTGGTAAAAGAACTTCTGCGTACGAGTATAGGGTAACAAATAGAGGTGGTGTTGGTATTACAAATATCCTGACTACCGACAGAAACGGTAATGTTGTTGCTAGCTTTCCAGTTGAACAGGGTGATAATATCATGCTTATTACAGATAAAGGAAAGTTAATTCGTATTTCAGTAAATGATATCAGAATTGCAGGACGTAGCACTCAAGGAGTCACTCTGTTTAAAACAGAGAGTAGAGAAAAGGTGGTGTCAGTAGCGAAAATTGAGGATCCCGATTCCACTGAAGATAGTATTTCCGAAATTGACAACTCTGTTTCTTCTTAACTGTATAGCAAAGGTTAAACAAATAGTGCAAATTTCTATTGATTAATCTATAATATTTAAATTAAAATATGTGTCTATGTTCAAGTAGAGATTGATGGATAAGAAGTTAACTAAAAATAAAAAATCATTGACGAATGAGAAGAATAAAAAAACATCTCTTGTTAAAGATTTTGCCAAAAATAAGAGTAGAAGAGATTTTATCACATTAACTACGTGTGCCATGGCAGGTATAGGAGCTGCAAGCGGTCTTTGGCCATTGGTTAAGTCTATGAATCCTTCTGCTGAGGTTTTAGCGATGTCTACGGTTGAAGTTAATCTATCTGATATTCAAGAAGGACAAGGAAAAAAGGTAAAATGGCAAGGTAAGCCAGTATTTATCCGCAAGCGCACAAAACAAGAGATTGAGGCTGCAAGAGCCATAAATGCAGAAAATTTGAGAGATCCTGAATCAGATGAAAAAAGAGTATACAAAGGAAAAGATGAATGGTTAATTATGATTGGAATATGCACCCATCTTGGATGTGTACCAGTTGATCACGCTACAAAAGACGGCAACGGTTGGTTCTGCCCTTGTCACGGTTCATATTATGACACATCAGGCCGAGTAATTGGCGGTCCTGCACCAAAGAACATGGCTATACCTGACTACTTTTTTCCAAGTGAAAATATTGTAGTAATTGGCAAGAAGGCTTAACGGATTTTCATAATTAAAGTAATAAAAGTATATTGCATTTCAAGAAGCACACTGACTTCATAGGCAAAGCTCTTGAAGTCTATCAAGCTAATTTTATACTATGCACATATTCGGGTGATAATTAAGAAACTTGCCTGCCAAATTTTCAGAGTTGACAGCTAAATTTAAAACTTGTTCCTTTGCGTCAGAAAAATTCTGACTAACTTGCTTAAAGTTATTTTCTAACTCTTCGAGGATGGAGCTGAAATTAAAAAAACTTTTCTGCATTTTATCAAGATTTTGAGTTATATAGCTTAATACATAAAGATAGAGACAAGAGGGGAAGAGATATGGTAAAGCAAGAAAAAGCTGAAAGTGAGGGAATAAATGGAGTCACCATATCAATATGAATTAAGGGAAAGAGTGATTTCAGTGGAATTGGGAGTCGCAATAGTAAAAGTGAAAGAAATCTTCAAAGTAGAACTATCCCCCAAAGCTGCACATGGACATAGAATATCCTTTGTCAGGGATGGACGTAAACATTGAAGATCTTCCCCTAGAGCTGGATATAGATATAAAGTCATTTATGCCATTACCTATATTCGAGAAAAATATCACATGCCAAGAACCTTGTCAAAATTATATAATCTATCTCTAGAGCAGGTTATTGAGAATGTCAATCCACATAAAAGAGCCAGGTATTCCTAACACCACTAAACTCACAAATTCATTTGCTAGAGTTTATAAGTTCTTGTTTATAATAATTTTATTATATCGTAAAACCATCTATATCGGCCTATTTAAACAGATTTTACTTTCCTTAAGGATTTTTTAAAGACCACCTATTGAATTCTATGATATTATTTTTTGTGAGATTGTTATACACGTTATGGCAAGGAAGGCAGAGAGATTTGTTAAGTAGTTTTTGCATCTATATGAGCTACTTGAATAATGGTTACAATATTTGTACAATTGTACAGCATGAGCTGAGTTCGCTTAGCCCTTATCTACATATTCAGTTCCACCAACAGTTATTGCATCGACCTTGAGTGTTGGCTGACCAACTCCAACAGGCACATTTTGCCCGTCTTTTGAGCACGTACCAACACCAGGATCTAACTTTAGATCATTACCAATCATTGATACTTTTTTTAGCACTGTTGGCCCATCACCAATTAGTGTTGCTCCTTTCACTGGCTGTGTAATTTTACCATTTTCTATTAGGTAAGCTTCTGAAGATGAGAAAACAAATTTTCCTGATGTTATATCAACTTGTCCACCACCAAAATTTACTGCATATAGGCCTCTTTTTACACTGGATATTATTTCTTCTGGTGCATATTTTCCTGCCAACATATAGGTGTTTGTCATGCGTGGCATAGTAACTTCTTTGTAACTTTCTCTTCTACCATTACCAGTTGGATTTACACCCATAAGTTTAGCGTTCATATGATCTTGCATATATCCTTTTAGAATTCCATCTTCTATAAGCACATTATAGCCAGGTAAAGTACCCTCATCGTCTATGCTAATAGAACCACGCAAATTAGGTAGAGTTCCATCATCAATTACAGTAATGTTACTGGCTGCCACTTGTTTACCCATAGAATTTGAAAATGCCGAGATTCCTTTACGGTTAAAATCACCTTCAAGTCCATGACCTACAGCTTCATGCAATAATATTCCTGGCCAACCTGAACCTAAAACAACTGTCATCTCTCCAGCCGGAGCTGGAATTGCCTCAAGATTTACTAGCGCTTGTTCTAACGCTTGGTTTGCAACTTTTTTCCACTTCTTCTCAGAAACAAATTTACTATAAGAGTCTCTTCCACCGTGCCCTGCAGAACCTCTCTCTGCTCGGCCATTTTTCTCTACGATGACTAGTACATTAAAACGTACCAAAGGCCTGATATCGCTTAACCTGTGATCATCTTTTATTATTTGTACAACTTGCCATTCTCCATTTAGAGTTATTTTTACCTGCTTCACGCAGTTATTCTTCGACCTTACATACTCATTAATCTCATTGAGTAGTTTAATTTTTGAGCTCAGATCCATTTCATTTATGGGATTAATCTTTGAATACAGGCTTTTTGCCTCCTCATTTAAGTTTACTGAATTTGTTTTGCTTAAAGATGCTGAACTTTTTACCATAGAAGCAGCTTTACTAATTTCTTTTTCGCTAATCTCAGAAGAGCAAACAAAAGACGTACTATCTTCACAAAAAGACCTGAGACCAAATCCTCTTCTGATATTTAAATCCATATGTTTTAATATATTATCATCAAAAATCAGGGATTCTGATTGGCAAAACTCTAAAAATAGCTCACCACCATCACTATTGCTCAAAGCGTTGTTGACTATTTTATATACATTATTAATATTAACATTGTTCTGAGCAAAAAATATTTGATCTAGATTTGGCATTACCTTTGAGCTAAAAATTGTTTAAGTATATTATTTAATTTTAACATAGTAAATCACAAAAAGCCCGGGTGGCGGAATTGGTAGACGCGCTAGCTTCAGGTGCTAGTAACTTTTCAAGTTGTGGAAGTTCAAGTCTTCTCCCGGGCACTCTGTATTGATTTTTGAGTCAATTAATGCTATGATATAATGTATTTACTACTAAGTTTATGAGTTATGAAGAAAAAAAGCTTGTTTACAGAAAGAAAATAAGAACTTATTCAAAACGCTTGGTTACTGCACTATCTATTGCTTCTTTGAGTGGGTACATAGCAGCATTAGCCCTAAATATTTCTTCCTTAAGCTTGTATTTTACTATTGTCAGCACTATACTAAGTGCACTTTCGCTTGCTTTAAATATATGGTCATTAACTGATCATTTTAGGCAGTGTGGCCTTAATAAGCAACTCGATACCTCTCGGCAAGAGAAATTAATGAAGATCTGCCTCGACATTGCATCTAACGTTTCATTTTTAATAGGAGGAATTACATCTATATTACCTCTTGAATTTCCTATTATCCCCTTTATTTCCGTTGCTTTTTTTATTCTAGGTTGTACCTTTATGGCAACCAATTTCATTCGAACTATGATTAGTCAGCCGCAAATAGATGAAACCAAAACCTCAAAGTTAGTGATCATTTGAACATTCAATCTGCAATAGCTGCCTAATTATTACATGTTAATAACTTAGCTTATTTAACTTGACAAATTACGCCATCTCCCTTACTATGATAGCAAGAGTATTTACCCTTGTTTTTAATCTCCGCGGATTTAACAGCAAAATTCAGTAAAAAACTCAAATATTTATTGGCAAATTACATAAAAATTATAGCGGCTGCATGTCTTTTTTATTTTTTCTACATTCAGCCAAATCGCGCTTGTTAGTACATTATCAATTTAAATTATTAAAACTCGCTATACGGGGGTTCTTTTGTCTTTTTTTACTTAGTAAATTTCTTAATATTTGTAGCTAAAGTAATTTTAGAGAGCCAGCGTGGGACACACAACCGCACTAACGTTTATTTTTGAAGGTACTATTTATATAGATGAAATGTTCAAAAGTAAAGCATTTAAATATCTAATTCTTACTTCCCAAATTTCAAATTATCTTCCTCCTATTTTATTAATAGCAGGTTTGGTGTTGCAGTACCAATCTAGTTGCGTAGACAGTAAAGTACTCATTGGATTTGCTATAGTACTAGGTTGTACTTTATTATTACAATTAGCAAGTGAGATCTACGAGAGAAAAGTTGTAAATCTTGTAAAAACTGAAGGAAGAGGTGATGAACAAAATGTACCTATAGGAGCATTAACCGAAAAGCCAAGCAGCATTGTAAATCCCGATAGTGTTCACGCTCATGGAAGAGAGCAAGTTGTGTAGTGCATTTATTGTTCTTGGATTAATTGATAGCTATTCTCCATACTCAAATCTCTGGCTAAAAATAGCGAGCCACAGATTAGTATGGTTTTGACGTTTTGTATAGAAGCTTTTAGTATGTGATTTGATATAGCATCTCTGATTGATTCACATTCGATAGCATTGATTCCTATATTATGAGCTCCTTCTCTAATTAAATCTGTACTTGTTGCTTTAGGTTCAGATTTAACACAAACGGCGCATAGTAGTTTGATGTATGGCTTTAAGTGCTCTAAGAACTCTGCGACGTTTCTGTTACGAGTAACACCAAAGATCATATAGATACCTTCAGCAAAATTGTCTCTTACCCACTTAGCTAACACTCTGGCACCATCATTGTTGTGCGCGCCATCTAGAAATAATTGCCAATCTTTTGGTAATAAAGAAATTAAATTACCTTCTTTTATAGACTCTAGCCGCGCAGGCCAATAAGTGCTCTGTAAACCTGAAGCAATGTCCTCTTCTCCAATATTAAATCCATACTTCCCACTCAAAATGCTACATGCTGCAATTGCGTTTCCTGAATTGATTATTTGATGATCTCCTTTTAAAGATGGCAAAGAAAATTCTATTGATTGAATAGTCGATTGAAAGACCATCCTGTTATTCTGTTTTTCGCAATTCCACTCAAATCCTCCTCTATATAAGGGAGATTTTTTGTTTATTGCGTGTTGTTCTAGCGTGTTCATTATAGATTTTTCTTGTGGTGCTATTACGCAAGGAACATTAGGTTTCATTATTCCAGCCTTTTCACCTGCTATGGTTTCTACGGTAGGACCAAGATATTCTGTATGGTCAAGTGCAATGGAAGTGATGATCGTTAGAATCGGATTATCTATAACATTTGTTGCATCAAGCCTTCCACCCAGACCCACTTCAACTAAAGTAATATCAGCTTTATGACGAGAAAAAGCTAAGAAGGCTGCAGTCGTTGCGGCTTCAAATAGAGTGATGGGTTGTTCTGCGACTGCTATACGGCATTCTTCCAGTGAGTTATGTAATTCACTATCATCGATATCATTGCCTGCAACAACTATTCTCTCATTAAAATTCACTAAATGTGGAGAAGTGTACGTATGAACTTTATACCCTGCTGCTTGCATTATATATCTTATAAAGGATAGTGTTGATCCTTTGCCATTAGTGCCAGCTATGTGAATTATTGGCGGTATTTTTTTCTCGGGATTACCCAGTTTATTTAGAAAACTTTTTATGCGATCAAGAGAAAAATCCTTTGGCCTACTGCCAATCGGCTTAGGCCAATGAGGCATGTATATCATAAATTATTGTTACGTTTTAATTCATCTATTACACTTGCCATGCCGTGCGTGTCGATTTTTTCACTAAATTGAGAACGTTGATTAATAGCAATACTTATCCCACTCATTACAACATCGTTTATTAAGAAAGAATTGTCATTTTTAGTCACTTTAAAGTCAATGTTTGTAAATTCCTCATCACCATAAGAAAATCTTGTTCCTATCAGACAAGTTTCATCGTCAACTGCTTTTGTACTCATTATGATCATTTCACTATTATTTATGTATTTATACAAAATTTTAGCGCACAAGCGCGCGAGATATACTTCATATTCTTTTAGAAACTCTTCTTTTTCTTTCTGAGTAGATAAATTCCAATATTTCCCTATGACAAATCGAGATATTCCTTTGAGGTCAACATTATTCTGAATAATTTTCAGAAGTTCTTCTTGTACATGTTCTAGATTTTTTCTATTCCCTTTCATAGACGTGTTGTCTACTTGCTGCTTCATGGCAAGCACAAAAGTTTTGTGCCCTATACAATTCGCGTAAGCACTTGAGGAGATTACAATAAAAATGGTTAAGAACTTAATAAGATTCATAAGATATATTTATTAGCTATGATACTTAAAATGCAAAATTTAACAAAGGCAAAATAATGATCGCTAGTTTTAATATATCTATAGACATACTCTATATAAATAATCTATAATTAATTTAGGGGTCTGTGCTATGCGTTATGAGTTAAGTTAAATTTCCCGAGCGATAATTTCTGATCAAGGGAATTGCCTCTGTTAATTTCATTGAAATTAGTACGTGATGCCCACCTTAACTTTAGGTCTCAGGAATCTACTAAGACTGACGGTAGATATGGATCCCTTTTCCATTATTTAGGTTTATGTTACACCAATATAAAGAACAAGGTGTTTTTTTCTGTTCATCTCATGAGATATTTCAAGTTGTAATTGACGTTGAGAAGTATCCTGATTTTGTTCCTTGGTGCAAAGCTGTTTATATAAAAGAAAAAACTGATAGCCAAATGATTGTGGACCTCCTTGCAGCTTTTCATGGCATTAAAGGAAGTTACACATCAGAAGTGACCTTTCTTTCTCCAAATGGAGCAAATAAAAGTTGGATAAAAGCTGTGTCGTCAAATGGAATATTTAAACATTTATACAACGAATGGAAATTCACTCCTATAGATGAAAGTAAAACTATGGTAGAGTTCTATATAAAGTTTGAATTTAAATCCAATTTGTTTTCCGCCTTATTAAACTCAGTTTATAAATACACACAAAGTAAAATAATTGCTGCATTTAAAGACAGAGTAGAAAGTGTTGCCGAGAAAAAGTTATCTTGACATCATTTATATAAATGCATAAATTCTTTAATAAGTTAAGTATTTCCATTGTAATGATTTTTAGATTATTGTTCTTACTTATTTTTATAAGTGTTAGTTCTTATGCAGCTATTGAACAAAACTTACCCAACACTCAAAAAACTGATGAAATAACATCAAAAGAACTACTGTCACTACTGCCTGATGATAAATTATTAGGTGATCCAAAAGCACCAATTTTAATGATAGAATATGCTTCGCTCACTTGTTATCACTGTTCTCTTTTTCATAAGAAAGTTTTTCCTAAAATCAAAGAAAAGTACATAGATACAGGTAAGATGTTATACATATTCCGTCATTTTCCTCTAGATTACAGAGGATTAAAAGCTGCAATGCTAAGTTATTGCTATGAAAAAGAAGAAGACTATTTTAATTTTAACAAAGCTGTGTTTAATGCAATAGACTCGTGGAACTACTCTAATTTTAGTGATTTAACTATACTACAAAAAATTGCTGCACTAAGCAATTTGAAGCAAGATGTATTTAACCAATGCATTAATGATAAAAAGATGATGGACAAAATTATAAATGATAAATCACTTGCAATTAATAAACTTGATATCACAGCTACTCCTGTATTCATCATCAAGATTAACGATGACAAATCATATGTAGAGAATGGTAAAATCAAACATGAAGGGTATAGAGAGCTGGAATACTTCACTAATGTAATAGATGAGTTATATGGAAAAGCTATAGTGAAGTAATAAC
The DNA here is from genome assembly GCF_025617515.1 of Wolbachia endosymbiont of Oryzaephilus surinamensis. Lineage (NCBI taxonomy): Bacteria > Pseudomonadati > Pseudomonadota > Alphaproteobacteria > Rickettsiales > Anaplasmataceae > Wolbachia > Wolbachia endosymbiont of Oryzaephilus surinamensis. Next base: position 1,250,406 of record NZ_CP092526.1, on the reverse strand, counting down.
ACTGTAGCTTACCATATAAAAACCCTATGCTGAATCATTATTTTTTGATACTGTTTGTTGCTTTTTACGCTCAAACTCTCTTTTTTTACTGTGCCAAGCATAATAATACATAGCAATTTTATTCTCTATTAATACTATCGTTCCATCATAAAATTGGACCATATCCATAACTTTTTTCTGAGCTTCGTTAAAGCGTTCTTTGTACTTCTCGCGATAAGCTGGATTGTGCAGTAATTTCACTCCTTCATTATTATTAGATTTCTTGCTTAACGTTTCAACTTCGTTAGCAATGTTATAAGACATATAACCCCCTCTAATTGATTATAAAAATTACATTTTAAGAGAGATGTAAAATAAACGATCCCTTAATTCTAGTATAACAATTGGTTATTATACTAGTTAACCATAGTAAAATATATAATAATCTTTGTCACTTAAAATTTTACTTTATAAAATAACAACTTAAAATAAAAATTTTTATTATTCTTAACTCTATTGTTATATCTATAAATCTTATATAGATTAAACCTCCTTAGTTTATATTATAAAACTTAATGCGTCATAACTTTAGCAGAAAATCGTTGTACATAAGAAGCTTATTTGCAAAAGAGTATAAAAAAATAGAAGAACATTGTACTCTTGATAAGAAACAACGTATTCAAATCACTCCTGAAGAAGGAAAATTATTAAATTTATTTATCAAAATCCATAAAGTTAAAAGCATAGTTGAAATTGGCACTTTATATGGTTATTCGTCAATTTGTATGGTAAAAGCTTTACCGAAAGATGGTCATATATATACAATAGAAAATAATCCTCAACACTCAAGAATAGCAAAAAAAAATTTTAGTGCTTTTAATCTAAGTGATAAAATTACTCTAATAGAAGGTGATGCACTGGAAAAAATTAATGAATTATCAGCAAAGGCACCATTTGACATGATATTCATCGATGCTGACAAAAGTAGTTATCCTAAGTATTTAGATTGGGCAGAGTCATACATTAAACAAGATGGGCTAATCGTTGCAGATAACACTCTATTATTTGATACAGTATTTTTAGAATCTCCTCCAAAAGAAGTATCAGAAAAGTCATGGCATGCTATGAGAGAGTTTAACGATAGATTGTCAGATGAAAAAAAATATTTCTCCATATTGATTCCTACTCTTACTATTACCCACAAATATAAAGTTCGTGAGCAAGTCGCCATCCTTCTGCTAGATCAAAGAGACGTCTCCATCCTTTCCAAATAGTAATGGGGCCTGGTTCTAGATCATTTTTTCTAGCCAAATGTCCTCCAAGTTGAGCAATCCATGAAACAGCTTCTTTTATAGTAGGAGTTGCATTTGAACATGGTTTTCTATGTATTTTTACATATAGAACTTTCCATTCTTCTTCGGCTAATAAGGTAGTACACGGTAATGTTGGATCAGTTCTTGCAATTGTTGTAATAAAGAAAATTCTCCAAGCAATAATACTCATTACTGTTAAATATCGCATCAACCTTTCTGCTGTTCCAAGCCTACATTCTTCAACTTTGAGACCAGATTTTAAAATTTTATGTAATATTTCTATTTTCCATCTAAGACAATACCACCTAACTTTTTCAACAGCTTCATCAAAGGTATTGACTGGAAGATTTGTTAAAAGCATCCACTCTAGCGGATTTGTTTCAGAAGGAAAGTCTTTTTCAACAACGTAAACTGCATAGTGTGGTAATTTAAGTAATTCTTCTGTCTTATGCCTAATACTATTCTTAGATGGATGCATAATAAACTTTCCGAATCTAACTTCCAAATGTGCTGTTCTTTTTGGCTTATTATCTTTTGCAGGAACTTCAACTTTTACCGTACCTGCACAATGAGAGGATTTAATAAATTCCCATAACTTCTGCTCACCTTTTTCAGGATATCGAGATTTTCTATTTACTGCCCTATCTTTGGAAGCTCTAACTAACACTGCCGAATTAAGATTATATGCAAGCTCAAAAAACTCATATATATCTGCTTCTCTATCGCATATAGTTATAGTCTCAGTTTGAGTTGAATCAATAATGTTGTTTGTGTTGCTTAAAGTTTCTAACCATTTTATACTCTCTTTATCTTCAATGCGGATACTGTCATTGTTCTTTTTTTTTATGTTTTCAGATTCTTCAGGTCTTGAATAAATTTTTTGATCTAGTATCCCTAGTACCAAACCTTCTATACTAACAGCTAGAGCTGTATGCATTATAATACCTTGACTATGTTTTCTTGTAATAACTCCCAATCCACTTGTTTTTTCATGGTCTGTGTATGAAATATAACTTGTATCTTGGATCACAAAAATTTTTTTATGGGCTTTTGTTCTTTCAACTGTTTTAGCAACGTGTGAAGCTAGAATATCGCCTTCTTTCACGTTCTCATTTTGAAAAAAACGATATGCTGCTTTTGCTTCTGACCAACTTCCACACGCCTGATTGATTGAGCTTTCAGGTAAACTTGTAAAACTATCAGCAATATTTACTAATCGGTCAGTTAACCTTTTATCTCCAAGTACAGCATCTCCAAATTCATTTTCAGCCCATTCATTATTCCTGTTTGCCATTTTTTACCCTCAATGTTTGCAAACTTTAATGTTGTAATACTTTATTTTTATGTCCATTTATATTTGTGGGTAATAGTAAGCTTGGAAATCGTGTAGTATATCCTATTGTAAGAACTTTTAGTAAGTCATTCTCTGAGGCTACTTTCAAGATATTACTAATTCCCCCACCATTTGATATTACCTTTTTCAACTTAAAATGCAAATTTCGTTGTGCTTGTGTTAAGTTGTTATCATTTAGCATATTCTTGTAACCTCGCTTTAAAGTCAGTGCAGTTTAATTATTCTATGTTAGTATACACCAATAGAAAAAATTTCATCATATGTTCTGGAAAAATTTTACACAGGTTAATGAGGAAATCGTAAGAGAGAGCCTAAAAAAGGTTATAGAGAAGAAAAGTGGTAAGAATGTTGGTGTAGTATCCTCAATTGTTATTAAGGGTAAAGATGTTGCTTTTGCTCTTGAAGTTACTGAGCCAAATGAAGAATTAAGAAAAAATTGTGAGCAAGCTGTTAAGGCGATACCGGGAGTAGGAAAGGTTACTGTAGTTGCTACTGGTCAAAAACAAGCTAGGCAACAAAAAGCTAAACTTCATATCGAAGGAGTGAAAAATATAATTGTCGTTGCTTCTGGTAAAGGAGGTGTGGGTAAGTCGACAGTTGCACTAAATCTAGCTCTTTCGTTAGCAGAATTAAAACATAAAGTTGCGCTAGTTGATGCAGATATATATGGTCCTTCGATTCCTAAAATGTTGGGCACTGAGAAATTAAAACCAGAAATACAGAGTGGTAAAGCAATGCCTATAGAGAAACATGGTCTCTATACTATTTCAATTGGCTATTTTATTGATAAGGACCGCGCAGTAATATGGCGTGGACCTATGATCACAAAAGCACTTTACAATTTGCTAATGGGAACAAGGTGGTCTGATATAGAATATTTAATCATTGATACACCGCCTGGCACTGGCGATGTACATTTAAGTCTGATGGAGAATTTTAGTTTAACTGGAGCAATAATAGTTTCAACTCCACAGGAGCTTGCTTTAATCGATGCACAAAAAATTTATGATATGTTCACAAAGCTCAGCGTGCCAATTATCGGCATTGTGGAAAATATGAGCTATTTTGTTCAAGATAATTCAAAAATACACATATTTGGAAAAGGTGGTGCAAAAAAAATGTCTGAAGAGCTGGGAGTCAAACTCTTGAGCAGAGTTCCTCTAGATCCGCAAATATGTAGTGCTTCTGATTGTGGAAATCCTTCAATACTAAGTGAGGATTTAGTAAGGATTTATGAAGGCATTGCTAAAGATGTTAGGTCTTTTGTATGCAGTCTATAAAGTTTTTTTAAACTACTTTTAAAATAGGTAGAATGTAATTTTAGGTGAATAAAATATTTCAAATGGCAGCAGCTACCTCGTATCTGAACAGACAATAGACTTCTTGGATAACTTAAGAAACAAGTAGTAGAAGCAATATTAGGGAAGGTATAAATTTTGAGCAGGTAAGTAAACTTGATGAAGAGAAGCTTCGAAGACTAAGAGGAGTAAAAAGAAAAACATTGGAAAAATAATAGAAATTTTAATAGAGGAAGAGGCCAAGAAAAAGGCAAGAGGAGGAAAACCAAATATATTTATTAATAGCACTCGAATATTTGTGTAAATACCGTACATATTTCCATATAGTGCAAAGCTATGGAATAAGTGAAAGTTCTTGCTAACGGCTGAATAGAAGATGCATTGATAAAACATCCAGATTTCAGAAAGATAAAGAGCTATTAAAGTTAAATAGGAGTATGCAAAAGTTTTATAAAAAGGGAATGTTCAACTCCCCCATAGAAGATCAAAAAATATCCTTAGGTTATCCAAGAAGTCTATTGTTGGTAAACATAAAAGGCTATTTGCCTTTTTATCTAGTTTATGCAGGAGGTCTATATTTATTGTTGAGTGTGATTTTAGGCATTTCTGCTAAAACGCAACTTTTAAATCGCCAAAATTTCTCCTTGCCTTTACTAATTCCGATTCTTGGAGTGCACACATAATCTGGTTTGAGGTGATATTCATAGAGACAAAATTCATGACTTATAGTAAGGTCTTGTTTATTATGTTCTTTTGTAATGTTTAATTTTTTGCACAGTATGCCTGGCCCGCCTAAATTTGCTTCAAGCGGTTCAGTGAGCTTTAATCCTCGTATTAACACTGCTGCTGGGAATCCTTCTGCTTCTGTTACAATATTTAGACAATAGTACATTCCATATATAAAATATACGTACGAAAACCCTGGCGTACCAAACATTACTGAGGTTCGATTAGTATAGCCTCTTGCTGCATGACAAGCTGGATCATCCATTCCTATATACGCTTCAACTTCAGTTATTATTCCACTAAAATTAGAAAATTTCAGCATCTTCCCTAGCAGCTCCCCAGCTACGGTTAAAGTTGGCCGTTCATAGAAATTTCTTGGTAATATTGTGTTATTCATCATAGAAGTACAAGTTACTTACATTTGCAAGCAACTCATACTATTTTCGCTTTTCCTTATTTAGATAAGAGGATACCTACATCTCTGAGAAGTAGAAGTTGGTGTTGTTGTCACATTTGTTACATCTGTTGAAGGCTGCTGTAAAACCTTGACTGATTCAGAGCTCTTTTGTTGCAATTGCGGTACTAACGCTTCATATAAAGATTTTGGTTCACGTCTCTTACCTATTTTGACTTCTTTATTTGCACGCAACTGCTCTGCAGTAACACCGTTGCCTTCAAGGAGAGTTACACCATTATTACCATCAATGTTAACTTTAATTTTGCATTCTCTTCCATCAACATACCACTTTAAAGTCATTTCATATAACCCACTAATTATTTCATAAACTCTTTCCTCATTATCACTATCATTATTAATATAGCAACATGCCCCTCTCTTTTTTTCTTGATTAGGATGACAAAATGTAATTGTTCTTACACCATACTCTTTACATATACTACCGCCTAGAAGTTTAGCTATATCTACTCCTTCTTTATTGGCATGTAGCACAACTCTTACGGTAGGATAAACAATATTACCTTCCCTTTTGCCTTCTTTTATCATTATGGACTCTATGGTATATACCTTCGATATCTCTGCCTTAATTTGGTCAGCAATCTTGCCTACAATCTCTTTACCATGATAGTGAGATTCTCCTTTCTTCGGAGAAAAAGGTTCTTTGTTCGTAATATTAGTGTCAGAATCATTCTGTAACTCAAAGAATTTATCCCATTCTTCATCACTGTCTAATTTGATATATCCACGCTTGTCCTTGCCTGATACTGCATTCTGAATACTAGACGATCCTTCTGTTACAGTTGTACCAGAGCTATTGCCTTTACCTTTTAGAAGAACAAGATGCTCTTCTGACCTTTCTTCCTTACTCAACTTTGAAGCTGCATCACCAAAAGAAGGTTTCTCTACTATATGCGTGTAAGAACTTTTAACTCGACTCTCATTATCAGGTACTGTATTAGCCCACAAAAGCTTTTTAATATAATCTAACATATGCCACCTCTTACCATTAACTAAATATCAGTATGCAAACTTTGCTATAACTAATCAATAACTAAATTTACTCCAAATAAAATAAGCTGATAAAAAGGTATAAATTGAGATTAGGTAAAGCTTTTGGTATAATATCTAGTTAATTTTGAATAGGCAGGTGATCTCAGCTACAAAGACGTTTTTTATCTCATTTATTTTTGGGTTTATTCTCTTTCCCTATTTTATAAAACTTCTAAAAAAGATAAGTAAAGATGGACAACCAATCAGATCATATGGACCAGAAAGTCATTTAATAACAAAAAAGAATATACCACCTATGGGTGGAATAATAATACTAACTTCTGCTTTATTACCAATCCTGCTTTGGACTCAATTAACACCAGAAATTTCATTGCTGGTATTTATAACTCTATTTTTTGCTCTACTTGGATTTATTGATGACTATTTAAAATTGAAGACAAATCACCACCGAGGTTTAAGTGCAAAAACCAAAATACTTATTCAGTTTGTCGTTACTCTGGTCTGTATGTTTATACTTAAGCTACAATCTGCTGAAGGTTTTACAAAAATTTCTCTATTTAGAGAAGTAGCAATCGACCTTGGCTATCTATATCTTCCGTTTGCTGCATTTGTTATTGTTGGCTCTTCTAATGCTGTGAATCTTACAGATGGCCTAGATGGCCTTGCTGCAACTCAAGCCATTACTTCCTTTGCTTTTTTGGGGCTAATTGCATACATCACTCAGACAGATGTAAACATTACTTTATTCTGCATTGCATTTATAGGAGCTATTTTAAGTTTCTTGTGGTTTAACACACATCCAGCAAAAATATTTATGGGTGATGTTGGAAGCCTATCAATCGGTGCAGCTTTAGGACTCACTAGTGTTCTAATTAAAAAAGAAATGCTTTTTGCCGTTATTGGAATAATCTTTGTAATAGAGACTTTATCTGTGATTATTCAGGTATCATATTTTAAATATACAAAATTTAGATATGGAGCAGGAAGAAGAATTTTCCTTATGACACCAATACATCATCACTTTGAAAAGAAAGGGTGGTCAGAAAATACAATAGTTATAAAATTTTGGATAATTTCTATTGCTTGTTCGATTTTTGCTTTAACTTTCTTATTATAGGAATTATGAAATATCCAGACTTTTCATTAGAAAATACATTATCAGGAATTATAGCAGGAGTAGATGAAGTTGGAAGAGGTCCGCTTGCCGGTCCAGTGATATCTGCAGCTGTAATATTTACTGATAGAGATACGGTTATTGATGGAATAAACGACTCAAAAAAGCTAACCCCTAAGTGTAGGCAAGTTCTATACGAAAAAATAACGTCTGTTGCAAAATTTGGTATAGGAATGGCAAGCGTAGAAGAAATAAACTCATACAATATTTTGCAAGCAACAAAGCTTTCAATGAAACGTGCGTTGGCAAACTTGAATCTAGAACTAGATTATGTGCTAGTTGATGGTAATCAACCACCTGAAGTAAAATGGCAAGTAAAATCTATAGTGAATGGTGATAGCTTAAGTATATCAATCGCAGCTGCTTCAATCGTTGCAAAAGTTACAAGAGATCGGCTTATGGAAGAATTGCATAATAAACATCCTCAATATAATTGGTATAAAAATAAGGGATATGGAACAAAAGAACACCTCAGCGCTATTGGCCTTCATGGAATTACGAAGCACCATAGAAAGAATTTTGCACCTATAAGAATACTATAGCCTTTAATCACTTACCTTTTTTGAAAGGTATGTTTTCATTAAACAGGCAGACTGTGCTTGATCCGTTTCTTAAGGTAAATACCGAGCTTACTCTTTCAATTATCAGGTAGTCATCAACTGTACGAAAATTTATCAAGGATTCATATCCTGCAGAATCAACCATAAAAACTGCCGGGAAATCAGAGTTTATTTTATTAAATTGTAGATATGTAAATTTTCCGTCATCAAAAACCTTAATTGGTATTATTGATTGACTGCCTTTAACGTGCGAGATGGAATAGTTAAAATTCAAGCCTTTCTTTATAACCTCAATATCACTTATATCAGGGATAGTGGTATGACTAGCTTGCTCTAGAATATCACCGTTACTCGTTGAATAAATTTCATCACTGTTGAACAGTGGATAAAGAAACCTTACTTCATATGCTAACCTTGGATCATCTAGCCCGTTTGCTTCTTCAGCATGAAACTCGAAATAATAAACTCTTTTGTTGGTAATTATAGTTGCATTAGTATCGGCAATATCATCTATAGGCTTAATAAATAATCTATTACCTTGAGGAAGGAGTTGCCAACCGGTTGCATCACCCATTGAAAGACTCTCTATTACCTCCCCTGGCTCAAACAATATGCTGGATTGATAACCATAAAAGCCCGTGTACTTATGTATAGCCTGTGGATTATAATTCATTACCTTTATGTGGTTATCACCAGCTATTGGTCTTGGTTCCTGTTTTGCAAGTGCATAACCACCACAAAAAAATAATAGTGCAACAAAGAGTACCCTAATCATAGTATCAAAATAAACTGATCTTCATTTTATCATTGATAGACATGTACTGCAACTGTTAAGCTATCCCAGTAGTAAGCGACAGAAAATGCAAGCTTCATAATAATTCATTACTGCAGGAAAAAGGGGAGTGTTAAATAAACTGTGTCAAACCTCCATTTTTTGTTTCTATTTTATTTTTACTTCTCGGTTTGACACAGTTTATTTAACACTCCCTGCAAAGAAATTAACTACAGATTTTATGTCTAAGTTACTCCACAAAATTTTTCCTTTCCTTATCCAAGATTCAAATTTATAGTATCGATTCCCTTTTATGAAATATGAAGCCATCTCAAGTTATAGTTAAGCCTATATTCAGTGAATTACTTTCACAAGTGCAATTGATTTTAGTGTTATACTGTTCTAACAGTAAAGAAGTCATATAGATAATAATGTCTTTTGTATCCAAACGAATATCATTTTTTTTTGTTAATTTGCTCACTAATAATGTACTTATTGATTTATGTTCATTTACTACTTTTATAGTGAGTAGTGTTTTATCTTCTGTTTTAGTCAGTAAAATAGACACTAATTCAATTTGTGCCACTGCACTGATTATAGTTATCACCATATTGGAAATTATCTTATTTATTTTTTCAATTAAGTTTTCTGTAGGACATTCACTTACTCTCCACTGAAGCTTTACTTTTTTTTTAATAAATAATTTTCTATATTGGACTTAGTCTTAACAAAGCTGCAATTATCTGATGAATGAGAATACGCTTGCTTCATAACTTTATATTTATATATTAAATCATCGGAGCTTTCTTTAAGCAATGACAATGCTTCGTTTTGCATATTAGGGTTGTTTTCTTCAAGCTCTTCCAATCCACCCACTATTCCTTGCATAGAACTAGCAAAATCATGAAGAATTCGTCCTGATAGGCACTCTGTTATTAACATTATGTTTTTATTCATCGGATAAAAGTATAAATGATTTAAGTTAACCCTATATTGGTAGGCATGTAGTAGTCAATTTAAGAGAAAGTTTCGTTGCGCTTTTTGTGTCAAAGCATTAATGTAGTATTAATAATTATAAGATTTGTGAAGGCGTTATGAATACTTATGCTAAATCTGGAATAGACCTTAAACTATATAATGAACTAATAAAAAAAGTTAAACCTATTATTGAAAAGACTAAAGGAGAAGAAGTAATTAGTGAAGTAGGATCATTTTCTGCATTGTTTGACTTTTCTTCGCTGAGTAAGAAATACGACCATCCAGTACTTGTTTCCTCAACTGATGGAGTGGGCACAAAACTATTAATAGCTCAAGAGGTGAATAAGCATGATACTATAGGTATAGACTTAGTTGCAATGTGTGTAAATGATCTACTTGCACAAGGAGCAACACCTTTATTTTTCCTTGATTACTTTGCAACAGGCGTTTTAAACAAAAACGTTTTATTGTCTGTAATCCAGGGCATTGCAGAAGGGTGCAAGGAATCTAAAATAGCATTAGTTGGTGGAGAAACTGCAGAAATGCCTGGAATGTATGGTAACAATCACTATGACCTTGCAGGGTTTGTGGTTGGTGTTGTTGATCGAAAGCAAATTCTTCCAAATTGTAGTATAATGAAAGCAGGTGACTGTGTAGTTGGTTTAGAATCAAATGGAATTCACTCAAATGGATTTTCTTTGGTGCGCCATATTTTTAAAAGCTTAGATATAAATTATAATGATATATCTCCATGGAATAATAAATCTTGGGGTGAAATATTACTTAAGCCAACAAAGATATATGTTGATTCTTTGTTGCCTATTATGCCAAAGGTAAAAGGCATTGCGCATATAACAGGTGGCGGGTTAATAGACAATATTCCAAGAATTCTCTCAGGAAATTTATTTGTAGACATAAATATTAATTCTTGGAAATGGCCAGATATATTTTTATGGCTGAAAGAAGAAGGCAAAATAGAAAAGAGAGAAATGTTAAAAACATTTAATTGCGGCATAGGTATAGTACTGATTGTAGATCCCGATAATATGAAGGATGTGGAAAGCCATTTCCAAAAGCGTGGAGAAAAAATTGAGATTATTGGAAAACTTGATGAAGCATGTCAGCCTCCACTTGATAGAGTAGTATTTAGTTAGTCTAACTTTACCGACAGTCTTTTTGCAACTTCTGAGTATGCTTCCTTTAAGTTTCCTAGATTTAAACGGAAAACATCTTTGTCTAGCTTTTTATGAGTATTTTTATCCCATAGCCTACAATTATCAGGGCTGATTTCATCGGCTAAAATGATTTTAGTGCTGTTGTTTATCAATTTGCCAAATTCTAACTTGAGATCAACTAAATATATATTTGCATTTGAAAATAGGTCGACTAAGATTTTGTTGATCTTTAAAGTTGTAGTTTTAACTTCTTCCATTTCTTTATGGGATAACCAACCAAAATATAATATGTGATTTTCATTCACCATTGGGTCGGCTAGGTCATCATTTTTGTAAAAAAACTCGATTATAGGAGATGTAAGTGCCTCACCTTCTTTGATATTAAAACGTTTGCAAAAGCTGCCAGCTGCAATGTTTCTAACCACTACCTCAAGAGGTATTATCTTGAGCTTTTTGACTAGCTGTTCTCTTTCGTTTAGAGTGTTTATAAAGTGCGTGCTAATTCCTGCTTCTTCAAGCTTTTCCATGATAAAAGCACTAACATGATTATTAATTATTCCTTTGCCCTCAATAATTTCATATTTTTCCTTGTTGAACGCTGTAACATCATCTTTAAAGTACTGTATAACAGTTGATGAGTCTTCAGTTTCAATAATGACTTTGGCTTTACCTTCGTATATCGTTTTATTCAGTGACATGATTAATTTAGCTGTATACTATAAGATAATATCAAATTGCTGCTTAGTTTACTACAAATTTGCTAATGACGTTTAGTGTTACAATATTAACCATATTTCCAGAAATGTTCCCCGGATTTTTGAACTATTCTCTTGCTGGAAGAGCGTTGGAAAAAAAAATATGGAATCTTGAAATAGTAAATATTCGTTCTTTTGCTAAAGATAAACATTCAACTGTGGATGATGTTCCATATGGAGGTGGAGCAGGGATGGTTATGCGCCCAGATGTGATTGGTAATGCAGTTGATAATGTGCTTTCTGCTCATAAAAATACTAGATTTATTTATATGACTCCATCTGGTACAAAATTTAATCAGAGAATTGCGAAGGAGTTAACAGAAATTCCTCATGTAACAATATTGTGTGGTCGATTTGAAGGTGTTGACCAAAGAGTAATTGATGTGTATACTCCTTATGAGTTAAGTATTGGAGATTATATACTTTCGGGAGGTGAGCCAGCTGCGATGGTGGTTCTTGATGCATGTATTAGGCTTCTTCCAGGTGTAGTAAATAATTTCGATAGCGTTGCTGAAGAAAGTTTTAGTTATAGTGGTGGTATGCTTGAATATCCTCAATATACTAGACCTGAGCAGTGGAGTAGGTACAAAGTTCCTGAGGTTCTGTTGTCTGGCAATCACAGAAAAATAAGTGATTGGAGAAGGGAACAGTCATATGTTAGAACAAAGGAACGTCGACCTGAATTGTTGAATGGAGATGATAAATGACAAACTTACTTGAAAAATTTAACGAACAACAAATACAAAGGTTAGCCAAAGAGATGCCAGCTTTTTGTCCTGGCGATGATTTGAAGGTCACTTTTAAGGTAGTTGATAGTACGGGTGAGCGTATACAGATATTTGAGGGCGTATGTATATCAAAAAGAAATCGTGGATTACACTCTTCTTTTTCAGTTAGAAAGGTAAGTCATGGAGAAAGTATAGTATCACAATTTTTTGTTTACTCTCCTGCATTAATTTCAGTACAAGTGATGAGAAAGGGAAAGGTCCGTAGAGCAAAATTATATTATCTGTGCAAGCTATTTGGGAAAGCTGCAAGGATCAAAGAACGTACTACTTAATGTTAAAAAAAAATCTAAGTAGATACAATAGGGAGTGATGTCAATTGTATCATCTCAAAACTCTCTCTTATTATCCCAGTGTGTGGCGCACAACTACTTTCCCTCCTGCTGTGGTGTCATCCCAATGTTTGACACTGGGATCCAGATTCTCCTTTTGGTTTGTGCTTTCATGGAAAATATAAAAATTATTTGCAGGCAAAGCCTGTTAGATCTCAGTGTCAAGCACTGGAAAAAGGGGAAAGTCTTTTCAAATCCTCATGTAAAGAAAAGTAAATGGGTATAATAAAGAAAAACTTTCTTAAGTTACTTCAATCTAAGCGCGTACATGCTCGTGTAAAAAGAAAAAATAAAAAGAACAACATTTTATGCTTTTGCTCTTTTACAGCACTGATTGTCTCAATTGGGTGTCCTATATGTATATTACTAAGTATATTAGTTAACTCTTACAGTGCTTTAACAGTAACGAAAATTTTATTACCAGTTGAAATAAATGCTGATCTTATTTTAACTAATAATCCTGGTGATTTACGATATAAGTCCATTGGCTTACTCAACAATTCTTTACGTAAGGTGTTTGAAGGAACTGATTTTAAAGACGGTGACGAAATTTTAAGTCGTAATTCTTACAAAGAACTAGAGAAATTTTTTCATAAGAAAGTAAAAGATAGTGGTGAATATGAGATCTGGTTTACCGCGTCAAGTATAATTAATTCAATAAATAAATATAAACATTTGAATGATCATTATGCTAAATTACTTGATTGGTTAAAAGAGAAGGGAAGAGTAAGAAAATTTTTTAATAAGTCTCTGTTTCTTAAGTCTGATTCTTGTGAGCCTGAGAATGCAGGGATTTTAGGGGCATTTATCGGTTCATTAATGACAATTATAGTATGCTTAGCGTTGGCATTGCCAATAGGAATTATGTCAGGTATCTGTCTTTATGAATTTATGCCTAGAAATAGGCTAATAACCAGTATTGTAGAAATTAGCATGAATAACCTTGCTGCAGTGCCTTCGATAATATTTGGTGTGGTAGGACTGACTCTCTACTTGGGCATATTTGGTTTACCCCGTTCTTCACCGCTTGTTGGCGGGATGACTCTTTCATTTATGATGCTGCCTAATATTATTATTGCAACAAAAAATGCCTTTACAAACGTTCCTATTGCAATAAAAGATGCAGCGTTTGCGCTAGGTGCACCTCACATCAAGGTGATATTGGATCACTCTTTACCGATTGCGTTGCCACGGATAATACATGGTGCAGTGCTTGCAATTGCAAGGATTTTAGGCGAATCTTCCCCTTTACTTATGATAGGCATGGTAGCATTTATTGCTGATACACCTACATCCTTCTTCGATCCGGCAACTGTTTTACCTGTACAAATATACATATGGTCAAGTAGTCCTGAAATTGCATTTATTGAGCTTGCTGCCATTGCAATTATAGCTTTATTGTTAATGCTATTTGCTTTGAATTTAATAGCAAATTTTGTAAAAAGAAAGTTCGAGTTTTTTGATTCATGAAAATTACAATCCTATCTGGTTATGGCTTAAATTGCGAAAAAGAAACTGCATTTGCATTTATGGAATGTAGCAGAAAGCTTGGTATTAATAATATTGAAGTAAAAATCGTTCACATTAATGATATTATAGATAATCCAAGTGAACTGAAATTAAGCAATATACTTGCAATTCCAGGAGGTTTTTCCTATGGTGATGACACTGGTGCTGGTAATGCGTTTGCTTTGCGTATAAAAAACAACTTGTTAGACGAATTTCAAAATTTCTTATCTCAGGATAAGCTTATTATAGGGATATGTAATGGTTGCCAGATATTAGTAAAGTTAGTTCCAGAATTCTCTAATCTAGCTTTAACCTCTAATGATATAGGTAATTACCAATGTCGTTGGATTAGAGTGAGAGTTAATCCGCAGAGTAATTCTGTTTGGCTACGGGGCCTGAGTGAACTATATCTCCCTATTGCTCATGGGGAAGGCAAATTTTTTATGGATCAAGATACTTTGAATCAATTGATTGAAAATAATTCCGTTGCACTGCGTTACGTTGATGAAAATGGTGACTATGCAAATTTACAATTTCCTTACAATCCAAACGGATCTATATACGACCTGGCAGCTTTGTCAGACAAAAGTGGTAGAGTTTTAGCTTTAATGCCTCACCCAGAGAGAGGAATATTTTTTACTCAGCAGGACAACTGGCCTCTTGAAAAAGAAAAATGTAAACGTTCAGGAGTGGCTATGCCAAAATATGGTGATGGAATGCTCATATTTGAGAATGCACTAAAATATTTTGCGTAAGTATTACAATACATTACATACAACAAGTTTTTAAACCATAAAAAGTTACTTGATCAGGATGACAATAAATCTTTATTTTTGATCTGCAGAGTAGCTTTCTCTAACGTTAGGGATATAATTGTTCCACTTTCCAATTGCTTTTCTCAACAAGAGTATATCTAAATCTAGTGTGTCTCCTATATTCACCTTCTTGCCAAAATTCAATTACCTTTGGGATTACGCAAAATCCCACCCAAAAGTCAGGACGAGAAACTTGTGTATTGTGAAATTCTTTCTCTTTCAATTCTATAGCCTGCTCAAAATCTTGCCAATTTTTCAGAACTCTTGATTGTTTTGAGCACCACGCGCTAATTTGACTATCGCGTGCTCGAGAGGAGAAATATTCGTCAGCCTTTTTGCCGCTTAGAAGCCTAACTTCTCCTTCAATTCGTACTTGTCTAGAAAATTCTGTCCAATGAAATACGAGTGCAGCTTTGGGGTTCTCAGTCAATTCTTTTCCTTTTCTACTGTTTACGTTAGTAAAGAACACAAAACCTTCTTTACTATATTCCTTTAGTAATACCACTCTTGCAGATGGAATGCAGTCTTTGCTACACGTTGCTAGCGTCATTGCAGTTGGCTCCTTACACGGAGAATTAAGTACTTCTTGATACCACTTTGAAAACAAATCAAAAGGATCTTTTTCAGGTAAGAGTGTCATATGCAAAAATAAAATTTAATTCTGACATGCATTGCAAAAATAAGTGCTACGACCATTTTGTCGTATAAGTGTTATGATATTGTTGCAGATTCTGCAAGGTTTTTGCACTTTACCATATACGTAAAAGTTATTTTGAAAGTATCCAGCAGATCCAGATGGCTGTGCATAATCTTTCAGTGTTGAACCACCAGCAGCAATTGCATCACTCAGAGTATTTTTTATTTCGATAGCAAGTTTTTCGCACTCTATATATGTTAAATCTTGTGCTAGCCTAAGTGGTGATATGCGAGCTCTAAATAAGCTCTCAGAAGCATATATGTTACCTACGCCAACTATTAGCTTATTATTCATTAATACTGATTTGATATTTGCTTTTCTGCTCTGTAGCAACTTCTGTAAATAATTTCCATTAAATTCATCTGTGAGGGGTTCTATTCCTAGGTTATTAAAAAAATTTAGTTCTTGCTCTCTGTTTAAAACAATCACTAATCCAAACCTTCTTGGGTCATTAAAGATTAGTGAAGTGTTGTCAGAAAATAAGAATATCACATGATCATGTTTGTTCTGTGCTTGATTGTCTTCAACATATATAAGCTTTCCGCTCATGCCAAGGTGTATGATTACAGCCATACTAGCATCTATATTCGAGATTATATATTTACCTCTACGCTTGATATCATTTATAACTTTGCCCTTTAGCAAATCATCAATATTTTTTGTTATTGGTACACGCAAATTCCAATTATTGACTGTAACATTGCTTATTTTCTTATTTTTGATTTTATCAAATAAGAAGTTAGAGATGACTTCCACTTCTGGGAGTTCTGGCATCTTGTCTACTCTGTTGCTGTTTTTTTCTTTTTAGAATATTTTGCTTTAAAGCTTTTGCCAATCTTTTTCTCTCTTCTTCTTTTTCCTTATTTTTTTTCATGTTATTCATTATCATAATACGTGAACTTGCCGTTGTAGCTCAGGTGGTAGAGTACGTCATTGGTAATGACGAGGTCCCAAGTTCGAATCTTGGTAACGGCAGTTTAGAGGACGATATTCATAAAGTCAATCCTCTAGATGCTAATTAGATTATAGAAAAACGTCTAGTAAATACCTTTTATACACTACCATTAAGCTGCTTTTTCAGTATTACTATTCAATAATACCTGCCGTAATTTTTCTTTAGAAAATCCATGCATTAAAAGAAATTGTATAATCCTTTGCCAAAAATCCCTCACAATATACTGAAGGATTATTAAAACTTACGTTGGCAGGGTTAAACCTGTTACCATAACTTCCCCCACCACAAATATTTTCATAACAACACTGCTTACAATCGTCAGGCCTGTTTTCCATATCACTCAAAAAGTTATTAAAAAATTTATCTGATGAGAACTTAGCCCAACTAGTATTGCTTATGTTATATTCAACAAACTTATGAGGGACACATGTTCTCAAATCATCTAGTGGGCCGAGATTACCATTATTGGAAACACATATTAACGGTAATACAAAAGGACTTCTTTTGCCAAATCCTTCAACTCTTGAATAATTACCGTAAAATAGCTCTAATGAAAAGTTATATAGAAATTTCTCTATCCTTTTTATGATAGTTCTCAGTCAGGTCTTCTTTTATCTTATCTGCCCAGCATATATTACCATGCCCTCCACCATCTCTATCAAACTGACAATGGCTATTGTGATTATTTCTACCATGAAAATTATCTGAAAGCTTTTCTATTCTTTTAAGTATGACACTACTACTAACTTGACCGATATTAGCGCTAAGAAGCTCTAATAATAAATCCACTTGTTTTTCTTTATTGTTTACCATAATTATTTTGCCTTAAAATAGCAAAGTCTAGGTTTACTATAGCTTTTGTCAAGCATTTATTTGAGCTATTTATATATTGGAGTGCTACTCGTTATTTTGTTGGCTTTCAAATGTATAACTTTCGGTATCTTGTTTTCAAGGACTTTTAACTTAATATTACCACTATTAAAGTCAATACTATAACACTTTAGTTCTTGACCATCCTTGAGTCCCATATTATGGCAATCACCACCTAATTTAACCCCACGTATCTTTTGTAGCTCTAGACTTCTGGTTAAGTTAAAGCATATATCACTATACTTATCAGTATCTTGGAAAGTTAAATTTTTATTTAGTAATCTGCTGGGTAGTAATTTGAGAAGTATGCTAGAATCTCTTATAGAGGCTATGATGTCTTTTATAAGGTACTCTGGTAAGTAATGTTTTAAATGACTTGCAAATAAGTCAACATTAAAATTAACTTTCTTTGAAGTTATTTCACTTATTATATTATTTATAGTAGTCAATAAGTTATACCTTCCATTACTAACCTCATTTAATTTCTCATCTATTATCATTGCAAGAATAAAACCTTTGTTATAACTCAACATGCTTATGTTTTGATCAAGTAAATGCTTTTGATTTGTTTTTTCGAAATCAATATTAGGTATTAAAGAATTAAAATACTCTTTTAAAGTAATATTAATTATTTTTAAGTACTCATCTTTATTAATAAATTTCGTGTCAAGTAAGGTTTTCACTCCATAAAATTCCGTAAATCCTTCAAAAAACCACTTATATTTTACTTCATTTTCCTCATCCTCATCTTGCTCTATTATACGCCCTATGTATCTATGAATTAATTCATGTGATATCACTCTAGTATAATCTTTGATATTTTTTTTAAGCTTCCCTCAATAATTACATAGTCCTTTCCTGCAGCACCTGTAGTTCTAATAAGATTGGGATTATCAACAAGTACTATATTATACGGCTTACTTTCTAGTATGAATAAGTTATCTTGAGCTAAGATAATTTTATTAATAATATTTACAAAACTGATACTATTATGAGCATTGGTATAAAGCTTATTTCTTTTATCAAGATCAAAACTTCTAAAATTGTCAGTTCTAATAATTTTTTCTATATTATCAAAAGGTTTTCTAAAAGGTAAAAAATTAGGTAAGTTTTTTAAATGTGATGAAGAGTTACCTAAAGCAATAGCAGAATGCATATACTGAATGTATATAAGGAAAAAACAAATAATATAATTTAATAGACTGTGTACATTTTTAAGCTTAATGTTTGCCATAAATAAAACAGGACATTGAGAAGTGTAAGTAATTACGATTAAGCAAATATAATTTATTGCTAAGTAGGTGATAAGGATAATTTTAATTATCTCTTTAAAACTTTACTCTTCCCATATTATTGAACACCTTATAATAAAGACTGAGAAGAAAGTTACAAAGGATTGTATATTCTTATCATCATAGCGCTGTTACTACAGTAATAACACTAAGAATAACTATAAGTTTCTTTGAATGATAGTTGAATTTTGATTGAAATTTTGAGGCTATAAAAACCGCAGGTACCAGTTGGTTTTTATTAGCTAAAGTAAACGTCAAATATCTGGAATTCTGGACATAAAATCCTCCTTTGAAAAAAAAGATTAGAAAAAAATGCAATGCACATACGACAGAAATTAAGTATGTGTGTATGCACCCACATACGCTGAAGAGGATACGCTACATTTTTTTATGAGTTTGATTGTTTAATAAAAAAAAGTCTGCAGACAAAGATAAATTTTTGAGCTCTAAAAGTATCTCTAATTGTCATTATAATCAGATTTAGAATATGCGGAAGTAATTTTTTAGCTATAAGAATATATTATAGAAAAAAGGAACCCAAAAGTTAGCGTTATTGGTAATCCAACTTGGTGTAACGGCACTGTAGACCTTACAATAAAGACTGAGAGTAAAGTTACAAAGGAAGATTATCATGCTTCTTCCATATTCTTTCTACTTTCTTGTTTTTAAGTAGCTCTAATGCTTTGTGAAAGTGATGCCTTGTTTTACTTGGCACTATAATGTCATCAATGTATCCATGTGATGCAGCAAAAAATGGATTAGCAAATTTCTCTTTATATTCTTTGATTAACGTTTGCTGGTCTTTTTCATGCCTAAATATAATTTCAACTGCACTTTCAGGTCCCATTACAGCTATTTCAGCGGTTGGCCAAGCATAATTTATATCACCTTTTAGATGTTTCGAATTCATGACAATGTATGCACCACCGTATGCCTTCCTGGTGATCAAGCTAATTTTCGGCACGGTCGCTTCAGCGTAAGCGTAAAGCAGTTTCGCTCCGTGCTGTATTATATTATTGTATTCTTGATTCGTGCCAGGTAAAAACCCTGGAACATCAATAAGTGTGATGATGGGAATGTTAAATGCGTCACAAAATCTTACAAACCTTGCAGCTTTTCTTGAAGAGTCAATATCCAAGCATCCTGCAAGGTGCATAGGTTGATTTGCAACAACACCAATAGTATTTCCTCCAATTCTGCCAAAGCCAATTATGATGTTACGGGCAAAATCGGGTTTTAGTTCAAAAAATTTCCTTTCATCACACACCTTTTCAATGAGTTCATACATATCATAAGGAGTATTAGGATTACTAGGAACTAGAGTGTTCAAAGATTCATCAACATCATCAATTAAGTTGCAGATAGGTACAGATTTCGTTGACTCTTGATTATTTACTGGTAAAAAGGTAAGGAATTCACGGATTCTCAGCAGCATTTCAACATCGTTATTGAACGCAAAATCTGCTACTCCTGTTTTGCTTGTATGAATTTTTGCTCCACCAAGATCTTCGTGGCTTACATCTTCATAGGTAACTTTTTTCACTACATCTGGTCCGGTTATAAACATGTATGAGCTATTTTTTACCATGAAAATAAAATCGGTTAGCGCTGGAGAGTAAACTGCACCGCCAGCACATGGGCCCATGATTAGAGAGATTTGTGGTATAACGCCTGATGCATTTACATTCCTTTGAAAAATTTCTCCGTAACCAGCAAGGGAATTTACTCCCTCTTGAATTCTAGCTCCACCAGAGTCGTTTAGTCCGATAATTGGAATCCTGGCATTAATTGCCATATCCATAATTTTGCATATTTTTTTTGCATGTGATGCACCAAGTGATCCACCAAAGACAGTGAAATCCTGAGAATAAACAAAAACTTTTCTGCCATGAATAGTACCATGGCCAATTACAACTCCATCACCTAAAAAATCAGCATTTTGCATGCCAAAATCAGTTGCGTGATGCTTCACAAACTTATCATACTCTTGAAATGAATTTTCATCGAGCAATATACTCAGCCTTTCTCTAGCGGTTAGCTTTCCTTTTTCATGTTGCTTGTTAACTCTATCAGGACCTCCTCCTTTTTCGGCTTCTAATGTTTTGATCTTTAGAGTTTCTAGTATTTCAGAGTCTTGCATGTAGTAAAATAACTTTCAAATTGGTTGTAAACTTTATTGAGCTTACAAATCCTATTGATTATACACATACACCGTTACTGCATGCAACGGTGTATGTGTACGATAATTAATGCGCTAGCAATTTCTATTTAATATTTTGAGAATGCTGAGACTCACTAACATTCTGTGCACTTGCACTTGTTACACCTGTTGATGGATTAATTGTTATAACTTCTCTTTCAATTCCTTGTAAGTTTGAAGCCAATGAGACCAATTTTGCTAGAGTCATGTCATTATATTTATCCATCTTCTTATTCTCATAATAGCCAATTTTTATTTTTACAGCTTTGTTTTCCTCGAAGTCCTCAGGACTTATATTATCACTTAAATCAGTACAAAATACGTTACCATTTCCACTAATATTTAAAGCAATACTGCAATCTCTATCACCCACTTTCCAGTTAAATTTAATTATACAAGACTCATTTAGTATTTGATAAAGCCTTACACCATCATCACTTTGTGAAACACGCACCAACCTTTTATCTTCTGGAGATACCAATGTAAAAGCTCCAATTTTTGGATTACTATCCTTTAAGGCTTTACCAGGAAATGAGTTATCAAATTTTAACTCACCTCTGCCTTCTTTTAACGATACCCATGCAGTAAATGATTTATCTTCTTTTCCTCTCAACCTCACATCTATAGAATCATTACCTGTATATTCAGCAATTCCTTTTCGAATTACACTCAGAAATTTCTTAGTTTCTTCATCATTGTCACTCAAAAAAAAGCTCCTTATTTTCATGTGACCGGGATGGATCATTGAGATTTTCCAATGCTTTAGCCAAAGTTATATATTTATATATACGTGTCCTTTTGTTATAAGGTGTCCCTAATTTATAAATTTGAGGAGTTAATTGAGCAACTTGACCGCAATTCATTATTAAAGTTTCATTTGCATTATGCATAGCGCCTCCAATTCTACATAATAAACTTAAGATAAAATATCCTAATTTTAGGATAGGTATATAATCTATCAAGTCAATAGTTAAATTAAAAAATTTTGATTATAATTTACTATTTATAAAATACGCTCTTAAACTATGCTGAAAATAGTCATAATAGGCCTTCCAAATGCAGGCAAGTCAACTCTATTTAATAGGCTGGTGGGAAGAAAAGCAGCGGTAGTTAGTGACATTCCAGGAGTAACGAGAGATAGGCGTGAAGGAATTGGAAGAATTAGTGATTTAGAGTTTAAAGTTATAGATACAGGAGGATGGAATGACCAAACCAGTTTTTCACTACAAGTTATTGAACAAATAGAGTTTTCTTTGTCGAGTGCAGATGTAGTTTTCTTTCTTGTTGATGCAAAAGTGCAAAACGAGCAGAACAAAGAGTTTGCAAAGTGGCTGAAGAGAAAAACAAATAAACCTGTAATACTAATAGCAAACAAATGTGAAAGTCATAAATCGGAAAATGTTGATTATTTGCAGTTTTTCAATTTCATAGGTCCGGTATACATCTCAGCCGAGCATAATCTTGGCATGGTTGATCTTTATGATGCATTAGCTGGTGTGATTGAAGGTCTTAGCGAAGGCACTGAGCTGCCTGAAAGTGAGTCCATTAGACTGAGGATTGCAATCATCGGTCGCCCAAACGTTGGAAAATCAACTTTTTTAAACAGTTTACTTGCAGAAAATAGACTAATAGTAAGCTCAGAACCCGGTACCACGCGTGACTCTGTGGATATTTCATACGACCATAATGGGAAATTAATCACTCTCATCGACACTGCGGGAATCCGCAGAAAGGCAAATGTTGTTGATAACTTAGAATCAAGATTTGTTGAAAAAAGTATAGAGTCAATAAAGCGCTCTCATGTAGTGATTTTAATGTTAGATTCCTTGCTTGGCATTGAGCAGCAGGATTTATCAATTGCTGAAGCTGCAATTAAAGGGGGGAAGGGAATTATCATTGTTTTAAATAAGTGGGATTTAATAGGTAAGGATGACAGAAGTAAGTTAATAAAATTTGTCAAACAACAGGAAGTGACTCGGTTATTTTTGGAAGTGCCAACTGTAACAATTTCTGCATTGAAAGGTATGCGCTGTGGTGATGTGATAGATAAGTGTCTTGAAGTGAGTGAATCCTTAAACAAGAAGATCAGCACTGCAAAACTGAATAATTGGCTAATAGATGCTGTGGAAAAACATTCTCACCCACTTATAAAAGGTAGAGAGATTAAAATGAAGTATATTGCTCAAATTGGCACCAAACCTCCAGCTTTTTCTTTGGTATGCAACGTCCCGGAAAGTGTTGATGAGAGTTATAAACGTTATTTGACTAATGGTCTTAGAAAAAACTTCTTTGTTGAAGGTGTACCAGTTAGATTGCTTTTGAAAAAGAATAAAAACCCCTATGTAAAGTAGATAATCTTGTTTTACTAATAATATACTTTTTTATCTTAGTAATATTATTAATAAGTAAATAATATTACTTAAATAAGTAGTTGATAAATTAATATTATATAGTAAAGTATTAACTTGTTTAGTACTTTTGCTATGAATTATAAAGGACAAGATTTAAGGCCTGGATCTCCACATACTTTCACGGTTGATACACCTTTAGTATTTCAGTGGCTTCCAAAAAGATATGGATACCCGATTCCAGAAAAATATTTGGAAAGATTGAGCAATTGGGCAAAAAGGGAAGATACGCGTGTAGTGAAATTAGTAATAAATGGATCTGGTTTTACTCCTACGCAACGTAAAGAGTTGGAGAATAAAATATCAAACAGAGAGTTTAACCCAAACAAAAACATAGAGCTTATAGACTTTAATGAGCTGGATTTAGGAGAGTATGAATTTAGCTTTCACTTACAAACAGATAAGAAAACAGAACTATCTAAATGTCCTTTATACACTGTATCTCAATATTTCAAAGATCTATACTCTATTCCAGAAAGTAAAATTTTGGTGTTGAGATAGACAGTATGCGTATATTTATGTTGTTGGTATTGAAATCTCCTATGATCTATTTTGATTTTGATATCTTACCTAAAGAAGATAAGAAAGTTGGTGAGATTCAGGCTGTGCATGGCTTTTTGGTTGCTGAAAATGACAGAAAAGGTTATGACTATGATGGTATAGCAAGTATTGAAAATGCTATCATTGCTCTAAGCTATGATGGTATAGCAAGTATTGAAAATGCTATCATTGCTCTAAGCGATGCTGGTAGAGTAAAAATTATGGAAATTTACAATGAAGTAAAGAATAAGTTTCAAAAAGATTATCCTTTGTTTAAGTTATCAGAACATGAGATTTACAAAATTATGGAAGAGATAGTATATTTCACTCTTTCTAATGACGTTCTTCTTCTTATATCTAGCTATCAAGATTCTAACAAACGTTACAACAGACGTTTGGAAGAAGCAAGATTGCTTATGCAAGAAACATTTGGGTTTAAAACCAATGGAGGAGAAGTTGATATTCAATATGACAATAGCTGGACGAAAAACAAGGATGAATTGTATACCAAAGAAGAAATTGCAAAAATAGATAGTGATACTAGGGTTGTAACTAGTATGCAAACTAAATCAGTATCTAGCTGTGAATACATGCATAGAGGCTAGATAAAAAAGTTATAGAGTGATATGTGTCGCTTTATAATTATATAGAACATTATTAAACAAAAGTTGACTTTTTCGGTTGTTGTGGTAATTCGTTAATTATGTCAGATATAAATAACAGTTCTACAATCTTTTTGCTGTCAAGTGCCGCTGCTCTGATTTTTGCATATGTGCTAGAGTATTTCTTCAATATGCTACCATGCAAGTTATGCATATACGAGCGAGTAGTTTACTATGTTACAGGGCTACTTGCAGTTGCGTACATGTTCAAAGACAACAAAATCCTAATCTATGCGATGTTTTGCAGCTATCTCATTGGTGCAATAATATCTTTTTATCATGTAGGTCTTGAACTCCACTTATTTCATGATGTTTTAGGCTGTACAGAGCAAGCAAGTGGTAACGTTAGCATAGAAGAGTTGAGAAATAATCTATTAAACCCCAATTACTCTCCGTCTTGTGACAGGCCTCATTATATTTTTGGTGTTTCATTAGCAACATGGAATCTTATTTATCTTATAGTAGCCCTGTTTGTATCAGGTAGGATATATTGTAAAGAAAGAAATTTAAGGCACAATTGGTGCAAAAAGTAGCAAGAGTAGATGCTGCATTTGTACACCGCTTAGTTGTCACCCAGTTTCCGCAATTTAAAGATCTGTCTATCTGCCAAATCGTGCCCGGTGGATGGGACAATAGAACATTTGTGCGACCCGAAGTTGCGATTTTGTGATGGTTAGATTCCATCTTCTCTAGACATCAGGGATAATGTATGTCTCACATTTTAAAGAATGGCAACCTTTAGGATGCAAGCATGAGATAAAAGCAGGTAATGCTAAACCTTATAGCAAACTCCTGCAAACAGAGTTAGATATGGTTACAAGAGAAACTTATGATTGAATTGTCGTTATATTGAATATGCGAAATTAAGGTTGTTTTACGCATAGACCAAAATGGTATGAAGCATACGAGGAATTAAAGTTAGATGTCTTTGATTATAGATGTTCTCAGCTTCCGGTAAAAAGTAAGAACCTAAGTCTAACACGAAACAAAATCGTGAAACGGGATAACCATATAGGTGCTCTTATATTCATTTGAATGTAAGTAGGCAGCCAGCCATAAGCACTTACATTGGAGGGATTGTCCAAGAAGCTAATGCCCAAAGTAATATTTGGGATATGCAGACGTGGACACTATAATTTGGAGGGTAAAGTTGTGAATAGTAGTAAATATGTTATAGACCAACAATTTGTTAGGTATGAATGGAATACAATTCCTTGGCGTAAAGTTGAGAAATTTGTATTTAAGCTACAAAAGCGAATTTACCAAGCTGCAATATGTAATGATAAGAA
The DNA here is from genome assembly GCF_025617515.1 of Wolbachia endosymbiont of Oryzaephilus surinamensis. Lineage (NCBI taxonomy): Bacteria > Pseudomonadati > Pseudomonadota > Alphaproteobacteria > Rickettsiales > Anaplasmataceae > Wolbachia > Wolbachia endosymbiont of Oryzaephilus surinamensis. The sequence continues at coordinate 1,224,500 of NZ_CP092526.1, read as the reverse complement.
GAAGGTACATAAACTTCAAAGATTATTACTCAATTCAATAAGTGCAAAACTACTTGCTGTCAGAAAAGTAACTCAAGATAACAGAGGGAAGAAAACTGCAGGTATTGATGGAAAAGCAAATCTTAATCATAAAGAAAGATTGCAATTAGCATATTCTTTAAATGTTAGAGAAAAAGCGAAACCATCAAAACGTGTTTGGATTCCAAAACCTGGAAAACCAATAGAATATCGCCCTCTTGGTATACTTACTATCTCAGATAGGGCAAAAGAAACACTTATGAAAATGGCACTAGAGCCAGAGTGGGAGGTAGGATTTGAACCGAACATGTATGGTTTTAGACCTGGTAGGTCATGTCATGATGCTATTGAAGCCATATTTAATTCACTGAATTGGAAAACAGCGTACTGTTTAGATGCTGATATTTCTGGATGTTTTGATAATATTAATCAAAATGCTCTGTTGGAAAAACTTAACACTACACCAACCTTTAGAAGAATTATAAAAGGATGGTTAAGAGCTGGAGTAATGGAAAACAGAAAATTTGAATCCACAAAACGTGGTACAATTCAAGGAGGGACGATCTCACCGTTACTTGCTTGTGTTGCATTAAATGGATTAGAACAATATATCAAAGAAACGTTATGGAGTGAACTTCTTCAATATAGGAAGATGAAATGTGGTGTTGCAAGCAGTAGAGAAGCAAAAAGCTCATTAAGTGTAATTTTCTACGCAGATGACTTTATCATCATACATGAGAGTAAGGAAATCATTCTGAAGGCAAAAATGATAGTTGAAGAATGGCTCAAAACCATTGGACTAGAATTGAAACCTTCAAAAACAAAGATTTCTCATACTCAAAATGGAGAAAAGCCAGGATTTAATTTTCTTGGTTTCTCAATAAGGCATTACTCTACGAAAAATAATAAGAGGGGTTATAAATTATTAGTCAAACCAAGTCGTGAATCCAGAAAACAGCATACACTCACTATAAAACATAAGATTAGAGGATTAAGAGGATCAACACAAGAAACAGTAATAAGACAGCTTAACCCAATTACTAGAGGGTGGAGCAAATATTATTCTTCGGTTGTGTCAAACAAGACCTTTAGGTTTATTGACAGTGTAATGTTTAGAAACATCTGGAAGTGGGCAGTCTACAGGCACCCAACCAAAGGAAAATACTGGATTAAAAATAAATACTTTAAAAAGTATAAAAACGATAATTGGCGATTTATGACAAATAACAAAGTTCTTCTTATTAAGCACGGAGATCATGCTATTAAAAGGCATGTCAAAGTGAAAGGAACCAAGTCTCCATATGATGGCGATTGGGTTTATTGGGGTAATCGTTTAAGGAAGATACCAGATAAACTACCAAGAGTAATAAAATTGTTGAAGTTACAACAAGGTAAATGTGGTCATTGTCAACTTTGGTTTAAAAATGATGATATCTTAGAAACACATCATATTGACCGAAACAGACGTAATAATATGAAAAAGAATTTATCCTTGTTACATGGACATTGTCACGATGAATTACATAGAAAGTGTGCATGACAAGCACCAAATTATAGAGGAGCCGTATGAGGCGAAAGTCTCACGTACGGTTCTGAAGTCGAGTGGGGAGAGGCGACTTTTCCCACTTAGATAACCGTCTGGGTGATCACATGCTTGTGCGTATGCCAAGCGCTGCAAAGTATGCAATGCAGGTGGAAAAGGAACAAAAGTGGTTACCCAGGTTGGCACCTTTACTGCCACTTTCAATTCCAAAGCCTTTGGCAATGGGAGAGTCGTGTGAGGGTTACCCATGGCAATGGTCTATTTACCAATGGATTGATGGCAACACCGCTGCATCTGTGCACATAGCAGATCTGAATAACTTTGCAACCAGCCTTGCTCAATTTCTCGCTGCTTTACAACGCATAGATACTACAGATGGGCCTCTTCCCGGACCACATAATTTCTATCGTGGAGGGGTACTAACAACCTATAATGCTGAGACAAAGCAAGCAATTGCCGTTCTAAAAGATAGAATAGATGCCAATGCTGCAATCGAGCTCTGGGAAGCAGCGCTAGCAAGCGCTTGGAAAGGTTTGCCAGTGTGGGTCCATGGTGACGTTAGCGCTGGCAACCTATTGGTGCAAGAAGGAAAATTGAGTGCCGTCATTGATTTTGGAGGATTGGGGATCGGCGATCCCGCTTGCGATCTAATGATTGCTTGGACGCTGCTTAGAGGAGAAAGCCGAAAAATCTTCCGTGCAATGCTTCCGTTGGATGCTAGCACTTGGACTCGTGGCCGTGCCTGGGCTTTATGGAAGGCTCTTGCTGATATTACCACAAACACGAACGCTGTCGAAGCTTGGCACACTATTAATGAAGTGTTTAGAGATTATAAACGCAATTCATAAAGTATATTTGTATGAACATTGTGATTTGAGAGCAATCTCCACTAGAAAGGATGTAATCTCAGTATTGAAATCCAGTTTTTTTATCAAAAAATTTTTTGTATAAGGAAGGTGTCATACTAGTCACAGCTGTACGAACATTGTGATTTGGGCTAAAAAGATGCGAGTAGCCCCTTCGGTGTCATCTTATGTTTTTGTCATCCCAGTGCCCAGATACTGGGATCCAGAACAGGTAATAAGAAGTGCTGGAATGACATCCTGAAATTTTAGCTACAAATATTAAGAAATTTACCAAATAGAAAAAAGGCAAAAGAATCCCCCAGTAGTGAGTTTTGACCCTATAATAATGTAAATTGGCGTTGTAATAATGTGCTAACGCTTATTTAAAGCGCGTTTTGGCTGAATGTAGAAAAAATAAAAAAAGACATGCAGCCGCTATAATTTTTTGTAATTTGCCAATAAATATCTGAGTTTTTACTGAATTTTGTTGTTAAATCTGCAGAGATTAAAAACAAGGATAAATACTCCTATTGATATGATAAGGAACGTGGGAAGGTTTGTCAAGTCGCTTCTATACACCTGAGCATTGATCATACGGGTTCCATCTGTTATATATAGTCTTTTGCATACGAAGAAAACTGATGAATGAGTATGATATTACAGTTATAGGCAGCGGTCCTGGTGGTTATATAGCAGCAATTAGAGCGGCGCAGCTTGGACTTAAAACTGCAATTGTTGAAAAGGAGGAAAATTTGGGTGGTATATGCTTAAATTGGGGATGTATACCAACAAAATCGCTACTTAGAGCATCTGAAATTTATAGATTAATAAGAAGATCAGAAGAATTTGGCATAAAAGTAAAGGATGCAAGTTTTAATATACAATCAATGGTGAAATATTCAAGGAACGTTGTTGGCAAGCTATCAAGTGGTGTTGAGTATTTGATGAAAAAAAATAACATCAAAGTTCATCAAGGCTTTGGTAAACTTGCAGGTAACTATGTTGTAAAAATTCTTAATGATAAGAAGGAGGAGGAAATTTCTTCTAAGCATATCATTTTAGCAACAGGTGTAAGGGCAAGAAATCTTCCTGGAATCGAAGTAGATGGAGATTTAATATGGAATGCGCAGCACGCTATGACTCCAAAGAAGTTACCAAAATCTCTACTAATCATAGGTTCTGGTGCGATAGGAATAGAGTTTGCAAGTTTTTATAGTACTTTGGGAGTTGATGTAACAATTATAGAAGTAAAAGACACTATTTTGCCGCTGGAAGATAAAGATATTTCAAATTTAGCACAAGAAATATTCACAAAACAAAGGATAAAAATATATACAAACAGTAGCGTAAAAGCTTTGACTAAAAATAAAGACTTTGCTCAAGTGTTACTAAGTAGTGGTGAGAGCAAAGAATTTGATAGGGTGATTGTTGCAGTTGGCGTGCAAGCAAACACTGAAAATATAGGTTTAGAAAATACAAAAATTAAGTTGAGTCCTTCTGGTTTCATTGAAACGAATGAGTGGTATGAAACAAGTGAATCAAGTGTGTATGCAATAGGTGATGTAGCTGGTCCCCCATGTTTAGCGCATAAAGCAAGTCATGAAGCTGTAATCTGTGTTGAGAAAATTGCCGGTAAAAATGCTCATAAGTTAAAAAAAGAGTGCATACCAAATTGCACTTACTCTCATCCGCAAGTAGCAAGCGTTGGCCTTACTGAGGAACAGGCAATAAAAAGTGGATACGATATAAAAGTAGGAAAATTTCACTCCAACTTTAATGGTAAATCTATTGCACTAAGTGAAACTGAAGGTTTAGTGAAAACAATTATAGACAAAAAAACAGGCGAACTTCTTGGAGCTCACATGATAGGAGCGGAAGTAACAGAGTTAATTAGCAATTTCGCTCTTGCAAAGCAACTAGAGGGAACAGACTGCGACATAAAATCTACGATTTTTCCTCATCCAACTATTTCGGAAATTATACACGAATCAGTACTTGCTGCAGATGATGAATCGTTAAATAGTTAAGCTAACGATCCATTGTTTTAGAGCTACAATTATCCTGATTAGGCGATTCAATTCTAATAGATTGATTACCAATATCAGATTTTTCTAACTTTTCTTTTAACCCTTCAGCTGCTTCTTTCACTTCAAGCTTTTTTTCCTGATTAAGATCCTCTGGGCTTTTTCTTTTACTGTCTAAACCTTGTTGTCTATCAATATTTTTATTGAGTTGTTCTTGCTGAGGTAGATCAACAACTGAGTTAAAAAGAGCTTTTATTATGTTTTTTAATAAACCTCCGCTTCTGCTTTGCTCTTGAGGCTTATTTTTTACGTTAGATTCTTTTTTACTGTCACTACTTTTAGGCATTTTTAACTCAACTATCATAAAGCTTGATAAAATTTTACATGCAAAGTATTAAAAAATAATTAACAATCTATTATCAAATTACTACTTACAGATGACTATTATTCTAGCAACAGGCGGTACAGGTGGGCATGTTTTTCCAGCTATAACCTTAGCAAAAGCACTAAAGGTACAAGGGCACAATTGTATATTATTCACTGATCAAAAAACCATCAATATAGAAAGTTATATTTTACCATTGTGCAAGCCAAGTGGCAACAAATTGAAGTTTCTCTTTTTGTTAATGTATAGTTGTGTATTAGCACTGTATCAAACAAGAAAATTAAAACCAAAGCTAATCATTGGTTTTGGTAGCTACGCCTCTTTTCCAACTCTTTTTGCAGCAAAGATTTTTTCTATACCTATAATTTTACATGAACAAAATATAGTTTTAGGGAGAGTAAATAGATTCTTTTTCAAGAGTGCAAAATTAATTGCAACTAGCTTTCCAGAGACTAAGTATGCAGAAGGTAGTAAATGCGTTTTTACAGGAAATTTTGTCGATATAGAAGCACAAGGCTATTCTAGAGCTGAAACAGTTTTAAACGTGTTAATAATAGCAGGCAGTCAGGGTGCAAATTTTTTTGATGATGTAGTGAGCAGCGTAATTTGTGATCTACCTGTTGAAGTAAAAGAGAGGATTAGAGTAACGCAGCAATGTACGAAGAAAAATATAAACAAGGTCAAGAGTCTATACAAAAGTGAAGGAATTGATTGTGAGTTAAGTGAGTTTTTCGATGATATGGAAAATAAGCTGGCCAATGCTCATTTGGTAATTAGCAGAGCGGGGGCAACTTCAATAGCAGAGATTACTCTTGCTGAGCGTCCTGCTGTATATATTCCTTATCCTCACTCAAAAGATAACCATCAATTTTATAATGCAAAACATATTGAAGATTCGGGAGCAGCTGTAATAGTTGAGCAAAATAGTAACGCGAAAAAGAATCTAGGAGAGTTGCTAGTTGATTTATTGCAAAATTGTCAAAAATTGCGTGATATGGCTAATAATACTAAGAAAACAAGAATAAGGAATGGAGTTACTGAATTTATTAAGGCAATAGCTCAAGAACTTAGTTGACGAATTGCTTTTTCTTCAAATGCATCCCATAGTTCTTTTTCTAGTGATTTACTATACAACTTATTGATATAAACTACTCCCGTAGGCGAAGTTGTGTTAATTTCAAGAAGGAAGTCATCTATAATATCAATACCAACAAATATTAGCCCTCTTTTCTTTAGCTCAGGACCGATTTTATTACATATTTCAGTGTCTCTATCATTCATTTCAATAGATTCAAAACTTGCTCCAAGCCTCATATTTGTTCTGATTTCTCCGCTAGACTTTGGAACTCGCTTCATTACTCCTATTGGCTTTCCATCCAGTAGCAGTATTCTTTTATCTGTATTTATCTTTTTACAAAATGCTTGTGCAATTACAGGACATTCATATTTTGCAATCATGAGATCGACTACCACTTGAATGCTATTTTGGTCTTGTATTCTTATTACGTCATTTCCTCCATAGCTATATAGTGGTTTCAAGATGATATCTTGATAGTCGTGACAAAAATTTCTAATCATCGATATATTTTCAGTGATCAAAGTTGGAGGAATTAGCTCTAGAAATAGTGAAGTAATTAATTTTTCAGGACAGTTTCTTATTTCTGTTGGATTATTTATTACTAACGCAGTAGTCTTTTCTAAGATATAGGTTGTTGTAATGTACCGCATATCAAATGGTGGATTCTGTCTGATAAATATGATATCCATTTCATTTAGGTTGATTACTACATCCTCTTTTGAAATGAAGCTACAATCATCAACGCTGACTTTCTGAGCAAGGGCAATTGGCTGATTTAACTTGAGTGCTAAATTATTAGGTACATAAACAAAAATTTCGTACCTTCTTCTTTGCGCTTCTTTTATTAATGAAAATGTAGTATCAGCTTCAAAATTTATACTTTCATCCATCTGAAAAGCTACTTTCATTTATCCTCCCTTCCTATTACAATATAATATAGTACCATAAAAGTGTTAATAATGGAGCAAAGTATGGAATTAACAATAAGAAATAATGCACCTGATTTTAGCTTGCCAACAGATTCTGGTGAGATTTTATCACTGAGTGAATTTTTTGATAAAAAAAATGTAGTTCTTTATTTTTATCCTAAAGACGATACTCCGGGCTGCACAATGGAGGCAAAAGGCTTTAGAGACAATATAGAAAATTTCTCTTCTTTTGACACAGTGATAATTGGTGTATCAAAAGATAGCGTTAAGTGCCACGCTAACTTCAAAGCAAAATATTCTCTGCCATTTTCTTTAGTTTCTGATGAAAATGCTGAAATGTTGGAAAAGTATGGTGTTTGGGTAGAGAAAAGTATGTTTGGCAAAAAGTATATGGGAATAGAGCGCACTACTTTTTTAATAGATAAAAAAGGTAAAGTAGTGAAGATCTGGAAAAACGTAAAAGTTAGTGGACATGTTGATGAGGTTCTAGAAGAAGTAAGGAGAATATAAATTAAAGAATGACTACCCATTGCTATATAAAAAAACTGAAATTATATAACTTTCGTAGTCATTCAAACTTTGAACTGGATTTAGATGATAGACCAGTTGTAGTAACTGGCAAAAATGGTATTGGAAAAACTAATATACTTGAAGCAATCTCATTGCTTGCTAAAAGCAACGGAATGAAAAAAGCAAAAATCAATGAGATGCAAAATAGGCGCAGTAATGAAAGTTGGGTAGTGTATTATGATTTTTTCAATGGAGCAGAGCTTAACTCAATTGGTATAGGAAAGAATCTTAATAAGAAATTAATACAAATTGATGGGAAAACGCAGTCAAGCTACTCATCTTTGTATAGAATATCTAATGTAATATGGCTAATTCCACAAATGGACTATATTCTTCTTAATTCTCCAAGTGACAGGTTAAAATTTTTAGACCGTATAGTTTCACTATTTGAAGAAAATTACACCTATTGCTACATGAAATATAGAAAAGCTAAGCATGAGCGAAGTAAATTGCTTAGAGAGAATATTTTGGACGAAAGTTGGCTCTCTAGTCTTGAAAACGTCATGGCTACCAATGCAATTGATATTTTACGTATGCGATCATCTGTTTTAAAGATATTACAAGACACAATTGATAACCATTCTTGTGAGTTTTTTCCAAAGGCAAGTTTGAAATTTAGCAGTCAGCTAACTTTGAACGATACTGCAGAATATTTTCAGAATCGTCTAAAGGAAAACAGAGAAAAAGACTCATTAACTGGTAGAGTAACCTTTTCTGTACATAATGATAATTTTTGGGTTTTTTGCCAAAAAGGGGACATGCCAATAAATCTTTGTTCTACTGGAGAGCAAAAGCTATTACTGCTTTCTATCATCTTATCTAGTGTAAAAGCAAGGTGTATTCATTACAATAAAGCACCTCTTCTTCTGCTTGACGATATAATGTCGCATCTGGATAAAGATTACAGAAAGGTGTTAATGGAGGAGGTGTTAAGCATTCAATGTCAAACTTGGATAACCGATGTAAATCAAGATAATTTCAATAACTATCTTTGCTCTTTCAAGTTTTTTGAATTATCAAGTAAATAAATTTCAAGCGTGCTGTCATACATCAAGCTCATATTCGGTATGTAAATCTCTAATTAAAGCCTCAGCGTGTTTTTTTTGAACAACTATACTGATCTTGATTTCGGACATTGTGACAGCAAGTATTTCTATCTTTTTTTCGCTTAAAACCTTGAGTGTGCGATACATCACTTCAGTGTTAGACATAACACCAATACCAATTATTGAAATTTTAGCTATATTATTGTTTACGACATAATTTTCATTTTTGTTCAATAACTTTGTCATTAAATCAACATCAAATTTAGAAATCAAAAAGCTTGACCCATGTATCATGTCAACTTTAACGTTTGCTCCTGCTATATCTCTTAAAGTATCCAGAGTATTTGCAAAGTTAGTAAAAGTTACAAGAGCTTCGTGAGTGCTATAAGTTATTCCAGTAATTAAGTATCTTTCCAGTACATCTTTTTCGTGTAGTACTGTAGTGCCTTCTACTTCCTCAAAAGTGGATAACACTTGCACCTTAATATTATGCTTCATTGCAAGTTGTACTGAACGATTATGCAATATTTTAGCACCAGATGACGACATCTCCAATATTTCATTGTAAGAGATAGATTTAAGCTTGCGTGCCCTTGGAACAATTTTTGGGTCTGCTGTATATATTCCGTCAATATCAGTAAAAATTTCACAAGTCCTAATACCAAAGACTACAGCAAAGGCAATTGCTGAGATATCAGATCCTCCTCTACCAAAAGTAGTGATTCTATCATCGTGTATACCCTGAAAACCAGCAATGATTGCAGCAGTATAACCCTCAGCAAAAGATCTTTTTACATGGTCAATTTTTATCTTTTTTATTTTAGACTCAGAATAAAAATTATCCGTTACAATTGGTAACTGCCAGGCGAGCCATGATTTAGCATTAACTCCAACAGACAGAAGAGTGATAGCTAATAACCCGCAAGAGATTTGTTCTCCTGCTGAAAGCAGGACATCATACTCTGATAACTCTTGTCTACAATTTAAATTTGAAATTTGCCTGGCTTGAAAAGCCATTTGGTCAGTGAATCCTGCAGCAGCAGATACAACAGCAATTACATTATAACCTTTTTCAATATCGTTTTTTATTAGATTTGCAACTCGATTTAAGTCAGTTAGCGAAGTACCACCAAATTTTTTTATTATTATTTTGTTCATAGTTACAATAAGGTCAATTTCACCTTTCTAGAGAGTATAGTTGCTTAATTAAATGTGTTTTTCTGATCACTAATTAAAGTGATAGAGGATTATTCATCTTTATCACTACCAAGGTCTTTTAACATACTGTAGTTGCCTTTTCTAAATTTACCTTTTAAAGATGTAACTCCGCTTTCGCTAATTCCACTTAAGCTTAATGCTGCTCCACCTAGCTGCAATCCAATCTCAGACGTCTCGGGAATAATTTTACTAGCCCCTAGATCTTTATAAACCTCCACATTATTCAAATCTGGTAAACGTATTATAATATTTACATGTGGGAAGTTTGTTGCAACTAGAGAAACTATTTTCTTTATAGTGACTTCGTTCTTTATTGAAACCACAAGAGCTTGAGCTCTTTCTATTCCTACTGATTTTAAAATTTCATATCTTGTAGCATCTCCAAGATATATAGGGAAACTGTCATTTTTTCCTTCTTTCACTATTTTTGATTGAATATCTACAACAACATAACTTAAATGCTCTGCAGTAAGCATTTTCGTTACCATATATCCCACTCTACCAAACCCGGCAACTATTACGTGGTTATAAAGATCTTGTGTGTCTGTTTCGATTGCTTCATCGTCTAGTATTATTTTTTCAGTGCTAAATGAATTTGCTATCCAGTCTCCAATTCCCGATAAAAGAGGAGTAAAAGCCATAGTTACTGTAGTTACCATCATAAGCACTTGAGCGATTTCACTTGATAGTACATCTAATTCATCTGCTAAACGGAATAAAATAAATGCAAATTCACCGCCTTGTGCAAGCAGTAATCCAGCTTGTATTGCAGGTGCACTTCTAAATCCAAAAAATCTACACAATGTATATATAATGGACGTCTTTAAAACGATAAGGATAATTGATAATAAAGTAACGAGTGGTAACTTATTGAGTAAAAGGTCAATATCAATAGACATGCCAACAGTCATAAAGAATAAACCAAGAAATAAGTCTTTAAATGGCAATACTGCATGTTCTACCGAATTCCTGTGTTCTGTTTCTGCAACTAGTAACCCAGCAACAAATGCGCCTAATGCCATTGATAAATGAAATTGTTCAGTAATAAATGCTGATCCTAATATTATCAGAAGTGTTGTTGATATAAAGATTTCATTACTCTCCATTTTGGCAATAACCGAAAACAATGGCCTCAGTAATAACCTACCAGTTACAAATATCAACACCAATGCAATAGCTGCTTGCACTAATGAGCCTGCCAACGAGCTTATTAAGCTGTGTTCAGAATTGCCAGTAAGCAGGGGCACTAGTACTATTAGAGGTACCACTGCAAAGTCCTGCATTAGTAGCACTGCTATTGACAATCTACCAACTTGGCTTGCTTGAGAACCCTTTTCTTGCAGAACCTGCAACACTATTGCTGTTGAGGATAGTGCAAGTCCACCACCAATAACTGCTGCCATGTTTGTATTTACTCCAAAGGCAAGAGCAATGCACCATATTGCTATCATGGTAACTATAACTTGAAGGGAACCAAACCCAAACACATGCCTACGCATAGCGATAAGGCGTTCAAATGTCAATTCAAGACCTATAATGAACAATAGGAAAACTACGCCAAACTCTGCAAAGTTATCCATTACTTCAACTGAATGTATCAGATTAAATCCATGAGAACCAATCAATGCACCTGCAACAAAGTAACCAAGCACTGGACTAATATTCATTTTCCAAAACGCTATGACTATAAACACAGCAGCGGAAAGTAAGATTATAATATCAAACAAATGCTGAGAGCCGCTGTGCATAATATTTAACCTGTAGAATTAGACCATTTTATTGAACAACCAATACTTGATTTTTGGTCAATTGGAGGATTGCTAGTTTTTGCAATAAATTTCATCGCTTGAAATAAATCACTACTTCCTATTTCATAATTTTGAACTTTCTCTTTTTTTGCATTGTTAAAACGTCCACGATAACGAAGTTTTAAATCAGCGTTAAACCCAAAGAAATCAGGGGTACAAACAGCACCATACTCTTTAGCTACTTCTTGGTTACTGTCAATTAAATATGGAAATGTAAACTTATTTTTCTCTGCAAAATTAATCATGTTTTCAAAGGAGTCTTCTGGGTACTTATTCACATCATTTGGCATGATTGCAATGGTGTTTACCTGATAATCTTTTTTCAACAAATTAACATCGCTTACTAGATTGCTAATAATTGATTGAACGTAAGGACAGTGATTGCATATAAACATTACAATAAGACCATTTTCCCCATAGCAGTCACTTAATGTATAATATTTGTTATCCACTCCCAAGAGATTGAAATTCTTTGCAGTAAAGTCTAAATCTATCTTAGGAGTGTCTAGCGTAACCATAGCTCATAGAGAATTGTATACCGTATATAATTTATGATCTTATTGCTTAAATGTCAAATGGTTTCTATGTACACTATTTGCATTTAGCATTGTAATTATAAAATTTATGTTCATAACCTTCGAAGGAATAGATGGTTCTGGTAAAACAACACAGTCTGAGTTACTTGCAAATTATTTCAAGCAAATTCACGGTGAAAATAATGTCGTATTGACTAGAGAACCAGGTGGTACTGATTTTGCAGAAAAAATAAGAGGATCACTACTTAAGGATAGTATTGATCCCATCTCTGAACTTTTATTATTTACCTCAATGAGATATGAACATATGAAAGAATTAATACTACCAGCTCTTAAAGAGGGAAAGACAGTTATTTGTGATCGATTTATCGATTCAACTATTGCGTATCAAGGGTATGGACTAGGTGTTGACTTGAGTCTAATAAGAGACTTACACAAATTAGTGGAAATTAAATATCCAGATATCACATTTATTTTAGATATTGATGTTCAAGTTGGACTCAGCAGAGCAAAGGATAAAAATAAGTATGAAGAAATGAGCATTGATTTCTATCATAAAATTCGAAAAGGATTTCAAGAAATAGCTATAAAAGAATCTAATAGATGTAATGTTATTACTGGAATTGCAGATAAAGACAACAATAAAGTGTATAGTGAAATTATTGATGTAATAAGAAAAAAGAAAAAAGGCATGCAGCCGCTATAATTTTGTCAATAAATACCCTGAGTTTTTTACTGAATGTTACGATTGAGCCTACAGGTCAAAAACAAGCTTTGAGTTAGAAATAACATTGCTATTATAATAAAAGAAATCGCAATATTTGTACAATTGAAAGATGGTTGCGGGAGTAGGATTTGAACCTACGACCTTCAGGTTATGAGCCTGACGAGCTACCGAGCTGCTCCATCCCGCGTCGTTGCTTATTTATTATTATATGCGTAATAATAATAAATAAAAGAATAAAATCACACTATTACATATATTTATATATCTATTAACCTTTCTTAACATGATAGTAAATTATATACATAACAATCTGTGCAATGAAAAATATAACTTGATATTGTGGTTCCCTATTTTTCAGTGTGCAGGAATTTTAACCTATTTCTCATTAAATTTTGAACCAAGCTGTGCTTTCACTATATCTATTTTTCTCTTGCTTTCACCTATACTAATTCTGATTGCAATATTATACAGGAAATACGCAATATTATGCATTTCTTTAATTGCAGTGCTCATAGGATTTACAGCCAGCAAATTCAGAACAGATTCAGTTAATACTCATATTCTTGATAAGGAAAGGTATGTGAAAGATATTGTTGCTACAGTGAAGGATATTAACGATAGGGGCTCATATAAACAATTTTTGCTTTATGAAATAAAAAACACGAAGTTCAAGCTGGATAACATCAGAATATCAGTTAAAACAAAAGCGGAAGAAGGCATTAAAATAGGGGATCAAGTAAAATTATCAGCAAAACTCTTTCCTCCAAAAATTGCGCCTTCGGAATATGCATATGATTTTGCAAGAATAGCATATTATCAGAAAATAAGTGCAACAGGCTTTGCAACAAGCAAAATAGTCCTGTACAAAAAGGCTGAAGCAAGAAAATTTCAAGAGTATATAGAATCTTTCCGTCAATATATCTATGAAAACCTACAGCAAAATACCAAAAAGCCACACGCGGACATAATCTCTGCATTATTAATTGGCAAAAAAGACGGGATAGATCAAAAAACTATGAATGCGATACGAGATTCAGGTATAGCACATTTATTCGCTATATCTGGTTTACATTTATCGTTTGTTGCTGGTCTATTTTTTATAGTATTCCGTAATTTATTTGCAATATCTGAAACTTTGACTCTTAAATATAACACTAAAAAAATATCTGCATTCTTTACTATCTTGCCAACTACCTTTTATTTGTTGATTACCGGTATGCAAATTTCTGCTCAGCGTGCCTACATCATGGTGATCTTGGTACTTGTTGCAATAATCATAGAAAGGAAATATCGAGGATTAATAGCAATTGCGTTTGCTGCTTCGGTGATACTCATAGTGGAGCCAGAAGCAATCTTAAAGCCAGGTTTTCAAATGTCATTTTCTGCTGTTTTGGCACTAGTTGCCAGCTATCAGATCAATGCTAATAAGTTATTCAAAATAAAAATAATAAAATATTTTGTGTCGATAATGATCAGCTCAGTCATAGCAAGTTTAGCAACTGTTCCGTACACAATATACAATTTTAACTATTTTTCAATCAGTGGCATTATCACAAATTTGATTGCTATACCAATAGTTACACTCATTATTATTCCACTTGGAATAATTTATGTTTTATTGATTCCTTTAGGTATTGAATGGATTATAGCGCCATTTATAGAGCGCCCAATTGACAGTATCTTGTGTATAACAAATGCAATCGCTAGTCTTCAGTATTTGGTTATTCCCACTCGCACTTTTCCTGGCTCATCAATTATTATAATAACACTTGGGTTATTGTGGCTATGCTTGTGGGAAAGGAATTGGCGTTTTTTTGGAATTTTCTTTATTGTGCTGGGTATTTTCTCTAGCGCTATGTATAGAACCCCTGACATCCTGGTCAGTATTGATAATCTTGCTGTAAAAGAAGATGACAGTTTACTATATTCTCTTACTAGGAAAAATAGGAACTTTGTTGTCAAAACATGGGCTAAACAAAACGGGCAGAATCAAATTTTGAATCACACTAAATTCAGTAATTCAAACAAAAGGCTAAAATGTAATGATTATGACTGTACATATAATAAAGGAAATAATAAGTCAGTGTTGCTAGCTCATAAAAGAGAAGATATTTTAGAAAATTGTAACAATGTCGATCTAGTAATTCAGTTAAGCAAGTTTAACTATCCAGCTTGCAATACTAAAATCATCAAATACTCTGACTTAGAGGCATATGGCACACACTCTGTTTGGCTAGCAAATAGTGGCATAAAGGTTAGCAAAGTCCGTTCTAATCGTCCTTGGCATAAGCCAAAAAACTTGTTTTAAAAGTGTTATTAGTATATAATTAATTAGGTGCTAGGAAGTTTATGCCTTTAGATATAATAAATCCTTTAAGTGTTAAAGTAGATCATAATTTTGCCAAAATAGATGATGCTATTGGTTTTTTCCCTAGATTATGGCATGCAGCAAAGAAATATTCCGTAAGTAACACTCTACCTATAGCAGCTGTAAATACTTGGCTTCAATTTTCTTTGGCTTATGTAGCTGCAATAATAATAACTAGTAATAATTTAAGCTTTATTACAGATATTTTTAACCCAACATTCATGCCAATTTACACTTTGGTTTCTATTATTCTTTTAACAACTTTTGCAGCCTCTTCTGCTATGAGATATATGCATAAGCAGAAGATAAAAGAAGGAAAAAAGCCGATAGAGGAATTAATAAATGATAAAATTAGAGGTGGCAAAGACAACGAGATAAGTGAACTTGCTGAAAATGCTCTAAAAATAGAGATAAAACCAAATTTAAGTTTTACAAGTCACAAAAAAGCAAGCTTTTCAATAATTTTGCCAATCTCTGAAAATCAAAAAAAAATATTAGATGATCAAAGACAAGAGAATAAGAATAAGGCAATTTTTCTTACCATACCATATGTAATTCTTACTATTACCCACAAATATAAAGTTCGTGAGCAAGTCGCCATCCTTCTGCTAGATCAAAGAGACGTCTCCATCCTTTCCAAATAGTAATGGGGCCTGGTTCTAGATCATTTTTTCTAGCCAAATGTCCTCCAAGTTGAGCAATCCATGAAACAGCTTCTTTTATAGTAGGAGTTGCATTTGAACATGGTTTTCTATGTATTTTTACATATAGAACTTTCCATTCTTCTTCGGCTAATAAGGTAGTACACGGTAATGTTGGATCAGTTCTTGCAATTGTTGTAATAAAGAAAATTCTCCAAGCAATAATACTCATTACTGTTAAATATCGCATCAACCTTTCTGCTGTTCCAAGCCTACATTCTTCAACTTTGAGACCAGATTTTAAAATTTTATGTAATATTTCTATTTTCCATCTAAGACAATACCACCTAACTTTTTCAACAGCTTCATCAAAGGTATTGACTGGAAGATTTGTTAAAAGCATCCACTCTAGCGGATTTGTTTCAGAAGGAAAGTCTTTTTCAACAACGTAAACTGCATAGTGTGGTAATTTAAGTAATTCTTCTGTCTTATGCCTAATACTATTCTTAGATGGATGCATAATAAACTTTCCGAATCTAACTTCCAAATGTGCTGTTCTTTTTGGCTTATTATCTTTTGCAGGAACTTCAACTTTTACCGTACCTGCACAATGAGAGGATTTAATAAATTCCCATAACTTCTGCTCACCTTTTTCAGGATATCGAGATTTTCTATTTACTGCCCTATCTTTGGAAGCTCTAACTAACACTGCCGAATTAAGATTATATGCAAGCTCAAAAAACTCATATATATCTGCTTCTCTATCGCATATAGTTATAGTCTCAGTTTGAGTTGAATCAATAATGTTGTTTGTGTTGCTTAAAGTTTCTAACCATTTTATACTCTCTTTATCTTCAATGCGGATACTGTCATTGTTCTTTTTTTTTATGTTTTCAGATTCTTCAGGTCTTGAATAAATTTTTTGATCTAGTATCCCTAGTACCAAACCTTCTATACTAACAGCTAGAGCTGTATGCATTATAATACCTTGACTATGTTTTCTTGTAATAACTCCCAATCCACTTGTTTTTTCATGGTCTGTGTATGAAATATAACTTGTATCTTGGATCACAAAAATTTTTTTATGGGCTTTTGTTCTTTCAACTGTTTTAGCAACGTGTGAAGCTAGAATATCGCCTTCTTTCACGTTCTCATTTTGAAAAAAACGATATGCTGCTTTTGCTTCTGACCAACTTCCACACGCCTGATTGATTGAGCTTTCAGGTAAACTTGTAAAACTATCAGCAATATTTACTAATCGGTCAGTTAACCTTTTATCTCCAAGTACAGCATCTCCAAATTCATTTTCAGCCCATTCATTATTCCTGTTTGCCATTTTTTACCCTCAATGTTTGCAAACTTTAATGTTGTAATACTTTATTTTTATGTCCATTTATATTTGTGGGTAATAGTAAGTATGTAATTAGTGCTGTAATTATAGTTGGTGCGTTAATACAAAATAGACTGAGCTTTGCCAATATTCAGGATTTGGAATGGGCCATAGTTGCACTGGCTAGTATCATTGCTATTGTTGGGATATGTATAACATTCAGCAAGCTAAAAAACAATGAGATAAACAATAATCATAATATTGTTAAAAAGTTTAACAATTTGGATATTCTCTTTCCATTCAGAAGAGGTGGGGTTGTATCAGTAATGGAAAAAAAGACAAAAGATGAAGAAGAAAATGATTCTACATCTCGATTGATAAAATTACTTGATAAGCACTTGACTGATTTTACAGATAAAATTGTTGACTCACTTGATAAGCAGTTAGATGAAGTTAAAGGTCTACTCGATAATAAGCTTCTAAAGCCTGCAAATGATGAAATTAAAGAAACACTTGTTCATCTACGAAGAGTCAGAGAAGACATCAAAGAAGATTTGGATGAGTTGCACAAGGAAATCTCGCCCATTTTAAGTGAAGCTAAAGGGCTGGTAAAAAGAGCAAGTTCACTAAACATTGAAAGTATTTTTTCTAGTTTAGATAATGCTATTAAAATCGCTGAAGATAAGGTTGAGCGATTTGAACCAAGCAGATTTGTTGGCTTTTTTAAATCTGGGGAAAGCACAGTTAGTGATGATCCTTTGTTTATAGATATGTTGGAAAAGCAAAAAAAAGAGGCGGAAAAGATAAGGAAGAAATTAGAGGAAGAGCTAAAAAAAGTAAAAGATGAACTAGAAGAATTAAAGAATAAACAAACTCAATCAACCGAACCTAATAGCAGTGAAGGCAGTATTACTGCTACTTCTCTTGAAAAACAGCGAGATGAAGAGAAAAAAGCAATAGAAAAAAATAGATTATTAAAATCAAAAAAAAGGATGAAAGAGCTGGAGCAAGAAAATGCAAAATTGGAAAAAGAATTATCTGAACAAGAAAAAATGGATGAATGGAGAAAAAAAGTTAACGGTAAAGCAAGTGGCTTTCTATATTATTTATTAGAGTCTATTAAGCTAGAAGAAAAAGATAAAAAAGAAGAAAAGAGGGAGTTAACGCTACGGAATTTTGATAATAAAATAATAATTTACTGGAAAGATGGCTCTCAAACAATTTGCCACATTAAAAAACAAGACGGCCTTCAAATTCAACCTAGTACAAAAGTTGATTTTGTGAATCCAGATGTTCATGCAGCATTTGAAGTAGCATGTTCAGGACTTTAAATATTAGTAGTGAAGAGAAAAAATTAAGATTAGATACTTATGTAGCTAAAAAATGCAACATATCTCGCAGTAAAGCGCAAAGATTGATACAGAATGAGCAGGTGAAATTACTTGGTATACCGATAATTAATAATGATCACATAGTAAAACCAGGTGAAGAGTATGTGGTGCATCTCATTCAACCTGACATATCCACATCAATTGAGCCTAATTATGACATAAAACTTGATATCGTCTATGAAGATGATGACATTATAGTTCTGAGTAAACAAAGTAGATTAACAGTACACCCAGGTGCTGGAACAAACAATGATACACTCCTGAATGCAGTGATCGCTCACCTTGGCAAAATTCCATATACAAATACAAGACCAGGAATTGTTCACAGGCTTGATAAAGATACTAGTGGACTCATGGTAATTGCAAAAAATGAACAATCCCACAGCTTCTTGTCTGAACTGCTATCAAATCGTAAAATAAAACGGGAATACTTAGCAGTAATTTGGGGAGCATTACCTAATCTGCAAGGAACAGTAAAAACCCATATTGCTCCAAAACGCAGTAATAAAGAAATGATGTGTGTCACAAAAACAGCAGGTAAATTAGCAATCACTCATTATTCAGTGAAGAAAATTATAGGGCAAGCAAGCCTGGTTAAATGTACTTTAGAGACAGGCAGAACACACCAAATTCGAGTACACATGAGCCACATAGGACATTCTGTAGTTGGTGATCAAGTTTACGGAAAAAATAGTAGTAAAAGTGAAAAACATGCTAAAAACTCTGACTTTATCCGTAATTTCAATAGACAGGCACTACATGCTCACACGCTAGGCTTATATCATCCAAAAAGTAAAGAATATATAGAATTTGTTTCTGATTTACCACAAGACATGCAAGTCTTAATCGGTGAATTTGAAAATATATCTTAACAACATTCATATCAATATTATCATCCATGTTATCAAGAAATTAATTAATGAGAGAAAAACTGCTGCACTACCTAGATCTTTCACTTTTTTTGAAAGTATATGTTGTTCACTGGAAATACGCTCAATTGTTGTTTCAAAAGCAGTGTTAATAATTTCTACAATTAACACCAAAAATAGGCTACTTACCATTACTGCACGTTCTAAATTACTTACATCTAAAACAAACAAAGTTGAAACACATATTATAAAAAGCAGTAACTCCTGTCTAAACGCAACTTCTGATACAAAAGCTGATTTTATTCCTTCACAGGAGTATTGAATTGCTTTTATTAGACGAGTAATGCTTTTCTTCATTATCAATTTTGGAAACTCAATGAATTACACTTATTGCACTCAGGTAAAAAATGCATGAAAATACCTTTCAGTCGTGATCACTTACAAAGATTTTTAAGTTAAAGTCTAGCATATTGTTTGAATCAAGAAAATTAGTACAAAGCCTTTCAACAAACGCTCAAGGCAGTTATAGCATTTCTCATAATAGTCCGAACAGGTCATAGGAAGGCAGAATCAACAGCACGACGAAAGGATTCGAATAGAGGAATGTTTTTCCTGGCTCTGTTTTTTATAGCAAACCAATAATGCTCAATTTTGTTGAAATCTGGAGAATATGGAGGAAGATATAAAATTTCTGCACCAACTCCTTTAGCAAATCTTATTAGACTTATGAAAAGTAGCATTATCAAGGATAACAGTTTGTCCAGGTTCCAAAATCGGTGTCAGAAACTGCTCAAACCATTTATTAAAGATATCCATATTGCAGTGGCCTTTAAAGGTTAACGGAGCAATTATTTTTCTTCCACTTAAGGCTGCAACCATGCTAATTCGTTGAGTTTTCTTTCCAGATTTTAGGGCATAAAACCGCTGTCCTTTCTGGCAATACCCATAGGTTCAGTGTTATCAATGCCAGACTCATCTATATACACTAATTCTTTAGGTTCTTTTGTTGCTATAACCTTTGAAAATTGAGCTCGCTTTTCTTCATTTCTTTCTTTATATCCGTAGGTCTTTTTTTTCTTGTGAATCCTATATTTTTAAGTGCTCGATGAATTGTTTGTCTACTAATATTGCCCCAGCATCTCTGACTGAGTTTTGCCACCTTGCTCATTTGCAAATTCGGCAAATGCATTCCAGTCGGTAATTTTATGCCACGCTTCCAAGCTTTTTTGATTGAAAATCTCCCGTTTTCTCACGTCTTTTCTTCCACTCATATAAAGTTGTTTCTCCAATCTTAAATCTCTTGGCAACAGTTTCTCCACTCTCTCCTTCATCCAATGCTTCCATTACCTTTTTTCTTAAGTCATAACTATATGCTGCTGGCATGCTTACCATCACTACTATAAATCCATATCTTACCTTTTTTGGACTATTATGAGAAGTGCTATATATATTGATACTGACACAAAAATCCTTTAATTAAATTTCTCTCGCCTTAGCTTACACGATCCTCATTTTGAAATAAGTAATAATTTATTATAGTCTTGATATTTAAACATTTTGTATCTGCTGTAATGATTTCACTTCCAATTTGCTATTCTTTACATATTGAATTGCAAGCGCTAACGCTTTACTCCCAGAAGCTGTGGTGCTATAAGCTATATTTTGCAAAATAGCAGTTCTCCTGATATCTTTGCTATCTGAAACTGATTTCACACCTTTTGAGGTATTGATCACTAGATTTATTTTTCCATCTTTGAGCATATCAACTATGTGGGGTCTGCCTTCTCTCACTTTATTTACAGCTTTTGCAGCAATGCCGTTATTGTTCAGATACGAAGCTGTGCCTTTGGTGGCATATATTTCAAAACTCAGTTCTTTCAACATTCGTGCAACAGGCAATATACACTCTTTATCATCATCTTTTACTGAAACCAGAGCTGCTCCTTCTGTTGGTAACTTGTATCCTGCAGCCATGTGCACTTTTGCAAGTGCAGCTTCGAAAGATAAGTCAATTCCCATCACTTCTCCTGTTGATTTCATTTCAGGACCAAGTAAAGTATCAACTCCTGCAAAGCGGGTAAATGGAAAAACAGCAGCTTTAACTGCAAAATGATTGAAAGGCTTGTTTTCCTGATTCAAATTTTTACCCAAAATAACCTGAGTGGCAAGCTTTGCAACAGGAATGTTGATTACCTTGGAAATGAAAGGAACTGTACGGCTAGCCCTTAAATTCACTTCAAGTATGTATACATCACTCTCTTGAACAGCAAACTGAATGTTTATCAGACCTTTCACTTTTAATGCTAATGCTATTCTTTCAGTTTGGAGCTCGATCTCTTTTATTACTTCGTCACTCAATGTATTTGTCGGTATTGAGCATGTTGAATCGCCAGAGTGGATACCAGCTTCTTCAATGTGCTCCATGACCGCTGCAATGAAAACTTTTTTCCCATCACATACAGCATCAACGTCAACCTCAACTGCATTGACTAAAAATTTATCAAGAAGCAGCGATCCGTGTTCAAAAATTTTGGTTTGATTCAAGACATACTCTTTAAAGCTCTGAGTATCGTGTCTAATCGACATAGACTGACCGCCGAGGACATATGATGGCCTGACTACTAGTGGAAACCCCACCTTTTCTGCGTTGGTTAACGCTTCTTCTACTGAATGGCAGATAGAATTTTCAGGTTGTTTTAAATTAAGTTGCAAAGCAAGATTTTTAAATCTCATGCGATCTTCTGCAAGGTCAATAGAATCAAACGAAGTTCCCAGAATTTTGAAACCTCTCTCGTTAAGCACTTTGGCTAACTTTAAAGGCGTTTGCCCGCCGATTTGAACTATTACACCAACCAGTGTGCCATTTTCTTGCTCTTTGCTTAGTATTTCAAGCACATCCTCTGCAATCAGTGGGGCGAAATATAAACGATCAGCGGTATCGTAGTCAGTTGAGACGGTTTCTGGATTACAGTTAATCATTATTGTTTCATATCCCATTTCTTTGGCGGCAGAAGCTGCATGTACGCATGCATAATCAAACTCAATACCCTGACCAATGCGGTTTGGACCACTTCCTAAAATGACAACTTTTTTTCGATCCGAAATATTCGCCTCACATTCCGTTTTATTTTCAACATCACCCTCATAGCAGCCATACATATAAGCAGTGCTCGATTCAAATTCAGCTGCACAGGTGTCTACACGTTTATAAACTTGTTTAGTACCAAACCTTTTCCTTATTGCTTCAATTTGCTCTACTTTCTTATTGCTTAACTTTGCCAACCTTGCATCTGAAAATCCCATTTTTTTCAGCTCTAACATTTCATATGCAGTTCCAGGAAGGCCGTTTTCCTTGATTTTTTGTTCAGCCAAGATGATTTGCTGTATATTTTGCAGAAACCATAAGTCATATCCTGTAATCGAATTTATTTCTTCTATGCTAATTCCGTGACGCATTGCGTCAGCAGCAATCAGTAATCTGTTTGGCAGCAATTTTGCTAATTGAGATTTAACATCTGTGTCTTCAGAAAACACTTCATCAAGTCCCGTGAGCCCTGTTTCAAGTGAGCGAAAAGCTTTCTGTAGTGACTCATTAAAAGTGCGGCCTATAGACATTACTTCTCCCACTGATTTCATGGAGGTTGATAGTTCACAATTCGTCCCCTTAAATTTCTCAAACTCAAATCGAGGAATTTTAGTGACGATATAATCAATCACTGGTTCGAATGCAGCAGGTATAACTGGAGCGCAATCATTACGTATCTCATCGAGCGAATAGCCAATAGCAAGTTTAGTTACAACTTTTGCAATAGGATAACCTGTTGCTTTTGAAGCAAGTGCAGAAGAGCGAGAAACCCTTGGATTCATTTCAATCACAACGAGGCTTCCATCTTCTTTAGGATTCACTGCAAACTGCACATTTGCACCACCGGCGCTAACATCAATTTCCCTCAGCACTGCTATAGATGCATTTCTCATTTGTTGATATTCAGCATCACGCAGAGTCAAAGCAGGAGCAACTGTGATACTATCTCCGGTGTGCACTCCCATTGGATCAACATTTTCTATTGAACACACTATTATACAGTTATCCTTGCAGTCACGGATAACTTCCATTTCATATTCCTTCCAGCCCATAATTGATTCATCTATCTGAACTTCATTTATTGGTGAAATTTTTAGAGCACTTTCTGCAATATTGAAAAACTCCTCTTTATTGTATGCTATGCCGCTACCTGCGCCACCAAGAGTGAATGATGAACGGATGATTGCTGGTAATCCAATGTAATCCAAAGCCTTTTTTATTTGTTCTTGATTTTTTATAATGATACTTTTGGGGTATTTTAGACCTATTTTATCCATGGATTGGCGAAATAATTCTCTATCTTCCGCTTTTTTTATTGCTTCTCTATTTACTCCTATTAATTCTACGTTGTATTTGTCTAACACTCCATCATCTGCAAGTTTTATTGCACAATTAAGTGCTGTTTGCCCTCCCATTGTTGGTAATATTGCGTCTGGCCTCTCCTTAATTATAATTTTCTCTATGATTTCAGGTAGCACCGGCTCAATATAAGTTGCATCAGAGAATTCAGGATCTGTCATTATAGTTGCGGGGTTGGAGTTAACTAAAATGACTTTATAACCTTCACTTTTTAATACTTTACAGCTTTGCGTTCCAGAATAATCAAACTCGCATGCCTGACCTATAACTATTGGGCCTGCTCCTATTACTAATATAGATTCTATATCTGTGCGTTTTGGCATAATTACAATAACGGTCTCTATTCAAGTAATGTTACCAATCTTTCCTGTGTATGTGAATTTTTATTAAACCTAACTACCTTTAGGCTTAACAGTATCTTTGCAGATACTATGGTAATTTACTCGGGAGATTTGCTAAGTGGTAAGATTTGTCCTGATATGCTACAATCTTCAGAAGCAAGTTCTACAAATTTGTCTGTCAGTTTATCAGGTGGCACCAATTCAGATATATCTTTTCCCGGAAATGCTTGCTTATACATTTCACTATCGATAGGCTCTTCCGAATACACGGCATTTATGCACAAATTCGTATGTTTTGTCTCAGATGCATATATCTTCACCATTGCTTCTAGTGCAACTTTACTTGCAGCATATGGCATCCAATATGGATAAGAGGAAGGAGAAAGTGTTATCTTTGAGGTCATGAATATCGCTCTTCCAGCATTAGACTTTTTTAGTATCGGACCCAAATTTTTTAGCAAGTACCAACTGGCAGTAAAATTTGTATTCATTACCTTCTGTAGATCTTCAAGCTCACAATCGTGAACAGGGCTCAACTTACATAAAATTTCAGTGCATGTAATCAGTATATCAAGTGTGCCAGATTCTGATAATTTTGGGCTTTCTATCATATTTGCCAGTTTTTCTACGTTTTCAAAGTCTAAAAGATCAAGCTGAATTAGTTTTACATAGCCTTCTTTAAGCTCTTCAATTTCATTATACAGTGGCTTGAGGTGATCGATAAACCTTGAAATCAGAATCACACATGCACCTTCTCTTACAAACCTTTTTGCAACAGCAGAGCCTATTCCACCTGAAGCCCCGGTAATTAAAGCTACTTTACCTTCTAACTTACCCATTTCTTTCTCCTTAGCAAGATCCATTGAAATATTTTAGCTGAAAATTAAATTTTGCTCCATATATAAAAATCAAACTTAGCACATAAAAAAATAGTAACGATACTACCACACCACCTAAACTTCCATATATCAAATTCAGTTGATCAAAGGAAGCTTTTAAATATTGCTTGAAAGCTGAAGCAGAGATCGTCCAAAGAATAACAGCCACACAAGATCCGGGAAATACGTCTGATAAGTTTTGCTTTATGTTTGGCAATGTAAAATATAGCCAAGATACTATAGTAAAAAGCACAAACTCAATAAGTAAATATCTAGTATAACTTAGCCCTTGGTAAGAAAAATCAATTAACATTGGCACTAATGTAAAAAATACTATAGTCAGAGTTGTAACAAGCGTAATTACTAAAAATTGTAATATACTGAGCACCCTTCTCCATATATAAGGCGATGAAACCGGAACTTTATAGGCCTTATTCAATATCGTTCTAAATCCTTCAATTGTCGATGAGGCAGTCCAAACAGCGCCTACAATTGCCAAGGTTAATAAGCTTTGCGGAGGGCCTGATATTATCTCCCTAATACGTGGCATCAAAGATGATAAAATATCCTGTGGCATGTTATCAATAATAAATGCCCAGCCGACATTGTATTGATCTAAGAAATTTGCGAACGTTGATGCCATGGCCATTAAAACAATAAGAAAAGGAAATATTGATAACAGGATTAAAAATGATAGATATCCTGCGTGCTCCACTCCATCATTATAAATTGTGTCAATTAAAGCACGATAAAGGCAATAAACGATACTATAAAATTTCTGTAGCACTTGTAATATAAATAAACTAAGAAAAGTATTCTAAATGAAATAAAGCATACTTTTAAGCAAAAAATCCTCACCGTTTACTTAAATTTAATCAAAATGATAGATAATCCAGCGTTAAATACGGAGGCATAATGAAAAATTTTCTTCTACTTGTAGCTTTAATTCTTTCCTTTGCATTTGATAATGCTTTTGCTGCTGCTGTTACTGATGATGCAACAACCAATACAATATGCAAAATAGTAGGCTATACTCACGGTATAGGTGGGCCTATGATTACAATAGTGATAATAGGTGCAGCTTTGCTTGCGATATTTGGCAGAATGCCGTGGCCGGCGCTCTTTGCACTCGGTGCATTTACTGCTGTGTTTTTTGGTGCACCTGTAGTTGTTTCAAAAATAGTACCAGGTGGTGTGATCTGTAAAGATGGTGCAACTGCTTGCCCTGATGGTAAAAGATGGAATGCAACAAAAAATACATGCGTATAATAAGCATTAAAGCTTCAAAACATTAGCAAATGGTGCTTCTTTAAGGAGCACCATCATTGCACGAACTTGTGATTTAAGAGCAATTTTTGCCAGTTCATCCAAGTACTGGTTTACTTTATGACGGTGTCATCCCAGTGCTTGACACTGGGATCCAGGAAATTTGATTGGATATTAAGTTTATGAGCATAAAAGCAGTTAATTTTATGTTAAAACACAACATTTTTGATGAGGCTGTATTAAGAGATGGATCCCAGTGTCAGCTACTCGGATGACACCATTTGCTACGCAATTTACTTTCAAAAATGAATGCTCGTACAGCTGTGTGTCAGCTACTTACATAACACCTCTCGAAAATTACTTTAGTTACAAATATTAAGAAATTTACAAAACGAAGAAAAAAGGCAAAAGAATCCCCGTGTGACGAGTTTTAATAATTTAAATTGATAATGTGCTAACAAGCGTGATTTGGCTTAATGTAGAAAAAATTTAAAAAGCCGCTATAATTTTTATGTAATTTGCCAATAAATATTTGAGTTTTTTACTGATTTTTTGATTGAGCCTGCAGGTCAAAAACAAGGATAAATACTCTTAGTATCATGATATGTATAACAATGTTACAAAAAATAATATCATAGAATTCAAGAAGATAATTCCTAGAGGGTTACTCATCTATAAAAGGCCGAATTTTGTTAGCTATTTAGATGTAAAAGGTAAGCTAAATTTTTATAAGGAAAAAACAATAATTAACTAAAAGAGAGCGCTGGACGAAGCAACTTAATTGGTTTGCTATTTCAACCACCATAACTCAATCAACAAATTTTGGAAAAAAACACCGTGTTTTGAGAACCTTATTTATCGACATATAAAATTTTTCTTGCCTCTTTTCAAAGAATAAAACATCTTAAATTAAGAATATTGATAATTCTTTATAGGGGGTATTATGCACGTAGGAAATTCTAATAGTCAGCAGGTAAGTCAGAATTTGCTGTCTTTTTCAGCTAATTCCTCTGATGAGGAGTACTGTGATGCTAGTGATAAGGTTGAGAGATCTTCTATATCTTGTGAAAGTGATTCTGACCTGGAGTCTATTCCTACTGTATCACATTTTAAGCAGCATACTTGGAAAGACGGCAAATCTAAAAAAGTTGGCCAAAGTAGCTTTAATGAAAATAAGGGAACAAGGAAGTCATTTGGTGAAAATGGATATATAGAGGGACAATGGAAGAACAATCATTTGATAGAACTAGATTCGTGTCAATTTACTCATCCACATAATAATAAAACAGTTTATATTAGGAAGCAAAGTCCAGGTTATTTATTTACTTTTGATCAGGAAAACTTTATTGCAAGAGTAAGCTTCAACAAGATTGAAGAGTTAGATTTTGCTGGGCATCCTATAGATATAAAACGAAATTTTCTTGAAAAGCTTAAAATTACTAAAATTATAGAAGATGAATTATTAAATAACAGGGATAAAGCTTATGAACAATTTAAACAGTTTTTGCAGGATAGAAGTGGTAAAACTGCAGATAATCTTGAGTATGCAGAGGATCTTTTTCAGTTTTCTAAAAGATTAGAAGATTGGAGAAAGTTCTCTAGTAATATATCGATATTAGATGATGTAGTTAATAATCAGAACATTTCACGCGAGACAAATAGTAGTAGTCAACAATTGCTTAATAGAGAAAGAGCTCTGGATATAAGAAAGAAAGAGTTTTCTCGAGTTGATCAATTTTATACAAGGGATTTGCTGACAGGATTACAACAAATCTGTAAAGATGGAATAAATAATCACGGAAGTATCTTATATGACAAATATCTTTGGTCTATTTCTGTAATGGCTCCATCTGTTATGGTAGATCATTTATCTGACTTGCATGATAAATCGGTATTTTATATCAGTAATAAAGATATGGAGTTGTTTGCAGATCTTGTTGATATGATGAGTGAGCAACCTTTCCTGGATCTTGTAGGTGATTCATGGAATGCTTTATTTAAAAGGATAAAGGAAATGAGGGGAGAAGCACTAGGGAAACTTGCTTCTTCACAAAGTTTTACACCTTTAACTCATCCTATGTATTTTTATCTTTGTAAGAGCTTTCAGGAGCTAATTTTAGAGATTAGTAGTAAAACAGATATTTCTGTTAATGATCTACTGAAAAAAGACGGTCAAGGAAAATGGGGCTTAATACAAACTATAAATTGGCCATTAACTTCCTCTCTAAACCGCTCTCTCGAACAGCAATATCACTTTATCTTTACACTAATGAAACATTTTGAGCCCGGTTATTATTCTGACAAAAAAGAATTTGAATACAAACTTAAATCGTTACAGGACCCTGGTGATGAAACGTGGTTGCAACGTATAAAAAACTCTGTTTCCAATTTATTTGGCAATAATGAGTTATCATCCATATCTCAAGAGCGCTTAGCATGGATATATATTATTGACAGTGCAATTACTAATCTGCTTTCCGAAAAAGAATTAAAGTTATTTGAACCTCTCATACAAGGCTATATGGATTTTATTAAAAACACAGAAGGTGATCATTATGAGTCATTTCGAATAGCAACACATAATGTTATAAGATTTATAGCACAAACAAGTCCTTATCTTTCAAAAGAGATTTCAGTAATTGATCAAACTATTCTAACAAAACAAATAGAATCTATTAAGAAGGCGTTTTTAGATAAACAATCTGGTGATTTTAGAGATTTGGTAGATGTATATAATGAGTATTGGAAGAATAGGGAATCTATTTTAGAAAAAATTCCTGATAAATTTCCTTATGGGAAGTTCAAGCAAGACATGGAAGAAATACGTCAAACATTACTTAATATTGCAAGTACTGTACTTGATCAAAAAGCAAAATCACAAGAGTTAATTAAGTACTTTAGATCATTTAATGAGTTTTTAGAGGATTTAAATAGTATAGAATTCAGTTGGTTTATTAAAGGAACTAATAATGACTTAACTGAAGTAGAAGTAGCCAATAAAGATAAAAATTCATATAAGGTTTTAGATCCTGAAAATTTCATCAAAAAATATAAGGATAATATCCCTAATCACTACTTAATTGAAATCACTCAAGATCTATTAAATAGTGTAAGTAATTTACTTGAGCAAAAAAAATGGTCTGATGACGATAATTTGAGTGCAGCAAGTGAGTTACTGTCAGCAATTAAGAAATCTTTTCTTTATCTAAAGGAGCAACCTAACTACGTGTCTTTCGATATATTCAAAGAAGAAAGTACAAAGCCGTTTATTTCTGTAGTAGAGAATAGCATATCTTATGAGGATTTTAAAAAACGAATTGGTATCATAGGGGAATCTTTTTGGTATTTAAGAAAACAAGATGAGATTGATATAGACAAAGCTTTAGAGCTATATAGAAAAGAAAACAATAATAGCACAGTAGAAACACTAAGAGATTGCTATAACAGATACTTAAAAGAATTTAACTCCTATATACAAGAGGCTTCTGACAAAAATTACCAAGATAAAATTAAATTTATTACTGAAAAGGTACGGAAGCAATTTAAAACTAATGAATGGAACACAAAATTCAAGAGAGAAACTTTACCTGATCTTCTTGCTGGATTAGCTGCTGTGTGGTCCATACAGGAATCAAAAGATATTACAAGTACAGGAAAGAGCTTAAAGCCTCATTGCATTCAAATATTATGCATTTTGCGATTGTTAAGTGTTGATAAAGACTCTAAAGGTATTGATAAGCATCTTGCGCAAGTCTTAACAGGACAAGGCAAATCGCTTGTACTAGGTTTACTCTCTTCACTATTAGTATTGACAGGTCATAAGGTCAGAACTGTTTGTTATAGTGAATACTTAGCAGCTCGAGATCAACAAGATTTTAACGGCTTTTTTAAGGAGTTTGGTATTGGTGACAAGATAACTTATGGTACATTTGAGGAGATGGCAAATGAAGTGCTGAAACCTGAAATAAATGGTAAGAAGCAAGGTTTAAGGGAGTTAGTTAAAGATCGAATCTTAAATCACAGCGTAGAGCAATCTGGACAGATAAAGCAAGAGGATATCAGTAATACTACTCTTTTAATAGATGAAGTGGATGTTTTCTTTTCTGATCAATTCTATGGGAATACTTATGGTGCATGTAATACTATAAGAATTCCAGCATTAGATAGTATTCAGGAAAAAATATGGGAAATGGCCAGCAAAAATTATGAAAAAAGTACTATTTTGAAAGAGGTAGAAGAATTCATTAAGAAAAAGATAGGAGAAAGAAATCAAGATTTTAAAGAATTTAATAAATTTTTATTTAAACCTGGAAAATACTATCTTTTGAAAGAAAAAGATAATGTGGTTATTAAAAAAGAATATACTAATCGGTCTCTGTATCAAGAACATCTAGAGGAAATGATTGATGCTGCAATACGTGTTACAAAAGGAAGTGATCAAGATTGGTACATTAACAACTATAAAATTAACGATAAAGGAATCATAAGTTATAGAAAATCCGATGGGATTTATTCTACTCACACTTACTGTGGTTACTATAACATATTTAATTATTTTAGATTGAAGAAAAAAGACTTTGATTGTAAAAATTATGGGTATTTGAATATAGGTTGTGGCGTAGTATCTTATGCAAAATTGCCTGAGAAATATCCTCTTATCTTAGGAGTGAGTGGTACCTTAGCTACGCTTAATGATCATGAGAAAAAAGTGGTAAGAGAATCTTATAACATCAGAGAAAATTCCATCATGCCATCTTTTTTTGGTGATTCTCATTTAAAATTTAATTCAAGTGAAAATTTTACATCTCAGAATTCAGAAGAAGAATGGCTCAGTAAAATTTTTAATCATGCAAACTCTAAGGTTGGTTCAGGACAATCAGTGTTAATATTTTTTAATACAGATATAGAAATAAACAAATTCAAAGAAAAATTCTCCGGTAAATTTGATCGATTGCATACATTAACAGAAAATACTGAAGAGCATGCCAAAGAGAAGTATATTGATGAAGCAGGTATTGCAAAAACAATAACGCTAGCAACAAGAGGTATGGGTCGTGGTGTTGATTTTAAGTCTAGTGTTGCTGTAGAAAATAGCGGCGGGGTGCATGTTATACAGACATTCTTTTCACTTGATATAAAAGAAGAAACACAGATTAAAGGTAGAACTGCACGTAAAGATAATAAGGGTAGTTATGAATTGATACTCTGCAAAGAACATTTGATAAATGCTGGATTTATGAAGGAAAAAGAAGCTCCTGTAGATTATCAAAGCTTAAATACAACCAGAAAATTGAAGATAGAAGAAAAAGGCTCAAATAATGAAGAGAGAATTAAAAAATCAGAAAGCAACCATAAGATAACGATCGATTTTCTTGAATCTTTTTTTCAAAAAGAATGTAGCACTAATATAGATCAGCCATCTGTGGAACCAGCAGTAAATAGACAACAAAATAGGTAGGAATTATATATGTTTAATGTTCAAAATCAACAGATTAGTGACAGTGGAAGAAATGTAAGCTCTTTTTTGAATATTAAGCAAGCTATTGAATGTTTAAATTCTTGGGGAGTTTGGACGGGGAGTGAGTCTTGGCTAGCAAGTACAGCGGAAGAATTAAATAAACGTTATAGGGAGCTAAGAAAAGACATAAGAGAAAATACTAATTCTTGGTCTTATTCACAGTATTATGAGCGTTTAGCTTACCACTATTATAACCTTGCGTGCTACTATAATGATGAGCTGTTTAATAAATATAAGGTTAACTTAGAAAGCGTAAAACAATGTTTAGAAAAATGTTTAGAGAAGCTTGCTGAAGTTTCTGGAGAAGGCTATTCAGACAGGACAAAAGAATTAAAGAATGATGCTGAAAAGTTTTTGACAAAAGTAAAGAAAATACATGAGCAGCAAGAAGATCTGCTGACAAAATATAGCACTTTTAATAAATTCAAAAAGTACACAAAATTATGTATTGTTTTAGGTAGTATAAATCAGGTTCCTTTGCAACAATGCTCTGCTGAGAATAGACAGCGGATTCAAAATATTCAGCTGTTAAAAGTCATTAATATGCTAGAAGATGCAATTACTGTACCTGAGTACAAAAATACTTTCATTACTGCAGAGCAGTCTGACTATTTAGGTCAAGTGTATCAATTGGCTGGCCAACCTGCACTGAGTATACGATATAAGAGAACTAGTGACAATCTCAAAAAAACTGTAAATGCAACGAAGGAACATAGTGATAAGAAACAGGAGATAAAAGATATTATTAGCAAAGAAGTTAAAGAGTATAGAAGTAATTTAGTACAAGTTAAAGATTATATAGAAGAAAGGCTTCATAGATCGCTTAGCACTATTGACAATGCTTATATTGAGAGAAAATATATAAAATATTGCGCAAGGCTTTGGCTACAAGAAACAACAAATTTACTAAAAGAACTGACTGAAAGTAAAAGCCGTACTGTTATTCAAGAAATTTTTAATTCACTAGATGACATACAGGGTTTTAGCCAGATTCCTAATCCTTTAAACCAACTTGAGTATTACACCCTTTTAATGGAGCACTATAAATTGGTTAGGAAAGAAGATGAAAAAGTTTTCATAAGTCGGTTTAAAAAAGAGTGCTTGGAACAAATAGTTGCCTATATTGATTCTGCTGAAAAAGAATTAGTTTTTCTAGAAACTTTTGTTGACTTTTTAAGTTCCTCTAAAAATCTTCAATCAATTATTGTTGAACTAGAATTAGAAGACTTTTGTCGTGGTGATTTATCGTTTGATAAGTTGATCAATAATATTATGAAGCTTGAAGTAGATACTTATGGTGAAAATCTTATAGTTTTGAAAAAAGTGACAGAAGGCTTAAAGGAGAAAGAAGATCTTTTTTTAATAGACAAGTTTAAGGAGGTTATAGGTGCTTATATAAAACCAGTAGAAGTACAAGAAAGAAGAATAGATGGTCGATTAGTTGTTGAAGTAACAGGTAAGAACATTGTTGTCAGTGAAATTTTATGGCAATTAGAAAATACACTTTCAGAGAATTCAAATATAGAGGAAGTACGCTTTGTTGGCGCTGATGTTATACATATTGATGCAGATTTTAAAAATAAAGTTTGGTACGGAAAGAATGTAGTTGTTTTAACCAAAACAATAAAAGTACATGATAAAGTAACCTGGAATGTATCTGGGAAAGATAACAATCATACCTATTCTGATAATGCAGGTACTGGAAAAGATGGTCATGGTAAACAAGGGGCAGATGGTTATCCTGGGGAAAGTGGTGGCAATGTTTTAATTTTAACGGAAAAGATAGAAGGCCAAGAAAACTTTACCATTATTTCACATGGTGGCAAGGGTAGTAAAGGCCAGAATGGTGGTAATGGAAGAGATGGTAAGGATGGAGTAGGTATTACGAAGGCAGAATTTGATAAAAAGTTTCCTCCTGTTGCTGATTTTAGTTCAGGGAGTATACAGAGAGAATATACAATAAAAAAGATTGTTGAGAATATTAAAAATGATTCATCAACAGTAGAAACTGTGTGGTATACAGGGGCTAATAATGCAACAATTGAAAAAATTATTAAAGATATTGAAGATATACGCTCTTATAATGAAACAGCATGTCAGATTGCATTAGCTGGTGATACGACTCCATCACTCAAGAGTTTTGAGAAGAATATTTTTATAAAAACAGTTACAAGTCAAGGAAATGAGGTCACTTTTTCTTTTGAGCGTGGAGGCGGGCTGACACGTCGTCAGGCTTTTTTTCTCTATAAAGGGTCATTAGGACAACCTGGATGGCATGGTGGAGAATATGGGTTAGGTGGTCAAGGGGGATATGCTGGAGAGATAATAGTAAGAAATCTAGAAAATAGCAGCCAGGAGTGTGGTATTATGAAAAATACCAACCAAGGAAAAGAAGGAGAAAAAGGACAGGGAGGTCTACATGGTATCCATGGGAAAAATGGTTGGGATATGGGTTATATGGATTATTGGGTTTCACAATTCTTCACAGAAAAATGGCCTAGATTTTTCGGTACAGATCAAAGCAGTAAGTGTACACTAGAATATTATGATAAAGATAATGATCCAAGTGATCGAGTATGGTGTCCATATAAGGACAAATATGCTGGCATCAAGGCTACCAGTATTGAAAATAAAAAGCAAAAAAGGTGTGAAGAAAGAAAAAATACCAGACAAAACAATGACCGACAACATCACGCACAAGCTGTAAGGAAAAAAAACATTTCACAAAGTAGCATTTTAGCTAACTATTCTCATCATTTGAGCTCTATAGAAAGAAGTACGTTGCAGAATTTACAATCCGATTTAGAGAGTACTAAACAACATGCTTTGCAAGCAATTGTTGAAAATCAAGAGCAGCAGGAAAAGCAAACTACAGAATTAGGAATTAAGCGTCATTCTCCTTACCAGAACAAAAGTAAGCATCATAATGATATCTTTATTACAACATCTAGTACCACTTACAGAGAGACTATTGATGTTGAAAGTTTTATTGATAAGCTAAAAAAAGAACCATTGCTGCTAGACAATTGGTTTCAGTTAAAAAAGGCAGAACTTAATTTATCTCAGCTTAGTCAGTTATTTTTAGTTTTTGAAACCTTAAAAGGTAGCCCTCCTGAAACGAGTAGCTTACAAAATAATACAGAGCTACAAGACATAGAGAAGCTTTTGATTGATAAGTATAGACTTGCTACATTGCAAGAAATTGTAAAGCAATTACCACCTTATCAGGAGGTTACAAATAATGTAGAATTAACACCTGAAAATGCAGCAAGATATCTCATTGAAGCAAAAGGAAATGATAACAATATTTCTCACCATATTTTAGGAACTCTGAATCAATATCTTTATAAAAATAGTACAGAACAACATGAGAAAATTTCTAGATTCGGTAAAGAAGAATTACAGAATACAGAGAATAAAGCTTTAAAATACTCAATTAGAGCGTTTGTTTTAGAAGTAGGAAAATTAGAAGAGGAACATACAGATGTTAAAAAATATTATAACAAACATAAAAAATTTCTAAAAGATCAAGAACATAGTTTGAATATATTCTTTGAGGCGTTTAAAAGAGAGCTATCCCAGCCAAGACATGCAGAAGTATTTGGTTTATGGATTGAAAGTATTAAAGATAAATCTCTAAGAAGTAAGCTAGAAGAAAAAATACAAAAAGACGATTTTTTGAAGGCTCTTTATAATCGTTTTAATAATCAACTTAGACAAGAATATGATTGGAAAGAGTGTTGCAAAGATCAAGCTGTTCTTCAGAAATACGATGATTATATTCAAGAAAAAGGCTTATTATCAGAAAGCTATAGGGAATTATTAGCCTACATTTTCGATGTTAATATTAGATTATACGCTGAAAATCAAGATAATAAATTGTTTCTGCAAGGTGATCACAATCCTTCATCTAAGCAAATTATTCACATATTATGTAGAGATAATGAATTTATACAATTAAATATAGATGGAAACTACTTAAAGTTAGAGCAAGAGCGTAAGAAAAAAGATAATTTTTACGCAAGGATTCTTATAGAAATTGAACCATTTAAACAAAAACAAGAATTTGATAATTATTTAAAGAATAAAGCTTTTTTATCTAATAACAGTCCTTCAGAAGATGAACAATATTTTAATGAAGAGGAAGATATAGAAAAAATTATAGAATACTTTCCTGAAGGGGAAAAACAACAGTTAAAAGAGCGATTGAACAAAATTACATCTCAATATATTGGGCAGCAAGGAATTTTGCATAACATGTTGAAAAGCTTTTCTAGCGAAGGAAGACATGTA
This sequence comes from Wolbachia endosymbiont of Oryzaephilus surinamensis, assembly GCF_025617515.1. Taxonomy (NCBI): domain Bacteria; kingdom Pseudomonadati; phylum Pseudomonadota; class Alphaproteobacteria; order Rickettsiales; family Anaplasmataceae; genus Wolbachia; species Wolbachia endosymbiont of Oryzaephilus surinamensis. The sequence goes on along the minus strand of NZ_CP092526.1, from coordinate 1,188,434 downwards.
TCCTCTCAAGAATTATATTGTTTAGTGAACTCAATTCTAACTTCTGTTATTGAAGATAAAAAAGAATTGAATATCTTTTGTTGGATAGTTGCAGCTTATCCTCAAAAGAGTTGGATAGATGAATTGATGTTATTACAACTCGAAGATTATTTCAAAAAAACATTAATAGAGAAACCTGAATGGAGAAAGTACTTATCGAAAATAGAAAGTAAGGACGTTTTACTGTTATTTAAAGTAAAGTTGGATCAACATAAATCAAGCAATCCTATTTCTACTCAATGCATTGAAGATATTCTGCATTTATTAAGTAATATTCCAAATGAAACAGTTAGTTTAGAAGGACTAGAGTTATCTGAGTGGCCTTATGCACTGAAAGAAAAATACTGGACATGCAAGCTATCAAAATTAGTAGATTGGCAAAAGGATGACTTACCAACAGCTTCTTACTATCTTTTATCTATAGAGAATATTTTTGGCGCTCCTTTAGCGGAGAAATTTATAGAGGCTCTAGAAAAGAAAAAACAAGAATTGTCATCTGATAAGCTTACTAACATTTTATCTAATTTTCATAATGAAAAATGGAACTTAAGTACAGAAGAGTTAAATACCCTTAACAGTTGTATAATTGATAAGTGGGCACAGAAAATGCAGCAGAGGTTTACTGCTAATAAAGAAGAACGGAAGATATCGCAGTTAGTTGAACTAATTAAAGGTAATGCTAATACTTCGAAAGAAATTTTAAACAAATTGCCAAAAATTAAGAATCATATTGAAAGTATTGATAAGTATGTAACTTCTGGAAAACCTATAGGTAGTTTTACGGAAGATGATATTAAAAATTGGGTAAAAGAATTTCAGAGCAATATGGATAAAGGAAAGCAAGATGTAAAAGAGGAAATGCTTGCTGTAATATATAGAGCAATAGAGTTAAAAAAAGAATTAGAACTAAAAAGAGTATTTAAGCTTCGTGATACTCAAAAATTAACTGTATTGGCGTTATTGACAAATGATCGCAGCACCCTAGCACAAGTGTCTACTGGAGAGGGAAAATCACTAATTGTAGTAGCAGCATCAATTATGAAAGCACTTTGTGGAGAGAAAGTAGGTGTTATAACTAGTTCTTCTGTATTGGCAAAACGTGATGCTGAGGATAATAGAGATATCTATAATTTGTTTGGTATTAATGTATCACATAACTGTAGTGAAGATATTGAAAAAAGAAAGGAAGCATATAATCAAGTGGTATATGGTGATTTATCTAATTTCCAGCGCGATTATTTATTAGATAAATTTTATGGGAAAAATATTTTAGGAGATCGTAATTTTAACAATGTAATTGTTGATGAAGTAGATAGTATGTTGCTCGATAAAGGTAACAATATGTTGTACTTATCTCATGATCTGGCAGGACTAGATAAGCTGGAATCTGTTTACATTTACATTTGGCAGTGGATTAATAGACCAGCTAGAGATAATAAAGAACTTTGCTATGCTTTTGATGCTAAAGCAATTAAAGAAGCAGTGATAAGTGACTTATATGGATTGGTGAAAAAAGAAGATATTGGAAAGCTTGGGTCTGAATTAAGCGAGCAGCAAAAAAATATTATGTGGGAACGTTTAATCAAAACTGAGATATTAGATGATCAGGGCAAATTGTTAAAAGGAAACATTAATGACAATGAACTTAATAAAGTACTTTCACCTGAATTTAATTGTTACAAAGATCGTTTTCTTTACCTTTTAAAAGAGTGCATTGAAAGAGAAAAATTTATACATGTTCCCAATAATCTCAGACCGTTTATTGAACAGCACTTAGAATCTTGGATTAATAATGCTATAACCGCGTTCTTCATGAAAGCAGGAGAGGATTATGTAGTGGATGTAGATAAAACCGGAAGTAGTCCAGATCGCAATCCTAATATTACAATTCTTGATAGAGATACAGGAACAGATCAAGCTAATTCTCAATGGGATGAAGCATTACACCAATTTTTACAACTCAAACATGGATGTAAATTATCTTTACAAAGCTTAAAAGCTGTTTTTATCTCTAATGTTTCTTTCTTTAAATTGTACAGTAACTTATATGGATTAACAGGCACCTTAGGGTCACAGAGAGAAAGAGATTTATTGCAGGAGATACATGAGGTAGACTTTGTAACTATCCCTACAGCCAAGTCTAAGCAATTTCGTGAGGAAAAACCTATTCTTTGTACTGGCAAAGATGAATGGATAAAGCGCATATGTAATGAAACAAAAAGGCTAACTGAGGAAAAAAAACGATCTGTTTTAATCATCTGTGAAACAGTAAATGATGTAGAGACTTTATACAAAGCTTTTGGAGGAAAGGATGCAAAACATGTTCATACATATACAAGAGATTACGAAGAGTTTGATAAAGGGTTTGAAATTGTTCAAGGTAACAAAGAGCTGGGGCAAGGACAGATTATTATTGCAACGAACTTAGCTGGCCGTGGAACTGACATAAAAATTACAGAAGAATTGAGGAAAGCAGAAGGATTACATGTTTGTTTAACTTACCTACCTAGCAATATTCGAGTTGAACAGCAAGCATTTGGGCGAGCAGCAAGAAGTGGAGACCAGGGTTCTGGTCAGTTAATCATCATGGATTCAAAAGGACAAGAATATAGTAACTCAAAAATACTTGATTTAAAGAAAGAGCGTGATGTGGAAGAATTACATCGTATATCTGACATTAAAGCTTACTATGATACTCAGATTACTATGGAAGAAAGCTGTTTTAAAGCATTCAAAGAGCAGTACGAACAATTGAAGAAAGACCTTGATGATAAAAAAGTACCTACTGAAGTTAAAGAAATTTTATTGCAGAGTTGCTTGGACAAATGGGCTTTCTGGTTAGATGAACACACTAAATATGTAAGAAATTTGACAGGTGAACAGGATAAAAGAAATCTTTACAACCTACTGGACAAATTTATCTCACGATTAAAGAATTTAGACACTGGGTATAGCGAAAAGTGGTTACCTTCGTATGAAGGACCTCCAACTCTAATTATTGAATATGATAGCACAAACTGGTTAGCCTGGGTTAAAGAAAATCCAATTCAAATGATTAAACTTGGAAAGTATCTCTCTCAAAATGAGGAACATAAAAATGCTCATAAAAATGCCCTTGAGCTGTTTGATGAGGTGATTAAAAAAGAGCCATATTTTTCTGAAGCAGCACGTTATTACAAGGCATTTGCATTAGTAAAGAAGGTTGATTTAGAACAAAAGCCTTTAAAAGAAGAAGATGAGAAAGTTTTGAAAGAATTTAAGCAAGAATTGCGAGAAGCTGCAAGGCTTTTAGATGAGCATAGTAAATTTGCTATCAATGCAGCAGGTATTATTGGTAAGATTAAGAAGAATAATAACGAAAGTATCATTCAAATCGACGCTTATGAAGAACAGCAAAAGAGCTTGGCTAACCTTTGTTATATGTTTTCACGGTCTATAGATGATATTTTTGGACACACTATTACTCCACAATCTTTTGCTAATAATGATATTAAGGAAGAGCTGGCTGAAAGTCTATATAAGGATCTTCTTGAAAAGGGCATGCTAAAAAAGCCGAGAGTAAAAAAGAGCATTTCTGAAGAAGAGCTAAAAGTGATCAGTGCTGGCTATGGAGTATCAGTTGAAACATTAAAAATTTTTCTTTCCAAATATGAAGGGAAGGAAATTAATGAGAAAGAATTTCAAAAAGAATTAAAAAAAGAAGTACAATTGCCTAGCAGAGAAGCATTTTGGAAGTCATTGATTAAACAAAAAATCTTAAATGAAGAAGTTAAGTGTGTTGTAGTTAATAATGAAAAATTGAAAGAAACAGATCCTTCATTATTGGATCATCTGACTGGAAAAATAAACCAAAAAGAGTTAGAAAAGCAAACTCTAGAGCTCAATAATGAACAGATTCTTTTAAATGTAGAATGGGTTACACAACAGAAAAATAAAGGTAATATTTTTAAAAAAGATGATTTTATAAAGATTGTAGGCAAAGACAAATATAAAATATTGAAAGAGAGAGGAGTACTTTCATTTAACAGAAAAGCGCATATAGACCAAAGTAAAATTGAATCTATGACTTTTCCTTGTTACGATTCCATTACTCTGGAAGACTTTACTAAAGTAAATATCACTAAAAGTGAAGCTGAAAAAATTTTAGCAGAACTAGCTAAACAAAAGGTCATTGAAAAAAAGGATGGCTCAGAAAATAGTGCTTATGGACTAAAGATCAAATTTGATGAAATCAAACAAGTTCAGCTTTCTTTCTGTCCAGTTTATGAGAATGTCCTAAAAGGACTATTATCTACATGTTTTACCTATAGAATAGCCCTTCAAAAAATTGCAGTGCAGCTAGAAGAAAAAAACTTTCCTGTTCGTCTGCAATTAATAACAAAACCACATCAAAGTTTAGTCTTGGAATTATTAGAACAGAAAATTATCAGACCTACTATGGTAGCAACTAAAGATGAAGACTTAGAGGAAAAGTTGAAGAGTATATATAGTCAAAAAATGACTAAAGATAATTTTAAATGTATACTTTCTAAAAGTACACTCATTCAAGAAGAGTGTATAGAAAAGCTTTTTGGCTTCTTGGTTGAGAAAGGATGGATTACCCAGTACGATCCAATGCAGTCTATACAAGATGAGGGTATTAGCAAGGAAAACATTAAAAATGCTGGCAAATCTTTAGTACAAGATCTTTATTATATTAATAGCCCTGACAAAAGACAAAAACCTTTAAACTTTTTTCCCGAAGGAAGCCATGAAAACGTACTGACCAAGTTGCAAAGTATTGATAAAATAGTGGAAAAAGTTTTAGACAATCAATTACAACTAGCGAAAAAAGATACAATTAAAAATATTGTTAGCACCTTGAAAAGATCAAGAAGTTCATTGAAAGCTTTAAAGGTTCCTGATAGTAAACTAAAATCTCTAACTGAGTTTTGTGGTCAAGGTGAATTTGCAAATATAGAGGAAGTGCATGTCTTTTTTCTCAATGGATTAGATCAACTTTTACAATTAGAAGAGAAGAAATGGACACAAGAAATGCTTATCAACACTGTAGCAGTAACTGCTATGGGAGTAAGCCAAATAGCTGTAGGTACTGCTATAGAGTTATATTCAGTGGGTATTATGACCCATGTTGGTGCTGCATTTGTTAGCGAGGGTGTAAATGATCTCTTCTTTGCAGCAGGTGCTTTAAAATCAGGCCATTTTAGTTGGGAAGATTATAGACAACATAAGCTTGAAAGTTTAATGATGACAGCTGTTACTGTTGGTATAGGAGCTTATCTTTCAAGAGGTGCTAAGGTATCACGTTTTGGTCATAAACTAGCTGGACCTAATTTTGAATTTGGTAAGAAAGTAGCAGAAATGTCCGGAACTCAGCTGATTCAAACTGCAGGTTGGAAAGTAGTAGGAAAAGAAGTTGCAAAGCGTATTACATTAAAAACTATAGAAGGGTTAGCGCTTGGCTTAGCTAATGCAGGAGTTGATACACTCGTTGAAAATTACCTTCAAGCACTATGTGAAGGCATAGCCTCTGATATTTTGTCAGATATTGAACGCGAAGTAGAAGAACATAATATCTCTATAAGTTTAGAAAAAGCCTATAAAGTATTAGGAAGAGAAAGAGCAGAAAAAGTTATAGGTGACTTAACTAAGAGTGTCTTTACTAGGCAAAGTTATGTGGAAGAGTTTTTACCTATTGCCAACAAGATAGCTAGTAGTGTAACTCAAGGAATTGCAGAAGCTGTTAAAAAAAGAAGCAAAACAAGTAATAAGCTGGTATTACCTATTCATGCTATTAGTAAGATAATGGTTTGGTCAGAACGTTCTGTTCAGATTGCCAATATAATAGTGATTACTAATAATCTTTTAGGTAACTTAGATCAGGAAATAAAAGGTAGACTAAATAAGCTGGAAAAAGACTTAGAACGCAATCAAAAACAAGAAGTGGAGAAAGATTATGAGAGTTTTAAAAAAGGAGTAATTGATCAGTGGAAATCATTGCTTCGCGAAAAGGCTGGGCAAATTATAGCACGGCATATTGTGAGCCCTGTCCTTAAAGAAGGCGCTAATCATCTGGTTAGATGTATTGGAAAAAAAGTGCAAGAAGCATATCAGTCTTACAAAGAAAGTGGGTATTTTGAGCGCTTTGAAGGATTGAAACAGGAGTATAAGGAAAAGCTACAGAGTGAACAACAATGTGACAATACTTCTAAAGCAGAAGACCACATTACAGAAAAATATCATGAAGATTTGCGAAAGCTGATGATTAAAACTAGAAATCCTGACTTACTTGCAGATATAGTCCGAGAAAACATTCCAATGGATATGACATGTGTTAACGCGTGTACTCAAGTAGTATATAAGATACTAAAAGAGCAAGGAGTTGTAATTCCAGGGCTAATCGTTATTGTTCAAGGAAATGGTGGTATAAGACAAGAATTTTCATCTATATCAGAAGGAACAGGAAGGATAATTATTCCTCTTGAGCTCAAAGATAATCATTTTGAATTTTGCGGAAGCAGCACATCAGAAAACAGTAGTGAATCAAAAAATAATTGCTTATATGAAGCTTTATCAGAAACTATACCTGGATTAAGAAATATAATATCACCAGAAGGATTCAGAGATAAGGTAGCTGATTGTATTAAACATGATAAAGGAATACGGTATCACATTCAGCAAGGCTGGCACCGGCTTCCTATATCTCTTGGTGCGTTTGGTGGTGCATCTGCAAGAAAGCGTTCGAAGGTAATACATGATTTTGAATCGTCATCCTTTGATAATGAAGAGTTTCTTGGTTACGAAGAATATCAATATAGGGAACGTAACGTATCTGATCACCTAGAAGACCGTTTTACACGCTTTTTTCGTATTGGTGGAATAATACAAAGAGCTTCTGAACAAACAAATATACTAAGGAATCAAGTAGTCAAAAGTGGATCAAGTAAATCTCAAGATCAGAGTAGCAACAAAGGAAGAGAAATTCATGCAGCGCATGTAGTCAGACTTGGTGAGATTAATCACGAGATGGTAAAACAATCTGAACAGCTTTATAATGAATTCGTAAATTTTCTAGGTCATACACAAAATGTTCCAAAGTATGCAAACGAGTGGCATGGAATAGGTGGAGATATAGATAAGTTTCAATCAAGGAATCTAAAAGAATTAGGTAAGATAAATTTTAGAGAAAGCCTTACCGTAGAAGATGCAAGTATAATAAAAAGCGTAAAGGAGGATTTTATAGCCGTACTAGATACCCGAATTAATGGAGGAAAGCTTGATAGTGGAAAGAAGTCGGAGCTCATAAAGGTAAAGACAGCTTTAACTAATACTACAATTGAAGCAGTGTTTGAAAAAGGAAAAAAAGGTTATTTAGGTGAAGGCATGAATGCGTATCGATAGGCAACTACTTGCTATTGAATTTTAACGAATATTGCAAGATTAATCGGGGATTATTCTCTCTATCGTTCTCTACATTTTTATTACGGAAAGTTCAAATTCTAAATTAGGAGGAAATAGAGAAGCAAGTAAGAGAAGTTCCACAATTTTTAATCCACAGCTAAATGAGGAGTTATAGCTTTTTACCCAATAGTGAGAACATCTCATAAAAAAGCAGAATCGACAGCTTGACGAAAAGATTTGAACAGAGTTTCTGGCTCGGGTTTATAGCAAACCAATGATGCTCAGTTTCATTAAAATCTGGAGAATAAGGAGGAAGATACAGAATCTCTGCACCAATACCTTTGGCAAATTCACTTGTTTTCTTGGATTTATGAAAAGTTGCATTATCCAAAATCACTGTTTGCTCAGACTGTAATATTGGTACCAAAAATTGCTCGAATCAGCCATTAAAAACCTCTGTATCACAATACCCTTCAAAGGTCATAGGTGCAAAGATTTTTCCCTTACTTAAAGCTGCAATCATGCTGAGTTTTCTTACCTGATTTTAGTGTATGAAACCTTTCTCCCTTTCTGCAATATCCGTATATTCTGTATTCTCTATACCAGATTCATCAATATATCAAATTTTTAGGGGACTCTGCCGATATGACTTTCAAAAATTCAGCACGTTTTTCTTCATTTCTTTCTTTATATCAATAAGTCTTTTTTTGCGTTTAAATCCACTTTTTTTAGAGCTGTATGAATCGTTTGATGACTATATATTGCCTTAGCACCTCTGATTGTGTTTTACCGCCGTGTTTTTTTATAAATTCTGCAAACGCATTCCAATCGGTGATTTTATGATTATAGCCTCTACTTCTCAGTTTCTTCGATTCCTGTTTCTTTCCGCCTTTTCTCCCATTTGTACAATGTTACTCTACCGATTTTGAATCTCTTTGCTACTGCTGTTTTACTCTCTCCTTCATCTAACGCCTGAATGGCTTTTTTCCTTAAGTCATAACTGTACGCTGCTGGCACTTTTACCTTCTTATTACCCTAAATCTCTATTTTATTCTGTTGCCACTATTATTAGAAGGGCTATAATTCAGTAAAATTTAAGAATTTTAATAGTTTAGCAGCATGAAACACGCAATAAACGGCCACTTTTAAATTTGATCAGACTTAATTAAAAAAGACAAGATTTTCAATAATTTGCCAAAATCTAATCCAGAATTCGGGTTGAAAACATGGCAAAAATTAGATGAAACTGCTTTACAACATAGTATAAGCTTACAATGGGTAATATGTATAATTAGAAAGCAAGCTATAGGAAGAAAACTAAAATACAGAAATCAGAGACACCAAAAAAGAGATATAAATTTTAGACAAAGTAAGTCATGAAGGGTATATTTTACTTTCAATCAAAGCTTCTATGGCAATAATTCTTTTAGATACAAAAACCATAAACCGTATAGCAGCAGGAGAAGTAATAGAGAGGCCAGCGAGTGTAGTAAAGGAATTAGTAGAAAATGCAATAGATGCTGGAAGTTCAAAAATAGAGATCAAAATAGAAAGTGGTGGGCGCAATCTTATAACTGTGACAGATAATGGAAATGGAATAGAAAAGGAAGATTTGGAACTTGCGTTTATGCGCCACGCTACTTCAAAATTAAGCGATAGTGAGTTAATAGAAATCAAGCACCTTGGGTTTAGAGGAGAAGCTTTGCCTTCAATTGCAGCAGTAAGTAGAATGAACTTATCGTCTAAGGCAAGTGGAGCAAAGGAAGCATGGTCTATAAGGTATGAAGGAGGAGAAAAAGTAGGAGAAGTTATCCCTTGTTCTCTATTGGAAGGTACATATATTGAAGTTCGTGACTTATTTTTTGCGACTCCAAATAGACTAAAATTTCTAAAAACCGAAAGGGCAGAAACACAAAGTATTGTTGATATTGTGAATAACTTAGCGATGATTAATTATAGTATTGGGTTTACTCTCACTTCCGGTAATAAAAAGCTCTTAAAATATGTTAAGCAAACTTCATTATTTAACAGATTATGTGAAGTGGAAGAAGAATTTCAAAGCAATTCACTGGAAGTTAAAGAGGAAGAAGAAGGCATCAAACTTAAGGGACACATCTGTAAACCTAATGTCAATCGTGGCAACTCAACTCAGATTTATACGTTTGTTAATGGAAGGCCAATAAAAGACAATCTACTTGTTGGTGCAATTAGATATGCGTATCACGATTTTATTCCAAACAATAGGTATCCTTTTGCAGTGTTGCATTTAGAAGTACCATATGACCAAGTAGATGTAAATGTGCATCCAAATAAATCGGAAGTAAGATTTCAGAATAAAAGGCTAATATATGAAATAGTGAGAAGAGGGATAATAAAAACACTATCAACGAGATTTGCAGCGGGTGATCAAGGTATTGAAGAGGAGCTAATTTTTAATGATAGTAAAAGCCAAGAGCAGGTTGATAGTCAAGAGAAAAAAGATCAAAAAGAGTTTTATGAAAAGAGACCAAGTCTTTTAGAAAATCGTCTAATGAAAGAATTCAATGCACCAGATGAAAGAAGGCAAAGCTTACCAGAAACTTTTAAGTATGGAGAATCCCCAGCCCAAAAGGGAACGATGGTTTTAGAAAGGAAGCAAATTGATTTGGTAGAGGATCATCCCCTAGGATATGCACGTTGTCAGGTCCACAATACTTACATTATTGCTGAGGCTGGAGATAGGCTGATTATAGTAGATCAACATGCAGCCTATGAGAGGTTGATATACGAGTGCTTAAAGCAAAAATCAAGCATAAAAAGACAAAAACTTCTTCCTGAAACAGTTGAAATTAAAAACCAAGCTGGAATGGGGATGGTTAAAACTTATAAAGATGAGCTTTTTGAAATGGGTTTTGATATTGAAATACAATCAGAAGATAAAGTAACGATAAAAGAAATACCTGCAATCTTGGGAACAATAGATATAAAAGAGATGCTAGTTGATATAGTAGATAAGTTAATGGAAATGGAAGATACGTTGCCAATAGAGGATAAGGTGAATAAAATATCAGCCACAATCGCTTGCCATGGAGCAGGAAGAAAAATGAAATTGGAAGAGATGAATGAGATACTAAGACAAATTGAGAAAACTCCATATCCTGGTCATGAAAGACCAACTTATATAGAAATGAAACTAATTGATATAGAAAAATTGTTTGAAAGGAGATGAGTTCAGTTTGTCAAAAAGGCTCCCAATTAAGTATACGTAACAGCTCTTCTGGTTATGGAGTATAAAATGTGAAAAAAGAGAATAAATGCTCTAATTTTTTAGATTACAAAGTAATAGGACAGGAAGTAAGAAATCGTAGATTAGCAAAGGGATATACTCAAAAAGATTTAGCAAAAAAAATCGGAACAACATATCAGGTAATACTTCAATACGAAAAAGGAACACGCAGAATTTCAATTAAGAAGTTATATGAATTAGCAGAAGCATTATCAACAACTGCTAGAGATCTAGCTTGCGTACAAGAAGTATCAAATGAGGGAAGGTATGAGGGAGAAGAGGTATTAAATCTAGTAAGAAGACATAGAGAGATTAAGGATCAAGAATTACGTGAAACGTTTTATTTATTAACTAAATTCATCCGTATTAGTGAGGAAGAAAGTGGAAAGGCAGTAAAAATAGAGGTGGCAAAGGGTTTAGTTAAGGAAGGAGTTTCTGCTCATGTTATCTCTCAAACGACCAGTTTATCTATTGATGAATATGATAATGATGAGAAAAAAATTTCTATTCCGTATAAAGTAGGTCAAAGAATAAAAGAATGGAGATTGATACGAGGATACACTCAAGAAGATTTAGCAAGCAAAGTGGGCGTAATAAATCAAAGAATATATGAATATGAACAAGGACGAGCTGCTGTTTCACTTGAAATGTTAGATGAAATAGCAAAGATGCTATTAATTAATATTACAGACCTACTTCCAGAAACAAGAGAAAATGAGAATAGTGAAGCAGAGCTATCAAGGTTAATAGAAGAATATAAAAAGATTAAAAGCCAAGAGCTACGTAATGTACTAATAAAATCTCTGTTTGAAAGCATGCAAGTTTGCAAAGAGAAAGTGAAGAGAGTAGAAAGGATGAAAATTGCAAGGAATTTAGTTAAGGAAGGAATTTCTATCAATATTATCTTAAAAACAGTAGGCCTCTCCTTGAACGAAATTCAACAAGTTTAAAATAAAGAAATAGCCATATATTAATATCTTTACTTATTCATGAAAAAATAAGTAAAAAAGATTTAAAAATTGATTTGACTTCACCCGAAAGCTATGGCTTTATGCCAATGCTGATAAAAAACAGCAGTAAATATCTAAAAAAAGTTTGTTGTTAGTGAAGGGTAATTTTTATGAATAATAAGAAAGATCGTAGAGAAGAAATAGAATTCAGAGCATTAGAAAGCAACGGTAAAGCACTACTTGATCGTGAAGTAATAGAAACGTTTCTAAGTGCAGTGCATGACAGGGAAGAAGCTCGAATTATTGCTAGAAAGCTAATAGATAGTTTTGGAATAGGAGGAGTTTTAGGCCAGGAAATAGATGACTTGAAAACTATAGAAGGGATAACTGACTCTACAGTAGCAGTAATTTTATGCCTAAAGGAAGCTGCAAAGAGAGTACCAAGAGAAGAGTTAAAGAAAGGACCTGTAATGGATAACTTGGAAACCATAGTAAAATATTTGAGGGTGAGTATTGGTTATTCAGAGGAGGAAAAGATGAAAATAATATATTTTGATCAAAAGTGCCGTTTAAAGGGGGAAGAAGTGTTCACTGGTACAGTGGATAAGGTACCTTTTTACATAAGAGAAGTAACAAGAAAGGCATTAATAAGAAAAGCGACGTCAATAATAATATCGCATAACCACCCAGAAGGAAGGTTAAAGCCATCTGATGAGGATGAAGCTGTAACTAAAGACTTGGCTAAAGCTTGTCAGACTATAGGGATTAGGTTGCTGGATCACATTATCATCACAAGTGTTGGGTATTTTAGCTTTAAAGAGCAAGGACTGTTATAAAGCAGATGTTTGAAGATTTTCATGAGCTGTTTAACTACTTGAATGAAGAAAGTATTTGCAAATACATTAATTATTGCTTATAATTAATGAGAAAGTATATATTGAATTAATAATAAAGTAATAAAGTCGGTTGTAGACTTAGTAAAGTATATTTAATAGCGGAGGCTAATATGAGTAATAAAATAATTGTACCTTTTGATGATCAAGAAGGAAGTACTTACGAGTTAAACATTGATCTTGATAGATTATCAAAAGGTGAGATGTTAAATGCGATTATAGGAATTGGCCGTACTAAGGAGCAATCCACCTTTGTAAGCAAAATTAATAAGGCTAAAAAGTTTGGAGAAGTGCCCTTCCCTAATAGAGACGTTCAAATCAACTACGGAAAAGGGCTTGACTACATATATGGCACAAAACCTTTGAGTAATCAAGCAGATTATCCAGAAGGGTTGAATCCATTTGCTTCAGCTTTGCAAAAAATAAAGCCAAGTGCAGGTGAAAGTGAAACTTTGAGCTGGTTTAAAAGTGAAGTGGTAGAGGCAAAGAATGTAAATGAATTGCACAAAGTTATAGACAAAGTACTAGCTTCTGGAGGAAGGCTAAATGCATGTAATGATGGAGAGTGGAGCTTTGCTGAATATGTAGTATTGGGTACACATTTTCATAAATTAGAAAAAAGTGATCGAAAAAAGATAATGCGTAAATTAATGCTAAGCGGTGCAGAGTTTCATGATACTTTATTGGAGAATAAATTGATAGGTGAAATCTATAATGAGCTACAACCAGAAGTTCAGCCACAGATAGATAAGCAACTAGACGAACTAGAGAAAGCTGGCGAAAGTGCTGTTCAGGAAGGAGAATTAATAGATATCGAGATAGATAATAAAATGCTTTTTATGGAATTCTCTGAAGATAGCAAGGTAGAGGTAGCCAAAATACTGAGAGAGTTAGGGAGTAATATTTTAAAAATGGGTAATAATGCAGTTGAGATCAGAAGGGAGGAAGGAGGTGTAAGAAATTACGTTGATGTATCAGATGGTAGCTCTGTTGTGTTAGAAATTCCTACAAGCGCTGGTAAACTAAATATTATATTGTACCATGATGTAAAAAAATATGATCAAGTACAAGTCAGAGTAGAAAACAAGGAAATGTGGGCTGAGCTACAACAAAGAGGGGAAGAAATTGGAAAAAATTGTCTTTTTGCTGGAGTAAAACTTAAAGAAGCAGTAGAAAAGGGAAGTTTTATGAGATGTGGCATATGGAATAGCAAGCAGCTTATGAAGGAGGTTGATAGCCCAAGTGAAAAATTGTCTTCATGGGTAGATAAAGTACGTGAAAATAGTAAAGAAACTTGTATCTTCAAGGAGTAAGGCATTGTAGCTAAAATGTCTTGCAGGGAAGGTGAAGCCGAAAAGAAACTTATGCCAAAAAGGCTTTTAGGGGGCTTTAATTCATTTATTTTAAGGTTCCAGAGTCTACCATTATATCTGGAGCCTTTGAGCTATAGTAGAAAATATTATATGTATGGTTCTTTGTATGGAAAAAAGTCTAGACTGTGAGGTAGGGCAAAAAGTAAAAAATTGGAGGTTAGAGCGAGGTTATACTCAGAAGGATTTAGCTGAGAAAATTGGTGTAAAGTACTGGGTAATACTGCAATATGAGAAAGGGAACCGTAAAATTCCAATTAAGAAGTTATATGCCATAGCAGAAGCATTATCAGTAAATGTTAAAGGTCTAGTTTGTGGAGAGACACTACCAAATAAAAAAAGATATTTTGAAGATGAAGAAATATTAAATTTAGTAAAGGGGCATAAGGATAAAGAATTAAGCGAGGTATTTTATTTATTAACCAAATTTATTCGTTTGAGTGAGGAAAGAAGCAGAAAAGCGGTAAAAATAGAAGTAGCAAGGGGTTTGATGAAAGTAGGAGTTTCTGCTCATGTTATCTCTCGAACAACTAACTTATCTATTGGTGAGTATGAGGAGAACAAAATTCCGGTTCCATACAAAGTAGGGCAAAGGATAAAAGAGTGGAGATTGATACGAGGATATACACAAAAAGATTTAGCGAATAAAGTTGGCATAACAAATCAAGGAATATACGAATATGAACAAGGGAGAGCTGCTGTCTCACTTGAAATGTTAGATGAAATAGCAAAGGTATTATCAATCAGTATCATAGATCTACTTCCCGAATCAGATGAGGATAGTGAAGCGGAAGAAAAGCTATCAAAGTTGATAGAAGAATACAAAAAGATTGAGAGTCGGGAATTACGCGATATGCTAATCAAGTCTTTATTTGAAGGTATACATGTTTATAGAGAAAAGGTCAGAGAGGAAAAGAAGATTGAAGTTGCAAGGAATTTAGTGAAAGAAGGAATTTCTGTTGATATTATCTTGCAAACGACAGGCTTATCAAATTATATGATTGAGAAATTTTTGTGATTTCATAAAAACTTAGCCAATAGTGGATTTTTTTGTGATAGAATATATGTTTGCTTCTGTAGGAAAAACAGCTTTTAGAGGATTTATCTATGATAATTCAGAGCATATTGGCTCAGTAAGCTACGAGCTGGGGAAAAAAATAGAAGGTTGTAGGATAGTACAAGGGTATACTCAGGCAAAATTAGCAAGCAAAATTGGTTTAACATATAAGGAAATACATAACTTTGAACTAGGGTGCAAGGCTATTACAATCAAAGAATCGTATATAATAGCAGGAGCATTGTCAGTTAATGTTATAGATCTACTTCCAGGACCAACAGTACTAAGAGAAAACAGTTGGTATGAAGATGAGGATAAAGAAATAGTCTATCTAACAAAAATACATAGAGAAATTAAGGATCAGGAATTACGCAAGAAGCTGTATCCATTAGTAAGGTTTGTATATATTAGCGAGAAAATTAGCCAAGAAGAAGCGAAAATAGAAGTAGCAAAGAATCTAGTGAAAGAAGGAGTTTCAGTTGATATTATTTCCCAAGTGACTCGCTTATCTACTTATGAATATGATGATATAGAGAAAGAAATTTGTACTGATTCTATACTCTACAAAGTGGGGAAAAGGATAAAAGAGCAGAGATTAATACGGGAATACACTCAGGAGGACTTGGCAAATAAAATCGGTTCAACACCTAAAGAAATACACGACTATGAACGAGGATATACAGACATTCCAATTGAAATATTATATAAGATAGCAAAGACATTATCAGTTAACATTAAAGCTCTTGGACTAACAGAATATGAAAATGAGCCAGTTTTTGGGTTTATAGGTAAATGCGAAAAAATTGAGGATCAAGAATTACTGGATACGGTAGCCAGATCTTTATCTGAAGGAATGCAAACTGGTAAAGAAAAGGTTAAAAAAGCAGAGAAAATCAAGATTGCAAAAGATCTAGTTAAGGAAGGTGTTGCTATTGATATTATTGTGCGAGCAAGTGGCCTAACTGCTGATGAGTTGGGTGAGTGTGAAAATTGAATATGTTTAAGATATAAGTAAAGTTAGTTAATGATTTAACCAGCAGAATTTGCTAACCAACTTTTTTGGCTCAGTTGAATTTTGCTTGGTATAAATTAAGATATGGAATCGCAAAGTTTATCTATTAATTTCTGGTTGTCCTCTATCATTGCATTTGCCTCTTGCTGAAGAGATTTGATATTTTTGAGTGTAATATTGTCCATCTCAGTCGATGCTACTTTCAATTGCGATTGTATTCTTATATATTTATCGTCTATTACTTGTTCTAGTTGATAATCAACGCAATCCAATCCAGAGGCAAACATCACATTCAGTAGTGGCTTGATCCACCCTATTTTGCCAAATTTCCTTGAGTTAGCATACTTTATACTTCTATCTGTTCCACCAGTGCCTATTGATAGCAGTATAATCTCATCATTTAGAAATAACCTCTTGCCACTTGCATATGCACAAGCCGCTGGATTATTGGCAAACACTCCACCATCTATCAATACTCTCTCTGTTTGGCTAATTTTCAGACGTTTTGGTGTGAAGTACGTTGGAGCAGCTGTTGTAGCTCTGAGTGCATCTTTCAACTTAATGTTTTTTTCTTTCCAACTTTTGAAGAAAAATTCACAACTATTGTGAATGTCATAACTGGTGAGTAGTAGATTACTCGCAACATCGGCCATAGTACTTTCACCAAAGTATTTGTTGAGAATAAATTCCATATTTCTATATGAGTACTGAGAACCACTCAGCCAAGAAGCAATTGATTTTCTCCAAAATGATGATTGAAAGATATATGCTCCATACTCTTGGTAAAGTTCAACCAAATCATTGGCAGAGTATTGAAGTTTATTGCTTTTACAAAGTCCAGCAACAATAATCCCACCGGTTGAGGTTCCTGCCATTAAATCAAAAATCTGGGAAATTGGCTTTTTTGTCCTAGATTCAATTTCTGCTAGAATAATGGCAGGTATTATCCCTCTAATGCCACCTCCATCTACAGATAAAATGTACTTTGTCACTGTAAAATTTATTTGTGTTTGTGAATAGCTTCAAGTTCGTTGACTTCTTCAGTGAGGTTTTTCACTCTCTCTTCAAGTCGATAGACTATTTCGATTAGTCCTTGGTTTTTTTCTATAAATTTATCATGGATGTGTACACGTAAGTCAAGTTTTGCCAACCACCATATGAATCCTACAGTCTGTAGAACTATTGTTATTATTACCGCTATTGGGATTTTTTGCTTTTTCATGTGAAAATATTAACTTGTTATGGATAGTTTTAGAAGTTTATATACAGATTATAGAAAACTTACAGCTTTAGTGATTTCTTTCTATTGATTTGTATCGATCCTCTGCTTCTGCAAGTAGCTTTATTATTTCTCTGTAAGGTTTATCTTTGTTGTGCCTTGATGCCATTACAGCTATTCTTCTAGGGCTTTTTCCATTGCTATCCTTTATGTTAGGATTCGCTCCTTTTTCTAATAGAAACTCAACGATTTCTAAATAGCCTTGATCTGCAGCAGAATGTAGCGCTGTCCATTTAAATTTATTAGTAGCATTAATATCAATACCATCTTCTACTAAAAACCTTACGATTTCTAAACATCCTTCTCCTGCAACATAACGTAATGATTTTTCACCAATACTTATATTATCTTTTATCAAGGATTTCACAGTTTCTAAGTCACAGTTCTTAGCTGCGATTTCTAATGTGGCGCTGTAACTCTCATCTCCTTTTTTAAACAAGGAAAAATATATAACCACAATACACACCGTTAGCACTATAAGAAAAATTAATCCATCAAATTCTCCTTGACGTATAATTGAATTTTTATGAAAAAGCCTTCTTACATTTCTGCTCATGTAGTACTGCAATAATTATACCCATCTAGAATTAAATAATCATTTGCTTAAGTTTCACTTAAACAGCTTTGCTCACTGTTGCCTCTACTATAGTTTGATATCCCCTATTATTGAGAATATGTTCTGCCTTGCTAATTATCCATTCACCTTCAATTTCCTGACAAAATCCTGAAAGACTGATCTTAGCTTCTGCAAATAATTCTGGATTACCAGGAACAGTTACATTTAAATTTGATGTACTACGTTTTAATTGTCTTAACTTAGCTGCTGCTGCACTAATTGCTGATTCTGCAGTAGAGTAAAGCGTTTGCAGAGTATAACTTGGACCCTCATTTCCCACTTCCTCTTCTATAGTTTCTCCCTTTTCATAACTGTGCCATTTTGCAATAACAGATCCATATTTGTTACGCACATTAAAATTTACCTCCCAATTTATAACATCTTTAGGTGTAAGTACTGTTGTGCCTAACATCTTTCCAGTTGCTGATCTTGCTTCTCCCTTTGGAATAAAAATTATATATCCTCCTGCTGGTTTTACTAGTGCATCATATTTTTTCCCTAATCCTTCCAAAAAACTCATGTCGCTTTCTTCTGCTTGGATGATATGTGGTACAAATATATTTTCAAATCTTTCAGCGACTTTACTTTCATACCCATGCTTTTGTGCTATTTCTTTAATTAAATCTCCTAAGGTAATGTCCTTCCATTCCTTTGATTTTCTTTCCTTTAATGATCCTCTTAAACTTGCAGCATCACATTTTATTCTTAAAGTTTGTGGTGGACTTTGTATTGTAATTTGATTTGCCTTATATACTCCCATAGGTAGTAAACCTGTTTCTTTATATCCGAGAAAAATTTGTAAATTACCCTTAAGTTCTAAAGCGCTAGAGCTATAACTAATATATATCTCGGCTTCGTCACTTGTAGTACCGGATCCATCAGTTACACGTAGTGATATTAAACTCTTTTTTAAAACCTCTGTTACTGGGTTATTTTTTGCTACTATATCAAAATCTGGTGTCATTCATCTAAAATATTTATAACAGATTCTTTCAATATTCTCTGAATTTTAGGAAGCTTAATTTTTAATCCAGCGGGCAAAAAACTTCCATGTTCTACAAGTCCTGGATTTTTAAGCAATACTTCCTCCACTGCTCCACTACTGTATCCATAATGTTTCCAGCAAATTTCATCTAACATTTCGTTTTCTTTAGTGTAATAATAAATCACTTGCTGTAACTTTTTAACTTCAAAATAAACTCAACTTTTCTTGGTTTTCCATCAGGAAAAAATAATATCTGTTTTTCTTCTACATTAGTAGTGACAAAATTTCCAAGCACATTTCCTGAATTATCAACTAGAACGTGTGGTTCTTGAGTATCACGTATATTTTTTAGCTGTTCTAAGCCATTACTCTGATAATGTGGATAAATCACTCCTGTCAAATCAATACATTCAATTCCTGAGCCAATGTTTTGTAGCGACGTTTTTTCAATACATTCAATTGTATACCACCTTTCTTCTTTAATGTATCTTAGGCTTGTTAGTTCAAGCTTACATTTCCCAAGCAACATTAATGCAACTCTTCAACTATATCAAAAAGTGCTCCACGTGCTTGTTCTCTAAACCTTTCTATTACTGCATCAGCAACACTGCGCACATCTTCAGACTTAATGTTGATATTAAACGTTTGATAGAATGCTTGGTTATATACTTTCGATTCCCTATTTTCATATCTACTTTTCTTGAATGCTTTCTCAACTTCTTCTTGTTCTATAGCTCTTTTTTCTTCTATAACACTTTTAATTTTAAAATTCTCAAAATTGCTTTTGCTATTTTCTGAAAATTGTTTAATAGCACTATTATTTGTCAATGAGGTTCCGTTACTGAAAATGCTATTTTTAGAAAGCTCATTAACAACATTTCCATTATTTTCAAATTTTCTAATCGGACTATTCTCAGCAAATATACTACTTACTGTATTTCCCATCCATGAAAAAGCTTCTCCTATAGGTTTAATGAGTGATTTCCAAAAGCTAGAGAAAAAGTCTTTCACTTTTTGCCAGTTAGTGATAACAAGAGCTGCACCAGTGACAAGACTTGCTACTAAAAGTCCAATCGGGTTACTCATTACAGCAAACGTTATTGCTCTTAGTCCTGTTATTACTGCAGGAAAAACTGTAGCTGATAAAAATGAAAATACTCCAAGTAGGTTTGCTTTCAGACCAAAAATCGTACTTCCTAGCAATGTAAATCCGTATCCTAGTCCTACTGCTGCAATTTTTAAACTTATCAAAGCTGCTAAAGTACTCATGATTGCCGTAGTTAAAGTTGGATGTTTTTCTGCAAAAGAAGCTATACGCTCTGTTATTGTTTTCAAACTTCCAGCTACATAATTTAAAGTAGGTAACATTACTGACCCTAGATTCATGCCAGCTTCAAATACTGCATTTTTAAGTAATTGTAATTTATTAGCTGTAGTATTTGCCCGATTGTTAAATTCGTCCTGCATTGAAGCGTTATATTTTTCTTTATCAGCTAAATGTTCAATAGCTTTCTTGTAAATGTCTAAGCTTCCTACTAAAAGAGCAATGTCATCTTGAAACCCAGCACCAAATAGATTCATAAGAATACCGGCACGCTCTTGATCATCTATTTCTTTTAAAGTTTCAAGAAATTGCAATATTGCCTCTTGAGGATTTTTTTTAATGGTTTGTTCAAGCTCTTCTATACTTGTTCCCATCTCATCTAATGCATCATGAAATTCAGGACTTTGCTCTCTTGCAGTCTGTAGTTTACTAAGAAAGTTATTTATAGCAGTTGCTGCTTTTTCAGGTTGTTTACCTAAGCTTATGAACGCACTTGCTAAGCTACTTGCTTGATCAATTTCTAAACCAAACTGTTTAGCATTACCACCAATTCTATTCAGTGTAAGAACCATTTCCTTAGCTTTGGCAGCAGTATTATCTGAAAGATGGTTTATTATGTTACCTACATTTTCCATACCATCAACTTTAATTCCATAGACATTGGATATTTTCGCAATAGCATTACCAGCTTCTTCTGAAGACATGTCAAACGCTGTGGTCATTTTAGCAACTACTGTTGTAAACTTCATAAGATCATCTTTGTCAATACCAAGTTGACCACCACTTGCAGCTATTTGTGCTAATTCTGCAGCTGACAAGGGTATTTCACGAGATAATTTCTTTAATTCTTTAGCAAACTTTGATGCTTCATCTTTAGTATCATTTTGCACAAATTTTACTACTTTTTTTACATCAGCCATAGCACTTTCAAAATCAATCGCAACCTTGATCGGAGCTGCAAGCGAAAGACCTAGTCCAATAGTCTCTATAATTTGTGACTTAAAATGTGCTTTGCTTGCTAAAAAACTTTGGTGATTACGTATTGCAGACCCAAGCTTACCATACTTACCTTTTAGCGCTTCAACAGATGAGCCAAGTTTATATTGATTACTTACTAATGACTTAATATTTCTTCCACTTTTTCTTACTTCTTCATTAAATGAATTCAAAGCATCTCTCTTTTTCAAATATGCTTCTTTTGCTTTTGTTGCAGAAAACTTAGCTTTATCAAACTCAGCTTTTAAAGTTTTGCTTGGTTTCTCTATTGCTTTCATTTGTTTAGCTAAAGATTTTACCTGATCTTCAAAGCCCTTCCACGACCTCCTGCTAGTCAAAACATCACTACCCAACTGCTTAAACTTTGATACTGATTTTAAAGATGAATCAAGCTTTCTTATATTCTCACCAAGATAAGTAAGTTGATTACTACTGCCCTTTATTACAGTATTAAAACTGCCATCAAGTACCGCACCTATTTTTATCGATAATACTGACATTTGAACTTCCTAGCTAATTTGCTCCATAAAATAAACTCACTAATCTCCATATCAAGAATGTGCTCAACTCCACCACCTATGATAGAGCCAAGCACTAGTATTTCTAATCTCAAGTTTTTTGGATAATCGGTGAAAAAAAATCCTTTAATACTTCTTGAATTTTCACATAATCAGCAATATCTAACTCTTCAATTGCTTCTTTTGCAACTGATGTCAAATTGGCAGTCAAAGTTACTTCCTTATTTAGGTCACTACCATTAATGCGTTCTATTGCCAAGTAGTCTCTAACTTTTGGACGTCTAATGGTAAGTTCTGAGACAGAAATTCCATCTACTGTTATTGGATTATTAAGTGTTATAGCTTGCATATTCCTCCTTAAAAAGCTAATTAAATAAAAGTCTATATCGGCTTTTACATAACTAATTTCTTTGTATGGTGCTATAAATAGGATTAGCTTTGATAAGAATCTTTCCTATGTTCAATTGAAGTAATAACTACTGTATGCTCTGGCGCATCTATGTAATAAAGTATACGGTAGGTACTTACACGTAGACTACGTTGCCCGCTTAAGTTGTGCTTTAATGGCTTTCCAAGTCCAATTGGATCAGCTGTTAGACGCTCCATTATTGCCTTCTTAATCATTAACTTTACTTTTGCTGGAAGAGCCGGAATGTCTTTCTTTATAACAGATTCTGAATAGTCTATATTGTAAGGCTTAATCCCAGAAGGCATCTTGATGTTTAACCCTCTTTTCTTTATAGCGTTCGTCAGCAATCTTAGATAATTCCATATCTTCAATTTCTTCTTCCATTAATTCAGTTAATAACTTTAAAACGGACTTGTCTTGAGATTGTGCTACACTAACAAGTAAACCAGTTAGCTGCTCTATGGAATTTGTATGAGCTTTAGAATCCATATTAACTATATACCTACAACTTCTTATATTTTAACATTTTTATGTAATTTTGTCAACCATATTAGATCCCTAGAATCGTTTGTAGCAAGGCCATTTGATCAACACCATTTATCTTTCTTATCATATTTTCAGCATCGATCTCTATCAGTTCATTACCACCTATGGTAAGTTTATAGTAATGAGCAGCTACAGTACACTTCAGCGTTGCTTTTTCAGCAGGTTTCCAGTTACCAAAATCAAATTCTCTGAATATGCCCCTAAGGTTGATTATTACTCCTTCAATATCGTTACTACCACTTCCTTGCATTCCACCTCTGAGTGTCAAAGCTACTGAATTCCCATTTATCAACCCAAATAGCCGAAAGAGTTCTGTGTCGTATTCAGCAAAAGTAAAGTCTGCTTCAAGCTTTTCCATGCCCATGTCAATACTTACTATTACCCACAAATATAAATGGACATAAAAATAAAGTATTACAACATTAAAGTTTGCAAACATTGAGGGTAAAAAATGGCAAACAGGAATAATGAATGGGCTGAAAATGAATTTGGAGATGCTGTACTTGGAGATAAAAGGTTAACTGACCGATTAGTAAATATTGCTGATAGTTTTACAAGTTTACCTGAAAGCTCAATCAATCAGGCGTGTGGAAGTTGGTCAGAAGCAAAAGCAGCATATCGTTTTTTTCAAAATGAGAACGTGAAAGAAGGCGATATTCTAGCTTCACACGTTGCTAAAACAGTTGAAAGAACAAAAGCCCATAAAAAAATTTTTGTGATCCAAGATACAAGTTATATTTCATACACAGACCATGAAAAAACAAGTGGATTGGGAGTTATTACAAGAAAACATAGTCAAGGTATTATAATGCATACAGCTCTAGCTGTTAGTATAGAAGGTTTGGTACTAGGGATACTAGATCAAAAAATTTATTCAAGACCTGAAGAATCTGAAAACATAAAAAAAAAGAACAATGACAGTATCCGCATTGAAGATAAAGAGAGTATAAAATGGTTAGAAACTTTAAGCAACACAAACAACATTATTGATTCAACTCAAACTGAGACTATAACTATATGCGATAGAGAAGCAGATATATATGAGTTTTTTGAGCTTGCATATAATCTTAATTCGGCAGTGTTAGTTAGAGCTTCCAAAGATAGGGCAGTAAATAGAAAATCTCGATATCCTGAAAAAGGTGAGCAGAAGTTATGGGAATTTATTAAATCCTCTCATTGTGCAGGTACGGTAAAAGTTGAAGTTCCTGCAAAAGATAATAAGCCAAAAAGAACAGCACATTTGGAAGTTAGATTCGGAAAGTTTATTATGCATCCATCTAAGAATAGTATTAGGCATAAGACAGAAGAATTACTTAAATTACCACACTATGCAGTTTACGTTGTTGAAAAAGACTTTCCTTCTGAAACAAATCCGCTAGAGTGGATGCTTTTAACAAATCTTCCAGTCAATACCTTTGATGAAGCTGTTGAAAAAGTTAGGTGGTATTGTCTTAGATGGAAAATAGAAATATTACATAAAATTTTAAAATCTGGTCTCAAAGTTGAAGAATGTAGGCTTGGAACAGCAGAAAGGTTGATGCGATATTTAACAGTAATGAGTATTATTGCTTGGAGAATTTTCTTTATTACAACAATTGCAAGAACTGATCCAACATTACCGTGTACTACCTTATTAGCCGAAGAAGAATGGAAAGTTCTATATGTAAAAATACATAGAAAACCATGTTCAAATGCAACTCCTACTATAAAAGAAGCTGTTTCATGGATTGCTCAACTTGGAGGACATTTGGCTAGAAAAAATGATCTAGAACCAGGCCCCATTACTATTTGGAAAGGATGGAGACGTCTCTTTGATCTAGCAGAAGGATGGCGACTTGCTCACGAACTTTATATTTGTGGGTAATAGTAAGATGTCAATATTTATTGGAATATCCATACCACCAGCACGGTACTCCTCTGTTTTTATTGTAAGCTTTGGTAGCGTTATTTCATCTATTTTCCCTGCATAGCCTCTACCATCAACAAATACGTTAAAATTTCTCAATATTTTGGGTAACACTTCACTTTCTCCTAACTTATTACACTATTATTTACAAGATGGGATCTGAATATTATTTGCTCAGCTGGATATGGCGGTGTAAACTCAAAATCAAAAGACACTTTTCCGCTTGCAATATTTGCCGGTGTATTGAGTTCGGGAGTTGCATAACATTTTCCACTGATAATCGCTCCTTGTGCTTTTAAATTGGCCAAATAAGAATTTACCCCCTCAATCACATCATCTATATAGGTTTTGGTAATATTGCGATCAACTGCCCATAAATGAGCTCGAAGTAAACTATCGTTAATTAAATCTGCAGTCCTTCTCACTGACAAAAAAGCCCATTTTGAGTCATTTGAACATGTCCTATTTCCCCAAAGCCTATAGCCATTTTGATGAATTATCGTTGTTACTTCATTTTCATTTAAGTGGTTTGCTCTGCAATTTGTATTACCGAGAGTAAAATCAATAGGCCTGCTTGTTCCAACAATACCGTTTATTTCTTTATTTGAAGGTGAGTGCCAGAAGCCTTGCTCGCTGTCTATCTTAGCTATTAAACCAGCTACAAATGGACTCGATGGCAAGATTTCTTCTTTTCCTTCAATAAATAACTTAATCCATGGGTCAACCACGTAAACTCTTGAGCTGCGTACACTTTTTCTCCATTTTATTGCTTCTTCATCATTGGTATTTGGTCCATCTGCTACTATTATTGCTCTTAGCTTTTCTGCTATAGGAATTAAAGCGCTAACCACTGGATTTCCAGCATCTCCAGATAATTGATGAGTAAACTGAGGTGCAATTAGTATTCTTGGCGCAACATGAACTATACTTTCACTACTGAGGAACGCCTCTATTCCCTGATATTCTCCAGTTTCTTCGTTAACTCCACCAATGACATTGCTGAGCGTCTCTTCTACTTTCTCCTCAACTCGAATAACTACTACTGTTGCACCAATTTGGGAAAAAATTGCATTAATAGCTGAAGGCAAAGTCCCAGATTGACCAAGTTTTGCTGCTTCTTTTAAGCTTCCTGCAACTAACACTGGTTTATTTAGTGGAAATTTTTGCTCGTTAGCATCAGGTGCAGTACCAATTACTCCAATTACCGATGATTTAGCTGTTCGTACTGTCCTCGCTCCTGAGGTAACCTCGATAACATTTACTCCATGTAGAAACTGTTCTGTCATTTCTTTTTCCCCTTTTCAACTTTCTTGCATTTTTTGTTTACAATCATCTAGCAAAGTTTGCAGCTCTTCCTTACTTTTAGCTTCACCGATTTCCCTTTCAGCTATATCCACCAATTCTTCGCACTTGATTATTGCTTTTTTCGCTCTTTTTGCTTTTTCCTGAATTATTCTTGCCATTTCTACTACTGAAATTCCTCGGACTTTTGCTAATGGCTCTATAATTTCTGCATCTTTTTTGTCTATAGATTCTGGTGCTGCTAAAATGTTCTCTGCGGCTTTTGCTTGTATTTCGTACGACTTAGACTTCTGATGAGAATATCCTGCGTATTGGTGAGTATAGTTATCATAATAAGCATGAAGGTTAGAAAGTGCAGAAAACTTCGCATTTTGTAGTAACTCCAATTCAATATCTTCTTGATTCCGCTGAGCAATTTTGCCTCCTTCTGTTAAACAATAGCTTTTTTGCCAATCAAAATCTTCTGGTGCTTCATACCAATCATTTTCAGTTGGCTTGCTTTCAAGTGTTGTTGTTTCTACTTGTTTATCATTTTCAAATCTAACGTAGATAGACATTGTTTGTTACCTCCAAATCTCATACGTGTTAGATAATCCTGGACATTGCCAAGCTTTTAGCGTTCTCTCCACATCTACTTCAAGTCCTGTAGTTAGAACATTGCTACGTATGTTATAAATCCCCCACTGAATAAATTGACCATAGTTGTGTACATAATTTGATGCAAGCATACCTTGACTAACTTGTGTCCTGGAATACAGGTAAGATGATGTGTAAAGTAATATTGCAACTGTTTTTCCTGCTGGAATCTCCACGTTACCAGATCCGGCTAACTTGCTATCAGAACTCATGTATTGGTAAACATTTTTCCATACTATTTTTGAAATAATTGATTTATTAGAATTGGTATTATCTGGTGTTCCCACAAATAATCCTGCTCCCCCATACTCCGTACTCGAATACGATGATCCAACAAATTCCATTGTCTTATTTATGTTCACATTGGTTGTATTTTTTACAAATACTACTCCAAGTGCAGCATACGGGTAATAGTATATCTCATCATAACTACCCGAAAAACTTTTTGTGCATAACTCTCCGTAAATAAATGTTCCTTTACTTCCCTCTATAAAACTTAGTTGTCTTGGCCGATAAAAACTAACGTAATCTGTATTGTACGTATGGCTACCTGCTAGTAGTTGTAACATATAGTCAGTTTTTGTTATATCACTACTCCACTTTCCAAGCTCTGTCGTAAAAGTTCCGTGGCCAAAATAATTATTTTTTCTGCCAAGTACACCAAATAAGAAAGGTAATGACCCTGGTTCAACCATGTTGCGCTTTCTTATTTCTTGTGTAAGCGACACTTTCAGCTCATCATCTCTAGTTTTTATCTCGTTTATAAGGGATGTTTTTAATTGGTTATCACGAGTTTCTATTTCCCTAATAATTGATGATCCAGATGGTACATTATTAACAGCACGAAAATCTTCTACTAAACCTTTAAGACCATCTTTATGACTATTACTAATGCTATTTATTGCTGCAATATTGGCATTCTTTCTCGTATCAAGTAGCGATATATGAGAATCTGATGATGCTTTTAAAGTATTTAAGGAATTATCCCTAAGCTTGTTAATTTCATTGACAGAATCTGTTTTCGCTTCAGTTATTGCAGATATTGAATTTTCCTTATTGCTATTTATGTCACTTAAGTGCGTCCTTGCAGCGCTCAAGAGTTCTTTTAACTTACCATCTGTCATCTGTACAATTTCAGAAACCGCACTTTTGTCGATTATTGATTCCAGTGCTTTAGCAAGATATGCTAGTTGATCTGGTGTACTACTTCCTGCTAAATCTTTAAGCCTTCTCTGTAGTGCATCAATTATCTCTTTTACTTCAGTTATTTGTACAATGTCAGCAATCGCTTTTTTATCTGCTATCAATTCCAGCGATTTTGCAAGATATGCCAGTTGATCAGCCGTGCTATTTGCTGCTAAATCCTTTATCCTTTGCTGTAATGCTTCTATTGCTTCTTTCATTCCCAAAAATTCAAAAAAGTTTCAAATCTAAATCGTTCAAAATTATTTTTAAGTTCATCTTCTCTTTCACTCATATCTTCATCTATCTTTTCTATGGCTCTGCGAATACGTACTACATCTTCTACAGCTATGTTCTCTGGATGCGGCAAAGGATATCCTCGTTTGGTTTGATCAAAAGTCATTTAAATTTTATGTTACTATTACTCTGAGATTTTTGACTTTAGGACGATAAATAACCGTTCCACTTAAAACTAATTTTATCCTTGTCTCATTAGCATTAAAATTTGTCAGCACATGAGTTCTCTCTACCCAATTTTCTCCAATTGGTTTTCCTGATGTTAAATTTACTAATTGCCAATCACTGTTGCTTTTTTGTACATAAGCTTTAACATCTGCAGTGCCAGGTATCAGCGCATCGTACGTTATGGTGATTTTAGTATTAGCTCCTGCTGTAATACTTCTTGTAACATAATCTCCTTTTTCCCCTATATTACCCATAACTAGCTGTAACCCAGGATATAGCACTGGACTTTTTTCTTTTGACCCTTTTAAATTTGCCTTTACTGTTAACTCTCCAGATAGTCTTTCACGCAGCGCGAGCGGCAAGTTATCAGATAGAAAATTTTCTTTTCCCTCTTCATCTGTTAAGATAAATTCTACATTGGTATCAAATGCTACTTTTTCGACGTTCGTCAAAACAATTAAATCTGAAGTATTGGTTGCTGTAACTTTTCCCAGATCAATAACGTGAGAATTTTCGCTAAATTTTGCAGCTAGTAGTCGAAACGTTAAATCTAAATTTTGATGTGGAGTCCAGGTGCTTGCATTGCTTGATGACAGTAATACTCCTACTTGATATGGCTGGCTTGTTACCCAGCGGCTATTTACTGCATCATATTTGCCAAGTTCTGCTATTTTGACTGCAGTACCAGGATCATCAGTAAGCAGTACTATTGCATACTCCTCTCCTGCATGGCAAAACACTGGCGACCATTCTATACGTGTTGCTGTGCCATCTACTTTTATATCTTTCGGCTCAATATAGCTTTCAGCAATAACAGTCTGCGATGGCATTCCCACTGCTGTTTCTCTAATCTGCACAACAACACGTTTTTTGCCTTTATTTACAAACCATAGTTCCACGCCTCCTATGTGCCTACTTTCATTTAGCGTAAATGTTTGCGCTAAAGGATCAACTCTTCTTGCTGCGATAACTCTTCTTCTTTCCTCTATGGTAATTGTTTTTTTACCAGTATAAGTTGCTTCTCCATAACTGCCTTTATCACCGAAGAACTGTACTAATTTAGTACCTGCTGGAATATTTGCTGGTACTTTCACCTTTCCCTTTAATTTTCCCTGGTTGTTAGCTCTTTTTTCCACTTTTTTTCCCCCTATGCCACGGGTTGAATGACGATGCCATCGAATTTTATCTCTTTAAGCTTTTCATTTGGCTCAAAACCTTCGATCTCAAAATTCTGTACTGCTTCTCGCATAAATTCAGTTTCATAAGAATTACTTGACAATAGCTCTGTTGTTTCTCTAGTATTAAACACTCTAGTTACTGGACTTTTCCAATTCGTGGTAACCTCTGTCCAGTGGTCAATGTTTTTATTTAGAGTAATTTGCGCCGGGACTGGATCAAAAGCTTGATATGGATTGATCTTTTCTCCTTTAGTCTGTAAAAGCTGCTCCAGTACCGGTTCAAGTTTATAAGGCAAAAGATATCTTTCCCCACCTTTTTCAATATCTGCAACTTCTACATCTATTGGCAGAACTAGCTCTCTATTTACTATCGCTGCAGACTGCGAAATTCCTTGATCGCGCATATCATCATCAAAGAATGAATCAACAAATACTCCTTTTTTGGTGGTAGGTTCTCTTGAATTTGCATCACTGCGTAGACGTTCCTCTGCAACCAGCGCATAAAGATCATTTATTCCTTTTTTCATTGCTTCAAGCTCATTCATCGGTACAGCATGAATAGCATTATTCACTATTTTTACCCCTTCTTTTTCTCCGTTTTTCCACGTCTGATGAATGTAGCAGAGCAAAAGTTGTCCAGAGGGCGCTTTAGGCATCGATGGTCGCCAAGGGTGAGCTATACCTTTTATTCTCCTTACTGCTCCTTTGCTATCGATAGTAATTAAATCATAGCGGGGCATTTTCCAGGTGTAATCAATCAGAACCAAGCTGTTATCAACTGCTCCTTTTACTTTGCATCCCTGTTCACTTATATCTTCAGGGCTTACATGAGTACGACAGCGGTAAGTTATTTGATAACTACTTCCAGGAGCTGGCTCTTTACCTGGTAATGACCAATCAACGTTTCCTGCATTTAACTTATAGTCTATACTATTTTCATAAATAACATTGCCTTGTTTAATTTGAATAATCTCAAGTACCGCAGAGTCAGGTATTGGATCAACAGCTCCTGAGTATGAACCGTGAGTAATGGTAATAGTTTTTTGAATAGTGATATCTACTTTTTTAATTTCACTGATTGGAAAATCATTAACTTTAAGTTCCATTACTCTTTGGCTATTTGGCTGAAAAGTATGTGGCTCTGATTCAACTGATTTTATATCCGGATCTTCATCAAAAGAAACACGAATACTGTGAGGTAGCTCAATCTCATAGCCATCAACATGAGCTTTGCCCTCATTAATCACAAATATTTTTTTTCCTCCTTCTCCCTCTTCCTTTTGCAGGAACATTACTTCAAGACCATTTACGACGTAGGAACCATTTGCTTCTTTGTCATAACGAGCAAGAGCTGTGGTTACTATGTTTGCTTGTGGAGGTGGTGAATGTTCTATTAATACTCCATTTTCAATGTTATAGATTGGATAAAACTCTCCTCCAGAAAAACGTGGAGAAAGACCTTCTGCTTGATAACCCCAAGTGATAGTAGCTCTAAGCCTTGCAGCTCCTACTTCCTGATAGTTTCTTGTACCAATAGCAGGATCACGAAGGTTTTCATCCTCAAGTTCTGTAATCGTAGATTCTACATAATAAACACCTATGCGAACTGTGGTACTCAGTGGAATAACAAACTCTTTTGCTTCTACTTTTCTAACTGCTCCACGAAGATAGATTTTTCCTGACTCAAGTGTAACTTTACCAGTTTCCCCATCTATAATACAATTGCTTCCTGTTATAACATCGCCATCACGAAATATTGCATCGCCTATGCCTTTAAGCTTAGAGAGAGCATACTCCTGAGTCTCGTTTAATTCTGCAGACTGTAGACCTCTTCCTGCAAGAAACAAGCTTTTTTCGTATTCTTTGTCAGGATTAAAGCGGTTATAATAGCTATTTAAGGTCATCTTTTTTCTCTTTTTCTAAAATGTCACTACAAACGAAAAAGTTTCCCGGGTTGCTGAAGTCCTAATGAGCGGTACTGTATGCTCTAAAACTAATAAGATCCCTGGGTCTTCTATATCTTGTGGTTCAAAATATCTCTGTCCTATAGGTAATTCTTCTTTTACTTTAGTACCAACCATAACCCCTAATTCCCGTATAACTTGATTTGCTGCGTTTGTGAAATCGAAAGTAAATTTGAGATAGAGATTAGTAGTTGGTACATTTGAGGGCCTAAACCTTCCAGATGGAGTTATAAGTTCACCGTTTTCATCACCTGTGCAGAATAGCACTTCGTCTGCAGTACGTCTGCCAAGTTCATTGAGCAGCTTTTCAGAAGTTATCAGCTCTGGTGGTGTGCTTTCACTATACTCTACAGTAACTTTATCACTTACTGGAATAGAGCTATTTTCCGTAAGTTTTATTACACCAGTACTGCCATTAACTGTATAGTCAATACTTGGCTGATAAGTTGTTTGCCCTGTAAAAACCTTCACATCTTTAATAGGTTGATGATCAAATTTTATTTCACCCTTAACGAAAGTTTTTTCTACTTTGTGGCTACTTTCCCAACTTGAATCACCTGTTCCCCAAGCAAGATGGATAGATTGCTTTTTGATGCTGTCTGCTATTGCTGCTCTTCCTGACTGTGTGAGTATTGACATTTTTAATTAAGCCCCCTATATTATATATGTACGGTGAGTTCAAAATTCGTCCGCAAAAATCAAAATATTTTTTTATATCAGGAAAATTTTTTAGGAGAATAGCTCAGCTCCACAGCTAAACTTTCCAACACCGCGAGCAAATGGTCCGCTAGGAATGTCAAGCCATTTATCTTCTTTTGAACCAGTAGCCATTCCTTTAACCAACTTCCGTGCTTGTAACAGCTCTTGAACTATACGCTCCATTCTATCTCTTCCTATACTGTGAAACTCCTCAGGTAGTCTATGCCGCTGTTTATACACTCCTGTACTTCCTGTATGGGTAAATGGATGTCCAGAAATTGCTGCTCGTGTAATTGCAGTTATAAGATGCTGCTTTGAATCTTTTTCGTTCATATTTTTTATTCTTAATCTTTCAGTTATGTCTTCTAACAATCCTGTTTCTTCATTTCTTAAATAAGTGCGTAAAGTGCGATCAGCCAAACCGTTTGCTTTAACAATTGCTCCATAAAATAATGCGTTCTGTCTTACAGATTCTCCTATTGATTTAAAAATTGTCAGTTTAGCTGTATCTTCCACAGACCAAAAAGCGTATGAACACCTAACACCATTAACAAGAGCAGATGTACCTCTAATAGCATCACGTGCTTGCTCAACAGTCGATATAGGTTTTTCACTTTTTGGCTTTCTCATATGATGGGCAGTAATTATTGATGCTCCAGTGCTACCTGCTAAATCAGATAATAAAGACATCAAATAATCGCCTACGGCTGGGTCAGTATTTAAATCAGCATGCACGAATGATGCAAGTGGATCAAATACGATTAATTTTAAGTCTTTTATTTTATTAAGTTGTTTTGTTATCGATTCAAATTCAGGAGAAGTCTCTATAACTTTACCTGAAACACTCTTTATGATTGTAAGTGATCCACTAACATTTGGTAATGGTACAATAAAGAGCCTATCTTTATATTTTAATCTTTCGCATTGCGAATCAAGACGCTCTAAACGACGATGTATTTCACTCATATCATCTTCTGCTGAGAAAATTACCACAGATCCATGTTCAGTAACTAAAGGACCAAAACCACATGGCTGATCTTTTCTACTCGCAACTTTCAGTGCTAAATCAAGCAGAAGCATACCTTTACCAGTATCTCCCATTGCAGCTAGAATAGATGTCACTCCTAAAGGAAATAACCCTTCAACAAGAAACTTTTGCTCTGGTACTGGACCTATAAAACGTTCCACACTCCATTCTTGAATATTAAGAAATTGCTTAACGATGATTTTTTTCGAGTTATTTTCAATGAATTCAGGAATATTCATCTTTTCTTCTATACCATCAGCTGAATCCCATCCTTTTGGTTTATTCTCCGGTATTTCAAGAAGAGTAAGTGATAAAACACCAAGAAAAGTAAGCTTTTTCACAACTTTCTCAGCATATTGTTTACCTGGCTCATCATTGTCTGGCCAAATAATAACATGTTTACCCTTAAGTGGTGACCAGTCTGTTTTTTCTATTGGTGCATTTGCTCCTAACATTGCAGTTGTGGCAGTCATACCTTGCTCTATCAGAGCATCTGCACACTTTTCACCTTCAACTAAAATCACCTTATCAGATTTCATGATACCTGGAATATTATATAAAGGCCTGGTCTCTGGTAGAGTAAAACTAGACCTTTTTACATCAAAAGGAAGATATCTTTTTCCTGAATCAGTGTTATAACGATAAACTGTAACAATCACTTGATCACTTTCATCGTAATAGTTCCATGATGCCGTTGGTTGCCCCAGAGTGTTATTTTTTTCCGAATAACCAATCCACTTAGCAATATCTTCTATCGTATCAGTAAATTGATTTTTTCCAGTAACAGCAGCCCAAAGATCAAAAATATCTCCTCCTTCTTCGGTAGAAAAATCATGCCATAATCCGGCTTTACTGCCAGTTAACTCCACTATCATACTTTGTCCTTTATTGCCTTGTAGATCACCTACATAGAACTTATCACCACGAAAAGTTCCTCTTGGCAGTAAATAAGAAAGACATGACCTTATATTTGATAGGAGTTGAGTTCTTAACTGTTCTTTCTTCCCTAATAATTTATAATGTCCATTTCTTTGTGAACAATAAATATCCATACCTACCTGAAGAATTTTTATGTTCTAGCTATAACGTTAGCAGTTTTCCAACATCCATTAATCTTATTGATGAATTTTGTTGGTATAGATCTACCGTTTCTAAGTTCATATACTACTTGTAAGATATTTGTACGTTTATTGGGTTGAAATATTACTATTCCAGATGTATAAAAACTTCTTAAAGCGTTAGCACCAACGAGAGCTTGAAATGGATTCTTTTCCAATGTAGAGGTAGATACTTTTTTGGTGTGATTTGTGATGATTATTCCAGCCATAGGATTAATCTTGGAACGTAGTTTTTCTATTGCATGCTGTAGACCATAGTTAACGTAATTATAAGGAGAATCAATCACAACTAAATCAAACTTTTCCTCTACCATATTTTTTATTTTTTCTATACCTTCTTCATTTAAGGTCAAATTCATCTTGTTCGTCACAACTAAGTTTTCTGTTGCTAAATGAGGAAGTTTATTGAGTTGTTGTATACGTTCTCTAATATAATCATATTCCATTTCATTTTGTAGATAGAATATTTTTAGCGGTCTTGTAGGTTTCATGCCAAGAAATGATCTTCCTGCTGCCAGATGTACTAATAGAGAAAGAAGAAAATGACTTTTGCCAATCTTTGGAGTACCACCTATGACCAAAAGACCACCTGGTGTCAAAATTCTTGGGCCTATTATATCTTGTGGCATTGGTGATTTGTCATTTAAGTAATGATTTACAGAAAATGCTTTTCCTTCGTTTTGTTTTTCTTGTAATATGGAACTTCTTTCATCTTTACCGTTCAACCATGTTTCAGCAGAATCTATATTACCTTTAACTAAAGTCCAAAGGTCTATTATATTTCCTTTCTTTTCTTCGATCAGGTTGTACCAATTTCCTGCATTTTCTCCTTCCATTTCAACTATTATCTTATTTCCATTTCTACTTCCAATATAGAATTTATCTTGGTAAGATTTGCCATCAGGCAACAAATAAGATAAACAATCTTTGATATTATTAATTAATAACGATTTTATTTTCAAAGCATTTTTAGATGAAAAATCCATAAAGTTCTCCTTGTTTATTCCAAATTTGTTCAACATATTTTTTAGACGTTTAAAGTCAAGATTAGCCAGCTCACAAACAGTTTCAAAAGATCGTGAGCGAATCCATTGACAAGCCTCTTTTTTAAGTTTAGGGTTTTTTCCTGCTGCATCCTGAATAGCTCTAGTAATAACAGCAGCCCACAACTTTCCTTCGTCATACTTCAAAATGGCAACCAATCATCTTGAAAATTTTTTTGTAATTCTGGAGTAATAACTGTAGTAATCCTATTTCTATCTCCGTATGTATTATTAGTTTCAACGCCTACTTTTGCTGTAAACTCTAAATCGTTGAAATCAGCTATAGAGTTTATTCTTCTAGCAGTAACTGCTTTCTCTGAAGTGTCATTTGCATGAATATTTCTGGATGATTCCAAAATACTACGCAGCATAGAACGTCCAGATTCTCCCCAGATGTCTTCTTCACCTTCTGCTTTGCCATTTTTGATACCTATAATCTGAAAAATCTTGCGTTTTGCATATGGGCCTTCAGTGACGGTAAATTCTACATTTAAATAGATACTGCCAGTAGTGTAGTTTTTAGTGAACCAATTTTCATAACCTCCAGGCTTTATTGCCATTTTTACCTTGACTATTGTACCTTTCGGTATTAAACTGCTCTGCAGTTTTGCATTATTAAAATCAGTTAAAAAATCTTGTAGCATACGCTCTCCTATAAGTTGACTTTAAAGTGAAAGTTAGCTATTCCATTAGCTGCCAATGACCATTTATCTTATCGACAAGTTTGTTTGGCACGCGTTCACCATTGCGAAGCTCAAATACTATCTGGCGTGCACTGCTTTCTTCATCATGAGCAAACATCACCATACCAGTACTGTAAAATCCACGTAAAGATCCAGCACCACTTAGGCCTTGAAATGGATCTTCTTCGAGCATCTTTTTCGATAATTTTTTTGTATGATGAGTGAGTACAATACAAGCATCTGGATTGACAGCACTGCGTAGCTTCTCAAGAGTCTTTTGCAGAAAGAACAGCATAGCACTATTATCATTTTCATTCCCATATTCACTGCTAAAGATGTTACGTAATGGATCTATGGCCAAAACATCAGGTTTAAAGCGTTCATTTACAATCTCCTTAATTTCACTTATTTCATCATGATTAAATGATAAGTGCACTTTTGGCGTAATGATTAAGTTGTTAGCAGCTACATTCAAAAGTTCATTATCAAGTTGTTGCAAACGTTCTTTCATATATTCATATTCAATTTCAGTTTGCATGTAGAAAATTTTTAAAGGTCTATTTGAAACCATACCAAGAAAAGGAACACCTGCAGCCATATGAACGAGCCATGAAATCAAAAAGTCACTTTTGCCGATTTTAGGTGGGCCACCCAGTACCAATAAGCCTCTTTTTGTTAAAATTCTTGGTGAGATTATATCCTCTGGTATTGGCGATCGATCGTCCAAGTATTCTTTCACACTGAAAAAAGGAATTTTTTGACCAATAGTTAAAAAGTTTTGTAGCATATAATAACCTCCTATATGTTGGGCGTGACAGGTTGAATTGCAAAAGCTTTAGTTTTAATTTTTGTAAGAAGTTTTCCTAGATGCGGTTCTTCAACCATATTAAGGCAACCACTTCGATCTTTAGCAGGATATCCCCAAGAATTAATCGTCTGACAGACAAATGAACGAACCTCTGTACCATCATCTTTCTTGATTCCAACCATACTGATTACCTCATCAACAATACCTGGAATTTCACTTGCAGTTTTAGCTCCTTCACATTGAGGTAGCCAAGTTGAGCGATTGAAATCATCGAGGTATTGTCCAAGAGTTCCAACTGTAATGATGTCTTTATTTGGAATATGTTGAAACTGATTGAGCCAAGCCATCATTTCTTGAGCAAGTAACCCGTAAGCAGCTCTCATATCTTGTTTTCCTGATCTTTCAGAAAAAGCTTCAGGTTGCATTTTTGACCATAAAAGACATAAACGCGAGGCTACTGTAATACTATCGATAAAAACACATCGATACTTGAGAAACTCCGAAGCAAGCTCTTTGTATTTACTGGATACATGCTCATAGTGTCTTTGGCTATATGCTGAGTCAGATTTTAACGCAGGATTAGGACCACCTATGAGACATGCAATATCTCTTGCCTCATTCCAAGTACGAATACTTACAG
Source organism: Wolbachia endosymbiont of Oryzaephilus surinamensis (assembly GCF_025617515.1). Classification (NCBI taxonomy): domain Bacteria; kingdom Pseudomonadati; phylum Pseudomonadota; class Alphaproteobacteria; order Rickettsiales; family Anaplasmataceae; genus Wolbachia; species Wolbachia endosymbiont of Oryzaephilus surinamensis. The sequence continues at coordinate 1,151,123 of NZ_CP092526.1, read as the reverse complement.
AATCCCCTTGCCAATCTTGAACAGCAAGTAAACCTGCCTCAAAATCAAGACAAAGTGTTGGTTCATTTATGGTCTTTAAGAGACTAGTTTTACCTATACCATAAGGACCAAAGATGACCATTTTTATACCTGTTTGAACTTTTAGCCGTTCATTGCTGTTCATTATTTTCATTTTTCTCCCAGTACCTAAATATATATGTACGATGACCTAGGCAATTCGTCCGCAATTTGCAAAAAAAAAATTTTGAGCAAATATAATCGAGAGCTTATAACTTCTCTAAAACTGAGAATTTATTGCGTATTCGTTCTAGTGTGCGATAGATAGTTGTCTTTGGTATTTTGGTTATTACAGAAACTTCAGTAATAGTAAATACCTTAAGTAATTGACATAAATTACTATCTTTTTCAGACAAAGTTGAAATTATATTATTTATATCAGTGCGAATTATCGCTTCGATTTCCGAGTTCCTATGATCTGGAATATCGTCGTTTATATCATCAAAAGTTATATTACGTTTTAGACATAACTGATTGCGTAACATATTGCGAGCACAATAATTAGCTAATCTAGCAACGAAAGTACTAAAACTACTTCTTTTCTCATCGTGCTGGTTAAGATATTGCCAAACCTGACAAAAAAGCTCTTGTTCTATATCTTCGAGACTTTCGTTAATAAAACAGCTTTTGGATTTAAGGCGCGAAGCTTGAAATCTCACATGTTTAACAATTGTAGAATCGATTCCTTGATAAGAATTCTTCATAAAAACTCCAAAAGTTTCATGAATAGAGATTTTTACCAAGACTTTGTATGACTAATTTATTATAAAAAAGTAGTAATAATTTTTTTATCTAAAAGAATAAAATCTTTAAAAATTAAAATAAGATTTAAACGTTTTGATACACTACTGAAGCTACTTTTTCATAGGTAAAAAACTACCAATTTTGTACCTAATTTCTGAGTTACTAATTAGTATTTCAGAAAGCAGTAATCGTTAAGTTATTGATAATATTGTCTTTTTTATGTTCTATTCCTAAAAGCCGTTTCTAAAGTTAAGTGGCTAAAATCGGCCAGTAAAGAGGGTTTACGGATTACTGAAGTCTTATATATATTATATATATATTTAAATACAGGTAAAATATAATATATGATAATATAATAATATAAATATTGGCGTAATATAAGTTATGTAAAATAGTTATTAAGATAAGTAAAGATGAAAAAAACTCAAATGGCAGGATATGAAATTTTTTTTAATTTTTTTTCAAAATTGCGGACGAATTTGCGAGTCATCGTACATATATATTATACAGGGCATTGAACTTTAATTACACAAAGGAGTTTTTGTACGTCAATCTTAACGCTAGATCTCGGCAAGCAAACCGGCTGGGCAATTCTAACAGATGGAGTAATTGAAAGTGGAAGCAAAAGCTTTCATGGTAGCCGTTTCAGTGGAGGTGGAATGTGTTTTTTAAGTTTTCACAATTGGCTTAATTCTTTGAAACATGAGTTCACTGCAGTGTATTTTGAGGAAGTAAGAAGACATCTAGGAACTGATGCAGCGCATTGCTATGGCGGTTTTCTCGCAGTTCTGTCTGCTTGGTGTGAAGAGAACAATATTCCCTACCAAGGTGTTAATGTTAAAACTATAAAACGCTTTATAACAGGCAAAGGCAATGCAAGTAAGAGTGAAGTTATTGAAGCGATACGTGAAAAAAGTTTTTCACCTAGAGATGATAATGAGGCCGATGCTTTGGCATTAATGTTCTATATTAGTAAAGATATTAATAAGACAAAAACCCATAAAAAGTGGGTCCTTTCGGCCATACTGGCGGGTTTGGTGGGTTCAACCCCAGGCCTTCTCTAGCGTCAGATATATTTTGAATATTAACTTTTTAATTATTAAGATATGAATTTAGCAATCCACTACTATCCTACTCGAAATCTGGTCGAATATGAGCGTAATCCACGTAAAAATGACGATGTAGTCAACAGAATGTGTGCTTCTATTCGAGAATTCGGCTTTCGTATTCCAATAGTTGCAAAAAGCGATGGTACTGTGGTTGATGGTCATTTAAGACTTAAAGCAGCAAGAAAACTCGGTATGGAGAGTATTCCAGTGGTCTTAAGTGATAATTTAAACGAACCACAAACCAAAGCTTTTCGATTACTTGCCAATCAATCAGCTAATTGGGCAAAGTGGGATGATGATCTTTTAAAAGTGGAAATTCAAGAGCTAGAAGATTTGCAGTTTGACCTTAAAATGACAGGATTTGAATTAGAAAAAGTTCAACATTTCCTTGATGATTTAGATAGTGAAAAAGAAGATTTTTCTGACTTAGCTATTGATGACAAAAAGGTAACAAAACCAGGTGATCTTTGGATTTTAGGTGATCATAGAATCTATTGTGGTGATAGCTCTGTAGTTGAATCATATAAAGCGGTATTAGACGATAAAATGGCAGATATTACCGTATGTGATCCTCCATATAACGTTGATTACGGTAGCAGTCAGGAAAGAGAAGATAAAAAAATATTAAATGATAATCAAGGTGAAAAGTATGAGCTTTTTCTCTACGACATCTGTTCCCACATTTTAGCATATACGAAAGGTGCAATTTACATCTGCATATCATCATCAGAGTTTTCAACGTTGCAAAAAGCATTTGAGGAGGCAGGAGGAAAATGGTCAACATTTATCATTTGGGCAAAGAATCACTTTACGCTAGGAAGATCAGATTATCAAAGACAATACGAAGCAATGCTCTATGGATGGAAAAGCGGCAATAAACGTGAGTGGCATGGAGGTAGAAATCAAAGTGATCTGTGGTTTTATGATAAGCCAATACATAACTCACTGCACCCAACAATGAAGCCAGTAGAGCTAATGGAGAGAGCAATAGTAAACAGCAGCAGATCAGGAGACATAGTACTTGATCCATTTAGCGGTTCTGGCAGCACGATGATTGCATGTGAGAGAACAGGAAGAATTTGCAGAACAATAGAACTAGATTCAAAATTTGTAGATGTCACCATAAAACGTTGGCAAATATACACAGGTAGGGAGGCAATTCTTTCTGGTACTGGTAAAACCTTTTCAGAGACTCAAGAAGAAAATTCGTAGATAAAGAGACACAAAAGAGAGAAGAGAAAAAAAAGTGGAAAAGATAACACAAACAGAATGGGCAAGAGAGATAGGAGTATCAAAGCAATATGTCTGTTATTTAGTAAAGAAAGGAATAGTTGAGTTGGAGGATGGTTTGATCAATAGAGAACAGGCAAATGAAGCGGTGGCAGCAATAAGAGATCCAAGTCAGCCACTGAGGAGGAAAAATCCAGAAAATACAAGTAATCTTTCTACAATGTTGCTAAAAACGCGAATAAAAAATGAGATGGAACGAGGTAAACTGCTTGAGGCAAAAGCAAAAGCTGAGATTGGTGAACTTGTAGCAATAGAGGAAGTAAAGCGCGATGCGTTTAATGTAGCAAGAGTTGTCCGTAATAATTTGCTTAATATTCCAAATAGAGTTTCAGCACTGCTTGCATCACTGAGTGACACTGAAAAGATTCATATGGCGCTAACCGAAGAGATTACAAACTCATTACAAGAATTATCTAATACTAAATTTCAAATATAAAAAAGATTTTGAATATAAAATGGCTGATAACCTAAGTTTGGAGTTAATAAAGTGCCTCATCAATCAACCTGGATTAGATGTTAATGTCAGAGGATTAAATGGAAAGACACCACTACATTGCGCTATAGAGTTTGACGAATTAAGCATGGTAGATCTGCTACTCACAAAAAAGAATATCAATCCTTTTGTAGAAGATAATGATGGTAAAACATCTCTTGATTACGCCAAAGAAGAGAAAAAAGCAGAAATATTACAAGCGCTAATCAACAATAAATATGGATCAGAGCAAGATAGTTTACTTCATTTAGCTGCAATGATAGGTGAAATTAATGCAGTGAGATATTTGATAGGAAAAGGTATTGACGTTAATGTACGAAATGCTTTGCATCATACGCCATTACATCTAGCAGCAGGGATAGGACATGGAAATGTTGTCAAAATTTTAGTAAAAGAAGGAAAAGCTGAAATAGATGTCTTTGATGCACGAAATCAGACACCAATGCACTATGCAGTTAATAATAAAAAGTTGGAGATAGTAAAGTTACTGCTGAAGCTAGGAGCAGATGTAAATAGCGCACGCATGGGACAAAACTCAATGAAATTGTCGCCTGTTCATATAGCTGTAAGTAATACTAATTACGATGAAAGAGACTTATGTCTTGATATCCTCAAATGCTTAATAAAGGAGCCTAATGCTCAAGTCAATTTGCAAGACTACGAAAATAAAACACCACTACATTACGCTGAAAGACTTAAAACAATAGAAGTTTTACTAACGCGAGAAGATATAGATCCATTGGTAAAAGACGATAGCGGCAAGACACCATTTGATTACGCTAAACCTGAGATAAAGAAGGCTTTGATGAGTAATAAATACGGTTCTGAAAAGAATAGTCTACTCCATTTAGCTGCACAAAGAGGAGAAATTGAGCTTGTAGATGCAATCTTAAAGGAAGAAATCGATATTGATATTGTAAATAATAAAGGTTTATCACCGATTTACCTCGCTGCAGAAAAAGGACATTTACATGTAGTAAAATTACTACTGAAAAAAGGGGCCAATTATACATCTGTTTTGCACTTAGCAATCAGTTTAAATAATTTAGAGTTACTTAAAGTTTTGTTTACTGAAAAAAATGGAGCGTTACTCTGCAGAGACACCGTTATTAATTTTCCAACCCTTCATAACAAATATATAGTACAGAGAGAAATAGCAGATAAAAGGATAAAAAGACATAATAATATTGTCTGCATCTATGTTCCAATTAGTGCAATAGCAGTAGCAGCATATATAGGTTTAACAGCAACAACAATAAGCGGTGCAGTCATTTTTGCAACAATAACAGGGATATTTGCGCTCATTATAGCAATAATGATAAGTGAGATGAGCAAAAGATATATAGAAAACGAATTTCAGAAAAAGATGTTTATGGAATTGGAGGAGTCTGGAGAAATAAGTTCTACTGTTAATGATGTTGAGTTAGAACCAATTACTAGTAGATGCAGACAATGATATACGCCACATCTTTTTCTGAAGGTTTAAGACCAGATCCCCAGCTTAAAGTATCAGAGTGGGCGAATGAGTATCGAGTTCTAGCCCCAACTGCAGCATCAGAGCCAGGTAAATGGAGAACAGAAAGAACTCCTTATTTAAAAGAAATCATGGATTCACTTTCTCCGTCCTCACCAGCAGAAAAAGTAGTATTCATGAAAGGAGCGCAGATTGGAGGAACAGAAGCAGGAAATAATTGGATTGGCTATATCATAGATCAAACGCCAGGGCCAATGCTGGTAGTACAGCCAACAGTTGAAATGGGAAAACGTTGGTCAAAAGGAAGATTTGCGCCACTGATTGAAAGTACACCATGTTTAAAAAGTAAAGTAAAAGACCCAAGATCAAGAGATTCAGGCAATACTGTGCAGAGTAAGGAATTTCCAGGTGGAATAGTAGTAATAACCGGAGCAAATAGCAGTGTAGCACTGAGATCTATGCCAGTAAAATACCTCTTTCTTGATGAAATAGATGCCTACCCAGGAGATTCAGGAGGAGAAGGAGATCCAGTACTGCTCAGTATTGCTCGAACTAATACATTTGCAAGGCGAAAGATTTTTTTAGTATCGACACCAACGATTCATGGAATAAGCAGAATTGAGAAAGAATTTGAAGCAACAGATAAGAGATATTTTTTTGTACCATGTCCGTATTGTAATTACTATCAAGTTCTAAAATGGTCACAAATAAAATGGGAAGATAAAAATCCAAATACAGCACACTATATATGTATAGAATGTGGTAAAAAGATAGAAAATCATCAAAAGACAGAGATGCTTGAGCGTGGAGAATGGAGAGCTACAAATCCAATGAAAGGTGAGAAAAAAGGATTTCATCTTTCAAGTCTTTATAGTCCAGTTGGCTGGTATAGTTGGCAGCAAGCAGTAGAAGATTTTCTCCATGCAAAGGAAAGTGAACAATTACTGAAAGTTTGGATAAATACTACGCTTGGAGAAACCTGGGTAGATAAAGGAGAAGTACCAGACTGGAAGCAATTATTTAACAGGAGAGAATTTTTTCAGATTGGCACAGTACCAAAAGGCGAAGTAGTTCTCACAGCAGGAGTAGATGTCCAAAAAGATCGTCTAGAGGTGGAAGTTGTAGCATGGGGAAAAAGCCGCGAAAATTGGTCAATAGACTACCGAGTATTTGAAGGAGATACAGGAGGTGGGGAAGTATGGGGAAAGCTTTCAGAATTACTTAATCATCATTTTATCGGTGAAAATGGGCTTGAATATATGATAAGTATGATGGCGGTTGATGCTGGATATGCAACGCAAGAAGTATACAACTGGGTAAGAGGTCATCAAGGCTGTGGAAGAGTAATGGCAGTGAAAGGTGTAAATAAAGCACTAGTACCACTTAGCAGCCCAAGTAGAGTAGATATAACAGTTGGTGGTCAAAAGCTAAAGAGAGGAATAAAGCTCTGGCCAGTGGGAGTATCGATATTAAAGTCAGAGCTTTTTCAATTACTTAATATTTTGAAAGAAGAAGAGAAAGTGCCAGCAGGATATTGTCATTTTCCGGAGTATGCACCTGAATATTTTAAGCAGCTAACGGCAGAGCAATTAGTCAGCAAGGTAGTAAAAGGATACACTAAACAAGAGTGGCAGAAGGTAAGAGAAAGAAATGAAGTACTAGATTGCCGAATTTACGCAAGAGCAGCATCGATAGCACTGGGAATAGACAGATGGCCAGAGAGTAAGTGGAATAGTTTGAGTGGAAAAATGGAAAGTAAAAAGCCTAAAAAAGTGAGACAAAGTAAATGGTTGAATGAGAAGTAAAATGTACAATCAGGAATATTTAAGTCAAGTCGAAGAAGCGATAAAAAAACTGCAAAGCGGAGAGCGAGTAGTATCAATTGCATATGGTGACCATGTGGTGAGATATGCTGAAGTTCAGATAAATGACCTGCTGAATCTACGGCAACGTATTAAGGCTGAACTGAAAGTTGCAGGTGTGAGACCGAAGAGAAGAATTGTGATTGCGACAAGTAAGGGAATTGACAAAATTGTGTAAAAATGTTATAGTTTAAAATTGGTATTTTCTAGTTAAAATATGGATCAAAGTCAAGAAAGGCTTAATGTTAATGTAAATTTTGAGGGGGAATTTGCTCACTACCTTATAGAAATGGCAAAAGTTCAAAATAGAACTATAGAAGAGGTTGTAAAGGACCTAGTGGAAGAAGAAATTGAAGCAAGTAAATTATCTGAAGAAGATGATGAAATAGATGAAGTAGATATAAAGTTGGCTAAGCTTTCTCTTGAGCGTGATGCTAGAGGTGATGAAGAAATTAGAAGTGAGGATGTAGATTGGAATAGAATATTATCTGCAAAAACAGTCTAAAGGTGGAGATACAAGCTGAGATACGATATTATCTATTCAAAAAAAGTTCTTGAGGAAGACTTTCTTGCATTACCACCAACGATAAGATCTAGAGTGAGAAGAGCTGTAGATAGTCGTCTTGCAACCAACCCTAAAGCAATAGGTAAAGCATTATCGCATGAATTCAAAGGGTATTTTAGGATACGAGTAAGTGATTATCGTGTAATTTATAGGATAAATTACTCAAAACACACAGTAACTATTACTGCAATGGGACATCGGAAGGACATTTATGAACGCAGCCCAGAATAAGCGTTGGTATTTGTGCAAGAGCCTCATGCATAATTTATAAAGTGTTAACAGCCAGACTCTCCAGCAGCTTGCTGTAATTTTTTAATGTCAAATTGCGCAACAAACTGCTGCATAATCAAAGAGGCAAAATGCTATTAAAATCGTTCAAACAACTATTTAGTAAGCCAAAAATCAAAAGCTCAGCGTGGGATGCAGCAGGCTCAGGAAGAAGATTTTTTCACTTTCAACCAGAGTTAGGAAGTATAAACAATTTGCTGTCTCAAAGCCTTGAAACTTTACGTAGTAGATCACGTGATATGGTGAGAAAAAATCCATATGCAGCAAATATTATTGATACAATAGTAAGTAACTCTATTGGAACAGGAATAAAACCACAATCAAAAGCAAAGAATGCAGAATTTCGAAAGAAAGTGCAAGAATTATGGCTAAAATGGACAGATGAAGCAGATAGCTGTGGAATAAGTGATTTTTATGGATTACAAGCTCTGGTATGTAGGAGCATGATAGAAGGTGGAGAGTGTTTTGTACGCCTCCGACATCGTAAACTCGAAGATGGATTTTCTGTACCATTGCAACTTCAAGTATTGGAATCAGAGCATTTGGACAATAAGAGCAATCAAACACTAGCCAATGGTAATGTAATAAGAAACGGGATTGAGTTCAATAGACTTGGGCAAAGAGAAGCATATTACTTATTTAGAGAACACCCTGGTGAAAGTACGTTTGGAGAATCAGTGAGAGTACCAGCAAACGATGTTTTACATATATATAGACCACTAAGACCTGGGCAAATTAGAGGAGAGCCATGGCTTTCTAATATACTGCTGAAGCTTTATGAGCTTGATCAATATGATGATGCAGAGCTGGTGAGAAAGAAAACTGCAGCAATGTTTGCTGGATTTATTACAAGACTCGATCCAGAAGCAAATATCATGGGAGAAGGTGAAGCAAGTGAGCAAGGAGTAGCATTATCTGGCCTAGAACCTGGAACAATGCAGCTTTTAGACCCAGGAGAAGATATAAAATTTTCAGAGCCGTCTGATGTTGGAGGAAGTTATGAAGCATTCATGAGACAGCAACTGAGGGCAATAGCGATTGGTACAGGGATAACATATGAGCAGCTAACAGGAGATTTAACAGGCGTTAATTATTCATCAATCAGAGCTGGATTAATAGAGTTTCGTCGTAGATGTGCTATGCTGCAACACAACATTATGGTATTTCAATTTTGCAGACCAGTATGGAATAGATGGCTAGAATTAGCGTTAGTATCTGGAAAACTTTCTATAGCTAAAGATTTAACAAGTGAGTCATTGAAAGAAGTAAAATGGATACCACAAGGGTTTGATTGGGTTGATCCTTTAAAAGACCAGCAAGCACAACAAATGGCAGTAAGAAATGGCTTTAAAAGTCGATCAGAAGTAGTATCAGAAATGGGTTACGACGTAGAAGAAATTGATCAAGAAATAGCAGAAGATCAAAAGCGAGCAAATAGTCTCAATTTAATATTTGATTCTGATGTTGGGGGAAACAATGTTTCTAAGTAGACCATTAATGCTTGAAGCAAAAAGTTTTGAACTACTATCGCTTCATAGTCAAAAACAACCTATCTTTAAAAACGTAAAACACTATGTAAAGAACAATATAGAAAAGACAGCAATAATACCAATACATGGCATTTTAACTAAAAAACCAGAAGCTTTTGATGATTTTCTAGGTATGACATCGTACGAGAAGATACAAGAGGAAATAGAAGAAGCTTTAGAGGATGAAAAAGTGGAAATAATTCTTTTGGATATAGATAGTCCAGGAGGAGAGGTCAATGGAGTGTTTGACCTGGCTGATTTTATTTACGAATCAAGAGCAAAAAAGAGAATTGTGGCATTAGCAAATGATGATGCTTACTCTGCTGCATATGCTATAGCGTCAAGTGCTGAAAAGGTATTTGTGAGCAGAACTTCAGGAGTAGGAAGCATAGGGGTAATAGCAAGTCATATAGATCAAAGTGGATTTAATGAAAAATGTGGAATAAAATATACCACAGTATTTGCAGGAAGTAGAAAAAATGATTTAAATCCACATGAGCCAATGACGTCTGAAAGTCTGGAAAGCTTACAAAAAGAAGTAGACCGACTATATGAAATGTTTTTGCAGCTAATAGCAAGGAACAGAGGTCTTTCAATTGAAAAGATTCGATTAACAGAGGCAGGGCTATATTTTGGGGAGAAAGCAGTAGAAATAGGCCTTGCAGACGGAATGACAATTCTTTCATCTATTAATAAAAACAGGAGTATTACTATGAATGAACAAACTACAAATGACCTAGAAACTGATAATTTAACCAAGTATCGTACTGAAGTTCTTGAATTAATACGTTTATGTAATTTATCGAAGATGCCAGAAAAGATAGGAGAATTTATTGAGCAAAGTGTAAGTGTTGAGCAAGCTAGGGAAGTTTTAATGGAATTACTTGCAGAAAGAACAAAGAAGACAGAGATACTGAGTGCAATACCACAGAATTCAGGAGAAGAGTTGATGATGGAGGTAGCAAGGACTAGAGCGCAATCAAGTATTTAAGTTTTTTTATAACCGCCGCGTACAACAATTACAAACATGGCGGTAAAACTAAAGGGGAAAATAAATGAGGAAATTTTATGAGTTGTATAATCGAACAAAATAATCTAGGTGACTTATTAAAGTATGAGGCATCAAGTCTATATTCAAGAGACCAAATAACGGTAGCCAAGGGACAAAATCTTAAACTTGGTACAGTTGTTGGTAGTGATAAGGATAACATGATTAAGATAATAAATCCAACTGCAACAGATGGTACACAAACAGCAATAGGTGCGATAGTAAGTGATGTAAATGCGACAGAAAATGCCAAAGCAGTAATCATTACACGTATAGCAATGCTAGCAGATCATGCAATTGTGTGGCCAACAGGTATCACTGAAGAGCAAAAAGCTGCAGCAATAAAGCAACTTGAAGGACGAGGGATCATTGTCCGCAAGGGAGTGTAACTTAAATTAATAAGGGGGAAAAAGAATGCAAAATCCATTTACGAATACAGCATTTAGCATGACGGCACTAACAAATGCGATGAATATATTGCCGATAAATTATGGACGTGTTGAAAATTTAAATTTGTTTCCAAGTAGGTCAGTAAGATTTAGACATATTACGATAGAAGAACACAACGGAGTGTTAAGTTTACTACCAACGCAAGTACCCGGAGCACCAGCAACAGTAGGAAAAAGAGGAAAAAGAAAGGTAAGAACATTTACGATTCCGCACATTCCGCATGATGATGTAGTGCTGCCAGAGGAAGTACAAGGAATAAGGGCATTTGGATCAGAGAGTGAACTTAAAGCGCTGGCAGATGTAATAACTGACCATTTGCAGCTAATGAGAAATAAACATGCAATAACGTTGGAGCATTTGCGTATGGGAGCGCTGAAGGGAATAATTTTAGATGCTGATGGGTCGGAATTATTAAATCTGTACAACGAATTTGAAATAACACCAAAAGTAGTAAATTTTGCCCTTGGAACAGCAACAACTGATGTAAAGCGTAAGTGCTTGGAGGTATTGCGACATATTGAGGATAACTTAAGTGGTGAATATATGACAGGAATTCATGCACTGGTAAGCCCTGAGTTTTTTGATGCATTAACTTCCCATAGTAAGGTGAAAGAGGCATATGAGAGATGGCAAGAAGGAGCAGCGCTAAGGAATGATATGAGGTCAGGATTTACATTCTGCGGAATCACATTTGAGGAATATAGAGGGCAAGCAACTGATCCTGAGGGAAATGTAAGAAGGTTTATAGAAAGAGAAAGTGGAAACTGTTTTCCAGTAGGAACAGCGAGCACATTTACAACATATTTTGCACCAGCAGATTTTAATGAAACGGTAAACACACTAGGACAACCACTTTATGCAAAACAAGAGCCAAGAAGATTTGATAGAGGAACAGATTTACATACGCAGTCAAATCCATTGCCAATGTGCCATAGACCTGGCGTATTAGTAAAAGTTGCTATAGCATAACATACTGGTAGAGTAACTACAAGGTGGTGAGGCACAGAACGACTCTACCAGTATGCGCTTTCTTAGCATGTAAAGGTTAGTATATCAAAAAGAAATATGCAAGAGAATATTAAGCGATTATTAGAAGATTGTTTTGCCCATTTAGGAGAAGTGGCTTTGTATAAATCAAAGGATAAGTCATACATGGTACAAGTATTAAAGCAACAGCCAGATAAATTATACGAGATTGGTGAAGGACAATTTGTGGAAGAAACTTTAGCGTTAGAAGTAAGTGCGTTTGATGTGTTAAGGCCAATAGTAGGAGATGTTTTTGTTATAGGTGACCGTAAATATAAAGTATATTCTCCACCGCTGCAAGATAATTCAGGAATGATATGGAAAATTCGAGCGTCAGGAGTATAAATGCGTACCGGTAGTATTATACAAAGTATAGATGCTAAAAGAAAAAAAATAGAATTAGCAATAGTGAGAGCGTTAAACAGAACAGCACTATGGCTAAAATCAAAAGCAGCTAAGGAAATTAGTGAGGAAAAGAAGATAAAATTGACGTTAATGAGAAGAAGGCTAAGAATTTTTAAGGCGAAAACTAGCAGATTAGAAGTGTTAATTAGAGCAAATCTCTATGACATTAGAGCATCGACAATTGGTAAAATACAAAAAACAAGAAGAGGATCGAAAGTAGGAAAGCATGAGTTTATAGGAGGATTTGCAGCAGTTATGCCAAAAGGAAATAGCGGTATTTTTAAGCGTGAAGGAAGAACAGCATTACCAATAAAGGAAATTAAGTTGCTACTAGAACCAGAGGCTTCAAGGATAATAGGTAATCTTGTTAATTATGAAGTTGAAGAAGTCTTTACAAAGTTTTTTGAACGTCAATTGAGCTATAAAGGATGAATTTGAAAGATTTACATGATAAAATTTGTACCACGCTGAAGAGAGAAATACCAGCAATACAGACGTGCGAAATTTATCCAACAATAAGGAAAGAATTGATAGCACCGGCAGTATTTGTGGAACTTAGTGGCTTTGAAAAAGGACATGATCCAGGAACAGAAGAATTAGCGTTGAGAGCAAAATTTGAAGCACGAATTGTAGTTGATGGAACAGTCGAGGATTCCTCGGTAGTTGTAAGGTCATTAGCAGCAGAAGTAGCAAGAGTAGTAAACAAAAATACATGGAATATAAAAAATGTTTCACCAGGAGAATTTATCTCTGCAGAAATTGACGGATTTAGACCCGAATTAGATGCATATTTGGTGTGGATGGTTGATTGGAGTCATCAGCTTCATTTAGGTAAATCGATATGGACAGAAAATAAGATTAAGCCACATACGATTATAATAGAAGAAAATGTTAGAGAGTAATTTTGCTATTTCAGAGCTGCAAAGAAAGTTAGCAAACATTGTACGAATAGGAGTTGTAAAAGAAGTAGATTATGAGAAAGCAAAAGTAAGAGTGAAGATAGGAGAACTTTTAACAGATTTTCTTCCATGGATAACTTCTAGAGCAGGAGAGGAAAGAAGCTGGCTACCACCAAGCATAAATGAACAGGTAGTAATATTGTCACCATTGGGAGAGTTATCATTAGGAGTAGTACTAGCTGGAATATATCAGCAAAATTATTCTGCTCCAGAGAATAGTGAAATGATTAACAGTTTAGTATTTCAAGATGGAACAAAGTTATTGTATGACAAAGAGAGCAAGAATCTTGAAATTTCTGTAGTGGATAAATTAAATTTTAAAGTAGGAAAATCAGAGATAGAAATGACAAAAAGTGGAATAAAACTGAAAGCAGAAAGGATCGACTTAAATTGAACAAAGGAATAGTGAGGTTAGGAGACTACTGTGGAGAAGCTATACCACATTTCTGCATTAGCGGCAGTAATAATGTTTTTGTAAATGGTAAGCCAGTTTGCCGGCAAGGAGATAGTTTTAGTGAAGGAAAAATATTAATAGAAGGATCAAAAACAGTGTTTGCAAATGGTCTTGGTATAGGAAGAGTAGGAGATATAGTTTCATGTGGGTTTAAAGTAATAAAAGGCAGTGAAACCGTGTTTGCAGGCTAAAAATGAAAGGAACGGATTCTAAAACAGGCAAAGCGTTAGAAGGAATAGAGCACTTAAAGCAATCGATAATTGATATACTGACCACTCCTATTAACAGTAGAATTATGAGGAGAAGTTATGGTTCAAGGCTATTTGAATTAGTAGATAAGCCAATAAATAAAGATTTAACACTTGAGATATATGCGGCAACTGCAGAAGCTTTGGAAAAATGGGAAAAGAGGTTTAAGTTAGAAAAAGTAAAAATGACAGAGGTGAAAGAAGGAAAAGTAACGCTTGACCTAGAAGGATTATACGTACCAAGTGGGAAAAACATTCGCTTTGATGGAATGGTTATATAAGTATGCAGTTGCCAAATATTGTAGAAAAGCTAAGTTTCGAGGAAATATTTTCCAGAATGAAGGAGGAGTTAGTGTGTAGAGATGAAACCTTTTCAGCGTTAGTAGAATCCGATCCAGCAATAAAGATTCTGGAGGTAGCAGCATGGCGAGAACTTTTACTCAGACAAAGGATGAACGAAGCAGTAAAGAGCAATTTACTAAAATTTGCAACGGGAGAAGATCTTGATAATTTAGCTGAGTTTTATGGAGTGGAGAGGCAGAAAGAAGAAGAGGACGAACGATTTAGAAAAAGAATTAAAGCAAAGATAGCAGGTTGGTCAACAGGAGGAAGTAAGGAATATTATAAATATCATGCACTGTCAGCAGATAGTAGAGTAAAAGATGCACTAGTGGAATCAACTATACCAGGGAAAGTACAAATTTCAATCTTATCAACACAATTATCCACAACTGGCATAGTGTCAGAAGAGCTACTAGAAATTGTAAAAAAGCAGGTTACTAGAGATGATATAAGGGTTTTAACCGATACAGTAACAGTGATAGGTTGCAATATTACGGAAATAGATATTCACAGCAGAATGAGCATAAGTCCTATAATATCAGAGGAAGAAATCAAGAAGCAGTTCATCAAGAAGTTTGAAGCAAGTAGAAGGTTGGGATGGAATGTTACAAAATCATGGATAATAGCGAATCTATTTGTAGATGGTGTAGAAAATGTGGAATTAATAGAGCCAAAAGAGGACGTTGTAGTACTAGGAAATGAGTGCGCTGCATTAAGAAAGTTAAAGGTTGAGTAATGTTATTGCCACCAAATGCAACAAAGCAGGAAAGAGCGCTAGTAGATGCGATAGATTATAAAGTAGATATCCAAAGAGGGTTTAAATTTAGATTAGAAGAAAGAATATTACCTTGGCTAATTGAGGAATATGAATTGGGGGAAATATTACGCTGGGTAAAAGATAGAAGAAAAGCCATAGTAGAAGGAGTAAAATTTCAGCGTTTAAGAGGAACCCCAGCATCACTCAAAATAGCACTAAAATGGGCAAATATAGAAGATATTACAATTATCGAAGAACCACCTGGTAAACATTTTTTTGAACTGCAGATAGGGATAAGGGATGTTCCAAATGATTTCTTTGTTGATGCAGTAGTAGAGCTGGCAAAACTATCATTGCCTGCAAGATCCAGATTGATGAGAATTTTTAACGATTATTATAATGCGCAGAGATTTATATTAGATGAGAGTTTATTTGGAGATCTTCTTTCTGACTATTCAGGGGTAAAAATAGAAAAAGATGGACCAGTGTTATCGTTTGGAAGAATAAATTTTTTCAGTTCTAGAGGTCCGTTAGTAGAGATTGTAGACAACTATTTAAGAGAGCATTATGAACAAACATTTAGTAATGACATATATCGATTAGATGTAGCAGTACTTGGAGAAACAGAGCCTCACACAAAGGATTACAAAGGCATCTATGAAAGGAGTCATCAGTGGTACAATTTAAAAGCACTATATCCATTACCACAAAGTTTATTACCAGAAATAAAGTTTGCGAAAGCGCAAGTTATATTATCGGACAGTTGGAGCTTAGGAGAAATAAACGCATGTTTTCCAGTAAGTAGTGTAGAGGAAAGAGGGAATAAATTTGTATTGGGAAGCGATAAACTTTCAGGGCAACATTGGAGTTTAAAACACAAGCCAATTTTAGAAAGATTCAGCATTATCCATCGTTACAAATTAGAAAATTATACAGATCAGAAGGTCAGAAAATATGTTTTAGCAGAACACAACGTTTACTATAAAAATGACTCAGATTCAGAGCAAAAAGACTCAATACACGAATTAGAAAAGCACATTTTAGTATTTTATCCAGGAGTACTGAAGTGGCACGAACATCGACATTTGCACAGAAGTTGGAAAAATAGTCAAGTAATATGTATAATAAGCTAAGTACTTATATTTAGATCCTCATATATTATATTAATAATAGGTAAAAGTGTATGAAATAAAAAGAAAAAGACTTGCTTTCTTATGCTAAAACGGACATGACTTGAATAGCGGCAGGTAAATATAAGAAATTTGTCTGGCGCTAGAAAAGCTAATTTTGTGAGGTATGAAATGAGTTTTAGCAAGAGTAAGTTTTTTAAAGAAGTATCAAGTAACGGGTTTAAAAACATTAATAAAAGAAATGAAGAAGGAGAGACGATCTTGCATCAAGCAGTAGAAATCTCTGATTATAAAACAGTGAGGTTATTAATAAAAAAAGGAGCAGATGTTAATGCAAGAGATAAAAATGGTTATACACCTCTGCACTGTGCAGTATTTGCAAAAAGTTTAGAAAATGTAAAAGTGCTGCTAAGAGAAGGAGCAGAAGTAAATGCCACTCAATATGTCACTGGATGTACGCCACTGCACTCTGCGTGCAAAATAGGAGGAGCAGGAGTTGAAATAATAAAAGAGCTGGTAAAGGCCGGAGCTGAAGTTAATCAACTGAATAAGTACGGTGCAACACCAATGTACTATATCTGGGAAAGTGAAAAGTATCGTCTATGTGATAGCAAAGAGAGTGAAAAGGCGAGTAAATTTTTGAGAGAAAAAGGAGGAATAACAAAAAGTAGAGAACTGACGTGCTATGGAATAGAGGGGCTAGTGGGAGAAATAGCAGACATGTTGAATGGAAGCTACATGCCGGAGCTAAAAATAATAGAGATAGGAGAAATAAGGAGGAGAGACAAATCGCTAATAAAGAAAGAATGTCAAAATTTAGCAAGCAAGATAATCAGCCAAGTGAATGCAATGATAGATGAGGTGGTAAAAAGGAAGGCTTAGGTTTAAAGAAAAGGTGGGGTAAGTTATGGTAAAGCTGGGTAAAAAAGAGGAGTCACTATTAGAGAACTCGTTTAAAAATATTTATGAAAGAGACGAAAAAGGAAGAACAGCTCTACATTATGCAGTAGAGGTAAAAACAGTGAGGTTATTAATCGAAAAAGGAGTAGATGTGAATGCAGCAGATGTAAGAGGACATACAGCACTGCATCTAGCGATAACGGAGAAACGTCTAGAAACAGTTAGAGAATTGATAAAATCAGGAGGGAATGTAAATGCTGAAGAGTATGGCAATAAATGCACTCCGCTGCATCTTGCATGTATGGTAGGAGAAAAAGAAATAGTGGAGGAGCTAGTAAAAGCAGGGGCTGAAATAGAGCAAGCAGATAAATTTGGAATAACAGCGATGGATTATGCGAAAAATAGCAAAGAAATAGCCGAGGTATTAAAGAAAGAAACAGAGAAAATGGAAAGTTTGTTAAAAAAATAAGAGTCGTATCAGAAAGCGCAACAGCAGTTGGTAAAGGAAGGGCTAGACCAAATTTGAAGGCTGTAGCTGATAAAAGTTGGTCTTTTTCATAAGAGTAAATGGATTGATGGAAAAAAGGAGTGGTAAGGCTCCTTGCACTACAAAAACATTTGCAGGAGAAACTATGAGAAAAAGAACATTAACTTGCCGATACGAGCCAGATGAATTAGCGGAACAACATCTAGCAGACGCCTATGAGCTGTTACTAAGGTATGCGGTAAAAAGAAACAATGAAAAGGAGATAAAGAAAAATGATAACAGTGGCCTTATATGCAAGAGTTTCATCGAAGAGTCAAGCGCAGAACAATACAATAGAGAGTCAAATTGCCGAGCTCAAGCATAGAATTGCTGCAGATAAGCATGAGTTATTGAATGAGTATGAATTTAAGGATGATGGGCTTAGTGGGTGGAGTTTAGAACGTGAAGGTTTAGATGCATTACGTGATAAAGTAGGAGAAGATCAAATTGATAAAATTTATATTCATTCACCTGACCGACTATCAAGAAAATCTGCACATCAAATGATATTACTTGATGAATTTGAAAAAGCAGGAGTAGAAGTAATATTCTTAAATCATAAGACTGAAAATAATCCAGAGTCTAAATTGTTATTGGGAATGCAAGGATTAGTGGCAGAATATGAGTGTACAAAGATTATGGAACGTAGTCGTAGGGGAAAACTCCATAGAGCAAAAAAAGGCTGTGTAAGTGTAATTGGCATTGCACCTTTTGGTTATAATCGTATAAAGCATGTAGATAGAGAAAAGACAAAGTTTGAAATAAATGAAGAGGAAGCAAAAATAGTAAAGCAGATATTCATGTGGGTAGGGCAAGAGAGAATAAGTATAAGGGAAGTGATACGTAGACTAAGAGATAAGTCAATTAGAACAAGAACTGGAAAGAAGGTGTGGTGTCCAATAATAATTTGGAAGGTGTTAAGAAATCCAGCATATAAAGGACAAGCAGCGTTTGGTAAATTAAAGAGGGTTGAAAAAAGAGAAAGAAATAAACAAAAGGTTTCTATCTGTCGCACAGATGAGGACAGCTGGATTTATATACCAGTACCAAAAATAGTTGATGAAGGGTTATTTAATAAAGTACAAAAGCAACTGGATGAAAATAGAAAAAGAGCAAGGATGCAGAGAGAGGGAGGAAAAAAGAAATATCTATTACAAGGTCTAGTTGTGTGTCAAAACTGTGGATATGCGTATAGTGGTGCACAATGTGGAGTTGAGGGAAAAAAGTTTAGCTATTATCGCTGTAGTAGTACTATACGTATTACTGATGGTAGGGAGAAGTGTACTAATAAATTGGTCCGTACAGATATGTTAGAAACAGCTATATGGGAAAAGGTGAAAAATTTACTAAAAAACCCAGAGATAATAAAAAATGAGTATCACCGTAGAATTGCAGAAAATAAAAATGATGAATCATCAGATAAGAAGCTTGCAAGAAGGGAAAACCAAATAAAACAAGGCATCGAAAAGTTAATGGAAGACTATTATAGTCAAGAAAATGTAGGAGATAAAGGATATATAAGTGAGGAAGAATTTAAACAGACGATGAAAAGAATGAGGGAACGCTTAAGAGGGATAGAAGAAGAGAAGAAAAAGGTAGTTGATCAAAAAGCAATAGAGAAGGGAATGAACCTTATCATCAACAGTATAAAGAGTCTTTATTCCAGTGTAAAATCTAATTTGGAACAGCTAGATTGGCAAACTAAGCGTGGCATCATTAAAGCATTAGTAGAACGAATTCAGATTGGTTATGACCAGGTAGAAGTGGCGTTTAGAATCGAAGAACCAGCACAGGATGGAGAGATTTTTAATTTGCAACATTGTACTGGACGTCATAGTAAAGGGAATGACGAAATTTGTAAAGTAGTTTTTACTCAAATGACGCCCAGGCAAAAACTATATGGTTATGCAAAAATCTATTTTTAAAACTGTTAATATAACATAGAAAAAACCTCACCTTCATTAATAATAGATTACTTACCAATTGGGTAATCACCAGTGAAGCAAGCATCACAATATTGCGGTGTAGCATTGTTACGCACCTCTCCTTTAACAGCCCTGTATAGGCCATCAATACTCAAGAAGGCTAGGCTATCTATTCCTATAACTTCCTTAATTTCCTCTACAGATTTATTTGCAGCAATTAAATCTTTGCACTCTGGCGTATCTATTCCATAAAAACAAGAGTGCTTAATTGGTGGACATGAAATCTTTAGGTGAATTTCTTTTACTCCTGCATCTTTTAACATAACTATTATACTTCTGAGCGTGCTACCACGCACTATACTATCGTCTATTAAAATTATGTTTTTACCCTTTAAAATATGCTTATTAGCATTGAACTTTAATTTTATTCTAACCTTACGTATTTCAGGGATTGGCTGTATAAATGTTCTTCCTATATAATGATTACGAATTATCCCCAGTTCCATAGGTAATCCTGAATGCTTTGCATATCCAATAGCTGCAGGTATTCCAGAATCAGGTATTGGTACAATCATATCTACATTGTTCTTTGGTGGACTTTCCTTTGCAAGTATTCTTCCTATTTCTTTTCTTGTATCGTATATAGACCTATTCTCCATTATGCTGTCTGGTCTTGAAAAATAAACGTATTCAAAAATACAAAAACTTGATTTTTGCTTTGGGAAAGGAAACATTGAGGCTAGCTTACTATCCGAACTGATGGTAACTAATTCGCCTGGTTCTATTTCTCTAATAAACTCTGCATTTATTATATCAAGAGCACAAGTTTCAGATGCAAGAACGTAAGAACCGTTTAACTTTCCTAAAACAAGAGGCCTGATTCCAGATGGATCACGTACTCCAATAACTACTTCTTGATTGATTGCCACAAAAGAATAAGCACCTTGTATTTGCTTTAATGCATATATAAAACTCTCTAAAAAGCTATCTTTTTCACCGCTTGCTGTCAGATGCACTACTACTTCTGTATCAATATCTGACTGAAAAACACACTCTTGTTTAATTAATTGTTCGCGTATCGGAGAAATATTAATTAAATTACCATTATGTGCTATGGCGAAATCTCCAAATTTGCCACTTTTGCCAAACATGGGCTGCACTCCAAATTTACTACCACTGGTTGAGTATCGAACATGACCTATTGCACAGTCTCCAGGTAAGGATTTCTTTATTTCATCTATATCATCAAATACGCTGCTCACTTGACCTTGAAAGTGATAAGAGAGCAGCTTATCGTTGTTACTGGTTACTACACCAAAAGACTCTTGACCTCTATGCTGCAAAGCGTGGAGAGCAAGTATAGAGTTAAAAGCAGCACTTTGGTTGCAACTTATGCCAAATACCCCACACTCCTCATGTACTTCATCAAGCATGAAAAATATTAAATAAAGCCTGATTGTACTTTAGTAGAGGTAAAGTACAAGAATTTTATTTGTTAATCCCTTTCAAAGTTGAAGCTTTCTACGGTAGTTTTGGTGTATACCAGAAAGTAGATTATATGCAATTAACCAATTTTGAGATTTTTGACAATTTTTTAGCACTGAAGAGAAAAAGATATTTTTATTGACTTATCTATGTATTGAAGTAATCACTAAAAAGTTTTATTGGTTATGGTATATAATATGTCTAAGCAAGTAGGTAAACAAGGTGAAAGTAATCTTATTTTAGAGCCTGAACAGTTCTCTAACAGCTTCTTCAATAGTCAACAGAGTAGTTCATCAAATCCAAAATTACCGACTATAAGTCGTAAAGATAGGCATATGGATTTAATCAAGAAAAGGTACGCAAAAAACAAAGATGTTGCAGAATATCTAAGAAGTTATGACTTTATTAAAAGAGCAGAAGAATTGTCAATAATTTATCTTTTTGAGCGAGACTCATCTTCTACGAAATTGCAAATACCATTGACTACAGATGAACAAATTCTAGTTAAAAAATTTTGTGATGAGATGATAAAAGGTATAACAGAACACGATGAGCAAGAAAGCGTTTTAAAGTACATGGAACGCATAATAGAGGGTTATTTAAATCAAGGAATAAGATTAAACTCATATTACGGTAAGGATAATAAGACTGTAACAAATTTTATATTTGAAAAAATGGAAGAATTAATTAATCGCTTTCATGCAAATCCACACAATTCAACTACAAAAAATATCATACAAAAGATCACTCGTAATTTAGTGTTAAAAGGTGGGGTAGAAAAAGGATTATCTTTTTATAGCGATATTGAAGGCGGATATTACGGCTCTAATTATTTAAATGATCTTAACGAACAATGTAAGAGTAAGAAAAAAATGCTAGAGGGTCTAGCATATGAAGGTATTGTGAAAGAAAATAACAAGCAAATTGATAAATATGATCTTGAAGTAGAAGTAGATAATAAATATTTTTATATTAAGTATCCACAAGGTAGTATTGTTGAAATTGCGAGAACTTTAAATAATGAAAAAGCTAAGGATTTAGAAGTTGGCATATTTCAGATTGAGGAAAATATAGTAAAAGTTGAAATTACAGAAGATGGAAAAAGAAATTACACAGATATCTTAAAAGGTGGTATTGAAATATTTTTTACTACTAAAATAGGAGAGATGGTATGAATAAGTATTGCTTGGTTGGAAGCAAGAGAAGATAATGACTTCTCAGAGTGGATAGGTGGCAGGTTGGATATTTTTCTGAAGCAACTTTCTGCTCAGGGAGTAGAAAGAAGACTTCGTAGGGGAGATTAACTGCCCCTGCCACCGAAAATCATCGTGAGGCTCACAAAATGTGATGACCTCGTATAGGAGTTTGGAACAACCGGCAATATTCTACTCTGATATATTGAAATATGCAATTGGAGGAAAAAATATGCGTCACATTGGAGTTGATTTACATACCAATAGTTTTACTGTTTGTTACTTACAGGAAGGGAAACCTGAGCATATTCAAACGTTTCGCTTAAAAGACTTGGATAATTTCACCAAAGATCTTCAAGAAACAGATGAAGTAGCCATAGAAGCAACAGGTAACAGCTGTTTCTTTTATGATGCAGTTTCACCTTACGTTAAACGCATAGTAATAATTGCTCCTGGGCAGTTTGAAGTTGTTCGTCGCTCTGTGAACAAAACAGATAAGCATGATGCACGAGCTATTGCTTTCTTTCTCAGCAAAGATATGTTGCCTGAGGCAAGGTGCAAAAACAAACAATGCCAGCAGTTAGCTTCTCTTCTTCAAATGAGAGATCAGTTAGTAAAGTCACGGGTATCTTTAATCAATAAAGTTCATGGTCTTTTTAATTACCATGGAATAAAAATTAAAAAAGAAGTACTTACAACTAAAGTAGGATTTGAACGTGCTACTCAAAAGCATAATTGGGATACTTTAGAAAAAGTTGAAATTGAAGTGATTAGCTATCATTTAGAAGCTATCCGAGAAAGCCTTAAAAAGCTTGAAAAGGAAATTATAGCTTTCGCTAAACAACTTCCTGGGTTCAGCAATCTTATCAGCATAAAGGGAATAGGTCCAATTTCTGCAGCTGTTTTTATTGTAACAATTGGAGACATTAATGATTTCCGTAGACCTGAGAAACTTACTGCATATTTTGGAGTTGTGCCAAGAGTTTCTCAATCTAATCAGCAATGTACAATTGGAAGAATTACCAAACGAGGGTCAAAAATAGCGCGTACTTCTTTAGTTCAATGTACTTGGATTGCTGTACGTTACAGTCCTTACTTGAAAAGCTTTTATGAACATATAAAAAAGAAGCGTGGTTCTGCTAAGGCTATAACTGCTACTGCTAGGAAATTTCTTATAACTATTTTCTACACTCTTAAAAATAACTGGGTTTTTAAAGATTTTACAAAATTTGAAATTTTTACTGGACAATAATCATAGGAGATTAGTATTTATCTACGGAAAGATGGTAACAAAATGGTAGTAGAAATTGATGAGAAAAGCAAAATAAGGTTTAGCAAGTTAGAAAACAAATCAAGCTTTGGAGGGAATTGTCTTATACAGGGAAAAAGTGTTTTAGAAGTTATGGGCAAGAGTTTTGAAAATATTCCTGAGGAGTTAACTCAGACTATTAAAAACGTTCCATCTACTAGTCTTATGCAAACATGTTTACAACAACAAGAAAACTCTAATAGGGAATTAAATTAATGTATTTTTAGGATAATAATTAAGAAATTAATTATAAACATTCATACGCATTCGATTGTAGTAGAGGATATGAGGCAGCAATTAGCACAAGAACTAAAGGCAAATGTGGTTGGTTGTCAAATAGTGATTGATTAAATCAATTTAGAGAGGTAAATAGCAGCTTTGCAGCTTGTTTTTATGAACAAAGATAAAACGTTGTAGCCAAGTGCGCTTTCGGCATTGTGCTGAATTGCAATATCTCTGTGCTCTAATTCCTCATCGCGAAATTTACTTATAGTTTCTCTTAATTCCCCATCTTCTAAATGTAAGACTTGCTCCTTGTAGTGCTCTCCGATCACTTCTTCAACTGCAGCAGTGCAAGCCATAGCGGCTTTTTTACCCATCATGGCAGTTACAACACCAAGTGATACCCCTAAAGCACCCCAAACTGGCAACAAAACAGTAGGACGAACTCTTTGCTCCTTGATTTTCTCATTAAAATAGTGGAAATGTTTTTTTTCCTGCTCCTCCATTTCAATTATTTTGTCAATTATGGAAGATTTTTTAAGAATAAATTTTTGACCGGAATAAATGCAAATGGCTCCATATTCGCCAGCATGATTTACTCTAATTGCTTGTTCTAAAAAATTTCCTTTCAATTTTTTTATATTGCTTTCCAATGTCTCCTCCCTTTATTTCTGCATTAGTACTACTATAAACCAATATATTATAGAGTAAATAAAATTCCATGCGTGCATTGCACCAACATTGTGATTACAGGAACTCAAGCAGCTATAGCAACGGCAAGAGTTACTTGACGGACTCAGCCATTCTCCTTAAAATAAGGGTGAAGATATATTATTTATCTTCAGTCTGTGCAGATAAAAGGACAAAAAGCTCGATATACTTGATGTTTAATTTTTTGCACTATGTGCACTCTATGTCTTTATAAAACTTTTACCCACATAAGCTAAAATACGCTTATCAAAGCATTTAATGCAATGAAAAACGCCAATTAAAAAAAAGGTAGTAGCTGATAGATTTTCTTTTGCCTTTTTCTCTGTTTAGTAAATTTTTCAATATTTAATGCAATTAGCCGGCACTGGGATGACAACGAGTAGTGAGCTAAACGTCCGTGTGGTTATTGGTATTATCAAGATATTCTCTAATCTTCTTTAAATCTTCCCAAGCTAAGCGTTTTTGTGCTGGTTGACGAAGTAGATAGGCTGGATGAAATATAGCGGCTGTGGTAATTGCATGAGATAAATATTGGTTAGTATAAGTATGAAATTTGCCACGCAAGTTCGATATAGTCTTTGTGTTATCAAGAAGGCTATAACATGCGATTCCTCCAACAAAAATCAGAATCTGCGGTAAAACAAGAGCAATATGCTTCTCAACAAATGGTCTGCACATATCAAGCTCTAGATCAGTTGGTTTTCTATTACCTGGTGGACGCCAAAACACGGTGTTGCTTATATATACCTTAGTGCGGTCCAGATTAATTGCACCGAGCATCTTATCGAGCAGCATTCCGCTTGCACCACAAAATGGTATGCCTTTCAGGTCTTCATTTGCTCCTGGTGCTTCACCAACAAGCATGATTTTTGCATTTGGATTACCATCGGAAAAAACAGTATTAGTTGCAGTTTTTTTTATTTCACAACCCTCAAATGACTTAACTGCACTTCTTAGTTCATCTACACTACCACATTCACTTGCAAGCTTCCTTGCTTCAATGATCCAATCACTTGGGAACATGGCTTTTTTCTGCTCGATGACAGAAGACTGTGCAGCTCTCTCATTTTCCACTTTTTTTTCCTCTTCACCTTCAGTTAGCGTGCAGTCAACACCCACTTCATGATAGAACTTCAACAATTCTAGATCTTCATTGTTCATAGTGCCTCTTAACCTTTTGAGCTTTTTTCATAGCCATATCGTACTTCAATTTAGACAAATGTCTAACGTATAATATACCATTTAAATGATCTAACTCATGCTGAATACACCTTGCAAGCCAACCACTAGCTTTTAGCGTCTGTTCTTCGTTATTTAAATTTTTATATTTCACAGTTAAATATTTTGGACGCTTAATTTCATGGCTTTGCTCTGGAATTGAAAGGCACCCTTCTTTGAGAATTACTTGTTCACCCGATAATTCTGTAATTTCAGGGTTAATCATGCAAAATTTGCCAGTTGATTCATATCCTGCTGGCCCATCTTCAGCCTTCTCTGGCTGAACGTCCATGATAAAAATTCTCTTCAGCACTCCAACTTGTACTGCAGCAAGACCAAGACCTTCTGCATAGTACATAGTTTCGAACATGTCGTTTACTAATTCTTTAATTTTATCGGTTATATCTATTACTTCACTGGCACGTGTAGTTAACCTTTCATCAGGGGCAATTACAATTGGCAATTTAGACATAAAATTAAAATTTTATGTTTTATTTTTTCCTTTGTACAGTATTTTGGGTATATTAAAATGTTGCTGTATTTTTAATAGAAATATAAATTATTAAAGGAAGCTACAATTTGAATGGAATTGTGTCATAAGGTCAACTAATGTACTCTGCAGTAATAATAAAACCAAAGCGAAATGTTTTTGCCGTTTTAGACGTAGGTACAACAAAAATTATCTGTCTCATTGTTAAGATCAATAGCAACTTCAGCTATAAAATAATAGGAACGGGTTATAAAAGTGCAGAAGGTATAAGCGGTGGATCAATAACTGATGCAAAGCATGCAAGTTACTCTATTTCATCAACTATAGGTTTAGCTGAGCAAGTATCAGAAGAGACTATAGACCAGATATATGTGAATGTAGCCGGATGTGGAGTCTCATCTTTTAACGTATATAACGAAATTATTGCAGCTAATCACGAAATTTCAGACCGAGACATAAAACGTGTAGTCTTTCAGACATTTGAGAAATATATCGAAGAAAATGTCATCATTCACAATATACCACTGAAATATCACTTAGATGATATGACTGACATAAAGGAAGTCAGTGGATTATATGGAAAAAGATTATCTGCTGATGTTAATGTTGTCACTGCTTCGCGTCCAGCGCTTACCAATATCGAAAATTGTATAACTAATAATAGTGGGATAAGTATGTCTGGTTGTGTTGCTTCTGCATATTCTGCAGGCCTTGCCTGTCTAAGTAAAGATGAAAAAGAGCTAGGAACTGCCGTTGTTGACATAGGAGGTGGATGCACTGCAATTGGAATTTTTAAGAGAGGAAAACTTGTGTACACAAGCAGCATTCCAATTGGTGGCATTCACATTACCCGAGATATAGCTTATGGACTATGCACAAGTATAGAGCATGCTGAACGCATAAAAATACTATACGGTAGCACTATTGTAACTTCAATAGATGAGAATGAATGTATTGCAGTGCAAAGTAATGAAAGCGATGAACCAACTCAAGTGTTTAAGTCTGAACTTGTTAACATCATAAGACCAAGGGTTGAGGAAATACTTGAGCTGATAAGAGAACAATTTCAAGAACAGAAAGATCCAATTAATAAAGTAGTGATCACAGGTGGAACCAGTCAACTCACAAGCATGAAAGAAATTGCAAGCTATATATTCAATAAACAAGTCCGTATCGGATGCCCTGAATCTTGTAGCGGTCTTGATGGCGAATACGACAAAAATCCTGTATTTTCTGCTGCTTTAGGCTCTATAAAGCTAATAGTTGACACCTTTTATAGAAATAATTCTGGAATGCTTGGTCACGATGGCAAAATAAGTAAGTTATACCATTGGGTTAAATCAAAAGTCACAGTCTAGATTTTTGTCTTTATCTCTTAATATACAAATGGCTTGATCTAGGAGCTTATTTTTATAGTATTATTACACTGATGTATCCGTAAGAGAAGCAGAAAATTACAATAAAACGTAAGAAACATGAACATAACTATACATTCACAAGAAGATTTTGACTTTATGCGTAAAGCTGGCAGGCTTGCAGCTGAAACCCTTGATTTTATTGCACCACACGTCAAAGTAGGCGTAACAACTAATGAATTAAATGATCTATGTCATGATTTTATAATCAATGCAGGTGCAATTCCAGCACCACTGAATTATAAGGGATATCCGAAATCAATTTGTACTTCGAAAAATGCTGTTGTATGTCATGGTATTCCTGATGATAAACCTCTTAAAGATGGAGATATTTTAAATATTGACGTTACAGTGATTTTAAATGGCTGGTATGGTGACACAAGTCGCATGTTTTGGGCTGGTAAACCCTCAATAAAAGCAAAGCGTTTGTGTAATGCTACTTATAATGCGCTAATGGAAGCAATAAAACAAGTCAGGCCAGGCAATAAGTTAAATAAAATAGGACTTACTATAGAAAAATATATTGAAGATTTTGGATATTCTATCGTACGCAATTATTGTGGACATGGCATAGGAAAGGTTTTTCATGCTCCACCAAATGTTGTACATTTTTATGATGAAGGTGAGGATCTTATCTTAAAAGAAGGCATGTTTTTTACGGTAGAACCAATGATCAATGCTGGAAAACATGAAACTCTGCTCAGCAAGCTAGATGGCTGGACAGTGACAACACGTGATCTTTCACTTTCTGCACAGTTTGAGCATACGCTTGGAGTCACAAAAGATGGAGTTGAAATATTTACACTATCACCTAAAAATTGGCATTTTCCACCTTATGATTAGATTTTTTAAACACTTGGTTTTTGAAAAAATCTAACTCTTAACTTGTGATATAGCAACTAACCCAATTAATGCACAGAAAATCATGTAAAAACTTGCTAAAGTTCCTTGTCCTGTAACTTTGATAATAGTTGTGCATATAAATGGTGCAAGACCACCAAAAAATCCCGAAGCTATATTTCTTGATAAACCAAATCCACTGTATCGTACCTTTATTGGGAATAATTCACACATAAACGCGCTAACAGGACCAAGAGAAGCAGCTATTGGGATTATAAAAAGAACGTGCGCCATTATGGTGAGCAAATTATTACCACTTAGTATCATTGAAAAAACTGGATAACTTACTACTATAAAAGTCACAAATGCAAATTTCATGACTCTTTCTCTCCCTACCTTATCAGAAAGTATTGCAAATAGTATAGTCAATCCTCCAAGTGCAACCTGATTCAATATTTCTACTGCGTGATTAAAGTGAGTGTTTATTGTTGATGCAAGTAGATTAAAAAACACTAAATATATGTAAAGAGATGCATTCTCAACTATGTCAACTCCAATTGATATTAGAAAAGGTTTTTTATAGCCATTTAACAGTTCTTTTAACGGTAATTCATGTGGCTTTTCCTGCTTTTTATATTCTGGGCTTTCATCGAGTATATATCTCATATATATACTGATTAATCCTATTACAAAACTGAAAATAAAAGGCAATCTCCATCCCCAAGATTCAAAATCGGATACTTTTTTGCATATAAGCACCACTATAAGACTTAATATTGAGCCAAGAATTGCGCTCAATACTTCAATACTGCCAAAGAATCCTCTTTTATTTTTAGGAGCATGCTCTATTAAAAATGGGGCATTTCCTGCCTCTCCTCCAAGAGATATACCCTGCAATAATCTTAAACATACCACCAGTACTGATGCGAGTACCCCAATGTTCTGATACCCTGGAACAAATGCAATAAGTACGGTTGATAGAGTCATCAATATGATAGAGAGAAATAGAGCAATCCTTCTTCCATATTTATCTCCAATGTGGCCAAATATAGCAGCACCAATTGGTCTTATTAAGAAACCCACTGCAAACACTCCAAAAGCTTTAAGTATGCTGACTAATTTGTCGTCTGATGGAAAAAACACATCTCCGATTATGCTTATTAGATGGCTGAAAAGCATGTGATCATACCACAACAAAGTGTTACAAATTAAACTTGATAGTATTACTTTTGTTATTTGTTGCACGAAATCTTCCGTAATTTGTTTGATATTATAGTAATATTACTTACTTTTTCAAACGTGAATTATGTAAATGTTATATTAATAATATTATCTTATTAAATTTTTATATCGTTGATTATATTTAAATCAACTATGTTTTTTTTTAATTTTTCATTTGTATAATTTTGCAACTTTACCCAACCATATAGATAATAAAAACCCGTTTGTCATAGAAACAGAATTCTATATCAAACAGCTACTGCAACAATTTTCGTTTAAGCTATGTGAACAAGCACTTTAAGTTTATGTGGATGCACAATATTCATTTCAATTACTGCTATGTAAATTTTTAAACATTCAAATTAATTGCCTCTTTAAGCCTTGCATTAGCAATTACTATAATTTTACGCATTAGAGCTGTTATAGCTACCATCTTCTTCTTACCACTTTCAACAAGCTTAGAATAAAAGGTGCCAAGTGCAGATTTGGACCTTGCAGCAGACATGGCAGATGTAAAGAGCTTTGAACGAACATTACTTCTACCTCCTATAATCCTTCGGTAACCAACAGTTTTACCACTTTCCCTAGGATGAGGTGCAACTCCGGCAAGACTTGCTACTTCTTTTCTACTTAAGTAACCAAGCTCTGGCATTAAACACAGAAAATCTTGTGATAACTTTTTACCTATTCCAGAAACTGTTTTAAGGATTTTTTGACGTTGTTGTAGTTCATGGCTTCCATCAATAATTTTTTGTATAGTATCATTGAGTTCGTTTATTTGACTATCGAAAAATTCAATGGTCTTCTGACAACTTTTCTTTATATGATCATTTTCAGGAGCTTCCAGTCTACACTTTTCCTGAGCTCTCATTTGCGTAATGTCATCACGACGTTGACAAAGTGCAACCAGGGTTAATTGTTCTTTTGATGTAGGTACAAATAGAGAGAGAGTTCTATGGCGTTCAAATCCATATTGAGCAAGAGCCCTCGCATCTGATTTATCAGACTTTGCTACAGTTCCGTGAGACAAGATAAAGCTTTTTACTTTACGAGTATTAGCTCGATGTACTGCAATATTCTTGTCAATAAGAAAATGTGACAAACCAAGCTCATATTTTCCTGTGTTTTCCAAAGTTACTAAAGAATTAGGTAGAATATCTGAAAACTTTTGAAATAATTGTTGCCAACCATCAGAATCATTGTCAAATTTGACAGCGTTCTTCTGTTTGTGAATTGCAACGACATTTTTAAATTTTCCGATGTCAATGCCAATAAAATTTTGATAAGATGTAACCATAATAAACCTCGATAGTTTTAGTTAATTTAAGATTGTAAACGGGTGCATATATATGTCCCAAGCAACTATTCAAACGTATCGAGAGATGGGCTAGTGTACCTTGATTTAAACGGTTGTAGTACCAATATTCTTCCGGTCGCACACGCCCATGATAGTCCTATTCCTATAGTGAGTAGGGCTATCTTTCCCTCTTATCCTCTTTTATATCACATTTTCAACTTACAATATTCTTATACTATACCTATATATTTCCATATATTTTTTGGCGAGAAAGTTATTTTAATTTAAGTGCACAAAGTCTCTTGATATGACACATACTCCAGTTTTGTTAAAAGAGATGCTATTTCAATTAGCACCACAAAGTGGTGGCATATATGTAGATGCTACATTTGGGGCTGGAGGATATAGCAAAGCAATATTGGAATCCGCTGATTGCAAAGTGTATGCAATTGATAGGGATGAAACAGTTACCAAATTTTATGATGATCTAAATGTTAAATACCCTAATAGAATAAAGTTATTTATTGAAAAGTTTAGTAATATCAAAGATTTATTAGATAGTAATAATATTAAAGGTATCAATGGAATAGTTTTCGACGTTGGAGTTTCATCTATGCAGCTTGATAATGGAGATAGAGGATTCTCATTTCTACGTGATGGCCCACTTAACATGAGCATGGATAACTATTCTCATATGAATGCTTCGACATTTGTTAACGCTTTACGTGAAGAAGAGATTGCGAACACTATATATAATTATGGGGGTGAGCGTCATTCCCGCAGAATCGCAAGAGCGATAGTAAATGCGCGGAAGAAGAAAATTATCAAAACTACATTTGAACTTGCGGATATTGTACGTTCTGTAGTGTTTCGTGGAAAAAGCAAGATTGACCCTGCAACTAGGACATTTCAGGCAATCAGAATATGGGTAAATGATGAGCTAGGAGAGCTTGAAAAGGGTATTAAAGCTGCATCTGAGATTTTAAGTGAAAACGGCAAATTAATTGTAGTTACCTTTCATTCTCTAGAAGATCGTATAGTTAAAACCCTTTTTAAAGATTTGTGTGAACCAGGACCTACCAAGACATTCTCCCTTTTAAACAAAAAAGTGATTAAAGCAAGTGCGGAAGAAATAAATGCAAATCCGCGTGCGCGTTCAGCAAAATTAAGAGCTATACAGAGGTTATCATGAGGACCTTTCGTGCCATTTCAATAATTATGTTTTTCTTCAGCATTGTAGGATTATTTAAGGTAAAATTATATGTCCAATCACTAAATAAATAGCTAACACAAATAAAGCGTGAAATTAATTTAGTGCAAAGCAACATAAAAGTTCTTCAAGCAGAATGAAGTTATTTGAGTAATCCAAAAAAACTTGCAGTCTTACGGAGAAATACCTAAAAAATAACTCTTTGATACTAGCTAGCCAGGTTCAACTTTCTAAATAGCCGCAGTGCGTTAGCAAAATCATAGTAACGATTAGGTTTAGGTTTTTAGATAAACACACTACAATAAAATTTACTTTAGTATAAAGTTATTTGCATAAGATTTTGGCAGTCTTTTAACATCTTTTGGCATTTCAATTGTGTACTTTGTGTTGTGTTTCTTTGCGTAAGATATTGCTTTTTCAAGAGAATCAAACTTTAATACAATCTGTTTTTGGGGATCTTTTGAGCCAACCCATCCCATCAAAGGTTCAATATAGTAAGAACAAGGCTCAATTTTTAGGTACCAGAATTTTGTATTACCTAAGCCAGATTGTGTTGCAGTTTTTGTTGGCTTATAAATCTTAAAAACTACTTGATCGTTAATACTCATAGCTCTTACTACGTAATCTTAAGTATATATCTAAATAAATTTTTCCACAAAGAATTAGTGTGAAAGAATGAAGTTTGAAATAAATATTTTTATGTTATATTATTAAATTATATAAAAAGGATTAGCTGAATAGGAGTAATCGATGGCACAGCAAGAAATGGTAACAATTAATGCAGAGTTACGTGATGTAAAAAAAAAGAAAGCGATGCAGGCTCTGAGGGAGAAGGGAAGTATACCTGCAGTTATATATGGTAAAGGGCATGATAACGTAAATTTGACATTGTCTGCAAAGGAATTTACTAAACAATATAAATCAGGTGCTCTTTCTGCACATTTAATAGAACTAGATATTTCAGGGAAAAAAGAATATGCTCTTGTTCGTGATATTCAATGGCATGTAGTAAAGGATACTGTGCAACATGTTGATTTTCAGTTTGTTGATAAAGGTAGTGAAATTAAAATAGATATACCTTTATCATTCATCAATGAAAGTAAATCACCAGGAATCAAATTAGGTGGAGTGCTTAATGTTCTGTGTCGTTCTATTACTGTCAAATGCTCTCCTGAGAAAATACCTCAAGTCATAGAAATTGATTTGTCTGGCAAAATGATTGGTCAATCTATACATATCAATGATGTAAAATTGCCAGAAGGTGTTAAATTTGTAGCTCATGAGGAAGAAAATTTCACCATTGTAACAATCTCTGCTGCCGATAGTGATGTTGAAGAAACTCAAACAAAAACAGAGGAGTAGTGCATTTAATAGCTGGGCTTGGTAATCCTGGTAGTCAATATGAGTTAACTCATCATAATATTGGTTTTATCGTTATTGACGCAATCTACAAATATTGGAATTTTCAGTCATTTTCTAAGAAAGCCGATTACTTGATAACCTCTGGCATAATTAACAATAATAAAGTTATGCTAATAAAGCCTTATTCGTTTATGAATAATTCAGGTATTCCTGTTGCAAAAATAAAAAATTTTTACAAATTATCGCTAGACAATATTGTTGTCATACATGATGATGCTGACTTGAAATTTGGAAGAATAAAAGTAAAAAAAGGTGGTAGTTCTGCTGGACATAATGGACTTAAGTCTATAGATAGCTTTATTGGTAATGATTATTGGCGTTTAAGATTTGGAGTAGGCAGGCCTGAAGGTCAGAAAAGCTTAGCAGACTATGTGTTATCAAAATTTGAAAATTTTGATAACGTTATCCTCTTAGTGGAAAAAATAGCAAAAAATATACACCCAATGCTGCAAGGAGATACCACAGCTTTTATCAACTCGGTTGAGAGTGAAACTTTAGTATAGCAAACGAATACTGCCCAATACAAACTAATTTAGATTAGAATACTGATTCTTCTAGAAGTTGTTCGCGTTCCTCTTCTATTGCAATGGAATTATCATGATTTTTAAATAAATCTCTGATTTTTGTTTCTATTTCACTTGCAATTTCTTTGTTTGCCTTGAGGTAACTTTTTACATTTTCTCTTCCTTGGCCAAGACGCGTATTGTTATATGAATAATAAGCACCTGCCTTTTCAAGTACACCAAGTTTTACTCCTATATCTATTATTTCTCCAAGTTTTGATATGCCTTCATTGTACATTATATCAAATTTTGCCTCTCTAAACGGAGGAGCAACTTTATTTTTTACAACTTTAACTCTCGTTTCATTACCCGTAATATTCTCCTTATCCTTTATCGCACCAACTTTTCTTATATCAAGTCTTATAGAAGTATAGAATTTTAACGCATTTCCACCAGTGGTAGTTTCAGGATTTCCATATACTACTCCTATTTTCATACGAATTTGGTTGATAAATATCAATATACAGTTTGCTTTTGAAACTACAGAAGTTAGTTTCCTGAGTCCATGGCTTAGAAGTCTTGCTTGTAGTCCCATGTGCTGATCGCCCATATCCCCTTCAATTTCAGCTCTTGGAGTTAGTGCTGCAACAGAATCAATAACTATTACATCAACTGCACTAGAACACACTAAATACTCAACAATATGCAACGCCTGCTCTCCAGTGTCTGGTTGTGAAATTACCAAATCATCAGTTTTCACTCCAAGTTTACGAGCATATATAACATCCAGTGCGTGTTCCGCATCGATAAATGCACATAAACCTCCTTTTTTCTGTGCTTCAGCAATTACATGCAAAGCAAGGGTAGTTTTACCAGAACTCTCAGGGCCAAATATCTCAATTATACGTCCTTTTGGCAATCCCCCAACACCCAGAGCTGAATCAAGTGCAATCGACCCTGTAGATATCGTGTCTATTTTTTCTACAGGATTTTGCTTTAGTTTCATTATTGCACCTTTACCGAATGCTTTTTCAATTTGACTTATTGCATTATCTAGTGCTTTTTGCTTATCATTATTTCTTTCTTCTGGATTATGTGCCATGGATCATTTATTAACTTGTATAGTCTCCATGGTAATTGAACGCAACCAATCTGCCAAGGGTTTTTTAATAACGAAGAACGTTAGTTACCTAAAATTAGATAGATAGACTTTGTAGTGCGATACAAAATAACGATAGAATACAATGGTAGTAGTTTCTCTGGCTGGCAAAAGCAACAACACTCTGCTAACTCAATTCAGGAAACCATAGAAAACGCTATATTTAATTTCAGTGGCGAGAGAGTCTCTTTGCATTGTGGTGGCAGAACTGACACAGGGGTTCATGCTTTAGGGCAAGTTGCTCATTTCAATATGGAAAGGCAATTTGAGCTTTACAGAATAAGAAATGGAATAAACTATCACTTAAAAGCGATTCCTATAGTTGTGCTTAGTGCAGAAGCCGTAGATGATGCATTTCATGCGCGATTTTCAGCAAAAAAAAGATATTATGAATATAGAATAATTAATCGCTACGCTCCTGCAGCTCTGGAAATCGGTTATGTGTGGCAAGTATTTAACCCACTTGACGTAAACATCATGCGTGAAGCTGCTAGACACCTACTTGGAAAACATAATCTTTCAAGCTTTCGCTCAAAAGATTGTCAAGCTACAAATCCGGTCAGAACAATCGATGATATTGATATAGTACAAAACGGAAGTCACATATACATCAAAATATCTGCGATTTCCTTTTTACATAACCAGGTGAGGATTATTGTTGGTACTTTAGTTGAATTTGGAAAAAATAGAACTAATCCACAAGAAATGCTAAACATATTAAGTCAATGTAAAAGAAACGCTGCTGGAATCACTGCACCGCCTCACGGCTTATACTTAGTAAAGATAGATTACTAGCTTAAGTCCTCATTGGCATTACTATATATAGTGCACTTGGATCATCTTCATCAGTGATAATTGTAGCGCTATTACCATCTGATAAGCTAAATTTACACTTGTTTTCTATACAGGATAAAACATCAAGTAAATAACGAGAATTAAATCCTACTTCCATAAGAGCTCCATCGTAATCCACTTCTATAGACTCAGTTGCATCACTACACTCTTGGGAATTTGAATGTAGAGTTAATAAATTCTCTTGCAATGAAAATTTAATTGATTTTATTTTATCGGACACAACAACGGAAACTCGGTCTATAACACTAGCAAGTTTGCTACTCTCAACAATCATTTGTTTATCTTGAGACGTTGGAATAACGGCTTTGTAATCTGGAAAAGTTCCATCTATCAATTTTGATATTAGAATATACTCACCACATGTAAATTTGATTTTTCTATCTGAAAGTTTTATATTTATCTCATTACAATCATCCAATACTTTCAACAGTTCCATGATAGTTTTACGTGGAATGATCACCCCAAATTCTCCGTTGATATCTTCAGGTTTAGGCCTTTTTATACATGATAAACGGTGGCCATCAGTTGCAACGCAGTACAGAAATTGCTCATCTGTATGCAGATATATCCCATTCAAATTATACCTTGTATCATCTAGCGACACAGCAAACTTCGTTTTAGTCAACAAGTCTACCAAATCTGCACTTAGTAGAGTGAAATCGTATTGATGATCACCTTCTTCAAGAACAGGGAAGTTATTTGAAACTACGTTCGGTAAAGAAAAATTTGCATTTCCACAGGATATCAATAATTTTCCTTGATTATTCATTTCGAAATTGACATCCAAATTAGTTGGCAATTTTTTCACTATATCATGTAAAGTATGTGCTGAGATTTTCACTTCTCCTTCTGCTGATACATTTGCAGTAAGTGAGGCAAATATTGAAATGTCAAGATCAGTAGCCTTCAATTTTATGCTACCATATTGTGCTTTGATATTTATACACGCTAAAACATCTATCGCGTTGCGCCTTTCAACCACTCCACTTACCCTGGATAGCGTATTCAAAAGGCTTGCACGACTTACACTAAAACGCATTTGTTCACACACAGAACTTTGTTCTTTGATTCCTATATCTACAATTTTTGACATATTAATTCTCAAAAATATATTTTAAATGATATTCATATTCTATGTAAAGTGATATCCATATTTTTGTCTGAGAGACAAAACAGCCTATCTTATACTTTAGTGATCAATAATTTACTTTGTATGGCATAAGTCATGCATTTTTTGGTACGCTTTTTGAAAGCCAAGCAAGGAATAAGTATCATCAACATTTGCTGTTTTTACTTTTCCATTAACTACCATTGATAATCCCTGCTTCATTTTTAGAATCAAATCTTGGTCCATTTTTGTATCATCTGTCCACGCAAGACTTCCCTGTATTATTGGCAATTGATATTTAATTTTTTTATCGATATTGAGAACTACAGGCTCATTATTATACTGAAAGCCAGAAGTGACGCTCACCTCATCTGCTTTTTTATCAACGTAACTGACCATTACATACGGCTTGCGATCGGCTGTATAATGTTCACTTTTTTTCTTAGGATGAGATACAATATAACACACTTTTTCACCATCTTCCAATGCAGTATACACAAACCAGTCTTTATATTTTTCGCTCAGTTGTACATTACTAACCGATGCAAGAGTGTCTATTGAAAGAAATATTAGAAATACGAAAAGACTACGCATGTAAACCGAATTTCAAACTCTCTGATTTTATATGTTGTTTTACCTTACTCATCGCTTGCTCAGCCAGCTGTCTTATTCTTTCTCTTGAAACACAATATTTTTTGCTAAGCTCATCCAAAGTCTGAGTATTCTCAGATAAATATCTGCTAATGAAAATGTCTCTTGATCTTTCATTAAGACTTGCCAGCGCATTGCTTAAAATTGTTTCTTTTAATGCCTTTTCTTCATGATTCTGGTAAGCTACTTCTTGACTAACTAAATTACACGGAATCATATCTTGTAACTCCTTTTTAGAGTCATCACCTATTTTTATACAATTATTTAACGACTGATCCTTACAAGCCAGACGATAGCTCATCTGTACAACATCTTCTTCAGATACAGAAAGCTCATTTGATATTGCTTTTATTTCTTCTTTACTCAAAGTTTCTCTGTTTGTGTATTGTAAAATTCTTTTTTTTATTTTACGTAAACTAAAAAACAATCTCCTTTGTGCTTGCGTTGTACCTATTTTTACAAGTGACCAAGATTTTAATATAAAGTCTTTCATTGAAGCTTCAATCCA
Source organism: Wolbachia endosymbiont of Oryzaephilus surinamensis (assembly GCF_025617515.1). NCBI lineage: Bacteria > Pseudomonadati > Pseudomonadota > Alphaproteobacteria > Rickettsiales > Anaplasmataceae > Wolbachia > Wolbachia endosymbiont of Oryzaephilus surinamensis. Next base: position 1,112,725 of record NZ_CP092526.1, on the reverse strand, counting down.
CCATACTGCATAAGTTGAAAAACGAAATCCCAAGTCAGGATTGAACTTTTTCACTGCATGCATTAAACCCATATTTCCTTCCATGACCAGGTCCATCAACAATAGACCGTAATTCTTAAATTTCATTGCAATTTTTACTACCAAATTCAAATGGCTAGTAATCAACCTGTGAGCAGAAGAAATATCCTGGTATTCTTGCCAATTTTTTGCTAATCGCACTTCCTCTTCTTGGGAAAGCATAGGAAATTTTCGCACTTCAGCAATATATTGCATGAGATTAGTGCTACTATTAACACATAAATTTGCTACTGGGGTCAACATAATAACTTAAATTAAAACTCTATACATATAATATATTGATTTTCAGTGAAAAATTCAAGCTTTAATTAAAAAAGCACAATTTTACATCTAATTGAGATCTTAGTAGCAATACACTTCAGTATCAGCTACCTGATTAACATTGCTAGCGTGTAACGATAAAAACTACATTAAATAAATAATGTGTTATTCCAGTGCTAAAACACTGGAATTCACATTTCTTTTTTCTAGATCCCAGTGTCATGCTACTTGAATGACAAGAAAAACCCACTGGGATAATAAGACAAAGATAGACTAGAAATTAAACGCTACTCCAGCTTCCGCACCAACAGCGCTGTAAAGGACGTTGATCTCTTTAGTAGCTGATACTGTTTCTTTATTAAAACTAGCACCATAAGAACCAAAATAACGAGCACCAGCAAAGAGTTTGATTTCTGGAGTTACATCATAGCTAACACCAGCTTTTGCTTGATAAGCAAAACCAAATCCTTTTTGCTCTTTAACTGCATCAGCTTTTGAAGGATTGCTGATATATGCTGCACCAACACCAACACCAACGTATGGAGTGATAGGCATATCTTCAATCGCTATATCGTAATAAACGTTAACCAATCCTGAAAACGCTGTTACACTATCTGCAGCCTTGTTATCAGATACTACAGTTGCATCTTTAGTCAATTGTGAGTAAAGCCCTTCAACATCAACTCTAATGTCATCCATTTTATAACCAAATGCACCACCACCAGCTATAAAAGATCTTGTTAAGGGACTATCCTTTTCTTTACCTGTTGCATTTGTAATACCATCAACTTTTGTATAAAAAGGTAAAATTTCACCGTTGTATTGTAAACGAACGTAGTAGCTAGTTTCTTCATCACTTATTGGACCAATAGGGTCTGATGAAAAAGCAGAGTTTGATAGGCTTAGCAACGTCACTAAAGCAGCTGCCGAAAAAAACTTTTTATAATGCATAATTGCCCTCGTTAAAAAAATTAAAATTCCACTTTAGCAGTCTAAATAATAACTAAAGTTAAGTCAAGTGCTAACTTAATAACATAAAACCTTCTGTATCTTAACTAACTTTTAGGAAAATACAAAGATTTTATTAATTAATAAATAGAGTTACTCTACTTTTTTTACTCTTGATCTTCTGACACCTATTTCACTAATGTCTTTTTATCTTCTGATCTGCATTCATCATTGTGAATTGCTGCATATTCATGCAGTAATATGAATGTACTTCATGGAAGTACTAGTATAAAAGGAAAACACTTAGTTACTGCATTAAGGCAAACTTCAGTAGTAAATTTAAAAAGGAAGTTTAAATCCAGGTGGTAACCCCATCATACCTGCAAGATCAGAGGTTGCATTTGCCATATCTTCTTCTGCTTTTTTAATGGCATCATTAAACGCTGCTGTCACTAAATCTTCTACTATGTCTTTTTCTTCATTTCTCATAAGCTCTAAGTCTATGTTTACCTTTTTAGCTTTATAGCCACCTATTTTTATAACTTCCACTAATATAGAAACTTTGCCACCACCAGAAATACCTTGAAACTCTTTTCCAATATATTTTTCTTGGGCTTCCGCAAGCTTTTTTTGCATTTCTTGCGCTTGCTTCATTATTTGACTGAAATCCACAACCTACTCCTTATTTTCTATATTAACTACCTTTGCACCTTTAAACGTATTTAATATATCCTTAACTACAGGTGCATAATTTAAATTACTCACTTCCCTATTCATATAACTCGTATCAACTATAATAACCCACTCCTGATTAGTAGCTTGATTTAAGTAACTTTTCAAGTCATTACAAAAATTACTGTTCAAGTTAGATACAGCTTTTAATTTTAAATACCCAAATTTACAATCTATTAATTTTAGATTACTACACAGTTGTTTGTAAAGATAAATTTGGTTACTCCGCCTTAATAGTTGCAAAATCTTATCAAAATCGTAATTTTGTTGTTTATTTTTCACATGGATCCCAGTGTCACGCACTGGGATGACAGAGTGGGGTTTTTCCACATATTTTTTTGGATCCGAGTAGTCAGTTACTTGGATGACAGAGGGGGAAGGTGCAACAGGTCTGCCCTGTCTATTTCCTTGCTCTACATTCTGTGAAAGAATTTTTTTGATCACCTGTTCCGGAGAAGGCAAATCAGAAAGATAACAAAGGCTAATTAACATCATTTCAGCAGCAACCTCATTGCATGTTGAAATTTTTATATCTTGAATACCCTTAAGCAGCACCTTCCACAATCTCGAAAAAAATATTAAAGACTTTTTTGCACTCAAATCTTTTACTCTGCTCTTCTCATATTCTGTATCAATCTCTTTTGTAATTAAAAAACGGCATATTAACTGGATTGTTTGCAGCAGATCTTCAAAAATATTGAGCGGATTTGCTGTTTTTACCACATTGTCGAATACTAACAAAGCCTTCTGTAAATCACTATCTAATACTGCTTCCAGTAGATCAAATATAACGTTTCTATCTACTAGACCAAGTATGTCTGTAACACTTTGAGTGGATATTGTACCATCTTTGCTATATAGCAATGCTTGATTCATAAAAAATAAAGCGTTACGCATTGAATTGCTACAGTGGTGAGCAATTAATTCCGATGCTTCTTTTTCAATAAAATAATTTTCTTTTTGTGCAATATCATTTAAACGCTCCATTATCTTAGCTGAAGGAATGTTATGTAAGTCAAACCTTTGACAACGTGCAATAACAGTTATTGGTATCTTTTTTATTTCTGTAGTTGCTAGAATAAACTTTACGCTAGATGGTGGTTCTTCTAGAGTTTTAAGTAATGCATTAAATGCATTACTGGATAACATGTGTACTTCATCTATAATGTAAACTTTAAATTTAGAACTTATTGGTAAATAGCAAATATCTCCCAAGATCGCTCTAACATCCTCAACACTAGTGTGACTTGCCGCATCGATTTCAACTACATCTGGATGGCTTGAATTTTTTATTGCCAGACAACTTGTACATGATCCACAAGGTTCAAAAGTTGGCCCCAATGAGCAGTTCAAACATAAAGCTATTATTCTTGCAGTGGTGGTTTTACCAATTCCACTGCTACCAGAAAGCAGTATAGATTGTGGAATTTTGTTGAGAGTAAAAGCATTTTCTAGTATACGCACCAATATATCTTGACCTACTAAATCTTTAAAGCTACTAGGACGATATTTTAATGCTATGTTCATAGCCTAGAATAAAACAAATAGTACAAATAGGTATGCAACCCAAAAAGATTCTGATATGGTTGCTTCATTTCTGACCTGACCAAGTTACAGAATTTTTGCCTGCATACCTTATCAAAGGTTATACTTTTTTTTTTTTTTAGCAAGGTATATTCTATATTAGTCTTATAATTTATATGTTAGACCTTTTGCAACATTACTTTGGAGTAAACAGCCGTTACCTAAAATACTCTTCTTCTGTCATCCCAGTGTCCAGACACTGGGATCCAGAAAACTTAATTTTAAATGAATACATTAGGCTGTTGTATAATAAGAACTGGATTCCAGTGTCAATCACTGAAATGACACCCTTCCGGTGGGGATTGCTCTCAAACTACAATGTTCGTACAGTTGTACTGGGATTCAAGTATAAAAATATTTGGAAATTATACAATGGACAATGGATTCTAGGAATATATGTTAAAAGTAATGTCCATAATGAAATAAGCTGGATTCCAATGTCACGTACTGGAATGACAACATATAGGTATTGGAATAACAAAAGAGGAATATTATGATTTTATATCATTTTCCTCTTTGTCCATTTTCACGAAAAGTTAGAGCTCTTCTCAAGGAAAAAAAGCTGAGTTGTGATTTGGTATATGAAAATCCATGGGAAAAGCGGAATGAATTCATGGAGATCAATCCAATCGGACAAGTTCTCTAATTGCATAAAAGTCAACAATAATTTTTTGTATCATGAAAAATATTTTTTGATGTAAAATTCAGCTCTAATACAACCTTTTATTTATTATTGTATTATCTTATTCAATCAAAAGAGGTTTTATTGGCAATAAAAACATCAACACTAATTTCCAATTAATCTCTTTTAAACTATGTAGCCAATGAATATGTGGATAAATACGTCCACACAAACTTAAAGTATTTATCCACATATTCATTAAGCTTATAAAAACTAAGGTATCATTCTTTTCCTCTATAGTCTTAATGATTTTACATAAGTTAAAAGTAGCATGCTTCCATTGTTCTCTCCGCGGTCTAATATGGCTAATTCATATTGTAGCCAAGCCGCACTATACTTGTTAGGCGGAAGTGGACGGCAACATGTACGCCACGAAGTCTATGCTTCAACTTATCCTCTTGCTTATCCCTTCCATCGGCATTGCTATCTTTACTTTCAGTAAAATTATTGTTTTATACTTCTTTAGTGTTTATTGATAGCAAAACTCTTTTCTATCGATTAGCATCTTATGCATAATCACGGCTAATTTTCTTGCTACTGCAACAATTGCTTTTTTCATGCCCTTTTTCTTTTTAAGCTTCAATCCCCAGCTTCTTAATTTAAATGTCCTTTTACATTTTACCAGTAAGACCTGCGCGGCTTCATATAACATATTCCTACAGTCCACTGGTCCCATTTTTGATATACTTCCGTGTCGATCAATCTCACCAGAAGCGTACTGTCTTGGACTTAATCCCATATAGGCTCCAACTGTATAAGATGTTTCAAACCTATGCAGATCATCTATTGCAGCTTTATATGTCATTGCTACTATAATACCAACTCCTGGAACAGTAGTTAATAATTTACAATCCTCATCTTTTTTGCTTTGTTCTGAGAGCATTTTATCAAGTTTTCTTATTGATTCTTCTATTATTTCTAAACTATGTACTAATGATTCAATTGAGGTTTGGCTAATTTCATCTAGATTATTAACCATTTCTTGCACTTTTAAAGCAAAGTTTGCAGAACTAAGACGTTGATTAACTTTTATCCCGTATATTTTCAGTAATCCCCTTATTGTTCCCGCAATTTGCTCTCTGCAACGTATTAATTGTCTTCTGCTTCCAAGTATTATTTTAACCTGACAAGCTTCGTCTGATTTTACTAATACCTCCTTAAATAGCCCAACTCTCATCATTTGTGCTATGCCTCTTGCATCATTTTTATCATTCTTATTGATTCTCGCAGATAATGCTGCTGCCATATGCCTTGCATCTACACAAGTTACTGGTAATCCAAGATTCCTCAACTCTTTGCACATCGATATTGATAATTGCCCGCTTTCTATTCCTATGGACTCGTATTTTTTGTTTTGACCAAGCAGAAACTCAGCTATTGCACTGCTTTCACTTGCAACAACCCCTTCTTTAACAATTTTTCCTTTCTCATCAATGATACTAATAAAAGTTTCTTTGAGTGAGACATCTAACCCGCTATAATGTTTCATGAGACTACTCCTACTGTAAAAGTTTAAATTATTCTTGAAGAACTAATTCATTGAATTTGTTACTTCGTGCTAAAATAATGGAGTATGTCTCTCCATCATTCAATAGCAATTACAGTATGTACCAGTATTAATAGATAATAACTTTGTAATAGCGGATAGTAATGCCATTTGTGAATATATAGAAGAGATTTACAATAGTAACGTCAAATTACTTGGTTCATCAACTATTATTAAGTCTAAAATACGCGCTTTAATCAATTGGTTCGATAGCAAATTTTACAATGAAGTTACTAAGTATATTATGAATGAAAAAGTAATTACTAACCGCAGCCCTGACTCTAGATTTCTTCATGCAGCTCAGCATAACCTGCCTTACCATATGGAATACATCGAACACTTAATTAACAAGAACGTTTGGCTTGCAACCGATAAGTTCACTTTAGCCGATATTACTTTAGCATCACATATTTCTATAATAGACTACGTAAATAGTTTTCCCTGGGAAAAAAGTAAGATTTTAAAAGAATGGTACTCCATTGTTAAATCAAGGCCTTGTTTTCGCGAAATATTATTAGAGAGAGTTTTTGGCTTAACTCCCCCTAGACATTACGCTGACCTTGATTTTTAACTTGCGTTAGTTTTAAAGCTACAGTCATTCCTTCGTCAGTAGGAATCTTACTATTACCCACAAATATAAATGGACATAAAAATAAAGTATTACAACATTAAAGTTTGCAAACATTGAGGGTAAAAAATGGCAAACAGGAATAATGAATGGGCTGAAAATGAATTTGGAGATGCTGTACTTGGAGATAAAAGGTTAACTGACCGATTAGTAAATATTGCTGATAGTTTTACAAGTTTACCTGAAAGCTCAATCAATCAGGCGTGTGGAAGTTGGTCAGAAGCAAAAGCAGCATATCGTTTTTTTCAAAATGAGAACGTGAAAGAAGGCGATATTCTAGCTTCACACGTTGCTAAAACAGTTGAAAGAACAAAAGCCCATAAAAAAATTTTTGTGATCCAAGATACAAGTTATATTTCATACACAGACCATGAAAAAACAAGTGGATTGGGAGTTATTACAAGAAAACATAGTCAAGGTATTATAATGCATACAGCTCTAGCTGTTAGTATAGAAGGTTTGGTACTAGGGATACTAGATCAAAAAATTTATTCAAGACCTGAAGAATCTGAAAACATAAAAAAAAAGAACAATGACAGTATCCGCATTGAAGATAAAGAGAGTATAAAATGGTTAGAAACTTTAAGCAACACAAACAACATTATTGATTCAACTCAAACTGAGACTATAACCATATGCGATAGAGAAGCAGATATATATGAGTTTTTTGAGCTTGCATATAATCTTAATTCGGCAGTGTTAGTTAGAGCTTCCAAAGATAGGGCAGTAAATAGAAAATCTCGATATCCTGAAAAAGGTGAGCAGAAGTTATGGGAATTTATTAAATCCTCTCATTGTGCAGGTACGGTAAAAGTTGAAGTTCCTGCAAAAGATAATAAGCCAAAAAGAACAGCACATTTGGAAGTTAGATTCGGAAAGTTTATTATGCATCCATCTAAGAATAGTATTAGGCATAAGACAGAAGAATTACTTAAATTACCACACTATGCAGTTTACGTTGTTGAAAAAGACTTTCCTTCTGAAACAAATCCGCTAGAGTGGATGCTTTTAACAAATCTTCCAGTCAATACCTTTGATGAAGCTGTTGAAAAAGTTAGGTGGTATTGTCTTAGATGGAAAATAGAAATATTACATAAAATTTTAAAATCTGGTCTCAAAGTTGAAGAATGTAGGCTTGGAACAGCAGAAAGGTTGATGCGATATTTAACAGTAATGAGTATTATTGCTTGGAGAATTTTCTTTATTACAACAATTGCAAGAACTGATCCAACATTACCGTGTACTACCTTATTAGCCGAAGAAGAATGGAAAGTTCTATATGTAAAAATACATAGAAAACCATGTTCAAATGCAACTCCTACTATAAAAGAAGCTGTTTCATGGATTGCTCAACTTGGAGGACATTTGGCTAGAAAAAATGATCTAGAACCAGGCCCCATTACTATTTGGAAAGGATGGAGACGTCTCTTTGATCTAGCAGAAGGATGGCGACTTGCTCACGAACTTTATATTTGTGGGTAATAGTAAGATTTCCAAGAGGTGGGGAACGCACTTTAACACTACTTAGCCTCGCCATATTCAAATGTAATGACGAATGCGTTAATTCTATTTTAATACATTCTCAAAATAACGGTACACTGCAAGAGATTATTAATACTGAAAATATTATAAACTATCAAGATAGTCTGATGTACACCTTAACATCGCTTGGCTTTGCTATACATCACAATAAGCCAAGATATATTAATGATATTTTAACAAAAGCCCAGGACAGTGGAATACTACAAGATATTCTTGCTGCTAGAAATATTGTACAGTATTTCAATACTATGGAGTATGCTTTAACACCACTCAGTTTCTCTATATATGAAGGTAATAAAGAATGTATCAGTTCTATTTTAGAAAAAGCTCAAAATAATGATATGCTGCAAGGCGTTTTTATTGCTGAAAATATTTTACAGTTTTCAGATGGTCTGACGCATATTTTAACACCAATTAGCTTTGCCATATATGAAAATAATAAGGAATGTTGTAACTACATTTCAACAATGATTCAAAATAATGTTGTATCGCAAGATATTCTGAATAATTGGACATACATTTTAACATTGCTTGGCCTTGCTATATATAGAAATAACAATGAATATGTTAATTCTATTTTAAGACAAGCTCAAAATAATGGTAAGCTGCAAGAAGTTCTTACTGCTAAAAATACTTTGTATTCTTCAGATGGTTGGAAGTACAACTTAACACCACTTGGCTTTGCTATATATGAAGGTAATCATGCACATATTAATTCGATTTTAACTCATGCTCAAGATAGTGGTATATTGCAAGAAGTTCTTACTGCTAAAAATACTTTGTATTCTCCAGATGGTTGGACGTATAGCTTAACATCACTTGGCTTTGCTATACATGAGGGTAATCATGCACATATTAATTCGATTTTAACTCATGCTCAAAATAGTGGTATATTGCAAGATATTCTTGCTAATCACAATGCTGTAATATCTCCAACTGGTCAGACGTACAGCTTAACGCCACTTGGCATCGCTATACATAAAGGTAATATTGAATGTATTAATTCTATTATAGTACGAATTAATGACATACCACAATATATCTATGCCACTTTTCAACCAACTGCAGCGATTAATGAAAGGAATACTAGGATTAGTAGTGCATTAGATAATGTATCTATTCCTCCTAGACTACAAGTAAATAGAATTACTTTCTGATCACCTTGTCCTTCCTGAACGCTCAGGTTCATAAGGAATTTTTTGCACAGAGGTTACTTCTACTCATCAAAAATCCTTTAATATCACTCTGGTGTATATTGACACATTAATTTTAATAATTAAACTACATTGACTTTAAAGCGAGGTTACAAAAATATGCTAAATCATCAAATTTACATAATACTACTTATCTTGATAGTATAAACATAGCAAACGCTCTCATAGAAAAAGGTGCAAATGTTAATGAAAAAGGTGCAGGAGGAGAGACTCCTTTACATGAGACTACTCATCTTAAAAGTATAAACATAGCAAATGTTCTAATAAAAAAAGGTGCCGATGTTAATTCAGTAGATATGTTGGGAAATACTCCTTTACACTATCTTAATCGTTCAGCAATTAAGAAAGGGCAGATTGCTGGTGGGGCAGATACATTATTAGGTACTGCTATAGCAGTGGCACTTTTTGCAACTCGAACAGTGACAGCTGAGTTAATACCTATAGTTATAGCAGTGGCTGCAATTACAGCAGCAGCACTAACGGTTGGCAATGTAACATATAAACTGTTAAAGCCTAATACTAAAGTTGATGGAGTAGCAGTCTTAACAAATGTGCGTGAAGAAAGTGCTAGCATTACTTTATAATAAGGTTTCCTAGTGCTGAGATTCCAGATCAGATACTAAGTTGGTAAATACGAAAGCGCTTTACAATATTTTTGTGCGAAAGAAAGTGCCAGCTACTTGTATAATACCCATTTATTCTTGTAGTTGTCTTTTCCCGCCTACCTTATTTTACCACTCTGCTGAACAGATACAAATTCACTTTCTTACTTCACTCACTAAAATTTTAATATGGCGTTTCTTTCCTGCAGATAATTTGATAAATGGCTGACCTTCAAAGCTTTCAGAGTTTATTGTATAGTTAACATCGTTTATAGTATTATCATTAACTTTACATCCATTTCCCTGTATTAAACGCTTTGCCGCACCTTTTGAAGGTTCAAAACCGGTGTCATGAAGCAAGTCTATCAGGAGTATGCCATTTGCAACTTGTTCTCTTGTGATAGTGTAACCAGAAAGCAATGAACTGTCTTCATTTTCAAAAGCAGAGATTGCAGCAGATCGTGCAAGTTTCGCTTCTTTGCAACCATGACATATTTTTGTCGCTTCTGTTGCCAAGACCTTTTTTGCTTCATTTATTTCTTGATCCTTCAAGGATTCTAGTTTTTTAATTTCATCAATTGATAAATCGGTGAAAAGCCTCAAAAAACGACCAACATCTTGATCATCAACATTGCGAAAATATTGCCAGTAATCATAAGAATTTAGCATGCTGCCATCAAGCCATACTGCCCCACTTTCAGTTTTGCCCATCTTTTTTCCTTGTGCGTTTAATAAAAGAGGTGTGGTAAGACCAAACAGCTCAGGTAAATTTAACTTTTTGCTAAGTTCAATTCCGTTTACTATATTTCCCCATTGGTCTGACCCTCCAATCTGGAAACGACAGCCATACTTTTTATTCAACTCGACAAAATCATAGGCTTGTAACAACATGTAATTAAACTCGAGAAAGCTTAGATTTTGCTCCCTATCTAGCCTAATTTTCACACTATCAAAGCCTAACATGCGATTTACAGAAAAATGTGTCCCTATATCACGCAAAAAGTCTATATATTTTATGTTATCTAACCAATCTGCGTTGTTTACTATGATTGCACCAGTTTTTCCATAATCGAAAGATATCATCTTCTCGAGGGTTTTCTTTATACCAAGTATATTTTGATTGATATCTTCTATCGGCAAGACGCTTCTTGCTTTGTCTTTACCAGATGGGTCACCAATTTTTGTTGTGCCACCTCCAAGTAGAACTATTGGCTTATAACCGAATTTTTGTAGGTGACGGAGCATCATGATTTGAATGAGACTGCCAATATGCAAACTTGGTGCCGTACAATCAAACCCAATGTATGCAATTATATAATTATCTTGTGATAATAGCTGGTCTAACCTATCAATGTTTGTACATTGATATAGGTATCCTCTTTCTTGAATGAAGTTTAAAAACTCGGATTTATGTTTCATAATATGTTATTTTGTGTGTAAACGGTGTTGTTAACGATGGTGTCATTCCAGTGCTTGACGCTGGAATCCAGTTTATTATGAAATTTCATCAAAAATGTTGTATAGTGTGCTCGTTTATGATTAAGTTTTCTAGATTCCAGCGTCAAGCACTGGAATGACACCACCAACTTCATAAGGGTTGCCTTCAAAATTACAACATTTGAAAGTGTATACCAGCTACCTGGATAATCAATTCCATAACTCTTCTATCTTATAATATTCTCTTACTTCTGGCCTGAATAGGTGAACCATTATACCTTGAAAATTCACAATCACCCAGTTACCTTCATCCATACCTTCTACATCTATTTTATCATATTGCTTGAGATTTTTCATCACGTGCTCAGCTAATGCTTTTACATGGCGGCTCGAATCACCGGATGCAATGATCATATATTTTGCAATGACAGTTTTATTCTGTACATCAAAAGTAACTATATCTTGACCTTTGTTTTGATCTATTACATCTACAATTGTATTTTTTATTGATTCTGTATCACCATTCATTATTCTAAATTATATAATTTATCTGTAATGATACACTCAAAATTTCTGAATATGAACTATTTTTGATATGTTTCTAGTGTAACGTTTATAATACATATATTTGTAATATATGATAGTTTTCTGATGGTATGATCATTTACTTAATCGGATTTCCGGGTAGTGGCAAACTTACGATTGCAAAAGAGCTGTGTAATATTATTGATGGGGTGATAGTAGACAATAACCTGTTTAATAATATTATATTTGATATGATTGACTTCAGAAATGCTGAGGTTACAAGTGAAATATGGGAAAAAATTTTTGTGATTAGAGAGAATATGTTAGCAATATTGGAAAAATACCATATAGAATCAAAGCATTATATATTTACAAACGAATTGATAAAAGGTGATTCCTATGATCAAAAAGTATACAACTCAGTGGTGAATTTAAGTAAAAAAATGAACGTGGAGATTCTCCCTGTGGTGTTATATTGTAATAGTGGAGAACTAGTAAAGCGCGTTCAATTAAAGGAAAGAGAGCAGGAGAGAAAAATTACTGATTCAGATTTTGCTATGAGAAGAATTAAAGGAAAGAAACTATTTGTCCCTCAAGGTTCACTTGAAATTGATAGCTCAAACTTAAGCGCAAAAGAAGTTGCAAAAAAAATTGTTGAAAAAATGAATAGTAAAAAAGTAGTTGGAACTTCTATGATAGATAATTTAGCAACAGAGAGTATTTGTGATTAGTGAGGAGAAAGAGTATCGCCCTTGTGTTGGCATAATGTTATTTAACAAACAGGGAAATATTTTTATTGGAAAACGTTTTGATAGTGACTCTTATTGGCAGATGCCACAAGGAGGAGTTGATGAAGGTGAAGAGCTAGAGCAGGCAGCGCTACGTGAGCTATTGGAGGAAGTTGGTACTGATGAAGCAGAAGTTGTGGCTCAAAATAAAGAGTGGATATATTACAACTTACCCGAGGAAGTTATACCGATATGCTGGAATGGGAGATATTCTGGCCAAAAGCAAAGGTGGTTCTTAATGAAATTTTGTGGGAAGGATAAGGATATTAATATTAACTATACTGATCATCCAGAGTTCAAAGAGTGGCGTTGGCAAAATGTGGATGATTTGGTAGCCAGTGCTATACCGTTCAAAAAAGAAGTTTATAAAAAAGTGATAGAAGAGTTTTCTTCTATCATAAAAGGATCTATTTATGATAGTTGATTCTCATTGTCATCTAATTTATTTTTCTGATGATGAAATACCAAAGGTAATTTCAAGAGCAGAGCAAAATGGTGTGAGAATTTTGCATAACATATGTATAAGCATTAATGATATCCCTAAATTATTAAAAATCTCTTCATCCTATGATCAAGTCTACTGCTCCGTTGGTATACATCCGCTTGATACTACTGTGGAAAAAGGTGAGTGTATAAATGCTGATGAATTGATTGAATTTACTAAGGGCAAAAAGGTAATTAGTATCGGTGAAACCGGATTAGATTTTTATAAATCTGATAACAAAAGCAATCAAAAAAAAAGTTTTGCATCACACATAGAAGCGGCAAAAGTAACAGGATTACCTTTAGTTATTCACACTAGAAGTGCTGATAGTGAGATGATTGATATGTTAAATTCAGAAATGAAGAAGGACGCTTTTAGTGGAGTAATGCATTGCTTTGCTTCTTCTAAAGAGCTTGCTTATAAGGCTATGGACTTGGGATTATACATTTCATTTTCTGGAATTATTACTTTTAAAAATGCGAACTTACTAAGAGAAATTGCACAAAATGTGCCACGTGAGCGTGTTTTAGTTGAAACTGATGCACCTTACCTGTCACCTGAGCCTTACAGAGGAAAAAAAAATGAACCAGCAATGGTGAAATACGTTGTGAATTGTTTAGCGAAATTATGGAATGAATCGCCAGAAGAAGTAGCAAAAATAACTACAAATAATTTTTTTAGACTGTTTTCGAAGCTTGAGCTCAAAGAAATTCTATAGGGCAATTAATTTAGCTGACAGAGCTCTTTTACTGCACTTACAGATTTATAAAACATCTCTTGTTCACTATCGTTCATTTTAACTTCTAGAACTTTCTCAACTCCATTTTTGCCAATAATAGTAGGAACACCAATGAATAAGTCTTTCACACCATATTCACCATTAAGATAAGCAGCGCATGGTAATATACGCCTTTTATCTTTTAAGTATGATTCTAGCATGCTTATGGCTGAAGATGCAGGAGCATAGTATGCAGATCCAGATTTAAGTAGATCAACTATTTCTTTTCCACCATTACGAGTGCGCTCAACTATTTCATCAACTTTTCCTCGCGTAATCACACCCATCTCAATGATTTGGGTAAGTGGAATGCCAGCAATTGAAGCATAATTGATTAGTGGTACCATAGTGTCACCATGTCCTCCAAGCACAAAAGCAGATACATCTTCGACAGAAATATTTAACTCACTTGCAAGAAAATAACGAAAACGAGCAGAGTCAAGCACTCCTGCCATACCAACAATCATATTAGTTGGCAGGCTTGAAGATTTGTATACTACTGAAACCATAGCATCTAAAGGATTGGTAACCACTATTACAAATGCGTTTGGAGAATGTTTTTTAATATTTTCCCCAACCTCTTTCATTACTGCAGCATTAGTTTGCAGAAGGTCATCTCTGCTCATTCCAGGTTTTCTGGCAATGCCAGCAGTTATTATAATTGCGTCAGAGTTTTTTATATCTTCATACCTATTTGTACCAGTAATATTGACATTAGATCGATCAATAGGAGATGATTCTGTAATGTCAAGTGCTTTACCTTGTGGTATTCCATCGCTTACATCAAGCAAAATAACATCTCCTAGCTCTCTTAGTGCAATCATATGGGCAAGAGTCCCACCGATATTTCCTGCACCAATCAAAGATATTTTTTTTCTTTGTGCTGTCATTTTCTACTCCTTTATATTTACTTTTGTGGCTTTACTAACTTCCCAAGGGGATAAGCTGTCAAACATACGAAAATCTTGTGGTAAGTCTATAGGATTATATACAACCTTTTTTGCCTCTATATCGTATCTTACTTCCTCGTAGCCAGTGAGAGGAAAATCTTTTAACATTGGATGACCTTTGAATCCATAATCCGTTAAAATCCTACGTAAATCTGGGTGATCAGAAAACTCTATTCCATACATATCAAATACTTCACGCTCAAACCACGAAGCTGCGTTAAATATCTTTGCTACACTTAGAGGTATATCACCTTCACATAACTGAAGCTTTATGTGCACTCTGATATTGTGTACAACGCTGAGCAAATTGTATATTAGCTCGAAACGTTTTTCTCTATCTGGGTAATCAACTCCAAAAACGTCAACTAATAATTCAAGCCTACACTTTTCATCATCACGTAGAAAGAGTAAGTGATTTTCAATGTCATTCAAAGCTGAATATATTACAATAGTGCCATCATTTTTCTGAATACATTCACATTTAGTCTTTTTTTGTATGTATTTTGCAGTTTTATCCATGCTATATATTTTTAGTTCGTTTTATTTTATTTTGTAGACATAGCATTCCATATAGCAACGCCTCAGCAGTTGGAGGGCATCCAGGAACATACACATCAACTGGCACAATTCTATCGCAACCACGGACTACTGAGTAAGAATAATGATAATAGCCACCGCCATTTGCACAACTTCCCATAGAGACGACGTATTTGGGATCTGCCATTTGATCATAAACTTTACGCAATGCTGCTGCCATTTTATTAGTTAACGTGCCAGCAACAATCATAACATCTGCTTGCCTTGGGCTTGCACGAAAGATTATGCCATATCTATCAAGATCATAACGACTGGATGCAGTGTGCATCATCTCTACTGCGCAACATGCAAGACCAAATGTCATTGGCCACAATGAACCAGACCTTGCCCAGTTCATTATATAATCTATTAAATCGCCAAATTTAGTGATAAGAAAACCTTCTTTTTTGTAACGATTCCAGTCGCCATTAGATAAATTTATTCCCATTCCAACGCACCTTTACACCACTCATAAAGAAAGCCTATAGTAAGTATTGCAAGGAATATCATCATAGACCAAAATCCGCAATAGCTTATTTTAGATAAAGAAACGGCCCAAGGGAAAAGAAAAGCAATTTCTAAATCGAATATTATGAACAATATTGCAACTAAGTAAAATTTTATGTCGAAACTTTTTCTGGCTCTTGATAAAGGATTAAAGCCACACTCATATGTAGAAAGCTTTTCACCATCTGGGTTACTGACTGCAAGAAACATAGGTAATACACCTAAAGTAAAGGATACTACAATTGATACACAGATAAAAATTAATATGGTTAAATATTCACTCATTTAAAAAACATATAACACTATGAATTTACATGCTTTCCTAATCTTTTACCACCTAAAATATGTATGTGAAAGTGCGGTATAACTTGCTCTCCATCTTTACCGTGATTAGTAACTAATCTATATCCTGTTTTTTCTAAGTTATATTTATGTGCTATTTCTCTAACAGTTTTAAAAAAACTTACTATTTCCTCTTCGGAAGCTTTCAGAACAAAATCATCGTATGAAACGTATTGAGCTTTTGGTATAACTAGAATATGAACTGGTGCATCAGGATACTTATCACGAAAAGCCAGCACATTTTCATTTTTATGTATTTCCTCATAAGACAACTCACCTCTTAATATCTTAGCAAAGATATTAGTGTCATCATAAGCTGTACTACCCATACTTTATTAAATTCCTGGTCCTCTTCTATTTTGCTTATGATTTGGTGTAGAAGGTGGGCTTATTGCTGCTTCGCTAGAAGCATCTTCAAGACTTGAAACGTCGTCTTTTAGCTGTATATCTTGTCCACGCAAAATTGACCCATAGTCCATTTGGTGTCTTTTTGAAAAAGTTTCTATTCTATTTGCCCTTCTTGCAGCAATAACTTCTGGTTGTAAATGATACATATCTCCAGGAACAGTTAGGCTATGATACCTTTCCTCTATTTGAACTTCTTTCATAACACTCTCCATAATTTATTTCCCCCTACCTCTTATGCTTTCGCAACTTTCAAAATCTTGTTTAATAGCTTTTTGCCAATTATTTAAAATTTTCTCTGATGACTTTTCTTTATCCATAGGCCTTACAACTTCCTGTGACTTCTGCTTTTTACTATCATATCCACTATACAACTTTTCTGCAATACCATACAGCAATTTCCGATCTGTGTGAACTTTAAACTCTCCACCAGTAATTTTTGCCAAATTTTTAAGATCACAATCAATCTTATTATAAATTCCTTCAAGAGCGTACTTTTTCATTACTTTTTCATCCATACCTAGATTTTTATCTTTTATTTCTTGGATAATTTTTTCAACATCAACTTCAATTACAATTTTGTTTTCTTCTCTAAAAATAGTTATATTGGGCAGATCTTCCCTTATTTCATCTAATTTCTCTGGACTCAAGTAAGGTATATCCCCCGTTAAAGTTCTTGACGCTAAAAAACTTACCTTTTTCTTGTTTTGTTATTTGTATGCCGAGGTACTTACTAGCTTCTGTGGTTTTTATAGGTGGGTCATATTTCTCTTCTTCTTTAGGCAAATCACTCACAGCGTTTTTTAATGAAACTTTAGCATCATGCTTCATTTCATCAATTGAAGCAAACGGTTTCTTCATAGGATAAATAAGTGCTTTAGGCACAAGAAAAAACACGCCTTTTATCTTAGCCAAAATAGACTTTTTATTTGACTCATCTTTTGCCATACATACCTCCAAGTCACTTTCTACAATCAGATAGTAAAACACACTCAATTATAGACGAAAATATTTAAGCTTGTATATCTATTATAAGATGAAATTATAGAAATAGCAATCATTATTTGTACATTACCAAAGTATGTAGTATTTTTGCTGCTTTTCTTGTTCAAATTACCTTTAAAGATAAATTATGTTAAAATGGAACGCAAATAATATTATAGATGCTACTGGCGGAAGAGGGGAGGGTGTTTGTAATTCGGTGTATAGCTCAAATATTTCAACGGATACAAGAAGCATAAAAAAAGGTGATTTATTTATTGCTCTCAAGGGAAAGAAATTTGATGGGCATGATTTTCTACATGAAGCATTTTTAAAAGGAGCTGTTGCTGCGGTAGTAAGCGAAGATAAATATAGAAATTTTCCTCTAATTATTGTGCAAGATACTCTAAAAGCTTTGCATAATATGGCATCATATTACATTAGAAATATTCTTGTTAATGCTAAAGTTATCACAATTACAGGTAGTGTTGGGAAAACCACTACAAAAGATATGCTTAACACTGTTTTGTTGCATTATGGAGTATCTCATGTAAATGAAGGTAACTTGAATAATAATATAGGATTGCCTTTTACGATTCTAAAAGCGCCAGAAGACTGCCAGTATTTAATCCTTGAAATAGGAATGAGTAGAGCTGGTGAAATAAAAGAGTTATCGAAGATTAGCAATCCGGATATTGCAGTTATTACCAACATTGAACCTGCGCATGTTGAAAACTTTTCATCTCTACTTGATATTGCGCAAGCGAAATTAGAAATTCTACATGGTATGAAAAATAATGGTACTTTGGTTTTGAATAAGGATAATGAACATTATGATTATCTCTTATCAAATGCTAACAGAAATGTAGTAAGCTTTGGTAAGAATGAAAGTGCTACTGTTTGTTTGTTAGAACTAATAAGAGACGATAACGGTCTAAATTTAAAAATCAAACTGAACAGTGGTCAAATTATGAACTGTAATTTACCTGTAAAAGGCGAACATTTTGCATACTCTGCATTAGTTGTTACAGCAGTTTTGCAAAGTCTCGAACTTGATTTATCTAAATTACCACTAGCACTTGAGAATTTTACTGTAACAGAAGGTAGAGGTAATGTTCATCAAGCTAAATACAATGGAAAATTAGTACATTTGATTAACGACTCCTATAATGCTAACCCTACTTCAATGAAGGCTGCAATAAGAACTTTAGGTACATATTCTAATTTAAGAAAAGTGGCACTACTTGGCGATATGTTAGGACTTGGTAATGAAAGCATAGTATTTCATACAGAATTGCTTGACTCTATAGTAGAACAAAATGTGAATAAAGTTCATACAGTTGGTAAATTTATGTTAGAATTGAATAAACTTTTACCGGAGAATATAAAAGGCATGCATTTCGATGATTCTAACCAATTGAAAAGTAATTTAGCTAATATTGTTCAAGGTAATGATGTAATTTTAGTTAAAGGTTCTCATGGAATGAGAATGGACCTTATAGTGCAGGAATTCACAATAGAATATTAAATAAAACTATTGTATTAATTTAAAGTTAAGTTATTGGAAGTTTTAACTGTGATAAAACGTATAATTATTTTTGGTGGAACGGGATTTATAGGAAAACACATCGTAAGACGCTTGGCAGCGGCGGGGTATTTAATAAGAATATTTACTCGTGATCAGGAAAAAGCTGCTTGTCTGAAGTTATGTGGAAATTTAGGACAAATATCAATAATTGAAGGAGATTTTTTTAATGAAAGATCAATTTTAGAAAGTATGGAGGGGTGTGATGTTGTTATAAATTTAGTAGGAATATTATATGAAAAAAGAAAATACGATTTCTATGACGTTCATGTTAGAGTAGCTGAAAGAATAGCAAAAGCTGCGCAAATAAAAAGTGTATACATGATGATACATTTTTCTGCCATGGGAATAGAAAATAGTAAGCTGTCAAGATACGCCCACAGTAAATTAGAAGGTGAAAAAGCTGTAACTTCAGCATTTCAGGGAGCAATAATAATTAAGCCAAGTCTTGTATTCGGTAAAGAAGATAGTTTCTTCAATAAATTTGCAAGATTAGCAACAATTCTTCCTTTTTTGCCGTTAATCGGTAGTGGAATAACGAAGTTTCAGCCGATATGTGTAACAAACTTAGCTGAAGTGGTATACCGTATTATCAGCTTTAATAAGCAAGATAAAAAAATTTATAATATAGGTGGACCAAAAGTTTACTCTTTTAAAAGCTTATTAAAGTTTATTCTGAATGTGACTAACAGAAAGTGTCTACTGATCAATGTACCTTTTCCAATGGCAAGATTGATAGCCTTTTTCTTAGAAAGTAAAGTTGTTTCTGTACTGTTAAAACCTATAACCGGAGATGCAAGCCCTATACTTACTCGAGATCAGGTGAAAGTTATGATGAGTAGTTCAATCGAAAAGTCAGATGATCTCGGAACAATGAAAATTAGACCACTAGCAATTGAAAATGTGGTACCAGAATACTTGAAAATTTATAGAAAGCATTGATAGAAGAATGTGCCCGGTAGGATTCGAACCTACGACCCACAGCTTAGAAGGCTGTTGCTCTATCCAACTGAGCTACGGGCACACATCATATATAAAATGCTTCTTAGTACACGTGAAGTCAAGTATTTCTTGTGAATATAATGTTTGTGATAATATCTCAAAACTTTGTCAGTACAGCATGTAACGATAAAACTGAGAAAAAAGAAGCGTGGGTAATAGGAAGTCTAATAGCGCAGTAACACAGAACCCCAGGTCAGGCCTGCACCTATTGAAATCAGCAGTACCAGATTTCCTGATTTTATTTTTGATTCTTGTATTGCATAGTCTAAGGCCAGTGGAATTGATGCTGCTGAGGTGTTTGCATGCTTATCAACGGTATTAATCACTTTCTCTATAGGAAAATCTAATTTCTTTACTACTGCTTCAATAATACGAATGTTTGCTTGATGGGGAATTAACCAGTCAATATCAATGATTTTCAAATTATTGCATTTCAGAGTTTCCTCTACTGAGGCTGTTAACTTATCCACTGCATGTTTAAACACTTCTCTTCCATTCATAAGTATCTTTCCAGAATCACGAGTAGAGGATACCCCTCCGTTCGTACATAGTATGTCCACATTGCCATCAGAGTGTAAGTTTGTTGATATGATGCCGCTGCTACCCATTTCTGATTTTATTATCACTGCACCAGCACTATCACCAAAGAGTACACAAGTTGACCTATCTTCCCAGTCAACAATCCTAGACATTATTTCAGCACCAATAACGAGCGCATATTTTATTCTATTGTGAGATTTTATGAGCGAATCAGCAACTGTAACTGCATATATAAAACCAGAGCATGCTGCTTGTACATCAAAAGAAAATGCATTTTTACATTTTAACTTACTTTGTACAATCGTTGCACAGCTAGGCAAAGTTTTGTCAGGTGTTGTTGTTGCAACTATGATCAAACCAATTTCATCTATTGAAATTTTCGCTTTTTCTATAGCATTTTTTGCTGCATTAACAGCTAAATCTGACGTTAGTTCTCCTTCATCTGCTATATGTCTTTGAACTATTCCTGTTCTTTGCCGTATCCATTCATCGTTTGTTTCAACTATCAATGCAATTTCGTTATTACTCAAAATTTTTTTTGGTAGGTAAGAACCAGTGCTCAATATGAAACTTTTATTCAATATGACTTACCCCGTTAATTATCTTCTGGTTCAAATTTTCACTGATTGCATTTACTGCAAATTTTATAGCGTGAGCAAAAGAAATAGCATCAGAATTTCCGTGGCTCTTTATAATGATACCATTTAGCCCTAAAAACATAGCTCCACTTCTAATTTTAGGATTAAAACGCTCTAATGCTTTATTTAGCTTGGGTTTTAACAATATGCCGACAAGCATTTTTGTCATCCATGAATTAAATACTTCCTGTTTTATTAGACTGATAAAAGTACCAGCAGTTGCCTCAGCTGTCTTGAGCATTACATTACCAACAAAACCATCAGCAACAATTACGTCTATATTACCATCTAAAAATTCACTTGCCTCTATATATCCTTTGAAGTTAATACTTGGAGCATTTTTGAGTAACTCAAAAGCTCCTCTTACTGAGTCAGTACCTTTCACTTCCTCTGTACCAATGTTTAGCAAAGCGACTTCAGGATTTTCAACTTTTAATGCTATTTTTGCAAATATACTCCCCATTAATGCAAATTGAAATAATGAGTCAGTATTACAGTCAACATTTGCACCAAGATCAAGCAATGCAAAGCTTTTTGTCTTAGTTGGACAGACAGATGCAATAGCAGGACGATAGATATTGGGTAATGTTCCTAAAATAAATCTGGAGATAGCCATCAATGCTCCAGTGTTGCCTGAAGACACCATCCCAAAAGCTTTACCTTTTTTCACTGCTTCAACAGCTGCCTTCATACTTGAATCTTTGCGATGTCTAAGTGCAAAAGAGGGTTTATCATTTGGAAGAACATTATCAGAGCAATGGGTAAATTCGGAGTTATCGCTTACTTTTTTGTATTTTGAGAGCAAAGGAGATATTTCTTTCTGATCTCCATAAATATGAAAAAAAACTTCAACACCTGGGTCAACAAGATTATCCAAGAAAAAACTAGCACCTTGAATTACGGAAAGAGGTGCAAAATCCCCTCCCATAGCATCAAGTGCGATAACTATGTTGTTGTTGACCGTGGGTAACATATCATGAGTTACTCCGCCTTTTGTTTAATGAAAACACGTTTTCCTTTGTAACTATTGTCAACTGCTATGTTGTGAGGCAACATGAATTCTCCAGTTGTTGCACATACTACAATATTCTTAGGCTTAATAGCATGATGAGAACGATGCATATTACGCCTTGACTTTGACTTTTTTCTCTTCGGAACTGCCAAAACTTACTCCAATTCAATTATATAACACAATTTATTAGTAGCATGTTTTTTACAAGGAGTAAATAGCAAAATAAATAAGGTTTTCTTATACAATTCAGTCTTATAAACTTAAACTCAAGCATTTTGATCAAAGTATATTGAACTTAAGACATATCTTGACTATACTCTGGCGAAGTTAATAAAAATTTTAATAAAATCAGTAAAACTAATTTTAGCTAAGATAAATGTAAAGTGAGTTCCTTTAATATAGACAGCGTTAGAATAATCGGTAGATGCTTTATGAACTTTCTGTTGAGGATTGGTAACGCATTTGTATTTTTTATTCAATCTCTATACCACTGCTTTATTCCTCCATATTATTTTAGCAATGTGGCAAGACAAATTATAGAGATAGGCTTTTTCTCTTTGCCAATTGTTGGGCTCACTGGAGTTTTTATAGGAGCAGTGATAGTTTTACAGAGTAGCTTAAGTGGTATATTGATTAATCAAGAACAAGTAGTACCTAAACTTGTTACGATCACTATCATTAAAGAGTTAGGGCCAGTTTTGATCAGCTTAATAATGGTAGGAAAGGTTGGGTCCTCAATTGCAGCAGAAATTGGCACGATGCGCATCACTGAACAAATAGATGCACTTACAACTTTGGACATCAATCCTTTCAAATATTTAATTGTACCAAGAATTCTAGCGTCAGTTATAGTATTTCCAATACTTACAGTATGTGCAGATCTAATAGGAATATTTGGAGGGTATGTCACCGCAGTCTTTGAATTTAACCACAATTTAAATATATACATAAAATATACAGCTCAATTCTTTAATATGTACGATTTTATTGTTGGGCTAATGAAAGCGACTGCTTTTGGAGCCATAATTTCTGTTTCAAGTTGTTATTACGGTTACCATTGTAGGGAAGGTGCACGAGGAGTAGGTATTGCAACAACATCAACTGTTGTTATATCCTCTATATTGATAATTTTAGCAAATTACTTAATTACTTTAATACATGCATAGCCCCATAATATCAATATTGAATATAAGCTTATCCTTTGATGATAGAACGATATTAAACAACATAACTTTCAATATATCGAAAGGAGAATCATTAGTCATACTTGGCGGCTCAGGAAGTGGTAAATCTGTATTAACAAAAATAATTATTGGATTACTGACACCAGACTCAGGGTCTATTAAAATAAATAGTAAAAGCAAAAATAAATTTGGAGTCTTATTTCAAAATTCCGCTTTGTTTGACTACGTTACAGTGTGGGAAAATATATCTTTTAATTATAAAAAACGCTTTAATATCAGCATAAAGGAGGCAAAACGCCTAGCAATTGAGAAGTTAAATGATGTTGGGCTGGAAGAAAACATAGCAGAAATGTTTCCAGTAGAACTATCAGGTGGAATGAAGAAAAGAGTGGCACTTGCAAGAGCAATTGCACACAACCCAGAAATTATTGTATTGGATGAGCCAACTTCAGGATTAGACCCAATCATGTCAGATGTAGTAAACGAGATAATAATAAAATTATCTCAAGATCTTCGTCCTACAATTATCACGATTACACATGATATTCATAGTGCATTTAAAATAGCTGACAAAATAGCAGTATTATATGAAGGGGAGATCATTTCTCACGGAACTGTTCAGGAAATACAAAATACTAACAACGAATATATAAAAAAGTTCATTTATTGTATATAGCTACAGGTTTACAAACGATATTATGGATGCTGTAACTAGCCTAACTTGAGATATCGATAACCTTCGGTCTGTTACTAGTGTAGTGCTACGGTGGTATAGTGTGTTAGCTATAAAACAGCGCATTAAATATAGATAAAGTAACTTGTATCAATTTTGATTATCATGCCAATTCCAACTGAAGAAATTTATTGAATTTATTACTTCACGCTAAAATAATATACTTTACTATTCAACAGCAATTACAACTGATGATTTTATTTCATTCCACTACCTGCTGACTTACTTTCTGCTTAGCATATCCATCAAATCAGATTCTTTGAGTTTACTATGGTCAATTTTACTGAACTTATTCACCATAGAGCTCATTTGATTATACTGCTTAATTAGAAGATTAACGTCAGTTACACTTGTTCCGGACCCCTTAGAAATTCTAAGTCTTCTTTTGCCATTTAAAATATCTGGATTTTGCCTTTCTTTTTCGGTCATTGAGTTTATGATGGCTATATATTTTTTCACTTTATTGTCATCGGGCACACTGCTACTTAGCTTTTTTGTGAATGAACTAGGAATGAATTTCATTATGTTGCTAATGCCATCCATTTTACTCAGAGTCTTTAACATTCCCACTAGGTCGTTTAGGTCGAATTTACCCTTTTTTACTTTCTTTTGTAACTTATCAATTTCTTCCTGACCAACAATCTCAGCAGCTTTTTCAACCAATGATACAACATCACCCATGCTAAGTATCCTTTTTGCAATTCTATCGGGATAAAAATCATCGAGATCACTTAATTTTTCACCACAAGCAATAAATTTAATTGGACAATCGGTGATCATTTTCATAGAAAGAGCAGCACCACCACGTGCATCACCATCAACACGGGTGAGAATAATGCCGGTTACACCTATTATCTCATTGAATGATTTGGCAATATTGACCGAATCCTGGCCTATCATTGCGTCGGCTACTAAAATAACTTCTGCAGGTGAAGCTATTTCCTTTACGGCTTTCAACTCATTCATCATATTATTATCAATATGAAGCCTGCCTGCGGTGTCTAGTATTAATACATCATAATTTTCGTTCTTTGCTGCTGCCAGTGCCCTTTTTGTAATTGTAACGGGCTTCTCGTCTATTACTACAGGTAAAGTTTGCACATCTATTTGTTTACCTAGCACTTCAAGTTGTTTTTGGGCAGCCGGTCTATAAATGTCTAAAGAAGCGAGCATCACTTTTTTCTTTTGTTTTTTTAACTTTAAAGCAAGCTTCCCTGAGGTGGTTGTTTTACCCGCACCTTGTAGGCCCACCATCATAATCACAGCAGGGGGTTTAGCTGCTAGGTTTAAGTCGCTTTTCTCTGATCCGAGAACTGCAACTAAATTATCCTGCACAATTTTGATTATCATTTGCGATGGAGAAACGCTTTTTATGACTTTTTCCCCAATCACTTTATCTTTAATGTCATTGATGAATTTTTTCGCAACTTCAAGTGAAACGTCAGCTTCAATTAAAGCTATACGTATTTCACGCATGGCAAGGTTAAAATCATCTTCAGAAATGATTGACTTTCCTCTCAGTTTACTAAATACAGAATTTAAACTTTCGGTTAACGATTTAAACATAATAGCGCTAGTAGAATACTCATTAAAAAGAGAGAAGAAGCTGAAACAAAACTCACTGAGTTATAACTCAGCACTTCTTTAAGTTTAGTAATATTATTAAAGTATAAACTAGCAAGTGAATTAGTCAAGTTTTGCAGTACGGTGGCAGACATTTCTCTCACTTTAAAGACCAGTTGATTGAACAGCAAGACAGTATAAGGTATGAAAGCTCTAAAAATCCAATCAACATCCATTTTAAAATTTATTCTTGGCAAAAATAACTTGCGTAAAGGAATAAACAATAAAGTGGTACATAGTAATAAATAAAACTGAGACCAAATGTTTTGTGTATTGTACACCAGATCAAAAATTGAAGGTTTATTGTAAATAGGTAAGTAAGGGTTGCCAGCGATTACGCATATAAATGCTAAAATAATCATAGTCATTTTGCCTCCCTTATCTGCTAAAGGTTTCGACTTACTTTTTGCAATAAATATGTAGTAAAGAAACTTGAGCCCCACGCTTAAATAAAGCAGTAAATTTAGAGTCTTGTATAAGTTTTTATACACTTCTAAATTAGCACTACTTGCTTCAATCTCGGCTGTAATGTATGATTTACTAATAAATCCAGCGGTTCCAGGAAATGCAGCCATTGTAAGTATTGCAATTATAGCACACATGCCTTCCACTGACATCAGTTTACCTACTCCATTAAAACTAATTGTTCTTGTTCGTGAAATAATCGAATTACTGACCACAAACAATAATGATTGATAAACAAGAGAGAAGATTATATGCAGTATCAAAATTGGTATTGCTTTTTCCGAAGGACTGAGCAAACTTCCTGCAATAATCAGCAAGCCCATTTGTCCTACAACGTTATAGCATAAAAATCTGCGAATATTTTGCTCAAGAGAAGCAAATATAATACTGTAAATTGCAGTGATGGCGCCTACAAGCGCTAATATTTCAGTACAATCTTGCCATAGGTTATAAGTGTGTAAAAGCATCACTAAAAAAGAGACTTTAGTGGTAAATAAAGAGAGATATGTGGTGCCATGTAGCGATGCAGCAGGATATGCATCAACAACCCAAAATGAAAAAGGAAAACAAGCGCAGTTTATCAACAAACCCCAAATTATCAGGTTAGTGCTTTGAAGTGCCAATCCTGCTATTAATATAACTCCAACGAAAAAGTGTACACAAGCGTACCTTATTGCAGGTCCACTATCTCTACAGCCAGCTGCGATAGTAAAAAATGCACTGACGGTCATTAATTCACAGAATATTATAACCAATATCATCTGCTTGGATAAAATTGCACAGAGTGAACAGGTAGTGTAAGCAGCAAAAGATAGCATCTCTGAAAAAGTCAAATTTTGTGTTGGTAGAACAGCTAAAAATGCAACTGATAAAAAAGATATTAGTACGATACGAAAAGATAAATCAAAATTTAGAACTGGATGAGAGCAATTCAGTGTAGTACCTAAATTTTCAGGTAATATTAGGACTATCACTATTAATGTAGTCAACAGAAATAGCAATAAAAATTTATAAAGTTGCACAATGATGTAAAACAGTATGGTTTATGCTACCTCAACATACAAATAAAATCAATTTGCATATTAACCACTAGTTAAGCTAATTACCATATAATTATATCAGGGTTTAGAAGGTTATAGAGAAACCGGTCAGATTAGGTTTTTAATCTAATCTGACCGATAGCTTTAATAGTGAGGTAAGCTTTAATATAGCACTCCTAATTCACAGTGCTACACTCGTGCATAATTTATTTTTAATTTGTGCACGAGCGTTAGTAAATTATTTACTTTTTGAAATAAAATTTGGCATCACTTTAATATCCAGACTTAGTAAACCTCAGTAGGGCTGCCAGTTGGACCCATAAGAATTACTTGTTCACCTTCTTTAAAACATTTACATAAATTAGTGGAACCGCCAGTTTCAAGCACAATAGTGGAAATAATTCCTTTTTTTTTGTCTACTTCAGTGCCGGTTACAGCTATACCTTCCATAGCAAGGGTTGTATTATTGACTTTTCTGCTATTGATTGCAAAATTTTGCAACCTAAAGAATTGTCCGGGTTTAAAATTTTTTGCCGCAAGTGGTGCTTTGATCACTATTTCCACAACTTTGTCAGTTAAATATTGAATTTTTATAATCTTTGCGGTGAATTGCTCTTTGATTCTATTAAAAAATTTTTCGTTAGCCAGGTGTTCTGATATTATTCCAGCGCGTGACGCTTTAGTGTACAAATGCTGCAATTTGTAGGTAATTCGCATAGTAGGTGGTGTTATGCAAGTAGCTGACACTGGAATCCAGTTCTGACTATACAACCATCTGATGTACTCATTCAAAATTAAGTTTTCTGGATCCCAGTGTCTGGGCACTGGAATGACATCTTTTTTGGTGAAAGTTACTCTTACATTACAACATTCATACAAGTGTGCATATGACTCCGAGATTCTAGCTGGAGTGGGAGAAATGAAGCTAACTCTATTCAAAAGCTGAGAAATGATAGGGTAGCCGTTCTTAGCACTTGCCATAGCTTTCACGACGCTGCCGCTATACGAAGGGTGAAGATCACCAAAAAAGCTAATTGTTTTATTGTCTTGCTTATATACCAATATCCTGTCTTTATCCTGCATCTTAGGAGAAAATACTGGATCTATTTCTTTTCCTAATGAGTTTAAATGAATAAAATATCCATTACTTAGTTGAAAATGCTTTTTATCTTCTGTTGCAATAGCCGTGTTTGGTTCAGTGCCTGCTGCTATGAGAATAGAGCGTGCTTTGATACATTTAATTTCGTGGGATTTTGTATCAATCAGTTTTATCAACTCAGCATGATTATATTTGTCTGTAACAATTTCAATAGGCTCTAAGTTTTCAATGAAGTAGATTCCTTCTGACAATGCATTTTGCACCTCTTCGCTATTTAATCGATAGCTCGGTGAATCTTTTAGCTCTTTTCTGTATATAATTTTCACTCCCCCGAAGCTCTTAGTTAGTTCCAATATTTTTGCTTCTCTATTCTCTTTTTTTGCTAACTCTTGCTCTGCTTGGATCAATTTTGCGTGCGATATAAGCTCATTTGCAATTTCATATTCTTCTTCCGTCCAATCTTTTTCAACATATTTCTTTCCATACTTATCAACTAATATCTCATAACGAAGAAGAAATTTTTCTACTTGAATTGGATAATATGCTAAAGCTTCAGTGGCAGTATCAATTGCAGTGAGTCCTGCACCTATGACAACTATCGGCATGCGAACTTGCAGATTTGCTATGGAGTCGAACTTAAGAGCACCGGTAAGTTGTAATGACATCAGAAAATCAGATGCCATGCGCACTCCGCGAGCCAGCATATTCTTTATTTTGATCATTCGTGGCTTGCCAGAGCCAAGTGCTAGTGCGATGTGATCAAAACCCAAGTTGAAGGCATCATCAACATTAATCGTGCCATCAAAACGAATGCCTCCATAAAGTGCGAAATTCTCACGCCTTTCCAGTAGTAATCTAATAATCTTTAAGTAATTTTTATCCCATCGGGAAGTAATGCCATATTCTGCCACCCCACCAAACCCATCTGCCATGCGTTCACTCAATTTTTCGTGTTTGAAATCTTTAATTAGCTGAAAATTATCGATCAAAGGTTCAATCTTTAGTCCATCAATGGCGATAACGTTATGCCCATCGTTTAATAAATGATGAGCTAAATTAAAACCCGCAGGACCAAGTCCTACAACTAGAACGTTTTTTCCAGTATTTTCTTTTGGCAATGGACGCTGAAAATTTAAAGGATTCCAACGGCTAAGCAGAGAATATATTTCAAATCCGTACGGCAAATTGAGTACGTCGTCCAAAATCCTTGTTTCAACCACTGGCACATTTACAGGCTCTTGTTTCTGATATATGCATGAGTTTATGCAATCATTGCATATTCTATTCCCAGTAGCTGCACATAATGGGTTATCTATCATCACAATTGCAAGACTTGCTATGCTATATCCTTCGCTTTTTACCAAATTCATTTCTGATATTTTCTGCTCTAGTGGGCAGCCGTGCAGCTCAACTCTAAGTGGAGACTTTTTGAAAGTGTTGTCATCATTGATTAGCCCCTTTGAGCAGCTGTCCTTACTTTGCTTATGACAAAATATGCAGTAGTGAGCATTATCTAGTGCTTTATTCAAACTCACCTTTTTGCTTGTTAGATCAAAACCATATCTTCTTTTCACCTCATTTGAATACAGAACCTCAACCTCGTCTACTTCTTTTTTCAAGAATGATACGAGATTTTCGTAATCAATTTTCTTATGTATGCTAAATAGTATACTCTGTTTATTTTTTACTCTCCAAACTGCATATTGAGCCGCAAGTTCTATTTCTTCTTTGTGATCCTCTTTATTTTCAAGCCAACTCATTACCTGCTCAGAAAAGTTTTTTTCTGTTGTCGGTAAAGTAATGAAACTATTTAATTTGTTAGTGACATAATCAATATTTGCTACATCAGTGTATTTCTTCAATGCATAACGCTGAACAAATAATCTTTTGCATCTGTATATTACAGCAAAGTCATTGTGTTTTTCCTTTAACTCTTCTACTTCTTTTTCAATATTGAAAAATTTTGCAATAAATTCATCAAGTAAATGTGAGAGATCCATTATTAACTGGCTATTACAACCATCTTTCATCCAAGCTGGAATCCATCCTTCTTGTTTTCTGGATCCCAGTGTCAAGCACTGGGATGAACACTGGGATGACATCGAAGAAGAAGCTGCTTTTTCTCTTGCTTCAACTAATGAATAAAACAAGCTTTCATCGCACGATTTTATGTAATCCAAAAACGCCTTATCTAACTTTATTAATTCATTACGAGTGTATAAGTTTGAAAATGAGACTTTGAAATTCAGTTGCATCTTTATACTATACAGTGTACATACTGTTTCTTATAGATGAAGATTTTATTTATCTTGCAGTTTTGCTAAGATTGTTGCTCCTGCAACCTCTTCTTTTCCAACAGATGCAACACACTTAAATTTGTATACACCTAAACGCAAACCTTCAAAGTTAGATTGAAGAATTAAGGTATCTCCTGGAGTGACTGGCTTTCTGAATTTTGCGTTTTCAATGGACATAAAGTATACAACTTTATTTTCTACTGTTTTTTTACCGAGAACACATATAGCAGATGCTTGAGCTAAAGACTCAATTATCAAAACTCCTGGCATTATCGGATGGCCAGGAAAATGACCAATAAAAAATTGCTCGTTGAAAGTCACGTTTTTAATTGCTTTTATACTCATACCAGGATCGCATTCTATGACCCTATCTACTAAGAGAAAAGGATAAGAATGTGGTAGTATTTTTATAATATCATTGATATTACATTGCATAAGTCTATTCAATGTTTTGCAAAGCAAATTCGGGTATTTCCTTGTTTACATTTTTTAATACTACATCCGATAAATCTACTTCATCCATAGAGTATAAAACTTGATTCTTTTTTGAAATAAATAGTACCAAATCTATGTTGTTTTTTTCTGCTGTTCTTTTAGCAACTTCTTTTATCTTGTTAAAGACACTTTCTACTGCTTCTCTATAATTTTCTTCTAAATGTGACATTTTCTTAGCGTAATTATCCCTAACACTTACAGTATGCTTACTAAATTGTTCTGTCTTTTCTTTTTTTGCTTCTTCTGACA
Organism: Wolbachia endosymbiont of Oryzaephilus surinamensis; assembly: GCF_025617515.1. Taxonomy (NCBI): domain Bacteria; kingdom Pseudomonadati; phylum Pseudomonadota; class Alphaproteobacteria; order Rickettsiales; family Anaplasmataceae; genus Wolbachia; species Wolbachia endosymbiont of Oryzaephilus surinamensis. Next base: position 1,081,173 of record NZ_CP092526.1, on the reverse strand, counting down.
AAAGGTCAAATTCTTCTTTCGATGGCTTAAATTTTTCTAACTCATTTTCAAATTCCTTCTGTAATCTAGAGTTCTGCTCCTTTATTTGTTGTTGTATATTTTGCAGAGCCAGAGATTCATTGATAACCTTATCACTATCAATAATGGCAGCCTTTGTATTAAGCGTGCTCTGAGGTTGATACCCTACAAACTTATACCCCACAAATAAGGAAATAATTAAGGCAATAACTGATGTAAATAACTGTATATATTTCATTTAAATCCCCACTTCAATAGAAATTTTAACGTTTGTCGATGGTATTATGTCATAAGCTTCCTTTACTAAAGGAAACCCAAAATCTAATCTAATTCTACCAAAAGGAGAAGGCATTGAAAAGCCAAAACCTGGTGATACTCTTATAAGCTTACTATCGTAATATTTCCCACTATATCTCTTCTTTTCATCTAAACCAAAAAGTGTTGCATAGTCAACAAATAGTGAGCCTTTGATACCAGCATAGTCGTATAATTTAGATAGTGGAAAATCTACTTGCTGTGTTAAATTAAAATAAGTTTTGCCTCCCAATGAGCTTTGATTTTTGTCTTCTGCTCTTGGTCCAATGCCGGAAAGGTCAAATCCTCTAATCTCATTACCCCCTTTAAAAAAGTGCTGGCCAATGTTTAGATCTTCATCGGTATAAGAAAAAATATGACCTGCTGCTACTTTAAAGCGCAGTGTTATATCATCATCAATTTTGCTTAATATAGGATGTGTATAAAAAGATAAGAATTCAGATTTTAGGAAATTTACATTTCCTCCCAATCCTGAAATATCCTGATTTAAGCGCAATAAATATCCCTCTTTAGGAGTATAGAGGTTATCCAGTTTATTGTATGATAACGTATATCCCACTGATGAAACCTGATACTCACCTTCTTGATCTCTTATTATCTCAGAGATATCCTCATCTTTTCCACCCTTATTGTCCATGTGTATGTGATTATACTTATAAGAATATTGAAAGGAATTGGTTAGATTTTCTGAGATTTTATATGATACTTTTGCTATTCCTCCCCAGTTGCAGGTATCGAAAGTAGTGTTTGGTTTGTCTTGTTTTTCATAAAAAACACCCATGCCTAGTGAAGTATCAGAGTCGTTAAAATTATTTTCAACAGCGTCTATACTAGTAGAAAGAACATATTGACTTTTTTCAAGAGCAAAAGATACTTCTTTACCACTACCAAATAAATTACGATCTGTGAAATCGGTTTTAACAAATACTCCACCAGGAAGAGACATACCACCTGTTAAAGATAACGAGGCAGTTCTTTTTTCTTTAACATTTAAATCAAGATTCACTGCATTGTCATCCACTGTATAACTATTTATTTTTACTGTTTCAAAGAAATCACTATATATCAATTTTCTACGTGATTTTTGGATCTCAGATGTGTTATATGCGTCACCTTCTGCCATGCTAAGTTTTCTTCTAATTACTTTATCTAAAGTGCGGTCATTGCCATCAATAGTAATTTGGTTTATATAAATCTTTTTACCTGGTAGCACTTTGTAAGTTACATCCACAATATTGTTATGTTGTGTATATTCTGGATTAACTTTTGCAAATATATATCCTTTTTCGCTTAAATGTTTACTTATTTTTTCTGCTGTATTGTTAATTTTAACTCTATTAAATATTTGATTATTTTCCTCTTTGATAAATTCTAATATTTCTTCCCTTAAACTTAAATCCTGAATCTCAGTTTCAATATCAACTTCATTATTTCCAAATAAGTATTGCTGCTTTTCATCAATCAAAAAAGTTAACTCTATTTGGTTATTATTATCAACCTCAACAATTGGTTGGATATTATTTTGAATATATCCCTTAGATGAATAGAAGCGATCAAGCAGTTCTGTGTTAATCAGTAGATATTGAGGTGAATAATGAGTTCCGCTTTTAAAAATGGCTCTAAATAACTTACTAAATATATCATTGCTATGCCTTTTGATAACTTGCTCTAGCTCATTTGCTGAAAAGCTTTTATTACCTATGAATCGTAAACCCTTAATTTTAGACGTTCTTCCTTCTTTTATCTTAAAAATTAGGTTTATCCTATTGCTACCGAGCTTATCTAGCTCATATGCAATTTTAACACCAATTTTACCACTGTTCCTATAAAGAGTAGCTAGATTTATTAAATCGTTTTGTAATTTTGTTTCAGTGAAAATAGTTAGTGATTTTGACTGGATAACGTTATTTAGCAACTCTTTACTGTTAAATAACTTATTGCCTTTCAATATTACTTTGTTAATCAATGGATTCTCATGAATTTTTACTACTAAGTTTTTTTCATCATCGATATAGGCGTTAATACTAGCAAATAACTTTGTTTTATATAAATCTTTTATAATTGAATCTACATCATCATCATTTATATGACTACCTGGTTCTAATTTTGTATAAAACCTTATTGTTTGATCACTTACTCGCTCATTGCCAATATACTTAATATTTTTTATCTGTACTTTTTCTTTATTTTCTAGAGCAACAAGTAGAGTGGGAAAAGAAATAAATATTATTATTAGTATGTGAAATAACTTTTTCATATGTATCTTAAAAAAGATGCCTAATATCATTTGTGATTGCAACTGCCATCAACAAAAACAGTATGGTAGCACCAAAAGTGACTGCATATTTTTGATATTTCAAACTCAAATCTCTACGTATAACTGCTTCTATAATATAATGAAATAAATGCCCACCATCTAGTAGTGGTATTGGCAGCAAGTTAATTGCAGCTAAGTTAGCTGAAATGATTGCCATAAAATATAGAACCATAATAAATCCCTTTTTGGCTGATTGCCCTGAATATTTTGCGATTTTTATTGGCCCACCTATTTCATTTATACTCCTTTTACCAACAACAATTTGAAAGAGTGCTTTGATTGTTAAACACATAGTGTGGTAGGTTTCATTCACTGATAGGCTAGCAGCTCCAAGAAAAGATGACTGTTTTAACCCTATCATATTAATTGAGGTAATTCCTATAGTTTTTCTTTCTATTATGTTACCAAAGACATCTCTATCCTCAACTGTAAACGGAGTTAGAATAGTTCTGTACTCTTCGTTATTTCTGCTATACTTAATTTCTATTCTTGTTTCAGGGTTGGACATTATCACGCGTGAAATATCTTCAAAGTATTTTATTTTGTACTCATTGATCTGTGTAATAGTGTCACCTGGTAATAGGCCAGCTTGCTTTGCTGCACTTTCTTCAATTACATTACCAATTACTGGTGGAGTACGATAATAACCTGCCACGCTGAAAAATATTGTGAAGGCTATAACGGTAAATATCATGTTTGCAAAAGGCCCTGCAAAAACTATTGCTGCTTTTTGATATCGAGGTTTTGTATGGAATGAGTATAATTTTTCTTCTTCAGTTAATTTTTGTTGATCAACAGGAACGCTTGCTGCATTAGTATCCCCTAACATTTTAACGTAACCACCCAATGGAAAGGCACTTAATTTCCATCTAGTTCCAGACTTGTCGTTAAAACCAAAAATTTCAGGACCAAAGCCTATAGAAAAAGATTCAACTTTAACCTTGCATGCTTTAGCGACAATATAATGCCCACATTCATGCACGAATACTATGATAGAAATTATTAAAGAAAACGATAAAAAATAATATATTCCAGCGCTAAGTTGATGAGAAATTAATTCCACCTATGTTTTAAATCTTAATCAAACGTTGAGTATATTAAAATGCGCCTTGCTTGACAAGTATTTAGTTTAGTCTTTAAATTAAAAAAAAGTTTAATGACAATGATAGATATCTCCTTATTAAGAAGAAAACTGATGTATAGGAGTTGGCATAGGGGTTGTAAAGAAACTGATATACTTTTAGGGCATTTTGCATTGAAATATCTTGATAAATTTTCCTTAAGTGAACTAATTGAATACGAAAAAATAGTTGATCTTGATGATTGCGAATTATATTGTTACATAACTCGTAAGAGACTTCTCCCCCCTGATTTGAGTAGTGAGGTAGTCGATTTGATTGCTTCCTTTAATCACTTATGCACCCAATAATCTTGTTTACCCTATCTAATACTTCAGCATATTCTACTCTTTTTTCCTCCTTATACTTTTTGCATTCTTGATTTATTTCGTCTAATCGCTTTGTTAATTCTAAAATTTTGTCTTCGAGAGTCAATGCTGCAAGTAAGAAATTTAATGCATCTGAGCCCTTACCTCCAGTTCTTTGAGATATGGAGCTAACTAGCTTGTTGAAGCTATTAGCAAGTTGTAATAAATGGTCCTTCTTTTTACTTTCGCAAGATATTTTATATGTGTTATTATGTATAACTATTTCTACTACTTGCATATGATGCTATATTGTACAACTTTCAAATTTACAATATAGATTTTCATTCATTTATCAAGAGGGATAACTTTTTACTGCTACGAAAATAAGTTTTAAAGTATTGATGTTTTGCAACCTTCTGTGACGTCAAATTACTTGCTTCTTTCAAGTTATAGCTTCTAATTGAAAAAGAACCAAACCCCCTGATTTCAACTCTATTATGATATTTTAACGTGTTTGAAAACACTCGAAAAAAACTATCAACTATGGCTGCTATAATAACCTTATCTAACAAAAGGTTTTTTTTTGCCACTTTTGCTATTATATCAGATTTCGTTGCCATTTATATGAAGCACAAGAAGTTATTTGGCAGATAATATTATATTATATTTTTCAACACCTACTACTTCAACTTGTATTTTTTCTGATATAGAAAACTTTTTATTTTCTGGTAAATGCTCTTGATCTACTAAAAGGGTTACATTGTTCTCAATTTCAACGATTAGACCATTTTCCTCTCTCTTACTTACAGTAACCTGAATTTTATCCCCTACTTTAACTTTCTCTATCAGTTCTTCAAGAGGATCATACTCTATTTGTTTTACTCCAAGATAAATTCTTGTCCGATCTACGTTAGCCCTTATCACTTTTGCTTCTATTTCATCACCTACATTATACTTTTTTATCTCATCTGAATTGTTTTTCGACCAACTTAGATTTTGCATATAAATTGTTCCTTCTACGTCCTCAGATATCTCAGAATTATCAAAAGTCACAGATATTTGTGAACCATTGTTGCTTTTAACTTTACCAGAAACAATAGAACCAAGAGGATATTTATCAATAAATACTTGCCAAGGATTCTCTACGCACCTTTTTGTGCTTAAACTCATCTTATTTTTAATAATGTCAATACCGAGAATTTTTACATCCACTTCTTGTCCTATTGTTACAAAACTACTAATTGGTAAATTACTCTTGCTCCAAGTTATTTCTGATGAGTGTACCAAACCCGCAATCCCAGGTTTAATCTCAACAATGAATCCACAATCTTTTATACCCGTTACGCATCCTTTGTGTACGCTGTTAATTGGGCATTTTGACTCTAGATCTTGCCAAGGATTGTCTCCTAATTGTTTTACACCCAGGGAGATTTTTCCATTTTCTCTATCTATTTTTATAATTTTAGTTTTTATATGCTGACCACAAGAAAAAATTGCAGATGGATGACTTACATTACTCCAAGAGATATCTGTAATATGTAGCAGTCCATCTATAACTCCCACTGTATCTGATTCATGAATGCCAACAAATGCACCGTAGTGAGTGATGCTTTTTATTTTGCCTTCTACTACATCACCTTCATTTAAAGATTCTAAAAACTTAATTTTTTCACCAGCATGCAACTTCTCTAATACCAGCTTTCTTGATACTACAATATTCCCCTGCTTCTTATCCATTTTAAGAACGATGAATTTTTGTTCAGTTTCAATAAGGTGATTAGCATCTTTTATTTGCTTCAAATCCACATGACTCAGAGGTAAAAACGCACTTATTCCATCACCAAGATCAACAATAAAACCGCATTTAATTGAGCGTTTAATGATTCCTGTTACTTCATCTTTTGTAATTGCGCTTTCTTCCAATTTATTCCATTTTTCGTCTCTGATTGCTTTCTCACGACTAAGAACAACATTACCATGGTAATCTTCAATTCTTTCAACATAAACTCTAATTTTCGAGCCAACAGTGATATCATCATTACAACTGAGCTCCTTAATCAGAATTCTTCCGTCTGACTTTAAACCAACATCAACCACAATATCATTAGAATTTCTTCTTGTGATTATACCTTCTACCACATCTCCTTCTTTGATTTTGTTAGCAAAAGAATCTTCACAAAAGTCATTGTCTTGATTATCAAATTGATCTTGAAATATCTCTTCTATGAACCTATTTGATGATAGCCTCTTGATAGCAACTGTACTTTCCATACCTTTTAATTTTAACTTCATTAGAACTCATATATTATATAATATTAATAATTAGTGACAAGTAAATTCTCATTAATTCATTTCGAGAATTGTTTAAGCTATAAAAGATTAAGTTATGTAAGATATGTTATCTAGGAATAATAATTGGATTAGGTCATTTTCCAGAAGATCTAGGTTGAAGTTGAATGTTTTGGAGAAGTATTCTATTAAAAACAGCAAGGAATCTATAAAAAAGATCGTAGACTTACAAAAAAGAATACGAGTAGAAATAGGTTTCGGTAATGGTGAAAATATGCTCCATCAGGCATTCAATGAATCTGATCTATTATTTATAGGATGTGAGCCTTATTTAAAGGGGGTCTCTTCCTTGCTAAAAAGCATAGAAGCACACAGCATAAAAAATATTTTAATATGGACAGAAGATGCAAGAGAATTAATTGCCAATTTTCCTGACAACAGTGTTGAAAAATTCTTTATTCTCTTTCCAGATCCATGGCCAAAAAGAAGTCACAACAAAAGACGGTTAATTAATACGGAATTTTTAAATTTATTAGCAAAAAAAATACTTGTCACAGGTGAAATATTTATTGCAACTGATCATCAGGATTATGCAGAGTGGATAGAGTTACATATAAAGCAGTGTAATTTTTTAACCTATAAGGAAGATAGTTTTGCAAATTATACCCCAACAAAATACCACAGAAAAGCGCTAGAATATCAGCGTAAAATAAAGTTTTTTAAAGTAAATGTTATATCTAAACTGACTTAGATTTACCTCTGCTTGTTAGTACAGATGTGTACATGACACTCTATAGTGCAAGTAGCCTACCATATACTGGGAATAACAGTTTACTGAATTCTTTAATCTCACAAATAGAAAGATCAATAAACTTGATAAACATCAACATTATCAGCCAGCATTGCTTTTGCAACTTCAATTCTACCTTTTTTATGATCGGTTTGGATAATTTTATAACCTATAGCATTTTGTCTAGCAACCAATCTGGTGCTTCTCTACCTTTTTCCCACTTAGCAAATCTCATCTTTTCTTTTAGGTAATATTCTCTATATGCTTCTATTGGGTTATTACATTTATATCGATCAGGTAACGCTTGTGTAAAAGCTTGTATATCAGCTGATCGAAATATTAGCAAATCCTTGTTATTATCGCACCAATCTATAACTTCTTCGGATTTATGCGTTCTTTTGTATCGCAAGCTATATTCTATACACAATTCTTTTCCATGTTTTATTAACCAATCAAAGTTTCCTTTTGATTGTCTAGCCCATAAAGAACAAGGATGGTTTTTGTGAGTAAGTTTATATGGAACTTCTATATTCTGGTTTGTAATGCTGACTAAAGGATTTGGCTCTTTTAATGCTATTGAAAAAACACTGCTAAGCAATTGAGCAGTTTCTAGCGGCATTTTTACTATGTGCTTATCGCATAACATTTGTGCTGCAGTTACAGGATTTTCGTCTAATATAAAGATATTCATCTAAGCACCCAGAGATAGAATTTTTGCGTAGTATTTATTTCAATAAACCCTAAAATATCATTCAGAAAATGGATAAAACTCAGTTAAAAAAATTATACACAATTCCGAGGAACCTTTTCAAGCTACAATGAACGTATAGCTACCACTCTAGCAATATTATTTCTCACCCACTGAAGATATTGCACGGTACTGTCTACTTGATCGTCGTGACGGATTTCTGGAAACATTAAAATCTCATACTCAAAGTCGCTAAGCCATACTGCTTGGTTAGGGAGAAAAACCCGCTCAGATTCTATAATTGGGACAATTCGGTGAAATCGAGTTAATTTGTCATCATGTGGTACTATTTGAATAATAGGTAAATCACTGTTTTTCCTGAGCTCCTGAACCAATTGCTGACCGCTTGCTTTTGCTTCGATTAAAATTGCGTGTGGCTTCCACCTTGCAGCCAGCGACAGAACTTTCTCTTTAAGTTTTGGATATTCAAGTTTTGCGCGATATACATCGAGTAAATAGAATGTATTATCTACTTTTGTCCAGGTAGTGCAGACACTAAAGTCACTTGTATTGTTTGTTGAAATTGCAGTATCCCAACTTTGTGTTACATGCAAGAGGCTATCAGGAAAATTTTTATAGCGCTTCAACCACTCTCGTTTAATTATAGCACTTGAAAGTGGTAGAGGGTTTTGTTGGTATTGAGCAGCAAAACCATAACTCCCAAGTTCAGCTTTTATCATCTCAATTTCTTCTTTTCCTTCAGTTAGGGAATACAACAATTGACCTTCTTTTCTTGAGTATATTTCCTGTTCATGCTCTGGAATATGATTATTAACTGAATAAATAATCTCCTTATCTTCAGCTATTATTGGTAAACAGACATGATGCCATATGTTTCTTGGTTTACAGAGGAGGTGACCAGTTAAATCTTCTAAATGGAGTCTGTGCATCACAAGAACGATAACTCCTTTTTTTCTGTCGTTGAGCCTGGTTACTAAAGCCTGATCAAACCAGTTTGCAGCACGCTTTCTAAATGTTTCGCTCAAAGCTTGTGCGGGACTTAGTGGATCATCCACGATAATGAAATCTCCACCTTCACCGGTTAATGTTCCCCCAACTGATGTTGCAATCCTACATCCTCTTTGCACTGTTTGAAATTTATATTTAGTGTTTTGATCTTTGCATAATTCTACTTTCGGAAATAGCTCTCTATACCAATCAGATTGCATTATGCACCTGGTATCGAGTGAGTGCTTTTCGCTGAGGAGCCGAGAATAACTTGCAACTATTATTCTTGCAGTTGGCTGATTTCCGAGTATCCATGCGGGCCATGCAACACTTACACAAATAGACTTCATTGAACGCGGAGGCATATTGAATATTATTCTTTTCACTTCACCTGAACTTGCCGCTTCAAGCCTATCCGCTATGACTTTTATATATTGATAATCATTATACTCACACCCCGGTACTACCGTTTGAAAGCATAATTCAATGAATTTTAAAAAGTTTATATTGTTCATAAAATTGAGATTTTGTTGATTTTTTAAGATTTTTTTGTATAATTATAGTGAGAGTTAAAATATGAAAGAAACAAGAGAGCAAACTGAGAGAGAATTTATAAAAACTCAAAACGGGATAAAAATAGAGACAATTACGCTTCTTGGTAAAAATCAAAACAATAATCGAGGTGAAAAACATCTGATATACTTTATTGGTGGAAATAGAGCGTTAAGCCCTGGTAAAGATTATTCCCAAAATTGGAATTGGGCCACAGAGCAAGGGATAACTGTACATCTTTTTAATTATCCTGGACTTGGTTTAAGTAAAAACAGTTCATTGATACGTAGCAATAGAGTTAAATCTGGTATAGCAGTTGTAACTAACTTATTGGAAAAAGGTATAAAGCCAGATGATATCATATTGTTTGGAGACTGCCTAGGTGGACATGTGGCTGCAGAGGTTCATAAAAATTTTAAGGGTAAGGATATACATTTAAGATGTATCGTTAGCAATGCCGCTAGTTCACTTAAACAAGCGTCTCTTTATTACTTTGGTTTTATGGCAAAGTTAAAAATTTTTCTTGCTCCGATAATCAGATTGGTACTGAAGATTTTTGGCTGCCACTGGAAGACATATAAAATCGTAAATTCAATTACTCCTTATACAATGTACTTTAATCGAGAGGGAGATAAAACGATAAAACAGCCAGCGCAACTTGCAACAGAAATAGAAAAAATAGATCAAAGCGGTAGAAGAAAAGATTACCAAAAAAAAGAAGTATTTGAAGGATTTGAGGAATATGAAGAATTTTTCAAGCAGCATACAACATTAAGAAAGAATGATAAATGTATTGATTCTAAAAAAGCTGATAAAGATATACATAAATTGCCAATTACGTGTTTAAAGTCTTCCAACAAAACTGATTACACTTTTCCTGAGTTGATTAGTTTATATATTCACATTACAGATGAATATTTTTCTAAACGTGGCTCATTAAATAATGAAGAGAAAGTTAAAGCATTTAAAGAAAGTAAATTTTATAAAGATTTTTCAAGCTGTAAAAATTCAAAGGACTTTTTGCATAATTACATGAAGAAGCAAGAGATGTCATTTCAGCATGTGACAATAGAATCTGGGGAAAAAAGACCTTTCTTAACAAGTCAAAGAAGTCTAGGGTAGCGAGCTTTAAACTTTTGACGCATATGCTTTTTTCAACATTTTAGCCATCTGTATCTGTTCAGATGCATGCAAATATTGAAACCAGTGTTTCTTTTCTTGTCATCCGAGTACTGGGATCCAGAAGAATTAATTGTGAACAAATAGCTATACGATATTTTCAATGAAGTTACAAAAAAGCTGGATTCCACACTGGAATGACACCGTCATAAACTGCTAGGCCTTCATAATGTCATTCCAGTCCTCATAGTGTTTATCCCGGCCTTCATAATTTCATCCCAGTGTCCTCTTTCTCTTGTCATCCCAGTACTTGATACTGGGATCCAGATGCATGGCTAATGCTGAAACCAATACTCCCTTTTCTTGTCATACGAGTACTGGGACCCAGAAGACTCAGGTAATAAGAACTAGATTCCAGCGCCACGCGCTGGAATGACACCGTCATAAACTGCTAGGTCTTCATAATATCATACCAGTACTGGTATCCAACTAAATTGGTGAACACTTTACAGCATTTTTGATAGAAAGAACTAGATGCCAGTGTCAAGCACTGACCCATTTTTTCCTTAAGTTTTTGCAGCTTGTGTTCTATTACAAAACCACTGCGTTACTAACGAGCGGCAAAATGGTAGCGAATCTAAACTAAAAAAATACATTTTTACACTGCTTGAAAGTCTACTCGATTCAATTTTAAAAACAATTATTGAAACAATTATAATATACTTTGTGCGTGGTTAAGATAGCTCTGGAATAGTATAAAGAACTATGTCATCATTGAAGAGAAATTCATCTGTTGTTTTGTACTCTTTATTAATTTTATAAGAATCATAAACATCGTAATCTGCTTTTGTATGGTAATCACAATATTGAAACTTACCCTCTTTATTGAAAAAGCCAAATTGATCAATTAATGTAGCCATTTTCTCACTTTTTGTTAATTCAAATACATCAGCTGGGCAGTGGCCTGAAGAATCTTGATTAGTAGTTCCTTTTGCAATAAAAAAAGATGGTTTATCGTTAAGCAACTTGCAGAAATTTGGCTTATATCCCTTTTTCATATAGTTTAAACTTGTATACTGGTATTCATCTGGAACATTTGAGTATTGAGAATCATACTTTTTATGTTCAAAAAACTCATTACCTAAGAAATTACAAAATGTTAATTTATAATCATCATTATTACTAGACTTAACGACTTTAAGATAATGAAAGTTTCTAGGAATTTTTATCTCTTCTTCTGTAACGTGATTATGTATGACCAATTGGTCATCAAGCATGCAGTAACCTATTTTTGGTAAAGTAGCTACAAGCTTACCGTTTAACATGATATCTGCTTGATAGATATTATCCGATAATTCTTTTCCCTTTTGCAAAGTAAAATTCTGCCCTGCCTTAGCTGGTGCACTGCATTGCTCAGTTTTAGTTAAGTTTTTTATTATTGTTGATATCTCACTAATTTCTAATATATCATGCTCATTTTTTGTGTATTGATACTTATAGCAACTACCATCTTCACATACTGGAAGACATTTTCCTTCTTCATCTGATATATAGATATAATCACCTTCTATTGTAAAATAAAGTCCACCTTTTTCTTCTTGAATTTTTTGTAGTACTGGGTCATTTTCATCGTTAAAATTGATAAAATTGAGTACTCCAGTTATATCTCTACCAGACAATTTGAGGCCAAAGTTAGGACTATCTTTTATGTTGTAAAGCGAAATCAAGATAGGTTTTGATTCAAGCTTTTCTATAATATTGTTTCTATTTGTACTTATTATAGCTTCTTGTTCTACAATAAGATCCTCTTTAATAGAGTTTCCACTTTCATCAGATCTTTCTGCCTGCAGGGGTAAGTTTCCTTCATATAAAGATATTTTATCTCCCTGCTTCTTTAACTTCAAACCATTAATATCCTCTACTTTAATTGTACCAATATGTGAATTGATAACCTTACTATTTTTGTTTAATATATAATATTCAGCAGGAAGTTTAATCAATTTTTTATAGAGCGGATTTTTATCCTCTATTTTAAATATATGTTTTTCCATGATATTACCTTAAATAACCAACAACTTGCTGATTAATGGCACTTAGGCTACTAGGAGGAGAGACATAACTCATAAAACTCCTTGGCTGCTCATTATCTGCCACTATTTTTTCAGTATTAACGAAAGCTCTTTGCTGCTCATTTAATCTTTTTTCCATATGATCTTTGAAAGTAGCCAAACATTTACTAGTTTGTTTGTAATCAGGTAATGATTTTTTCGCAGCTACACACAAGAACTTCAACAACTCATTATGATTTTCATCATTAAGTAATGACTTATTGATAATGGTTGACTGCAGTTCTACTGGATTAAAATTTAGACTTTTCTTTGAAATGCCGCATTTCACAGCTGTTTCTCCTAATACTTCTTCAAATTTTTTTACAATATCTACTGCATCTATTATTTTTGTCACTCGATTAAGCTCCTCTATTTCATTTTTTACTTTATATTTGTCCTGTCCTACCGCAGGGTAAAAGAAATTTATTACTTGAGATATAAATGAAGTTGGTCTGCTTGCTCCGCTTGTCACTGATGATTTTTTAGTTTCCCTCCTTCTTCTGCGTGCACTACAAACTTGATCTGCAGGATTTGTTGTACAAAACATATCTCTTACGCTACTATGCAATGCTTCCGCATTTTCTGCGGATTGAAGTGCTTGATCAGCAGAATCTTCAGCTTCTCCTGTAAGATTCACTGTTTGATTGTGTAGTATTTTAACCTTATCTTCCGTATCTTTAGCTTGTTTGGCAAAACCTTCTGAAGCATTTTTAGCTGCCTCTGCTGCTTTTTTAGCATCCAGAGTTTCATTTTTTGCTTTTCTTATCTCACGTAAAAACTGATCAGCTAATGTAGCACCTATTCCATCTTCTCCCTTGGAACCTGGCAATCCATTCGCACCTGGAGCTCCGGTATCTCCTTTTGGACCTTGTGGACCTGGCATACCCTTAAGACCAGATCTACCAACTTGACCTTTAGGTCCTTGCAAACCTATCTCTCCCTTAGGTCCTTGCAACCCATTCGCACCTGGTTCTCCTTTGTCACCTTTAGAACCTATCTCTCCTTTCTCACCCATATCACCTTTTATTCCCATGGCTCCGTCTAATCCTTTAGGACCAATATCTCCCTTTGTTCCATTTATACCTGGCTCACCTTTTATACCTTGAGGTCCTATATCTCCTTTTAATCCTTCTATACCCGGCTCACCCTTGTTACCTGTAAGACCTTGTGTACCATTGAAGCCCCTCATACCTGGCTCTCCCTTAGGACCTTCTGGACCTTGCAATCCATTTGCACCTGGTTCTCCTTTCTCACCCATATCACCTTTTATTCCCATGGCTCCGTCTAATCCTTTAGGACCTATATCTCCCTTTGTTCCATTTATACCTGGCTCACCTTTTATACCTTGAGGTCCTATATCTCCTTTTAATCCTTCTATACCCGGCTCACCCTTGTTACCTGTAAGACCTTGCGTACCATTGAAGCCCCTCATACCTGGCTCTCCCTTAGGACCTTCTGGACCTTGCAATCCATTTGCACCTGGTTCTCCTTTCTCACCCATATCACCTTTTATTCCCATGGCTCCGTCTAATCCTTTAGGACCTATATCTCCCTTTGTTCCATTTATACCTGGCTCACCTTTTATACCTTGAGGTCCTATATCTCCTTTTAATCCTTCTATACCGGGCTCACCCTTGTTGCCTGTAAGACCTTGTGTACCATTGAAGCCCCTCATACCTGGCTCTCCCTTAGGACCTTCTGGACCTTGCAACCCATTCGTGCCTGGTTTTCCTTTGTCACCTTTGGAACCTATCTCTCCTTTCTCACCCATATCACCTTTTATTCCCATGGCTCCGTCTAATCCTTTAGGACCTATATCTCCTTTTTCTCCCTTTGGACCTTGGACTTCTCCTGGATTTTTCCTTAGTTCTTCTGCAATGCTTTGTGTTAGCTCGGTATTATTTGCAAGGTTTTCTACTAATGTATGATTAGAATCACTTAGTAACACATCTGCTAGCTCTTCCATTCTGTTATCAGCTAATGCAATGGCTATTCCTGTTTGAATATCTTGATTACTAATAATTCTTCCTGCAACTTGCTTCTCTAATACTAAATCTCCGCCTTGGTCACGATATTCAAGCACCTGATTAGCAATAGTGCCATTATTAATTAATTTTTGTGCAACTTCTTCAGGACTTGCATCTCTACCTTTATCACCTTTAGACCCAGTATCTCCTTTGTCACCTTTAGAACCTATCTTTCCTTTCTCACCCATATCACCTTTTATTCCCATGGCTCCGTCTAATCCTTTAGGACCAATATCTCCCTTTGTTCCATTTATACCTGGCTCACCTTTTATGCCTGGCTCTCCCTTAGGACCTTGTGCACCTGGCAATCCATCTGTTCCGGTATCTCCTTTATCACCTTTAGAACCAGTATCTCCTTTGGGACCTTTTATCTTTCCTGGATTTTGTCTCAATTCTTCTGCTATTCCTTCACGTAAGACTGGATCATTTACCAGCACTTTTTTATCTTGATCATCTTTTGCTTCTAGTACTGCTCTTCCTAATTCACCTACTTTTTGAGTGTCAAAGAACTGATGAACAATATTTTCAACTATTGTTTTTGCTGCATTCACATCGCCTTTTAATTTGGCATACTCAAGCAAATACTCAACTAATTTTTCCTTGTCTATTTCTTGCTTCACGATTTCTAGAGCCTTTGGCTGATTATTTAAATCACTATGAAGCAGAAGATACTTAGCAAGTGCCCAATCGCTCACCTTACCTTTTATAAGATTGTGAGCTTCTATCTCGCTCATACTGCTTCTATCAACAAGTAGTTTAGCAAGCTTTTCTGCAAATTTTTCATATTTTTGGAAGGCTATAGGATCGGGATTATTTTTCTTTGTGGCATCGCTTGTTATCTTACTCACAGTATCTTTTATAATGTTTTTTGCTTCCTCTAAAGAAAGTTTACTTACTACTCCTTCAGTAAGTTTTGCTACATCAATTTTATTCACAAGTTCCTGCGAATTAAGATTAATTTTACCGGCAATCTGAGTTGCAAGATTTTCACCTTTGATACCATTTGCGTTAAGAACTGCTTCTCCTAGCTCAGCTTTTTTACTGGTAACTAATTCAGTTGCAATTTCTATAGCACTTGAGGCATCTCCCTTCTCACCTTTTGAGCCAGTATTTCCTTTAGAACCTTCTGGACCAGGAAAACCTCGGTCACCCTTATTACCTTTGGGACCTTGTTCGCCCTTTAACCCCCGTTGACCGTTACGACCTGGTTCGCCCTTTTGGCCTGGAGGACCTTGTACGCCTTTAACTAACGCTTTTAAAGAATCTTCTCGCTTTACACGCTCACCAAAAAGATGTGCTATTCTTTCTGAAAATCCCATGGAATTACTCTGATCTTCTTCCATTATAGCTGCTGCTAAAGGATATAGATGGGCTCTGTTAGAAGAAAATTCGGTAACAACTTGACTAATACTTGGAGTTATTCCATTAGTGCCTTGATTCCCTTTTTCTCCTTTAGGTCCTTGATCACCTTTTGATCCATGCGCACCTGACGATCCAGTATCCCCCTTGTTACCTTGAGGACCAGGCGCTCCATCGAAGCCTCTATCACCTTTTTGTCCCCTTTCACCTGGCTCACCTTTAGGACCTTGTACACCAGTACGTTCTAATCTGTCTATTCTGCGTTTTAAAAGTTCAATTTCTGTTTCTAAATTTATATGTTCTTGAATATTCACATCAACCTCCAAAAAGTTATCAAAATTTTCTAAGTTATAATAATAAGGATATGGACCTGGTCTATTGTCGTGCTCATACCCAAAAGAATTAGGGTTAAAATTATAAAAATTTTTGCATGTGCTATTTTCATACGATATGCAACCAACATAACTATTGCCTAACTTTTTTACTGCGAAATAGGTATCTTGTGCTTTCAAGCTCTCCATTTCATGAAAAGGGAATAACTGGAATGTATTGCTTATACGAGTAAATGCTGAAAGGATATTATTCAATATGCCAACTTTTCCACCAGTTAAATTATATACCTGATTATATACCTGAGCGCTCCTATATAATTTGTATATATTTCTTGATTCTTTAAACAAATAGTCTCCTATTTTTATTTTGAGTCTTCTATCAGGTGAACTTTTAAGATCTTCCAAAATAAGACTAACATTTTCGCTACTAATTATGTCTTTTGGATCTATTAAAACCTTCCTGTTTTCTAGCAGTTCATAATAAGTACTACAGCTTTCATGATTATATGTGTTAACATGTAAACCATTTGTGTAACCATAAGGCATATGATAAATAGTATCTATCATAGTATCTTTGCCATCATAGTAATAATAATAAGGTTGATCAGAGGTAGTAACTAAAGCGAATTTGTAATCATTTCCTACCCTTTCTAGCTTTAATTGTGGCCATTCAGATAAGTTGTTTAGTATACTTGCCACGTCATGCTTCAAATCCCAAATTTGAAAACTCAGGCCAATATTGTTGTCGATGATAATGTAAGATACACTAGGCAGGCTAAATGTTGTTTTGTTATTTAATCTTATTTGTGCAGGTATCCTACGACCAGTTCTATTATTACAATCTTTTTGTGGAATATCTTCCTTTTCTAGTTTAAAACGCATCTCCACCTCCCTTTGCGATTAGATATAATTAATTTATGGGTATTAATTATTGATTAATACTGATGATCAGTAAATATAATTATATTTTACACTAATTTAGTTATAAATTAACTTGTGAAAGAAAGTTGTTTTTTTACAACTGAGCATAAAAATGCTTTGTATTATCGAACTTCTTACCACTCCAGCTCTTTCATCTTATGGATGATATCGTTCCAGTGCTTGATACTGAAATCTAGTTCTTCCATAACCTCGTTGGAAAGGTTTTCAGTATAGGGACAAATTTTATTAATCTACAGAAACACCCTTACCCTCAGGATAAAGAAGCTAGTTAAATTTGTCAAGCAATTTTTTCATGACCAGCTAGATAAATAGCTACTTCTTCAATTTGATTGAGGTGAAAAATTGATTGCCGTTGCGGTAAATAAGCAGCATTACTGAATCTTTGCCGTCTTTTTTTACTGCTGAATCAATTTGTTTTTGAAAATCATTAGTATTTTCAATATCGATTCCATCTAGTTGAATAATTATATCACCTTTCTTAATAACACGTAGTGTAGAATTACTACTACTATCTACACTAGTAACTACTACACCCTTTGTGGGTGCATTGTTTTTTAGTTCTTTTGGCAAATTTGAAACGGTTAAACCACTTATATAACTAGATGTTGATTTATTTTCTTCTTGATTATTACCTGAATCATCATTTGTAGATTCCTCGATTGCAACCTTGATATTGACTTCTTTACCTTTTCTAAGTAACTTAACCTGTACTTTCTTTCCGGGCTCAGTTCGTGAAACCATATGAGGTAATTGCGTCATTCTATCAATTTTTTTGCCGTCAAACTCTAATAGTATATCACCTACTTTGATTCCTCCTTTCTCTGCAGGACTGCCCTTTACTACGCTTGCAACTAATGCACCTTTGATATCTTTTAAACCCAAGGATTCAGCAAATTCTTTTGTTATAGGCTGAACTTGCACGCCAAGCCAACCATGTTTTATTTTTTTACCACTTTTTAATGTGTCAATAATTGAAATAGCTAGATTAGATGGTATAGCAAAGCCTATACCCACGTTACCGCCAGATTCAGATGGGGAATAAATAGCAGTATTAATGCCTATAACTTTTCCATTTAGATGAAATAGTGGTCCCCCTGAGTTACCTCTATTAATTGCAGCATCAGTTTGAATAAATTCATTCATAGTACCAATACTAATGTCTCTAGATCTTGCAGACACAATTCCTGTACTTACAGAGCCACCTAAACCAAAAGGGTTGCCTATTGCAATAACTGTATCACCAACTCTTGCTTTATCAGAATTACCAAATTCAACAAAAGGAAGATCTTTATCAGAATTAATCTTAAGCACAGCAAGATCAGTTTTTGCATCATAGCCTAAAACTTCTGCTTTGAAATAAGTATTATCGTTCATAGTAACTGTAATATCTTGGGCATTTTTAATAACGTGATAGTTGGTTACTATGGTTCCACTTTTATCTATAATAAATCCAGACCCAAGTAACGTCACTTCTCTATTAATGCTAGGAGCTCTATCGAAAAATTGATCAAAATGCTCGAAAAATTCTCTAAAGTCATCAAAGAAATTATTTCTTGGCGTAAAAGGGATTTTAGTTCTATTGTTATTTTCTTGTTTAATTATTTGTTCACTTGAAATATTTACAACTGCAGGAATAAGTTCTTCCACTATATCAGCAAGCCCTTTATTACAACTACATACAGGATCTGCAACTGTTTTTGCAAACAGATTAGCATATGAAGAAAATGAAATTAAAAAATATGCAAATATAGATAAAATAAATGCTTTACTTTTCATAAACTATTTCCATCCCTTGTTCAAAATATCTAAGAAATTATTATTTGGTGAAAGCACAAATTTAGTATTACCCTCAGCAAATGATTTACTGTAAGCTTTCATAGAGCGATAAAAGTTAAAAAACTCTTCATCAACCTTGAATGCCTCATTATAGATTCTAGTTGCTTCAGCATAACCACGGCCTCTTATTTCATGTGATTCTTTTACTGCACTAGAGACAATTCCCCTTTTTAATTTATCAGCTTTTGATCTAATTTCTTGTCCAGCTTGTTCTCCTTCTGCTCTAATTTCTTTTGCTTCCTTTTCTCTTTCAGTTTGCATGCGGCGGAATATTGCAGAACTATTTTCTTCTGGTAGATCTGCTCTCTTAATTCTTACATCTATTATCTCTATGCCAAATTTTCCAGCTTCAGAATAAACTCCACGTTGAATTAATTGCATAACTTCTGATCTCTTTTCATTCAATAAACTAATTAATGAAAATCTTCCTATATTCTCCCTTATGTGAGCTTCTATGACAGGATATAATCTTCTAACTAGCCCTGATTCATTTTTCACAGTCTGATAAAAAGTGATAGGATCTATTATTTTATATTTTGCATAAGCATCTACTATAATACGCTTTTGATCTGCAGTTATCACTTCCCTTGGAGTTTTATCAGGACTTAGATCTAAAATTCTCTTATCAAGAAATTCTACGTTATTTATAAATGGCAATTTAAAATATAAACCACTGTCCCTAACATCTTTTACGACTTTACCGAGTTGTATAACTATTGCTTGTTTTGTTTCTTGAACAACAAAGATTGAATTAGATAATGCAATCAATAATGCAACAAATACAAAAGCAAAAACAATTTTAATATTACTACTCATGACTATTTTCCTAGATTTGTAAGAGGTAAATAAGAGAACATACCTTTCAGATCGTCTGTTATAACAAATTTATCTACCTTGCTAAAAATATTTTCCATAGTTTCAAGATAAATACGATTCTTAACAAGAGAAGGATTTTGTCTATATTCTTCATAAAGAGATAAAAAGCGATTTGCATTACCTTTCGCTTCATTTATTATTTCGTTCTCATATGCTTCTGCATCTAATTTTATCTTTATTGCTTCACCTTTTGCACGAGGTATAATATCATTACTGTAAGCATATGCTTCGTTTATAGTACGCTCCTTATCTGCACGAGCACTTTGTACATCCCTAAATGAGCTAATCACTTTTTCTGGTGGGTCAATTTTTTTCATTTGAACAGATAAAATTTCTATACCCATTTGATATCCATCAAGAATCTGTTGCAATAAAATTCTAGTATCTCTGGAGATTTCAGCCCTACCTTGACCTTCGAGTGCAAAAGAGATCGTATTTTTACCTATTATTTCTCTCATAGCACTTTCAGCAGCATTTTTAACGCTGAAACCAGGTTTATAATCCCGCACTTTGAATAAATAATCTTTGGCATCTCTAACTCGCCACTGGACCTCAAAGTTAACGTTGACTATATTCTCATCTCCGGTAAGCATCACTCCTTCACCACGATCTGTATCTCGCCCATAAGAGCTGCTTATCCCAATTTCTTCACGATTTACTTCTTTAACATTCACTTTAAAAACCTTACCAATAGGGTAGGGAAAGTGATAACGCAAACCAGATGTTTCTGTATTGGAATATTTGCCAAAAGTAAGTTCTATACCTTCCTCACTCGGATGGACAATATAGAAACCAGTACAAAAATAAAACAACAAAACAATAAAAATGATGAAATAAGGTTTTTTCCCTCTATTTCTGGTTAAGCCATTAAAAAAGCATCTTATATCAGACACAGCTTTACTTAAAATATCTTCATTACTTGAACCTGACGGTTTCTTTCCAAGATTCCAAGGATTACGCTCATCCATAAAAATTATTAATTGTATAACTAATACGCTGATATTACTTAATCTTATCAAAAAATGCAAAACTATTTTGTTTGCAGATTAATGATCGGAGTGAAGGATGTGATCATACACTTCCTTTTTCTCTATATGATATGGTCAATTCTACAGAATTTCTGGCTTTTTTTGAATTCTTTATTGTCGTTTTTGATAAGTATTTTTAGTTGTATATTAATTATTAACATAAAAGACAATGCCTGGGATTTAGGAAACTTAATTTTAATCAAGTAGCTGCGTAATAAATCATTGTCAAGTGATGGAATGACATTATCTACTATGCAAATTACCTGCAAATTGCAATGTTCAAACAATTGTGTATCTGAGTTTTGAGATGACGAAACTAGGGTTGTATAATCTATACATATTTGTGATAACTTCTCACCTTCGCTCAAATAACTTTTCAATATCGCTTAATTTCATTTCTATATAGGTTGGCCTTCCGTGATTACATTGTCCAGAATAAGGTGTCTTTTCCATTTGCCTCAATAATTCATTCATCTCCTCCAATTTCATCTTTCTGCCTGCTCTTATTGATCCATAACAAGCAATTGTGGCTAGTATTTTATTCACCTTATCCTCTATAGGTAATATATCTTCTATTTCTGTTAGTCTATCCACTATATCAATGAGCATTCTCTTTGTGTCTACTGTTCCTAAGATTGCAGGCACTTCTTTTACTATGATCTTATTTTCTGATTTAATTTCAATCTCAAAACCCATCTCAAAAAGTTTATCTTTATAAGTTTTAATCATCTCCATTCCAGCTTGATTTTTGATTTCAACCATTTCAGGCAAAAGAAGTTTTTGTCTTTTTATACTTGATTTCTCCTTTAAGCACTCGTATACTAGTCTTTCATGGGCTGCATGCTGATCTACTATAATTAGTTTGTCTCTTACCTCGGCAATAATATAAGTATTGTAGATTTGACAGTGTGCAAACCCAAGTGGATAATCCCTTATTAGATCGGTTTGTTTCCTTTCCAAAATTGTAGTTTCTGCTCGTGGAGGAGATTTTTGCATACCAGTATAATCAAACGATTTTGAATGTTCTGATAAGCTTTTTGTCTCTATATTTGGAGAAATAAACTCTCTCATTAACTGGTTTTCAAAAGGATCCGACCTTCTTCCATAAAATTCATTTTTAAGACTAGACCTACTAAAAGGATCTGATGATAGATGATTCGTTGTTGTTCCATTCTGGGCCAATACAGTTTCTGCAAGATCTATTCTCTTTGATAGCACTTTTATTAGCCCTCTTCTCACTATTTCATATATTAGCCTCTTGTTCTGAAACCTTACCTCTGATTTATTTGGATGCACATTTACATCAACTTGATCATACGGTATCTCTAAGTGCAGCGCTGCAAAAGGATATCTATTGCTTGGAATAAGGTCGTGATACGCATAACGAATTGCACCAATAAGTAGATTATCTTTAATTGGTCTACCATTAACAAATGTATAGATCTGAGTTGAATTGCTACGATTGACAGTAGGTTTACAGATGTATCCTGTAAGTCTAATGCCATCTTCTTCTTCACTAATTTGCAAAGAGTTTTCATGAAATTCTTCTTCTACTTCGCATAGCCTGCTAAATAATGAGTTCTGCTTAGCATACTTAAGAAGCTTCTTATTATCGGAGATAAGAGTAAACTCAATTCCATAATTGATCATTGCTAAGTTGTTTACAATATCAACAATGCTTTGTGTTTCTGCCCTTTCGGTTTTGAGAAATTTTAGTCTATTTGGTGTGGCAAAAAATAAATCTCGTACTTCAATATATGTTCCTATCGATAAAGGATAAGGAACAAGCTCTCCTATTTTTTCTCCCCCCTCATACCTTATAGACCATGCTTGATCTGCTTTGCTTGCCTTAGATGATAATTTTATTCTGCTTACTGCTGCAATTGAAGGCAAAGCTTCTCCTCTAAAGCCAAGATGCTTGATCTCTATCAATTCACTGTCACTCAATTTTGAAGTAGCATGGCGCATAAACGCAAGTTCTAAATCATCCTTTTTTACTCCGCTACCATCATCGATTACAGTAATGAGGTTACGCCCACCACTTTCTATCTTAATTTCTATCTCTGAGCTTCTGGCATCTATTGCATTTTCCACTAATTCCTTTACCACACTTGCAGGCCTTTCTATTACCTCTCCTGCTGCTATACGATTTATGGTTTTTGTATCTAAAAGAACTATTGCCATTATAATGTTGGTTTTTCTTTTACTGCTTTAGTTTGCCCCTCTCTCCATTTTTTTAATCTATCTGCAATTTCACTATTAGAAATCGACAATATAGATGCAGCAGTAATAGCGGCATTGCATGCTCCACTCTCTCCTATAGACATTGTTGCAACTGGAACACCTTTTGGCATCTGCACTATAGATAATAGACTATCTAGCCCATTTAATTGCTTGCTATGCACAGGAATACCGATAACAGGTAAATAAGTAAGCGATGCAGTCATACCAGGTAAATGAGCCGCTCCTCCTGCACCAGCTATAATAACCTTAAAGCCTTTTTCTTGAGCAGACTTAGTAAAATTAAAGAGTCTCTCTGGTGTTCTGTGTGCGGATATTATAAATACATCATGTGAAATTTCCAATTCTTTTAATAGGTTAATAGCATGCACCATAGTGCCATAATCCGACTCGCTTCCCATAATTACAGCAACATCCTTTTTCATTTTTTCTGTATTAGACATGATTTTATTTACTAACCAAATAGTATTTCAGAAGCAACAGATATTTAAATTAAATTACGAATATGATATAGCATTCTTATTAAATAGAAACTTTAAAAATTGAAATGAATCCCTATATTAAAATATAGAGGTATAAATTTCGGATATAAGGGTCTATTCATAATCTTTTTAGAAGCAAAGCGGTGGAAGCAAGAAGACGATTTGTAAGCTAGTATTGAATTTTGCTTATCACAATTGTCTACACTTTTCTATAAGAGTATTAGAGACTTACCTTTTGACAATACGGCAAAGATTTCTACAGTTACATCCTTTTATTTGTTTCTTTGCAATTACTTTTTTATATATATTTCAAAAAACTTTCTTTACTTCCGCTATGTTTTTTACTTCATTTATTAAAATAATCTTGCCATTTTGAAAACATTGTTGATTCACTGAAGCCACTTTTTAGGACCTGTAACACTATGTAAAATATATCCTAAATCTTCTTGATTTTGTTTCTTTCTACAGAACTCTACTCAGTTTTTCTCCTACTCATCTTGCTCTGTTTTCATAATTTACATACTCTATCTCCGGTTTATTCCTTTCTTGAGATCATGTACAGTCTCTAAAACGAGTTTGTAAAATGATTATTTCTGTATTTTAAACTTTGCAATTTCAACTTATTCTCTTTAATAGTAAGTTTTTTACAAAATAATAGTTTGAAATTACTAGTATTTTGATAAAAATTATAGTCAATTTAAAATTTTGAGTATCAGATAGTTATTGACAAGTTATATACTATTAATATATTGGTATATTAAATATTATGATATAATATTTAATAAAGCTAGTTGGTATGTGAGAGTAAAAATTATGGAAACAATATCATTAAACAATCTGGATAGTGAAGCAATAAAAAAAAAATTGCTGAGCATAATAAGTAAAATTATAGGAAAAAATACTTGGACTCAAGCTTGTGCGGCTGAGAAACTTGGTATTGATCAACCAAAGGTGTCACAAATTAAAAGTGGTAAGATAAGTGGTTTTTCTTTAGAGAGACTGTTAGGTTTTTTGAAAAAGCTTGATCATGAGATAACAATTACAATAACAGAAAATCAATCAGTAAAAGCTAAAGAAGAAAAAGTAGAATGTAGAATTGGATCTCAATAGATCTGAAGTTGACATCTTATTTTTTGTGATATAGTATAAAGCTTATCAAGGTGGTATTTTATGGTTGAGTCTATTGTAGAAAAGTGTGTAGAACAGGTACACAACCGTTTTAAATTGGTTCTGCTAGCAAGTCAAAGAACGCATGATTTGAGTACAGGGGCAAGCGATCCCGTTGAAATGGTTAAGTTTAAAGATCATAAGGATACGATAGTTTCTTTATATGAAATAGCAGAAAAGAAGGTGAATACTCATGAGTTGTTTAACCTTTTGGTGAAAAGGTGCAAGGAGCACATGAAAGGAAACACAGATAATACTTATATTAATAGTCCAAGTAAGCTAGCAAATTTGTTAAATTTTTCTGATCATCAACTTAACACAAGTCTGGATGTAAGTCAAGAAAGCCACGATGATGAAATAGATGATCAAGATAGTGGTGAAGAAGTACCGATTTAGAAATCTACAGAGGTTATAATAGTTTATAAATGATTAGTATTGCTATCTATGTGCTTTTGTTCTGTATGAGTGTAATGTTATGTTGTATAGTATTTAGGTCAAGTGACGTTTACAATAAGATTTTAGCATTCAATAATTTATCAACACAATTAGTTTTACTCATAACAGCAATATCGATTGTTCTGAATGATTTTTTTTTAATTGATATAGCATTACTATATGCTAGCATCAGCTTTATATCAACTATAGCGCTAATGAGATTAATGTTGTTTTGATAATTTATGGTAGCATCCATTCTCATATTTTTAGGTGTTTGTTTAATAGTCATTTCAAGCGTAGGAGTAGTAGTATTTCCTGATTTCTATACTAGACTACATGCTGCAGGTATTGCAGATTCTAGTGGCGCAATGTTGTTGTTGATTGGTTTTGCTTGGCAAAATGAATTTTCAATCAATACTATTAAAGTTATATTATTGATTTTTATAATATGGATAGCCAATTCAACTAACAGTTATATTTTAGCGCGTACATACTGTAATTGCTATTGAATGATGGAGAGACATACTCCATTATTTTAGCACGAAGTAACAAATTCAATGAATTAGTTCTTCAAGAATAATTTAAACTTTTACAGTAGGAGTAGTCTCATGAAACATTATAGCGGGTTAGATGTCTCACTCAAAGAAACTTTTATTAGTATCATTGATGAGAAAGGAAAAATTGTTAAAGAAGGGGTTGTTGCAAGTGAAAGCAGTGCAATAGCTGAGTTTCTGCTTGGTCAAAACAAAAAATACGAGTCCATAGGAATAGAAAGCGGGCAATTATCAATATCGATGTGCAAAGAGTTGAGGAATCTTGGATTACCAGTAACTTGTGTAGATGCAAGGCATATGGCAGCAGCATTATCTGCGAGAATCAATAAGAATGATAAAAATGATGCAAGAGGCATAGCACAAATGATGAGAGTTGGGCTATTTAAGGAGGTATTAGTAAAATCAGACGAAGCTTGTCAGGTTAAAATAATACTTGGAAGCAGAAGACAATTAATACGTTGCAGAGAGCAAATTGCGGGAACAATAAGGGGATTACTGAAAATATACGGGATAAAAGTTAATCAACGTCTTAGTTCTGCAAACTTTGCTTTAAAAGTGCAAGAAATGGTTAATAATCTAGATGAAATTAGCCAAACCTCAATTGAATCATTAGTACATAGTTTAGAAATAATAGAAGAATCAATAAGAAAACTTGATAAAATGCTCTCAGAACAAAGCAAAAAAGATGAGGATTGTAAATTATTAACTACTGTTCCAGGAGTTGGTATTATAGTAGCAATGACATATAAAGCTGCAATAGATGATCTGCATAGGTTTGAAACATCTTATACAGTTGGAGCCTATATGGGATTAAGTCCAAGACAGTACGCTTCTGGTGAGATTGATCGACACGGAAGTATATCAAAAATGGGACCAGTGGACTGTAGGAATATGTTATATGAAGCCGCGCAGGTCTTACTGGTAAAATGTAAAAGGACATTTAAATTAAGAAGCTGGGGATTGAAGCTTAAAAAGAAAAAGGGCATGAAAAAAGCAATTGTTGCAGTAGCAAGAAAATTAGCCGTGATTATGCATAAGATGCTAATCGAT
This sequence comes from Wolbachia endosymbiont of Oryzaephilus surinamensis, assembly GCF_025617515.1. NCBI lineage: Bacteria > Pseudomonadati > Pseudomonadota > Alphaproteobacteria > Rickettsiales > Anaplasmataceae > Wolbachia > Wolbachia endosymbiont of Oryzaephilus surinamensis. Next base: position 1,054,214 of record NZ_CP092526.1, on the reverse strand, counting down.
AGAAAAGAGTTTTGCTATCAATAAACACTAAAGAAGTATAAAACAATAATTTTACTGAAAGTAAAGATAGCAATGCCGATGGAAGGGATAAGCAAGAGGATAAGTTGAAGCATAGACTTCGTGGCGTACATGTTGCCGTCCACTTCCGCCTAACAAGTATAGTGCGGCTTGGCTACAATATGAATTAGCCATATTAGACCGCGGAGAGAACAATGGAAGCATGCTACTTTTAACTTATGTAAAATCATTAAGACTATAGAGGAAAAGAATGATACCTTAGTTTTTATAAGCTTAATGAATATGTGGATAAATACTTTAAGTTTGTGTGGACGTATTTATCCACATATTCATTGGCTACATAGTTTAAAAGAGATTAATTGGAAATTAGTGTTGATGTTTTTATTGCCAATAAAACCTCTTTTGATTGAATAAGATAATACAATAATAAATAAAAGGTTGTATTAGAGCTGAATTTTACATCAAAAAATATTTTTCATGATACAAAAAATTATTGTTGACTTTTATGCAATTAGAGAACTTATTATAAAAGTAAAGACTATTAAAGAAGGTTAAGATGCTAGAAATACTGAATCTAATATTACTTTTGCTGTTACTCACGGTTACAGTTTTTATAGTTCTTTCGAAACATTTGGTTGTAAGTGCTGTTCTAATGTGTGTATTTAGTTCACTTATTGCACTTATGTACTTGATTATGAATGCGCCAGATGTTGCAATTACTGAAGCTTCTGTTGGTGCAGGATTGAGCACAGTCTTTACGTTTGCAGCACTCTCTTTGGTAAAGAATTACAAAGCAAATTTATCTCATAGCCCCACAACACTTTTTTTTATGTTATTTTTGACTGCATGTTTATCATACTTTATGATTCAATTACCAGATTTTGGCAGTCATAATGCTCCAGTTCACTTGCACGTTGCTCCTTATTATGTAGAAAATACTGAAAAAGCTATTGGTATTCCTAATATAGTGACAGCTGTTTTAGCAAGCTTTCGTGGCTATGACACATTTGGAGAAACTATAGTAGTTTTTACTGCTGCACTTTGTATAATGTTAATATTAGAAGAGAAAGAAAGTGATTAAAGATCCGGTATTAAGTGCAGTAACATTTTTGATGATACCTTTTATCATTTTTTTTGGTTTATACATACAGTTTCATGGTGACTATACTCCAGGTGGAGGTTTTCAGGCGGGAATAATTATTGCTTCTGGGATAATATTATATTCTATGTTATTTGATATACCTACAACTTTAAAAGCAATACCTTACTCTATTATCAAATTTACTAACGTACTAGGTATTTTAACCTATGGAGGAGCTGGTATTATAACAGTTTTATTTGGCCAAAATTTTTTATCCTATAGTATATTGTCAGCTGATAGTAGAACAGGTCAAAAATTGGGTATTTTCTTAGTGGAGCTGGGTGTATTGCTTACCGTCTCTTCTTCCATGTTAATCATATATATAAATTTTGCTCGCAAGAAAAAACAATGACTCTATATAATTATGTAGGCATTACTATATTAATGGTGCTAGGTTTCTATATCATTGTAAATGATAAAAACTTAATCAAAAAAATGATGGGATTAAGTGTCTTACAATCATCTGTTTTGTTGTTTTACATATCTTTAGGGTATGTAAAAAATTCTTTACCTCCTATATTGACTTCAAATTTTCACTTATATACCAATCCTATACCTCACGTCTTAATGCTTACTGCTATAGTGGTTGGAATTGCAACATTTTCAGTTGGATTGTCCATATTAGTAAGAATAGAGAGATTAGTTGATTAAGAAGAATGTGAATAAATTGATAGTATCTTAAACTATATGAAGTAGCAAGTAACTATAAATTAAGAATAAAACTATAAGCTTGCTAATTGTAAGTTTATTTGATAAATAAGAAATAAAATTATAAACTGTAAAGGTAATGATGTCAACTATTAATGGTACGGAAGATAGGAAAAAGATCATCAAAGATCTTGTAACCAAAAGTATAAGAAAGGGCGGTTTTATCACTTTTGATGATATAAATGATAAGTTGTCAGATGAAAATTTTTCAACTGATTTTATAGATGATACTATAGCTTTATTGCAAGACTCTGGAATTAACATACTCGAAAGTAGTGAAGATGAGGAAGAAGCTCCTTCTAATAATGATGGTAATAAGCTTGATGATGATGAGACATCGTTGAATACTACTACAACTTTAGTGCAAAACGATGATCCAGTAAGGATTTATTTACAGGATATGAGCTCTGTAAAGCTTTTGTCACGAGCAGATGAAATTAAGATAGCAAAAAAAATTGAATCTGAAAAGCATAACATGTTACGTGCAATAATTGAAACATCAGTGGCATTCAAAATAATCAAAACATGGCGTGATGATTTAAGTGGTGGAACTTTTTTACTGAGAGAAATTATAAATCTGGATGCAATTTATAACTCTGATTTCAATATGGTAGACAAAGAAGAAAGTGAAGCTGAAGATGTTAGAGATTGTGTTAATGATGAGGAAAAAGGTAATGATGAAAAGGGAAATGAGAGTGAAGACATAAGTTCAGCTAACTTAAATATTTCTGTTCTTGAAATGGAAAGTGATTTATTGCCAAAGGTTATCACGGCATTGGATGAGATCATTGCTTTAACAAATGAAGCATTGGTATTGAAAAAAAATTCTAAAGATTTCTCTAATGAGCTAGAAAATTTATATAATCAAATATGGTCTGTAGCATTACAAATTCAGTTTAGTGATGCTGCTATTACCAGAATTACACAAAAACTTTACGAAATAAATAGACTAATCACGTTTGAAGAAGCTAATCTTATTACTGAAGCTAGAAAGTACGATATTGATAGAGAAAGTTTTTATAATGTTTATGATGATGTGCTTTTAGAGCACGAGTTTAGTGAAATAAGTTTTCTCAAGATTAATGAAAATCAATCTCTTTTTACAGGTGAATTAAAAAATAAATTCTTAAGGTTTATAAACGATAGCTATGAGTATATAGCTAGTGCCTTAAGCAATATTAAGAGTTATGTACAAGGAGATAGAGTTCAGGAGTTTAAGAAGGTAATCAAGAGAATACAGAAACATGAACAAGAAGTCTCTCAAGCAAAGCAAGAAATGATTAAGGCTAATTTAAGGCTGGTGGTTTCGATTGCTAAAAAGTATTCAAAAAGAGGCCTTGATCTGCTTGATTTGATACAAGAAGGTAATATTGGTCTTATGAAGGCTGTGGATAAGTTTGATTACAAACGTGGGTATAAATTTTCGACTTATGGTACTTGGTGGGTAAAACAATCAATCACTAGGGCAATACCTGAACAGTCTAAAGTAGTTAGAATACCAGTACATATGGTGGAAATTATCAGTAAAATCAACAAAGCATTAAGAAAGATGACTCATGAAATGGGTAGAGAGCCTACATTAGAGGAATTGAGTATAGAATTGGCGATGCCGCTAGAAAGAATACGCAAAGTTATGAAGATAGCAAGAGATCCGGTAAGTCTTGAAGCTCCAACAGGAAAGGATGATAGTAGTACCTTCGGTGATTGTATAGAAGATAAGCGAGTTTCTAAACCAGAGGATGCTGCAATACTTGCCGACTTGCGTGGTATTACGACCAATGTTCTTGCAACTTTAACACCAAAAGAAGAAAGAATTCTAAGGATGCGCTTTGGCCTTGGTAAAGATGGAAAGGAGCATACCTTAGAAGAAGTAGGAAAAATTTTTAATGTTACACGTGAAAGAATTAGGCAAATAGAGGCAAAAGCACTACGTAAGTTGAAACATCCAAGCCGTGCTAAAAAACTTAGAGGTTTCTTTTAAGGCAGAAGGGCTGCTCAAAAAATAGGTAAAATTCAGCCAAAGTTCTATAATTTCACCCTATTTTTCTTTTTTTATAGGCTTTATAGAGCAGTATGATTAGATATTGAATGTTATGGCAAATAAAAATAATAACTCTAATTCAAAGTGTAAAAATTTTTGTGTTCTGGGTGATAGTTTATCTGATAATGGTGTAATTATTGAAATTTTAATAACTTATCCTTTGTAAGAAACGTGAAACTTAATGCCCCTTTTTATTAAGGAGGATTTTTAGCAATGGCCTTACTGTTGTTGAATATGTATCAAAGTATTTAGGTTTAGAAGAATTTAAGTCATCATGGAGATGCTCATTTTTTGATCGATACTATGAACAGCAAGGTCATAACTATGCGATTTTATATGCAACAGCATCTGAAATTCTTAACCCTATTTTTTCTTATTTCCTCAATAAATTTCGTTTAGTTAATCAGCTAAACGCAGTAATTAAACATCATCCAGACGTAGGTAAAGGAGATTTTATTTTTCATTATAATCGAGGAAATAATATTATGGGTGCCACTGCTTATAACAATGTTAAAGCAGAAAAAGTATTGAAATAAAGCGGTTAGTGAAATATGTAATGCATTTGGTTCTAAATGAATATGGTGTAAAGCATGTGATTGTTGCAAATGTGACTGAGGTTGGTTTGATACTAGCTTTAATAAAGACGAAAAGCAAGAGAGCTGGCTGCAACAGCTTACACAGAGTTTTAATACAAAATTAGCTAATAATTTAGATTATATGAAGAAAGGTGCAGATCTTGAAATAAAAGCATTCGATCTTAACTCTAAAATGAAAAGTATGCTTGGTAAATATAAGAGCAAAGGGTTAAATGATCGAGATGCATACCTATCAAACATCGTAGACCAGTTTAGGGTAGGGTGATTTGGAAAAAGTATAAAGATACTCTTGTTGATATTTAAAGGAAGGCTTGATACTTACTATAATTCTGGATGCAGCACAGAAATACTAAAGGATTATTTCTTTTTTGATTATTTTTATCCAACTGCAGAACCTTGTTGTGAAGTTGGTAATGAAATGTATGAGTTGATAAAAAATTAGATTTCTTTTAAACATCTTTACGGTTTGTAGTAACTATCTGCGTAGCTGAATGGTAAAGGGAGGGGGGTAAACAAAATAATCTAAAATATAGAGAAAATACAACGGTGCTTGATACATACTATTGCGATTTTATCCTCTTTTTGTCATTTTAGTGCTAGAATGACATTCTGCTAGTGAAGTTTATTCTTTGATATATTAACTATAAATATAGAGAAGTCTTACTAAATAAAAAGGTAAAAGGAACCTCTGAGTAGTGAAATTTTGACTCTATATTGCTGTAAGTGGTGCTGTAATAATGTTCTAACAAGCGCGACTTGGCTGAATATAGAAAAAATTTAAAAAACCGCTATAATTTTATGTAATCTACCAATAAACACCTAAGTTTTTACTAGATTTTGTGATTGATCCTACAGTCAAAAACAAATTTTGAGTCATAAATACTTTTAGTGCCATAATAAAATAGGGAGGTTTGTCAAGTAAAGTTCTTTATTTCATTAGATGCGCTGCCAAATTGTTATGCAAGCAAGTTTTTTAGTTTTCGTATATCCCAAGTAATTCTTGTGCATTGGCCTTGATTAGAGTCGGACATTCTCTATCATTTAATAATGAATGCAATATTTCAATTGCACCTTTAATGTCGTTACTGTGTATCTTTACTATAGCGATAGCTTCTTGGCTTGAATAAGGGTACACTGCATTTGATTCTAAATTACTAATTTTATCTTTATTTGTTTTTTCACCGCTGGAGTGAAGTAAGCTCATTACTTCTAAGTATTGTGCTAACTCACGTAAAACATCAGGAGCATCTTTATCGTCTGCCAAATCATTATAAATAATAGATGCTGTGTCTGTTGGCATTGAATCTGAGATATGATTGAATGCGCGTTCAAAATTTGCTAAATACTCCCAATGTGAATCTATTTCTTCTAGCAGCGACTTATTATCTTTTTTTAAGAATAATACTTCGTAAAACTTGTCACCTGCAGTTATAGATTGTTTTGTGTTATCAATGTTGCGCAATAAGTATAATGTGATGCCAACTAACATTGGCGCAAGTGTAAGCAGAAAGATGTATTTTTTCATGTTAATATTCCAAATAGTTATATATTTATACATTAATGCTTTTGATTTGCAAAAACATATTGACATAGTGATTATATCACATAATAATATCCTTAAAGTTGTTTGAATAGTTGGAGATTAAAATATTTCTAAAGTAGAAATAAAGACAGCAGTATTAAGCTAAATTATTTTTTGTCGGATTTATCCGATGTACCCTCAACCTTTTATAGGTTGAAGTCTAAATTTGAGAGTTTGATCCTGGCTCAGAATGAACGCTGGCGGCAGGCCTAACACATGCAAGTCGAACGGAGTTATATTGTAGCTTGCTATGGTATAACTTAGTGGCAGACGGGTGAGTAATGTATAGGAATCTACCTAGTAGTACGGAATAATTGTTGGAAACGACAACTAATACCGTATACGCCCTACGGGGGAAAAATTTATTGCTATTAGATGAGCCTATATTAGATTAGCTAGTTGGTGGGGTAATAGCCTACCAAGGTAATGATCTATAGCTGATCTGAGAGGATGATCAGCCACACTGGAACTGAGATACGGTCCAGACTCCTACGGGAGGCAGCAGTGGGGAATATTGGACAATGGGCGAAAGCCTGATCCAGCCATGCCGCATGAGTGAAGAAGGCCTTTGGGTTGTAAAGCTCTTTTAGTGAGGAAGATAATGACGGTACTCACAGAAGAAGTCCTGGCTAATTCCGTGCCAGCAGCCGCGGTAATACGGAGAGGGCTAGCGTTATTCGGAATTATTGGGCGTAAAGGGCGCGTAGGCTGGTTAATAAGTTAAAAGTGAAATCCCGAGGCTTAACCTTGGAATTGCTTTTAAAACTATTAATCTAGAGATTGAAAGAGGATAGAGGAATTCCTGATGTAGAGGTAAAATTCGTAAATATTAGGAGGAACACCAGTGGCGAAGGCGTCTATCTGGTTCAAATCTGACGCTGAAGCGCGAAGGCGTGGGGAGCAAACAGGATTAGATACCCTGGTAGTCCACGCTGTAAACGATGAATGTTAAATATGGGGAGTTTACTTTCTGTATTACAGCTAACGCGTTAAACATTCCGCCTGGGGACTACGGTCGCAAGATTAAAACTCAAAGGAATTGACGGGGACCCGCACAAGCGGTGGAGCATGTGGTTTAATTCGATGCAACGCGAAAAACCTTACCACTTCTTGACATGAAAATCATACCTATTCGAAGGGATAGGGTCGGTTCGGCCGGATTTTACACAAGTGTTGCATGGCTGTCGTCAGCTCGTGTCGTGAGATGTTGGGTTAAGTCCCGCAACGAGCGCAACCCTCATCCTTAGTTGCCATCAGGTAATGCTGAGTACTTTAAGGAAACTGCCAGTGATAAGCTGGAGGAAGGTGGGGATGATGTCAAGTCATCATGGCCTTTATGGAGTGGGCTACACACGTGCTACAATGGTGTCTACAATGGGCTGCAAGGTGCGCAAGCCTAAGCTAATCCCTAAAAGACATCTCAGTTCGGATTGTACTCTGCAACTCGAGTACATGAAGTTGGAATCGCTAGTAATCGTGGATCAGCATGCCACGGTGAATACGTTCTCGGGTCTTGTACACACTGCCCGTCACGCCATGGGAATTGGTTTCACTCGAAGCTAATGGCCTAACCGCAAGGAAGGAGTTATTTAAAGTGGGATCAGTGACTGGGGTGAAGTCGTAACAAGGTAGCAGTAGGGGAATCTGCAGCTGGATTACCTCCTTAGGCTTTGTACGTAATTCACCATTTCAAATAATAGTGTCATTATGTACTATACTGCTGTCTTTACTTCTACTTTATTTTTTAATTTCTCGATAACGAAATTTTATGAGTAACAGGCCTCTTTCCCCACATTTACAAATATATAAAGTACAAGTTACTAGTTTTTTTTCTATTATGCATAGATTGACTGGTATCTTGCTATTTCTTTTATTAATCATACTTTCTTGGTATTTTATATTATATGTTTACTCCCCTAAGTTAATTATAGTAAGGTGCTTAAATGAATTATTGTTCACTCCTGTTGCTAAATTAGCTTATATCTTATGCTTTGTAAGCTTTATGTATCATTTTCTCAATGGTATTCGTCATTTATTGTGGGATGCTGGGCTTAATTTAGAAATTGCTAGTGTTTTAAAAAGTGCTATATTACTAACAATAATGCTATTTCTTTCTACTATGGCTTTTATATTTATATGAGTCAATCTGTAAATTCAGTACATCATTGGTGGATCCAGCGTGTTTCTGCGGTGATTTTGTTATTTTTATTTCCTTGGTTTATTTACTCATTTTCTTGCACATTTTATGTTGATAGCCCTTTATCTTTTAATGAAAAATTATTTCAGGCTATTAATCATCCACTAGAGCTTTTGTTTTTTGTTATACTGGTGTTTTGCATTTTTTGGCATGCAGTTCTTGGAATGCAGGTAGTGTGTGAAGATTATATAGACAGCGTACTTCTAAGGATTTTTACAATTACATGCATAAAATACTTATCAAGCATTACTTATATAGTCCTTGCTTTTACGACTTTTTTCTTTTATAGGCATATTTTCTTGTAAAGTTGCCAGTTCTATGTTAATATATTATTAGTGTACTAGTTTTATTATTGAACTATAGCGATTTTGGTTTAGCAATATGTTAGAGACATTGAAAAAGTGGGGAATAGACCTTACGCTGAAGGTGAAGGATCTATTTAGTTCATCTGAATCTCAAGTTTATGTCAAAGACCTTAGAAAGGTAATGATATATGAGGATGGACGAAAGTGTCAATATCCAAAAAATTATGATCAGATTGTAGATTCTGGGAGAGTTGTAAAAAAAAATGACAAGCTTGTAAAAGATAAAGACGGAAATCCAGAGTACCAGCTTATATATAATGAATACAAATTTGATCTAGCCTTGGTTAAGGAAATTGATAAAAAATCTTACTTTACTATTGACTTTTTAGTTAGTAAAGGTAGGCGTGAGGTTAATGATTATAGTAAATTTTATAAGCCATTTAAGTTTTCAAAAATAGATCTTGAAAAACACTTGCCGGTCTTTGAGGTTGATACTAAGTTACTTAGATTAACTAATTCTTCTTTTCTTGCTAAAAAAGGTTGCTTCATCAATGATGACACGGGAGAAGTTGATGAGAAAGATAGAGATGAAAAAGGAAGAAATGGAAAATTACTATACGCTAGTGATTACAAGAAGCTAAGCACCCATTTTTCAGAAATTAGAGATCAGGATGGTAATCTAGAGCTAGATAAAAGTCTTATATCTGTTTCTATCGTTTTTGCTACAAGCTTGGCTAAAGTTTGTACTAAATTGTTGACCTCTCTTCCTATAAAGTTAGGGGAGTATTTAATAAGCGAACAAAACCCAATTGCAAAGTCTTTTGGCTATCTTTTGTTCACCCCTGCAATGGCAGTAAAAAATTTAGTGAATATGGGAGCTACCATACTTAAGGCTCCAATTTTATTGTTTGTAGCAAATGAGAAAAAGTATGGTGATGCTTATCTTACTATGTGGAAACACCAATTGAAAGAATGTTGGAAAGAAGTAAAAAGCGACTTTAATGTTGTTACAAATGGGGAAAGGCCAAAGCCGAAGCAGAAGGATCATAAGCCACTTAGCATAGCGGGTACATGGAAAGAGCTTAACGCTAGAAAATCAGATATTGAAAAAAACTTAGAGAAGGGGTTGAGCAAAAATAGTGAAAGTATAGATAAATCTAGAGAACTAGGTGTTGGAGAAAGCTTAAAGGAAAAGTTGCAAAACAAAACTGATGAAAAAGTAGCTGCAGCCGTTAATCAAAAAAGCAACACTCCTCATATTGATAGAGAGATAGAAAGAAGACAAGACTCATCACGAAATGTAGGGACTCCATCACGCTCGTAGTCAACCATCACTTTAAATTACTTTTTACTTTAATCATCTCACAATAAAAACTTGCATGCATTTTGCCGTTAGTATAAGATATTAATCAAATAATTAATATCTTAATTAAATGCGCCCTGTAATACTGTGTGGTGGTAGTGGCAGCAGACTTTGGCCTCTATCTAAGCCAAAGCAATTTCAGAAAATATTTAGTCAGAATACTATGTTTCACAACACTTTGTTGAGGCTAAAAGGCGATTATATGCCACCCATCATTACCACAAATATACAATATGAGTCATTATTGATGCAGGAATTACATGCATTACAGGAATGTAAAGTAGTTTTTGAACCAGTTAAAATTGGGACAGCGGCAGCAATACTAATTGCTGTGCTTCTCTGCGATAGGAACGAGACAATCTTAGTTCTGCCTTCAGACCATTTTATAGGTGATTTGAATAGTTTTTATGTTTCTATTGAGAAAGCGTCTAAGCTAGCCTCTGAAACTGACTCTATAGTCACTTTTGGGATAAAGCCTCATGAATTCAATTCGGAATACGGCTATATAAATGCAGTATATGGTCAGAAAGAAAAATGTCATATAGTAAAAGATTTTACAGAAAAACCCGAGCGTAAGGTAAGTAACGATCATTATTGGAACTCTGGAATATTTGTGTTTAGAGCAAAACGCTATATAGATGAGATAAAAAAAATTGCTCCTACTCTCTATAATTTATGTTGTGAAAGTATGAAGCATTTTGTATCACGAGAGAGATTTCTGTATTTAGAACAGCAAAATTGTGCAGGAATGGGTGATACATCTATTGATCACCTAGTGATAGAAAAAGCAGAAAATATTGTAATGATAGAAGCCAATTTCGATTGGATGGATGTTGGCACTTGGGGTTCAGTTTTAGAGTTAAGTAAGAGATTTAATAAGAATTTTGAGTCGTTTCAAGCTGTAATCAAAGGAAGAGAGCCAGTTTTGATGACAGAAAATGATGCAAAAAATTTACTAGGTAGAGTTTATAAACGGCCAAGTAAGAGCCTAATGTTGTTCATTAATAAAGTTAAGGAAGTAAAGCCAATAAGGAAAGAGGTTAAGCCATGGGGATTTTATAGTGTAGTTTTAATGGGCAAGGATTTTCTTATAAAATACCTTTTTATAAATCCACTGAGCTGCACTTCTAAGCAATTTCACCACTATAGAGATGAGTACCATATAATACTATCAGGGGTTGGATGCGTGAGTTTAGATGACAAAACATATGCTATAACAAAAAATCATGTAGTAGAGATTCCAAGGAAGGTGTTTCATAAAATTGAGAATAAAAGTACAAGATTTCCTCTTGAGATAGTTGAGTTTCAGGTAGGAAAGTTTTTATCTGATAATGATATAGTAAGATTGGACGATATATATGGAAGGTCTTAATATAGAACATTGAATATATTCTATAAGCTTGCTAAATTTAGACAACCTCATTTGAGGTAAAGGAAAAATTACAGTTATATGAAGCATAAAAAGTATGATATTTAAATCTTAGTATAATGTCTATTGCCTTTGAATTTACTATGGCTATTCGCTATTTGCGAGCAAAGAATTCTAGATTTTGCTCTATAATGGCCTTGTTTTCTATTATTGGTATTGCTCTTGGAGTTGCAACGCTAATAGTAGTAATGTCTGTAATGAATGGGTTCAGAGCAAAGCTGCTCGACTCTGTACTTGGCATTAATGGTCATATTAATGTTTACTTTGATAGAAGCATAAATTCAGATTACCACGCAGTGTTAAAATCTATTGAGAAAATCCCAGGTGTATTAAAAGCTACTTCTATGACCAATGATCAAGTGATCGTTGCAGCAAATAGTGGAATTGTGGGTAGCGTAGTCCGTGGTGTGTCAACTAAAGACTTACTTAATAATACTATCGTTAAGAATAATGTAATTATGGGTAACGTGGAAAAATTCGATGAAGGTATCATAATAGGGGCAAGATTAGCAGAAGCTTTGAATATTGATTATGGTGATAACATTATGCTTATATCACCTGAAGGATTTGATGCACTGTCTGGTGAAATACCAAAAATGAAAGAATATAAAGTTGTAGCAATATTTGATATGGGTATGTTTGAGTACGACAATACCTTAATGTATATGCCCATAAAGTCAGCTAAAGCTTTTTTTAATTATAAAGATAATGTGAGAAATATAGAAGTGTTTGTAGATGATATTGCTATGGCTAATAAGCTAGCAAACGCTATAGCAAAAGAAACAGGAATGAGAGCTGAAAGTTGGCAGTCTCAGCAAAGCCATTATGTTAATGCTTTAAAGACTGAAAGAAATGTGATGTTTTTAATTCTCACTTTAATTATAGTTGTAGCAGCATTTAATATTGTTTCAAATTTGATGATGATAGTGCAAGAAAAGAAATCTGCAATTGCAATTATGCGTACGTTTGGTGCAACAAGCGGAAGCATTATGCGCATATTTTGTGCTTGTGGATTGCTGATTGGTTTTACAGGAACTTGTCTTGGCTCTATTATAGGGGTTGTTTTTTCTCTCAATATTGAAAGTATTAGAGTGTTTTTAGAAAACATTACCAACATCAAACTGTTTGATCCTATGATATACTTTTTTTCAAGTTTGCCAGTGATATTAGTCTCTCAAGATGTGATTAACATTTCTGCACTTGCATTGTTCTTATCATTTTTAGCGACAATTCCTCCTGCATTACAAGCAGCTGCTCAAGATCCTGTGGAGATATTACGTTATGAATGATACTTGGAGAAAATGCATAGGTTGGTTCTTAATTATATTGTTGTTTGTTAGCTATATTACAATAAATAACATAATATTTTTTAAAATAAATCAGCAAGAGAGTGAAAATAGTATAAGTATTGTAACGGAAAAGATAGATGAACTTAAAATGTTGCTTGAAGTTAATCAAATTAAGGTAGAGAAAAAGATATTTGATTTAAAGAGAAATCTGCACACTCAATGTGAGCAAGGTGACGGTAGTTCAAGACATAAGAACCTCGCAAAGTTGCTGCTACTTGTGATTAAGATGAAGAATTCGTTATTGCAAGAAGCCAAGTTTGATAATCATATAAATTCAATAAAGCCTTTGATATCAGAGCTTGACGATCCAGAAATAGAAAATGCAGTCAATGAATTGGAAAATTTGAAAGAGGTAGATACTTTATGCGGGTTGAAATTGTCTTTTGAGAAGAACATGACTGTTATTAACTACAATAAAAGTAACTTGTTTAAAAAAATCATTTCAAATTGGATCAAGATAGATGATCGTAGTGATCCACTCAGGTTAAAGCTTGCGGAAATTGAAGAATTAATAAGCGATAATGATTGGCAGAGCATAGCCACCGCAATAAGTGACTTAACATACCCAGAATTCAAACCATGGCTTAATAAATTGAATGATTTTATTGTAGCTTTCAAGAATACTTCAATAATATATCGTCACTTATTACAATACATCTCATGATTTATTTTATAATTTTTGCTTTTTCGTTTTTATTTGGCATATGGATCAAGGTAAGTGGTGAAGTAATAAAATTGGAATTAGGCAATTACACTATAAGTATTGATCTATATTTCGTTATTCTTGCTTGCGTAGTCTTATTATTTTTATTGATTGCAGTTGCACGTTTTTGTTCTTCTATTTCATCAACATTTGCTAACATAAAAAATAGAAGAAGAAGTAGGGAAGAATTGCTTCTCTTTGAAGCTTTCTTTAGCTTAGATTTAGGTAATATAGAGAACACCAATAAGCTAATTAAAAATCTAAATGAAGAAAGTGATAAATTATCTTTAGTAAAGCTCTTTAATTCAGGTAAAACGGGAAATTACAGCTTTTTCAGCCATAATTTAACGAGTATTGCAAGTAAAAATCGCAACTTAGCTCTACTTCTGATCAATAAACTGATTATTCACCTAAAGCAAGAAAGGTTAGTCTTTCAAAAATTTATAGAATATTGCTCTAGTTCAATTAATGATAAAATTTTGTCTATTCCCTTTCAAATAGAGCATTGTATATTGCAAGAAGATTGGATAAATGCAATTTCAAAGTTAAAGGAAGCGATCAAATTCAATATTTTTCTTCCCTTTGATCGTAAAAAGATGTTAGCGGTTTTTTATTGCGCTTTAGCAAAGCAATACGAAAGTAAAGGAAGTTTTTGCAAAGCTATAGATTATTTAGCTAAAGCACAAAGTTATTATGCAACTTTTCAGCCCATCAATTATTTAAAGGCAGAATTATATATCAAGCTTGAAAAAATCAGAAAAGCTTCCACAGTATTAGAGGAAGAGTATAGAGTAAATCCTACTCCTCAATCAGCTAGAATGTATATCAAGTTAAATAATAAAGGCGCTGAAAGACTATATAACTTACGCCCTGATTATTATTTTAGTTATTGCTTGCTTGCTTTGTCTTCAATTAGCTTAGGGAAATATGATCTTGCAAGTCAGCATTTAGATATTGCTATGAAAAAAGCTAATTACATATCAATCTACCTTGTTATGGTACAGCTCAAGATTATGCTACAAGAGTATGATCAAGCAATTTACTGGCTAAATAAGATGAACTCAGAAGCTGTGCCTGATCCAGGTTGGAAATGTGTTGATTGTAATAAAGAGCTAAAGCAATGGGATTATAAGTGCTCAAGTTGCAATAGTCTTAATTGTATTTACCTTATATTATAAGACTCCATAAGGTGTGATACTTTTACATCGAGATTGCTTTAATATAATCTTTATCTCAAAACAGTAAATCTGTGAGTTTCTTAGTTAGGTTTGATTCCAATGTCAAAAAAACTTGTTTTTAGACATTACCAGTTATATATTTTAATAAATTAGAATTATATATAAAATGAAGAGCTTAAAGGAATTATCCTTAAGAATTAAAAATATTAAGTCTGTGCAGAAAATCACGAAAATAATGCAAATGGTTTCTGCAGCAAAATTATTACAAAGCCAAAAGAAATTATCAAATTCAAAATTGCATATATCTAAGCTGCATAGCATTATTTCTTCACTAGCGCTATCAGCGGATCAAGAGTTACTAGCAAGAATTCTAAATATCAATAATGAAGATTCTTTCCTAGTATTTATTATTGCATCTGATCGTGGTTTATGTGGCAGCTTCAACTCCTCTGTTGTTAAATTTAGTCAGGAGCATATAAACAAATTAATTGCAAATGATAAGAAAGTAGACATTGTTTTTTTTGGTAAGAAAGCTTTTGAGACAGGCAAAAATAGATTTAATTCTAAAAATATCTTGAAGGTTGAAAATAGTAAGGGAATCACACTAAAGCGTGTGGAAGCCTTGGTTAGTGATATAGATCTAAGTAAATACAATAAAGTTAAGGTTTTTTACAGTAAATTCTATAATACCTTCATGCAAAAGCCAATATTAGAAACAATAAAACCATGGAGTAAAGACTCATTATTAATTGATAATTCTGTAGTTAGTCCTCTAACAGATTACAGCTATGAGTATGAACCACAAAATATTGAGTTTATTTTAAAATCTTTGACTCAAGATTATGTTACAGCTTCTCTTTATTCTGCTTTACTTGAAAGTGCAGCAAGTGAAAATAGTGCTAGGATGGTTGCTATGGAATCAGCAAACAGAAATACAAAAGAAATGCTAAATAAACTAGCATTACTTTATAATCGTTCTCGTCAAGCAGCAATTACAACTGATTTGATTGAAGTTATAGGTGGTGCAGAATCTTTATAGAAACTCAAGGAATGAAAAATGAATATATTAAATATTGCAGCAGATATCACTAAACTAATAAAAAAGCAGAATCAAGACGCAGAAGTTACAATATATGAAACTAATAAGACCTCGGTTTCTCAGCGTCTATCAAAAATTGAACAAATATCACAATCTAAAAACTGTACTGTCGGAATTAGAGCTATAGCAGGTAAGAACAAAGCTGCGTATATTTCCACAAACGATTTGAATAATCTTAGTAGTGCAGTGAGCCAAGTGGTGGAAATGGCAAAGAATGCCCAGGAAGATCCTTATATTAGTTTTGCTGTAGATGGCAGTAATTATATCTCTTCTGCAGATTTAAATATCTCAGATAATAATGTTGTAACAATTGATAACTTAAAAGAAATTACTGAAGCTACAGAAAATTCAGCTCTTGCACATAAAAATATTATTAATTCCGAAGGAGCTTCATCTTCACATACTTCAGTAAATACAGTATTATCAACCGTTTCTGGTTTTGTTGGTTCATTTAGTAAGTCAACTTTTGTTAATCAGGTTTCTGTTGTTGCTGGAGAAAAGAATGAAATGAAAATAGGCTACGATTACGATGTAGCATGCAACTTCAGTGATTTAAAAACACCGGAGTCAATAGGGAAAGAAGCAGCAAAAAGAGCAATAGATCAATTGGGTTCATGTACAATCAGGACAGGCAAATTTCCGGTTGTTTTTGAAAAAAGAGCAGCAAAAGAGCTAGTAAAGAGCTTTGCTTCTGCCATAAATGGTAGCAATATTGTAAATAATAGCTCTTTTTTGAGAAATAGTTTAAATAATCAAATTTTTAATACTGAGATTAGCATTATTGATGACCCATTGTTACCAAGGGGTATAACATCAAGACCGTTTGACGGGGAAGGAATAATGAGTAGAAGAAATGAATTTGTAAAAAATGGAGTACTGCAAAACTGGATTTTAGATCTATATTCGGCTAGGAAATTAAACTTGGAAACGACCGCAAATGCAACTCGTGCAAGTAATGCTGCAATTATTCCTTCAGCTAGTAATTTCTATTTCAAAAATGGTAATAGATCGTTTAAGGAATTAATTGAGGAAGTAAAAGAAGGAATATATGTAACTGATTTATTTGGTTTTGGTGTTAATTTAATCAATGGCGATTATAGTCAAGGTGCATGCGGATTTTTTATAGAAAATGGTAAAATAACGTATCCAATACACGAGATTACTGTTGCCGACAATTTGAAAAATATGTTTAGCAATTTAGTTGTTGCAAATGACCTAACTTTCTGTGGGCAGTTTAATTCACCAACGATTAAAGTTAGCGAAATGACAGTAGCAGGTTCACTTAGTGATTAAAAATTTTAGTTGCATTAAGTACAATAATTGTGTACTATTACTATGTAATGTTAAGAATAGACTATGGAGTATAGAAGTTTAGTTGCAGTAACTAAGCTTAAAGCATTCTAAATCGTAATTTCAAAGTTTTTCATCACATTAATAATGTTAGTTAGTAGTTTAGGAGTTATCCATATGGAATTTGGTAATATAAAATGGTTTAATGTTGAAAAAGGCTATGGTTTCATCAAGCCAGAAGGTAAAGGTGAGGACGTTTTTGTACATGTTAGTACATTAGAACGTTCAGGAATAAGACCTGATGAACTTCGAGGAGAGGATAAAAAGAGAGGAATGAAAGGGGAAAGAGTAAGTTATGAGCTTAAAGAAGAGCGTGGTAGGAACGGAGAAGATAAAAAGTCTGCAATAAATTTAAGATTGGAAGATTAGTCTATCGTGAAGCTTTTTAATAGGGTAATGTATTGTGAGTAATTTTCATGAAATGGGGCTTCCAACTTTGCTTAGGCAAGCTCTAAGTAAAAATAATCTTTGTGTTCCAACCCCGATTCAGGTGCAAGCGATTCCTCTAGCTCTTCAGGGCAAAGATATTCTTGGGTCTGCTCAAACGGGAACTGGAAAAACCTTAGCGTTTGCTATTCCACTGGTTGCTAAATTGATGAATGAGCCAAGCATTGGTTCAGCTTTAGTCATCGTGCCAACCAGAGAGCTTGCTCATCAGGTAACAAGTGAGATAAGAAAACTCTTATCTCAAAGTTCTTTACTAAGAGTTGCTTTGTTGATCGGAGGCGAGCCTATTTTTAGGCAGCTAAATCAGCTTCAGAAAAAACCACAAATTATAATAGGTACTCCTGGTCGTATTATAGACCATATTGAGCGTAAAACTTTAGTTACTCGGAATGTTGGTATTCTTGTGCTTGATGAGACGGATCGTATGTTTGATATGGGCTTTGGAATTCAGATTGAAGAAATTATGAAGCATTTGCCTAAAATAAGGCAAACTCTTATGTTTTCTGCAACTCTTCCTGGAGAAATAGTAAAACTTACTGAAAAATATCTTAATCAACCAGAGCGTGTTTCTGTCGATTGCCAGGCTACAACTTCTGTAAAAATTAAACAAGAAGTTGTTTATGCATCAGAATCAGAAAAATATGGCAAGCTTGTTACACAATTATGTCAGCGCAAAGGATCAATCATTATTTTTGTCAAAACAAAGCGAGGAGCGGATCAGCTAGCTGACAAATTGCACAAAGATGACTATAGCGCTTTGGCAATTCATGGTGATTTAAGGCAGCACAAGCGTGAAAGAGTCATTGATTCTTTTCGTCGTGGCCACAATCAAATCATGGTTGCAACAGATGTTGCTTCTCGCGGTCTTGATATTCCGCACATTCAACATGTTATCAATTATGATGTACCACAATCGCAAGCTGATTATGTTCATCGTATAGGTAGAACTGCACGTGCGGGAGCTGAAGGATTTGCATTATCTTTTGTTACACCTCAAGATAAGAGAAGACTGCCTGCACTAGCAGATAAAGAAGGAGAGCCAAATTTTGATTGTAGTATGCAATCTCAAAAACGTAACAGCAAAAAGATCTTTAAAAGGCCAAGTACGTTAAAGGCTAAATACGGTAGAAAAAAGATCAATGTATTTAAGAAGAAAAGCAGAGTACTAGAAAAAGCGTATTAATGTACTTAACTATTCTTCTATTCTTTAAAAGCTCCAGTAAACTTGCTGCAAAGTGAAGTGATTGGAGGATGGTAGAAAGAATATATAGCTAGCCCAAATTAGATTTACCTACAATTTGATAATCTTAATTCTGCTGCTTATAACGTTTTGAGATTATCACAACGGTATAATGTTAGGCTGTGTGGACTATAATCTGTAGCTTAATTCAATTTGGCTACAACGAGCTGCTAGATTTCAGTTTTTTTAATAATTGTGTGCTACTAATTATATATAAATTTACACTTTTAAAGAGAATAGATGATTTCTAAAAATTTAGAGGCAAGTTTAAATAGAGCGTTACAGATTGCTTCTGATTGTAAGCTTAAATATGCAAAAGTGGAACATTTGTTGCTAGCATTAACCAAAGATGTGGATGTAAATTATGTTTTATCAAGATGTAACATCAGAGCTGGTGAAATCATAAATATAGATAATATTATATTAAGGAATGATCGTGGTAATAATGCAAAAGGTTTTTTACAAGACAACTCCGAATTAACTGTCAATAAAGTTGAGCCTGATGTGCTATTTCAACGCATAATACATAAAGCCATGATACGAGCTCATCGTCTGGGAAGAAAAGAAATAAATGGAGCAAGTATTCTATTAGAGATTCTGTCTGAGCAAGATTTATACATTGAAGAGCTATTATGCAAACAGAATGCAAAGGATTCTAATTTGATTTATAACATATCCAATATAAAATATTCAGGTGATATAGAAGAATATGTAACTAATCGCAAGATAAAACTTGATAAGAATAACGATATCTCTACTGTAGCAAATAAAGGTGAATTATTAAAAGATGAAGAAGTTCTACAAAATTATTGTAGAAATTTAAATGATTATGCAAGAAGCAAAAAAATAGATTATGTCATTGGTCGTGATTATGAATTAAATCGCACTATAGAAATCTTGCTAAGACGCAGAAAAAATAACCCTTTATATGTCGGAGAACCAGGTGTTGGTAAAACAACAATAGTTGAAGGCTTGGTATTGAAAATTATTGAAGGTAGTGTTCCGAGTGCACTGAGATCCAGCATAATTTATGCTTTGGATTTAGGATCACTTCTTGCAGGAACACGCTATAGAGGTGACTTCGAAGAGAGAATAAAATCTATAATAAAAGTAATTGAGGCAAAACCTGGCGCTATTCTTTTCATTGATGAAATACACACTATTATTGGAGCAGGTTCAACAAGTGGCAGCTTTCTTGATGCTGGCAATCTGCTCAAACCTGCACTTGCAAGAGGTGCGTTGCGTTGTATAGGTGCAACTACATATAGAGAATATAGCAATAGCTTTGAAAAGGATAAAGCATTAGCAAGGAGGTTTCAAAAAATTAATGTAAAAGAGTCTTCTATTAATGATACAGTAAAGATACTAGATGGTATAAAGCATTACTATGAAAGGTATCATGGAGTATATTACACGAAACATGCCATTAAATCTGCAGCTGAACTTTCACACAAGTATATTACTGGGCGAATATTACCTGATAAAGCAGTTGATGTTATAGATGAAGCAGGGGCATATTGTAAGTTACAAAAAAGCAGGCGAAAAATTATAAACAGTAGAGACATTAAGAGTACTATCGCTAGGATTACAAACGTACCTTGCGGGTTTGATGATATGCAAAGAGTAAAATCTTTGAAAGAAAATCTCAATAGGGCCATTTTTGGTCAAGAGCAAGCGATAGAGTTTCTCGTTAATTCTATTAAAATTGCTAAATCTGGTCTGAGAAGTTACAATAAACCCTTGGCAAAGTATCTTTTTGCAGGGCCAACTGGTGTAGGTAAGACTGAGCTTGCGAAGCAGCTAGCACAAAATATGGGTATGAACCTTATTCGGTTTGATATGTCTGAGTATATGGAACCTCACACAATATCTAGAATGATTGGTTCCCCTCCTGGATATGTGGGTTACGACCAAGGTGGATTGCTTACAGAATCTGTATCTAATAATCAATATAGCGTAGTACTTCTTGATGAAATTGAGAAAGCTCATAGTGATATTTATAATATATTACTACAAATCATGGATTATGGTTGTGTTACAGACACTTACGGACGTAAGGTTAATTTTTCCAATACGATTTTAATTATGACAACCAATGCAGGGGCATTTGAACGTAACAAAAGTTCTATTGGCTTTGGGTATAAAAACTTTAACATCAGTGACAGCGAAAAAGCAATGGAACGGGTTTTTAGCCCCGAATTTCGTAATCGTCTTGATGCAGTCATTTCCTTTTCTGATTTGGATGCGGATGTCATTTTGCACATTGTGGATAAATTTATTCAGGAATTAAAAAAACAACTTGTGCAAAAGGGTATAAGCTGCTCAGTGGAAGAAGAAGTAAAGTCTTATCTTGCGCAAACAGGTTATAGCAAAGAAATGGGAGCACGCCCAATAGAGAGGCTGATTGAAAAAGAGATAAAAAGTCATTTGGCTGAAGAAATACTGAATCGTCGATTAATTAAAGGAAAGAAATTAAGGATTTATATTGGTAAACACGGAATTGCTTTTGATATAGTTTAAATTCTTGCTTGAGTATTAAATTTGTAGTATAGTCACTATTTTTTAATGAGGCTATAGTGGCAAGTTTAACCAGAAATCAATATTACAGTAATCAAGATTTACGGAATTTATTTTCAAGGCTGGGAATAAAAGCGGAAGAAGTAATAAGCCAGGAGTTTGATGATGTACTTAAGTTAGTTGAGCGGCGCTTTAGAAGAGCTTCATTAAAATGTCACCCTGATAAAGTAGTAGGAGAGAAAGAGAAAAAAATAGCTGAAGAAAAGTTTAAAAAACTTAGTGCAGATAAAGATAAGCTAGAGAAATATCTTAACGACTTAAAAGCAGCTGGCATATCTATAACATTACAGCGAGAAGTGCAGGAAAAACAAAGGAGAATCAATGAGATTCTATTGCGTAGAGAGAAAGCTGTGAATAGAGCATGTTTATTTTTTATATTAGCAAATGTGGTACTTGGTCCGTCGCCTCAAGTCAAATATTGCTTATCACAACTTGCTAACAGTGGCAAAGTGCAAAATATTGCTTATAAATTTTATGCATTCAGCATTGGAGTTTGGCCATGGTTATTTATTATATCCTTTTGTAGTATTATCTATGCAGCAAGTAAACAAAGAGGCTCACAAGAAGGAAATCTAGATAGGTTAAATAGAAGATACAATCTACTTATTGCTGCTGATAATTATGTAATATGTATATCAGCAGCGTTTGCTGTATGCAGTTTAATGTCGGAAGTTGCACAAAATGGCTGGCCTGTTCAATATGGAACGATGCTAATAGCTAATTTAGCATTAGATTTATTACTTATTGCTTTACTTAGGACTTTTGTGAAAGCTTTTGAACTATATGGTGAATACTGTACCCAGTGTTTATATGAAGAAGATGCGGAATTTAGTTATAAAGAAAAATTTGCATGGTATGACTACAAATTAGTACTTATGCCGCTCGTTCTTCCTATTGTTAAAATGTATTTTGAAGATTTAGTTCAAGAAAAACCACAACAGCATACTACTGATCCTAAAGTTACACCTTTAAATATAGGCGTAGGAACAAGAGCATAAAAAGGTCTTTGCTTCAACTATAGTTTTTGCTACACTTTGAGTAAATTTGAAGATATTAATGAGTGAAGAAGTAAAACAAATCCTAAGTTACTACGAAAGTGAAAACCCTGGAGTAAAAGCGAATCTTACTCGCATTCTTATGCATGGGAAACTTGGTGGAACTGGCAAGTTAGTAATTCTCCCTGTAGACCAGGGATTTGAGCACGGACCAATAAAAAGTTTTGAAGTTAACCCTGATGCTTACGATCCACATTATCATTTTCAGCTTGCAGTTGATTCAGGAGTAAGTGCATACGCTGCTCCGCTTGGTATGATCGAAGCTGGTGCTTCAACTTATGCTGGAATGCTACCACTTATTTTGAAGCTTAATAGCGCTAACTCTTTGCACTCAAAAAGCTTAACTTCAGATCAAGCAATAACTGCCTCTGTAAAAGATGCGCTGCGTTTGGGCTGCATGGCTGTTGGGTTTACTATATATCCTGGTTCTGCTAAGTGTTTTGATATGATGGAAGAAGCTCGCAAAATTATAGCTGAGGCTAAATCTTGTGGCCTTGTTGTAGTGCTATGGTCTTATCCACGTGGTGAAGGGGTTTCCAAAGAAGGTGAAACAGCAGTTGATGTGATTGCCTATGCTGCGCATATAGCGGCTTTGCTCGGTGCCAACATAATAAAAGTAAAACTTCCAACCAATCATCTGGAAAGAGAAAAAATAGAAAATATTGAATCATTATCTAAAAGAATTGAATATATTAAAAAGTCTTGCTTTGCAGGAAAAAGAATAGTAGTTTTCTCTGGTGGTGAGTCAAAGTCAGTGGATGATATATACAATGAGGCAAAAGAAATTAAGCAAGGTGGTGGTAATGGTTCAATTATCGGGCGCAACACTTTTCAAAGAAAAAAAGAGGATGCTTTATCTATGCTAAAAGATATAATTAATATCTACGCATAAAAAACGGCTGGGTGGCAGAATGGCTTATGCGGAGGACTGCAAATCCTTTTATACCGGTTCAATTCCGGTCCCGGCCTCTTACTCCAATTAGATCGTTTTTTCTTCTCAAATTTTAACAAGAAGTGTGGCTTTTAATGAAATATTTAAAAAAATAAGATACTATATTCAAAATATAAGCAGTAAAATGCCAAAGAGATTAACAGAAGTTTTATTATTGATTGGTTTGCCCTTCTTGCTTACCAGTTGCACTTTTCACTATTTATTAAAGAGCTCGTATACTCATCTTGCACCAGAAAAGTACCCTTCATCCAACAAACAGCCGGTTTACGTCGGTACAGCTTACAGTGCACAGACTATATATAATGCGTTATTTAATGACTTTCTGTTAATAGGTAAGTCATCATTCACAGCCAAACATGGGCGTGCTAGTCAATATGTTAACTATGGAAGAGAAGTTGGAGCAGATGTGATAATCGTATCATTTCAAAATATGCAAAAGGATAAAGAGCATTTTAGCATCACAGAAAAACTATTATGGGACACAAGCTTAACAACATTTCATACAAGGACCATTATAAACTTTGATCAGGACGTACTCTTTCTAAAAAAGGTAGGTGATGCAAAAGCTCCATGGGAATATGTCAAAGGAGAGTTCAAGCTTCACGAAAAAGACGATACTGATCCATATCTAGGGAATTGGGTAGGGTATAGAATATGCGAGATTGCAATATCTTCTTCAGAAGATGAATACTTAGGATTTGTAAATGAAGATAATTGTAAAGAAAAATCTGGAATAAATAAGATGCTTGCTTGGAAAAATGGGGATGTAAGGTTGCGGATTAATAAACAATCAAAACAGGGATTTTATTTAAATCGAAATAAGATTCCTATACTAATAAAATCTCAAATTAACAAATTTGGCTACCTCGAATTAGTAGATGAAAATACTGATCAAGTTCTGGTTTCCCTTCAGAAAAATTAGTTTTTACTACCCATAGAAACTATATACTTACTATTTTGATAAACCTCAAGCTTTCTAAGTTATTCTTGTTGCATGGTAAAAAATAAACTAAAAATAAGCAAAGTGTTTTACAAAATGATATTACGTAATTTATTGTTTTTACTGCCGCCTGAAATCGCTCACTCCTTGGTAATAACGGCGTTAAAAAAGATGCCCTGTAGGAAACCTATAGAACTACCTAAGTCTTTAAATGTAAACTTTTTTGGTAATAAAATTAGGAGTCCTGTAGGTCTTGCTGCAGGTTTTGATAAAAATGCGGAAGTTGTAAAGCCGATGCTCTCATTTGGTTTTGGATTTATTGAGGCTGGTACTGTAACTAAACATCCCCAATATGGAAACAAAAAACCGAGAATTTTTCGATTAATTAAAGATGAAGGAATAATTAATAGATTGGGATTTAATAATAAAGGAGTAGACTATTTTCTTAAACAGATAAGTGAAACTAAACTTGGTAATTGTATTTTTGGTATAAATATAGGAAGAAACAGTACATCAAAGGACCAAATCAGCGATTATGTTGACTTAATAAAGATAGTATATGGAAAGAGCAATTATATAGTACTGAACATCTCATCCCCAAACACACCTAACTTGCGCGATTTGCACAATAAACAAGAATTATCCAAATTGTTGAAATCTATCACTCTAACCCGGAAATCAATCGATAGCTCTGAATCCATACCGATAATATTAAAAATTTCTCCAGATATAGATCAGCAAACAAAAGAAAATATCGCTGAGCTTACACTAGAATATAAAATTGACGGCTTAATAGTAAGCAACACTACGATAAGTCGAGATTCTTACTATAATGAGAGTGGTGGGTTGAGCGGCAGGCCATTATTTCAACTTTCAACCGAGTTATTGAGTGACATGTACAAGCTTACTAAAAGCAGAATTCTATTGATAGGATGCGGAGGAATTTCAAGTGGTGTTGATGCATATGAAAAAATAAAGGCAGGAGCCTCTTTAGTACAACTGTACACTGCTCTTGTATACCAGGGGCATCAAGTTGTGAACAAAATCAATCTGGAGCTTGCAGAATTGGTAAAAAGAGATGGATTTAGTAACATTACTGAAGCAGTGGGTTGTATACATTAATTTTGGAAGTTATTGATATTGTTTTAGTAAAGTAGAGCTAACTTTTTAGTGTAGAGGTATGATAGAGAGTGCTTTTCTATTGAATGATTAATATGAGAGTTTTGAACGATACAATATCTAAAGTTATTAATTATAAATTTACAGATTATGCAATAT
Organism: Wolbachia endosymbiont of Oryzaephilus surinamensis; assembly: GCF_025617515.1. Lineage (NCBI taxonomy): Bacteria > Pseudomonadati > Pseudomonadota > Alphaproteobacteria > Rickettsiales > Anaplasmataceae > Wolbachia > Wolbachia endosymbiont of Oryzaephilus surinamensis. The sequence continues at coordinate 1,028,666 of NZ_CP092526.1, read as the reverse complement.
TAGAAGAGGCATTAACCCACCCAAGCGTAAATAAGAGAAATAGCGAAGACCAGGTTGTAAGCTACGAAAGGCTAGAGTTTTTGGGCGATAGTGTTTTGAATATGGTTGTGTCTGTTATGCTGTTTAAAATGTTTCCTGAAGAAAAAGAAGGAGCATTGGCAAAAAGAAAAACGGATTTAGTTTGTGGCAGTACCATTGCTAATGTTGCTAAAGAAATAGAGTTAGGTAACTTTATTATCATGAATAATAGTGAACGTTGTAACGGAGGAAAATGTAACTTAAAAAATTTAGAAAATTCGCTTGAAGCACTAATAGGTGCAATTTATATTGACGGCGGACTTGAGAGTGTTGAGAAATTTATTATCCGACATTGGGAAAAGCTAGCTAAGGACATCCTCGATCCTCCTCAAGATCCTAAAACTTCACTGCAAGAATGGACTCAGAGAAATAAATTACCTTTACCGAAGTATGAGCTTGTAAAACAAACTGGACCAGCACACAATCCTGAATTTACTATATCAGTTTGCATAGAGAGTTATGACAAAGTTTCTGCATGCGCTCCTAGTAAGAAAATTGCTGAACAAAAAGCTGCTGAGTTGATCCTAGAAAAAATTAAAAAAACGACTTAGTTTAATCAAAATAGCTGTTAGCATAAATTTAAAGTAAGCTAAGCTCTTTAGTTCAGCTTACATATTTTTTTATCTCAGCCAGAATCTTATCAGATTGACTTTCATCTGAATTTAAATCAGCTACAAAGTGTGTGACATATTTTCCTTCAGGGCTAATAAGGTATATCATTGAAGAATGGTTAATTTCCTCTTCTCCATCTACTTTACTTGCATATACTTTATACTTTGCAACTACTTCATCTATTTTTTGTCTTTCACCAGTGAGCATTTGTATTCTATGGTCAAATTGCTGCTGAAATTCTTTAAGCCTTTCTGTATTATCGCGCTCAGGATCAACTGTGATAAAAAATGTTTGTAGCTTGTTGTCAGTTTTCTCGTCTAACTTTGCAAGTGTTTCTGAAATTATTCCAAGGTTCATAGGGCAAATTCTTTTACATGAGGAAAATCCAAAAAAAATCATCATATACTTATCTTTGAAATCACTACTGCGTACTATTTGCCCGTTTTGGTTAATCAAAGAAAAATCCCCACCTATTTTAATTTCTGTATTTTGTGAAACAAATATGCCTTGCTTAGTAAAATAACAATAACCTAAGAAGATAGCTGCTACTGTTATTAGCAAACTAGACAATAACCTTATAAACTTTATCATTAAAGCGTTTCCAATAAAGTTAAATCATATATTGATTAGTTGATTGATTCAATATATTCCTTCCAAAGTGGGTTGTTAATTTTATCTAACAATTTCTTATGCTCATCAATTTCTTTAATACTTGGTGAATGTTCTCTGCGAGCTAAATTACGCACTTTATGTTGAATAAACGTAGAGTTATTGTCCTGAGCACATTCATTATTAAATAAAAAGGTTTGCAATCCTCCTGTAAGCTCAACATAGACCTTTGCAAGCAATTGAGCATCAACTAATGCTCCGTGTAACTCTCTACCTTCTAGCGATATATCAAAACGCTTGCATAATGCATTTAAAGAAGCAGGTGATCCTACAAACTTTTTTCTTGCAAGTGGTAATGTATCTAGCACTCTATCTGAGGAAATTAACCCAGCATTTAACTTGCCTAACTCCATATTAAGGAACTTAACATCGAATTCAGCATTATGAATCACCAAAATGTCATTGGATATGAAGTCAAGAAATTCAAGTGCAACATCTGAGAATAGTGGTTTATCTTCCAAAAATTCCTCACTAATACCATGAATCTTAAATGAGTGGTAAGGTATATCTCTTTCTGGATTGAGATATCGATGAAATGTTTTACCTGTTGGAATACGATTAATTAGTTCTACACATCCTATCTCAATAATTCGATGTCCAGATTTAGTATCAAGACCTGTAGTTTCAGTATCAAGTACTATTTCTCGTAGCCTACTTTTCATCAGTTGTCATTTGTTGTTAAATTTTTATCAGTACTTGCCTTCTTATAGTTAATAGAAACAAGTAACCAAGTTAGATCTGATGAATTAATATTTTTTTTGAATTGCCATACATCTTCAACTTTGTTAATAGTAGACATGCTACCTGATGTGATGTTTCCTTCGTTATTCTTAACGAAGTTAATTTGCTCTGAAAGGAAATATACTGCAATAAATATTACGTTTTTTACTAACTTTATTTCTAAGATCTTTTGTGAAACGATAGAAACAATTATGGACTCATGTGTCTCTTTACGATGTTTAATCTTATCCACAAAACTGTTATATAAGTCTTTGTCCAGAAGGGATTTTAATTGAGGTAAATTTCCTTGGTTAAAATATTTTATTATTAATTCAAAAGCTATGCTTGAACCTTCTATAAAATTGGAAATAGAAAACTCTTTGTTTTTTTGTAATATTTGTTCATAAGTAGTTTCTATTGAACTTTTGTCGTTGCTATAAATATAATCTTCGATATTTTCTACCACATCTTCTTTACTTTGACTTACATCCAATACACCTGTTAGCTTTTTTAGGTTGAGACTGGCTGATCTTCCTAAAGAATTATATAAGCGTGAAAAAATAAACGCCGCTAGTAAAGCATATATTACAAGCTCTATCATGGTAACTTAACTCCTTGATATATAAAGTATCTAAATATTATTAATTATTGATAAAAATATGTTTTTCATATTAACCTATAGTTAGGTTTACTATTCATTTGTAAATGAATATATTATATAAGAAAGTATTAAACATCTCAACTTAATTAAAGGAGACGTAAGAAATGTCACAACACAAAATGAAAATTCATGGTCAGTATGTCAAAGATTTTTCGTTTGAGAATCCAAATTCGCCATTCCTTCCTTCTAGTAAAGCTCCTGATATTAATGTAATGGTTAATATTAATTCAGCAAAATTAGAAGGAACAGAAAATAAAAAAGGAATAAGTGAAGAAAAGCCTTTTCATGAAATTACTTTGCATATAGAAGCCAAAGCAACGGTAAAAGATGAAGATGTAAAAGATGATATAGCTTTCATTTGCGAGGTAAAGTATTGCGGTATTTTTTCAATAGAAAATTTTACAGAGCTAAGTGAGGAAGAGGTGAGACAAGCTTTATTTATTGGTGGACCTACTTTTCTTTTCCCTTTTGCAAGAGAAATAATTGCAAGAACTACAAGTAGTGGTGGGTTTCCTCCACTTATGCTAGATCCTATAGATTTTGAAACTATGTATCAGCAGCAAAGTCAACAACAAAAAAGTAGCGCTAGTAATTCCAATTTTAACTAATACAGGATGAACAATTCTTTAAATGCAAAGACGACTTTAAATATTGATGGAAGGTTATATAACTACTTTAACCTAAGTAACGCTGGTAAATTTTTAGGAGTAAATTTAACAAAATTGCCTTGTTCACTCAAGGTATTGCTTGAAAATTTATTGCGCAACGAAGATGGAGTAAGCGTTAAATTAGATGACATAAAGATATTAGCAAATTGCGTCAAGAAACACATTAATCACGAAATTAGCTACAAGCCAGCAAGGGTTTTGATGCAGGATTTCACAGGAGTTCCTGCTGTCGTTGACTTAGCTTCAATGCGTAATTATGTGAAGAAAAACGGAGGTAACCCCAGCAAAATAAATCCATCTGTACCTGTTGATCTTGTGATCGATCACTCTGTTCAAGTAGATAGTTACGGAAGCACTTCTGCATTTGGTAAAAACGTTGCACTGGAAGTAAAAAGAAATTTGGAGAGGTATCAATTCTTAAAATGGGGAGAGTCATCCTTCACAAATTTTAGAGTAGTGCCACTAGGTACTGGAATTTGCCACCAAGTGAATCTTGAATATTTAGCGCAAGTTGTATGTAACGATAGCGGAGTTCTATATCCAGATACCTTAGTCGGTACAGATAGTCACACTACTATGGTAAATGGTTTATCGGTTCTTGGTTGGGGTGTTGGTGGAATAGAAGCTGAGTCTGTGATGCTTGGTCAACCAATTAGTATGGTAATTCCAGAAGTAGTAGGATTTAAATTAATAGGAAGACTTTCAGAGGGAGTAACAGCAACTGATCTAGTGCTAACGATTACTAATATCCTGAGAACAAAAGGCGTTGTTGGCAGATTTGTGGAATTTTATGGTGATGGCTTAGATTGTTTATCTTTGGCAGATAGAGCAACCATAGCTAATATGGCTCCAGAGTATGGTGCAACTTGTGGATTCTTTCCAATTGATCAGAAGACACTAGATTATTTAAACTTAACCGGAAGGCCAAAAGAGTTGGTTAAATTAGCTGAAGTCTATGCAAAAGAACAAGGGCTGTGGCGTAGTAATGAAGAATTGGCGTTCTTTGACACACTGAAGCTTGATTTATCAAGCGTAAAGCCAGTGATGGCTGGTCCTAAAAGACCACAGGATAAGATTTTCCTTTCAGAAGTAGCGGAATCTTTTTCTACATCTTTTCCTATTAATGAGACAAACAGACCTCCGTTGGAACCTATCTATGGCGATCAGCTCCAGAGTGGCAGCGTAGTGATTGCAGCAATAACAAGCTGCACTAACACCTCAAATCCAAGTGTGATGATTGCTGCAGGTCTTGTAGCTCGTAATGCAATTAAACTTGGATTAAAATCAAAGCCTTGGGTTAAAACTTCTCTTGCTCCAGGGTCACAAGTTGTGACAGAATATTTAGAAAAGTCTGGATTGCAGGTAGATCTAAATGCTTTGGGTTTTAATCTAGTTGGATATGGCTGCACAACTTGCATTGGAAATTCTGGTCCACTTAATAAGGATATAGAGGATGATATAAAAAACAAAAACTTAACTGTTGCTGCAGTTTTGTCTGGCAATCGTAACTTTGAAGGAAGAATTCATCCGTTAGTCAAAGCTAATTACTTGGCATCTCCGCCACTTATTGTTGCATATGCACTTGCAGGCACTGTGCAAATTGATTTGACAAAAGATTCAATATGCAAAGATAAGAATGGAAATGATGTCTATCTCAAAGATATATGGCCAACAAATAATGAAGTTGAGAGCTGTGTTAAAAGTGTTGTGACGCGTGAAATGTTCATACAAAAGTATAAGGATGTTTTTTCTGGTGATGAGCATTGGCAAAAGATAAAGTGTGAGAAAGGTGAAATCTATGATTGGGACACGAAAAGCACTTATATACAAAACCCTCCCTATTTTGATAATTTATCGACTAAGAACAATGGAAGCAACATAGTTGATATAAAGAATGCGCAAATACTAGCGATGTTTGGCGATAGCGTCACTACCGACCACATTTCCCCTGCTGGAAATATTGCCTCAAATAGTCCTGCAGGCATATATTTAAAAGGTCTTGGAGTTGAACCGCAAGATTTCAATTCATATGGATCTCGCCGCGGTAACCACAACGTAATGATGCGTGGAACCTTTGCTAATATCAGAATAAGAAATAAAATGGTGAGCGCTGAGGGTGGCTATACAAAACATATTCCTTCTCAAGAAACTATGTCAATTTTTGATGCAGCAATGCAATATAAAAGAGAAGCTGTTCCATTAGTTGTCATTGCAGGAAAAGAATATGGTACAGGTTCAAGTAGGGATTGGGCAGCAAAGGGTACTGCATTACTGGGAATTAAAGCTGTGATTGCAGAAAGTTTTGAACGCATACATAGGTCCAACTTGGTCGGCATGGGTGTTCTTCCACTTATATTCCAAAATGGAATAACCAGAAAGATATTTGATGGTAGTGAGATAATAAGCATAAAAGGTGAAATAGTATCAAATGGAAATCTAGAATGTATCATTAAAAGACAGGATAATTCAAAGCAATCAATACAACTCAAATGCTGTGTACAAACCGCAACTGAGATTAAATACTTAATGAGTGGTGGAGTGTTAAGCTACATACTTCTTTCGACTTAGTAAAAGTAAGTACTAGACTTCTTTTAGCTCCAGCCCTGGTCCTTTTAAATAATGATTTGTTCTATGCGAAGTTATGATATAATTTTACCTTACATATAGTAAAGGTGTTTTATAGATAATTATGATTAGCTCTATACAAGAACCTAATGAACTCAGAAAACGTTTACAAGGATTTTATCGTACTGATGAAAAAAGCTGTGTACGTTATCTTGTAGAAAAAGTAGAACTTTCGGTTGATTCGAAAAACAGAATTTACAATATTGCAAAACAAATTGTCGAAAAGATTAGAGGTAGTAAATTAGGCATTATAGATTCTTTTATACAACAGTACTCACTTTCTAATGATGAAGGAGTAGCACTAATGTGTCTTGCTGAATCATTACTTAGAATACCAGACGATTACACAATAGATGAATTGATCAAAGATAAAATTGCCAACCAAGAATGGAATAAACACTTGGGGCGTTCCTCTTCATTGTTTGTTAATGCTTCTACATGGAGTTTAATTATAGGAAGCAGTATATTAAGAAACAATGAAGAGGATTCAAAATTCTATAACATAATTTCCAGGTTATTGAAAAATTTAGGAGAGCCAATAATTCGCAAAGCGGTAAAACAAGCAATATCCATTCTTGGCAAGCATTTTATTGTTGGAGAAACTATAGAAAAAGCATTGGAAAGTGTGAAATCAGATGACTACAGTAAGTATTTATGCTCTTTTGATATGCTTGGTGAATCTGCTTGCACAGTTGAGGATGCGGAAGAGTATTTTAATTTATACATGCATGCAATAAAAGCCATAGGTGAATCTGCTGACATAAATGATTGCTTTAAATCTCAGGGGGTTTCAATCAAATTGTCTTCGCTGCACTCACGTTATGAATTTAGCCAATTTGATAATATGGCTGAAGAACTGAGAACTAAAGTACTGGAACTTTGTCATGAAGCAAAAAAGTATAATATTTCATTGTGTATAGATGCAGAAGAATCAGAAAGGCTTGAGATGTCGCTCGTGTTATTTGAACAGTTGCGTCTTGATGAGTCACTTTCTGAGTGGGAAGGGCTTGGTCTAGCTGTGCAAGCGTATCAAAAACGTGCTTTGTCTGTTCTTGATTTTGTTGAAGATGTTGCCATTCGATCAAAGCATAAGGTTATGGTGAGACTTGTGAAAGGAGCATATTGGGACTCGGAAATCAAGCGCACACAAGAATTAGGGTTAATTGGTTATCCGGTGTTTACTAGAAAAAGCCACACAGATGTATGCTACCTTGCCTGTGCGCAGAAACTTTTAAGCAAAGAGAATCACTTTTATCCATGTTTTGGAACTCATAATGCTTATACTTTTGCTACTATAATAGAGCTTGCCGATAAAAATCATCCTGGGTTTGAGTTTCAGCGCTTACATGGAATGGGTAAAAGTTTGTATGATTATGCAATTTCAGAACTTGCAACAAGCATCAATTGTCGTATATATGCACCAGTTGGTAAACATAGTGATTTATTGCCATACCTTATTAGGCGTCTTCTTGAAAATGGAGCTAATAGCTCGTTTGTCAATCAAGTAAATGATTCTGACGTTAAAATTGAAGAATTAGTCTCAGATCCATTAGAAAAAGTAAAAAGCTTAGAATATGAGCCTCATCCAAGCATTCCGTTGCCACGAGATATTTTTGGAGAGGAAAGAAAAAACTCCTTGGGAATGGATATTAGCGATTCAATTGCAGTTTCACAATTTGCAAATGATGTAAGGGAATTTAGTGAAAAGAAATGGCAGGTTGGCCCAATAATTGATGGAGAGTCGTTTCTTGACAGTGCGGAATTTACCGAAGTAGTGAATCCTGCACATTTGGAAAATGTAATTGGGGAAGTGTCAAGTGCAACAAGTGCTCATGCTTTAAATGCTCTTGAAATAGCACATAGTGCTTTTACTAAGTGGCAGAATGTTTCAGCAGAAGAGCGCGCTAAATGCCTTGAAAAAGCTGCAGATTTGCTTGAGGAAAGGATGAAAGAGTTAATTTATATTCTGATTGTAGAAGCAGGAAAAATTTTATCCGATGCAATAGCAGAAGTAAGAGAGGCAATCGACTTTTTGCGCTATTATGCAATGATAGCAAAAAATGAACTGAATGACTGGAAAAAATTGCCAGGTCCAACAGGTGAAGATAACTTCATCTTTTTTGAAGGCAGAGGAGTTTTCTTATGCATATCACCGTGGAATTTTCCACTCGCTATCTTCATTGGACAGGTTTCAGCTGCACTTGCAGCAGGTAATGCAGTGCTGGCAAAACCGGCAGAGCAAACGCCGATTATTGCCTATGAAGCCGTTAAGATACTACACGAAGCTGGAATACCAAAAAATGTGCTACACCTTATTCCAGGGGATGGTTGGTATTTAGGTAAAACATTAGTACCAGATAATAGAATTTCCGGTGTAGCTTTTACTGGTTCAACACAAACTGCTCAAATAATTAATCGAATGCTTGCTAGTAGAGATGGTCCTATTGTGCCACTTATCGCTGAGACTGGTGGATTAAATGCTATGATTGTTGATAGTTCTGCTCTTTTAGAGCAGGTAACTAAGGATGTTTTAATTTCTGCATTTCGCAGTGGCGGTCAACGTTGTTCTGCTCTCAGAGTGCTATTTATTCAAGAAGATATAGCAGAAAAACAGGTAAAAATGATATGCAATGCAGCTCAAGAACTAAAGATAGGTGACCCAATACAACTGAGCACAGATATTGGTCCAATAATTGACAAAGCATCTATTGATATGCTCACTAAACATACGGAAAAAATATCAAGGGATGAAGATTCAAACCTTTTGTTCAAGGTACCAATGGATACAAATTCTTATAATGGTTATTTCTTTCCTCCGTACATTTATGAGATACAAAAAATTTCGCAATTAAAGCAAGAAGTGTTTGGGCCTATTTTACATATCATACGTTTTAATAAGTCGCAGTTAAATGAAGTTATAAGTGATATAAACAATACAGGATATGGACTTACGTTTTCTTTGCAAAGCCGTGTACAAAGTCAGATCGCTTTAATAAGCAAGAAAATATCAGTTGGAAATGTATACATCAATCGCAATCAAATAGGTGCAGCAGTTGGAACACAACCATTTGGCGGTAGAGGACTGTCAGGTACCGGACCAAAAGCTGGTGGTCCTAATTATCTGCAACGTTTTTCTATAGAAAAGGTTGTAAGTGTCAACACTACAGCATGTGGCGGTAACATTAAACTTGCGTGTTTGGATTGATTTGCAATTTCTAAATTGGAAGTCCGTGCAGTTGTGTATGCAGTACTAAAACCTAAAACTCATACATTGAAAGGATAGTTGTGATTCTAAGGAGGCTTCAAAGAAAGTCTTGTCTTTAATAAAAGAAAAAGGTTGCTATAATTCTGATAAAAGCACTATAAACAAAATGAATGTAAAAAATATCTTATTAGCGTTTTTAGTACAATTTATATTCGATTTGTCATTATTTGCAGCTGATCCTATTTTGCTTAATTGTATTGAAACTCCAGGGATTTATGATCTTGAAACAAGGCCAAAAAGCTTTAACTCTTCAAATAATTTAAGAAGAAAACCTGGCTCTCCAAATAATGCATCAGGAGAATTAATAAATGTAGTGGGTAGAGTTACTGATGTAAATTGCTTACCGATACAAAATGCTGTGGTTTCTATATGGCACGCAGACTCACTTGGCATGAGCTATTATGATGAAAATGTGGAGCTTGATCCAAATTTTGCTGGATCAGGAAGATTTGTAGTAAATAACCTTGGCTATTATAATTTTATTACAATAGTACCAGGTAAAATTGGTGATAGGGCTCCACACATCAACTTTTTGGTCCAACATCCAGATTTTCCAGAATTCACAACACAAATGTTTTTTGCTGATCATAATTGCGATAACTGTGATGATCTTCTTCTTGGTAATCTTATTGAGAGTGGACTTGCAAGCCTTCTGATAGCACCATTTACTTATAACAATCAGGCTATGAAGACCTACACATTTAATATAACCCTAGGTGGGCATAACAAATTTTCTGATAAAAGATAAAGCCCTTGCATATCAGCGGAGTTCATAGTAGTCTTAAGCGCTATTGTACTTAAAATGTATATGAAAAATATCTTACTAATGTTTTTACTATGCTTTATGTGCAGCTTACAATTATTTGCAACGGAGATGTCAACGATGAAGATAACAATTTCTAAAGCTTTACCCGATTTTGAGACGCTAGTGGTAGGTTTTTTTGAGGGTGATAAGCTCATAACTAATGTTCTACAAGATAAGCAAGCTATAGATAACATCAAGAAATTTAGTGATTTTAATGGAGGTTTTGGTGAATTTTTCTCCGTTACTTCATCAGAGGGAAAAAATATTATAGTTGCTGGTCTTGGAATGAGAGATGAATGGGATGAAAGCAAAGGATTAAATATTGGTGGTAAAATATATTGTGAGCTAAGCAGATTAAGAATCAAGCGAGCGGCAATCTCAATCGAAGGCAATGCAGCAAATGTTGCATACGGTGCATTTTTGCGCAGTTTTAAATTTGATAAGTATAAAACCAAAAAGGATGAAAAAGTTACAGAAGTAGAGGAGATCACAGTGCTAACGAAAGATGAGCAATTCAGTAGTGCTGAAAAATCATTTGAGCGTTTAAGACAAGAAGGTGAAGGCATATTTCTTGCACGTACTCTTACCATTGAACCACCTAATGTTTTATATCCAGAATCCTATGCTGATTATATAAAAACCGAGCTTACTAAGCTTGGCCTTGAAATCGAAGTGCTTGGTAAGAAGCAGATGGAAGAGAAAAAAATGGGAGCATTGCTTGGGGTAGCACAGGGAAGTAGTAAAGAGCCAAAATTAGTAGTGATCAAATGGAATGGAGCTTTCAAGGAACAAAAGCCTGTAGCTTTTGTGGGTAAAGGCATAACGTTTGATACTGGTGGAGTGTCACTCAAGCCTTCGCGTGGCATGGAGTCAATGAAATATGACATGGCGGGTTCTGCTACTGTGGTTGGGGTGATGCGTACTCTAGCTGGACGAAAAGCAAAGGTAAATGCAGTTGGTGTAGTTGCACTTGCAGAAAATGCAGTGGACGGTAATGCTCAAAGACCAAGTGATGTAGTAACTTCGATGTCTGGACAGACGATAGAAGTGTTGAACACTGATGCAGAAGGAAGGCTCATACTTGCAGATGCTTTATGGTATACACAAGATAGATTTGCACCGAAATTTATGATCGACCTTGCAACTTTAACTGGTGCTATAGTGGTTGCACTGGGAAATAATGAATATGCTGGTCTTTTTTCAAATAACGATGAATTAGCGAATCATCTGATTGATGTAGGAAATGAAGTAAATGAGAAATTATGGCGTTTTCCTATGAATGAAACTTATAACAAAATTATTGATTCGCCGATTGCTGATGTGCAAAATATAGCTCCTGCAGGTTCTGGTGGAGATAGTATAATGGCTGCACAGTTTCTACAGCGTTTTGTAAACGACACTTGTTGGGCACATTTAGACATTGCAGGCACTGCTTGGCACGAAAAAGGCACTGATATTTCTCCAAGAGGGGCAGTAGGTTTCGGTGTAAGGTTGCTAAATAAGTTGGTTGAGAAGTACTATGAGATTAATAATTAAGGATCTTTGTATTGAGTTTATAGCTTAATTTACGGCTACATGAATGTCTATTTATAAGACGTAGAAAATGATATCATCAAAGTAACTTACATTTTCTTTTTTGGGGATTCTAAAGTTACACACTTGAGCAGCATCAAGAGAAAGTATTTTGTTCAAATGATGATTGTAATGATGGACTATTAAAACTTTAAAGCTATTGGGTATTGACGGTATATACTTAAGTGTTAGAATAAAATAGGAAGTTTTTAGGAGTTTATATGGCAGCAGGCGGAAAAGCGAAAACAGCTAGTAAAAATAACCCTACTCAGCGTAAGAAAGCAGAACAAAAAATGTATAAGGATAAACCGGTAAAGCCGGTTAGATATATAGACCGTGATTCACGTATGAACTATATGTCTGCTCAATACGATAACGGCAATCTAGTTGAAGATGAGGTAAGCGGCAATCCTATAAAGTGGGAAGCTGTATAGTAGTTGTGGTTAAAGTTACTATTAATTCTAAGGAATGTGAAGTAGAGCATGGGCTCACTATAATTCAAGCTTGTGAAGTTGTGGGCGTTGAAGTTCCGCGGTTTTGTTATCATGAGCGTTTAGCAATTGCTGGTAACTGCAGAATGTGTTTGGTTGAAGTTGAGGGTGGCCCTCCAAAACCAGTAGCTTCTTGTGCAATGCCAGTTGCAGAGGGTATGGTTATTCACACGGATACTCCCAAGGTAAAAAAGGCGCGTGAAGGAGTGCTCGAATTTTTACTAATTAATCATCCACTTGATTGTCCAATTTGTGATCAAGGTGGTGAGTGCGATTTGCAAGATATAACAATGGCTTATGGGAAAGGAATAAGCAGACTTGATGAGCATAAAAGAGCTGTGCCAAAAAAACATTTTGGTCCACTGATTGGAACTGCAATGAATAGATGCATTCATTGTACTCGATGTGTTAGATTTTTGTCCGATGTTGCAGGTACAAATGAACTTGGAGGAATTGGCAGGGGAGAAAATATAGAGATTAGTACTTACATAAAAAGGCATATTAGCTCTGAATTATCTGGGAATATTATAGATCTCTGCCCGGTAGGGGCTTTAACTTCAAAGCCTTACTCCTTTACAGCGCGTCCATGGGAGCTATCACATTGTGAGACTATAGATGTGCTAGATGCTGTGGGAAGTAGCATTAGAGTTGATTATCGTGGCCTGGAAGTTATGCGAATATTACCAAGGCTGAGCGAAGAGGTAAATGAAGAATGGATATCAGATAAAACCCGTTTTGCCTATGATGGACTAAAAGTTCAGCGTCTTGATCAACCTTATGTAAAAAAAGATGGTAAATTAGCCCCAGTTGATTGGAATGAAGCACTAACTGTTGCTGCAAAGAAATTAAAGAATACAAAATCAAATAAAATAGCTGCAATTGCAGGTGATTTAGCAGATTGTGAGTCTATGCTTCTACTCAAAGAAGTGATGCAGAAGCTCGGCTCGGGGAATATAGACTGTAGGCAAGATGGAGCAAAGCTTATACCAAATAATCGTGGGTCATATGTATTCAACACCACTATTGAGGGTATAGAAAATGCAGATTTATGTCTGCTTATAAATACAAATCCAAGAATAGAAGCACCAATAATTAACGCAAGATTGAGAAAGAGATATTTACAAGGTAATTTCACTATTGCAAATATTGGTCCTAATCTTGAATATCTATATAATGTTGAAAGATTAGGTGATGGTCCAAACGTTCTAAAAGAAATAGAAGAGGGAAATCACAAATTCTGCGAGTTACTGAGTGCGGCTCAGAACCCTATGCTAATTATCGGTCAAGATGCATTAATAAGAGATGATTCTGAATCAGTTTTAGCTCTAGCTGGCAAAATTGCAGAAAAATTTAACATGATCAGAGATGACTGGAATGGCTTTAACGTACTGCATAAGGCTGCAGCAAGGGTTGGTGGACTCGATATTGGATTCGTTCCTAGCAAAGGTGGAAAAGACATTAATCAGATGCTAAAACAGGCAGAAAGTGGTGAGATAGAAGTAGTTTATCTTCTTGGCGCAGATGAAATTGATATATCAAAGTTAGAAAGTACATTTGTAATTTATCAAGGCCACCATGGTGATAGGGGAGCGCATATAGCAGATGTCATTCTACCTGGAGCTGCATACACAGAAAAATATGCAACTTATGTAAATACTGAAGGGCGAGTACAGAGAACAAATTTAGCTGTTTTTCCTCCTGGTGAAGCAAAGGAAGATTGGTTGATTATAAAAAATTTATCCCAATATTTGGGCCTTTCCTTACTATATGATAATTTATTTGATGTGAGGAAGAAATTATACACTATTGGTCCACAGTTTAGAGATGCTGACCAAGTGGTGAAAAACAAATGGGTACCAATTACCTGTGATGAAATAAAATTAAGTAATATCTCTTTCACTCTAAAAAAGTGTAATTTTTATATGACAGACTCAATAAGTCGCGCTTCAAAAATAATGGCAGATTGTACTAAGGATTTTTATGAACACTCTACTTAATATTTTATTTATTCTAACACCATTATTACTAATAACTCTGGTATATTTTCAACGAAAATTAAACTCTATATTTTTGTGTAAAGAACAAAATACATTAGAAAAACAGTTCGTTTATAAGCTAGTTGATTTTATCAATGATATTATTGCACTATTTACGGAAGGATATGTATGGATGGCAATAACATTTATTATAGTTACCGAGGGAAGAGGGAATTATTTGCCTCTCACAATGATCTTAATTATGATGTCACTAGTGTCATTCATATGCATATCATTTTACTATTCTATTAAGCTAAATGCTGTACAGAAAAGTGTTGTCCTATTGATTTCAATAGGGACATTGTCTTGTGTGTCTAGAGCATTTGCTGTATTTTTTATTGCCACAATTATGAACTATTTTTTTGATTTAGGGTTGCATGTACTTGATATTTGATATTCTTTTTCTTCTTATTCCACTTTTGCTTTCAGTAGCATATTTAGTGTACTTTGAGCGTAAAGTTATTGGTGCAATTCAACTAAGGCATGGTCCAAGTGTAGTAGGGCCATTTGGGCTACTACAGCCATTTGCAGATGCTATCAAATTGATAATTAAAGAGCCGATAATACCATTTAGAGCAAACACCATACTGTTTATTATGGCTCCAATGCTCACCTTTATTTTAGCATTAATTTCCTGGGCAGTTATACCATTTGGAGCTGAAATAATTACAGAAAATGGACAGCAGGTAATAATCCCTAAGGTAATAGCAAATATTAATGTTGGAGTGCTTTATGTGCTAGCTATATCCTCTTTGGGAATATATGGCATTATTATTGCAGGCTGGTCTAGTAATTCTAATTATGCATTTCTTGGCGCTATAAGGTCAGCTGCTCAAATGATTTCATATGAAGTTTCAATAGGTCTAATAGTTGCTACAGTTGTTATTACAACTGGTACGTTGAATCTTGCAGAGATGGTGGTAGCGAAACATAATATGCCATTTTGGATTGATTTGCTGATGATGCCTATAGGAATAATATTTTTTATTTCTTTGCTTGCAGAAACTAACCGTCACCCATTTGACTTACCAGAAGCTGAAGCAGAGCTTGTCTCTGGGTATAACGTCGAATATTCATCAATGCCTTTTGCTCTCTTTTTTCTAGGAGAGTATGCAAATATGATTTTAGCAAGCGCTGTGATGACAATATTCTTTCTAGGAGGGTGGTATCCTCCACTAGAGCTTAGTTTACTATATAAAATTCCAGGTTTGATTTGGTTCGTTTTGAAGATAGTTTTATTATTGTTCATATTTATTTGGATCAGGGCAACAATACCCCGTTACAGATATGACCAACTAATGCGTCTTGGTTGGAAAGTGTTTCTACCGATATCAGTGCTTTGGGTAATACTCATTTCAGGAGTGTTGCTTTTTACTGGGAACTTGCCTGGGTCCAATGTTTAACTTTCCAAACATAAGATTAAGACGCAGGCGCTCAGGCAAGTGGATTCGCAATTTAACAAGTGAAATCACTTTATCAGTAAATGATTTGATTTTTCCCTTATTTGTTCATGACGGAGAAGAAACAATTGAGCCAATTTCTGGCTTACCTGATATCAAATGTTATTCAATAGATGGATTAATTTCTATAGTTCAGAAAGCTAAGGACTCGGGGATTAATGCTGTTGCAATTTTTCCTGTAGTTGATAGTAAACTAAAATCTGAAAAAGCTGAGGAAGCATATAATCCTGATAATTTAATCTGCAAAGCAATTCATGCTGTAAAATCGAAGGTACTTGATATTGGCATTATTGCAGACATTGCACTAGATCCATACACTACTCACGGTCATGATGGCATTTTAAAAGACGGCAAGATGGATGTGGAAAATGATGAAACTGTGTCAATATTGTGTAAGCAAGCGCTTGTTTTAGCAAAAGCAGGATGCGATATAGTTGCTCCTTCTGATATGATGGATGGCAGGATAGGAAAAATAAGAAAAACATTGGATGATAATAACTTTCAGAATGTGTCAATATTGTCCTATGCAGTAAAGTACTGTTCTAGCTTCTATGCGCCATTCAGGCAAGTTGTCGGTTCGTGCGCATCATCAAATTTCATCGACAAAAGTGGTTATCAAATGGATTATCGAAATGCACGCGAAGCAATCTGCGAAATTGAAATGGATATAAATGAAGGTGCAGATTTTATTATGATAAAGCCGGGTATGCCATACTTAGATATAATAAAAACAGCAAGTGACAAGTTCAATTTTCCGATTTTTGCTTACCAAGTAAGCGGTGAATACGCAATGATAAAAGCTGCAGCAAATAATGGCTGGTTGGATTATAACAGAGTGATTTATGAGTCCTTAATTGGTTTTAAACGTGCAGGTGCAAGTGCAATATTTACCTATGCTGCACTTGATGTTGCAAAAAATTTGGTATCTACTTAGCAGTGTGGAACATCTAAGTAGGTAGCTGGCCGAAGTGACTTGACAAACCTTCCCACTTTCCTTACCATATCAATAAGAGTATTTATCCTTGTTTTTAATCTCTGCAGATTTAACAACAAAAATTCAGTAAAAAACTCAGGTATATATTGGCAGATTACATAAAATTATAGCGGCTGCATGTCTTTTTTATTTTTTCTACATTCAGCCAAAACACGCTTATTTTAAGCGTTAGCACATTATTATAATGCCAATTTACATTATTATAGGGTCAAAACTCACTACTAACCCCAACTATGGATTAAATAAAGAGATAAAAGTGCAGCTAAGAAGAGGAAAACAGGGTAAGCTCAAGTATTTTATCAATAATTAAGAGGTTACCCATGAAGAAAGATATTACAGAACTTTACTGTTGCGTCGAGGATTTTTATCGCACAGTCGATGATAGTTTTGCTAATATGCTCCTATCAAAAGGAAGAAAACCAACTAGAATACCGGACTTCGGAAATTCTCACCATAATTCTATTATATCATCAATCCCCTTGCAAAAGTTTCAAAGCTTTTTACCTACTTTATCTGCCACTTTATAAATCTGAGTTTTCTAAATTGCCAACATATGACCGATTTATCGCTCTTAAATCACGGGTTTTATGGTATTTAGCATTACTTTTGCAATGGTTCTGCAAACAAGCAAAAATGACAGGTATTGCCTACATAGACACTTCTACAATCGCTGTTTGCCACAAAAAAAGAATCTCCAAGAACAAAGTTTTTGATGGTTTGGCAGAAATTAGTAAGAGCACATATGGTTGGTTTTTTGGCTTTAAATTGCACTTGGTAATTAATGAAATTGGAGAAATTCAAGCACTTACTCTAACCAAAGGTAACGTTGATGACAGAAAACCTGTGCCAACTCTCACTAAAAGACTGACCGGACTTTTGTTTGGAGATAAGGGCTATATAAAGAAAGAGCTCTTTGAGAAACTCTTTGATAGAGGCCTAAAACTCGTCACTAAAGTAAAAAAAGGTATGAAAAACGTACTCATTTCACTTAAAGAGAAGATTTTACTAAGGAAAAGATCGATTGTTGAGACTGTTTTCGACTCCTTGAAAAACAAATTTGAGATTGAGCACACAAGACACAGATCGCCAACAAATTTCCTAATTCATGTTTTTTCTGTTCTGATTTCCTATTCCATGCAGTCGAAAAAGCCCTCTATTTCTATGCCTTTCTTTGCTGGCTAATCCATAGTTGGGGTTACTAGGGGATTCTTTTGCCTTTTTCTAGCTTGGTAAATTTTTTAATATTTATAGTTAAAGCTTCAGGCCAGCGCGTGACGCATAGCTATACGGAGATTAAAGATGTCATTCAAGTAGCTGACACTGGAATGGCTTTGTTGCACCACTCAAGGAAAGAACAGGCAGTTACTGATGGAATTTGTTATAAAATAGATATTTAGCCGACAAAGGAAAAATATGCCAATAAGAATGAAAGTCAGTAACTGCAATGAATATAACAAATTTCTTCAAGAAAGGGGAAATGTTTTTCATTATATCAACGATGCCATTGAAAATTGGTACGAAAATAGTCCAAAAGTAGCAGGTGGCAACAATGTCTACAGCGACAAAGTAGTGATTCTAATTCACATAATAACCTATCTATTCAGGATTGGTCTTAGAGCCTGTTCATAATCTTTTCAGGAGTAAAGCAGTAAAGGCTAGAACAACCATTTGCAGGCTAGTATTGAGTTTCCGCTCGCAATTTTTCCACAATCGCCTACATTTTTCCAACCAAGCAAAAGATCTCTCAACAACCCATCTTTTCGGCAATACAGCAAAGGTGTGTAATTCGCTGCGCTTTATCACTTCAACAGTTGCTCCAATAATATCTTTTATTTGAGTTGCAAATTTTTCTCCCGTATAACCCGCATCAACCAGTATATTTTGGACTTCAGAGAGGTTTTCTCTTGCATTTTCGATCATTTTTACAGCACTGCTACGGTCAGTTATTTCTGCTGTTGTGATATAAATTGCGTGTGGTAAACCTTCAGTATCAACTGCAATATGGCGTTTTATTCCTGAAATCTTTTTACCAGCGTCGTAGCCCTTATTTTGAGCAGTATCTGCATTTTTTACGCTCTGAGCATCAATTATACAGAAACTGGTTTTCTCTTTCTGACCATTGTTTTGTCGGACCACGCCAACTAATTTTTTTTAACACACATTCCAAAGTACTTTTTTTGTCTTCGCTTGGTTTTTCACTCCATTTTTTAAAGTAGTCGTAACAACTTCTCCATCTTGGGAATTCTTGTGGCAACATTCTCCACTGGCAGCCACTTTTTAAGACATACAATACTGCACAGAATACTTCATATAAATCAAGCTTTCTTGGCTTTGTCTTTCTTCTGCAGGACTCTAGATCTGGTAGAATAATCTTGAATTTTTCTCGACTTATGTCGCTTGGGTATAAACTTCTCATATATCCTAATCTATATTCACTATCTCTTAATTTATCCTTTTCTTGAGATCATGTACAGGTTCTTAGGCAAACAGTGGGATTTATAGAGAAATATCTTGAGCAAATAGGGAAAATTTTGCAAATTATCAGCTATTCGCAGGCTTCAAGAAGGTTTAAAAAGCTTAATATCAAAATCAACGACTGCAGAGTTGATAAGAACGATATGGAAGATATTGAAATTGCTATAGATAGTACAGGTATCAGCATCTACAATAATATTCCAGGCCATAGTAAGGCAAATGGTACAGATAGAAAGTATCGCCGCTATGAGCAAACAAGAAAGCTACATGTAATGCTAGAGATAGGTAGTAAAAAAGTTATAGCTGCAAAATACAGTAGTGGAGTTTATTCCGACCACTATGGAGCCTGTGATCTTATTGAAAGAGTGGATACCAAGTATAACATAAGCACGATATATGCAGATAGATCGAAAGAAGTTATACAAACTGTGCGATGAGCTTGACATAAAGACAAGGATTCCTCCGCAAAATAATGCAGTAGAGCATCCAAAGTTGGATTATATGAATGAGAGAAATTCTACAATCAAGCTCATAAAGTCATATGATGAAGATGGTATGAAGAGGTGGAAAAAAGAGATAAATTATTGGAAGAGATCTTATATAGAAAGTTTTTTCTCGCGACTGAAGCAAATATTTGGATTTAGTTTTAGGAATAAATCTGAGATTAATCGTGAGAAGGAACTGCTACTCAAGTGTTATTTGCTTAACAAATTTACTGAAATAGGCATGGCTAAGTTTGATATAGCTTCATGAATTTATTATACATTACCCACTATCCGAAGAGCTGTGCAACAAAGCCCACTGGAATCCAGCCTTTTGTAGTCTCATTGAAAGCGTTGCTTTTAATATCTATGATTAGGTTGCTTGTGAGCACCAGTGTCAAGCACTGGGATGACATTACTTTTGCTTCAATATTTACACATTAGCCATGCATCTGAACAGATACTACTTAAGTCCTTTCAAGACAGGTTCTTAGAACCTGTACATGATCTCAAGAAAAGGATAAATTAAGAGATAGTGAATATAGATTAGGATATATGAGAAGTTTATACCCAAGCGACATAAGTCGAGAAAAATTCAAGATTATTCTACCAGATCTAGAGTCCTGCAGAAGAAAGACAAAGCCAAGAAAGCTTGATTTATATGAAGTATTCTGTGCAGTATTGTATGTCTTAAAAAGTGGCTGCCAGTGGAGAATGTTGCCACAAGAATTCCCAAGATGGAGAAGTTGTTACGACTACTTTAAAAAATGGAGTGAAAAACCAAGCGAAGACAAAAAAAGTACTTTGGAATGTGTGTTAAAAAAAATTAGTTGGCGTGGTCCGACAAAACAATGGTCAGAAAGAGAAAACCAGTTTCTGTATAATTGATGCTCAGAGCGTAAAAAATGCAGATACTGCTCAAAATAAGGGCTACGACGCTGGTAAAAAGATTTCAGGAATAAAACGCCATATTGCAGTTGATACTGAAGGTTTACCACACGCAATTTATATCACAACAGCAGAAATAACTGACCGTAGCAGTGCTGTAAAAATGATCGAAAATGCAAGAGAAAACCTCTCTGAAGTCCAAAATATACTGGTTGATGCGGGTTATACGGGAGAAAAATTTGCAACTCAAATAAAAGATATTATTGGAGCAACTGTTGAAGTGATAAAGCGCAGCGAATTACACACCTTTGCTGTATTGCCGAAAAGATGGGTTGTTGAGAGATCTTTTGCTTGGTTGGAAAAATGTAGGCGATTGTGGAAAAATTGCGAGCGGAAACTCAATACTAGCCTGCAAATGGTTGTTCTAGCCTTTACTGCTTTACTCCTGAAAAGATTATGAACAGGCTCTTAGGCAAACAGTGGGATTTATAGAGAAATATCTTGAGCAAATAGGGAAAATTTTGCAAATTATCAGCTATTCGCAGGCTTCAAGAAGGTTTAAAAAGCTTAATATCAAAATCAACGACTGCAGAGTTGATAAGAACGATATGGAAGATATTGAAATTGCTATAGATAGTACAGGTATCAGCATCTACAATAATACTCCAGGCCATAGTAAGGCAAATGGTACAGATAGAAAGTATCGCCGCTATGAGCAAACAAGAAAGCTACATGTAATGCTAGAGATAGGTAGTAAAAAAGTTATAGCTGCAAAATACAGTAGTGGAGTTTATTCCGACCACTATGGAGCCTGTGATCTTATTGAAAGAGTGGATACCAAGTATAACATAAGCACGATATATGCAGATAGATCGAAAGAAGTTATACAAACTGTGCGATGAGCTTGACATAAAGACAAGGATTCCTCCGCAAAATAATGCAGTAGAGCATCCAAAGTTGGATTATATGAATGAGAGAAATTCTACAATCAAGCTCATAAAGTCATATGATGAAGATGGTATGAAGAGGTGGAAAAAAGAGATAAATTATTGGAAGAGATCTTATATAGAAAGTTTTTTCTCGCGACTGAAGCAAATATTTGGATTTAGTTTTAGGAATAAATCTGAGATTAATCGTGAGAAGGAACTGCTACTCAAGTGTTATTTGCTTAACAAATTTACTGAAATAGGCATGGCTAAGTTTGATATAGCTTCATGAATTTATTATACATTACCCACTATCCGAAGAGCTGTGCAACAAAGCCCACTGGAATCCAGGAATTTTTTGAGCACAAAGGAGATCTTATTCTAAGTTTTTATTGGTAAGAAAGGCTGGATCCCAGTGTCGGAGCACTGGGATGACAAAAAAGGAGGCTACTAGTATAAAGGGGCAACGGTTTAGATCGTTTTTAACTATTTGCCTTTTTTCTATGCAAGAAGTGTATTGATAAGTCCATTACAATTCAGTATTGTGAAAAATATAAGTCAAGTGTTAGTTAGGACATGGGGATTTTTTTTCAATTTTTGGGTAAGATGCTAGGCAAGGTTTTTCCTGCCAAAATAGTAAGCTCTTTTTTAGGAGTAGGATATTTACCGGGTTGGCAGCATTATTGGTCTTCTTTTCTAATATTATTTATTACCGACATTATATTAATGCTTACATACGGAGGTGATTTTATACTATATAAAATGCCGAATTCAGGCATAGTTGTAGCTGCTATTTTTACCAAGCTAGCAATAGTTATGTTAGTGCTGCAATTAGTTGGCATATCTATTTTTCATACTCAAGATCCTTCAGCCAGCAGTGATGAGAATATAGTAATACAAATAGCATCAGGACAGGTGATGACTGTTGCGTTTTCGATGCCGGCAATAATGTCAATTTATTATATTGTAAGTAAATTCTATTTAAGTATATGCAAGGCAATACTTCAATGTCCATTTTGGTTTAATGATCTTATGCATTTGTTCTTTTTCTTTATAATACCTTATTTATTTTTTAATATTGTAGAAGTAATAAAACCATGGCCGATAAGTACGATACAGCTTAGTTATAACAATGCAATATCAATCACATTTGAAGGGATTTTTCATGTGTTTTATGCAGTGATTTTATTGTACTTGACTGCATTTATATTCTGCGATCTGACTATGCATGATGCGATTGTTTTAAACAAAAGCATATTTGAGTATGTAAAAGAAAGTTCAATAGCCTTGAGTGACTATTTTCATGGCACTATTAAAAAAATAAGTATAGAATAGTACTTATTTGCTTATGTATTCAGTTTAAAAGATATACAGTTTGCGTGAATCTACAGGATATAATAAAGGGATTACAAGATTTTTGGGCAGATGAAGGGTGTACTATACTTCATCCATATACGTCTGAAGTTGGAGCTGGAACACTACATCCCGCAACAATCATGTCAGCGATTGACGAAAAATCAACAAAAATTGCGTATCTACAACCAGTAATCAGACCTGCAGACGGACGCTATGGCGACAACCCTAATCGTTTATATCAGCATCATCAATACCAAGTTATAATAAAACCATCTGGCAGCAATTTGCAAGATATTTACTTAAATAGCTTAAAAGCTCTTGGTGTATCGACAAAAGAATATGATATTAAGTTTATTGAAGATGATTGGGAAAACCCAAGTGTTGGCGCATCCGGTCTTGGTTGGGAGGTTACATGCAACGGAATGGAAGTAACACAACTTACTTATATACAGCAAGTGGGAGGTATTGACTGCAGAATAATTCCTGGTGAAGTAGCATATGGGTTAGAGCGTTTAGCAATGTGCATACAGGGTGTAGATAATGTTTACGACATAATGTGGAACGATAATGGTGTAACTTATGGAGATATTTTTAAACAAAGAGAGCGAGAGTTTTCTTACCTGGCACTTGATTATTATGATACTAAAGTAGTACAACAGCAGTTTGAGGATACAGAAAAACTGTGTAAATTCCTTGTTGAAAAAGAATTGCCGATAGCAGCTTATGACCAATGTATTAAAACGAGCCATCTACTTAATCTACTTGATGCAAGAGGTGTGCTTGGTGTGAATGAACGTACAGCCTATATTGGTAGAGTGAGAGAGTTAACAAAAAAATGCTGTGAATTATATAGAGCAAAGTAGAATATGTTGTCACAATTATTGTTTGAATGTCTTTCAGAAGAAATTCCATCAAGAATGCAGAATTCATCTGCAGCTCAGGTTAAGAGCTATATCACTAATGCTTTTAGTAAAAATAATGTGAAATTTGCATCTATAGAAGTTTATGTGACTGCACGTCGCATTGCTCTTTTTATTGATGGCATAAGTGCTTTAGAGCTAAAAGATTCTAACAATGAAATTAAAGGACCAAGAGTTAATGCACCGAAAAGTGCTATCGAAGGTTTTTTGAGAAAAAATCGGAAAGGTGAAGAAGATTTACTCATTCGCAAAGTAAATGATGAAGATTTTTACTTCATTAAGAGAGAAAGCTGCTTATTTAACATCAACGGGTTTCTCAAAAATCAACTGGAGGAAATGCTAAAAAACTTTTCTTGGCCAAAGAGTATGAGATGGAGTGAAAGAAAAGAGAGATGGGTTAGGCCAATTAAAAATATTCTATGTATTTTAAATGACGAAATAATACCTATATCTTTTGCAGGGGTTACAGCATGCAACGTGACGTATGGTCATAGGTTTCTTTCAGGTGATGCAGTACTTACTGTTAAAACACCCAAAGACTATTTTGAATTGTTAGAAAAAAATAATGTCATTCTCCAGTTGGACAAAAGAAAGCAATTTATACTAGATCAGATTAATAAGTTTACAAAAGAGGAGAACTTACAACTTGAAAAAAATGATTATTTACTTAATGAATTGGCAGGGCTTATAGAGTGGCCAATAGTATTATTTGGTAAAGTAAAATCATCAGAATTACCGAAGAAAGTAATACTTAGTATAATTAATACGCAGCAAAAGTATCTTGCTTTAAGTGATGGACAGAAAATATCACATTTTGTTACTGTTGTAAATGTTAACAACAATGAAGTTGTCAAAGGCCATGAAAGAATATTAGAAGCACGTCTTGCTGATGCCCAGTTTTTGATATCTCAAGACAAGAAGGAAAACCTAGATTACTATGTCAAAAAATTGAGCTCTATTTCATTTCATGCTTCGCTCGGTAGCGTAGAAGAAAAAGTGAAGCGTATTATCGCTCTTTCAAAGTATATAGCGATATTTATTCCACATGCTTCATTAATTAAAGTTGAACGTGCTGCATATTTAGCAAAGGCAGATCTTGCAACGTTGATAGTGAAAGAATTTCCGGGATTGCAAGGAGTAATGAGTGGATACTACGCTTCTTATTTTCAAGAGGATAAAGAAGTAGTGGAAGCTATAACTGAGCACTATAAGCCAATTGGATCGGACCAAGAATGCCCTAGATCTCCTACTGCGATTGCTGTAGCTATTGCAGACAAAATGGATAGTTTGGTTGGCTTAATTGCAGCAGGTGAGAAAATCTCTGGTTCGTATGATCAGTTTGGTTTGCGTAGAATGACAATTGGTATAATTAGAACAATACTTGAAAATAATTTGCATATTCCAATTAGATTGCTGATAGATAAGTCAGTATCTTTATGTTCAAGGCTTCTATTGAATAAAAATATAACTCCAGTTGATAAGCCAAGTGAAAAACAAATTTTAGAACTAGTATTTAAATTCTGCTTAGAAAGGTTCAAGATTATTTTAAAAAATAGAAATATAAGGCAAGATGTTGTAGATTCAATACTATATAAAGTCGATATTAATGATCTGCTGAAAGCGGAAAAGCAAACTGTGATATTGGATCGTTATCTTAGTACAAAAGAAGGTGAACAGGTTCTAAGCACTTATAAAAGAGCCAGTAACATGATGAGCAAAGTGAGAAAAAGTGATGGCACTACTTATAATGCATCTTACAGTAAGAAGTTTTTGATTGAAGATGAGGAGATTGCGCTATCAAATTGTGCTATAGCTGCTTGTAAAAACATCAAACAAGCGATAGAAAATAACGACTTTAATACAGCGCTTGATGAACTTGCTCGTTTTGCTCCATTTATCAATCAATTTATGGACAGTGTAAAGATTAACTGTGATTCTAATGAGCTTAGAATAAACAGGTTATCTTTGCTTGCAAATGTTGTTTCTACCTTTCATTTAGTAGCAGAGTTTAACCTTATACAGGTTAAACAATTGATAAATGCTCAGGCAATATAAGGAACAAATCAAATCATCTCCACAATCCTGTGGCGTTTATAAGATGATTGGAGATAAGAGTAAGGTTTTATACATTGGTAAAGCAAAAAACTTGAAGTCGAGATTATCTGACTACCTTCAATTCGAAAACCTTTCTGAACGAATCAGAGTAATGATCTCACAGGTTATTAAGGTTGAAATATTCATCACTGAGAATGAAATCGAAGCATTGCTTCTTGAAGCACAGTTAATAAAATCGTTAAAACCATCTTATAATATTTTGCTTAGGGATGGAAAATCTTATCCTTATATAACAATTTCTAAGCATGATTATCCAAGAATAGCGAAATATAGAGGTAAGTTTAAGAAGAATGAGTTTCATTACTACGGCCCTTTTCCATCTGCTGCTGCTGTTAAGAACACTATATTATCATTGCAAAAAGCTTTTCTCTTAAGAGTATGTTCAGATCAATATTTCTCTTCAACAAAAAGACCATGTCTTGAGTATCAAGTTAAGCGCTGTTCAGCACCATGCGTAGATAAAATTACAAAAGATGATTACTGCAAATCAGTAAAACAAGCACAAGATACTCTGCTAGGAAGGAATAAAGAAGTGCAAAGACAGCTATTTTCTACAATGGAAAAGTGCAGTAGGGAGATGAACTACGAGCTTGCTGCTGTCTATAGAGATCGATTGAAATTTCTTCAGCAAATTCAAATGCAGCCAATGGATTTTTCTTTTGAAGAAGATGCAGATTTCTTTAGCGTTGTACGTGAGGCAGACTTAGCATGCATTGGTGTACTATCTTTCAGAGATAAAGGTAACTATGGAAGCATTCCTTACTTCATTGAGAATTGTAGTGATCATTCAAATGATGAAATTTTATCCACCTTTTTGGTCAATTTGTATAATCCAGTTAACACACCACCAGCGCAAATTTACGTTCCCGATTTTATTAAGGATAAGGAAATTATAGAACAAGCACTTTATGCTCTTACTCAAAAATCAATAAAAGTTTTGCATGCGAAAAATAGTAAAGAACGTGATTTGTTGAATTTTATTTACAATAATTCTCAGCATAGTCTAGAACAGAAGCTTACTGATTATAGAAATAACCTAGAAAAGCTCGAAGAGCTTAGGAAGATTTTCTCGTTACCAAATATTCCAAAGCGTATCGAGGTTTATGATAATAGCCATATATCTGGAAATCAACAAGTTGGTGTGATGATTGTTGCAGGGCAGGAAGGTTTTTTAAAAAGTGAATACAAAAAATTTACTATAAAAGAAGAAATTTCAGGTGATGACTATAAAATGATGAGAGAAGTGCTGACTAGACGTTTCTCTGGCAATATAAAAGATATAATCCCTGATTTTTTACTGATTGATGGCGGTCCAGGACATGTTTCCATAGTGCAGAATGTGTTGGAAATATTGAATATAAAAGTTCCTTTTGCTTGTATGGCAAAGGGTCATGATCGTAATGCAGGAAATGAAAGATTTTATGTGCCGGACAGAGAAGAATTTACTCTAGCAAGTGACAGTAAGGTCATGCTTTATTTACAATTGCTGCGTAATGAAGCTCACCGTTTTGCGATAACTTCGCATAGAAAAAAACGCGATAAACAGTTTTTTGCTTCACAATTAAGTGAAATATCCGGTGTTGGCAGTAAAAGAAAGAAGGCACTCATGTCTCATTTTGGTTCTGTAGAAAATATAAGCAAAGCTTCTCTAGCTGAAATTCAAAACGTACCTGGAATTAGTAAAGGTTTAGCAGAAATCATTCTTCAACACGTGAATTCTAAGAAAGGTACTCCTAAATAGGTACTCTAAAATTAACCTTTATTTCTTCTTAATAAGACATAAAAAGCTCCTTTGCCACCATGTTTTTTTATGGCTTGCTGATAGTATAAGATCATATTTCGAACTTTTGTGTCATTCAACCACTTATTTAAGCTATTCTTTATAGTGTCTATTTTATCTGTACTATTACCATGCCCCGTAATTACCAATAAGCACCTATTCCTTGCTTGATAATTTTTGATAATAAAATCTATCAATTTACAATAAGCATTATCTATACTATAGCCATGCAAATCGAGTTTATCGCTTATAAAATATTTGCCCCTATCGATCTTTAATTTTGTATTGTAGTCAAGACAAAATGATGAATCACCATTATCAGTATTAAGAAAATTTTCTTGTAAACTAGAGGCACCTTTATCAATCATAGATTTTATATTTACTTTGTGATCAACTTTCAAAGTAACTTTTCCACATTCTATTGGCTTAACATTTTTTTGCCAATCTAACTCATCATCTGACATAAATTCATTAATTGAACTGCATAATTTTACAACAATATATAAACACAGTAAAATATTGCTTATTCTATAAAAAACTGATTTTCAATAATGAGATGAAATCATCAAAAGCTAATGAAAACTGTTGGATATATGGAAAGCACACTTGTATTTCAGCATTAAGAAACAAAAATAGGCGGTGTATAAAACTGTTAGTAACAGAAAATTTCTACAGAGAATTTGAGAAAGAAATTAAACAATGTGCAGATAGTAAGGGCATTAAACCTCGACTGGTAGAGAACAAAATGTTCAATGATGTTTTACCCAAAGGTGTCAATCATCAAGGAATTGCTTTAAAAGTTGCTCCTATTTTTCACAGCTTAAATATCGAAGAAATAGCTGAAGGTTCAGGTGACAGCTCTACTATAGTCATTTTAGATCAAATTACTGATACACACAATATAGGGTCGATTTTAAGAACCTCAGCTTGTTTCAACATTGATGCACTGGTTTTACCACATCACCATTCACCGAGCGAAAATGCATCTATCGCAAAAGCAGCAAGTGGAGCACTGGATATTGTTCCTCTAATATACGTTACAAACATAGTAAAAACGATGGAGTCTTTAAAAAAGATAGGCTACTGGTGTTATGGGTTTGATTGCAATGCAAAGGAAAATATAGATGAAATAAAGAATTTTGGGCAAAAAAGAGTAATTATTTTTGGTTCTGAAGAGAAAGGAATGCGGAGATTAGTGAAAGAAAGTTGTGATTATCTTTTAAAAATTCCAATGTCAAACGTAATTGATAGTCTAAATGTTTCAAACGCAGCAGCAATAGGACTATATTCCATTTACATTAAAACAAAAATCACTGCAAATTAGTTGCAATAAAACAAGGATGTCATTCCAGCATGTGATACTGGAATGACAACAGTGAATGACATCTTGCGATGTCATTCACTAGCACTTACATTACCAATCCCAAGAAAGAGGTGAACTTGAATCTGTTGGAATCTCGAAGGATGGCTGTGACACTATCTCTTTTATCTCATTTTTAAGCCATTCGCTACCATCTTCTCCAGCTTCTTTAATAGCTTTCTTGAAACTGCTCTCTAGTACAGCTTTAGCAGCTTCAGTGACGTTACCATTACCATTTATAGCATTTCCTATTGTAGTTAACTTAATTAACTCAGCGTTTAAGTCAGCAGGCATCTTATCAGTCTTAGCCTTTATAGCAGTGACATCAGCTCCTAAGGTATCTGTAATCTTATCAGTCTTAGTTTGTATTGCAGTAACCTTATCTCCTAAATTAGCAGAATTTGTAGCAGTTTCTATAGCAGTTACTTTAGCTGTTAAGTCAGCTGGAATAGTATCAGTTTTAGCCTTTATAGCAGTAACATCGGCAGATTTAGCTAAAGGAGCTAGTTCAGCAGATTTAGCTAAATTACCTAACTCAGTTCCTAAATCAGCAGGCATCTTATCAGTCTTAGCCTTTATAGCAGTGACATCAGCTCCTAAGGTATCTGTAATCTTATCAGTCTTAGTTTGTATTGCAGTAACCTTCTTTCCTAAATTAGCAGCACTTGTAGCATCTTTTATAGCAGCAACATCAGCAGTAAAGGTATCTGGAATAAATACAGTCTTAGCCTTTATATCAGTGACATCAGCTCCTAAGGTATCTGTAATCTTATCAGTTTTAGTTTGTATTGCAGTAACCTTGTCTCCTAAATTAGCAGCATTTGTAGCAGTTTCTATAGCAGTTACTTTAGCTGTTAAGTCAGCTGGAATAGTATCAGTTTTAGCCTTTATAGCAGTGACATCAGCTCCTAAGGTATCTGTAATCTTATCAGTCTTAGTTTGTATTGCAGTAACTTTATCTCCTAAATTAGCAGAATTTGTAGCAGTTTCTATAGCAGTTACTTTAGCTGTTAAGTCAGCTGGAATAGTATCAGTTTTAGCCTTTATAGCAGTGACATCAGCTCCTAAGGTATCTGTAATCTTATCAGTCTTAGCCTTTATTCCTGATATCAGATCTGTTCCGACTTGAGTTTTTATGGTAACTAAGTCAGCGCTTAAGTCAGCTGGAATAGAATCAGTCTTAGTTTTTATTGCATCTACATTAGTTCCAATACCTAATAATGTAGCAATTGCACCTCCAGTCATGAACTTTGTTGCTGTAGCACTGTAATCTATTTCAGCAGCACCATTAGGTTCATACTTAAAAGTGTTGAAAACATTAGTAGCATTGTCTACACCAAAGGTATACTTATTCTGTGCAGCATCTTCATAAATTATGCTTTTAATGTTAGGGGATGGTACATTTCCTCCAGAGTTGTCTTTAAAAGTTAAACTAGCCATATCACTTTCCGTTAATTATAAAAACCATAATGTGCATGAAAATAATATAAATTCCGTAAATACTAGATTTTGCATAAGATTTCCTTGAAGCTTTTCGCTTCAGAATTCTTCTCTTGTGATCTAAGTATGTAGCAGACGATGTCATCCTAGTAGCCCCTTTGGTGTTATTCCAGTGCTTGACACTGGAATCCATTTTTCCATCATAAGAAACGTTGATTACTTTTATACTAGCAAATTTACTGGATGCCAGTGTCTGGGCATTGGAATAACAAAAAGAGGGCAGGGCCCTCCTTATATATTAGATATAGGCTGAGTTATGATCGTGATAAACGTGATCGCTTGCGCAGTCGAACATTTTCACAAAACCATTCTCTAGATAGAGATTATATTCATGATGTTGATCTAATAACTCAAAGTTATCTTGTGTTTCTAAGCTGAAGTGACTTGAATCTGATAGCAATTCGTAATTTGGATTATCTATTTTACTAATGCTGCTTATTACTTTGCCATTACCATTTGATATAGCCAAACTATAACTATCACCATCCTTCATTATTTTGATGGATACCTTATCTTCAGGTAACACTATAAGCTTTTTCGTGTCACTATCGTGAATTAGAAATTTGCCATCTTTAAAGTAATACTTGTCTTCCGGCAAAGCACCAATCTTATAATCCGATGTATGCAGTTTGTTCCAAAAATCTAACACAGATTGCTTATCTGCTCCTTCTGCTCTATTATACAAGGCTTTCACATCATTATAATCTATGATTACATTTGCCTTATGCTTTCCTTCTACATCTCTATCATAGCTCTTTTCTATTTTCAAGATTGTGTCTTTCAACACTACCTGCTCTTTCTCCTCCACTGAAGCTGACCTTTTTGCCCTTGTTGGAATTTGTGGTTGATCAGACTGTATTTCACTGTTGTCGTTTCTCTCTTCAGCAACAACATTAGTAGTACTATGAACTTCTGTCTTAGTTTCACTTACTTGCCCTTTTGGACTTTCGGTTTGTTTCTCTTTTGTGAATATTCTCTGATAGTCCGTGTAGCCTCTGTTAGTATCGCCGATATCGCCACTGCCTTGATCGAAAGTTATTTTTTTACTTCCATTTCCCATATTCTCAATTTCAACTTGAGGAGAAACAGATGCGAGGAAATCATTATAGCTGTAGTTATAATCAGCAGAAAAGAATATTTTTCCTTTGAAGTTATGGAAATTATTAGATAACATTCCTATTTCTTCATCAGTATCACCATCAAATAGTTTTACTTTAGTGAAATATCTTTGATTGTTGATTCTCACTATTTCACCACTCGAGTTTCTTTGTATCTGATAATCATTTGGATCATGTTTAATGGTAAAAAGTTTACCAGGGGCATATTTTTCTAAGTTTATAAGGCCCACATTTATATGTTTATGAGAATAATCTCTCTTTTCATATTCATGTGCAAATACTGGGTTGATATATTTGTATTCTTCTGGTATAGTATTACCTTGAGCATCATACCTATATTCATTACCACGTTCATCAGCTGGCACTAATTTGTATCCTTCATCCTTTTGCACTAACTTTAGATGAGTAACTTCTTCAGGTAACTGATAGCGTACATTTTTTCCGTGATCATGAATGAATAAGTTACTCCCATTTACAACTTCACCTCTTTCATTTTTCATCTCTTCAGTGATATAGAAGCCCATATTTTTGAATGCATGTAGATTTTCGCCTCCTTGCTTTACAACCGCTTCGTATACATCGTCGTCTGTTCTATCAGTCCCTTTATCATCCAATAATGTTCCTTTTTCTACGATTACACCGCTTTCTCTTTGCTCATCAGAATATTGAGCATGCTTTGAATCCTGATGATTTAGAATTTTGGTCCCTCTAAGAAGTAGAGAATCTAAATCTTTTTGAATGTGTCCAGTGCTAGGATGCAACAATTCATTTTCATGTAAATGTGCTTCATCAAAGTATTCATCACGTTCAACTGTTCTGCCATCTATCAGAGAAGCTTTATAATGACCATTTTCTTTTGTAATAGCCATATAAGCACCACCGTCATATTGAGTATTCAAGTTGTGCAATATGTCCTCAAAAACAAAAGTTTCTTTAGTTTGACCTTCAACTTGCTTAAAAAAGCCCGATTCGCTCGACAACTCTCCAAGCTTTGTATTCCCATCATATATAGATAGTGCACCCATATCTCCGTGACCAAGAGCTTTGATAGAGAAAACTTTACCTTCTTGTAGATTAATATGAGCACCTCTGATTAGGTTTGGATCGATATTAACCATCTCTTCTAACATCTTTTCTACGTCAATGTTCTGAGTTTCTTTTACTTGTTTCAAGCCAGCGTTTATGGTTTTATCAAGCAAATCATCTTTCAGTTGTGTATATTTGTCCTGTGTAGCATTATATAATCTCTTACCTTCATTATGATAATTAGTGCTGGCTGAATTGCATTTTTCTACAAATTTCTCATAAGAGATCTCTCCTCTTTTGTATTGCTCGTATGCATCATGACGCTGTGTTTCTTCCTGTTCACGAAGGCTTTTCAACACATCATTATATTTTATATCCTTCTGCTTATCTAAGTCTTCTTTCCCATCATAGTAAGATTTTCTAAGATCTTCACCATATTTTGATAATATCCTCAAAGCTTGCATTTTATACTCTTGACTGTTTTGATATTCATTACCTTGTTGATCAGAGTAAGTTAGTTTATCCTGTCCATCAGGAGTTTTTACTACCTTTAAAAAATGATATTCCTTTGATATATCGAGGTTATCATTTGTTGCCCTATTAATAGCACGAGCAACATCATAAAATGCAACATGTTCTACAGGAGAAAAACTTCCAACGTTTTCTCCATCTATCTTTTCTATATTTGCTTTATAGTAGGATATGTTTTTAATTTCTCCACCCACTATTTCTTGACCAGTTGCTATAAAATCTCCTTTTGTAACTTGCAAAGCGTTGAGATGTTCCATTGCAGTTTCTGTATCATTCTCAGCAAGCCAACTTTTGAAGTCAGCATCATGTCCTTTTATGTCTTTCAAGAAACTTTTTGATTCATCTGAGTTACCTTGACGTAAAGCATCTAGGTAGTCTCTTAATAAACTAGGATCTTTTTCCTGTAAGTACATTATCAACGCATGACCAGTTTTATACACTAAACTGTTTTCTTCACCATTGGCTGAGTATTGTAAATTTAAAATTCCACCTAGATCCAAATTTGCGGCTTCAGTTTTATCAATGCTTGACCCTTGAGCATTGAACTTGTGATCTGAATGATGTTCAAAGTAATCTGCAATTCCCTCCATTAATACTGTAGGTAGAGATTTTCCTCCTGTAGCCAAGTAAGTTAAACCATGTGCAAATTCATGCTGAAGGTTATGAACGCCACCTTGCTGATAGACATACATCTCAGCAAAAACATCAGCTTCTCCTTTGTAGTAACATTTACCACCCTCATCTCCAAGGTAAGAACCAAAACGTTCGCTTCCGCCAAGATGAGTGTAATCAGCCTTATCATCAAACACATAAATTTTGAACGTTTGTTCTGAGCTACCAGGCTCCAACTTAAATGCATCTTTAAAATTAGTAGCTGTTTCTCTTATCTCACTTTCAATGTGAGCAACTTTACTTGCTCTTAAATTATGAGAATAAACTTCTACTTTAATATTTAAATCTTTAACTTCTATGATATGCTTATTATTAAAGTATTCTTCTTTAGTTATATTTTTGTTTACTTGTTGATTGATTGTCATAATTCTAACCTCTAATTTATTAGCCTTTACAATATCAAGCATAAAGTGACTCATCTGAAAAAAACGTAAATTCTCATATTGGTATAATTTATATCTTAATAAAAAAGTATAGATAGTTAACTTAATATGCAACATTTAGAATGTGGCTAAAATTCTATAGCTGACCTTAGGTGGCTGCTAACAAGTAACGGAATTATAAATATTAAGAAATTTATCAATTTTAAAAAAGGCAAAAAAATCCCTATGTAGCGAGTTTTGACCCTATAACAATGTAAATTGGCGTTGTAATAATGTGCTAACAAGCGCGATTTGGCTGAATGTAGAAAAAATAAAAAAGACATGCAGCCGCTATAATTTTTATGTAATTTGCCAATAAATATCTGAGTTTTTTACTGAATTTTTGTTGTTGAACCCGCGAGGATCAAAAACAAGGATAAGTACTCTTATTGGTATGATAAGGAAAGTGGGAAGGTTTGTCAAGGAGTTTCATTCAGCAAGAAGTCTAAAAGCAAATTGACTTTCATTTCACTGAAGCACTATACTAAGGTTAAGATGGGTAATTAGCTCAGTTGGTAGAGCACTTGCTTGACGTGCAAGGGGTCGCTGGTTCGAGCCCAGTGTTACCCACGATTTTTGCTCATAAAAAGATTTTATATGACAGCAGTGCACAATGGCAAACACTCAATAGCAGAGTCCAAGCGCTTAATTTATTCCATAATAATAGTCGCAATAACAATGCTGATGGAAATAGCAGGTGGAATAATTTCACACTCACTTGCTCTGTTATCAGATGCAGGGCATATGCTCACTGATCTTTTTGCCTTGATTTTAAGCTGGGTAGCGCACAAATTTTCAGTTAAGAAATCTGATTTACAGAGGTCATATGGGTATCACAGATTGCAGATAATTGCAGCATTTGTTAATGGTTTAACTCTATTTTTCATTGCAGCGGTCATTATAATTGAATCAATAAAGAGATTCATTTGTCCAGTCAATGTGGAATGGAAAGTAATGCTAATAATTGCCACACTTGGCCTAATCTCTAACATTATAGTCTTTTTTATATTACATAGTAAATGCGAAAGTAATATAAACATAAAAAGTGCTGTATTGCATGTTATCGGAGATATTTTAGGTTCTGTAGCTGCTATACTTGCATCCATAATTATCATGCTTACAGGGTGGCAAGTAGTGGACCCTATTTTGTCAGTATTTGTTAGCGTAATAATCTTAAACAGTGGATATAAAATTCTCAAGAATTCTTGCCATATACTCCTTGAAGGTACACCTGAGAGTGTATCTGCTGAGGAGATAAAAAGTGAGATTGTATCTAAGTTACCTGAAGTGATAGATGTGCATCATATACATGCATGGTCACTATCTGATAATTATTTTATACTTACTATGCATGCCAAGATAAAGCAAAATGGACAACACACTAATATTTTGTATGAGATAAAAAAAATACTATTAAATAGGTTCGAAATTGCGCACTCTACAGTTGAAATTGAATACGATGAGTGCGTAGACAGTAAAATACTTAAGCATTGACATCTATAGGCTATTTGTTATTACTACAATATCATAATATTATAGAGAGTAGGCTATGATAGGTGTTTCCCAAATACAATTTCCTGGAAAGGATTCTTACAGATTAAAGACAGCAAGTTACTTCGCAGCTTTTGTTTCTTTAAGCATTTTAGTTAATCCTGCCAATGTCTTTTTATCTTTTGCCACATTGTTTTTTAGATCTGAAATAAAAACTTTTTACGTTTATAAAGACATAAAAGCTGCAAAGCAGGAAAAAATAAGTAAAAAGGAATATTGGGAAATATTTTTTGAGAAAAATAAAATTAAGATAGCATCTTTCCTTTTATTTTTTGCCTCTATAACATATATAACTTTTACAACTACTTTCCTGCTTGTTTCGTTACTTGCAACAATACCACTTGCAATGATTTTAATTCTATTACAAAGTGAATTAAGGCCAAAGGATTTTAATCCATTTACGTTACTCAAAGCTGCTATTAGTTTCTTTTTAGAAGGCATAAAAGAAAACTCACGTGGGCTAGTCAATAGCTTTGATATTAAGCTTGAACATTTACTACCCCATCAATTAAATAATGATATCATTAAAAATATTGACAAATTAAAAGATAAATATACTGAACAAGTATCTGAAGACACTATTAATAATGAGGGATTTAAAGAATTTATTGAATATATAAATCACTTACATATGCTTGATGGCCAACCATTTAGTAATGAGAATAAGGGAAAATTAGTAATGTTTTTGCAAGATTTTTGCAAAGGTAATGAGAAACATAGCTCTGGCTTCACTGGTGGACAAATTCTTCTGTTAGTTCTTAGAGCCTGAATGATGGAGATAGAGAAGCTGTAAAAAATAAAAAAGACGCGTTGATTGCAAATTTACTAGATAGCCAAACTTTCTCTAGAAAAGAACGAATTCCTAACACATGTTTTACTGGTGTTATCTACAGAATGTTAAGTACATTAGAGGGTATTCATTCCGATCCAGAGATTAAATTTACACCACCTAGACAAATGCTCCTTACAGAAGCAGAAAATGAAGCACGTAAGTTTATGTTAGACAGGCTAAAAAATAAGAAGAACAGTAAAGAAATTCTTAGGGCTTGGCATAACGCCCAAAATAATTATGAAGATGATAAAAGTCAAAAAATAGTTGATGATTTTATTGCAGAAGTAAGCGTTCCTTTAATGAGAAGGTTGCTAAGTTTTACTTCTCAGTATAGTGAACAAATTGTGCTGACATTAATGAAAAATATCAGCTCTGTAAAGTTAAATAAATTAGAGCACTTTGTGTTGGGTCAGCACATGAGAGATAGACTGCAGGAGCATGCTTTAGATGACCAACTCGAAAATATCAAAGAAAAAGTCTTTTTGAAGCTTTTAAACCAAAATTTACTTAGGATAGATTTTTCTCTTAAGGATTCATTTTTGAATGAAGCTAAGGGAATAGCTGACGAAATAATAAAAGAAGAAGTAGAGAAATTTAGGTCAGAAACTGCTGAAAAGGCTAGGAAAGTTAACCCTATAGAAGCTCAAATAGATGCTACATTGCAAAATCTGTCAGCCTTGCCACGAGAAAAGAAGTGTTGCATTGCGTATAGCAGACTGAGTAGCCAGTATAAAGGTGATGAAAGGGGAGTAATGGAGAACATCTTATTGAAAAAATTAGAGATAACGAAAGAAGAAATGAATAAGATGCTGGAAGAGTATGATGTACGTAAGCTAAAATTAGCACTTGATGATGCATGTAAAAAAAGTGGAAAAAACATGGAAGAAATAATAAAAGAAGTAGAAGAAGTGGTCTCAAGTCGTCTCTCACATGGAGTATCCGCTAGTAATGTAGCAGAAGGAATGAGACATAGCTCATAAAAACTTACGTTCTCTGCCTTGCAGAAGATTTGCAATATTTTTGTAATGCTTCAAGAAAATTAATATCGCTACAGTGAGTAGTATAAGGAATAACTCCTTTTGAAAAAAGAAAGATGCTATAACAGCTGCTGCAGTAGCAGCCAAGGAAGCAAGAGAGGAGTACCGAAAGATAAAAAATACTATTAGCCAGACAAATACAAATGCTAATGCTATAGAAATGTTAAGTGCTATCAAAACTCCCAAAGTTGTTGCAACTCCCTTTCCTCCATTGAACCTTAGCCAAATAGGAAACATATGCCCTAGAACTGCTAAAATTGCAGATACATATATATAAAAATCGTTATTATCACAAAATTGTTGTGCTGTATAAACCGCGACAAATCCTTTCAAAGAGTCTAAAAATAATGCGAGGACAGCAAGTCTCTTATTTCCTGTTCTTGCAACATTTGTAGCACCAATGTTTCCTGAACCTACTTCTCTTAAATTTATACCATTTATTTTTGCAATAATTAAGCTAAACGGTATTGAACCGATTACGTAAGATAATATAAGAATTATATATTTCTCCATTATACTAAAAATCTAGTTGATCTTGTTATTCCTCAGTCTTTTTAGATAGCATTGAACTTCATCATTAATCTGATTGCTAAACAGTATAAGTGCTGTCATATTGATGAGTGCTAAACAAGAGAATAAAGCCCCACCAATATTAGCAATAGCCATTATATCTTTAGACAAACCTGACAAAAATGCAACTACCACCACCGCTATACGATATATTACTACACTTTTTACACCAAACAAATACAGCCATCCCATTTCACAACAATATACAAATGAAATTACTGAGGAAAACGCAAACAAAGGCGCAGCGATGGTTAAAAGTATAGGAAACCAAGAAGAAACTGTTTCAAATGCTTTTTGGGTGATCAATATTCCCTCGCCAATGCCAGTCTGGTATGCGCCTGTTATTACTATTGTTATTCCTGTCAAACAACAAATTAACATTGTATCGAAGCATGGTTCTATCATAGCAACTAGACCAGTCCTAACCGGCTCCTCATCTTTAGCTACAGCGTGAGTAATTGCAGCAGAACCAACACCTGCTTCACTGGCAAAAATTGCCCTTTGAATCCCAGCGACAAATGCTCCTACTACTCCACCACCAACAGCATTGAAGTCTATCATACTGGAAAACAATATTTTTAATGTATTGCTAAAATTGTGAATATTGAATGCAATAATCGTGAAACAACTCAAAATATATATGAGTGACATAATAGGCACCAGCGCAGAAGAGACTTTAGCTATTCTCCTGATTCCACCGATAATCACCAGAGCAAGTAACGTAGAAATTATGGAAGAGAGAAACCAAGGATGACCATCTATCCAATTTGAATAACCAGATAATATTGAAACCATTTGGTTAGTTTGAAACGCTACACTTCCACCAAGACCTGATAATACAAAAACCGCTGCATATATTGCAGCCAGTACGATACCAAGTTTTTTAAATCCAAATTCCTCTAGCCCATTTCTTATATATTGAAAAGGACCACTAAATAACTGCTCTTGACCTTCTGTTCTGTGTCTGAATGCTAAAGTTACTTCAGCAAACTTTGCAGACATACCAAAAAAGCCTGTGATCATCATCCAAGGTACCGCTCCTGGCCCTCCCATTGAAATTGCAATTGCAACACCAGCAACAGTTCCAAGACCTACTGTGCTTGATAGCGCGGTTACAAATGCCTGAAAATGCGTAATGTGACCATCATGATGATCTGTGTCATATTTTCCACATAAAATAGCGAACGCATGCTTAAACATCCTTATGTTGAGAAATCTAAAACGTAGTGTTAGAAATATATAACCAAAGGCCAATAAAAGAATTATAAATGGTACGTGAAAGATCTTGAAAAACAACACTTCATTCATGAAGTTGCTTACTCCATTTAATGCAGTGTCATAACTTTTATGAAAAACTGAAGCAGCGTATACATCGTTAAACGATAGGCAAAATAACATCATGCAAAGCAATCTATAAATCATGTTTAATACCTTTTGTAATAAGAATCTATTGTATTTAAGACTTCCCTTCTCAGTAGATATATTGCAACAGCATTTGGAATCATAAGGCACATAAACAGGCTATCGCCTAAATAAGATATAAATTCTATATTTTTTGACATACAACTGATATACACTGAACCCACTATAAGAATTTGGAACAATATCAGTACTTTTTTGTTACCAAATAAGTACAACAGGGCAACTTCACAGTAGTAATAGTAAGCTATTATTGTGGAAAATGCAAAGGAAAACATTATCAGCGGAAGAGCTAGC
Source organism: Wolbachia endosymbiont of Oryzaephilus surinamensis (assembly GCF_025617515.1). Lineage (NCBI taxonomy): Bacteria > Pseudomonadati > Pseudomonadota > Alphaproteobacteria > Rickettsiales > Anaplasmataceae > Wolbachia > Wolbachia endosymbiont of Oryzaephilus surinamensis. The sequence continues at coordinate 988,733 of NZ_CP092526.1, read as the reverse complement.
TTGCTCAATAAAGGCAAGGCTGTTGAAAATGCTGAGCTAACTAACGTAATATCACCTACGGTATTAGTGATATGCATATCGGTGATAATTATCACAATACCAGTCAAAAATGAGACTAATATTGTGTCTACAAATGGTGCAATCATTGCAACACTTCCAACTTTAACTGGGTCTTTCTCTTTTACAATCGAATGTGCTATAGCTGCTGTTCCAGTACCTGCTTCATTAGCAAACACTGACCTTCTTACCCCTGCTATTAATCCACTCAATACTCCACCTCCTATAGCTGATTTGTTAAAGATATCTTGAAATATTATAGATAGAGCATTCAGTAGATTATTTCCGTTTACACAGATTAAATATATACACATGCCTATATATAACATTATCATGATCGGCCCTAAACCTGTTGCAACTAAAGCAATTCGCTTTATTCCTCCCAGTATTACAATTAATACAAATAGCGAGATAATAACAGATGTGTTGTATTCAAATAAGTTACTTGACAACGCTGCAATTTGATTTGCCTGAAATGGTATGCCGCCTAGAATCATTGCAACAAGCAGCATAACTGCGTAGATAAATGCAAGGAATTTGCCAGTCTTCATAAATCCAATCTTTGCAAGTCCATGTTCCATATAATAAAAAGCCCCACCAGTTGTGTTTTCAGAGCGATGAGTAAATGCAAGCACTACTTCAGCAAATTTTATTGACATGCCAAGTACTCCGGTAATTATCATCCAAAAAACTGCACTTGGCCCCCCTATTGTAATAGCTATTGCAACTCCTGATATTGTTCCAAGACCAACTGTTCCTGAAATTACCGTTGCAAATGCCTGAATGTGGGTGATTATGCCGTTATTATTATGGCTCTCTAGGTTGAATAGTGTTTGTATCCCATATTTGAACAACCTAAAGTTAATGAATTTGAATCGAATCGTACAAAAAACCCCAGTTGCAATTACCCAAATAATTATAAATGGTATGTTGAATATCTTTATATATAAAAAAGAGTTTAATAGATCAGTTGCTTTTACAATCATGCTGCTCACTACTTTTATATAGCTAATGAGTTTTATATGTGTAGTATATATAAAGTCCAGTGCTTATTGGAATAGTAAGTATATACAATGCGCCTAAAATTGGTAGTGTTATCCAGGGCTTGCTTATAAACAGTATGATCAATATTCCAAAAAACGACACAAATATATAGGATAGGCTTCTAGGAACATAAATGTACTTTGCAGAGAAAGTTGGAATATGACTTATCGAAAAAAATGAAATGGCCAAAAAGTAACAAGCTGTATTCTTTACGTTAAAAAATTGCTCTATAAGAAGTAAGTATTCACTCTCATGAGATTGAAAGGTAATAATTATTGGTAACAGAGCAAGTAAAGCGCATACAGGAGCTGGAACGCCGGAAAAGAAAAATTTTTTCCAGTATAATTGTTCTGAATGTAACGAAACATTGAATCTGGCAAGTCTTATTGATATGCAGATTACATATATCATTACTAAAATCCATCCTACAACTTTAATTTCATTTAACTTCCAAAAATATAAAAGAAAAGCAGGTGCTGAACCAAAATTTAGAAAATCTGCAAAAGAATCGAGTTGTGCTCCAAAATCGCTAGTTGATTTTAAAATTCTGGCTATTCTGCCATCCATTCCATCTATTATTGCTGCAATGATAATAAAAATTGCTGAAAATTCCCATTGTTCATTAAATGTGAATTTAAGTGAAGTAAGGCCAGCACATAAACCCAGTAAAGTTATAAAATTCGGAAATAACTTGGTAATAGGTAAGGATTTACCGTTACTTTCATCGTTATTCATACAATGTCAAAGGTAAGCTTCTCTTGTTTATTTAAATCTGCTATAACTGTCTCACCACCAATAACAGTTTGGCCTTCTGAGACTCTTACCTCTATTCCAGCAGGGATATAAATATTTACTCTGCTACCAAATCTTATAATTCCAAATCTTTCACCTGCTTTTACGCTCTGAGATGTCCTCAAATTACAAACAATGCGGCGTGCAATAAATCCAGCTATTTGTTCCACAATGATTTCTTTTCCCTTTTCATATTCAATCACAATAATCTGCTTTTCATTTTCATTACTGGACCTATTACTCATTGCAGAAACAAACTTGCCTTTCTTGTAGCTCATTTCCTTTATCGTACCAGATATTGGTATACGATTCACATGGACATTCAAAACGCTTAGAAATATGCTGACAAGTGTAAATTTCTTTTCTTCTTCATTCTCTTCTGATAAAGAGTAACTAACTTCTTCTATCTTTGAAATCACACCATCAGCGGGGCTTAATATAAAATCCTTATTGCTTGGTACAGCTCTTGCTGGATCACGAAAAAAATAGGTACATAATAACGTTGGAAATAAGCAAGTAATTCCAGCTCCCCAAGATATAGAGAATGCTATACATGTTACGATAAAGGAAACAACTATAAATAAATAACCTTCTCTGTTTATGTTAGGCAAACCAAAGCACATAACTTATTCTCAATAATTCATTATTAACAATTTATCATTTATAATTTCTCATGAAAAGCTTTTTTTTACTGTTTCACTTTTCGAATTATTATATAAACATTTGCTTATAAAATCGCTGATAGATGTAAATTTTTTAATAAAAATTGAAGTTTTTTAACTATTATTAATATAATTTTAATAAAAACTTAATAATAATTCTTAATAATATATGAATTGTTGTGTTCTTAATTTCGTATGACAGGGGAAATAGAAAAAGATGAATCTCCTTCCTTATACTCTGCAATTCGGATGGGTGATATTGAAGCTACAGAGCTACTAATAAAGTCTGGTGCAAACGTCAATGATAATTATGAACGTAATCGTACGCCACTGCATGTTGCTATCGGGTATAAGCAGTTTGAAACAGCGAAATTGCTGATAAATAACGGAGCAAACGTTAACGCAAAAACTGGAAATCATGGCAAAGATGACTTAACACCAATGCACCTTGCAATTTTTGCAAACACGCCAGAGTTTATAGAATTGCTAGCTAGCAATGGTGCGTCAATTGATGAAAGAGAAAGCACTGAAGGACATACACCTTTTCACCTTGCTACTTTATATGGAAATAAAAGTGTAATACAAGCCTTAGTTGACAAGGGACAGAATATTGAAGATATTGATAATAATGGGCGTACAGCTTTATTTTTAGCTATTAGGCAATGCACTGAAGCAAAGGATGATAGCAGAGTAGAAGTTATCGAGTATTTGATAAATAAACTCAAAGCAGACATAACGAAAAAAGATAATAATAACAACACAATACTTTTTCCTGCTGCTAATAATTGTCCTGGAAAAGTAGTGGAACTCATCATTAAACAATATATAGAAAGCTTTGGTAGAGATCGGTTGAAGAATTTTATCAATCACAAAAATAAAGCTGGAATGGATGCTTTGGATATTGCGCTTAATAGTGGGAATGAAAAGGCCATTGAAGTACTTAGCTCATATGGAGCAGATATCGAGAATAAAGTAACTCCCAAGATTACTGTAGAAAAACCAAATAGTACCTTAGATGGAGCGGAAAGTATAGAAGTGGTATCCCCAATCAAACAAAAATAAAAGCAGCTCTAAATTCCTTGCTTTATTTACATTCTTTCTATAGTATGATATATTAATGTTAGAATAGGGTATGTTTGCAGGTCAAAATAATAATCAACAGCAAAATAGAAATAGAGCACAGGCTTTAATAGAAAGAGTGCAAAATGCTTACAACAACACTAATAAAATTAAAAGATTCATTAATATAGTTTTATTAGTAAGTATGATTCCTTCATTTTTTCTTCTTGTACAGCTCTCTTTGTATTTATCATTAGTAAATTATTTTTTCAAACCAAGGGAAAATGAAAAAAGATTATCAGCGTGGCCAAAAAATGTTATTAGAATAACATTAAGCATTTTTTTAATTATACACATTATTAATTCCTGTGTGCTTTTGGTACTGCCTATATTGTGCTTATGTTTGCTAAACAAATCACTCATTGAAGAAATACAGCAGTTTAACGATTTAATACAACAAATTCCAGAGGAAGAAAGGCCTATTTTCTTTCAAGATTTAGCAGCCATTCCTTTTATGGCACAAACTACTCATGACCCAAGTGCAGTTGCTAGTATAAACTTGAGTGTTGATAGACTCATAGAAAAGTATAAAGAGAATTTAAGCAAAGATGAATTCTATGTACAGCTAAATAGAGGCAACACAACCGACATTGAAGAGTACATCAAACAATCAAATGAATTTACAGAAGGCGATAAATCTCATGCACTTGAATGCTTAAGATTTATCAATAGAACAGGAGATAATTTTAAAGACAATCATAGTAAGTTAACATTAAAGCAAGCAGCTATTTTATGTTGGAAAGCCTGCAATGATAGAAATACAGGAACAGAGAATCAAAGAATTCCTTTGAGTGATGCAGGCATAAAAAATAGAAAGGATATGTTTGTAAAAGGTCTTGTAGACGCTGCAACAACTTACGGTAATCAAGGTCAAAGTTGTGCAGGTGGAACATACAATAAATTATTTGAGTCTTTATCTGGCTTACATCCATCAGTGGTTATTACACTCGATGGAGAAGAGGCTAGAGAAATGATAAAAGAAACGATCACACAAAAATTCCCTGAAATGGCCAGAGCCAATTTCACCAATTTCTCTGGAACAGAACAAGAAAGGATCCGTAGCGAGTTACCAGAGTTATCATCTGAAACAGTAAGGTATATTATGACTACGCATTCAGCTCTTGAGAGAAGGTGTCAAGAGTTCAGCAATAGATTAAACAATGATAAAAAGAATGAAATATTAGAAGAGTGTATGAGCAACTTATCCTATGTTGAGCTAGAAAGTCCAATTGAAAGGAGAAGGTAAATTGTATTTGACTGTCGCCATTTATTTTAAAATATGAAGCAGAGTTTTGTATGATTATTTGAACTTAAGTTTATGTATTGAAATAACATGTAAAACCACTTCGTGTAGGTGATATGTTATGTTTTATCTACATGTCAAGGATCCTTCTCTCAACTTAAAGATGTTGCTAATCAGCACATACAAATGTAATATTAATTAATATTTATAAATAAAGCAATTCCATGGAAAGTAACTACAACGCCGACGCAATAAAAATCCTAAGAGGTCTTGATGCTGTAAGAAAGCGTCCAGGTATGTATATTGGTGACACTGATGATGGATCAGGCTTGCACCATATGGTGTATGAGGTTGTTGATAATGCGATAGATGAGTCTTTAGCTGGTTATTGTAGTAAGATTGAAGTTAGCATAAATGAAGATGGTTCAGTTTCTGTAACCGACAACGGTCGTGGCATTCCAACAGACATTCATCCAGAGGAAGGAATATCGGCAGCAGAAGTAATAATGACCCAATTGCATGCAGGAGGTAAATTTGACAGCAATACCTATAAGGTTTCCGGAGGATTACATGGTGTTGGAATTTCAGTTGTGAATGCATTATCAAGTTGGCTGGAATTAACCATCTGGCGCAATAAAAAAGAACATTTTATGCGCTTTGAAGATGGTGAGTCTATTGAATCTTTAAAGATAATTAATGAAAACACAAATAAAAGAGGAACTAGAGTAACGTTTATGCCATCAACGGGGACTTTTAGTAGTATTGATTTTAGTTACTCCACTCTTGAGAGTCGCATCAGAGAATTGGCATTTTTAAACTCAAATATTGAGATCATTTTGCGTGATCTCCGTAATAAACCACATGTAGAGTCTCATTTTAACGATAGTAAAGAGTCTGAAGATAATTTTGGTACAGCTAATTTTGTACGGTACTTAGACAAGAATAAGACACATGTTACTAAAATTGCCAGCATTAGAGATAATGTAAAAGATCTAGGTACCAGTGTAGAAATATCAATGGAGTGGAATGATTCCTACTATGAGAATATGCTATGCTTCACAAATAATATAAGACAACGGGATGGTGGTACGCATTTGGCAGGGTTTAGATCTGCACTAACCAGATGTATCAATAACTATGCAAACAATGAAGGTTTTTTGAAGAAGGCAAAAGTGAATTTGACTGGAGAAGATGTTAGAGAAGGCTTAACTTGTGTTTTATCTCTCAAGATGCCTGATCCTAAATTTTCTTCACAGACAAAAGATAAATTGGTCAGTTCTGAAGCGCGGGCAGTTGTAGAGAGCATAGTTTTTGACAAGTTGAGTACAATACTTGAAACTGACCCCAAGTTAGCAGCAAGTATAGTAGAAAGAGCGATTAGGTCAGCAAAAGGAAGAGAAGCCGCAAGAAAAGCACGAGAGTTAGTTAAAAATAAAAACAATATTAATATTGCAACTCTACCGGGAAAGCTTGCCGATTGTCAGGAAAAAGTTCCTGAGTTATCGGAATTGTTTATAGTAGAGGGTAATTCCGCAGGTGGTACTGCAAAGCAGGGACGTAATCGTAAAACACAGGCGGTACTTGCTTTAAGAGGGAAAATTCTAAACGTAGAACGTGCAGGGCTGGATCGTATTTTTTCATCTGCAGAAATTGGCTCTCTGATCACGGCAATTGGGGCTGGAATAGGGAGTGAGCACTTCGATATTGAAAAAACTAGGTATCATAAAATTATCATTATGACAGACGCAGACGTTGATGGCTCGCATATAAGAACTTTGATTCTAACTTTCTTTTTTAGACATATGCGTGAAGTAATTGAGAAAGGATATTTATACATAGCGCAGCCACCGCTCTATAAAGTTACAAAAAATGCTAAAGATACTTATATCAAAGATGATGAAACTTTTGAAGAGTATATAGTAAATTCAGCGATTAAAAGATTAACATTAAATGGTGTAGGCAAAGATTTGCGTTTCGTTTTGAATAAGTGCCTCAGTATTTCAAACATTAGCAAAAATTATGATAGGGAAATACCAAAAGATCTCTTAGAATCATTGCTAATTTTAAGCAAAAAGAATGCTCTATTGTCTGCTGATGAGATATTAAAATATTTAAAATTGATGTATAGTGAATATAATTGGGAAGTAGAAGTAAAAGATGAGGAAATTCACATTGCTAAATTGTTTCAAGGGTTAGCAGACAAATATGTATTCTCGCTTAGTATGCTTGAAAGCAAAGAAATACGGAATATATTGAGTTCTCTTGATAACATAATTGACTTATTTAATGGTGATTCATTTTTACAGTCGCAAGAAACTGAAATAAAAATAAAGTCTCCAAGTACACTCGCAAAAATAGTGATGGATTATGGTAAAAAAGGTTTAACTCTGCAGAGATTTAAAGGCCTTGGTGAAATGAATGCTGATCAGCTTTGGGAAACTACACTCAATCCAGAAACTAGAACTCTGCTAAAAGTTGAAATAAAAGATTGTGAAGAAGCAGATAGCATATTCTCGGTGCTAATGGGTGATATAGTTGAACCACGTCGTGACTTTATAAATAACAATGCACTTAACGTGCATGATGTTGATATTTGATTTTAGAAACGCTAAACCCTTATGGCTTAGCATTGTGTGCCAAACCGGCTATTTAAAACGTACTACTAACCAATCCATTTCAGAAATCTGAATTGATCTTGATTGTATTCCCGTTTTCGATCATAAATATATAGATTTTCTGTCCTATTGTTGTTATAATTAATGCCTCGCTAAAATTGAATATTAATGAATGAATTGAGAAGGCTCACTATTACAGAGATGCATGATGGACTTAGGCGGAGAGATTTTTCTGCTGTTGAGCTTGTAGAGACGCATGTTAATGCAGTTGAAAATGAGCAACTGAATGCATTTGTAACAAAAACCCCAGAAATCGCGATAAAAGCTGCTAAAATAGCAGATGAATACTTCTTGAAACAAAAAGATAATATTTCACCACTTATGGGCATACCAGTTGGTGTTAAAGATTTATTCTGTACAAAAGGAATAAAAACAACAGCATGCTCAAAAATGCTGGAAAATTTTGTCCCGACTTATGAATCTACGGTATCTAATGTGCTTTTAAAAAGTGGAGCAGCCATGCTTGGTAAACTTAATATGGATGAGTTTGCTATGGGTTCTGCGAACACAAATAGCTATTTTGGTCCTGTTAAAAATGTATGGATTAGAAAAAGTGACGGAGAAAAAGTTGTTCCTGGTGGATCATCTGGTGGATCTGCAGCATCAGTTGCTGGGTTTTTATGCGCTGGAGCATTAGGAAGCGATACTGGTGGGTCTGTACGTCAACCAGCAGCTTATTGCGGAGTAGTGGGAATAAAGCCAACTTATGGAAGGTGTTCGCGTTTTGGTATGATTGCGTTTGCAAGTTCTCTCGATCAAGCAGGAGTAATTACTCGTTCCGTTTCTGATTCAGCATTAATGCTTGAAATAATTTGTGGCTATGATGAAAAAGATTCAACATCGAGCAAAAGGACAGTGCCTAAATTTTCCAGTTTTATAAATGGTGATATTAAGGGTAAGCGCATTGGTATACCAAAAGAGTATAAGATGGATGGAATTTCAGATGAAATAGTTCATAATTGGGAAAAAGTTTCTTCCAATTTAAAAGAAAATGGTGCTGAAGTTGTTGACATTACTCTGCCTCATACTAAATATGCGATACCGGTTTACTATCTAATTTGTTCTGCTGAAACTTCATCTAATCTTGCTCGCTATGATGGTGTACGTTATGGATTCAGGGTTGATGCTGATACCCTTGAAGAAATGTATTCGCTAACAAGAGCAGAAGGTTTTGGTAAAGAAGTGAAAAGGAGAATTTTAATTGGTTCTTATGCTCTTTCTTCAGGTCATTACAATGAGTATTATGAAAAAGCACAGTGCATTAGGGCATTAATCAGAAATGATTTTATAAAAGCGTTTGAAAAAATAGATTACATACTTGTGCCATCTGCTCCAACAGAGGCTTTTGGCTTAAATGAAAAGCCAGACCCGCTAATTATGTGCATCAATGATGTGTTTACCGTGCCGGCAAGCTTAGCAGGGTTACCTGCTATTTCTGTTCCTGTTGGACTTTCCAATGCAGGCTTACCACTTGCTTTACAAGTAATTGGAAATTATTACGATGAAGCTGGAATATTAAATATGGCAAGTGTGATAGAGCAAAATTGTGGCAGAATAGTTAATTCCCTTACGTAATATGTTTTCTTATAGTAACTATAGCATTATGATTATTTTGGCTATAGGAAACAAGAGCTTGATTTTTACAGCTAAATAACAGACCATCAAAGGCACACATAAATATCTACAATGAAAGAAAAAACTTTCACAATCATTGATGGTTATGGTTTTCTTTTCAGAGCTTATTACGTTTTGCATCATTTGACTACCACAGCTGGTATTCCAGTAGGTGCTGTGTACGGTTTTCTTAATATGGTTCTGAAGTATATTTCCCATTCGGACTACTTAACTATAGCACTTGATTCTGGCAAAAAAAATTTCAGGCACAGTTTATATTCTGAGTATAAAGCAAACAGAGTAACACCTCCTGAGGATCTAATTCCACAATTTACAATACTGAGAGAAGCGGTAGAAGCTTTTAACTTCAGCTATGAAGAGATTGAAGGCTATGAAGCAGATGACATAATTGCAACACTAGCTGCAAAATATGCCAACCACGAAGACTTTAAAGTAGTAGTAGTCTCATCAGATAAAGACTTATTTCAACTTTTGAATTACAACATTCTAATATTTGATCCTATCAAAAATATATACGTAGATGAAAAACAAGTGATAGAAAAATTTGGTGTAAATTCAAATAAGCTTCTTGATTTATTTTCTCTAACTGGAGATGCATCTGATAACATTCCAGGTGTTCCAGGAATAGGCCCAAAAACTGCAGCTAAATTGCTGGATAAATTTGATTCGTTGGATAACATTATAGAAAACATCAATAACATTGAGCAAACAAGAGTTCGTAATATTCTTACTGAGCATAAGGAAAAAGCACTAATTTCAAGAGAACTTTTGTCACTATGCAAAAAAGTAGATCTTCAACATGATATTGTAAAATATGAAGTTCATCCTCCAAATATGGAAAAATTGTTATCCTTTTTGAAGAAATATGAATTTAATTCATTGATAGGAAAAGTAGAAAAGCTCTTTTCTTATAGTGGATCTAGCACAAAAGAGAAAACAGAATATAGTAGTGAAGAATTAGAAAAATTTTTGGAGCATTGCAGATATGAAGGTAAAATTGCAATTCATTGCCACTTTGAAAACAATAGATTGAACAAAATCTCCTTATCTTGTAGTGAGGATAATATTTTCTACATAGATCAAAGCTGCCTACAAGATGCACTTACTATAATAAATTCAACTTTATTTTCAAATGGGGTGCTTAAAATAGTACATGATATTAGAAAGATCAGAGAAATATTTCCTACAATAGAGAGAGTGCTAGACTCAATTGATGACCTGATGATCATGTCATACAGCCTTGACACAGGTAAGCATGATCACAGCATTCCAAACATAATTGCACACAATTTAAGTAAAAATGTAGAAACTTTCTCGGCAAAAATTTTAATAGCGATCCATGAGAAACTGACACAAAGATTATTTCAGGAAAAACTTTTTACGATTTACGAGCGCTTTGATAGACCTCTCATGAAAGTAATATTTGATATGGAGCAAAATGGAATACTGCTCAATATTCAAAAACTACAGGAATTGTCTGATAAGTTTGAGCAGCTAATTGCTGTACTTGAAAACGATATACATAATTTAGCAGGAGAAAAATTCAACATTGCATCGCCAAAACAATTAAGTGATGTTTTGTTTAATAAAATGGAGCTAAGTAAAAAGAAAAAGTCAAAATCTGGGTCGTATAGCACCAATTATGAAGTTCTAGAGGCTCTTGAAGAAGAAGGGGTAGAAATTGCAAGTAAAATTTTAAATTGGCGACATTTAAGTAAATTAAAGGGTACCTACACTGATGCGCTAATAAAGCAAGTTGATCCTATTGATGGTAGAATACACACAAGTTTCTCAACAACTGTGACTGCAACTGGAAGGCTGAGCTCGAGCAACCCTAACTTGCAGAATATTCCTATCAGGAGCGAAGAAGGAAATTTCATCAGACAAGCATTTATTGCACCAAAAGGTTGCAAGATAATTTCTGCCGACTATTCACAAATAGAATTAAAACTCCTGGCACACGTTGCAAATGTTACCGCATTTAAAGAAGCTTTTGCAAACAGGCAAGATATTCATGATATCACTGCAAGACAAGTTTTTGGAGTGCAAGAAATAGATGAGCAATTAAGACGCAAAGCAAAAACCATTAATTTTGGCATTATATATGGCATTAGTCCATTTGGCCTTGCAAAGCGACTTGGCATTACCTTTCAAGAGGCTGCTGAATACATTAATTACTATTTTTCTTGTTACCCAGAAATAAAGGTCTATATGGAAAAAGCAGTATCTATCGCGAGAAATCATGGTTATGTAGAGACTTTGTTTGGTAGAAGATGTTTTGTAAGAGACATCAACAATAAAATTCCTTATCTAAGACAATTTGCAGAAAGGGCAGCAATAAATGCACCACTGCAGGGAACTGCCGCTGATATAATAAAACGCGCGATGATTCGGCTTTTTGATCAGTTAAAGTCAGGTAAAATAATCCTCCAGGTTCATGATGAATTACTTGTAGAAGTGGAAGAGAGCAGAGTGCAAGAAACAGCAAAACTTATGAAAGATATAATGGAAAATGCAGTAGAAATTTCTATACCACTTGAAGTAGAAATAAAAATTAGCGACAACTGGGGCTTTTCTTAATTATACCGTAGACCCTAAGAGCCTGTTCATAATCTTTTCAGGAGTAAAGCAGTAAAGGCTAGAACAACCATTTGCAGGCTAGTATTGAGTTTCCGCTCGCAATTTTTCCACAATCGCCTACATTTTTCCAACCAAGCAAAAGATCTCTCAACAACCCATCTTTTCGGCAATACAGCAAAGGTGTGTAATTCGCTGCGCTTTATCACTTCAACAGTTGCTCCAATAATATCTTTTATTTGAGTTGCAAATTTTTCTCCCGTATAACCCGCATCAACCAGTATATTTTGGACTTCAGAGAGGTTTTCTCTTGCATTTTCGATCATTTTTACAGCACTGCTACGGTCAGTTATTTCTGCTGTTGTGATATAAATTGCGTGTGGTAAACCTTCAGTATCAACTGCAATATGGCGTTTTATTCCTGAAATCTTTTTACCAGCGTCGTAGCCCTTATTTTGAGCAGTATCTGCATTTTTTACGCTCTGAGCATCAATTATACAGAAACTGGTTTTCTCTTTCTGACCATTGTTTTGTCGGACCACGCCAACTAATTTTTTTTAACACACATTCCAAAGTACTTTTTTTGTCTTCGCTTGGTTTTTCACTCCATTTTTTAAAGTAGTCGTAACAACTTCTCCATCTTGGGAATTCTTGTGGCAACATTCTCCACTGGCAGCCACTTTTTAAGACATACAATACTGCACAGAATACTTCATATAAATCAAGCTTTCTTGGCTTTGTCTTTCTTCTGCAGGACTCTAGATCTGGTAGAATAATCTTGAATTTTTCTCGACTTATGTCGCTTGGGTATAAACTTCTCATATATCCTAATCTATATTCACTATCTCTTAATTTATCCTTTTCTTGAGATCATGTACAGGTTCTAAGACCAATCCTGAATAGATAGGTTATTATGTGAATTAGAATCACTACTTTGTCGCTGTAGACATTGTTGCCACCTGCTACTTTTGGACTATTTTCGTACCAATTTTCAATGGCATCGTTGATATAATGAAAAACATTTCCCCTTTCTTGAAGAAATTTGTTATATTCATTGCAGTTACTGACTTTCATTCTTATTGGCATATTTTTCCTTTGTCGGCTAAATATCTATTTTATAACAAATTCCATCAGTAACTGCCTGTTCTTTCCTTGAGTGGTGCAACAAAGCCATTCCAGTGTCTGGGCACTGCCTTATTGTTGTAAATTCACTTTTACCTTATTTTGCCACACCCCTGAACGGATGCCTTGAGTGGTTAATTTCGCAAGTATAATAGTAGTCATATTAAAGAGTTCTTGAAGTAAGGAGAGCACGTTAAGCAAACAACGTTTACCTAAAATTCTGTGACATTAGCAGCTTTCTTGCCCCGTTTTCAGTAAACAGTGATTTTTCTATATATTAGAAAAATTTTTATTTTAATTAGCGTTAAACAATAGGCGCCTATTGGTTTTTAGCTAAAGTAAAGGTCAAATATCTGGAATTCTGGACATAAAATCCCCCTGTGTAAAAAAAAGATTAGAAAAAAGTGCAGCGCACATACAACAGAGATTAAGCATATTTACATGCACTAAAGAAGATACGCTACGCTTTTTGATTAAAAATTTGACTGAAAAGTCTGCAGACAAAGATAGATTTTGAGCTCTTAAAATATCTCTAACTGTAATTATAATCAGATTTAAAATATATGGAAGCAATTTTTTACATTCCCTTATCATTTGTTACTTTTCTATTTCTTGCTTTATTCTTTTCTTTTTTCCCTTTCAAGACAGGTTCTAAGAAATTTGAATTAATGCGAAAAATATGCTATAATTATAGCATAGGTTAGTACAAATAGATCGTTATGACAGTTCCAAAAGCAAAAAATAAGCCTTTAGAGTCATCTACTCAGGTGACCGGGCAAAATGAGATGCTCTTCAAGAAGGAACATAAGGAAATTTACGATTACTTTGTAAAAGTATTAGAAGTTAAAGCCAAATTAAAGGAGAGCAAAGGAATAACTGATTATTTTATATTAGCTTATAAGAAGATACTACTAACTAATGTCAATCCGGAAAAAATAAGACCACTCAGTGAAGAGAATTTTTGTCAGTTTTTACTTTCTATATTTAAAGAAGTTAGAGAGAAAAAATTGGCTGGAGAGGAAGATAGTAAAGTAAAGCAAGTAGTAGAGGAATGCTTAGATGATGTACGTGGTACAGAAGCTAAAGATTTACTAATAAAACTTGTTGGGTTCCCATTGGGAATAAAAATAGACCCGAAAAATATTTCTGGCTCCTTTATGGATGGAGTGAAAGAAAAAATACCATTTTTAGGTGGAGATAAAAAAGAAGAGGATGAACCACTACTTAGTGATCAAGAGATGGTAACAAAGTGCTTACGTAAGGTTTTTCTTCCTATTCTTTTTTCCATTGCTTCAATATTAATTTTTGGTCCTACTACACTTGCGATAGTTGCTGCTGTTATTGGTACAATATTTGCTGTAAAGGGAGGAATTGAAGTTCTTTTTTCAAATAATAGGCCAGGTACTTTATATGACCCTAGCTCACCAGATAAAGATGATACAGAAAAGAGAGCAAAATTGAATGAAAAAATTCGCAAGGGTATTGATGATATTTTAAAAACCCCAATTGAAAGCTCTCTTGAAACAATTGCTGACGGGAGTAAAAAACAACCTACTCCGGAACAAGCTCCTCAGGTGGGAAATAAAGGGGGTGAGCAGCTTACTATGCTTGATGGAAAAATTACTATAGATCAGCCAGCCAAAAGCACAGAAAAGACAGCAGTCAAGTAAGACCTATTTGCCAAAGGTGAATTGTGTAATAGGTCTTTTATTGTTTTATAACACATACAACAGGAGTATGATCAGATGGGTTTTCTAGTTTACGCAACCTATCATCTATGTAACATGTTTCCAATTTATCTGCAGCTTGTGGCGATAGCAGCATATGATCTATTCGCATTCCTTGATTGTTTCTGAGTGAATTGCCTTGATAATTCCACCAAGTGAATTGTTGTAAGTTGAGGTGAGATATTCTAAATGCATCTTTAAAACCAAGATTCAAGATCGCTCTTAATTTCTCACGCTCTTTTATATGAAAGCACACTTGGCCATTTAATAAATTTGAATCAAAAACATCAATTTCATCCAGTGCAACATTATAATCGCCAGCTATAATAGTTAACTCTTCATTTTTCAACAAAGTGCCCATCCTTTCATATAGGTTATCAAAAAACTTGAGTTTATACTCAAAAGTATGAGAGTCTGGGCTTTGACCGTTTGGAACGTATACACTTCCTACCCTTACCTTATTATTGGAGTGTTTTATCACACACTCTATATAACGTGCTTCTTGATGACTCTCTACAACATCAATTTTTAATTTTTCCAGTATTGGATATTTAGATAAAACACAAACACCATTTCTTGCAACCTGTCCATAGACAGCATATTCATATCCTAACTTTTCTATCTCTGCATAAGGAAATTGCTCTTCTGTACATTTTATCTCTTGCAGCAAAACTATATCTATCTGACTATCAACTATAAAACTACAAAGTTGGTTAATTCTTTTACGTATGGAGTTTACATTCCAAGTTGCAATCTTTAGCATCAACAATCCTTATTAATTATATCAATTAAACTCTCCCCTGTGGGCAACCTCGATGTTATAATTTTTTTCCACTTGATTAACTTTAAACTATCAGCAATGTTTTTACTCATGGTATATGCAACTGTATTATTCATCACAGGAGATAGCCCACTTTTTAGAACTAATGAACAAAATACCCTTGCAGTTTGTGAGGAAAAAAAAGCAACGCTATCAATTTTACCGTCCAATAGTAAATTTTTACACCTATTAGTTAGACTCCTTTTAGTAATTGTTTTATAGAGTACAACTTCTCTTACGTTAAAACCTTCTTCAGATAATCTTTTTTTTAGGTCACATGATACTTCTTGTCCCCTTATATATAAGAACTTTATTGTATTTGAATAATGAGATTTTATGCATGATATCAGACCATCAACGTTGCTGTCTGCTGAGATTATATCGGAAAATCCCAAATTTTTTGCAGCCTGCATGGTTGAATTACCAACCGTAATAATTGGAAAGCCATACTCTTTACATATTTGACTGAAAGCCTTTACACTGTTTTTACTTGTAGATATCACAACATCAAATTCGTGCGCGGATATATCAGGATTTAAGTACTTTATTGTGAATACTGGCTCTATAAAAACTTTGTATCCATATTTTTTTAGCGTGCTTCTTGTGCTCAACGAATCTAATAAAGGCCTTGTCAATAAAATAGACTTCATTCTGGTTTATTTCACTAGCAGTAAAATAATATCCCTTATACACAAATTATTGAATAAAAACTTTTATTTTTTAAGTTTCTTACGTAACCTATGAAAAAGGCAAGAGAAACTCCATAAATTGGCCCAGTGCTAGAAAACTGATCTTAAATAAGCGAATGTTTTTGATAAAATGAAAAAAAGATGTTACTCACTGAGTAACATCTTTTTTAAGAAGATAGATAGTTTTGTTTACTCTCTATATCTTCATTTTTGGAGCTTGATGCTCTACATCGACTTCAGCAGTTACTGTTGAAGAAGGTCCCACCAATTTGTCCAAAGAACCTGTCTTTCTTAAGTCAGCTTGGGTTTTTAACTTGCCATTTTTCTCAGTGAACATACCATGTTGCGGAGAAGAACTTGGTGAATTGAACCCACTATCAGAATTACGACGGTAACTGGCAAAGCTAGAAGTTGTAGCAGTACTGTCAGTGCTTAAAGAACCCGTTGAATTGCTTCTTGGCGGTTTCTCCGGAGCAACATAAAAACGGCTATTTCCTATCTCCGCAGATTGTATCTGATCCAACTCAGAATCTTGATATCTTATATAAGTAGCTTCCTCTGGCTTTTTGCCACCTTTTAGTGATGGTAACAACTTGCTCCAAAATGAAGTAGGTTCTTTTACTTCCTTATGCTCATTAGGATTTAATAATTCTGCTTTGCTGCTAACAGTACTTATAGAACTCGTTGAACTACTACCTGATAAGCTATTTTCCAGTGAATTCATAGAACTTGCTTTATGCCTTTTTGCTGACTTATTAAGCCTTTCTAAAGTATTAAAACGAGTATGCTCTTCCTTGCATTCTTTAATAACTTCCTTAATCTCATCATGATGTTCAGAAAAAATTTCATATAGGCTGCTATTATCTTTAGCTAACAAATGTTGCAACTTCTTAGCATCTAATTTATTGATAAAATCTATTTGCTGCTTCAATCGGTTGATCAACTGGTCCTTTTTGGCACTGTGTTGACCATCAACAGAATAAGCTTTCTCTAATATTTTTTCCCCCAGCTTAGAAAATATTTTCCTAGTTAAAGCAGAGCTATTCACACCTTTGTCTTCAAAAACTTCCTTGACAAACATTTCCTTTACACTATTAAAACTTCTCGTTTTTTCTTTTGTTTTCAAAATAACAGTTTGATCTTCATTACCTATTGAATATGCGATGCCATCTAAACTAGACACGCTTGCACCACTATCACTCATCTTCCTTCCAAGGTTTTGAATGTTATCCCCCATTTTTCTTAATGTAGAGCTAGCTCTCTCTTGTGTTGCCTGTTTTACAGAACTTGCAGTTTCTTTTACCGAATTCTTGGCATATACAGCACCATCTTTGATTTTTCCGCCAATATGCTTCGCTCCTTCAACTGTTTTTTCTGCTGACCATTTGAGCCCTTTATATCCAGATTGAACTGCTTTTACAGCAACTTTCGCAGCGAAAAATAGAGTAAGACCAACTATAGCACTTGGTATAGCAAGTGTTGCACCAACTGCCAAAAATGGTAACACTGCTGCAAATAATCCACTTGCTGTACCTACTACAAGGGCCTTATCTCCTTGCTTCATCTTGGAGAATTCTGTATCTCCTTTTAACAGATCCATAATTCTGTCTTTTAGCTTCTTGGGATCGTGAATGATATCTGAATTTAATGAAGAATCTTGAATCATTTTAAGATCATCTTGCTTAGTTTCAACAAAATTTGAAGAGTTTTTTTCACTAGGTGACATTTTTAACCTCACTATTAATTAAACATACTAATATTGTATATATCTGATTCTTAAGTTAGGGTTAATTCATCTAACAATGTCCACTTACTCTCAAATGATTTTGCTTGATGTGTTTTTTTGAAAGCACAGAAAATTAGTGATTATTGCAATATAATATCTCGTTTGGATTAGCTATAGTTGAAGCAAAACTCATCCTTTTGAAGGAGTAGATTTTTCCGTAGTCTTAGCAGGAACTGTGTTTGGATCTGATAGTTCTGTTCTGACATATTTGCCTTCTTTATCATATAAATCGCGAAAATCATTCATTTGCACATCAGTTTGAACTTCCACTGTATTAGTCTTTTTTTGATCTGTTGAAGATGATGCATTAACTTCTTTATCTTTAGTAGCTTTTTGTCTTAGTTGTGTATTTTCTTCTTGTAATTGTTTTAAATTTTTCTTTAACTCATCAATCTCTTTTGTTTTTTGTTTTAATTGTTCAGATATCATTAGTTTGTCCCTAGCCAAACTTTTATTTTCCTTTCCTAATTTACTAATTCTTTTGCTTGAAGATTTATCCGCAGCTTGTGTACCTTGGTCTTGTGTTTTAGGAACTGTAGTTTCGTGATTACTTGCCTGGATTCCTCTACTTTCATATTTAGCTTCAGTTTGAGTTGAAGTAGCTACTTTCGCATTTACTTCACTGAACTCATCCGCAAGTGATCTTCCGGGTTCAAGTTGTCGAATTTTTTCCTCCAAAACTTCTTTTTGCAGTTGATTTAATTCTTCAGCTAATTGATTTGCTGTATCAGTCAATTTTTCGTTTTCATTTTTTGCTTCCATCAACTGTTCTGCCAACTGCTTTTCATGATTATCTTGTGAACCTTCTACCGATATTTCCTTTAGATTATTTTCCAAATTTGCATTCTTTTTTTCTAGTGCACTTAACTTAGCTTCACTTTGCTCTAATTTTTCCTGCTGCTCTTCATTTATTCTATTTGTTGACTGAATCTCACTTTCTTTATCTTTCAATTGATTAATTAAATCTGTTATTCTAGCATTTTTATCTTTTTGACTTTGTTCTAGTACGGTTACTTTTTGTGCTAATTGCTCTATGTCTTTATCCTTTTCAGCTAACTCTTTTTCCTTTCTTTTCAATTCATCTTTAAGTCTTGTGAATTCTTTTGCCAAATCTTGCTTTTCCTCAGTTAATTTACTTAGTTCCTCATCAACTTCTTGTATTATCTTTGTATTATGGCTTTTTAACTCTGCATTTTCCTTCTTGAGATATGTATTTTCTTTCTCTAATTCCGCTACTCTATCTTCTAATCCTTTCCCTCCTTGTTTATGCTCTTCTTCATCATTAAACGTATCACTTTCAAATACTTCATCTCCATCACTAACCTCACTACTAATAGACAAAGAACTTCTGCGTGAAGAAGGTGTATTAAGAGAAGAATATCCACTGCTACTTGGTGTAGCTGACTGTGGTGAATCTTTTGTAAATGTTTCATCTGCTGGTGTTTGCTGCTCGTTCACACTTTTGACCATGTCAGTGAAAGTTTGATATAGAGTTTTGCCATTGATAAAAACTTCTTTATTCTGCTCAACTAATTTTAATACCTCTTCTGGGTCAGTTATTTCTCCAAATTTTGGTTCATCAATCACTCTTTTTATGCCCTTAGAATTTACTTCTACAGTCATGCTACAATCTATGCTATTGCCTTTAGAATCCTTAGCTTGCCAGTTAATGGTCATCTCACATGAGCTTGAACCAGTAAAATCATAGTGCCTTTCGCTGCCTTTTTTGGTTGCAGTTATTTGACTATCTTTCCCTAAAGATAGGTTATAAACCTTGCCTTCGTCACTGGCTCTTAAAAGGGTGCTAATCTCTATATTGGTTTTTCTTTATTTTCAAATCTAATTTTAAATTCATTATCTTGTGTTGTATATACTAAGAAATTTTCACTTGGTAGAGATTCTGCGAATTTTTTATGTGTTGCATTTATTGATTGCTCAAACTTTTGAAACTCCTCTTTCCACTTTGAACTTACCTGTTCTTTAATGTTCTCATCTTTGTGTAAAGGACCAATAAAGTACCAGATTAAATTTTCTTCTTCTAGTTTTCTGATAAAATCCTGAAAATTTTTGCAAGATTTAATGAAACTTAAAATATCATTTTTCTTTTGCTCATCTACATCTAAACCTTGATTTTCAGCTATAAATAAGTTTTCTTTTAGCATAATTTCTATTTTTAGAGAACTATATTATAATATTAGCATATTTTCTTAAAAAATCAACTAATCTTATAGTTAAATAAACTTGAGTATTTGGCGGGAATGTTATATATTAACCACTCCAAGAAGTGCAGTATGGACAATACTATTATAAGAAAATACGATATTAGAGGTGTGGTAGGCAGAGACCTGCAAATCAGTGATGGGTATGAAATAGGTAGAAAATTCGGTCAAACTGCAGCTAACGTTTGTGTAGGCTATGACAGCAGGATAGATTCACCAAGCATAGAAAAAGAATTAATCAGAGGCTTGATTTTATCCGGTGCGAATGTTATACGCGTTGGGCTCTGTTCTTCACCTATGCTCTACGCTGCAACAATGCAGGCAGATCTTGGGATTATGATCACTGCTTCTCATAATCCCAGAGAATATAACGGCTTTAAATTTTTCAGTAGTAAAAAAGTTTACTCAGATCAAGAAATGAAGGAAATTATAGGCAATACAATTAAAAACAGCACGAAAATTGGAAGCTTAATTAACACGAATATATATAGTGAGTACGTTAACATATTAAAAAATGCGCTCAAGAATAACGCTACACAAAAACTAAAAATAGCTTGGGATTTTGGCAATAGTCCAACAATTGTAAGGTATATTGAAAAAGTTTTACCAAGTCATATACACATCATAACCAATAACTCTATAGATGGGACGTTTCCACTGCATGACCCAGATCCCATAGAAGAAAAAAATCTTGCTCAGTTAATCAGTATTGTCAAGAAAGATAAATGTGATCTTGGTATTGCACTTGATGGTGATGGTGATAGGGTACGCTTGATTGATAATAAAGGTAATGTTGTTTCCAATGATCACTTGTTTATGATTTTTTCACGTGAAGTATTGGCGGAATACCCAAAAAGCAAAGTTATTGCCAACGTAAAAATGAGTATGAAAGTGCATGATTTCGTTAGCAAATTAGGAGGACAAATAATTACCTGTGCCACTGGACACTCACTAGTTAAGAAAAAGATGGTAGAAGAAGGGGCCAAGTTTGCCGGTGAACTGAGTGGGCATTTTTTCTTTTCTGAGCTGGGTTTTGATGATGGACTATATTCTGCTATTAAAGCCATTGACATTTTACTTAAGAAAAACCAAAGCCTATCTGAGGCGATTGAAGATTTACCAAAGTTATATATCACTCATGAAGTGAAAATTGTGGTGAAGGATGAGAAAAAATTTCAAATAATTGAATCAATCAAGGAGACACTAAAGCAGCAAAACATTGTATTTTCAGAGCTTGATGGAATTAAGGTAACTGATGATAAAGGTTGGTGGCTTCTTAGAGTATCAAATACGCAAAACTGCATAACAGCAAGATGTGAAGGAAATACCTTAGAAGATTTTGAACTCACTAAAAAAGTTTTGTTTTATTACATTGATGAACTAAAATTATACATTTAAATTTTTTTGATGATTTACTTATTCGTCAATGTTTGCAGTTTTGTTTGATTAGTAATAGGAATTGGTAACCTATGGCGCACTGCTGTGGATAATAGCTGTCTAGGCTAGTTTAGCTATAGAAAATCAACACTCACTTTTCTTTATTGTTTTGAGGTTTTTCTTGATCAACCATTTCCTCACCAATCTCTTTTATTTTTAGTATCAATGACTCTGGTACATACATGTTAATTACTTCTTCTGTTGTCACAAATAAAGCCTGATAAGAGTGTGAATTTATTATCCAATTGGGCAATATGTCTTCTGCGTCTATTTTAGACTCTCCCTCTTTTTTATCATATACTGTGTGGCAATATAAGTGCACAGCAAAAAATAGTACATAAGAAAGCAATATTCCTCTGAGTGCTCCGACAAAGATTCCAGTAACTCTATCCATTAATCCCAACCTTATAGGTGATAATATGTACATTAGCCAGTTATTCATTGTCATGAATGTAAGATTAAGTATAATAAATACAGAGATTGTAGAAAGTATGTTTTGTGTAACTTTAGAGTTAAAATACTTACTATAATTTATAATAAAAAAATCATAGTAACTAGCTGTCAAAAAGACTGATAAGAGCAAGAACATTAATGCACATAGCTCTTTTATAAAACCTCTAGTTATCGATATTATTACACACAAGACAATAATAAAGATAATTAGGCTATCGAAAAACATATTTTGTATCTATATGATTTTCAAGATATAATAGTTGTAAATAACAAAGTTGTAAAATTAATTGTATTGATATTTTATCAGCTGGTCTAAGTACCGGGCAATCATATCAACTTCTAAATTTAGGTAATTACCTGTTTTATTATGCTGAAAAGTTGTGTTTTTCCATGTATAGGGAATTATATTCACAGTGAATTCTTGATCGACAACTGAATTTACTGTAAGGGAAACTCCATCTAGCGTTACAGAACCTTTTTTTGTAATAAATTTAATTAATTCTTGTGGGCATGATAGTCTGATTTCATGAGATTCTAAATTTTGATTGATTGTTAAAATTTCTGTTGTGTCATCCACATGACCCTGAACCAAGTGGCCGTCAATTCTGTCACTCAGTTTCATTGCTTGTTCTAGGTTTATTTTTTTTCCTATTTTCCACATATTTAAGTTAGAAACCTTCATAGTTTCTTGAGATACTTGAACTGTGAATACATTGCTCATTATGTCGACAACAGTTAAACACACTCCGGAGCAGGATATTGAATCTCCTTTGTTTATAGAGGATAAATTTTGTGTCTCAATATGGAAGATTTGATCAGAGTTAGGGTGGATAGTGATATCAGTTATAGTGCCAATATCTTGGATAATTCCTTTAAACATGCAATAAAATAAATAATTATATCACAAAAGATCTTATTTGTTAGATGTGCAAAGGAAGATCTTTTTCACTTATCTGCTCAATAGATTCTACAGAATATTCAGAATATAGAAAGTAAGCCAGGTTCAAAACGCACAGTGTAATTAATATCGGTAACCCTATGTTTAATGTTAGACCGATACTTTTCCTTTTTTCTGTTGGCACCAATTCCTTTAAAATTGACACTTTTCCCAGCGGCAAGTGCCATAGCCAGAGTGCTGATATAGAAGCTGCTACTAAAAATAGACAAAGATAAGTCTCTTTCGAGGAAAATACAGTTTTTAATGGTGATTTGAGCCCAATATTAGTAGGCAATCGAGTTTTAGCTTCATTTGTTTTTGGTAAATGTTCTACAGCTTTGCTTGGCAAAATTTCATGAGAAATATTTCGAGGCTGTGGAGAAGATTGTATAGGAATGCCCGAAACTAATTTGAGCAATTGCACTGTTTTTCTATATACTTGCTTTTGTAAGTATTCTTTACCTAGAAGTGAGTTATTAGGAGGTTGTGGCCTTTTGAGTACCTCTAGCACTTCTGATATCTCATCTGATTCTAATACTTCATGTAATTGTTTATCTTGAAAGTAAACAATATTAAATATTAAGTTGAAAATATTGTGAAATGTCTCTGGGTCTTGATTTTTATATCCATTCATCACTTCAATAAATATTTCATCGAGTTTTTTTTCTCTACGCTCAATCTGGTTATCTATCATAGCTACTCTAGCATCATTTTGAGCTTGTTTTACGATAGATTGTTTTTCTTCTTCTGATAGTTCTTGAGCTTGCTTTTTTGACTTCTTTTTTCTGTTAGTTTTAAAATAATCTGTGTGCGACCTGGTTTGACCTATATCCCGCTCTGTTTCTTGAGGGACTAAATTTCCTATACTACCCTCTGTTATCCGAGTGGCTGACACTGGTTCTTTCTCTTCTTGGTCAAGTGCTGGAATAACACCAGGTGGCATATTGTTACTCTGTATAGAAAATTTGGGCAGTTGTGGGAAAAAGAATTGTGCCGTATTAAAAAAATTGAATGGCTGAAAAAGAGACCTAAACCAGGAAATATTTTCATGCATTGTAGCAACAATTACTGGTGCACGTGTAATTTGCTTTCTGTTACTTGCTATATTGTAGCCAAACGAACCTTGCACAATTTGTTTATCTTGCGTGTTTCTTTTTTCAATCACATTTTCGTTTTTATTTTCAGTTTCTTCTATTTGTAATGTATCTTGACTTTGCTCCTCACTTTTGGCTTTTTCTACATGTTTTAGCTGCTTATTCAAGAATATCTCGATTTGTTGCAAGCTATTGAGGTTGATGTTTTTAACGTTTGTTTGTAGCGTTATCGTTATGCCCTGCATGAGGATTTGAATTGGAGCATTATTTATGAATTCTTCTACAGTTTTATTAGCTTTATGGTAGTTATTATATAATTCTTCACTTTCTTTTGCTACTTTTATATTGGCTGTGAAGTTTTTCTCCTGAGAAAGGCTGGTTTCAAAAAAGTCAATCAAATGTTTTATTTGAGGTAATATTGTATTAGGGTTTACCTCTGTCAGTAGCTTGAGCTTAAATGAAAACTCTTGCGTATCACTTGTAATATTTTTTGAGCGAATGGTGCTAATCTCCAGCACTTCATTAGAAAATGCTTTACTTATTTCTTTAGATCTATCCTTAAAAAACTTAGGTAAACCCTCAATTTCGTATTTTTTCTTAGTTTCTATGTTACTACTATGCATGAGTAAATTTTTTAATGTAGAGTGAAATAAAAAACATAATTAGTCAATAAATTAATAATTATAGCACTCTTACATAATAGTAGCGTGTTGGATTCAATAAGAGCAGAAAAAGTTACTTTACAAATCTCATCAATCTTCTTATCATAACAATAAGAGTGTTTATCCTTGTTTTTAATCTCTGCAGATTTAACAACAAAATTCAGTAAAAAACTCAGGTATATATTGGCAGATTACATAAAATTATAGCGGCTGCATGTCTTTTTTATTTTTTCTACATTCAGCCAAAACGCGCTTTAAATAAGCGTTAGCACATTATTACAATGCCGATTTACATTATTATAGGGTCAAAACTCACTACTGGGGGATTCTTTTGCCTTTTTTTCGCTTGGTGAATTTTTTAATATTCTGGATTAGTTAGTAGTCCTATAGAGATAGCACTTGATGCTGGAATTCAGGAATTTTTTGAGCACGAAAGTTATGCTAAGTTTTTATTGTTAAGTAAAGGCTGGATTCCAGTGTCGGAGCACTGGAATGACAGAAGAAGGAAACACTCGGATAGGGGCAATTTTAATGATACCAATCATAGAGATCAGCTACTCTGATGACAACTTTTTATCCAAATAGTTTTATTGATGATATTAAAGATTGCACTATAATGAAAGTTTAAGCTAGCGTTTTTAAGGTGAATAAAGAGCTAATAAGTGAAATACCTTTACTTGAAGATAAGGCAGTTTCTGAGATTGAAAATGCTGCTTCTTTGAAGGATTTAGAAAAAGTTAGGTTGTCATACTTGGGGAGAAAGGGTGTAGTAAAAGCTTATTTCGATGACTTAAAGAATATAGATGATGCAGGAGAGAAACGCGACCTAGGTGCAGTGATTAATGTTTTACGCAATAAGATAGACCAGCTTATAACAAGCAAAGAAAATGAACTGAAAGATAAAGAAGTTAAGTTAAAACTGCAAAATGAAGCAGTTGATATCACACTGCCTGTCAGACCAGAAAGAATTGGCAAGATTCATCCACTCAGTAAAGTTATAAGTGAAGTGAAGCTCATTTTTGCGCATATGGGCTTTAAAGCAGTTGATGGTCCTGATATTGAAGATGAATTTCACGTATTTGATGCATTAAATACTCCAAGTCACCACCCTGCACGAGAGGAGCAAGATACCTTCTATTTAAGGAATAAAATAAATGATAAAAGAATGGTGCTGCGCACTCATACCTCATCTGTGCAGATTAGAACCATGGAAAAGACAAAAACTTTTCCAATTAAAATAGTGGCTGCAGGCAGGGTATACAGAAATGACTTTGATGCAACTCACACTCCTATGTTTCATCAGATAGAAGGACTTTATGTTAATGAAAATGTCAATATGGGCCAATTAAAATTTACTATTCATTGCTTCCTTAGTAAATTTTTCGGAGATAAGGGTCTAAGAATACGCTTTCGTAATAGTTTTTTCCCTTTTACTGAACCTTCTGCGGAAGTGGACATAAGCTATAAAGATAGTAAATGGATTGAAGTACTTGGATGTGGTATGGTGCATCCAAATGTCTTTAAAAATGTTGGAATAGACGATACTAAATACAGTGGCTTTGCATTTGGGATTGGTATAGAAAGGCTAGCAATGCTGAAATATCAAATTAGTGATCTAAGGAGCTTTTACGACAATAGAGTTAGTTGGCTCAACCATTATGGTTTTCATTTTTCGTCTTTAAGATAAGTGACAAATAAATCTTATACATTTGTTGTACTTGCTGCTGGGCATAGTGAACGAATGAATTCAAGCTTGCCTAAGGTTCTGCACAAAATAGGTAATTTCTCCATGCTTGAGCATGTCATTTACAATGCAAAGCAGCTGAATCCTGAAAAAATAGTTATTGTAGTCGATTTGCCTTTAACTCAAAGGCTGAAATGCTTTGAGGGTATAAAACTAATTACACAAGAGTCAACGCTCGGCACGGGAGATGCAGTCAAAATTGCAATGAGGAACCTGAAAGAATTGTCAGATATAGTTGTTGTGCAGTATGGGGATACTCCACTAATAAAAAGCAGCACAATAACTAAAATGATAAGCTGCTTAGGAGAGAGCAATGCTTTAGTTTGTCTTGGGTTTAAAACTAATAATAAAGGATACGGTAGACTAATTATTGAGAACGGTTCCCTAAGAGAAATCGTAGAAGCACAAAATGGTAGAAATAATGATGAGGAATTTCTTGCTAATGCCGGAATAATGGTTGCACGTGAAAAGAATCTACGTGAATTGGTGGAGAAAATAGAGTGTAATAACCAAGCTCATGAATATTACTTGACCGATATCGTTGCCATTGCAGTAAAGAGTAATTTAAATGTCGGCTATGTTATTGCTGATGAGGAGGAGGCAACTGGCATAAATAATAGGAATGACCTTGCAACGGCCGAGTTTTACTTTCAAGAAGAAAAAAGAAAGTTTTTCACTAACTCTGGAGTAACGCTTGTTGCTCCAGAAACTGTTTTCTTCTCTCTTGATACGCAAATTGGTATGGATTCGATTGTTTACCCATACGTTTTTTTTGGTCCTGGAGTAAAAATAGGATCTGGTGTTAGGGTTGGTCCATTTGCCAAATGTGAAAATACAACAATAGGTGATGGTGCAATCATAGGTAATTTTGTTGAAACAAAAGCAAGTGATATAGGTATAAATACTAAGATAAAGCATTTAAGTTATATAGGAAATACTCAGGTAGGGCAGGGGAGTAACATAGGTGCAGGTACCGTTATTTGTAATTATGATGGGAAAAAGAAACATAGAACAAATATTGGAAGCAATTGTTTTATTGGTGCCAATAGTTCATTAATTGCACCGCTTAATGTGCATGATGACTCTGTCATTGCAGCAGGTAGCGTTATAGTGAAAGATGTGCCAAAGGGAAGTCTTGCAATTGCAAGAGAAAGGCAAGTAACTAAAAAAATAAAATAATTCCAATTTTTTTCTTGATGGTTATGCTTATATATGCATATGCTGAGATCTTAGATAAAAATGAAAAAATTATTTACCTTGTTGGTTTGTTGTTCTCTTTCAGTACCATCTTTTGGAGTTGATTGGATTAAAGATAGAATTTATACTTCTTTGTCATATAGCCGACTTGGTGTTAATTATGACGTTGGTTTTCACTATACAGATAGCGTTAAAATTTCAGTTGGCTATGTAATCAAACCTATTATTAATTCTCTAATCAAACCTACTCTTGATGAAGAATTTGGAGCAGTGGTGGGGCTTATGGCAAAGCTTCATTATCATCATAAATTTGAAAATACGGGTATTACTCCTTATATTACTGCTGGTGTTGGTGCTGTTATAGTGCGTACAATGAAGGCTAAACCTAATGTAGGTAGAGCTGATAGTATAGGTGAAAACATAAGTGCTCTACTTGGAGAGGCTTTCAAAGCTGTAGTCAATGATGAATTTTTTTCTTATCAAATAGGTTCTGGTATTAATCTTCCACTTTCTGAAAGAACAAGTGTTTTTGCTGGCTACAAATTGCAAAGGTTTCATAAAATTTTCCATGGAATTGAGCTAGGAGTGAGTTTTAATTTATAAACTCTGATTGAATATTTTTAGTAAAGGCTAGTGGGAAATTATATTGAAGCGAAAGTAAGTGATGTAGACTCAAATGATGATTGCAGCAGATAGTGAAAGATATGCCAATTTGCAATTGCAAGAGAAAGACAAATAACAAAAAAAATAAAATAATTCCAATTTTTTACTTGCAATTTATACTATTTTTAATATTTATATGCTTGTATATGCATATATTACTCTTTGGAGGATAAAAATGAAAAAGTTACTTACTTTGTTGGCTTGCTGTTCTTTGTCAGCACCGTCTTTTGGAGTTGATTGGGTTAAAGATAGAACCTACACCTCTTCGTCATATGGCATGCTTGGTGTTAATTATGATCTTGGCTATCATTGTACAGATAGCATTAAAATTTCATTTGGTCCTGCAGTTAAACTTGTTATGAGTGAAGGGATTTTAGACGCGGGACTTATGACAAAGCTTCATTATCATTATAAATTTGAAAATACAGATATTACTCCTTATGTTACTTTTGGTATAGGAGGAGTTGCTAAAATTCCTCTTTCAGAAAATCAAGGGCCAGACGTAGAAGAATTTTTTTCTTATCAAATAGGTTCTGGTATTAATCTTCCACTTTCTGAGAGAACAAGTGTTTTTGCTGGCTACAAGCTGCAGAAGTTTCATGAACTTTCGCATGGGGTTGAATTTGGAATGAGTTTTAATTTGTAAGCTCCGATTGAATGTTTTTAGTGAAGTCTGGTTTGAATTTTTGTTGAAAAAAAGCAAGTGATATAGGCTAAAATGATGATTGCAGTAGGTAATAAAATGTGACAAAGAGAAGTTTGGCAATTGCAAGAGAAAGGCAAGTAGCTAAGAAAGTGATTCCGATTTTATTATGTAAGTTATGTAATTTTTAACTTTTCTGTGAGTATATATGCGTATATTCATGGTTAGAGGGTAAAAATGAAAAAATTACTTACTTTAGTAGTCTGCTGTTCTCTGTCAGCACCGTCTTTTGGAGTTGATTGGATTAGAGATAGAATCTATACTTCGTCGTCATATGGCAATCTTGGTATTAATTATGAGCTTGGCTATCATTATACAGATAGCATAAAAATTTCAGCTGGTCCTGTATTGAAATCTGTTTTGTTTGGAGGATCTTTGGCAGAGTTAGGATTCATGGCAAAGCTTCATTATCATCATCAATTTGAAAGTACGGATATTACCCCTTATGTTACTTTTGGTGTAGGAGGTGGAGCTAAAGTATCTCAACCAGCACAGCAAGGTCAACAGCCAGACGTAAAAAAGTTTTTTTCCTACCAGATAGGTGCTGGTATTAATCTTCCACTTTCTGAGAGAACGAATGTTTTCGCTGGCTATAAACTTCACAAGTTCAGTAATTTTTCTCATGGGTTTGAACTTGGAATGAGTTTTAATTTATAAGCTCCGATTGAATGTTTTTAGTGAAAGCTTGAGTTTTTGTTAACGTCGTAAAGTTTTCATGAGACTAAGAGAATTTGAGAGTAGTCAAGTTTTAAAACTTGACTACTCTCCACGAGGAAAAGCAGATAAAGGTAGAAGTATTTCATGTTTTTATTTATATTGACAGTATGTGTAACATCATTTACGATTAGTGTTAATAACAATAATTGATATTTGTCATGTTTGCAGTAATCGAAACTGGTGGAAAGCAGTATTTAGTAAAAAAAGGCAGCATAATTAAAGTAGAAAGATTACAAGCTGAAGAAAAAGAGGAAGTGGAAATCAATAAAGTGATTTGTGTTTCAAACAATGGCTTATCTTGTTCATCTAATGCTGTTGTTAAAGCTGAAGTACTGGAGCAGTGTAGAGATAAAAAAATTATAATCTTTAAGAAAAAGAGAAGAAAAAATTACCGTAGGAAAAATGGTCATAGGCAGTATATTACTGTTCTTCGTATCAATGAAATTAGTCTTCAAAAGTAAGAGGTAAGATATGGCAACTAAAAAATCAGGTGGTAGTTCCTGTAATGGTAGAGATTCGGCAGGGCGTCGACTCGGGATAAAGAAGAATGGTGAGGTTATTCCAGGTAACATAATTGTACGTCAAAGAGGTACAAAATTTCATCCTGGAAAGAATGTTGGTATGGGTAAAGATCATACGATTTTTGCTAAAACGAAAGGCTGGGTGAGTTTTAGAAAATCAGCAAATAAAAAGACGTTTATTGATGTTGTGCCTACAGATGATATGCAAGCCTTGGCTTGAATAGATACGGGTCTGTAGCTCAGGTGGTTAGAGCGCACGCCTGATAAGCGTGAGGTCGGAGGTTCAACTCTTCCCAGACCCACCATTTAAATTTGCAATAGTTTTGATATCGTGTAACTAAGCGATGGTTTTACATAAGAATTCAGTAACCAGTGAATCAGTAGCAGCCGGTCATCCAGACAAAGTAGCAGACCAGATTTCAGATGCAATACTTGACGAATACCTTTTTAATGACTCTTCCTCTCGTACTGCAATAGAGACTTTAGTTACTAAAGATAATGTTATTATAGCTGGGGAAGTATTTGGGCCGAACATTGAAAATAGCAAGATTGAAAGTATTGTACGGAATACAATAAAAGATATTGGTTATGAGCATGATGGTTTCCACTGGGAAACAGTGAAAGTAAATATACTGCTACATGAACAATCAAATGACATTGCAATAGGTGTGGATCAAGGTGCTGGGGATCAGGGCATAATGTATGGCTATGCAACAATAGAGACAGAAAGCCTCATGCCAGCACCCATTTTTTATGCACACTCGATTCTGAGAAATATCATGAGTATGGTCAAAGGGGTAAAGCTTGGTCCGGATGCAAAATCGCAAATCACTTTGGCGTATGAGAATAACCTTCCAGTGCGTGCTGAAAGTATTGTTGTTTCAATACAGCATCTTGAGGATCTGAGTCAATCGAAAGTGAAGGAAATAATTTATCCTTACATAGCTTCATCTTTACCTGAAGGGTGGATGTGCCCTAAAGAAAATCTCTTAGTCAATCCAACAGGTAGATTTGTTATTGGTGGACCAGTTGGTGATTGTGGATTAACCGGACGAAAAATTATGGTTGATACTTATGGAGGCTATATTCCACACGGTGGAGGAGCGTTTTCTGGAAAAGATGCAACAAAAGTTGATAGATCCGCAGCTTATATGGCGAGATACCTTGCTAAAAATATTGTCTTTGCAGGTTTAGCTGAACGTTGTCTTGTGCAGCTTTCTTATGCAATTGGTGTCTCAAAACCTACTTCATTTTACATTGATACATTTGGCACGAATACAATAGATGAAGAGAGGATTAAAGGGTTTATTGAAGGTAACATAGATTTATCAACTAAAGGCATAATAAGACATTTATCACTTAATCGTCCTATATATAAACGTACAGCCTGCTATGGGCATTTTGGTAAAAAGTTAGAAAGTGATGGTGGATTTTCTTGGGAAGGTGTGGACTTATCTACTGATTTTTGTAAAGAATTTAATATAGAAGAAGAAAAGAGAGAATTTCTTTAAACTATTAAACTCTTTTATTTCTAGCTTGATACTGATATAATAACTTATTATAAATTGTAAGTAACTTTTTAGTAGCTATACTAGTTTTAATATTTATGAGGCTTACAAGATGTCCAACAAACCAAAAGAAGAATTTTATGATATTGCTATAAAAGAATCATCTGATCTTATTGAAGAAATAAAAGAACATCCTTTCAATGTTGAATTGATAAACAATACGCTAGATTATGAAAAGTTCAAAATTTATCTTCAGCAGGATTTTTTATATTTAGTGGACTGTACTCGTGCTTTATTGATTATTGCAGCTAAAGTTGATGACATTGAAATAATGGGCAGTTTGGTTAATGTAGCAAGGGGAACATTTGCGGTTCGAAAGCAGTATACTGAATATTTTGAGACTTGTGATTTATCCGATAATCATAAAAAATCAAAATCTTGTTCTGCTTTTACTGATTTTTTTATGCGTGCTGCATATCATAATTCTGTTGCTGAAGCTTTAGCAGCGTCTTATCCTTGTTTTAATATATACCAAATTATTATAAATCATATGGTAGGAGAGGTTATGCCTAAAAAAGTTGAAGATCACAGATATCAAGGGTGGATTGATATCTATAATAACACAGTAATGAATGCTACGATTAATCAAGTTACTGACGTTGCAAATAATCTATATGCAAAGGCTGGTGATTGTGAGAGGAAAAAGATGCGTGAGTTTTTTAAGAGAGGTCTAGAGCTAGAAATAATGTTTTGGGATGAGATGTATTCTCTAGCATAATCTGTAGTATTAACACTAAATTATATTCTAGTTTATGTGATGTTTAGTGGTATAATTAAGAGTTATTATGGGTCAAATCTTTTAAAGGATATTATTGAGCATCCTTTCAATGTTGAATTAGCAAATAATACTTTAAACATAGAAAACTTCAAATTTTATATACAACAAGATGCATTCTTTTTAGCTGATTATGTTCGTACTGTTTTAATGACTGCATCAAAAATGGAGAGTTGTAATAACATTGTTCCATTGATTGGGGTGGCTAAAGGAGGAATAGAGATTATGAGAGTGTTATACGACCACTACTTTACTGTATACTCCATAAATCGTGGAGAAAAGTCGCTTGAATGTTTCAATTTTACTAACTTTCTTTTGTCTACTTCGTATAGCGACATTTATGAAGCTGTAACAGTTCTTTACTCTTGCCATTTTATATATAAAATTATTGTTGATAATATGAGAAATAAAATTAAAAAAAATAATAGATATAAGGATTGGTTTGATTTTTTTGGCGGTAGTTTGATGGAATCTGGATGTGTTGCTTTGGAAGATATTGTTGACGAGTATTGTAACAAAGCAAGGGAAAGTGAAAGAACCAGAATGCTTGAATTATTTAAAATAACTGCACAATTTGAGTTAGACTTTTGGAATAGCGCATATAATTTTTCAAAATTTGATCAAGATTTTAAGAAATATTGACAATTTTAAGCTAATTTGTATGCTTGATATGTATTTTTGAAGGTGATATGAAAAGTAAAGAACATGATTTTCATTTAGTGGACCCAAGTCCCTGGCCAATTGCTATATCAGCAGCAATTCTTGTTCTTGCACTTGGATTAGTTGGTACACTCCATAAACAAATTTCTGGAATATTTGGTTTAGTTTTGGGAATCTCTGCGGTATCAGGAGTGCTGTTTTATTGGTGGAGAGATGTAATAAGAGAAGCAATTTATGATAAATGCCATACTGCCATTGTAAAACATGGACTCAAGCTTGCAATGTACTTATTTATCCTCTCGGAAGTTGTGTTTTTTATAGCGTTCTTTTGTTCATTCTTTAAAGCCTGGCTTGATCCGGTTTTTTTATTTGAAGCGTTTTCTCCTACAAAAAAAGTTGAATGGCCCCCTGAAGGGATTTTACCACCGGATCCGTGGTCGTTACCATTTATGAATACACTAATATTATTACTTTCTGGTACAACGATTACTTCAGCACATCATTTTTTACTTGAAAATGATCAAAAGAGCATGATTAAAATGCTGTCTATAACTATATTGCTTGGGATGTTCTTTATAATAGTGCAAGCAATTGAGTATTATGAAGCAAGTTTTTCTCTACAAGAAGCGGGAGAGAAACTTATCTATACATCCAACTTTTACATGATTACTGGTTTTCATTGTGTACATGTTATAATAGGGATAATATTCTTGTCAGTATGTTTATTTAGAGCTCGAAAAAATCAGATTACACCTCAAGATCATTTATGTTTTGAGTTTGCTTCTTGGTATTGGCACTTCGTTGATGTAGTTTGGATATTTTTATTTTTGTTTGTTTATTGGCTCAGCATTTATTAAGTGATTAAGATAATAGGTCTAGATCCAGGAATAAGCAAAACTGGTTGGGCAATTATCAATCTGGAAGAAAAAAATAGTATTGAATTTTTGGGTGGTGGTGCCATATCAACTGATAGTAAGTTGGGTACAGGTGAGCGTTTACATATAATTTTTGAAGAATTAAAGAAAGTAATTTCTCTATACTCTCCAAATGAAGCTGCAGTAGAGAAAATTTTTGTTAATAAGAACCCAAAATCTTCGCTAACTTTAGGATATGCAAGAGCGATTGCAATTTTAATATTACGAATGACGGATTTACCCATGAATGAATATGATGCAAACTATATAAAAAAGAGCATTACTGGAAATGGTCATGCTGATAAGGATCAGATTATATTTATGGTGAAGCAAATAGTTAAAAACTTAAATATAAAATGTCATCATACTGCTGATGCTCTTGCTACAGCAATTTGTCATGCTTATACGAGAAGTTCTTGTTTTATTGAATAGTTT
This sequence comes from Wolbachia endosymbiont of Oryzaephilus surinamensis, assembly GCF_025617515.1. Classification (NCBI taxonomy): domain Bacteria; kingdom Pseudomonadati; phylum Pseudomonadota; class Alphaproteobacteria; order Rickettsiales; family Anaplasmataceae; genus Wolbachia; species Wolbachia endosymbiont of Oryzaephilus surinamensis. Next base: position 954,086 of record NZ_CP092526.1, on the reverse strand, counting down.
TACATGAATTCAGTTGAAAAAACTATTTGATGGTATTTATCTTATCTAACGTTCGTTGCAGAATAATACATGCAGCAATTTTATCATCTATTTTTTTTGATTTTGTGATTGATATTCCAGTAATTTTTAGTGCGTGAGTTGCAAGAGATGTTGATAGACTTTCGTCTTGTAGGTATATGTGTACTTTACATTTTTTTATTATTTTATTTGCAAACTGGATTATTGCTTTACACCATTCAGTCTCTTGGTCATCTATTTTGAATGGTAGTCCTATTACCATTGATCCAGCTTCATTTTCTTTAAGCACTCTATTTAGATAACCTAAATCTTTGCTCATATTTCTTCTATAATATATACTATGAGCTGTAGCTATAAGCTGTGTTTTATCACTAAATGCTATGCCTATTTGTTTTTCTCCCATATCAAGGCACATTATACGTTTATCTCTTGGAATAGACTTTAGAAATTCATCTGGATTTATATGTAGCATCTATGAAAACATAACTTTTGTACAATTGTATTTTTGTGACAGTAAGTTATGTACAGTCTACTGGCATGATAGACATTCATCATAATTAATATCTGTTTTTTGTTGCAATATTTCACTTTTTTTGAATATGTCATGTGAGACCTTGTCAGCTCTCTGCATTGATTGTGATCTGCAATAATACAAGCTTTTTAATCCTTTTTTCCAAGCAAGCATATGTATTTTGTGTAAGTAACGTTTATGCACATTGGCAGGTAAGAACAGATTTACTGATTGAGATTGACAAATATAAGGAGTTCTATCACTTGCATGTTCTATGATCCATTGTTGATCAAGTTCGTATGCTGTTTTAAATGTCAGTTTTTCATGCTTGCTAAGAAAATCTAAATGCTGAACAGAACCCTCATTTGTTGAAATTGAGGACCATATTTCATCATTGTCTTGATTTTTTTCTGCTAGTAGTTTTTGCAAGAATTTATTTCGTACTACAAATGAACCTGTAAGTGTCTTCTGTATAAATACGTTTGCTGCATATGGCTCTATTCCAGGGGAAGTGTTGCCTGCGATAATCGAAATTGAGGCAGTTGGAGCAATAGCGAGCTTATGTGTAAACCTTTCCATTAGATCGATTTCTTTAGCATCAAGACATGGCCCTTTTTCTTCTGCTAATTTTTTAGAAACTACATCTGCTTGCTCGCGCAAATGCTTAAATACTTTTTTATTCCATTGTTGGGCTGTTACTGATTCAAAAGGAACCATTTTACTTTGTAAAAATGAATGAAAACCCATCACGCCAAGACCGATACTACGCTCTCTTATTGCGGAATATTTTGCTCGCTGTATTTCATTTGGTGCTTGGTTTATGAAATCCTCTAATACATTATCAAGAAAACGCATTATATCTTCTATGAAAAGCTCATTATCTTTCCATTCTTCGTAGTATTCAAGATTTACGGATGATAAACAACATACAGCAGTGCGTGACTTTTTCAGGTGATCGTAACCTGTAGTTAAAGTTATTTCACTGCATAGGTTTGACATTTTGATGTCTAAGTTGAGTTTTTTGTAAGATTCTGGCTTATTGTTATTTGTTGCATCAAGGAAAATAATGTAAGGTTCTCCAGTTTCAACTCTTGCTGTTAATATTTTAATCCATATATCCCGTGCTTTTACTGTTGAAATAACTTTATTGTTATGAGGGCTTATTAAATCCCATTCTTGATCATCTTCAACAGCTTGCATAAACTTATCTGTTACTATTACAGCATGATGTATATTTAATGCTTTGCGATTTGGGTCACCACCAGTTGGCTTACGTAAATCTAGAAACTCTTCTATTTCTGGATGCCATACAGGAAGATAAACTGCTGAGCTTCCTCTTCTTAAGGATCCTTGGCTGATTGCAAGCGTCAGAGCATTTTGTACTACGATAAATGGCACAATTCCTGATGTTTTACCGCTACCTTTGACACTTTCACCAATTGAACGTAAATTTCCCCAATAACTACCTATTCCACCACCACGTGCAGCGAGCCAAACATTTTCATTCCATAAATCAACTATTCCCTGCAAGCTATCTTCAGTTTCGTTAAGAAAGCAGGAAATAGGCAATCCTCTCTTGGTACCACCATTACTAAGTATTGGAGTTGAAGGCATGAACCATAAATTGCTCATGTAATCATAAAGACGCTGTGCATGCTCTTTATTATCAGAGTAGTAATTGGCAATACGTATAAAGAGATCTTGATAACTTTCATTTTCTATTAAATACCTGTCCAATAGAACTGCTTTTCCAAAATCAGTTAATTTACTATCCTTTGCGTAGTTAATAGCAATGTAATTCATAAGACTCCCTTTATGATAATATAGACATTTATTTGAGCGATTTCTCGATTAAGTTGTTAAATTTTTTTGTGGATACTGTAATGCAAACAAGATACCATCAACTTGGCTGCCATATATTTTACAGTAACTCATTTGACTTATTTGCATATTTGTTTCTTTTGCAACATGCTGAATATAATCTTCTGAGTGACGAAAATAATCTCCTTTGTTTACAAAGTCAATACCTTTACCTTCCTTTCTTCTTACTAAACATACAATAACCCCTTTTTTGTTTGTCAATCCTTTTGCTAGTTCCAATTCTGCTAGAAAATCATGTAGATAGTGTAGCACTTCAGCAAAGATAATTACATCATACTGCTGGTTCTTCTCTTGTTTAAGAAACTCTTTCATTTCTGTATGTATTAACTCATCGTAAACAGGTTTACCTTTTATAAGGCATCCTCTTGCAATATTGAGCATTCTATTTGAGATGTCAACTCCTGTTATGCGACTTCTAATATTACTTATTTTTAGGAAGTGACCACATATTCCAGTACCGCAACCAAGGTCGAGTATATTCAGTTTAGAAGTGGAGTTGTTAAAGACTTTTGTAATTATCATGTGTACTAGTTCATGCCCTCTGTATTGTTTGGCAATTAGCCAATGCTCAACAAAATATTCACCTGTGTAATCAAAATATTGCTTTATGAGATTTTCAGGCAATTCCACAATATCTGATGTGTTTGTTATTTTCTTTATATAGTAAGAAGCTTCTTTATGACTACTATCTAATTTTAGGGTTTTTGTTAAATAATTATAAGCTTTGTTAGTATTGCCTACTGCAAAATGACATCTTCCGATATTATACCAGACTAGAGGTAAATTAGGGTAGAATATGCTAATTAACCAAAATCTTAACTTTGCATCTGATATATTACCTTTATAGAAGTGATATAACCCGATTTCAGTGTTGGTATTTAACAGGTTTTTAGATTTTTCAAGAAACACTACAATTTCTTTATGGAGAGTACTGTATTTATCCATAATGAAATTTTTTACTTTTTTACTATTTAATAAGCCAGTGAGCTTGGATATACAATTTAAAGCAAAGTTTTTTATAAAAGATAGATTACTTTTCATACATTAGAAATACTCCAAATGTTCATTTTCATTTTTAGGTAACTAATTTTAACACATTTTATCTTACAAAATATCTTTTTCATTAATTTTTCTGTACATATCAATTTGTCAAATATTTCTTAGATTATAATGTTTAAGATTGCTGGTATATTGTTGTTGATAATAATAGGTAAATGTTTTGTGTAAAAAGGCGTTGACATATGATTTATCAGATTGTAACATATAAAAGATTAGTTTTTAGATGTTTGAAAAGTTTTATGGTAGAGATTATTTAATCTCAATTCAATTGTAAGTTAATATTTAACTCTGCATATTCTACATATAGTCAGATAAATAAATTATTAAGAGCACTTGATGGATGCCTTGGCGTTAAGAGGCGATGAAGGACGTGGCAGGCTGCGATAAGCTGCGGGAAATTGTCAACAAATTTTGATCCGCAGATTTCCGAATGGGGAAACCCAACTAGCTTAGCTAGTTATTATATACTAAGTATATAAAGCAAACTTGGTGAACTGAAATATCTAAGTAGCCAAAGGAAAAGAAATCAACCGAGATTCTGTTAGTAGTGACGAGCGAAAGCGGAAAAGGCTAGTGATTTAAAAATAAGAATTAGAATACTCTGGAAATGGTAACCATAGAAGGTGATAGTCCTGTACAAATAGAAAGTTTTTAAATCCTTGAGTAGAGCGGGGCACGTGAAATCCTGTTTGAATATGGGGGGACCATCCTCCAAGCCTAAATACTCCTTAACGACCGATAGTGAACAAGTACCGTGAGGGAAAGGTGAAAAGAACCCCGGGAGGGGAGTGAAATAGAATCTGAAATCAAGTGCTTACAAACAGTTGGAGCTCTATATCAATTTATTGATATTTAGAGTGACAGCGTACCTTTTGCATAATGGGTCAGCGAGTTAATCTATGAAGCAAGCTTAAGCCGATAGGTGTAGGCGTAGCGAAAGCAAGTCTGAATAGGGCGTTTAGTTTTATGGATTAGACCCGAAACCAAGTGATCTAGTCATGACCAGATTGAAGGTATGGTAAAACATACTGAAGGATCGAACCAGTTAATGTTGCAACATTATTGGATGAGTTGTGATTAGGGGTGAAAGGCCAATCAAACTTGGAAATAGCTGGTTCTCCGCGAAATCTATTTAGGTAGAGCGTTGTATTTATTTTGTTGGGGGTAGAGCACTGGATAGACTAGGGGGATTCATCATCTTACCAAATCTAACCAAACTCCGAATACCAATAATTAATTATACAGCAGACACACTATGGGTGCTAAGTCCGTGGTGGAAAGGGAAACAGCCCAGATCACTATCTAAGGTCCCAAAATTACAGCTAAGTGGGAAAGGAAGTAGAAAAACCATTACAGCTAGGAGGTTGGCTTGGAAGCAGCCATCCTTTAAAGAAAGCGTAACAGCTCACTTGTCTAAATAAGTTTTTCTGCGCCGAAAATGTACCGGGGCTAAAGCTGTATACCGAAGATGTGGGTGCTTATTAATTTCGATTAATAGGCGCGGTAGCGGAGCGTTCCGTAAGTCTGTGAAGGTGGTTTGTAAAAACTGCTGGAGATATCGGAAGTGAGAATGCTGACATAAGTAGCGTAAAAGAGTGTGAAAAACACTCTCACCAAAAATCTAAGGGTTCCTACGTTAAGTTAATCTGCGTAGGGTTAGTCGGTTCCTAAGGCGAGTCCGTAAAGGAGTAGTCGATGGCAATTAGGTTAATATTCCTAAACCTCTTAAGTGTGACGGGTTTTGTATTTGTATAGGTCTTATTGGATTGATCTATGCTTAAAAGAAGCTCCAGGAAATAGCACTTATATTTATGAGGCCGTACCGTAAACCGACACTGGTGGATGAGTAGAGTATACTAAGGTGTTGAAAGAATGATGTTGAAGGAACTCGGCAAATTATACCTGTAACTTCGGAAGAAGGGTAACCTGCTTTTAGGCAACTATAAGTAGGTGGCACAAAATAGGGAGTAGCGACTGTTTACTAAAAACACAGGACTCTGCAAACACGTAAGTGGAAGTATAGGGTCTGACGCCTGCCCGGTGCTGGAAGGTTAATAGGAGGGGTGCAAGCTCTGAATTGAAGCCCCAGTAAACGGCGGCCGTAACACTGACGGTCCTAAGGTAGCGAAATTCCTTGTCGGGTAAGTTCCGACCCGCACGAATGGCGTAACGATTTCTCCACTGTCTCCAACATCACTTCAGCGAAATTGAATTCCCCGTGCAGATGCGGGGTACCCGCGGTTAGACGAAGAGACCCCGTGCACCTTTACTATAGCTTTACATTGCTATTAAAAGTGTGATGTGCAGGATAGGTGGGAGACTTTGAAGTTATGGCGCTAGCTATAATGGAGTTAACCTTGAGATACCACCCTTTACACTTTTGATATCTAACTATGTTTCATTATCTGGAACTAGGACATTGTATGGTGGGTAGTTTGACTGGGGCGGTCGCCTCCTAAAAAGTAACGGAGGCGTGCGAAGGTAAGCTAGAGCTGGTCGGAAATCAGCTTGATAGTACAATGGCATAAGCTTGCCTGACTGCGAGGCTGACAAGCCAAGCAGAGACGAAAGTCGGTCATAGTGATCCGGTAATTCTGTATGGAAGGGTTATCGCTCAACGGATAAAAGGTACGCCGGGGATAACAGGCTGATGGTGTTCGAGAGTTCATATCGACGACACCGTTTGGCACCTCGATGTCGACTCATCACATCCTGGGGCTGGAGAAGGTCCCAAGGGTTCGGCTGTTCGCCGATTAAAGTGTTACGTGAGTTGGGTTTAGAACGTCGTGAGACAGTTCGGTTTCTATCTGCCGTGGGTGAAGGAAATTTGAGAAGATCTGACTCTAGTACGAGAGGACCGAGATGTATATACCTCTGGTGTACCAGCTGTTATGCCAATAGCATCGCTGGGTAGCTATGTATAGATGGGATAATTGCTGAAAGCATATAAGCAAGAAACCCTCTTCAAAAAAATTTCCCAATTAAGGCCGTGGGAGACTACCACGTTGATAGGCTAGGTGTAGAAGCATGGTAACATGTGAAGCTAACTGGTACTAATAGCCTGATTGATTTATTTGCTTTCTATATGTGCATATGCAGTGTTAAATATTAAATTAAAATTTATTAAGTCAGAAATTTTTGTTGACTTGGTGGCTATAGCAAAAATGAACCACCCGATCTCATTTCGAACTCGGAAGTGAAACTTTTTAGCGCCGATGATACTTAAAAAGGGAAAGTAGGTCGTTGCCAAGTTTATAAAAATTTCTTCTTATTTATATCTTTTCAGTAGAGCGATGAAACAAGGTAAACATAGAGTAGCTGTGAGGTAATATAACTGATCTTTTAGAACTCTGCGAAAACTTTAAGATAAAAGTAGAAAATTTAAAAGTAGAATTTGTCACTTATTTCCAAATTAGGAGGAGAGATAGCAACATTTAACAAATCATCAAACAATTGATCTTCCGAAAATCAAGCTTTATATAATTGAATATTAATTAAGTTGTTGGAGATGAGGAGAAAGAAGAAGTAGCAAACTACCAAAAAGCAGATACATTTGGTCCAATAGTTAGGTGATAATTGTAGCACTCAGTGGATCTTATAAAAATTCAAAACGTGAAAATTATAAGTGATGTTTTTAATGTGAATTGAAAGCGTATCAAATAGTGAATATAGAACTCCCTCAAATGCAAAAAGGTGTATGAGCAAATCGAATAAGAAAAGTGAGGTTTTGCGCATCAACGTGTTATAATAAAGGTAAACTTGGTTAGTGCTGAAGCAATACTGCAAGTTTTAAAGGGAAAGAAGATTTAAAAGACAGTGTATGTTGCAATCGTAATAGTCGCTGAAAGGTACTTTGAAACATAGCTGGACTATTGAAGTTAAAATTCTGGGCTGTTACTTAAAAAACGCATCCACTGAATTATTTATGCTAAAAAAAGCTTTATTAAAAAATGAAACAGAAGTGTAAGAAAGTTGCAAAACGTATAAGGTATTACTTGAAGCTACCTATCTGAAGCAACTGGAGCTTCTCAAGTTGCGAAAAATATTTTAAAATCTGAAAGAATGATGTGAAATTTTTTAAGTAAACCAGAAAGTATTCCACTATCACGCTGAACAGCAAATTAGGCATTATATCGTTTACTGTAAAAGCTCATATTTTACGTAATCAGAGCTAGGAACTTGAAAGGATAATTTCATTATACTTAACATGGAAACAAAGAGAACTATACAATCCCCTACCTATCGTTTCTTCAACCACTTCCCTGAACGGGTACTTTTATCAAACTATTCTCTTATTGTAATGAGTTGCTTCTATATTAAAATTTAGCAATTTCCCTCTAGGATTATCTTTATTTTGTTCTAAATATTGGCTTTGTTCAAATGCCATTCCCCATTGTGTACGATAGCTAGACTTTCTATATTCATAAAAACTCTCTTCAGCATTATTTGTATCGAGCTTTTTATCTTGTTTTTTTATACTTTCTACCTCAAGCACCCACATCTATTAATTTATTTTAAAAACCTCACTTATCTTATCATAAAAAATATAGCTGTAAATACTTTAGTGAAAATTCCTTCTTATTTTATCTTTCTTTAAGCAAATATTGAGGTCTTTTTGTAAATTTTTATAGCCTGCTTGCATAATGTTTTGATGGGTTAGTATTATGTAATAGTATCCTACATTACTTATATTAGAAATGCTAACTTTAGCTAGCATTCGTAATTGCCTTTTTATTTTATTTCTTTTTGCTGCTTTTCCGACTTTTTTACTGATAGCCAGACCTACTCTAATAACATGAATATACTTTTCAGGTTCTCTTTCTTTTATAGCATATAGTGATATATATACCCCTCGATAAAAAAGACTGTAAGATGCTAATCTGTTTTTAAAAGCAAAGGAAAATTCTTTTTTTTTATGCTTACTATGCGCATAATTTATTACACCCTAATGAGCGACGCTTATTAAGAATTTTTCTTCCAGCTTTTGTTGACATACGTGAACGAAATCCATGTTTGTGCTTTTTTTTAAAATTTTTTGGTTGAAATGTTCTTTTCATTGTTTTTATATTAATATGACTATTTATTTTAAACTATTTTGCTCTATTGTCAAATAATGGTCAACTTCTGTGGCATTCTTGTTGAATAAAATTTGATATATGGAAAAATGAATTTAATTATAGGCGTACTTGTTTTACTAGTCCTTTTATTTTGTTTGAGTAAGTTTCAAGCAGTAAGTAAAGTTAAGTCTTATATATATTTGAGTTGTATGTGGATGCTACCTTGTTTGTTAGCATTCTATGATGGTTATTTTATAACTTCTATTTCTATAGCGTTACTTTTTTTTATGCTGATTTTTATCCTTAAAGGTAAAAGAAATAAGATGGTAAAATTTTTGTTATTTATGGCTTTAGCAATATCACTTTTTATCACTTTATTTATAATGCTATCTATTTTTGTTCAGTCCATTTCTTTTTTTAATAAAGTAGCTATTTCAGAATTCTTATTTTGCTTAAAATGGAAGCATAATGTAGCTATTATTGGTGAAGGAGAGGTGGGGTGTTTTGGTATAGCGCCACTTTTAGTGGGGACATTACTTATAACTATTGTAGCAATGTTAGTTGCGGTGCCGCTTGGTTTATTTTCTGCAATATATATTAGTGAGTATGCGAGTGAAAAAGTGCGTTATGTTATTAATACAGCCTTACAGGTTTTGTCTGCTATTCCTACTGTTGTATATGGATACTTCTCAGTTATATTTTTGTCTTTTTTTATAAAGCAGGTAGCAAATTTTTTTAATTTAAGTATACACTCAGAAAGTGCTTTGATTGCTGGTTTATCGATCGGGGTAATGATTCTTCCTTTTATTATTTCTTTGCTTGAAGATGCTATAAGATCTGTTCCAAAAAGTTTACGTTATGGTTTTATGGCGCTTGGCGCAACACCAGCGGAAACTATATGGCATATAACAATACCTTATGCAATCCCTACAATTTTAAGTGCAATTTTATTATCAATTTCAAGAGTAATAGGTGAAACAATGATTGTACTAATGGCTGTGGGAATCAATGCAAATTTGACCTTTAATCCTCTCAATTCAGTTACTACTATCACTGTACAAATTGCTACATTACTTACCGGAGATCAGGATTTCAATAGTGTGCAAACTCTTGCTGCTTATGCGCTTAGTTTGGTGCTGTTTGTTATTACTTGGCTATTGAATGCATTTGCATTGTTTATAATGAAACGTAACTAGTAAGTGTTTTAATATTGCAAAATTTCTGTTAATAATATAAGATTTATTTTCTTTAGAAGTTCTTTTATAGAATTGTAGTGTTAGGTGATGAAAGAGATGAGTACAGGTAAAGTAGTTAAAATAACTCAAGCAGTTGTTGATTTAAAATTTGAAGACGGGTTGCCTAAGATATTTAATGCTTTAAAAAGCAAACTAAAATATAAGGGCAAGGAGCTAGTTTTAGAGGTTTCACAGCATATAGGTGACAATATAGTTCGTTGCATTGCTATGGATAGCACAGATGGTATGTCAAGAGGTGATGAGTTTGTTGATACAGGTGCACCAATATCAGTTCCGGTTGGACGCTCAACTTTAGGAAGGATTTTTAATGTTGTAGGGGAGCTTATAGATGAGTGTGGTCCGCTAAAAGGAAAGTATGATTTAGAACCTATACATAGATCACCTCCAAGCTTTACTGAGCAGAAGATACAGGAAGAAGTTTTAGTTACAGGAATAAAGGTTATAGATCTTCTTGCTCCTTATCTTAAAGGAGGAAAAATTGGCTTATTTGGTGGAGCTGGTGTTGGTAAAACAGTTCTGATAATGGAGCTGATTAACAACATAGCAAAAGCTCATAAAGGATTTTCTGTGTTTGCTGGAGTAGGAGAGAGAACGCGTGAAGGTAATGATCTTTATAACGAGATGATTACTTCGAATGTAATAGATATAAGTGAGCACGAAAAATCTCAAGCCGTTTTGGTTTATGGTCAAATGAATGAACCTCCTGGAGCAAGGGCTAGGGTTGCTTTAACAGCACTAACTATGGCGGAGTATTTTCGTGATCATGAAAATCAAGATGTTCTATTTTTTGTAGATAATATCTTCCGTTTTACTCAAGCTGGCTCTGAAATTTCTGCTTTGCTTGGAAGAATACCGTCGGCTGTTGGTTATCAGCCAACTCTTGCGACTGATATGGGCGCTATGCAAGAGAGAATAGCCTCAACTACTGCTGGTTCTATTACTTCTGTACAGGCTATATATGTTCCTGCAGACGATTTGACCGATCCAGCTCCAGCAACGACATTCTCTCATCTTGATGCAACCACAGTGTTGTCAAGGCAGATAGCTGAAATGGGTATATATCCTGCTGTTGATCCACTTGACTCAACTTCTCAGTCTTTATCTGCTGAAATCATTGGTGAAGAACATTATAATGTGGCTTCTGAGGTGAAACGTATATTGCAAACTTATAAGTCGCTGCAAGATATTATCGCAATACTTGGTATGGATGAACTATCTGATGAAGATAAAATTATTGTTGATAGAGCTCGTAAAATTCAGAAGTTTCTTTCTCAACCTTTTCATGTTGCGGAGGTATTTACTGGCATGTCTGGCAAATTTGTTTCACTTTCTGATACTATTTCTAGTTTTAAAGGAATTATTGAAGGTAAATATGATCATCTGCCAGAAGCTGCTTTTTATATGGTGGGAAGTATAAGTGAAGCAATAGAAAAGGCTGAATCAATAAAAGCTGAAGTTGGAGCCGGACATTAAAGATTATGAACACTTTTAAGGTGCAATTTTTTTCTCCTGATAATCGAATTTCATTCGATGAAGTAGTTTCTCTTTCAGTGAACGGGCTTAAAGGGGAATTGATGATTTTAGCCTACCATTCCCCTTATTTAATTTATTTATTGCCTGGTATAATTACTGCTCAAATGAGTAACCAGACAAAGGAAAAAATTGTAATTGATAATGGTATATTGGAGGTTGCAAATAATAATTGTAACATTGTAACAAATCAAATTCAGGTTTTTGATCATTTGACTCATGATGAGGAATCATTAAAAAATAAGAGAGTTGGTATATATTTAAGTTATCTTGATGTCAAATCTCTTTAGGGGCTCTTTTTTTGTTCAAGAAATGGGTTTACTCTTGTCATCTCAATGTTTGTCGTTCAAGTAGCTGACACACAACTGTACGAACATTAGAAGGATATCATCCCAGTGCTCAGACACTGAAATCTAGAAATTTTTACAACTAGGATCGTATGGTCAAGACTACAATTGTGCAAAAGTTGCAGCTTTGAAGGTAAAAGTACAAAAAATAGTGTCATCCCAGTGCGTGACACTGGGATCTATCTTATTTTAATCGTGGATATTATTTTAACATATGTTCCTAGAATTTGTTGTCCATTGCGTAATTCACAAATGTTTTTATCCAGTGTCACGCACTGGAATGACAAGAGTTGAATGACAGGAAAAAAAGCACTGATTTTACATGCATCTAAATAAGTATGTTTATTAAACACTTCCGTGCTGACTTTGGCTACACACCTTTGAGGGACTGCTGATGAAGTCTAGAAGTGAATTACAACAATCATCATCACTATAAAATGCACTATCAGAGCTTGAAGATCTAGATTTTCTTTCTGCATTATCAACTTCCCCTACAAGCTGATCAGATATTTTTGCACGATTGTTCAAAGGTTCCTGTTGAGAAATCTCTGTACTTAACATTTCTACTTGGTTATTTAGATGTTGCTCTTTACCGTTTAGCTCTTCTCTTTCTCCCGTTATTCTTTCAATTTCCATATCTTTAATCTTTTCTTTCAATATTTCAATCTCATTCTCATACTCTTCAAACTTTGGTTCTATAAATGAACGGTATTGATCCATTATTTCTTCTTCCATCTCCTGCCGTAACTGTTCTCTTTGCCTCTCAATTTGCTCATCTTTAGTCTCTAGCTCTCCCTCTGACGATTTAAAATCCCACTTTTCATCCCACTCTAGCTCACTTACCTCTTGTTCATCAGATTCTAAATGTGCGTTATGCTCACTTTGCAAATTTTGCATTTGAGGTTTTAAATTCGTTAAACGTTCATCCTGCCGTAACTGTTCTTCTTGACTCTTAATCTGCTTATTTTTAAGCTCTACCTCGTTCTTTAACTCTTCATATTTCCACTTTAGCTGATCTACCTCTTGTTTATAAGATTCCAGATTTGTGTTGTACTTATAATCTAAGCATTGAATTGTAGATTTTAAATTCTGTATATCTTTCCAATTTTCATCTAATATATCTCCTGCTTCCTCTTCCGCTTTTTTAAACTGTTTCAATTTATCTTCCAGTTTTTCATTTTTTGCATTAGCAATTGTTAACTTTTTCTCTAGATCTTTCTTTCCTTCATGTGCACTTTCAAGTTCTTGTATTTTCTCTTGCAGCTCTGTTGATATATTTTCTAGCTTCTCATCTTTTTGTGTTAGTCCAATTTGCAATTTTACGTTTTTTTGCTTTTCTTCTTCAAGTTTATTCTGTAAATCACTATTGCACTTCTCTAATTCTTCAATTTCTTGCTTAGCCTCCATGAGTTCCTGTTCTGATTTTTTTTGCTTTATTATGCAATTACTTAACAGCTGGTCTAATTCCTCTTGCAATTTTCTTAACTCACTTATCAACTCTTCTTTTCCTGCATTGGCAACTTCCAGCTTTTTCTTCAGGTCTTTCTTTTCTTCATATGCACCTTCAAGTTCTTGCGCTCTTTCTTGCAGCTCTGTTGACATATTTGCTAGCTTTGCATTTTTTTGCTTTTCTTCTCCAAGTTCATTCTGTAAATCACTATTATGCTTTTCAAATTCTTGCTCAGCCTTGTCGAGCCTATATTTTAAATTCGTTAAGCGCTCATTCTCTTCGATCATTATACGTTCTGCTTGCTCGCTCTCTATCTGCAATGTATCTTCCAGTTTCTTATTTTTTACATTGGCAACTTCCAGCTTTTTCTTCAGGTCTTTCTTTTCTTCATGTGCACTTTCAAGTTCTTGTATTTTCTCTTGCAGCTCTGTTGATATATTTTCTAGCTTCTCATCTTTTTGTGTTAGTCCAATTTGCAATTTTACGTTTTTTTGCTTTTCTTCTTCAAGTTTATTCTGTAAATCACTATTATGCTTTTTTAACTCTTCAAATTTTTGCTCAGCATCTTCGAGTCTACATTGTAAGTTGTTTCTCTGCTGATTTAACTCTCTAATTTCTTGCTCAGCCTCATCGAGCCTATATTGTAATTTATTCTTTTGCTCGTTTAATTCTCTAATTTCTTGCTTTTCTTCTCCAAGTTCATTCTGTAAGTCACTATTGTGCTTTTCTAACTCTTCAAGTTCTTGTTCAGCCTTGTCGAACCTATATCGTAATTCGTTCCTCTGCTCATTTAATTCTCTAATTTCTTGTTCAGCTTTTGTAAGCTTTTGATCTAGTTGTTGTGAGTTAACTTCTGTTTGCGCTGCAGCTTCTTGCAAATTAACTTCTGTCTGAGTTTCAGTTTCTTGAGAGCCAATTCCTGTTTGAGTCTTAACGTGTTGCACAGAGACCTCTGTTTGAGTTTCAGTGTGCTGTAAATTAACTTCTGTTTGAGTTGCAACTTCTTGTAAACTTTGAATTTCAGCCTGTTGAGAGCCAATTTTCGTTTGAGTTTCAGTGTGCTGTAAACTAATTCCTGTTTGAATTGCAACCTCTTGTAAATCAACTTTTGTCTGAGTTTCAGTCTGTTGAGAGCCAATTTCTGTTTGAGTCTTAACGTGTTGCACAGAGACCTCTGTTTGAGTTTCAGTGTGCTGTGAATTAACTTCTGTTTGAGTTGCAATTGCCTGAGTTGCAATCTGCTGTGGATTAACCTCTGATACATTGTTGCTAGTGAAAGAAAGAATAGGATTGCTTTTAGCATCATTTTCAAGATCTTTCATCTTTTCGTCTTGATTGATTACGATATGTTCGTTATTTTGCAGATTACTAACAGCCGGTGCAATGTTAGCATTTTTGTTCTTTTTCAATAATGCTTTTACAGCATCATGTAGAGAGAGGTCTTGAATATATAATTCCTCATTTTGTCTTATTAATTCCCAAAACTCCTCAGGTGGCGATTCAAAATCTTTACCATTAAACTGTAGTACTTTAGTTATACCAGAATTACTTACATTCATAACCATAGTACAGGTAAAAGTTTTCCCATCCTTGTCCTGCACAGGCCAAGTGCTTGTCATTTCATAATATGCACCCTCTTTAAATTCATAATGTCTTTCCTTACCTTTTCGGTAAGCGTATATGTCATGCTTTTTATTGCAATAAATATTCAATGTGCTAATATCCCTTTCTTGCTGTAAGATATCACTAATTCTTATTGGCTCACTTCTATTGTAATTAATAAGATTAATGTTTAACACTTTATCAGAATTGTTAGTTTCTACATAAAAAGCTCGAAGGTCTATGTCTTTGTCTCTAAAATACTTACTTACAGCTTTTTTTGCCTGATTTGCTAATTCTATAAAGTTTTTTTTAAAGCTCTTGTTGAAAGATAGATCTATATATGCTTGCTTAAAATTTTCATCATTTGTCAAATCCATGAGCAAGTCATAAATCTCCCATTTGTCCTGATAGTATTCTTCTAAAACAGTAATGCTATTTTTTCTTTTCAGTTCTGCTAATATGTTTTTCAATGTCAGGAAATTTGTTGACATAGTATACCCCCTATTACTATTGTTTTGATAATATATTTACTTTGGGAGTGATTAACTCCTTTTGTATTAACCTTTTTAGTTGAATTTAATTGCGAGCGTTAAACTAGATCTTAGTCATTTTGTTTATTGTTCCCCACTATCTATTTGTGTTACTATACTAATAGTAGCACTAAGTTTTAGGCTATGCAAGAATTTCTATTGAACGTAAAGCTAGTAAACTTCAGAAATTGGTTATGCTAATTTTGTTAATAAAATGCAACCAATTAAGGAAAGCGCTATACTGTGTCTCAGTGCAATATTTTCTTTCCTAACGGACTGAAAATTGAGTTGAGTTAAAAATCCGATTTTATTTAATACTTTTCAAAGATGACAATATTTTGTAAAAATAGGTTTTTAATAGGACAATAATATGGAAATTTTTCTTGATAGTGTTGATTTGAATGAAATTAAGGAGCTGAAAGAGTTCATTGATGGTATAACAACTAATCCTTCTTTAATAGCAAAATCTGGACATAAAGATAAGTACGAAGATTTAGTAAGCGAAATATGTTCTATTATAAAAGGACCTGTTAGTGTTGAAGTTGTTGCAGATAGCCATGAAGATATGGTTAAGGAAGGCCTTAAGTTAGCGAAAATCGCTAGTAATATCGTAGTAAAGTTACCTCTTACACATGAAGGATTAATTTCTTGTAAAAAGTTGTGGACAGAACATAAAATACCTGCTAACATTACATTATGTTTTTCTCCTGGACAAGCACTGTTTGCCGCTAAGGCCGGTGCTTGTTTTATTTCTCCCTTTGTTGGTCGCCTTGATGATATAAGCTATGATGGCTTATCGCTAATAGAAGATATATGCACTATATATTCTAATTATAATTTTAAGACAAAAGTTCTTGTTGCATCAGTAAGAAGTCCAGCACATGTAATAGAAGCTGCACGGCTTGGTGCTCATTCAATTACTGTGCCAGCAAAAATACTTAGACAGTTAATTAATCATCCACTTACTGATCAAGGGCTCGCAATATTTGAAAAAGACTGGGGCGTAAAACAATAAATGACATTGCTAAAAAAGACATAAAAACACAATAATTTATATAAAAAGGACATAGGTACCATCTGTCCTTTAAAGACATGTAGGTCAATGATATGCGTAATTCAGTGTTTTAAACATGATAGTCCTCCACTAATAAAAAAGATTGAGAAAAATGTATACAGCTACGACCGAAGTATAGCTAAAATATATTTTAACTGAAGATTATAGATTAATTGAATTGAAAAGTCTGCAGACGAAGATAGATTCCGAGCTCTAGAACACCTTCACCGTGCATGGTAACAAAACTATTAGAGTTTGTCAAGTAATTTTTTATCGTAATTTTACGAACGTGCCATGCCAGTAATTATATCTAGTTAAATTTGTAAAGTAATACAGTGTTTTCGATAGTTATAAAAAAGCTGGATTTCAGTACTGGAGTAACATTTTGGAAATTGGGATGAAAAGAGGGAAAGTACTGGTTTGAAATTAAGTTTTCTGGATTCCAGTGCTGGAATGACAAGAGAGGAGCTCCAGGTACAGCTGTTACCTATAGAATGGCAGTACTAGAATGATAACAAACTGAATGACATATTTAATCTCTATACAGATGTACATCACGCACCGATTTCCATTCAAGGTAATGTTATTCCAGCATTGGAATCCAGTTAGATTTGCGAGTATAAAAGTAATACAACATTTTTGATGATGGAAGCCATTACTAGTATAACAAGAAAGGAAGTGCTGATTTCAGTGTTTATACGTTAGCCATGCATCTAAAAATTTATAAACAAAAGATTACACTTCACAACTTTGTGATGGAATAAGTTTTTCAATGCTGTTGACGCAAAACTCAGTTGTATTATTAGCTATTTCATCGAATTTATCATTTATATCCTTACCTATTTTTTCATCTTTAATATATTCATACAGAGCTAAAATAGCTATAGTTGAACATATTGCGATGAAACCAACTTTTGCTGTAATAAGTAATGATAGCCCACCTGCAAGTATGGACACTGCTCCAATAGCTAGGTTTATAATTTTATTTTGTGTTGATTGATTCTCTTTATCCTCTAAAACGTTTGATATTGCTTTTGAGGCAATTTTTATTGCTATTGCTGTAGTTGAGATTATAACAAACATCATAGCTATTTTTGCTAAGAGAAAAATTGATGGTAGCATTATTACAAGAAACAGTGAAGCACCTCCTATAAATAACCATTTCTCATTTATTTTTTTAGACTGATCTGTATTATTAGGCATTGCAACCCTCCACTTTCATTAACAGTTTATTCATATAATATGAAACATGCGATAGTCAAGATGTTTTTGTGTGGAGAAGCTTGCGATTGAGTTTTGAAGAGCTTTAGCTTTACAAGATGGTAGATTTGGTGATTATCGTAAGATTCTTGCAGTCATTTTAGTGGGAAGAATTTGTAAAATATGAAAAAATAACCGCCAGAAAATTGGAAACGCTATAACTTTCTTTCCTTTAAATATACTTTTTAAAATATATGCTGCAGCTTTTTCTGGCTCCCATATGAAGGGAAGTGGTTTATTAGACTTAAACATATCTGTTTTTACTGGCCCTGGCATTATGGTGATAAACTTTGTGCTACTGTTAGAATATTGGATTTTTAGTGATTGAAAACAACTTTTTAGTGCTGCTTTGCTGGCACAGTATGCAGAAGCATGTGGTGTTGCATGCATAGCAACAAGAGAAGATATAACCGCAAAAGTTGCCAAGGAATTATGATGAATCCATTCTTCAATCCAGTTGATAACGCCAAAATAATTGGTTTCAAATGTTTTTCTATGAATGTTGGTATGAAACTTATCTTCTATTTCGCCACATCCTGCATTAAGAAAAAAGAGATTTGGTATAATATTTTGCTTTTTTAAAAAATCAGACGAGTTTTTAATATTTTCACTTTTGCTTACATCACATGTTATAGGTAAAAAATTACTACCTAATTCTTCTTTTAATTTTTCCAGTTTTTCAGTGCGCCTTGCAATGCCAACCACAAACCATCGATCTTTAATGAGCAACCGTGCTAGACTTTCTCCAATGCCAGATGATGCTCCTGTAATGAGACAAGTTTTTCTATCCATGTGAATTTATATAACATGAAGTATGAATGTAATGACTATTGCCTATTCACACAAGTTAAGTTTGCTATAATTTTCCTAAATAATAAAAAAAGAAAGCTACTTATAATTTTGAATTTTATATAAACTTAAAGGGAAATTTAGTATTTGCTTACTTGTAATTTAAAATTCTTATATAATATTTTAAATGAGTTGAGAGAATAAAATGCAGGATGCAGCTTTAGTTTTACAAGATGGCAAGTACTTTTTGGGAAAATCGGTAGGTAAAAGAGGCAAATGTATAGGTGAAGTTTGTTTTACCACTGGTATGACAGGTTATCAGCATACTATAACAGATCCTTCTTTTGCTGATCAAATAATAGCGTTCACTTTTCCTCATATTGGTAATGTTGGAATAAATCACAAAGATAATGAAGGAGAAAAAGTTTTTGCAAGTGGTGTGGTTATGCGTGAACTTTCTCCTATGTCTCACTCTTCTTCATATATTAGTTTAAATGATTGGTTGGAGAAAAATAATGTAGTTGGGATATCGGGAATTGATACTAGAGCTTTGACGAGATATTTGAGAAAACATGGATCTCAAAATGGAATGATATGTCCGTCAAGTGAGGTACATATATTAGATGAATTGAAGAAATACAAATCTGTAAATGGAATAGAAATAACTAAGAAAGTCAGTTTAAGTAATAACTTTCAAAGCGTTCTTAATGCAAAATATAGGGTTGTAATTGTTGATTTCGGTGTAAAAAATAGTATAATCTCACGCTTAGTAGAACTTGATTGTACGGTTGAATTAGTCAAACCAGATACAGGTTTTGCTCACAAAATATTAAGCATGAATCCAGATGGTATAGTGCTTTCAAATGGCCCTGGTGATCCACAAGAGATAGGAGAGAGTGTAACTTCAGAAATAGAAATTATTGTGAAATCTAAAATACCAGTTTTTGGCATATGCCTGGGCCATCAATTACTTGCAGTTACTTTGGGAGCAAAGACTGTCAAGATGGATATTGGTCATCGAGGGAGTAATCATCCAGTTTATGATCTGGAGAGTAAAAAAGTTGAGATAACTAGCCAAAATCATGGTTTTGTTGTTGATTCAGCTTCTCTTCCAAGTAACGTTGAAGTTACTCATATTTCTCTATTTGATAATAGTGTAGAGGGGATAATGATGAAGGATTACCCAGTCTTTTCTACTCAATACCATCCAGAAGAAGCGCCAGGTACACATGATTCACATTACTTATTTGGGCATTTTATTGACAATATTTTGTTATATAAAAGTAAAATCTAACTGAAATCAGTTAGATTAGCTTTTATTACTTGATCTTTTGGATTTGGATGTTTAATATTAGGAATAATAAAACTTAAGTTAAGGTAGTGTTCTCTTAACAGATTTTTGTGGAGGAGTGACCGAGTGGTTAAAGGTAACAGACTGTAAATCTGTCCGCATTGCGTACGTAGGTTCGAATCCTACCTCCTCCATTGTGCGGGTATAGCTCAATGGTAGAGCTCTAGCCTTCCAAGCTAGTGACGTGGGTTCGATTCCCACTATCCGCTCTTTTTTTTGTTGTATTTATATAAAATCAACATATTATTTGTTGATGTATTTATATTTTAGGTAGAAGAGTTAAAATTATGACAGCGATAGTAGAAGCATTTGGAAAGCCGCATGTAAACGTGGGAACGATAGGACATGTGGATCATGGGAAGACAACGTTAACAGCGGCGATAACAAAGCATTATGGTAATTTTGTAGCATATGATCAAATAGATAAAGCGCCAGAAGAAAGAAAGAGAGGGATAACAATAGCAACAGCGCATGTTGAATATCAAACAGAAAAGAGACACTATGCACACGTTGATTGCCCTGGACATGCTGATTATGTAAAGAATATGATAGTAGGTGCAGCACAGATGGATGCAGCGATATTGGTAGTGTCAGGGGTTGATGGGCCGATGCCACAAACGAGAGAGCATATATTGCTGGCAAAACAGGTGGGTGTTGGATATATCGTGGTATATATAAATAAAGCTGATGTTGCTGATGCTGATATGATAGATTTGGTAGAGATGGAAGTGAGAGAGTTGCTGAGTAAGTATGGATTTCCAGGTGATGAAGTGCCTATGATAGTTGGGTCTGCGTTAAAAGCATTAGAGGATGATAGTAGTGAGTATGGAAAGAAATCAATAGATAAATTGATGGAGAAGTTAGATGAGTATGTGGCAGTACCTCCAAGGCCTATAGATTTGCCGTTTTTGTTGCCAATAGAAGATGTATTTTCAATATCGGGCCGAGGGACGGTAGTAACAGGAAGAATAGAGAAGGGGGAGATAAAGACAGGGGATGAGATAGAGATAATAGGTCTGAAAGCGACGCAAAAGACGATATGTACTGGTGTTGAGATGTTTAAGAAGTTGCTAGATAAGGGAAGTGCAGGACTCAATGTAGGAATACTACTAAGAGGAACAAAGAGAGAAGAAGTGGAGAGAGGGCAAGTATTGGCAAAACCAGGGACAATAACCCCGCATAAGAAATTTAATGCGGAGGTGTATATATTGAAGAAAGAAGAAGGAGGAAGGCATACACCATTTTTTGGAAATTATCAGCCACAGTTTTATTTAAGGACAACGGATGTAACTGGGAGCATAAAATTGCTAGATGGAAAGGAGATGGTAATGCCAGGGGACAATGTAAGTATAGAAGTGGAGTTGCAAGTACCAATAGCAATGGATAAAGGATTACGTTTTGCGATAAGAGAAGGTGGTAGAACTGTTGGTTCTGGCGTTGTTTCGGAAATTTTAGAATGAGTATAATAACTAAGATGAAGCAAGATATATATATTAGAATCAAAGCTTTCGATTGTTCTTTGTTGGAAAAGTGTATTCGCGAGTTTATTGATCAATTAAAGCAGTTTAATGCAGATTTATCTGGTCCGATTGCGTTGCCAAGAAAAGATTCTAAATTTACTGTTAATAGGTCTCCTCATGTTGATAAAAAATCTCGTGAGCAATTTGAAATGAGAATTTCTAAGCGGTTAATTATTGTACATAATCCTACTTCTACTATGATGAAGATGCTTGCAGATTTATCTTTTTCTGCTGGTGTAGAAGTGGATTTAAAGGTTAAGGAAGTCAATATTTAGGAAAAGGAAATGAAGAGAATAAATTCGCTTAGGAGGATTGGTTTGTTAATGACCAATGTTGGCCATACTGCTATGTATTTTGATAATAGTCGCATGGCTGTAACCTTATTGCATCTCAGCGAAACTTATATTATCGATATAAAAGGACAAGATAAATGTGGCTACAATTCAGTTATTTTAGGCACAGGGGATTTAAAAAAAATAGCAAAACCTCAGTTGGAATATTTAAAGAAAAAGGGTATAAATAGTAAATGTAAATTATACGAAAGTAGATTAACTGATCTATTCGGAATAGAATGTGGTAAAAAGGTGGGGGTTAATCATTTTGTAGTTGGTCAATATCTTGACATTACGGGTTATTCTTTAGGCAAAGGGTTTGCTGGTGTGATGAAGCGGCATAACTTCAGTGGGCTTAGGGCATCTCATGGCGTTTCTATTGCTCATAGATCACAAGGTTCTACTGGTCAATGTCAAGATCCTGGTAGAGTATTCAAGGGGAAGAAAATGGCTGGTCATTTAGGTAATAGCAGAGTGACTGTACAGAATATGAAAATATTATCCATTGATTATGAAAATAGCATAATTGCTGTAAAGGGTAATAATGTTCCTGGGTTTAAAAACTCTTATGTTTTTGTGAGAGATGCAGTTAAAAAGCCTTTACATAAAGATGTTCCTTTTCCAGCAGGTCTGCTGTTGAATATGAGTGATGATGCTAATAATTTGGTGAGTTAGTTATGGAATGTGAATTAGTTGATCTATCTAATAATAATGTAGGTAGTGTTGAGCTTAATCCCTTGATATTTTCTGCCAAGCAAAAATTGAGTATTTTGCATGATATAGTGAGATGGCAATTAGCAAAGAGAAGAGTTGGTGCTCATAAAACAAAGGGTATCAGTGATGTTTCTGGTACAACAGCTAAGCCGTATGGTCAAAAACGTACCGGTAGGGCGAGACAGGGGAGCTTGCGATCTCCTCAGTTTAGAGGTGGTGGAATTATTTTTGGTCCTGTTGTGAGGAGTCATGCTTATTCTCTTAATAAAAAAGTACGTAAATTTGGTTTGAAAATTGCTTTATCTCTAAAATATTTAAATAATCAAGTTATTGTTCTTGATAGTTTAAATGTTGATGTGAAGAAAACATCTAAAATGTGTGAATATATTAAAAATTTTAAATTTTCTTCTTTTTTAATAGTTGGTGATTATGGAGATGATTTGTTACGTGCTGCTAAAAATTTGCATTATGTAGATTTAATCAAACCTATTGGGTTAAATGTTTTTGATATATTGAATCATGAATGCGTGATGTTAACAAAAGACACTTTAAAGCATCTTGAAGGTAGATTGTTATGATTAAATATAATAATATAATAAAATCTCCTGTAATCACAGAAAAGGCTTCTCTTTTAAGAGAGAAGTTTAATAAATACTCTTTGTATGTTTTTGTAAATGTAAATAAGCGTCAAATAAAATCGGCAATAGAGTCTTTATTTAATGTCAGAATTTCTTCTATAAATGTTATTAGAGTTAAACCTAAATATAGACGTTTCAGGGGTGTGGTTGGTTGTAAAAAACAGAGAAAAAAGGTCTATTTTTCTTTGATAGATGGTCAAAAATTAGATATAATGAGCGTTTAATATGGGTATGAAATTTTTTAATCCTGTTACTCCGTCTTCTCGTGGGACTATATTAATAAGTAAAATTGGTTTATCAAAAGATAAGCCGGAGAAGTCTCTTGTATTTGGTAAGAAATCCAGTGGTGGAAGAAATAATCATGGTAGAATTACAACTCGTCACAGGGGTGGTGGTCACAAGAAGAAGTATAGAGTTATAGATTTTAAACGTAATAGAAGTGATCAGGGTATGGTTGAGAAAATAGAGTATGATCCAAATAGAAGTGGGTTCTTAGCATTAATATCATATAAGGAAGACGATACTAAATCTTATATATTAGCTCCTCAGGGTATGAAGCCTGGTGATGTTGTGACAGCTGGAGATGATGCTGATATTCTGCCAGGTAATTGTTTGTTGTTGAAATATATACCTGTTGGTTCTTTTGTTCATAATGTTGAATTGAAGCCAGGTGGTGGTGCTGTAATTGCTAGAGCTGCGGGTTGTTGTGCGCAAATTGTTGGTCGTGATGGTCAATATGTTTTATTGCGGCTTAGATCTGGTCAAGTTAGGTTGATTTTATCTTCTTGTAAAGCTACTATTGGTGTAGTGTCTAATCTTGATCATAAAAATAGAAAGCTGGGTAAGGCTGGGAGAAGTAGGTGGCTTGGAATTAGACCTGCTGTGCGTGGAGTTGCAATGAATCCGATTGATCACCCTCATGGAGGTGGAGAGGGAAAAACTTCTGGCGGTCGTCATCCTGTTACTCCTTGGGGTGTTGCAACAAAAGGAAAGAAAACTAGGAAAAAAAATAAATCTAGTGATAAGTATATAAAAAAATTGAAAGGTTAATTTATGAGTAGATCTGTATGGAAACCACCTTTTTTACATCCATCTGTACTAAGATTAGTTCAGAGGGCTTTAAAAGAGGGTTCTATTAATAAGGTGATAAAAATTCATTCCAGGGCTTCTGTAATTCTTCCTAATTGTTTGGGTTTAAAGTTTGCTGTTTATAATGGTAAAGATTACATTCCTGTTAGTGTTGATAATCAGAATATGATAGGTCATAAATTCGGTGAATTTTCACCTACTCGTAAATTTACTGGGCATGGTGGTGATAAAAAGGCAACAAGAAGGTAGGCAATTGATATGAAAAATAGGGATATAATAGTTGAGGCTGGTTCTAAGGTTTTAAGATCAACTCCTCGCAAATTAAATTTGGTTGCTGATTTAGTGCGTAATAAAAAAGTTTCTTTTGCTAATGTACAATTAAGATTTTGTGAAAAAAAGGCTGCCGGTTTTATAATGAAGGTGTTGAATTCTGCAATTGCTAATGCTCAAAATAATTATGGATTGAACGTTGATAATTTATATATAAAGGAAATTTTAATAGGTAAGTCACTTACTTTGCGTAGAGTATATCCAAAAGCTATGGGTAGGGCTAATAGAATGAGCAAATTTTATAGTAATATAACTATAAAATTGAAAGAAATTGTATGATTTATAGAAATGGAAAATTAATAAGGAAAGTGTAAAAATATGGGACAGAAGGTTAATCCTAAAGTATTTAGATTGCAAATAAATAGTAATACCTGGGATTCTGTTTGGTGTGCTACGGACGATTATAAACAGAAATTGCATCAAGATCTATTTATTCGCAGTTATATAAATGAATCCTTTAAGCATGCTGGTATTTCTAAAGTAACTGTAGAGCGTACAGTTACTTTAGTGTCTGTAATAATACATTCTTCTAAGCCTGGAGTTATAATAGGTAAGAAAGGTTTGGATGTTGAGAAGATAAAGCAAAAAATAGCTAAAAAAGTAGAAAGTAGTGTCGAAGTGAATGTAGTAGGAGTTAAAAAGTCTGAAATAGATGCAGTTTTAATATCAAGGAATATTACACATCAGCTAGAAAAAAGGATTTCATGTAGAAGAGCGATGAAAAAAGCTATTCAAAATTGTTTGAAGATGGGTGCTGAGGGTATTAAAGTAAGTTGCTCTGGGCGTCTTGGCGGAGCTGAAATAGCTCGTACTGAATGGTACAAAGAAGGTCGTTTGCCTTTACACACTTTGCGTGCTAATATAGATTATGCTTTTTGTGAAGCGAAGACTATATGTGGTATTATAGGAGTTAAAGTTTGGGTTTATGTTGGTAGTTAAGGTATATTGAGATGTTTGTTCCCAAAAAGAGTAAATATAAAAAGGTATTTAAGGGGAGAATAAAGGGTAATGCTAAGGGTGGTAGCACGCTGTCTTTTGGAGATTATGGATTAAAAGCTATGGAAGTAGGTAAGGTTCAGTCCAAGCATATTGAAACTGCAAGGCGCGTAATATCTAGAACGTTAAAACGCTCTGGTAAAGTATGGATAAGAATTTTTCCTGATACTCCGGTTAGTAAAAAGCCAGCAGATGTACGTATGGGTAAAGGGAAAGGTAGTGTTGAATTTTGGGTATTTAAAGCTAAGCCCGGTAGGATTTTGTTTGAAATTAGTAGTGATGTTCCCATGCATTTAGCAAGATTGGCGCTTGAAAAAGCGACTGCTAAGCTTCCTATGAAGTGTAAATTTATATCTAATCATAATTGAATGGAGTTGCAATGGATATAGTTAAATTTGAATCAGAATCTTCACAAGGATTACATGAACTTCTTGTGAGTTTGAGGAAAGAATTTGTTAATTTGGCTTTTCAAAAAAAGCTGGGCCAGTGCAACAATTTTTCGCGTTTTAGCTTAATAAGAAAGAGCATAGCTCGTAGTCTAACTGTATTAAATAGAAGAAAGAGAGAGGGAAAAAATGCCTAAGAAGGTTTTTTGTGGTGTCGTAACTAATGCTGAGTCTGATAAGACTGTAAAGGTTTCGGTGTTACAAGTGTATAAGGATAGGCTGTATAAAAAAGTTATTAAAAAATACAAGAAGTATACAGCACATGATGAGAATAATAGTTGCAAAAAGGGAGATAGGGTTTTAATACAGGAACATAAGCCTATTTCTGTTACTAAAAAATGGGTTGTCATCAATAGCTAAAAAGGAATAGGTATTTATATGATTCAAAAAAATACATTGTTAGAAGTAGCTGATAATTCTGGTGCGCGTGCAGTGCTTTGTATTGGCTTGTTAGGTGGTAGGAAATCTGCATCTGTAGGTGATACGATTATTATATCTACTAAGTCTATTAATCCAAAAGGTAAAGTTGAAAAAGGAAAAGTATATAAAGCAGTTGTTGTTAGAGTAAAAAATAGTGTTAAGAAATCTGATGGTTCTGTAATTCGTTTTTCTAGCAATGCTGTGGTTTTTATTAATGATCAAGGTGAACCACTTGGCACTCGGGTGTTTGGTCCAGTAAAAAAGTTGTTATCTGGTTCTTTTATGAAAATAATGTCATTAGCTGATGAGGTTTTATAATGAGTGCTAAAATAAAAAGTGGTGATGATATTATAGTTTTAACTGGTAAAGATAAGAGAAAAATTGGTAAGGTAATCAAAGTTATAATACGTGATGCTAAAAAGAAAGTAGTTGTTTCTGGCGTAAATGTGTGTAAGAGACATACTAAACCAAGAGCTGGTAGTGGTGGTGGTATATTGAATAAAGAGTTAGCTATTGATGTATCCAATGTTGCAATATTGGATCCTAAGTGTAAAACTCCAACTAAAGTAGGATTTAAGATTATAGATGGTAGAAAAGTGCGTTTTGCAAAAGTTTCTGGAGAAGTGATAGATTAGGTTGATATGTTTAAACAGTTGTATAAAGATAATATAGTAAAATCCTTAAAGGATAAGTTTAATTACAGCAATGTAATGCAAGTGCCTAAACTTGTCAAGGTGTGTATCAATATGGGCGTTGGAGATGCTGCTACGGACAATAAAGCGATAAATGAGCCATTTGATAATCTACATTTGATTGCTGGGCAAAAGCCTGTGTTAACCTTTGCAAAAAAATCTATTTCTGGTTTCAAAATTAGAAAAGGTGCAACTGTAGGTTGTAAAGTGACTTTGCGTAGAAATAAAATGTATGAATTCTTAGAAAGATTAATATATATTGCTTTGCCAAGGGAAAAAGATTTTAGAGGGTTTAGTGTGAAGCAATTTGATGGTCATGGTAATTTTTCCTTTGGTATCAAGGAGCATATATCATTTTTAGAAATAGACTATGATAAAATAAGTAAAATTAGAGGTATGGATATTAATATTATAACAAGTGCAGTTAGTGATAAGGAAGCAAAGGAATTATTACTGGCTCTTAAATTCCCTTTTTTTGATAATTGAGAGAAAATATATATGGCAAAAAAATCCATGATACAGAAGAATCTTCGTAGAATAAAGTTATGCGATCAATATAGGGAGAGAAGGGAAGAATTAAAATCTATAATGAATAATAAGGATTTATCTATTGCAAAAAGGTTTGCAGCTCAAAGTAAGCTGATTAAAAAATTGCCTAGAGATTCTTCTAAAATCAGAATTAGGAATAGATGCGCTTTAACTGGTAGGCCGAGAGGAGTATATAGAAAATTTGGTTTATGTAGGATTGTTTTACGTGATTTGTGTTCTTTTGGACAAGTTCCAGGGGTTACAAAATCTAGTTGGTAAATGTGATATAAGGAGTGTAATAGTGTCGTTATCTGATGGTATTGGTGATTTTTTAACAAGAATACGTAATGCTCAATTGGCAATGCATAGGGAAACAAGAGTCCTATTCTCTAAAGTGAATTCTTCTATATTGAAGATCTTAAAAGAGGAAGGGTATATTCTTAATTATGAAAAGCAAGAGAGTGATAGTATCCCTTCCCTTGTTGTGCAGTTGAAGTATTATGATAAATCACCTGTGATTAATGATATAGCTAGGGTATCAAAGCCCGGTTGTCGTTATTATTCTAAGTGTAAGGACATTTCTAAAGCGTATAATGGTCTTGGAATTTTTATTATATCTACACCGAAAGGAGTGATGACCGATTATAATGCACGTAGATTAAAAGTTGGTGGAGAAGTTTTGTGTCGTGTATTTTAAATGATAGGAGAAATGTATGTCTCGTATAGGTGCCGCACCTATCAATATTCCTGCTGATCTTTCAGTTGAATATAATAATGGTAGGGTATTAATAAGAAGTGTTAGGGCAGAAAAAGAGCTGAACTTGTGTAGTGGCATTCTGTGTCAGATAGTTGATAATCAATTGTTACTTTCTGTTGATCAAGGCAGGGATGATTATGATAAAATAAAATCTATATGGGGCACTTATAGAAGTAATATTAATAACATGATTAACGGTATGGTTAATGATTTTTCTGTTGATCTTGAGATCAATGGTGTGGGGTATAAAGCAGAATGTGATGATAAGTATTTGACTTTATATCTTGGTTATAGTCATAATATTAAGTATAAAGTGCCTAAAGACGTTGAGATTAAGTGTATAAAGCCAACTCATTTAGTGATTCGCGGTATGGATAAGCAAAAAGTCTATATGGTGGCTTCTGATATATGCAAAATTAGAAAATATGATCCTTATAAAGGTAAGGGTATTGTAATAAAAGGCAAATTTATGCTGCGTAAGGTTGTAAATAAAAAGAAGTAATTAAAATGAAAAGATTGTATAATTTTTTAAGTAGCTATGAAAAAAGGAAACTTCGTAATAGAGCGAAGCTCGATAAGAGCGCTGGGCGTTTACGTATATCCATATTTAAGTCTAATAAACATTTCTATGTTCAGTTGATTAACGATGCAAAAGGAACAACCCTAGCTTCTGCTTCTACTTTGGATGATAAAATTAGGAATGTATGTAAAGGTAGGGTTAATGCTGAAATTATAAAACAGGTTTCTTCTTTATTGATTGAGCGTCTCCCTAGTACAAAATTGCAGCAGCGGTTCGTCTTTGATCGGGGGGCATATAAGTATACAGGATTGATTTCTCAATTTGCTGAAGCTTTAAGAAGCTCTGGATTTGAATTTTAGAAGGTTTGAAGTATGGCTGTAAAGAATTTACAAAATAATAATGATTTATCAGAACTTTTGGTTTCAGTCCGAAGGGTAACAACGGTTACTAAAGGTGGTAGAAGATTTTCATTTTCAACTTTGGTTGTTGTTGGTGATGGTAAGGGTAGGGTAGGATGTGGAATAGGTAAACACGCAGAGGTTGCTGAAGCAAGAGTGAAAGCTTTAAATGCTGCAAAGAAGTCGATGATTAGGGTGTACTTACGTGAAGGTAGAACTTTACGTCATGATATTAAAGCTAAATTCTGTTCTGGTGAGATAGTTTTAAGAGCTGCAAGAGCTGGAACAGGTATTATTGCTGGTGGAGCAATGAGGTCGGTTTTTGAGGTATTAGGTATAAAGGATGTGGTAGCTAAGTCTACTAGATCAAATGATCCTCATAATATTATATGTGCAGTATTTAAGGCTTTTGATGTTATGTTATCTCCTCGCCAAGTGGCAGGTAAGAGGGGTAAAAAGATTAGTGAGATAGTTGGAAATAGGTAAACTATGAATGATGCTGTAAAATTAAATTCTATATTTACCAAATTATCTAAGAAAAAGAAGCCTAAATTATTAGGTAGAGGTATTGGTTGTGGTAAAGGTAAAACATCCGGTAGGGGGCATAAAGGGCAGAAAGCGAGAAGTGGCGTTTCTATAAATGGTTTTGAAGGTGGACAGCAGTCTATATATACTCGTTTACCTAAAAGAGGTTTTAAGCCTATACGCAAAAACTTATACTCTATATTTAATGTTGGGGATGTACAGTGCTTAATGGAAGCTAAAAAAATAGTCAAGGATTCTATCATAGATAAGGAGCTACTGCATAAGTTAGGTTTTATCAGATCTGTTAAAAGTAAAATCAAACTTCTTAATAAGGGTAAATTAAGCGAAAAATTTGTGTTTCATGTTGATTTTGCATCAGAAGCTGCAAAAAGATCTGTAGCTTCAGTTGGTGGTAGTGTAGAAATACTATCGTAAATCATGAACAGTAAATTTGCATTTAATAGTTTGGATTCTACGCTGTTATATAAAAGTGATTTACTAAAGCGTATATTTTTTACTCTAATGGCTTTAGTTTGTTATCGTTTAGGCACTTATGTTCCTATTCCTGGAATTAATCTTGATATAATCAATGATATATTTCCAAAAGAGAGTTCTGGTGTTTTTGGAGTATTTAATTTATTTTCTGGTGGCGCTTTAGCTAGAATGACGATCTTGGCGTTAAACGTTATGCCATACATAGTTGCATCCATAGTTATGCAATTATTATCTTCTGCCGTTAAAGGAATCAATGAAATTAAAAATGACGGAGAGTTGGGACGTCGAAAGATGAACTCTTATATACGCTATATGACTATAGTGTTTTGTATCTTTCAATCAATTACGATCTTAATAGGGTTAGAAAGAATGAATATAGAAGGGGTATTAGTTGTAGTTGAACCTGGTATTATGTTTCGTACTATAGGTGTCTTTAGCCTTTTAGGTGGAACTATATTTTTAATATGGCTTGGTGAGCGGATCAGTGTGAGCGGTATAGGCAATGGTATCTCATTAATCATTTTTACTGGCATAACATCTGAATTACATAATGCTTTATCATCTCTGCTAACATTAAATAAAAATGGTAGTATGTCGTTTTTCATTACCCTTTTTGTTATAGCATTGTTTTTTTTACTGCTCCTTTTAGTCATTTTTACAGAATCTTCTTATAGAAAGGTAATTGTTCAATATCCCAAAAAACAGTTTAAAAAATTACATAATGATGATTTTACTTACATTCCATTGAAGATCAATTTATCTGGTGTAATACCAACTATTTTTGCTAACGCAATTTTATTAACGCCTATTTCAATTGCAAATTTCTATAAGGGTCATGCCATTGCTGATTTTATTTTAAACTACTTTATGGAAAATAAAGTGATGTACATTATAACTTACTTAATACTCATAGTACTTTTTAATTTTTTCTATACCAATTTTATATTTAATCCAGAGGAAAATGCTGATTTTCTTAGGAAAAATGGTGGTTTTATTCCTGGTAGAGGGCCTGGAAAACATACTTCTGATTATCTTCAAGATATAGTTTTTAAATTAACATTTATTGGGTCTGCGTATTTGGTGGTAATATGTACTATACCTGAAATTATGAGGTATCATTATGATATACCATTTATTTTTGGTGGGACGAGCTTGCTGATTATAGTTAACGTTATTACTGATACTATTATGCAAGTACAATCTTATGTTTTTTCAAATAGGTACGATAGTTGGATAAAGAAATATGAGTCTAAAACAAGGAAGCTAAAGTGATTATTACAATTTTTGGTCCTCCTGGCTCTGGTAAGGGTACTCAGTCCAGTTTGTTAATAGCAAAGTATAATTTTAAATTAGTTTCAGTAGGAGACTTATTAAGGAATATTATATCTAGTGGGAGTAAATTAGGTAAAGGAATAAAGGATACTGTTGAATCTGGTAATTTAATTCAAGATGAAGTTATATGTAAATTATTGTGTGACCAGCTTGCATTAATAGATGGTGATTTTTTGTTAGATGGTTTTCCAAGAAATTTAAATCAAGCTCATTTTTTAACTCAAGTTTTGCAAAAAAGATGCAATAGGGATGTTGATCTTGTAATTGAGTTGCAGCTTGACGATAATATTGCAATTGATAGATTAAAAGATCGTCTTACTTGTTTGGATTGTAAAAGTATATATAGTATATCTTCTTTTAAGAATACTACTTGTGCTAAATGTAAAAGTACGAGATTGGAGAAGAGAATTGATGATGCTAATATGCTTGCAATTAATAAGAGGATAAGAGAATATCATTCTCAGATAGAGGGTTTGCGCGAGTATTATAAGGACAAGTTGTTAACAATTAACGCTAATTTGAGTGTTGATAGAGTAATGCAAGAGATTGAAAGTAAAATTTCTTGTAATTTGATTTGACTATAAGTTGTTTTATGGTATAAATTAAGAGTTATTATTAATAAAGTATCGAGGTATCAGTGGCACGTATTGCAGGCATAAATGTTCCAGTGAAGAAGTGTGTTCCTTTTGCATTAACTTATATACATGGTATAGGTATTACTACTGCGAATATAATTTGTCGTAGCTGTAAAATTGATGAGCGTAAGCGTGTTTTAGAATTACAAGATGAAGATATAGAGAAAATTAGTAGTTTTATTAGGCAAAAATATGTCATAGAGGGTGAGCTCAGAAAAAAAGTAGCTATGGATATAAAATCTTTAATGGAAATCGGTTGCTATAGAGGATTAAGGCATAGAAAAGGTTTGCCTGTGAGGGGACAAAGAACCCATACTAATGCTAAAACTCGTAAAGGCAGATCTAAATTGCCTATTGCTGGAAAAAAATAAAATTTGTTATTATCGTGAGTTTTTATGAAAAAAGTTAAAACGGTTGGTAAGAATACAAAAAGGTTTATTACTGGTATTGTCCATATTCGTGCAACTTTTAATAATACTTTTGTAAATGTGACTGATGTTTGTGGTAATACGCTTTACCAGACTTCTGTTGGTGCATGTGGTTTTTCTGGTTCGAGAAAATCCACACCTTATGCTGCAGGTAAGGTTGCCGATTCTGCTGCGAAGAAAGTAATAGAGAGATTTGGTATGAAGGTTGTTTCTGTAATAATTCGTGGTCCTGGTTTTGGTGCAGAAGCTGCAGTTAAAGCACTTCGGAATTGTGGATTGACTGTCACTTCAATTGCAGATAAAACGGCGATACCTCATAATGGGTGTAGACTAAGGAAAAAAAGAAGAGTATAGGATATTTGGAAGGTTTTTGTATGTATTATAGTGATAATGTCTCTTTCTGTGGAAATTTAGATAGATTAACTAAGCCTAATGCGATTAAGGTAATATCAGGTGATTCAAGTAAAAAAAGTGATATAGTTCTAGAACCTTTGGAAAGTGGTTTTGCTTTAACGTTGGGTCATGCATTAAGGCGTGTAATGTTGTCTTCTCTTCGCGGTAGTGCTGTTTATGGAATAAAAATTGAAGGCGTGAATCATGAATTTACTTCGATCCAAGGAGTTAGGGAAGACATAACTGATATAGCATTAAATATGGGCATGTTGAGATGTAAGTTAAATAACACGTCTAATAAGTGCTTAAATTTGAGCGCTAAAGGGCCTTGTCAAGTATTAGCTGGAATGATAGAAACTGATGACCAATGCTCTATTGTTAATAAAGATTTGGTGATATGTACACTAGGTCAAGATGTGGAGCTTAACATTACTATATATATTGCTAGTGGAAAAGGTTATCTTTCTGTAAATAAATATAAAGAAAATGAATTTTTAAAGTCTATGAATGAACAAGATTTAATTGGTTTTATTCCAGTTAATGCTTTATATAGTCCTGTTGAGAGGGTTTCGTATAGAGTAGAGAATAGTCGTGTTGGTCAAGTTACTGATAAAGATAAGCTGATATTGTCAATTGAAACTGATGGTACAATCTCTCCAAGTCAAGCTGTTGACTATGCTGCAAGAATATTACAGGAGCAATTTCAGCCTTTTATTAGTTCTGATATGAGTTATAAAAAATCGCAAGTTTCTTTGTCTAGTGGTGCTAAAGATTTGGGCTATGATCCTGTTCTATTGCGTAAAGTAGATGAAATGGAATTATCTGTTAGATCTCATAACTGTCTGAAAAATGAAAATATCACTTATATAGGTGATCTTGTGCAAAAGACGGAAGTTGAAATGTTAAGAACTGCTAATTTTGGCCGAAAGTCTTTGAATGAAATCAAGGCAATTTTAAATAATTCAGGTTTGTCTTTGGGTATGAATATACCAAATTGGCCGCCTAAGGATATAGATGAACTGGCTAAACAACATACTGATGAGGATTAGGTAGTATATGAAACATGGAATAAAGAAAAATAAACTGTCTCGTTGTACCGAGCATAGGTTATCAATGTTAAAGAATCTATCTATCTCGTTAATTAATCATGAGCAGATTGTAACTACTTTACCAAAGGCTAAAGCACTTCGTCCATATGTGGAAAAGTTTATTACAATTGCTAAGAATAACGATTCTTTACATGGTAGAAGGCTTTTGCTTTCACGTCTTCATAATAGTAAGTTAGTAGTTGATAAATTATTAAGCGTTCTAGCTAATCGTTATCAAGACCGTAAAGGTGGATATTCTAGAATAATAAAATTTGGTACTCGAAAGGGTGATTGCGCTCCAATGGCAGTGATAGAGCTAGTTGATAGAGATATTTCAGCAAAAGGTGAGATTTATAGTAAAAATAAAAAAGGAAGCAAAGTAGTTACACAAAGCTAATTATTCTTTTTATGGTAAGTAGGTTACGCTATTTTGTAGGTTACTTTGGAGAATTGTTAGTTTCGATATATTTAAAGCTGAAATTCTATAATGTTATAAAACGTCGCTTCCGTTGTAAGTTGGGTGAAATTGACTTAATTGTATCTAAAAAAAGGGAGCTGATTTTTATAGAAGTTAAAACAAGTTTATTTGGAAAAGAAGTACCGATATCTCATTTTCAGTGTCAGTCTATTATAAATTCTTCTAAATATTTCTTAAGTAAAAATCTTGATTTTTTAGATTATTCAGTCAGATATGATTTATGTTTTCTTTCCTTAAGGAGAAGACCTATTTATATAAAAAATGCTTGGATTGAACAATGGTAGCTAAAATAATTTAGATTTACTAGAACAGGTAATTGAATATGAAAAACAATAATTTAGTTTCATCTTATGCTAGAGCACTGTTTCATGTCTCAGGAAGCAGATTAGGTATTATAAGAAAAGAAGTAGAATTTTTGTTAGCTTTTTTTAAAGATCAAGATGTTTTTGTGTATCTATCTCATCCTATGGTTTCTCTTTTGCACAAAAAAGAAGCGATACTTTCTATAAAGGAGAACTTGAGTGAAAACTTAGTCAAATTTATTATGGTTACACTTGCAAACAAGCGCTCCCGTTTATTAATCCTTATATTAGAAAAATTCTTAAATCTTGTAAGGGAAAGTGAAAATGAATTGGAAATTACTATAAAATCAGCAGAGATTTTAAAGAAACCTGATATAAAAATAATTACTGAATCTTTGAACTTTCTTGGTAAAATAATAAAAGTCAGTCATGTGGTTGATCCTTCTATACTAGGTGGCTTTGTAGTTAGGTATGGTTTTAACGTGATTGATGCTTCGCTTAAGAGTTATTTGGATAGATTGGTTGATTTGAGTAAAATGGAAATGTTGAAAATAAGGAATTGTATATGAAGAATAGCATAAATGCCTCTGAAGTAGTAAACATAATAAAAGAGAAGGTTGAGACATTTGATAATCCTATAAAACGAGAAAATATAGGTGAAGTAATTTCAGTAACGGATGGTATCACATTGGTCTATGGGCTGGAAAAAGCAAAGTTTGGTGAAAAGGTATCTTTTGCAAGCGGTGTAGAAGGAATAGTTCTTGATTTAGATCATGATACAGCTGGAATAGTTGTGCTTGGCAATGACCGTGATGTAAAAGAAGGGGACGTTGTAAAATGTAGTGGTGATGTTGTACAGGTGCCTGTAGGTCATGAATTATTAGGGAGAGTTGTAAATGCATTAGGCGATCCTATAGACGATGGCGGAGAAATTAGAGCCAAGAACAAAATGTATATAGAATCTAAAGCGCCAGGTATTATTGACCGTAAATCTGTGCATGAACCTCTGCAGACAGGAATTAAAATTATAGATTTGTTGATTCCTATAGGTAGAGGGCAACGTGAATTAATTATTGGCGATAGACAAATTGGTAAAACCACTATTGCGATTGATACTATTATCAATCAGAAGAAGATTAATGATGAGGTAAACGAAAATCAAAAAATTTACTGTGTTTATGTTGCTATTGGACAAAAAATTTCGACAGTAGCAAAAGTGGTGAATAAGCTAAAAGAAAGTGGAGCATTAGAGTATACAACCGTAGTTGTGGCTAGCGCATCTGACTGCGCGCCTATGCAATTTTTAGCACCTTATACCGGTTGCACTATTGGAGAATTTTTCCGTGATAATGGAATGCATTGCTTGGTGGTATATGATGATTTATCTAAGCATGCTGTGGCATATAGGCAGATGTCCTTATTGCTTAGACGTCCTCCTGGTCGTGAAGCTTATCCTGGAGATATATTCTATGTACACTCTCGCTTGCTTGAAAGAGCTGCCAAAATGTCTGATGAAAAAGGACAGGGATCTTTGACTGCTTTGCCGATTATTGAGACTCAGGCTGGCGATGTATCTGCATATGTTCCAACTAATGTGATTTCAATTACCGATGGACAAATTTTTCTTGAGTCTGAATTGTTTCACAAAGGATTTCGCCCTGCAGTGAATATAGGTTTATCGGTTTCTCGGGTTGGCTCTGCTGCACAATTGAAATCTGTGAAAAAAGTTGCTGGTTCTATAAAGCTGAGTTTGGCCCAATATAGAGAACTGGAAGACTTTGCTAAATTTGGTTCTGATCTTGATGCTACTGTTCAATTGTCCTTAAACAAAGGTAAATACCTTATTGAATTATTAAAGCAAAAACAGTATTCACCTATGCAAATAGAAGAGCAAGTATTGCTTATGTATATCTTTTCTAATCTGTATGGTCAATTAAATAAGGTACAGGTGAGCAACATCAATAGGTTCGAGTGTGATCTTATCAATTATTTTCAAACTGTTCACCCTGGAGTTTTAAAAAAGTTGTCGGGTGACATGAATGATGATATAAAAGATGATATTCTTGGTATTGTGAGTGATTTTGTCACTCAATTTAATTGCGTTTAGGCGGTGATTATGACTTCATCCATTGTTAACAAGTTTCCTATTACAAGGGAAGGTTTTGAGAGTATGCAAGTCGAACTTGAGAAATTAAAGGAAGAAAAACCTTCTATCATACAGGCTATTTCTGATGCTCGTGATCAAGGCGATTTATCAGAAAATGCAGAATATCATGCAGCACGGGAGAGATTAAGTTTTATTGAAGGCCGTATAATTGAGGTAGAAAGTAAACTTTCACATGCAGAAGTGATAGAAGTAAAAAATTTGTCTGGTGATACAGTAATGTTTGGTGCAACTGTTACGGTAAGCATGCTCGGTGATGATAACAGTGAAATTGAATATGTTTATAAGATTGTAGGTGGATATGAAGCTGATGCTTCAAAGCAATTGATCTCTACGGATTCACCACTCGGTAGTGCTTTAATTGGCAAAAAAGTTGGTGAGTATGTGGAAGTGATAGTGCCAAATGGAGAGAAATTGTATAAAATAGTTAAGATTGAGTTTAAGTAAATCATGGTACAAGTAACTTATCCTTCAATTAGTCTACCCGGTATTTCTTCTGTGGAAGATGTATTGAGGGATGCTAGTTCTGGTAAATTATTCATTTTAGTTGACGATGAAAACAGAGAGAATGAAGGTGATCTGATTGTATTAGCTGAGAAATTAGAGCCAGAACATGTGGCTTTTATGGTTAGATACGGTACAGGGATTGTTTGTTTAGCAATGACTAAAGTTCATATGAAAAGGTTAGGCCTTAGTTTCATGGAAAAAAAAAATGTTGGTGAAAATCATACTGCTTTTACTACATCAATTGATGCACGTTATGGTATTACTACGGGTGTTTCAGCTGAGGATAGAACAAAAACTATACATGTTGCTATTGATAAAAATAGAACTCAGGATGACATTATAACTCCCGGTCATATTTTTCCTGTGATTGCACATGAGGGTGGAGTAGAGCAACGTGCTGGTCATACTGAAGCAAGTGTTGAGATAGCTAAGTTAGTGGGATGTAATCATTCTGCAGTTATTTGTGAATTAGTGAATGATGATGGCTCTATGATGCGCTTACCCCAGTTGCTTGAATTTGCTGAACAACATAATATTAAGTTAACTACCATTGATAAACTTATCAGTTACGTTCAAAATTTAAACTAGCGTTTATAGATTCGTATAGTTTAAGTGTTAAAATATAAAATTCCTCAAAGTTATACAAACAAGGAATTTCCATGTCTAAGCTTTTTGTTTTACTATTTTTTTTCGTATACTGTAATAGCGCTTACTCTGTTAGTATTATTAGAGATAGTGAAGTGGAAGCGGTAGTTAAGGATCTAGCGCAACCTTTATTTTCTGCTGCGGGTATTGATAATGATAAAATAAAAGTTTTTATAGTTGATGATAGATCGATTAATGCTTTTGTAATTAACAATAATAGCATTTTCATTCATTTAGGGCTTTTACAATATTCGACTGAACCTTATGTCTTACTTGGTATATTAGCACATGAAATTGCTCATATATCTGCTGGTCATGTATTACAAATGAGTAGTGCTGTAGGTTATTTTCAATCAATAGCAATGATTAGTTATATGGTAGGATTAGTTTCTAGTATTGTCATTAACCCTCAGGTTGCGAGTGCAATCTTGCTTAGTGGTGTAACGCTTAGTTCAAGGTTGTTTTTTAACTATTCTCAAGAGCAAGAGAGTGTAGCAGATAGCTATGCTTTAAGATACCTAGATGAATCTGGCTATGATAATTTGGGTATGAAAGAGATTTTTGACTATTTTAAGAGTATTGAGCATGAAAACACTGAAGAGTATTTCCGCACTCACCCACTTAGTGATAAGCGTATATTTGCTGTACAGAATTATAAGGTTAAAAACAATATAAAACCAATCCTTGCAGATAAATTGCTGAAGTTTGAGCGTATGGTTGCAAAGCTAGACTCTTTTTTTGCTCCTATTCATGTGTTATCTAATAAATATGAAGGTAGTTCTAAGTATGTAAATGCTGTAATTCACTATAGGCAAGGAAAGATAGAAGAGGCTATTACTAAAGTTAATTCATTGATTCAAGAGTCACGCAATGATCCTTATTTATATGAATTAAAAGCGGAGATGTTATACAAAGCTGGAAATTTAAGTGAAGCAATAAAAATGTATGAAGAATCACTTAGATATTTATCTGAGAAGAATAACTATTTAGTGAAACTTGCGTTATCTCATACTTTATTATTACACGGTGAAATAGAGAAGGCAATTTTTTACCTAGAGCAGGTTGCAAACGTAGAAACAAATAACGCCTTTGTCTGGAAGTATTTAAGTATTGCATATAAACGTAGCGCTGATATGGCAATGTATTATTTTGCTTTGACGAAAAAGGCTTGTATTGAAGGTAATTTAGAGAAATTTATGAAGTACGCTGAGTTAGCTATTAAAACTTTACCGAAAGACAGTCATTATTTGTTACAGATTGAAGACATGAAGGAACAATACACACAAAAACATCCTGATTTTTAAGTTATTTTTCCCCACACTTGCTCAACATACTATCTTGTTTAATGCTATCGGGTA
The DNA here is from genome assembly GCF_025617515.1 of Wolbachia endosymbiont of Oryzaephilus surinamensis. Classification (NCBI taxonomy): domain Bacteria; kingdom Pseudomonadati; phylum Pseudomonadota; class Alphaproteobacteria; order Rickettsiales; family Anaplasmataceae; genus Wolbachia; species Wolbachia endosymbiont of Oryzaephilus surinamensis. Next base: position 914,661 of record NZ_CP092526.1, on the reverse strand, counting down.
TAATTTTCATTATAATCGCTTTGGCACCAAAAAATACACCACAAAACATACCTAGGGCAAAGAGAGCTGGCCATGGCATTCTACCAAATATTGCAAGCAAAGCTGCACCTATTATGACTACAGTCATAAGTGGCCCACCTATTCCCCAAATATAACCAATAATATTGCATATTACTTGGGCAGTTGTATCATCTATATCAGTAGCAGCATTTGCGTAATCTGAAAAAGAGAGAAACAGCACTATACACAAAGCATTAAAAAATTTTTTTATTATATAGCTCATTCTTTTGCCTCCAAGTAATAAACTAACGCGAAAATAAATTTATATATATACTTATTGTAAAGTAAAACTTATAATTTGTCCATAAATAAGTGTTGCTACATAAATAGCCCACCATTGATGTTAAGCACATGTCCCGTTATATATTTTGCCTCATCGCTTGCTAAAAACAATACTCCTGCTGCTATTTCTTTTCCTGTTCCCACTCTTTTCATTGGGATGTTATCTAATATTTTTTCCTTTTGTCCTTCATTTAAAACTTCAGTCATTTTAGTATCTATAAATCCAGGAGCAATGCAATTTACTGTTACACCGCGACTTGCAACTTCTTTTGCTATAGATTTGCTCATAGCTATTATTCCAGCTTTTGATGCTGCATAATTTACTTGCCCGGCATTTCCTGTCAATCCTACTATTGAAGAAATATTTATGATTCTTCCCCAATTATTTTTAATTAATTTCTTGCATGCTTCTCTATTTAGCTTAAATGTGGAGGTCAAATTAATATCAATCACCTTTTGCCATGCTTCATCTGTCATTCTCAACAATAAGCTGTCTTGTGTAATTCCTGCATTGCATATGAGTCCATCAAAGCCTTTCATCAACTCACTTGCTTTATTTATTAGTTGATTTACCTCTTCAGGATTTGATAAGTTGCAAGGAAGTACGTGAATGTTTTTTTCATATTTTTTAGCAACTTCTTCGAGTATTTCTTTTTTTGTACTAGAAATACATAAAGTTGCTCTGGCCTTATGCATAATTTCTACAATTGCCTGGCCTATTCCGCCTGATGCACCAGTAATCAGAAATTTCTTATTCTCTAATCCAAACATAATAATTTTTATTTGTTCCAGCTCTTAACAGAATATTAAAAGACTTGCAATAGATTTTTTGCATAACTTTCATTTAATAGAAGCTTCTTGATAAATCTTGTGTTTATTGGCGAAATTATGGCGGCTGCATGCCTTTTTTTATTTTTTTCTATTCAGCCTAAACACGCTTCGTTTAAGCGTTAGCACATTATCAATTACAGTAATAAAATCAGCACCATGTGGATTCTTTTGCCTTTTTTTGATTGGTAAATTTCTTAACACTTATAGCTAAAGTAATTTAAGAGAGCCAGCGCGTGACTAGTTCTTATTACTTGATCAGTCTTCTGGATCCCAGTGTCTGGGCACTGGGATGACAGGAGTGTGAGATAAGGCTACATTCATACTCTAACAGGTATGACGGTGTCATTCCAGCACTTGACGCTGGAATGGCTTTGTTGCACAGCTCTTCGGATAGTGGGTAATGTATAATAAATTCATGAAGCTATATCAAACTTAGCCATGCCTATTTCAGTAAATTTGTTAAGCAAATAACACTTGAGTAGCAGTTCCTTCTCACGATTAATCTCAGATTTATTCCTAAAACTAAATCCAAATATTTGCTTCAGTCGCGAGAAAAAACTTTCTATATAAGATCTCTTCCAATAATTTATCTCTTTTTTCCACCTCTTCATACCATCTTCATCATATGACTTTATGAGCTTGATTGTAGAATTTCTCTCATTCATATAATCCAACTTTGGATGCTCTACTGCATTATTTTGCGGAGGAATCCTTGTCTTTATGTCAAGCTCATCGCACAGTTTGTATAACTTCTTTCGATCTATCTGCATATATCGTGCTTATGTTATACTTGGTATCCACTCTTTCAATAAGATCACAGGCTCCATAGTGGTCGGAATAAACTCCACTACTGTATTTTGCAGCTATAACTTTTTTACTACCTATCTCTAGCATTACATGTAGCTTTCTTGTTTGCTCATAGCGGCGATACTTTCTATCTGTACCATTTGCCTTACTATGGCCTGGAATATTATTGTAGATGCTGATACCTGTACTATCTATAGCAATTTCAATATCTTCCATATCGTTCTTATCAACTCTGCAGTCGTTGATTTTGATATTAAGCTTTTTAAACCTTCTTGAAGCCTGCGAATAGCTGATAATTTGCAAAATTTTCCCTATTTGCTCAAGATATTTCTCTATAAATCCCACTGTTTGCCTAAGACCAATCCTGAATAGATAGGTTATTATGTGAATTAGAATCACTACTTTGTCGCTGTAGACATTGTTGCCACCTGCTACTTTTGGACTATTTTCGTACCAATTTTCAATGGCATCGTTGATATAATGAAAAACATTTCCCCTTTCTTGAAGAAATTTGTTATATTCATTGCAGTTACTGACTTTCATTCTTATTGGCATATTTTTCCTTTGTCGGCTAAATATCTATTTTATAACAAATTCCATCAGTAACTGCCTGTTCTTTCCTTGAGTGGTGCAACAAAGCCTGCTGGAATCCAGAAGTCTTTACTATAAATAAGCATATTGAGCACAAAATTATGCTAAAACACAACGTTTTTGTTGAGATTATGGACGAACTGGATTCCAGCGTCATGCGCTGGAATGACATCATAGAGGTCATTGAGATGACAGAAAAGAGTACTGGAATGAAAGGAAAAGAGGCTATTTAATTGTGCTGAATTTTACAAAATTTATTACTCCTGCCTGACAAATTTATTAGAATAGTATGTATAGTATGTTTATTAGTGAAAATCCGAAAAAAATGCAAGAAAAGTTAATATATTACTTTAGCCAAAGCAACTGTGAAGGTAATGCAGCAATGAGAAATCTACTAGGAGGGAAGGGAGCAAATCTGGCAGAGATGTGTAACATTGGCATTCCTGTTCCACCTGGTTTTACAATTTCCACTGCTGTTTGTCAGGCCTATTGTCAAGATAATGAATTGTCTTGTGATCTACGTAACGAGATAAAAAACTACATGGCGATGCTCGAAAGTGACATCGGTTGTAAATTCGGGGATTCAAATAATCCTTTATTAGTTTCCATACGCTCTGGTAGTGTGAATTCAATGCCGGGCATGCTCGATACAGTCCTAAATGTTGGCCTAAATGATGCAACCGTTGTTGGGCTTGCAAAAAAAAGTGGCGAACGTTTTGCCTATGATAGCTACTGTCGTTTCATCATGATGTACTCGAGTGTTGTACTACAGCTTGACCATCACTTATTTCAAGACATTGTTGATGGTGAACAGCAAAAAAGTGGAGCAAAAAGCTTAGCTGATCTTAATGTTGATGTTTTAAAGAAAATTGTTAATGATTTTAAAGAGATAGTATGTGAAAAAACTGGAAAGCATTTCCCGCAGAACGTTGAAGAGCAATTGTTAAACTCGGTTAATGCAGTATTTGCCTCTTGGAAAAACGATAGGGCTGTTTCCTATAGAAGAATACATAATATTCCTGAAAACCTTGGAACTGCAGTTAATGTACAAGCAATGGTTTTTGGTAATCTGAATGATAATTCAGCAACTGGTGTGATATTTACAAGGAATCCTTCAACTGGAGAAAAAAAGCTTTTTGGTGAGTTTTTAGTTAATGCTCAGGGTGAGGATGTGGTTTCTGGTGTTTATACTCCTATGCCAATTGACGGGGAGCAAGAAAGTACCATGGAGAAGTTGCTACCAAGTGTCTACCGAGAATTATGCGCGGTATGTGAAAAACTTGAAAGGCATAATAAGGACATGCAGGATATCGAATTTACTGTACAGGACGGTAAGTTATGGATTTTGCAGACCAGGTCTGGCAAGCGCACAGCCGAAGCTGCTATTCGCATAATAGTTGATATGGTAGAAGAAGGAGCGATTACAAAAGAGGAAGGAATATTGAGAATTGATCCAAAAACTTTTGACAATTTATTGCATCCAGTTCTTGATGTTAAAATCGATCAAGAAGTAATAGGCAAAGGACTGCCAGCTTCTCCAGGTGTTGCTTCTGGATATGTAGTATTCAGTGCAAGTGATGCTGAAAAAGCTGCAGAGCAGGGTAAAAAAGTAATTTTGGTAAGATCAGAGACGAGCCCTGAAGATATTAATGGAATGAATGCTGCAAGTGGAATAGTAACAGCGCGAGGAGGTATGACCTCGCATGCCGCTGTTGTAACTCGTGGAATGGGTAAACCATGCATTTGTAGTCTAAATGGACTTTATATTGATAAAGATGAAAAATTTCTTTCTATGGGGGATATAAAAGTAAATAAAGGTGAATCAATCACCATCAATGGAGGAACAGGAGAGGTTATGCTTGGTATTCTTCCTACAATTTTGCCTGAATTATCTCAAGAATTCAAAACGATAATTAACTGGGTAGATGAAATCAAAACAGTGAAGGTGAGAGCGAATGCTGATACTCCAAAAGATGCAAAAATTGCAAAAGAATTCGGTTCAGAAGGTATAGGATTATGTCGCACAGAACATATGTTTTTTGCTAGTGATAGAATCGAATTCATTCAAAAGTTGATAATAGCTGATGATGAAAATGAAAGGACAAATGCATTAAATAAACTCGAAGAAATGCAAAAGTCTGATTTCAAAGAAATATTTTCTATTATGGAGGGCAGGGAGGTTACTATACGTTTACTTGATCCACCTCTACATGAGTTTTTGCCCCACAATCAATCTATTATAGAGAAAATTGCCAAATCACTGAATAAGTCAGTTGAATCAGTAAAAAATAAAATAGCACAGTTATCAGAAAAAAATCCAATGCTTGGCCATCGAGGTTGTAGACTTGCTATTTCTCATCCTGAAATATATGGCATGCAAATTAGGGCAATACTCAGTGCTGCAAGTGAATTAAGGAAAGAAAAGAAGATAGAAGTGAAACCTGAAATCATGATTCCTTTTATCATGAGTGAGAAAGAGTTTATTCTGATATGCGAGTTAATAAAGAAAGAAGCCGAAAATTTCGATGTGAACTATTCAATTGGAACGATGATAGAACTGCCAAGAGCAGCACTTATTGCTGACAAACTCGCAAAACACGCAGAATTTTTTAGTTTTGGCACTAATGATTTAACACAAACAACTATGGGACTTTCACGAGATGATTCAGTTAATTTCCTCGATTCTTATAAGGAAAGCAACATATTCAAAAACGATCCCTTTGAGGTGCTAGATGTCGAAGGGGTAGGGGAATTAATCAGAATAGCTATCGAAAGGGGCAAAAAAACCAGAAAAGAAATTAAACTTGGTATATGTGGAGAGCATGGAGCGAATCCACAGTCCATAGAGTTTTTCATCAAATCAGGGGTTGATTATGTGTCATGCTCGCCTTATAGAGTACTGGTTGCAAAATTAGTGGCAGCACAGCTTAGCATAAGTTTGTTGGGTAAATAGCGATAACTAACTGTGCGAACATAGATTCGGCTAACAAGTAGCGGAATGATGATTTTTCAAATTGTCGATAAATCTAAGTCAGTTTAGCTATTTTGCTGCTGCTTTTTCTTTTCTTAATATCTTAAGAAAGATTGACTTTTTGTCTAAAATAATAAATATAGGATAAAATAATAGTGAGTGAGGTAAAAATGTCAATATCAAAAGAACGTAAGGAATATTTACTAGAAAAGTTTAAATATGCTGCCAAAGAATTTGGCAAGTCTGGTACAAAGTCCAATCATCTAGCAGTACCAAAGGAACAGCAACTCTCTATTGATTTAGGTAATAGAAAAGTTTTTGGTATCATAAATAAGATTCTGTATTGGATAGAGAATAATTTTACTTATTTTTTTCCACGATATAATTTGTTTCCAGAAGTTGGAGTTGAAGGAAGAAAAATTCCTGGAACTAATACAAGCTTACTATTACCCACAAATATAAATGGACATAAAAATAAAGTATTACAACATTAAAGTTTGCAAACATTGAGGGTAAAAAATGGCAAACAGGAATAATGAATGGGCTGAAAATGAATTTGGAGATGCTGTACTTGGAGATAAAAGGTTAACTGACCGATTAGTAAATATTGCTGATAGTTTTACAAGTTTACCTGAAAGCTCAATCAATCAGGCGTGTGGAAGTTGGTCAGAAGCAAAAGCAGCATATCGTTTTTTTCAAAATGAGAACGTGAAAGAAGGCGATATTCTAGCTTCACACGTTGCTAAAACAGTTGAAAGAACAAAAGCCCATAAAAAAATTTTTGTGATCCAAGATACAAGTTATATTTCATACACAGACCATGAAAAAACAAGTGGATTGGGAGTTATTACAAGAAAACATAGTCAAGGTATTATAATGCATACAGCTCTAGCTGTTAGTATAGAAGGTTTGGTACTAGGGATACTAGATCAAAAAATTTATTCAAGACCTGAAGAATCTGAAAACATAAAAAAAAAGAACAATGACAGTATCCGCATTGAAGATAAAGAGAGTATAAAATGGTTAGAAACTTTAAGCAACACAAACAACATTATTGATTCAACTCAAACTGAGACTATAACTATATGCGATAGAGAAGCAGATATATATGAGTTTTTTGAGCTTGCATATAATCTTAATTCGGCAGTGTTAGTTAGAGCTTCCAAAGATAGGGCAGTAAATAGAAAATCTCGATATCCTGAAAAAGGTGAGCAGAAGTTATGGGAATTTATTAAATCCTCTCATTGTGCAGGTACGGTAAAAGTTGAAGTTCCTGCAAAAGATAATAAGCCAAAAAGAACAGCACATTTGGAAGTTAGATTCGGAAAGTTTATTATGCATCCATCTAAGAATAGTATTAGGCATAAGACAGAAGAATTACTTAAATTACCACACTATGCAGTTTACGTTGTTGAAAAAGACTTTCCTTCTGAAACAAATCCGCTAGAGTGGATGCTTTTAACAAATCTTCCAGTCAATACCTTTGATGAAGCTGTTGAAAAAGTTAGGTGGTATTGTCTTAGATGGAAAATAGAAATATTACATAAAATTTTAAAATCTGGTCTCAAAGTTGAAGAATGTAGGCTTGGAACAGCAGAAAGGTTGATGCGATATTTAACAGTAATGAGTATTATTGCTTGGAGAATTTTCTTTATTACAACAATTGCAAGAACTGATCCAACATTACCGTGTACTACCTTATTAGCCGAAGAAGAATGGAAAGTTCTATATGTAAAAATACATAGAAAACCATGTTCAAATGCAACTCCTACTATAAAAGAAGCTGTTTCATGGATTGCTCAACTTGGAGGACATTTGGCTAGAAAAAATGATCTAGAACCAGGCCCCATTACTATTTGGAAAGGATGGAGACGTCTCTTTGATCTAGCAGAAGGATGGCGACTTGCTCACGAACTTTATATTTGTGGGTAATAGTAAGTAATACAAGGGTTAAGTATTTTAACTCTGATGAACAATTTGATCAAAGAAAATTTATTGGCGAGCAAGATGGGGAACTTAAGTTATACAACTTAGAGGGCAAATTATATGATACAACTGATAAAATTAGTAAGGGTAAAAAAGGTTGTGTAGCTTATGTTATCACGCTTGATGGAAAATTAGTAACTCATGAACATATTAATGTTAACAAAAGCGAATGGGCTTATCGTCATTCAACTCTTGCAGGCGGTAAGCCGATTTTATGTTCTGGTTTAATGAAAGTGGTAAATGGTAAAATAACTTATATAGACAATAATAGCGGGCATTATAAACCAGAATCAGCAAACTTATACAATGCAGTGAAAAAGTTAGAAGGTCTATTTTCGAAAGATGCGAAAGTTGTTTGCTTACCATATTGGATTAGCTTGAAAAAACAAATTCCGCTTATACGCAAAATTAATCTAGCCAAACGAGAGCCAGTAGAGGAATTCTTGAAAAGGATGGAGAAAAAAGGGAAAGATGGATTGACTCAATATAAAAGACATTTTGAAAAGATAAAGAAATTTAATGAGCAATATGAACAAAAATTCCTTCTTGCAAACTATAAGTCACCTACAAATGAACTGTCCTACAAACCAACTATACATAAAAAACACAGATTGAAATACTCTGAATATATTAACTTACACCTTAATTTTTTGAAAGAGTTTGATGAAAGTCCTGAAGTGCAAAAAATAGCAATAGAACATTCAATAAGAAGGGTTATTGGAGCAAATTATGGCCATAAGCCTACAGTTGCGCTTGCTAAGGCACAGGTAATAGATAAAGATGGAAAGCTGCAAGAAACGGACGAAATAGTAGGTATAAATGTTGCTTTTCACCATGAGAATGATCGTGATGGCTTTGCTAAACTTCTAGATTTTAAAAAGTATAGCTATATTTGCGAACCTCATTTGCAAGATAAAAAAAATAGAGCAGATATGGAAAAATTAATGCCCAATAAACATGCAGTTTTTATGAGTACAGACCAGGCTAATAAATTTATAAAGGGCACTTTACAAATTAAAATTGATAGTGTTGAGCAATTGGGTGTTGGTTTAGTGATGGGCTAAAGCTCTGTTTAAATATATATTTAGTTTTGTTACAATATTCTTATTTTCATCATATAATATGATGGAAATTTTATGCACAACTTTTTTATTTGATTAAAAATTGCATTTTTGCAATAAAAACTTATTTATTGTAAGAAAACTTGCTCATATAAAACTATTTATAGAGTGACAATAGCTGTGTTATACTTACACTTCTGATTCGAAAATTTATGCAGTTATTTCTAACAAGATTGGTCAATAAATTTTACTGTTTAAGGATGAGAAACAAAGTAATCATCGTTTCCGGTATTGCTCTTATTCTACTGTTTTTTATCAACAGTACATTTTTAAAAAAAGATCAGGCGGTTCATAGTGATAATCCAATTAGTAGTTTTTCATTAAAAACTCAGGATTATACTCCACAAAATCGCACTGTATATTTAAATTTTTCTGGTACGGTAAATCCCTTGCATAGGTTCAGCCTTGTCTCAAGAACAAGTGGTCAAGTTATTGCTATTTATTTGTCTGATGGTGAAAAAGTAAAAAGAGGCGATGTAATTTTAAAGATAGAAGATTATGACAGAGTTGAGCAAGTTGAAAAAGCCAAAGCTTTATTAAATCAGCGTGAAATTGAGTATGATTCCTCTCGAAAATTGAATACAAAAGGGTATGGAGCACAGATAAGAGTGGAATCAGCTTTTACTGCATTGCAGAGTGCAAAAGCTGACCTAAAAAGGCTAGAGTTGGATTTAGAAAATACTGCGATTAAATCCCCTATTGATGGTTATGTAGATAAGATCAACGTAAATGAAGGGGGATTTTGTTAATCTTGGACATAAGATAACTGACATAGTTAATTTTGATCAGGTTCTTGTGGTGTTATATGTTTCAGAAAATGAAGTAAATAAAATAAAGCTAGGTAGCACAGCGCAAATTAATTTGCTAGACGGAAGGGAATTAGTAGGTGAAGTGAGTTTTATTAGTAAAATTGCTGAGCCTAAAACTGGATCTTATAGAGTGGAGGTAAAGGTAACTGATAATGAGATTATATCTTTGCAAGGACTGACTGCTAGTGTAAGCCTCCCTTCAGGTGAAAGATTTGCATATAAAATTCCTTCTTCGGCCTTAAGCTTAAATGACGATGGTATTCTTGGAATAAAGATTGTTGATGATAATAATTATGTAGTATTTACAGCAATAGAAATTGTTGATTATGAAGACGATGGAGTTTGGGTAGTCGCAAATAATGAAAGTAAGCCTATAAAGTTGATAACATTGGGTCATCTATTTGTTAAGCCTGGTGATAAGGTTTAGCTTGTATATACACTTTTAGTAAAAATCAGATAAAATTCCGTGTTAGCAATAATTATAAAAATACTTACTAATATACTTATCTAAGTATTGACAATTATTAACAAGAAAGCTAGTTGTATAAATGTTTTATAAAAAAAGAGTGTATTATATGCCACGTATTAGTGAAGAAAAGTATAAGCGTTATCGTGAGTTGAATAACCTTGACTTAAATAAAAAGTTAAAAGAAGCTATAAATGAGCTAGATTATAATACTTACTATTACCCACAAATATAAAGTTCGTGAGCAAGTCGCCATCCTTCTGCTAGATCAAAGAGACGTCTCCATCCTTTCCAAATAGTAATGGGGCCTGGTTCTAGATCATTTTTTCTAGCCAAATGTCCTCCAAGTTGAGCAATCCATGAAACAGCTTCTTTTATAGTAGGAGTTGCATTTGAACATGGTTTTCTATGTATTTTTACATATAGAACTTTCCATTCTTCTTCGGCTAATAAGGTAGTACACGGTAATGTTGGATCAGTTCTTGCAATTGTTGTAATAAAGAAAATTCTCCAAGCAATAATACTCATTACTGTTAAATATCGCATCAACCTTTCTGCTGTTCCAAGCCTACATTCTTCAACTTTGAGACCAGATTTTAAAATTTTATGTAATATTTCTATTTTCCATCTAAGACAATACCACCTAACTTTTTCAACAGCTTCATCAAAGGTATTGACTGGAAGATTTGTTAAAAGCATCCACTCTAGCGGATTTGTTTCAGAAGGAAAGTCTTTTTCAACAACGTAAACTGCATAGTGTGGTAATTTAAGTAATTCTTCTGTCTTATGCCTAATACTATTCTTAGATGGATGCATAATAAACTTTCCGAATCTAACTTCCAAATGTGCTGTTCTTTTTGGCTTATTATCTTTTGCAGGAACTTCAACTTTTACCGTACCTGCACAATGAGAGGATTTAATAAATTCCCATAACTTCTGCTCACCTTTTTCAGGATATCGAGATTTTCTATTTACTGCCCTATCTTTGGAAGCTCTAACTAACACTGCCGAATTAAGATTATATGCAAGCTCAAAAAACTCATATATATCTGCTTCTCTATCGCATATGGTTATAGTCTCAGTTTGAGTTGAATCAATAATGTTGTTTGTGTTGCTTAAAGTTTCTAACCATTTTATACTCTCTTTATCTTCAATGCGGATACTGTCATTGTTCTTTTTTTTTATGTTTTCAGATTCTTCAGGTCTTGAATAAATTTTTTGATCTAGTATCCCTAGTACCAAACCTTCTATACTAACAGCTAGAGCTGTATGCATTATAATACCTTGACTATGTTTTCTTGTAATAACTCCCAATCCACTTGTTTTTTCATGGTCTGTGTATGAAATATAACTTGTATCTTGGATCACAAAAATTTTTTTATGGGCTTTTGTTCTTTCAACTGTTTTAGCAACGTGTGAAGCTAGAATATCGCCTTCTTTCACGTTCTCATTTTGAAAAAAACGATATGCTGCTTTTGCTTCTGACCAACTTCCACACGCCTGATTGATTGAGCTTTCAGGTAAACTTGTAAAACTATCAGCAATATTTACTAATCGGTCAGTTAACCTTTTATCTCCAAGTACAGCATCTCCAAATTCATTTTCAGCCCATTCATTATTCCTGTTTGCCATTTTTTACCCTCAATGTTTGCAAACTTTAATGTTGTAATACTTTATTTTTATGTCCATTTATATTTGTGGGTAATAGTAAGATTATAATAAGATAAGGAGTATTATTTTTGACAATGAATTGGAGTCAATTGACGATGAAATATATGGTGCATTATTTTTGAATAAATATCCTAGATTTCCCGAGTTTTTACTTATGCTAGGAGACAGTAGTTCAAGTGATGTAGTTAACTTTTTTATACAACATGTTCCAAGTAAATTTTTGTGTGGAGAAGGCCCTAGAAATAGTTTGGGTAATATTCCATGCATAGAATTTATCTTTAGTTACAGACAAGACGCAATACCTACTCTATTAGAGGCTGTTTCAAAATCAGACAGAGACGATACTATCGTATTTGGAAAAGGTTTAGTTTCTAGTGTAAAGAAGAGAATAGAAAACATTGAGAGTAATGGGAGCCCTTATTATAGAAATGAATCTTGTGCAGCATATTCTTGTTCTGATAATCCACAAGATTACTAAGATGCAAAAGAGGCTATTGAAGAATATTGCACAAAAAATGATAATGGTGATTACGAAATCGTTCCAGACTATCTTTTTACTATAAAAGATCAACCTCGAGAGCTAAAGCGATTGTTTATAGATATTGCTGCTGCCATAAGAAGTGATAGTCTTGATAAAGTGCAAAGTGGTCTGAAAGCAATTGAAGCAAGTGTTCCTAAAGCTGATCTGCGCATTATTGATAAAATCAGTACGTCATTAAGTTCTCTAATAAAAAAGGCTAAACAAAATGTAAATATGGCACGCGCTATTAGTGATGTACAGGCAAATATTACTTGGCCTGGTACATTTCTTAAAGAGAATGTCTTATGTACAAATAGTGTACAAAAGTCAAAAAACTAAAGTTTTTAATCAGGCTAGGTGTGAGGCACGCCTATTTTTTTCTTGCTTATTTCCTTACTAAACAATCTGTTTTTCTTTCAATAAACTCTGTAATTCACCTTTTTCATACATCTCGCGGATTATGTCACAGCCACCAATAAACTCTCCCTTTATATATATTTGTGGAATTGTTGGCCAATCAGAAAAACTTTTTATGGACTGACGTATTTCATCATTCTCAAGTACGTTGATGCATTTAAACTTTACATTCAAATTTTTGAGAATTGATACGACGAGCCCAGAGAATCCGCATTGAGGAAAGTCAGAGGTGCCTTTCATATACAGCACTACATCGTTTTCTGCTATGTCTTTTTTTATTTGTTCAAAGTTGTTCATAAATATCACCTTAATTTTAAGCTCCAGTTTCTAGTTGCAATGCATGTATAGATTGACCTTCAAGAGCCTTATATACCATTCTATGTTGTTCTATTTTTGTCCTTCCAGAAAAACACTGGGAAGTTATTTTTAAATGGTAGTGATCATCATCTCCAGCAAGATCCTTAATCTTTATATCGGCACCAGGGAATGACTGTTTGATAATTTTCTCTAATTCATGAACTGCAACAACCATTGATTCACTTTAAATTACAATACTCTTATTCTAAATCTAAAACAACTGAGCGCAATAAAAAATTGCTACATAAAAAATAGAAGTATGTTAGCATAAAAGTGAAATTATGTGAGGTTTATATGGCGAATAAAAGATTTAAATTTACATACCTACTAACTTTGCTCACTTTTTCATTTAGGTGCTTATCTTATGATAGTGAAATAAATAATTTAAAGAATTTTTATATTCAAGCTAACTATTTTGGAGCATTTTTCAATGCAATAGGTTCTCTAAAAGGAAAAGAAGATGCAGGTGAAAATGTAACGGAAGGTGTTTTTAGCTTTAATGAGGAGGAGAGGATTGAGGCTGGATATAGTCCTAAATACGTTCCAGGACTTGCAGGTGGTGCTTCAATAGGATATGTATTCAAAAATATGAGAGTTGATCTTGAAGTTCTATATTCTCAGACTAACTTAGATGATGAAGATTACTCAGATAAAGGAAAAGCAAGATATATTGAACTTCGTCGTAATGATGATGTTTCTGTTGGAACAGAACGTAAATCACCTTGGAGAAGTGGAAAAGTTGATATTGAAATTCAAGAAAAGCCGCCTAATGTTCAAGTAAAGTTCAAAGCTGCATTTAAGATGAAAAATGAAGGTTTTAATAATTTGGCTGGAATGATCAATGTGTATAATGATTTTAACGTCGGAGAAATGCTCTGCATTCCATATTTTGGAGTTGGTGCAGGTGTAACTAAGGTTAAATTTTTAGGAAAAACCAGATATGCTTTGGCTTACCAAGCAAAGCTTGGTGTTAATTATCCACTTACAACAAACACTCAAGCGTTTGCTGGTTTACGCTATTTTGGTATTCTTGGTAACGAATTTAAAGGTATTCTGCCAGTAGCAAAGATACTAGCTGGCGAAAAATATATTCCTGCTGGTAAAAGCAATGAAGTTGATGAAACTGCACGTATGCAATCAACAACTACAACAATTACCAATAGGTTTGGCATATATGGCTTAGAGTTTGGATTGGTTTATCGCTTTTAAATTTATCCAATTACGTATGTGAAGACAATAAATTGAGCGTGCTGAGAGCCTTAGCGAGGCGAGATTTTAATTGACTTGCATACTCATTCCAGTCCTCTATTTCCTTTCTTGCCACACCTGAGGTAACGGCAGCTTTTGCAACAGCAGGAGATACCATAGAAATTAATCTTGGATCAAATGGAGTAGGTATTATATATTCACGTCCATAGCTCATTTTACGACCGCCATAGGCTGCAGATATCTCATTTGGCACTGGCTCACGGGCAAGCTTCGCTATTGCATCTGCAGCTGCAATTTTCATTTCTTCATTTATTGTCGTTGCATGTACATCAAGTGCTCCTCTGAATATATAAGGAAACCCCATTACGTTATTGACTTGGTTGTTATAGTCTGACCTACCAGTTGCAATTATTGCATCTGGCCTTACAGACTTTGCAAACTCAGGCCTTATTTCTGGATCAGGATTAGCAAGAGCAAAAATGATCGGGTCTTTACCCATGCTTTTTAACATCTCTTCGCTGAGCACATCCTTTGCAGAGAGTCCGATGAATACATCAGCGCCTTTTATGGCATCAAGTAGAGAACGTTCTTTAGTGTCAATTGCATATTTTTCCTTCCACTTATTCATGTCCTCTTTTCTGTCTTTGTGTATTACTCCTTGTTTGTCACATAGCACTATGTTCTTAGCGCCCATGGACTTTAGTATTTCCAAACACGCAATACCAGCTGCTCCAGCACCATTCATGATGATCTTGACATTCTCTAATTTCTTTTCAGCAATATCGAGGGCATTTTCTATACCAGCTGCAACAACTACTGCAGTGCCATGTTGATCATCGTGGAACACCGGAATATCCATCAACTCATTTAGACGTTTCTCTATTATAAAACAATCAGGAGATCTTATATCTTCTAGATTTATTCCCCCCCAACTTGGACCAAGATACCTTACTGCATTGATGAAATCTTCTATGTTTTCTGTGTCAACTTCTATATCAATTGCATCAATGTCAGCAAAACGCTTAAATAAAACAGCTTTGCCTTCCATGACGGGTTTTGAAGCAAGAGGACCGATATTGCCAAGTCCCAGCACTGCGGTGCCATTTGAAATGACAGCCACATAATTGCTTTTTGCCGTGTAATCATAAACAGCTTTAGGATTTTTAGCTATTGCAAGGCATGGGGCTGCAACACCAGGGGAATAAGCAAGTGATAGGTCATGCTGTGTGGATAAGGGTTTTGTTGGTATAACTGATACCTTACCAGGTTTACCACTTTTATTATGGTACTTAAGTGCTTCTTGTTTTGTGGTGTTATCTAAATCATTATTCATGCTTTGAGCTTATTGTTAGTAATTTCCTAAGTATATGGGGTTTTTATGAATGTTCAACTATTAGCTTGTGAACTCTATTGTACTTCTGTATAAATTTATCTACTACGTAGGGTGATGTGACATGCTTAAGAAAAACGTGCCTAATTTGCTAACAATTTCTCGTGCGCTCGCAATACCGGCAATAATATCAAGCTTTTATATAGAGAGTAAGTATGCAAGTCTAATAACAATATTGATCTTTATGTTTGCGTGCATTACAGATTTTTTTGATGGTTATTTAGCGCGTGCATGGAAAGTCCAATCGAATTTTGGCAAATTATTTGATCCAATTGCCGACAAGTTAGTAGTAGCTTCAACAATAATCATGCTAGTTTATAAGCATAAGATAGATGATATTACAATTATACCGTCAGTTATAATTGTTTGTAGGGAGATATTAGTTTCAGGCTTGCGGGAGTTCTTGATAGCTACAAACGTTAGTTTACCTGTGAGTAAGGCTGGGAAAATTAAAACATTTTTGCAGATGGTTGCTATAGTAGCGTTAATAATGAGTGATTATGAAGCAACTAAATATATAGGTGTGGTTTGCTTATGGGCTGCGGCTGTTATGACTATGTGGTCAGGCTATAATTACGTTCTAGCTGGCATCAAACAGATTGACTAAATTGCTTAAGAGTATACAAAGAAAGTTAATAATTTCATAACATTGACTTAGTAATTAAAATCCTATATAATGTATTAGTTCATAAGTTGGTCTGTTCATATGACTAGTATTACAGGCACTAAGTTTTTTTTAAAAAGATCCAAAGGTAAAAAAGGTGCTAAAATGGAAGATTTTTTCTGGGATTTTTGGCCAACAGTTGATGAAGAAGTCAGAAAAGAAAGAGAGGAAGAAAAAAGCAAAAAGCTCGAACAAGAACTATTAACACTAAAAAAAAGAGAGCTACATAGGAAATGTGTATCATTGGTAACAATGGTTCCATTTGCATTATTGATGGCAATTGAGCTCGAAAAAACATGTAGCGATCAGGTATTACTTGGCCTTATAAGCAGCTCATTAGGCCATACTATATTACCTTTCACAGTCTTATCCCTTATTTGCACGCTATATTTAATTTATAATAATAGAAAAATAGCACAAAAAGAACGAGAATTGGAGAATATTGAAAGTGGGAAAACAGTAGAAAAAGAAAAGAGAGACCTTCCTTGTACCGTTGATGATTACTTTAACTATGCTGATGCTGCTTTAGTTACATTAGTTATTGTGGCTAGCATAGTAGGTGAAGCATTGGAGCAAGGAATAATAGGAGACGTAGCTTTTTCAATTTCTAGTCTATTTTACTTTGTAGCGAGTGCTACTTTCTGCTATCGCGAGTACAAGAAAAGTAAAAAATATGAAGTAGAAAAAGAGCAAGACTTTGATGAGAAGTTTGAAAAAAAGACAAGCAATATGTCTTCAGCTAAGTTAATGCTCGCTGGTTCTTCTTTATTACTAATCAGGAAAATAATATTGATTTCTGGAGTAGCATTAGCATCATCTGCTGTTGGGCCTGCTTTAGGTCTGGTAGGTATTGCTCTTTTGATGGTAGGAAGTGGATTGATCACACATTCTTATAGTAGAAAGCTAGAGAACGTAGAAGTGAGTGGAAAGGGTGTTGCAATAGGTGGTGGTGCGAGCAATATAGGTAATGGTGGCCAAGAGACGCTTTTCGTTCGATGATAATGCCAAAAATTTGTTTATTTAGGTAATATTTAGTCTATACTTTATTTTGATCAAAAAAAATCTTATGTATAAGACTTTAATCATATGCTTTTTTCTTCTGACTTGCCCCTTCACGCAGTTATATGCGAATGATCTTGAACACACTGAAACTGAACTATATGAGGAGGCAGTTAAGCTTTATGATCAGAAAAAATATAAGCAAGCTATTAGAGCATTTCAAAAGATAGAGGATTTGTATCCTTTATCTTATTGGGCAATGAAAGCAAAATTATTATCTGGAGTTTCTTACTATAATATGGGTAACTACAGCAGTGCTGCAAGTGATATAGATGATTATATATACGTTTATCCAAATGGTGAAGATTTGCCATATGTATATTACTTAAGAGTATTATCTTATTACATGCAAATTAATAAAGTGCAGCTTGGGCAACAAATTGCATATAAAACTTTAGAGCTAGCTACTGAATATATTAATCTTTTTCCGAATAGCGAATATATAGAAGAGATCAAAGAAAAAGAAAAATTAATCACAGAACATATATCAAAAAAAGAGTATTCTATTGGTGAATTTTACCTAAAGCGTGGTGAATATTTAGCAGCAATTAAGCGTTTTCAAGATATGATAAGCAATAAAGATTCTAAATATTCTTCTAGAGTTATTAGTTATTTAATAACAGCTCACTTAGCTCTTGGCCTTGACTTAGAAGCTGAGCAGTATGAAAATATGTTAGCAGAAGGGGTGAATTAGTTTTCTTATGGCTGGTCATTCACAGTTTTCAAATATAAAACATCGAAAAGGTGCTCAGGATGCAAAGCGCTCGCAAAAATTTACGAAGCTCATTAGGGAAATAACAGTTGCTGCAAAACAAGGGCTGCCTGATCCCGAGCTTAATCCACGTCTTCGCTCTGCTATCTTTGCTGCGCGAAAGGAAAATCTACCAAAAGATAAAATAGAAACAGCAATAAAAAATGCAGCTGGTAACGTTGCTGGAGAAAGTTATGAAGAAATACAATATGAAGGCTGCGGACCTTCTGGTGCTGCACTTATTGTCCATGCTCTGACAAATAATCGCAACCGAACTGCTTCTGAGATACGTTATATCTTTTCTCGCAAAGGCGGTAATTTGGGAGAAACAGGATGTGTGAGTTACCTTTTCGATCATGTAGGCTTAATTGTCTATAAAGTAGAGGGTATAAATTTTGAAGATTTATTTAACTATGGAATTGAATTAGAAGTATTGAATGTTGAGGAAAATAACAAAGAAGAATTATATGTTATAACTTGTGAAGTAAAAGACTTTGGTAAAGTACGTGACGCTTTCTATACAAAATTTGGAGAACCAGAACTTGCTCGTCTTTCATGGCAACCAAAGGACCTGATTAAAGTTAGCGACAAAGAATTAATTGATAAATTATCTACATTAGTTGAAGAGCTAGAAGATAATGATGATGTGCAGTATGTTGAAGGTAATTTTATTTTTGCTGATAAACTATGAGGCTGGTAATACTTCCACTGCTTTGTATTTTACCAGCATATTCAACTGAAACATTTGCGCAGAAAGACTATTGTCATTCCAGTGCCCAGACACTGGAAATTGATTGTAAACAGCACGCTATACAACATTTTCGATTAAAAAACTGGTCAAGCACTGGAATGACACTAACCCACTCTCCAGTGTTATTCCAAGACGGGATCAGAAAAAAAGAAGCTACAGAAAGTGATAGAAAGCTATCATTCATATCCAGTGACATAAAATCCTCTTTTTTTGATGCAGGAGGTTTGGCGCCAAATACGGTGATGAAATTAATCAACGTATATAAAGATTTTGGTATAGATTTTAAAAAAGACATTGTGCCAAAAGGTAAGTTGGAGGTTCTTTTTGAGAAATCGCTCGGTAATCAGAAAGCTGAAGAAAAAATTTTATATACTTCGCTGACAACAAACAATAAAGCCATTAGCTTATATCATTATAAATCGCAAGACGGCAAAGAAAGGTATTTTAATAAAGAGGGGGTAAGCTTGAAGAGTAGCGAAATTTTTGTAAGTCCTTTAAACGGAGATTTTCGTATATCCTCGAATTTTGGTAATAGAAAGCATCCCATTCATGGTAAAATTGCTTTTCACAAAGGAGTAGATTATGCAGCTAAGCTTGGCAGTCCCATATATGCTGCTGCAGAGGGTGTGGTAGAATATATAGGAAAGAATGGTGGCTATGGAAATTACATCAAAATAAAACACAAAAATGAATATTCAACTTGTTACGCACATATAAGCAAATTTAGTAGCGATATAAAGTTAGGCTCTAAAGTAAAGCAGGGGCAGATCATTGCTTATGTCGGCAGCACTGGTGTTGCAACAGGACCTCATTTACATTATGAAGTTATATATAATGGTAAACATATTGATCCGCTTACGATAGCTCATGGCAATGAGATAAAGTTGCCTGATCGTGAATTAAGAGAGTTTAAATTATTTGTAAGTAAGGTAGATGAAATAATCAGCAGAGAGGGTGCAAGTGAAAAAGCAATCTGATGAAGACAGTACAGATAAAAATACAATAAATGATAGAAATCTAAGTAAAATTCGGGCTTTTCCTGTACTAATAGCGCTAGGGTTAATTTTATTGGTACTTTTTGTGTATGACAGCACAATTGCACTTGGAGTTGCTGCTGTTTCAATATTGACTTTTTCTCAAGGATTTTTCGTTAATGATCCTAATGAAGCAAGAGTGATAGAGTTTTTTGGTCATTATATTGGAACTTATTTTAAGTCTGGAATATGCGTAACGCTTCCGTTTTCGAGTAAATATAGAGTTTCTTTGAAATTTCAGAATATCAATACAGAAAAAATTAAAGTTAATGATGCTAATGGAAGTCCGATAGAGATTTCAGTAGTAATTGTTTGGAGAGTGAGCAGTCCTGCGAAGGCATATTATAATGTTAATAATTATCATGATTTTGTTTTTGTGCAAAGTGACTCGGTAATTAGAGAACTGGCAAGTAATTATCCGTATGATAGCGAAAACGATGAAGAATCTTTGCGTAAAAACTCTGACAAAATTTCAAATGAATTGCGGTCAATGCTACAACAAAGATTGAATATTGCTGGAATTGAAATTGCAGAAGCAAGAATATCGCATTTGGCCTATTCATCTGAGATTGCACAAGCAATGCTGAGGCGTCAACAAGCACATGCCATCACCTCTGCAAGAAAGCATATAGTGCAAAATGCAATAGGAATTATCGAAGAAGTAATAGCCCATTTTGAAAAAAATAAAAGCTTACAATTGGATGGAAAACAAAAGGTTCAATTGATAAACAATTTGCTAGTTGCTCTGATCTCTGAGCAGGATGCACAGCCGACTATTAGTTTGGATAATAATTAGCATAGAAGCCGATTGGGTTTCATGAATGCAAGTCACTGTTAATTTCTTGATTAATAGACTAAATGATGTTATAAATTACACGCATTAGGGGTGCTCTAAAAAAGCTGAGAGTACATAAAGTACAACCCTTTGAACCTGACTCTTGTTAAAACAAACGTAGGAAAATGTATGTATGTAAATATTGAAGAATGCTTTGGCTTCATCGCGTTCGTTACATCTCTCATTGGGTTATTGCCTCAAGTATATAAAGCATATATCACAAAACTTACTCGTGACGTATCGATGCTAATGTTGGTGAGTTATCTTATTTGTTCATCATCTTGGCTTATTTACGGTATTTGTCAGGGTTTAGCTTTTGTGATACTCAGTAATATTGCTGGATTAGTGATCAGTATAATATCAATTGTTCAAAAATGTTACTACGATGCAAAAACTGCACGGAGCGTTTTATAACCATATGCTACATTGTAGCGTGGAGCAAGAATATCGCTCTATTGTAGTGCTAAATGGAGAAATACCTGATTCATCGTTTTTTAAACAAGATATACCTGTTATTGCTGTAGATGGAGGAGCAAACAAGCTTCTATCAATTGGCGTAAAACCTGATCTTGTAATAGGAGATTTGGATAGTATAAATCCGAATTTACGTGCTAACTTAAATACAGTATATCTACCTGATCAAGATTATTGCGACTTTTCTAAAGCAATGGCTCACTTAAAAACAGTAAAGTTATTGCCATCAATAGTAACGGGTATTATTGGAGGAGCAATTGATCATATACTACAAAATATTAACTTTTTTTTAAGTACAGATAGTATCTTTTATATGCCTTCGCCTCCCATGGTGGGGTACGCCTTACAAAAAGGTATTAGCTATTTTTCCTCTTTGCTAAAAAATACTAAAATATCCTTACTTGGTATACCGAAAGCTCAAATATCAACTAAAGGATTAAAATGGGAACTATGCCATAGTAACCTTGCTTTTCCAGGAAAGAATTCTTGCTTTAATCGAAGTCTAGGCAATGAGTTATCTATAGAAATACACAGCGGCGTGTGTTTAGCAATGATATATTTAGAAGCAGTAAATGATGATGGTGTGTATTGAGTTAAAACATTAAGAAAAAAAAAGTAGAAAAACCGTGTTAACACTAATTCTAAAAACTACAGGCGCCTGTTGTTAGCTAAAGTAAAGGTCAAATATCTGGAATTCTGGACATAAAATCCTCCTGTATAAAAAAGATTCAGAATGTACACACAACAGATGTAGCTGAATTTTTATTGAAAAATTGGTTAAAAGGTCTGCAGACCAAGATAAATTTTGAGCTCTCTAAATATCTCTACCATCATTATAATGGCATCTTGAGTATGCGGAAGCAATTTTTTCATTAAAATAAAAAATTTTATTCTACAGCTTAAAAAGGAGTTTGCTAATTTTCACACTGAATCGGATTTCACTACTCAAACCTAGAAACTTTAATGTATCAAGGTATCTGTTCAGGGGAATGTTCAAGTCAGTGCTCCCTTTCTTGTCATTCCAGTGCTTGACACTGGAATCCATTATACTCCGTAAATTTAACTGGGTGCCAGTGTCAGCTACTTTCATGACATCAACTGATTTTCCTTTGAATGCCAGTTATGCAAGAAATCTATTATATAATATTATTGTCACCCTCTTGATAGTTTGTTAGCTCCTCTCCTCCTGAGTTACTTGGTGCAATTATTTGATCATATTCAGTTGATGGTTCATCAGATCCAAACAACCATGAAAAAAAGCCACCAAAAAATGATGCAATTAAAGAAAAGGGCTTCATAATTATATTAAGCAAATTATCGAAAAAAGAGCTCGGTTGCTCTTCATTTGTCGATACTCTATTTTGTGTAGGTTCTGCATAAGGAAGATGTCCATTATCAGCAGCTTCAATTTTTACATCACTTTCTTCTTCTGCACTGATCTCCTGTGATTCTTCCTCTTGTTCTTGTAAACTTAGTTGGGCATTACCTTCTTGCTCAGCATCTTCCTCTTGACCTACTTCATTATCTTTTGATGCTATACTGTCATCAATTTTTTTGGGGGGTTTTAGTAATAGAGTTTTTATTTCTTCTGTGCTAGCTAAATCTAAAGGAGTCTTTCCATATTTATCTTGTGCATTAACATTTGCTTCTGCGTTTATTAGAGCTTCTACTATCTCTTTTCTATCATAGTTTGCAGCCCAATGTAAAGGAGTCCTCTCATCCTTATCTACTGCGTTAACATTTACTTCTGCGTTTATTAGAGCTTTTACTATCTCTTTTCTACCATATCCTGCAGCCCAATGTAAAGGAGTCCTCTCATCCTTATCTACTGCATTAACATTTGCCTTCATTCCTATTAGAATATCGACCATCTTTTCACGGCTCCACGATACATTAGGCAATGTATTCCAGTTGTTTTTTTCAATTACCAGGTGTAAAGGAGTCTTTCCATCTATATTTTGTAAATTAACATTGATACTTTCTACTTTCAGTAGATCGTCCAATTCAGGTATCTCCATCGCTTTCTTTTTTAAAAAAAAATGCAAAGGAGTCTCTTTATTTTTATCTGTTAGATTAACATTGATGCCTTTTTTGTTCAGTAGAGTATAGAATTTATCTGTATCTATATCTAGGTCTATTTTTTGAAGAATTAAATGTAAAGGGGTTTCTCCTGCATTATTTTGTGCATTAACGTCTGCTCCTTTATCAAGTAGAAATTTTACTATCTTTTCTGTATCTTTATATCTACTTTTAGCAGCAAAATGTAAAGGGGTACTTAGATCATCACTTTGTGCATCAACCTTTGCTCCTTTGCTGAGTAGAAATTCTACTACGTCTTTATGTCCATATTTAGCAGCAAAATGTAAAGGGGTGCTTAGATCATCACTTTGTGCATCAACCTTTGCTCCTTTACTGAATAGAAATTCTACTACACCTTTATGTCCATTTTGAGCAGCCAAATGTAGAGGAGTCTCTTCAAATTCATTTTTTGCATCAATTTTTGCTCCTTTGCTGAGTAGAAATTCCACTACGTCTTTATGTCCATTTTGAGCAGATAAGTGTAGAGGGGTCTCTTCAAATTCATTTTCTGCGTTAACCTGTACTTTTTCTTCTCTATTTAACAGATTTTCTACATCATCAATATTACCGCTTTTAGCAGCTTCAAGCAATTTGTCATTGGCATCTTTTATGCTTTGTAATAGATTTTTTATTTCTTCTGTCTTAGCTAAATCTAAAGGAGTCTGTCCTTTATCATTTTTTGTATTAACATTTGCTTCTTTCTTTAATAGGTCTTCTACTGCTTTCAAGTCGCCAAGTCTGGCAGCCAGATGTAGAGAAACCTTACAATGCTCAGCTTTTACTTCTTCGTATTTATTTAACACGTGGCGTTCTCGAGAAGAGTCATAAGCAATAAAATCTGCTCCATTATCTAATAGAACTTTTGCTATATAAGAATGATTATTTTTAACAGCCCAATATAGAGAATTACCTTGAGATCCATCATATGCATTAACATCAGCTTCTTCAATTATTAGGCGCTTTGCTTCATTAAGATCACCTCTTTTAGCAGCATCAAGTAAAGCAGCATCTATATTTCTGATTGAATAATTCATTTAACACTTCTCTATAAAATTGCATTACTATAGTAAGGTAATTAATAATTCATGAAATCTGGGTTGTAGAAATAATGATTATCCTTCGTGTTTTTCAGTATATTTAAGTAAACTATATATAAGAATTGCAATTATAGAACATACAACTGTTAATAGTAAATTTGGTAAAATGCCATAAGAAAAGAATTTTCCTACTATGTATATTCCAACAGCCCCAAACATCATATTGCAAAATGAGAGAACTGCACTACCAAGCCCTATACTTTTGACCGTTTCTAAAGCAGAAGTTACGTTATTGCTGATTACGAGTGCAAGTCCTATATTGCTTGGAATCCAAAGAACTTGAAGAATAAGTACGTTCAATTTGTTCATGAAATAAAAATATACCAATAAACCATCAGATATTATTGGTAATACCAAACCTATGATTAGCATCTTGCTCACTCCTATTTTTGGTACGTACCTTCTGTTAATTAAAGTGCCGATTACGTAAAATATGACTATGATTGATATGAGATAGCCAAAATATTGTACTTCAATACCCATTGATTCAAATATGAACGGATAGTTAGCAATGTATGCCCAAAGCCACATGAAAGTTAATCCATGAATGGCTGAAAACCCAAGAAAACGATAATTCTTAAATATTAATATATACTGCTTGAAGATATTAATGCTGGCTTTACTTTTATTTACGGTCACCGTTTCTTGTAGTTTCGAGTAAATAAAAATGAGCATAATAATTGCAGCAAGTGATATGATAAAAAACAAAAATTTCCAACTATAACCATGTGAAATTATATAACTGCCTACCACTGGAGCTATTCCAGGTGAAAGCGCTACTACCATATTTAACTTTGAGATTACTCTTGAGTATTCACTACCTGAGTACATATCCCTGATTGCTGCATATCCGACAACGCCTGCAACACCAGCTCCAGCTCCTTGTATAAAACGGATTAATATTAAAAGTATAATATTATCAGCTATGCAACATACAATACTTGCCAAAGTAAAAATTGTCATACCAATAAGCATTATTAGGCGCCTACCATAATAGTCTGACAATGGGCCATAAATTAATCCAGATATTGCAATTCCTAATAAATTTAAACTGATCGTAAGCTGCGCTATATTACCTTTCACCTTAAAATAGTTGGCAATACTTGGCAATGCAACTGAGTATAAGTCTGTTGCCATATCAACAACTGCTACAGATAATATCATAATAAGAGAGATGATATTTTGTGAAAAAGCTGTCGACACTAATGATTTACTGGATTAAATATGTTTAATTGTAGTATATTTTTCTCATTAGTATATTAATTTAACTGCTAAAGTTTAAAATAATTATGTAAGCAATCTCTATATAAAATATGGATAAATCACAACTAGTTAAAGAGGTTTTCGATTCTGTAGCAAATTGCTACGACATCATGAATGATATAATGAGTTTTGGAATGCACAGGCTATGGAAGGATAAGATGGTAAATAGTGTGCATTTTAAAAAGCACTCCAAGGTTTTGGATATTGCTGGAGGAACCGGAGATATAGCTATAAGAATAGCAAGAGGGGAGCCAAGTGCTCAAGTTACAGTATGTGATATAAATCAAAACATGCTGGACAAAGGGTGTGATAAAGCTATAAATTCAAATCAGCTAAATTTCAATTGGGTATGTGCAAATGCAGAGAGTTTACCATTTGAAGATTCCGAATTTGATTATTATACAGCAGCTTTTGGTATTCGAAACTTTTCCGACCGTAAGAGGGCTTTAAGTGAAGCATATAGGGTATTGAAGCAAAATGGACAATTTGTCTGCTTGGAATTTGCCCCTATGCATTATCAAAATGAGATATTCACCAAATTTTATGACTTATACTCATTTAAAGTAATTCCTAAAATTGGCAGCATAGTTGCTAAAGATAAGGGTTCTTATGAATATCTAGTAAAAAGCATAAGAGAATTTCCAACTCAGACTAACTTTAAAATGGAAATTGAAGAGGTAGGCTTTAAGAATGTTGAGTTCCACAATATGAGTTATGGAATAGTAGCATTACATATTGGAACAAAATAAACTCTGGTCTATTCAGTAGTTTTTTTGCTAACTTTCTGTAATTTCGCAGCGTTTTTCCTTCAGAAGCTAAAGTTTCTTGAACGTATTGTTCTAAGGAAGTACACTGTAGACTAATGCTGTAACTTTTTCCTGAAGCTAAATACTTAACTTTAAAATAAAATGCAATCTAACATTAAGCAGTTATTTTACTATATAAAACCTAGTTTACATTATTTTACCGTAGCGTTTATTGCAGTTCTATTTTCAGCTTTAACGATTCTTCTTTTTGGTAGGGGCTTAAGCAACATAATTGATTCTGGCGCAGAGCATAATTTTACTACTAATCTATTAGTTGCAATACTGATAGTTTTAGGCATCTCTCTCACTGCATTTATTCGGTTATATTTCATTGGCATTGGAAGCGAAAAAGTTATCGCAAGAATCAGATATGACTTATATAGCAGTATTACTGATTTACAACCAAGTTTCTTTGAGAATACAGGTGTGCAAGATGTTATCTCAGCATTAATTACTGATACCTCTGCATTGCAATCGATAATAAACAGCAGCTTATTGACAATATTGAGGAATTTTGTGGTACTAACTGGTAGTGTTGCAATGCTGTTGTATACAAATCTACATCTAACCGCATATGCAGCTGCAATAATACCTATACTGCTCATTGTCATGACTTCACTTGGGAAAAAAGTACGCAATTATGCACGCTTTGCTCAGGATAAATTAAGTGAGCTTGCATCATTTAGTGAGGAAAATTTTAGATCTATAGTAACTATCAAATCGTTTGTACTCGAAGAAAATGAAAAAATCCATTTTCAGAAACATCTAAACTCAGTATCAAAATCATACGTAAAATTAGTACTCTTGCGTGCTATTTTAGTAACTCTAGTTATCACGTGTGTGATAGGTTCGCTAGTTGTTTTGCTTTTTTTGGGAATAAAAGAAGTCTTAAGTAATAATATGACCATTGGAGAACTCTCCTCATTTGTGTTTTATTCAGCACTTGCTGCAGGGGCTGTAAACAATCTAAGCGATAACATCAGTGATTTGCAACGAGGTCTTGGAATTGTAGAGCGTTTATTTGAATTTATGAACATGCAAAGCTCTATATTAGATAATGATAATCCTATAAGGATCAATAGTGTTCAAAAAGGAATTTCGTTTAACGATGTAACATTTTTTTATGCTGATAAGCCAGCATTAAATAACGTATCATTTTCTATAGAGGCAGGCCAATCAGTATCAATTGTTGGACCATCTGGCAGTGGCAAGAGCACCATTTTAAAGCTTTTGCTCCGTTTTCACGATCCAAGTGAAGGCAGTATTACTATCGATGGACAGAATATTAAGACAATTGCGCTAAATGATCTAAGATCGCTGTTTGGCTTAGTACCACAAGATCACATGATATTTTCTTGCTCAATAATGGAAAATATACTATATGGTAAACCAGATGCTGAATATGAAGAGGTGAAGCAAGCAGCTATCAGTGCGTATGCAATGGAATTTATTGATAAGCTGCCGGATAAATTTGATACATTTGTAGGAAAAAGAGGACTAAAGCTTTCCGAAGGACAAAAGCAACGTATTATAATAGCAAGAGCAATACTGAAAAATCCTCAGGTTTTAATACTGGATGAAGCAACCTCTGCCCTTGATTATAAAAGTGAGAACCTCGTGCAAAAAGCACTGAGCAAATTAATGCAAAACAGAACAACAATTATAATCACACACAGACTATCAACCGCACTCAAAACTGACAAGATTATAGTGATCAATCATGGAAGAGTAGAGGAAGTAGGAACTCATGACTCTCTAATGAGTAAAGATGGGCTGTATGCAAAATTGGTGAAGATATAGTAAAAACTGAAGGAAAATTTAAATCGTAACATTAGTCTCTATACTAGATTTAGCAATTAAGTTATTAAATCTTTAATTATTTTAAAGTACAATAATATCATAGTATTTTTCAAAGGATTATTATGGTTTATAATTACAGTAATTTACCAAAATTGCCATTTACGGCTTATAATTTACCAGCAGCTTTACCAGTACCAGTATCGAACTGTGCACAAGCTTGTACACCTCCATTTGTACCTTGTGCTACTAATTCCTGCCATAATTATTTTAACTCGCATCATAACTATTATGACACATGTCATAATCCTTGTGATGGATTTGGTTTTTTTTATTAGAAGATTGTTTTTAAACAATTCATAAACGCACGTGCTGCCATCTAAGAGCACATGGTCTCCCATGTGCTTCACATTTTGCTTAAAAATATAATAAGCAGGTGCTTGCTTGTCATTTGCAGTGGCTATAGCAGTTCTACAAAAATTAACACAACTAGTTTGACTACTGACAGCTCCTTCTTGGAATCTTATCATTATTCTGCTCATAGTAAAATTTCTAAGCTCTAATATCTATTACTTGTATAACGGCTGGAAAGGAAATTTTAAATATATCAATCTTAGTATTAAGATTATAAATTTATTAACTATTTTATCCTATAATAGTCTAATAGTTATTTTTTAAAGGATATTTATGACTCACTATCACACTTCATCTCCAAAAAACGTTTGTTCTCATAATACCAAAACTTCTTTTCCAGGCTGTAAATCAATATGCATTCCTGATAAAGATGAGCATTGTCATACTACTCGTTTATGTCACAGTCAAGACCCGTTTTTCAAGCATCATTGTACTCCATACCACTATGATTATAACTCACATTGTAAACATGGTTATGACCCATGCTACGGTAATAATCACGGTTATGGTCATGGTACAACAGCATCATGGTATCATGCTCACGATTCTGGTAACACAGTAGTGTTAAATGTACCATGTTGTGGTTGGGGAACAAGAACTGGGATAGGAACTGATACAGTTGCAAAATTAGCTCCAGAGCACAACGATTTATTTTGAAGGCGATAAAACTTAGTGAGGGTGTAAAAGGTGTGAAGGACGTGTAGTGATACTATGTGCTGAAAGCATAATGCGACGATAGGTATAGCACTGATGTGATATGGTAATAACATAACAATTTATACTATAGATATGGGGTATGTATTATGCCCTTATATCTATAGATTTAGAGCTTTATTAATAACTAATTCGGCGTGTAATTTTTTACCTTGTTCTATTAATAATTTTATATATAACTCTAATTGTATCGGAGATTTCTATGTTAAAGTATAATCTTAATAACCAGTATGATAATAAAACATATACTAGTGTTACTGATAATCTAACGAATGCTGTTCAATATGAAGAAGATAGGGAAAAACTTACCGCAGATGAAGTAGATAAAAAAGATGAGGTAAAACCTACCGCAGATGAAGTAGATAAAAAAGATGAGGTAAAACCTACCGCAGATGAAGTAGATAAAAAAGATGAGGTAAAACCTACCGCAGATGAAGTAGATAAAAAAGATGAGGTAAAACCTACCGTAGATGAAGGAAATAAGGTAAAACCTACCGCAGATGAAGTAGATAAAAAAGATGAGGTAAAACCTACCGCAGATGAAGTAGATAAAAAAGATGAGGTAAAACCTACCGCAGATGAAGTAGATAAAAAAGATGAGGTAAAACCTACCGTAGATGAAGGAAATAAGGTAAAACCTACCGTAGATGAGTGTAAACTACACCCATGCTGCAAGTATTATTATAATTTGTGTTTCAACGATTGTTATGATTCATGTTGTAGTAATCATGACGTAGCATGGTTTAATACTTGCGACGATGGCAACACAGTAATGCTGAATACAACTTGGGATTGGGAAATAGAACTACCTGGAATTATATGGTATCCGGAGTTTTTTGACTTTGGTTATTCTGAATTAATGTTGATCTAAGTTTATGGTTTCAGAGTATAATGCTATGATATACGAAAAGTTGCTGTCTAAGTTTAATCTATCAAGTGTTACATCAGCCTGTTAAAGCAAAAGAGAAAATGAAGGTAAAATAGTTAAGATAACCCTTCAACTCCTTCCATTTATCAACTATACTGCTACAGATTTTATAGCTTTTTAGTTAATGAACATTTTCAAGCAGATTTCCTCTCTAATTTCCAGCAAATTAAATGAGTTGAAACAAAGGGGTGTCATAAATACAAGTGCAGAAAATTTTATTGTGGAACCTCCAAGCAATAGAGCACATGGTGATATTTACACAAATGTTGCTATGGTGCTTGCAAAGCATGAAAAAAAGAATCCAATTGAGATTGCAGGGATCTTAGCAAGAGAATTTAAACCTTTTGATGAAGTTGCAGAAGTGGAAATAGCAAGCCCCGGTTTTATCAATATGCACTTAAAAATAGAAGTGTGGCATGGGATTTTGAAACAAATAAATGAGCTAAAAACAGAGTTTGGCACTCTAAATATTGGAAATAATCAAGCTGTCAATGTTGAATTTGTATCGGCAAATCCAACAGGCCCTCTGCATATTGGTCATGCAAGAGGAGCAGTGTTTGGTGATGTTCTGGCAAATTTACTAAAGAAAGTTGGCTATAATGTTACTAAGGAGTACTATATCAATGATGCTGGAGCACAGATAGATACGCTAATTCGGTCAGTATATTTGCGGTATAAGGAAGCTCTGGGAGAAAAAATTAGCATTGAAAAGGGTTTATACCCAGGTGAATATTTAAAGCCAATAGGAGAGGGATTAGCTAAAAAATATGGCAAGGAGCTTAGAGCAGAGGAAGATAACCAGATAATTAGAGAATATACTTTAAGTTCTATTTTAGAACTCATAAAGGAGGACATGAGCTTGCTTGGAGTAAATCATGATGTCTTTACTTCAGAGTATGAGCTACGTGGCAAAATCGAAGAGAGTATAAAGATATTATCTGACAAGGGTCTAGTGTATGAAGGGTACCTGGAGAAACCAAAAGGCAAAGAAAGTGAAAATTGGACTTCCAGAAAAGAAATGTTATTTCGCTCTACAAAATTTGGCGATGATGTTGACCGCGCATTGAAGAAAGAGGACGGCAGTTGGACTTATTTTGCCTCAGATATCGCTTACCATTTTGATAAGATATCGCGTGGTTTTAACAATATGATCGTAGAGCTTGGTAGTGACCACGGTGGTTATGTCAAAAGGCTAAAAGCAGTCGTCTCTGCGCTCAGTGATGATCAAGCAAAAATAGAGGTAAAACTGCATAATATTGTGAATTTTTTCGAGAATGAAAAACCTGTTAAGATGTCCAAAAGATCAGGAAACTTCCTAACAGCAAGAGATGTAGTGGAGGAAGTTGGCAGGGATATCACTCGTTTTATAATGCTGACACGCAAGAATGATATGGTCTTGGACTTTGATTTTGCTAAAGTTAAAGAACAATCAAAAGACAACCCTATTTTTTATGTGCAATATGCGCACGCCCGTGCTCATTCGTTAATGCGTAATGCTCCAAAAGAGCTCCCAACAGCAGACCCTTCACTTTTAAAGACAGATGGGGAGCTATTCCTCATAAAAACCTTAGCAAAGTGGCCAGATGTGGTAGAAATATCTGCAAGGCTTTGTGAGCCACATAGAATTACTTTCTACTTACTTGAAGTTGCAGAAGCGTTTCACGTTTTATGGGGATATGGCAAAAGTGATTTAAATATGAGGTTTATACTGGAGAATAACTTAAATCTCACCGCTGCAAGAATGTTTCTCGTCCAAGCCTTAGCACACGTCATTGCTTCTGGACTTTCGATTTTTAATATAGAGCCTTTGAAAGAGATGAGTTAATTTTAATGCGTAATATTAAATGTGATAATAAATTATTGATGTAAGTACAATAAGGCCAAAAATTATACAAGAGGTCTGTTAAAATCACGTATGTCGATTGTCTTGAAGTCACACAATTGTTCTGTAGAGCTATGTCCTGTAATAATTACTGTACCGTTCTGCTCAGAGCGTATTGAGATTAGGTTCAATACTAATTCACATGTTGTGCTATCAAGATTACAGAAAGGTTCATCTATCAGCCAGATATTTGCATTAGAAATTAAAAGGCGGGCAAGCGCAACTCTTCTTTTCCAGCCTGCAGAAAGTTCACCATATCTAATGTTAAATACAGGTTGCAACTCTAAACAATAAGCAGCTGCCATAACTGATTCTCTAGTGTTCCTTATTCTTGCCCAGAATTCTATGTTTTCACCAATTGTTAAGCTATCTTTACAGGCGTTTTTATGTCCTACGTAAACCATGGAAGATATAAAGGATTTTGGATCATCATATATGTCTTTTCCGTAGTATCTTATATTGCCTGATACTGGCGGTAAGAGTCCAGATAAACTTCTGATTAAGCTGGTTTTGCCGCTACCATTTGGACCAGTGATTAAGATTTTTGATTTTGGCTCAGCTTTAAAATTGAGGTTTTTAAATAATACTTTGTTATTACGAGCACAGGATAGATTTTTACATTCAAGCATGGATTATCTGCCTTTTCCTTTATATTTACCCTTAGTTGAAGACTGAGCTTTTATAAATAGCTCCCAAAATCCTTTCTTATCACCTTCTCTGTGTATCAATTGTGCAAAATGTTTCATTAAACTATTACCCATCATAACCATCTTTGTCCATTTACCTAACGGTTTTGCTATATCAACTATTTCTAGATCTTCTTTGTAAACTTGCATATTCTTTTGTTTCTCCCTTAGCATTTCCTGTTGTTTCATCAACTCTTTTTGCTTATTTTTTTGATACAATTCATTAAATCTTCTATTTTCTTCCCACTCTTCTTTGAGAACTTTTAGAGGAAATATAATTTTTCTAATATGATTTTTGTATATTTTTCTCAAAAAGAGAAATACTGCAATTATAGTAAGTAATATCGTGCTATATGTAATGATTTGTCCGAACGGCATTTTTATACTCAGCTTATTTGCAAGCGGTATTTACAATTATACCATAACTATAGAAATTTTACAATTTTTTTCTGGATAAAGATAGTAGACTAAAAATTTCTAAAGGACAAAAGCAACGTATTTACGTACAGGCTATCAACTACTACACTCAAAACTGACAAGTGATTAATCATTGGAGAGTAGAGGAATCACGGCTCTCTAATGAATAAAGATGGACTGTGTCAAGCTGGTGAGTAAGGTGGAAATTGAATAATTGTTGGTTATCATGCTAGATCTACAATATAAGTTATAAAATTTTTAATCATTTTGGCTTATAATAATTTCTGAATTAACCTTAGATTTCCTGAGCTGTGGTTTCTTTTACCCATGTTGAATTCCTAGCTTTTATACTCTAATTTAATTCCAGTTTTGACTATATAGGAGGTCACAATGTCAAACAATATCTATAGCGATCAAGTTAATAATAGTAATTTATATGCCAACAAACTTTTTTATGGTGAAGAGGGTGAGCAAGTCGAAAATCTAGGAGATCAGGTTGCGGAAAAAGAGGATGATAAATCAGAAGAAGATTTACTTCGTGACTGTAGAGATGAAACTAAGAAGGCAAAAGATAAGTTAATACAGTGTAAAAAAGATGCTGTGGAATCACAAAGAGAAATTACAAAATTAGAAGCAGAAGCTAGTGAATTAAAGTCACAGGTTCAAGAAGAAAGAGAGAAGGTAGAACAAACTAAGAATGAAGCTGAGGCAAAAGTTGATAAGTTAAAATTACAGGTTCAAGAAGAAAGAGAGAAGGTAGAACAAACTAAGAATGAAGCAAAAGCAGAAGTTGATAAGTTAAAATTACAGGTTCAAGAAGAAAGAGAGAAGGTAGAACAAACTAAGAATGAAGCAAAAGCAGAAGTTGATGAGTTAAAATTACAGATTCAAGAAGAGAAAGGGAAGGTAGAACAAACTAAGAATGAAGCTGAGGCAGCAAAAGCAGAAGTTGATGAGTTAAAATTACAGGTTCAAGAAGAGAAAGGGAAGGTAGAACAAACTAAGAATGAAGCAAAAGCAGAAGTTGATAAGTTAAAATTACAGTTTCAAGAAGAAAGAGAGAAGGTAGAACAACTAAGAATGAAGCTGAGGCAACAAAAAATGAGTTAATACAGTGTAAAAAAAATGCTGAGAAGATGAAAGAAAACGGTGGACAGGCAATTAATCAGGAAAAATGTGATGATATTAAAGCAGAAGCTGAACAAGCAAAATTAGAAGCTAAACTAGCAAAAGAGGAAATTTTGAGGTACAAAATTGAACAGGAGAAAGAAGAAGTGATGCAGAGTAAGATTGAAGGAGTAAAAGAAGAACTTTTAAAGTGTAAAATTAACATGGCAAAAGCAGAGACTGAGTGGTATAAAAAAGCAGCTGAAGAATGTAAAAATGAGAAAAGAATCGGTACAGATAAACCTAGTATTAAGGTAGGGAATGAAAATGATAGAGGCAAACATGTTACCAATGAGGACGATCGCACTGATAAAGATAAACCTAGTATTAGGGGAGAGGATGAAAATGATAGAGGCAAACATGTTACCAATGAAGGAGGGAATGAAAGTGGAGAAATTACATCTCGAGAAATAACACCAGATCTTAGCCTACCAGGAATTTGTGGGCCTAAGGCTACTTTGTATAAATCGAATAATAAGATAGGTTGTCAAGGTTTTAATACATCTGATTTATTAAAAGAACTCTATCCTGAGATGTATAGTAATTCTAAAATTGTGCCATATATAGAAAAGGGATCAGAGGGTGTTTATGGTGCAGTAAATTTTAAATTTGCCTTTACTGATAATATTAGTTCAGCAGCCAACTTTAGTAATACGAAATGTCTTAAATGTATTGATAGTCCACAAGAGTTAGCTTGTCAGGACGAGAAGGTTAAGAGTTTCTGCCAATCTGGCAATGATTATACTAATAAAGAATTAAACAAGAATTTTTTTTCTAGAGAATCATGTCCTGATCTCATCAAAGACCCCAGTGGAGCAAGTATTGTGAAAGCAAAACAAGTTGCACCATTGATACTTGTTAATACCTCAGGACAAATGATAGATAAAGAGGGCAATAATACTCAAGTACAATATAATTCATTAAAGCCTTATCTAAAGCTTAATGGTAAAATCAGGGACTGTGGAAATGATCAAAAGTGTAAAGATTATAATGCAATTATGGAGAAAGTTGCATGGGATAGTGATAAGGAAGTACTATTAAAAGCTGTCTTTGATAATGTGCAAAGAACAACTCCTTACTCTTATGATAATGAGGTTAGTTCTTTTCCCATTGATAATGAGTTGATATAAGAGAGAATGTTCTCTGGATTTTTTAGTTCAGAGAACACTTTTGTAGAAAAATAGAGTTGGTGACCTTACTCAAAAAAAAGTAGAGAAGAAGTTTTTGTTGTGAGAATAAATTTAGCAGAGTTTATAATATAATATTTAAGTTATTTATGATAAAAAATAGATTTTTTGCATAACCAGCCAGTCTGGGATTTAGCAAGAAAATCTAGATTCCAGCGTTACGCGCTGAAACTCTTTAAATTCCAGTAGTGCAAGAAATCTAATTTCTACGTATTCAAATATGGAAGTTCTAGTTTGCTGAACAGAACGTTGAGAAGTATCAATAAGAAGCTCCCTTTTGAGTAAACTTTTCTGCAACGGAGTTATCGTAATAACATCCCTTATGTACGTTGCATGAGCAGATTGGTCAAATATACGAAAGAGTTATAATACAGATTTTACTCAAAAAATATTGAAACAATCTCACACATCTTAAACTAAGTTCTCAATTTCTCAAAGAAATCTTTTAACAAAAGAGAACATTTTGTTTCTAATATTCCACCATAAACTTCAGGTATGTGGTTACAGAATTGAAATATTCTAGTGCCGTTTTCAACTCCTCCACCTTTGGGATTGTAAGCCCCGAAGTACAGACGTTTAATTTTTGCAAAAGAGATAGCTTGAGCGCACATCGGGCACGGCTCTAACGTTACGTACATTTCAGCTTCATAAAGCGTGGAAGTTGAAAATGCTTGTCTAATTGTTAACATTTCTGCATGTGCAGTTGGATCATTAGATATATTGTGTGCAGAGGAGATGATATTGTTTCCATTAACTATTACAGCACCTATTGGCACTTCGCCATCTTTCTGAGCAAGTTTTGCTTGCTCTATGGCAAGTGCCATGTATTGGTACTTAAACATTAGGTGCTTGGGTAAATATAATTTTCTTTTCTTGGCTTTTCTATTTTTTCTAGGTTATAGAATTCACTAAGGACTATTGTCCTTTTTACAAGGCTATCTATTTCTCGCTTTAAATATTTTTTTATTTCTTCTACCGATTTTAGTTCGTTTATAGCTACAACTACTTCTTCCATTATATCCTCTATAATTTGATCCTCCTCTAATTTATATATTATTTGTTCTACATGCCTATTCAATTCCTCGAAGGTCGCAGATCTTACTATTACCCACAAATATAAAGTTCGTGAGCAAGTCGCCATCCTTCTGCTAGATCAAAGAGACGTCTCCATCCTTTCCAAATAGTAATGGGGCCTGGTTCTAGATCATTTTTTCTAGCCAAATGTCCTCCAAGTTGAGCAATCCATGAAACAGCTTCTTTTATAGTAGGAGTTGCATTTGAACATGGTTTTCTATGTATTTTTACATATAGAACTTTCCATTCTTCTTCGGCTAATAAGGTAGTACACGGTAATGTTGGATCAGTTCTTGCAATTGTTGTAATAAAGAAAATTCTCCAAGCAATAATACTCATTACTGTTAAATATCGCATCAACCTTTCTGCTGTTCCAAGCCTACATTCTTCAACTTTGAGACCAGATTTTAAAATTTTATGTAATATTTCTATTTTCCATCTAAGACAATACCACCTAACTTTTTCAACAGCTTCATCAAAGGTATTGACTGGAAGATTTGTTAAAAGCATCCACTCTAGCGGATTTGTTTCAGAAGGAAAGTCTTTTTCAACAACGTAAACTGCATAGTGTGGTAATTTAAGTAATTCTTCTGTCTTATGCCTAATACTATTCTTAGATGGATGCATAATAAACTTTCCGAATCTAACTTCCAAATGTGCTGTTCTTTTTGGCTTATTATCTTTTGCAGGAACTTCAACTTTTACCGTACCTGCACAATGAGAGGATTTAATAAATTCCCATAACTTCTGCTCACCTTTTTCAGGATATCGAGATTTTCTATTTACTGCCCTATCTTTGGAAGCTCTAACTAACACTGCCGAATTAAGATTATATGCAAGCTCAAAAAACTCATATATATCTGCTTCTCTATCGCATATGGTTATAGTCTCAGTTTGAGTTGAATCAATAATGTTGTTTGTGTTGCTTAAAGTTTCTAACCATTTTATACTCTCTTTATCTTCAATGCGGATACTGTCATTGTTCTTTTTTTTTATGTTTTCAGATTCTTCAGGTCTTGAATAAATTTTTTGATCTAGTATCCCTAGTACCAAACCTTCTATACTAACAGCTAGAGCTGTATGCATTATAATACCTTGACTATGTTTTCTTGTAATAACTCCCAATCCACTTGTTTTTTCATGGTCTGTGTATGAAATATAACTTGTATCTTGGATCACAAAAATTTTTTTATGGGCTTTTGTTCTTTCAACTGTTTTAGCAACGTGTGAAGCTAGAATATCGCCTTCTTTCACGTTCTCATTTTGAAAAAAACGATATGCTGCTTTTGCTTCTGACCAACTTCCACACGCCTGATTGATTGAGCTTTCAGGTAAACTTGTAAAACTATCAGCAATATTTACTAATCGGTCAGTTAACCTTTTATCTCCAAGTACAGCATCTCCAAATTCATTTTCAGCCCATTCATTATTCCTGTTTGCCATTTTTTACCCTCAATGTTTGCAAACTTTAATGTTGTAATACTTTATTTTTATGTCCATTTATATTTGTGGGTAATAGTAAGGTCGCAGATCCATATGTAATGCTATCTTTACTATTTCTTAGTAACATTTTTACCTCTCTATTAGAATAGAGTTTATTAAGTTCTATTAAACTCTATTGTCAATAGTTGCCTTAATAAATGATGTAAAGAGAGGATGAGGAGAAAATGGTCTTGATTGAAATTCTGGATGAAATTGCACACCAATAAACCATGAGTGATTTTTTAGCTCCACTGCCTCTATGCATGTTTTATCTTCTGATATACCACTGCATATCATTCCATTCTCTTCTAAGTTATTTTTATAATCTAAATTAACTATATATCTGTGTCTGTGTCTTTCTGAAATAGTGACACTACTATACACATTTGCCATTTTTGAATTTGGACTTACATTACACTTGTATGTTCCAAGTCTCATGGTTCCACCAAGATCAACGTTCTTACCATCAGCGAGCTTGATGATTGGGTGTTTGCAAGTATAAAATTCTTCAGAGTGTACATCTTCAAGCTTAATAACGTTACGAGCAAATTCAATCACTGCAAGCTGCATACCAAGACATATTCCTAAAAAAGGAATGTTATTTACACGGGCATAGTTTATTGCTAATATTTTACCTTCTATTCCATTATCACCAAATCCTCCTGGAACAAGGACTGAATTAGAGCTTTGTAATTTTTCTCTGATAAACTTTGCATCTATAGATTTTCCATTCTCTTCTCTTGAGTTGACCCAATTTATCTTCACTCTAGCTTTATTACTAATTGCACCATGGTTTAATGCTTCAATCAGTGATTTATATGCGTCAGGAAATTCAGTATATTTTCCTACTATGGAAACGATAACTTCTTGTGTTGGATGTTTCATAGAGTGTACTATTTGGTCCCATTCAGGTAAGCTTGGTTTTGGCTTACTTAAGTGAAAGTGATCCAAAATTTGTGTCCCGAGCCCACATTGATTATACAAGGACGGTAACTCGTATATATGGTTTACATCAGGAGCAGGTATTACATTAGATAAAGAAACATTGCAAAGATTGGCTATCTTTTCTTTTTGATTATCGGAAATTTCTTTTTCACTGCGACATAATATAATATCTGGTTGTAACCCCGCAGAATTTAACTCTCGAACTGAATGCTGTGTCGGTTTTGTCTTTAATTCTTGTGCTGCAGTGAGATATGGTATTAAAGTTAAGTGAATAAGGATAACTTTTTGCTTTCCTAGTTTATAATTAACTTGGCGTATAGCTTCCAAAAACGGTTGGCTTTCAATATCACCTACGGTTCCGCCTATTTCGCATATTACAAAATCTAAATCTTCTGTACCATTAAAAATGAAAGATTTGATTAAATCTGTCACATGAGGAATGATTTGCACAGTTTTGCCTAGATAATCACCACACCTTTCCTTCTTTAATAATTTATTATATACTTTACCAGTTGTTATATTGTCGTCCTTGGTTGCTTTAATTTTAGTAAAACGCTCGTAATGTCCAAGGTCTAAATCAGTTTCAGCACCATCCTCAGTAACAAATACTTCCCCGTGCTGAGCTGGGCTCATTGTTCCAGGATCAATGTTGAGATATGGGTCAAGCTTTCTGATGCGAACATTGAATCCATGAGCTTGAAGAAGTGCTCCCACACTTGAAGCAACTAAACCCTTACCAAGTGATGAAACAACTCCACCTGTAACAAAGATAAACTTGGTTTCTTTCATTAATTTTCAAATGGAACAGAAGTTGATTGGCCTTCTTGCTTCTTTTCTGATATAATCTTCTCTGCAATTGATTTTTTATGTACATCTTTTGAACATAATCCTGATAGTAACAGTGTATTTATAATGAACAGCCCAGCAACTATAGAAGTTATTCTACTGAGTGGATTTTCAGAAGACTTTATCGGAATTATTGAATTCATTCCCTGTTGTGAATTACTAAAGCCACTTAATGAACTACTTCCAGGTGGCTGCAGGAGCACTAAAATTACCAATACAACAACTAATATTATTTGAAGTACACTAAGTACTGTTACTGACATTATGAATAGAGCTAAAAATAAAGATTTTAGGAGCATAAGGATCATAAGTCAAGAATATATTTACCCGAGTAACTTGACTACTGGAATCCAAGTATGTATTAAACCTTATTTAAATTATGAGCTATCACATTTTAAAATACAAAGATTATGAACCAAAAATGGATGAAAGTTCTTTTATCGCAGATGGTGTGCGTATCATAGGTAACGTTGAAATAGGAAGGAATGCGAGTATCTGGTTTAATTGTGTGATCAGAGGAGATGTTGGATCAATCAAAATAGGTGATGAAACGAATATTCAAGATGGCACCGTAATTCATGTAGATAGAAATCCAGGCGGTGATACGATTATTGGTAGTATGGTGACGGTTGGACATTTTTGTGTGTTACATGCATGCACGATACATGATAAAGCATTTATTGGTATGGGCTCTGTTATAATGGATCATGCGATTGTGGAATCTGAAGCTATGGTAGCTGCTGGCTCACTGGTAACGCATGGGAAAGTGATAAAAAGTGGTGAAGTATGGGCTGGCAGGCCAGCACAATTCTTCAAAAAAATGTCAGATGAGGAAATTAAACATATTACACAATCTGCACAAAATTATATCATGCTGATGAAAGAATATAAGGCTATATGCTAGGTTGAGAAATCTTCAGCTCTGATGCACATTCTACGTTAACTACTTCAAAAGCTTCTTCAACTATAGAATGCTTATCAATATAAGGCTCAATCACTTTTTCAACTCTAGTTTGCTTATCAATATGCTGATTAATAAAACTACCTCTGACTAGAATATCCTTTATTGGCCAGTTTGTTTCTGTTGGAGTACCTGATAATTTAGCTGCAAATTTTATCGGTGCTGACGTTAGAAAAAGAGATATAGTATTATTTGAATTAAGATAGAAGTTTACATGATCTTTACAATCTTTTAGATTTATATCTCCCGGAAAATCTGGTATTTGAGATTGTATATTTGCTTTTATGAAGTTCATCCGACCGAATTTTTCAGTAAGTATCCCTACCTCTTTTGGAACTTCTAATGGGATGATAATATCATTGCTAATTCCATTTTCTTCTTGAGAAAAAAGTTCAGTGTATGCTCCTTTTTTTCTGTGTTTCTCAAAATACTTAGGAAAATAAATATTGAGATATTCAGAGTGTAATTCTATTCGACTTTTCTGATCATTTTCTAAGATAAACGTATATTTATCACCATTTTGCTTAAGTTCGCATAACTTAAATTTACTAAGGTCAGAGTCTGGAAATGGCTTTTCAATTTCAAAAGCAAGTGTAAGAGTGTGCGTTGTGTGATCAAATTCATTTTTTTCTTGTAGACCATCTTGTAGACTATAGTACTTATTTTTTTCATACTCTTTTCCTTCTATGTTAGCACTCACTTCCTCTTCATCCAAATTTTCAATAGCATCAAAAAATTCTTCTTCATCCAGATCTCTTTCTTTTTCACCTGGCTCTTGTTCTTTCAGAGAATCATACCATACATCCTCTTCATTAACTTTCTCCTCTATTGTATTTTCTACACTTATTTTTCTTGTATGATCATTTCCATTGCTAGCAGTTGTTTGATGATGTGTATCGTTAGTTTGAAAAAAGCTCTTTACTTTTGATATTAAGCTAATCCATGAAAGTCTGACTTGATTAAGTAGCCATTTAAAACTCTTCATTGTTTTACCCCAACCTAATTACTAAAAATTGTAACAG
The DNA here is from genome assembly GCF_025617515.1 of Wolbachia endosymbiont of Oryzaephilus surinamensis. Classification (NCBI taxonomy): domain Bacteria; kingdom Pseudomonadati; phylum Pseudomonadota; class Alphaproteobacteria; order Rickettsiales; family Anaplasmataceae; genus Wolbachia; species Wolbachia endosymbiont of Oryzaephilus surinamensis. Next base: position 872,838 of record NZ_CP092526.1, on the reverse strand, counting down.
AATAAATTAAATATGTCAATAAGATACACAAATTGTACTAACTGGGAATTAGTGGCAGCACTTAACATCTGTGTAAATTTTGACATAGGCGTTTTCTGCATTTTAACCAAATCAGTAAGGAGAACACCATTGATATTCTCCTTTTAGAAGCAACTTGAATAAAACTGATAAAGTTTGAATTAAAGTGTGATTAGGAAAGTGAGTGATGAGAACTCTTTATTTGGACTTCTTTTGATTCATCTATTTTAGTATTAGGTCTTAGTGCTTCATATGTAGCACCACCAGCTACGAGTGCAGATGCTGTAGCTATGCCAATTATTGCTAATATACTTAGTCTAGTTGTATGTTCAAGTATAGTACTTGCTACCAGCCCAACAGCAAGACCAACACCAATAACAGCAGTGTACAACATTCTAGGATTATTTGAATTAGGCATATAGCTCACTAACTCTCTGCAACACTTTTCTGATTCTTTCTTTATATCCTCGAGCTTATTTAGATCTTCTTCTTCTATTTTAGCATTTAATTCTAGTTTCTTACATAATTCTTGCATTTCTTTTACTTGTTTTTCTAATTTTTTTAAAAAATTTATTATTTTTGTTCCTTGTAATTTTATTATTGTTTCCTTAAGTAGTAACGTTGATATTGGCATTGCTATTTCTTCTATCTCTTTTTCTGTTTTCCTTTCCAATTCCACTACTTTTTCTATTCCTTCGTCTGATATTTCAGTGTCTTTTTTTAGTTCTATTTCAAATTTTCTTTTTTTCAACTCTGATTTTGCTTCTTCTAATGATTCTAATGCATTCCATAGCTTTTCACCAGAATTCTGACTCCGTTTTGGTGACATAGACTGACTGCCTTTGAACTTTTTTGGTGATATGGGCTGATTTTTACCATCTTTAAGCTTTTTTGAGTTTTCACCAGCACTTACTTTAGCCATAATAAACCTCGCATATTAAATAATGCTATTACATAATATCTTTAAAGCTCAAGGTCAAATAGTATCTTTACATAATATAAATCATAAACAGAAAATTTTAGTGTAAATTGCCATATTTACTTTGTGCTACGGTTTGAGATAGAATAACAACTTGCTTCAAATATGGAAAGGCAGTACAACTCTATAATCAAGTTACTGAACTCTCATTTACTCCTCTTTTTTTGTAAAACAATCTACAATTCATTAGAAGATCTTCAGATAGACGTTGATCATTGGTTGTGTTTTTACAATGAGACAAGACCTCATTCTAGTAAATATTGTTATGGCGATGTAGACTTTCCTGAATAGAAAACATATTAGAAAAATATTAGTAGCATTACATAAGAGACTGATATTAGTTTTCAATTTTTCTGTTAGTTAATTCTTGCTTGCTAGGTTAAGTTGTGTCTGGTAACCATAATGGCAAATCTTGTTAATTTGAGGCGTGGATTTTAGCCTCTCTCATCCTTACATTAGTTACATATTCTTTCGCAGAGGGCTAATGATAGCAATGAATTTATTAGTAAAATTCAGTAATTTATAACTGACAATTAGAGCTGTTAATTAGCAACTCACTTTAAATAAGTTACTCAACTGTGACAGATTTAGCTAAATTTCTCGGACAATCTACATCTAACCCTTTTTTTTCTGCAATAGAATAAGCAAGAAATTGCATAGCAACACTGTAGATAATTGGAGAAACAAAATTGTCAACTTCTGGAAGTTGCACCACATCTATGCAAATTCCCTTTAAGAGCGGTGCTCCTTGCTTATCACTAAAGGCAATTACTTTACCTTTTCTTGCAATAATCTCTTGTATATTGGATAGCGTTTTAAAGAATAAATTATCGTAAGGAATAATTGCGATAACAAGTACAGTAGAGTCTATCAAGGCGATAGAACCGTGCTTCATTTCTCCCGCTGCAATACCAATTGTGTTGATATATGAAAGCTCTTTTATCTTCAATGCACCTTCCATTGCAACTCCATATGAGCTTCCTCTCCCAATTATAATTATATTATTGTGCTCTAATATACTGCCTGATATATGTTGTATTTCCATCACATTCAAAACATGCTCTACATGTTCGGGAATGGAATTAATAGCACCGCTTAGTTCCTTTATCCTCTCTCTACCCAGTATACCTTTTATTTTTCCAAGCTCTACAGCAAAGCATGCTAAAATTGCAAGCTGCGTAGAAAAGGTTTTTGTCGAAGCAACACCAATCTCAGGTCCAGCAAGAGTATGCAATACAATATCTGAGGCTTTTTCTATGCTGCTATTAAATGTATTAATTATGCTAATGATCATTTGTTTCTGCAATCTCGCATAACGTAGTGCTTCCATAGTATCTGCAGTTTCACCAGATTGAGAAATGAATAAGCCAATACTACCTTCTTCGAGCTTGACGCTGCTATACCTAAATTCTGACGAGATTTCTAGATATACCCGAATTTGAGCAATACTTTCCAGCCAACACTTTGCTATTAGTCCAGCAAAATAGGATGAACCGCATCCAACTATAGTAATGTAACCTAGTTCAGAAAATAATTCTTTGTTGATTTCTTTATATTGTTTATAAAATTGATTTATTGTTTTGTTTAATGCATACGGTTGCTCAAAAATTTCTTTTAGCATAAAGCTAGGGTAACCATTTTTACTAATTAGAAAATTTCTTGGACTGCTATTTTCTGTTCTGCGTTTAACTTGTATACCATTATTATATATACTGAATTCGTTAGATTTTATTACTGCAATATCATTATCTTCTAAATGCAATATTTTTTCTACAAATGAATTCAAAGTATTAGTATCAGAAGCAGCAAACACTTTATTACAGTTATATCCTATTGCTAAAGGCAAATTTCTTTTTGCAACAAATAAAGTATCTGGATATTCTGCAAATAATAAAGCCAAAGCAAGTGAACCTTGTAAATTGTTTAGACACTGTAATATAGAATCAATTGGTGATAACCCTTCATCAAGATATGAAGTTAATATGTTTGGTATCACTTCTGTATCAGTATCGGTGTGGAAAGATACTCCCTTTTCTTCCAGATCCTTTTTTAATATATTGTAATTTTCAATTATGCCATTATGAGCAACAACAACATTATTTATATAAATGGGATGAGCATTTTTAAGATTTGGAGCTCCATGTGTAGCCCAACGAGTATGTGCTATACCAACTTTGCTACTAGATATCTTGCTCTCATGAACAACTTCACACAATCTTTCAACTTTACCTTCTGATTTTTTTACTTCTATCTTACCTCTATTATTTATAATTGCTATACCTGAAGAGTCATAACCTCTGTATTCCAATTTTTGCAACGCGGTTAGTAAAGTTGGTATTACTGAATCACCGCTACTTACTATACCTAATATTCCACACACTTCTTAAATTATGAAGCATTTTTGTCTTTTTTACTTTCCTCTAGTTTATTTTTCTTGCCATTCTTTTCAACTTTGCTTTTTTCAATAGATTTAGCTACTGGCTTTTGAATTTCTTTATTTAAGATTTCAGATATAGCAGACTTTAGGATTTTTATTTCAATTTTTGGTGCTATTTCTAGTATTAGTTGTGCATTTACTTCGTCAACTTTGTTTACTTCACCTATTATTCCACTAGAAGTAATAACCGTATCACCACGTTTTATTTGATCTATCATCCTTCTATGTTCTTTTAGTTTTTTGTGATTGGGACGAATAATGAGAAAATAAAATACTACAAATATTAAAATGAGTGGAATAAAGCTAGCAACAGATGCTGATACATTGTTAGTCGCATCTGCCGCAAAAACCTCAGAAATGAACATATTTAATCCCAATTATTAACGATAAAGTTAAATAGATTAAGCAGCAATTACAATATCATGTCAAGTCTCTGAAAGAAATTAATTCAAATTAATAAGAAACTTAAGGAATTTTAAGGTGTTTCTGCTGTAATGGCGGGAGTGATGAGACTTGAACTCACGACCTCATGCGTGACAGGCATGCGCTCTAACCAACTGAGCTACACCCCCCATTGCTTTTTAACGTTTGCAATCTTAAAGCTAATCAACGTGTTGCTACTTGTCAATATTTTTTGTTTGCGCTTTTTTGTCTTTTTTATTACTATGTAAATAACTTAATTTCACACATGGCTTATGCAAGTAGTCCCGTTAGGGTTATGCCATGGAGGATAAACTATTTGGAGGAGTAAATATGACAAATTTGCCTAAAGTCACTATACGTGATTTAGCTGAATCTGGTGTGCATTTTGGCCATAAAGTTAGTCGCTGGAATGCGAAAATGGCCCCATATATATATGGTGTACATCAACAGAATCGTATACACATAATAGACTTACGAAAAACATTACCATTGTTAGAGGCGGCAATGAAAGCTTTATACGATGTTGCATCTCAAGATGGTCGCATTTTATTTGTTGGTACGAAATTTCAAGCTTTAGATATTGTTGCAAGTGAAGCGGTTCGTTGTGGTCAATATTATGTAAATGATCGATGGCTTGGTGGTATGCTTACTAATTGGAACACTGTTTCTTCTTCGATAAAAACTTTGATACAATATGAGAAAATATTAAATGATGAAGATAGTATCTTAACAAAAAAAGAATTAGGAAATATTGAAAAGAAAAGAAAAAAGCTTGATAAAGAATTGGGTGGCATTAGAGAAATGGGAGCAGTTCCTGATATTTTATTCATTATTGATACTAACAAAGAGCATATAGCGGTTAAAGAGGCTAAAAAACTGGGTATTCCTGTAGTTGGAGTACTTGATACCAATTCTGACCCAGATGATATTGCCTATCCTATATCAGGAAATGATGATTCAAGAAAATCAATAGAGCTCTACTGTAAATTAGCTGCTGATTCTATATTAGCTGGAATAGAGTCTAGTTTGACAAGGTCTAGAGTTAAGGATGATGAGCTTATTCAAGAAAAAGAAGGGGGTATTGTGCAAACTAAAAAGAAGCGTATGAAGGATGAAACAGAAAGGGAGGTAATAGTAAGTAAATGAAGATGGATTCAAGTAGTATAAGGGAATTACGCGATAGAACAGGGCTTGGCTTAAGCGATTGTAAGAAAGCGTTAGAAGAGTGTGATGGTGATATTAAGAAAGCCGTTGATAGGTTACGTACAATAGGATTTGCTAAAGCTGACAAAAAGTCTGATAGAGTAGCTTCAGATGGGCTTATTGCTATGTGCTTGGCTAAAAATTATGGTGTATTGGTTAAAGTCAATTGTGAAACTGATTTTGTTGCTAGAAATGAGAAGTTCATAGCATTAGTTTCAAATTTAGCATCAATTGCTTGTCAAGAACGTTGTACTAGTCTTGATGAGTTAAAAAATGCCAAATATGAAGATGTTGGTACAGTACAGGAAGCTATTATGAGTGGTACATCGGTTCTTGGTGAGAAGTTAGAGTTAAGCAATCTTTGCTACCTAGAGACTAAGGATGGGATTATTGCTGGCTATGTACATGGTGATATGCATGGCTTAGGTAAGATTGGTGCTTTAGTAGCATTGCAATCATCTGGTGATAAACAAGAGATTGGAAAGCAAATAGCTATGCATGTAGTTGCTATGAAACCTGAAGCTTTATCTATAGATGATTTAGATCAAGAAAAATTAAACAATGAGCGTTCTATAATTGAGGAGCAAGTAAAGAGCTTAAATAAACCTGAAGAGGTAGCGAAAAAAATAGTAGATGGACGAATGGCTAAATACTATGAAGAAGTTGTTCTACTAGAGCAGAAGTTTATAAAAGATGATAAAATGAAGATTGCTGATTTTATAGAATCAAGTGCTGTTAAATTAGCTAATTATAAGTTACTTACTTTGGATGGTGCAAATAAGTAACAAAACTTCAGAAGTAAAGTACCCCAGAGTGTTATTCAAAATCTCTGGGGAGGCTTTGATGGGATCAAAGCTATTTGGCCATGATATGGAAGTTATAGATAAACTATCCAAAGACATAGTTGAAGTTTGTAATCTCGGAGTTCAAGTTTGTATTGTTGTTGGTGGTGGGAATATTTTTCGTGGTGCATCAGCATCTTTAAGTGGCTGTGAAAGAGCAAGCAGTGATTATATTGGAATGCTTGGTACTGTTATTAATGCTTTAATTTTGCAAAATTTTTTAGAAAAAAGCTCTATAGTCTCTAGGGTGTTGTCTGCTATACCTATGACTACTATATGTGAACCTTATATAAGAAGGAAGGCTATTCATCATTTAGAAGAGGGCAGGGTGATAATTTTTGCAGCAGGAACGGGTAATCCATTTTTTACTACGGATACAGCTGCAGCTTTACGCGCTGTTGAAATGAATTGTAATGTTATTTTAAAAGGTACGCAAGTAAGTGGCGTGTATTCTGCTGATCCAAAAAAAAATGAGAATGCTGTAATGTACGATAGGCTTTCTTACACAGATTTGTTAACTCGTGATTTGAAGGTTATGGATGCGTCAGCAATTTCACTTGCTCGTGAAAATTCTATTCCAATTGTAGTTTTTTCTTTGAAAAGTGAAAAAATGGTCAATATTATTAAAGGTCAAGGTACTTATACTATAGTCTCAGATTATAAACATTAGGTAATTTATGTTAAACGAAATAAAAGCTAAAACAAAAGAAAGAATGCTAAAAACTATTCAGTCTTTTCATGATGATATGAAAGGTGTACGTACTGGTAGAGCTAACTCATCATTACTTGATGGTATAGTTGTAAATATCTATGGTGGACATCAAAAACTGAACCAAGTTGCAGGCGTTTCAGCTATAGATAACAAAACTCTATCAGTTAAAGTTTGGGATGCTACTGTTGTCGGTGAAGTGAAAAATGCGATAATCAATGCTAACCTAAATTTAAATCCTGTTGTTGAAGGAAATACTATACGTATAGTTCTTCCAGACTTAACACAAGAAACTCGTGAAAAATTAGTGAAACTATTGCATCAATTTTCTGAAAATGCACGAGTTGCAATTAGAAATATACGCAGAGATGTTATGGAAGAAATAGAGGAAATGAAGAAAAATAAGGAAATCTCAGAAGATGATTTTCATGTTGCCAAAAAGGAAATACAAAACATTACTGATGATAATGTAAAAAAAGTCGATGATGACTTATCTATTAAAGAAAAGGATATATTGCATCATTAAGTTAATATGAAAGAATTTTTCAGTATTGAAAAACATAAGAGGATTCGATATAGATACAGTTGTATGAATGCTGTGATTCAGATCTCATCATTACGCACACATTTGATCGTTATACCTTTTGAAATCTAGAAAAAAAGCTTTTCAGTTTGATTTTTTATTACGATAATTAAGTTTACACTCTTGAGCGAAAACGATGCTGAAACGCCTTTTCCTTATTTTTGCATTTGTATTACTCATCCCACTGTCAAATGTTGATGCCAGAAGATATATCAGAATTGTTGGATCTTCAACTGTTTTTCCTTTTATCTCATTTATATCTGAAGAATTCAGCCGTATATTTTCCTTTAAAACTCCAGTTGTAGAATCGATAGGAAGTGGATCAGGGTTCAAAATGTTTTGTTCAGGAATAGGGGAAGGCACACCAGATATCACTACTTCATCTCGCCCTATGAAGGAAGTAGAGAGAGAATTATGTAAAAGAAATAAAGTGAATGAAGTAATAGAGATAATAATTGGCTATGATGGAATTGTTATTGCAAATTCAAATCAAAGCCATAGATTTGATTTTACAAAAAATGACCTGTTTGAAACTTTATCTTCATATTCTGAAGACAATGATAGATTAGTAAAGAATAACAAGAAATTTTGGTCTGATGTAAATCAAGCTCTACCAAAAACAGAAATTAAAATCTATGGCCCACATCAAAATACAGGTACACATGAAACTTTGATTAATTTTATTATGCTTGATCAATATTCATGTATGAACTCAAGGATTTTCAAAGAGAATTATCAATACCAAGAAAAAAGAAAGAAAGCATGTAGTAATATCAGAGATGATGGAAGATATATAGAAGTTGGAATTAATGAAAACATAATAATACAAAAATTGAAGAGCAATAAAAATGCTTTAGGAATATTTAGCTTCAGCTTTTTAGCGAAAAACCAAGATGAGATTCAAGGAAGCACAATCGCAGGAATTGAGCCAACTTATAAAAATATATCATCGGGGGAGTATATGTTAGCAAGGCCTTTATATCTTTATATAAAGAAAGAACACTTAGATACTGTTGATGGATTAAGGGAATTCATTAGAGAAGTTGTAGACTCTATTAGTACTGAAGGTGGATATTTATCTAGGCTTGGCTTAATTCCACTTTCAAGCGAAAATATAAAAAAAGTCTTGGAAAAGGTTCGTGATATAATATGATGACTTTGATATTTTTTTATTCTGGATACTAGGTTAAAAATAGAACGTTTAAATTTCTTGTTTTTATTGTTATCATACTTAGATTTCCTAAGAACTTATTTACTACAAAATACAACAAGTTCTATTTATTTGAGAAAGTTGTGCGTCTTGTAGAACAGATTTTGTTGTAGGTTTCTCTGTAGCTATTTCAAGGTTTTCTTCTATGGTTTTTTGTTCTCTGTAATCTTTAACTTCTTGAATGAAATCTTCAAGCCACTTCTCACTACCTATCTTGGCATGTCGTTGTTGCTCACCTTTAAGAAGTTTTATTACAGCTGCATCTTGATTTTCAGGCACTCTTTGATATTTAAGCCACAAGTCACGAATATCAGGAGGAGCTTTTTTCAAATGAGCTTCAAAGGTTGCTTTTGTGTCTTTTGTACTTTCTTCTTGTTGATCTTGATGGAATTTAAACCAGAAATTGCGAATATCAGGAGAAGCTTTATCCCAAAGAAGTTTAGTAATTTCTTTTATATTTCTCAGATCTTCTTGTTTCAATCTTTTACCATCACCTATATATCGTTTATTAAGACCAACTTGCAGAGGATAAAGTAAAAGGGTAGTTTTGCTCTGTGAATGTATAGGTCTATTTAAAATCATTGCTAGATTTGTATCACAATCTTCTAATACTGCTTTAACTTTTTTAACATCTAAATAATCTATTGCTTGACGTAATTTGTGGTGAAGATCACTTGTTCTCTTTAAGTTTTTCACTTTTTGCATATGCGAATCATCATTTCCTTTCGCTTCTTGCATAGCTATATCACACGAAATACTCTCAATTTTTTGCTCCATTTTCTGTATACATTGATTAATTTCCTTTTGATTTTTTTTGAATATAATCAACTGTGAAGTGGTACAAGGGTTAGGTAGATCGTCTTTAAACTCTTTTTGTATATTACTAGGTAATTCGCTTTTCAAAACTTCTTGTATATCGCTATCGTAATTATTTTTTATATTCTCAAAGTTGCCTTGTATAGCTTCACTAATTAATGAATCTCGAATGTTTTTTTGTCTGTCAGTTAATAACATACCTTACCTCTATCTCTTATGGCAAATTTAGCGCTATAATTATACGTATTTATAATCAAGTCAAGAGAAAAAATTAGCAAAGCGGTTGAAGTTTTAATAACATATAGCTTTCACAGTACTGTCTATGGAAAGTCTGCAAGTTTTACGTTCAATTGCGTTTATTGTGGGAATTTTTCTATTGTTGTTTGGCGTAGCAATGCTTATTCCTGCTATTACTAATAATTATCTAGGTTACGAATGGAAAAATTTTCTGGTTGGATTTATAGTTACCTGCACATTTAGTGCGACTTTTATTCTACTGGGTAAACTAAATAGGGTACATGGAATGCCGGCAATTTTTGCGATTACCAGTTGTACCTGGATTGCATTATCTCTGTTTGCAGCTATTCCATTTTATCTTGATAGTTTAAGCTACATTGATGCACTGTTTGAAGCAGTATCTGGGATTACAACCACAGGAGCAACTGTTCTAAGTTACATCGAGCAACAATCTCCGGGGATACTACTGTGGAGAGCAATGCTGCACGGTATAGGTGGTTTTGGAGTAATTACAGTAGGAATTGCAATTTTTCCCATATTTAAGGTTTTGAGCTTAAATAATTTACTCTATTCTGAGTACTCAGATGCTCTTAAAAGAAAGTTACCACATACGCGAAGCGTAGTAATACATATTGCAGAAATATATTACTGCCTAATTTTATTGTGCATATTTTCCTACTATCTAGCTGGCATGCCATTATTTGACGCAGTATGTCACGGAATGTCCGCTGTATCAACTGGTGGATTTGCTAACTATAACGATTCTATAGGCTACTACAATAACCCTATATTGGAGGTCATAACAATTATCTTTATGATTTTAGGCTCTTTACCTTTTCTGAGCTATTTAAAAATTATAAGACGATTAGACGTTTGTTATGATGAACAGGTCTCTTACTTTATTAAGATAGTTGTTATCTCATCTTTGCTTGCTTGTTTTTGGTTATATAAAAATTTTGACTTAGGAGTATTTTTATCATTTAGGTACAGCACATTCACCATTACCTCCTTTATCACATCAACTGGCTATGTAATGTGCAACTACTTGAATTGGAGCTTTATTTCAGTCTTAGCTTTCTTTTTAGCCTTTATTGGTGGATGTGGTGGTTCTGCTAGTGGTGGAATCAAAATCTTCCGTTTAGTCATTTTTCTAAAATCTATAAGGAATTACTTTAGCTCTTTATTAAATCCAAGTGAAAGCGATAGAGTAAAACTCAATGGTAAAATACTGGAAAATGATGAAGTCCAATCTGTCTTTACGTTTTTTGCAATTTACATGTTAACGTTCGCTATATCATCAATAGTGATGTCTTACTTGAGCAATGCGGACTTTATAACTAGCATCAGCTCTGTTTCTGCAATGCTTACAAATTCTGGCCCAGGATTTAGTAACCTAATAGGTCCTTCAGGTAATTATTCCTCTTTTAGTGGTGGAGTAAAGCTATTTCTATCGTTTTTGATGCTGCTTGGCAGGCTTGAAATATTGCCAATTTATTTTTGTATAGGTAGTTTATACTGGAAACTTTGCCATTCCAGAGTGTAACGCTAATTCAGGTTTACATTTAAATTCTATTACATATTATTATAAGTATTACAAAACTTTAAAGGACAATTATGGCAGTTATGCCAGATAAATGGATAAGGGAAAAGGCTGAAAACTCTAGAATGATAGAACCTTTTGTGAATCATAAAAGCAGTAAGGGTGTTGTATCTTTCGGATTATCATCTTATGGCTATGATGCAAGAGTTAGTAATAAGTTTAAGATTTTTACTAATGTTAATTCAGCTATTGTAGACCCAAAGAATTTTTCTGAGAATAGTTTCATAGATAAGGAAACAGATGTATGTATAATTCCACCAAATAGTTTTGTGCTTGCCAGCACAGTGGAGTATTTTCGTATACCAAGGAATGTACTAGTAATTTGTGTTGGCAAATCAACTTATGCAAGATGTGGTATCATAGTGAACGTCACACCTTTAGAACCTGGATGGGAAGGTCACGTCACACTTGAATTCTCTAACACTACTCCACTTCCTGCAAAAATTTACGCTAATGAAGGAGCATGCCAATTTGTGTTTTTAAGCGGCGAAAGTGAGTGTGAGAAGTCATATGATGATATGAAAGGAAAATATATGAATCAACATGGTATCACTTTGCCGTTAGTTAAGTGATTACTTTATAAAGCAAGATATTGTTGGTTTATATTGAAGATTACCAAAATGCCCTTTTATTAGTTCATCACATCTTTTATCGCCTAAAACTGCACGTGCAGAGTGATTTTTAAATGATTCTATAAAGCTAATAAAGAAATTTGTAGAAGGATTACTTAAAGCTTCTGCAACTTCTTTTTTTTCTTTATCATTGGAAAGCCGATTAAATAATTCTTCACCTTTTTTTTGTAGATCATTTTCAAACTCTTGTTTTACAGTAGCCTTATCCGCTCTTTGCAAGAAGAAAAATTCTTCAAAAGTGTACAAGGAAGAGACAATACTGTTAAAGGTACCAGTAAAACATGCACTGCCAACAAGTACTCCATATTCTGTTTGCGATTCTACTAAATGTTTAACCAGTTGATATTTTCTCTGTGATATGCGGGTATTAATATCTATATTATCATCAGCACTTTTTTTATTTTCATCTTTACAAGCTTTCCAAACCAAATTTAAAACTTGCTTCAATGTTAATCCGCTTCCACTATGTGTATCAGGGTTGTTTTTTATACGCTCCAAGCACTTAAGTGCATGTTTTTTCTCATCTTCTGTGAGTTGATCTTTATCCACAGCTTTTTGTGTACCATTTGCTATACACTCTAACTGATCAATAAATCCTTCTATTTCCTCTATAAACTTATCATCAACATCAGGCTCGCCATAGTTTTCTTTTAGCTTTTGAACGTTAATATTAATTGCATCATTTACATTAGTATCATGCGTTGTTTGTGGGACACGCACTGCCTCCATAAATGCTTCAGTTCTTTGCTCTAACCATTCTGGTAATTTGCCTCCTGCAAGAAGATATAGCTTACCCAATGCTTGAGCAACTAGAATTAACGCTATGACAAAAACAATAAATGCTATGAGTAATACTACAGCTAAACCAATGACTAGCCATCTCACAGGGGCTAGTAAAATATCTCTTGCCTTTTTAAATTTCGACATTCTTTGTATGTTATCTGGTGTATTTACTGCTACTGGCATAATTAATTTTAAATACTCTTACTACCATTAATATACTATATTTCTCTTATTTTGTCAACTCACATTTCTACTTCTCTACTTTTTCTCGGTAAGGTCAGTAATCGATAACAACAAATAGTCCTAATTTTAATTTGTTTTAAGTTTAAAGTCTTTCGTTAGGTTTGCAGAATACATTTCCTTATTATCTTGGTTATAGAAAGTAAATTTGTGATCGTCTAAACCTAATATTGCAAAGCCAAAGCCGAAAAAGTTTCTAACTTCGTGTGCTAAGTAATTTCTACTATTTGGATAGTTAAATTCTACGTTTTGATAAACAGGTTCTTGATCTTGAGCGTGTAATAATGCACCGCCGTTTCCAACTATAATCTGATCTGGAACATTATCCATTAATAAAATCTGGGCTATATGAATGTGGCCAGAAACTATGGTAGTAACATTGCTTGGAAATTTATCTCCAAAAGCTTCAATTTGTGTAAGATTACCATGGCTTTTTAATGTCAAAAATTCTTTTTTTGGAGATCTCCAAAGTGGTTTATGAGTCAAAAACCACGTGGGCTTATCTTGTATCAATTTATCAAACTGCCTCTCAAAAGCATCAACTGTGCTTTGGGTTGTAAAAATTTCCTCACCGGATGAAGAGTCGAAGATAAAAAACTTCATCGGCCCAGCATCTAAGAACCAACTGGAAATAAGATCTTCACATTTTTGAGGGAAAAAGGGGTATGAATCTAAATATCTGAACCATCCTTCATAAGCTCTATTACAACTCTCATGATTTCCACGAACAAAAAGAAAAGGAGATTGTGTTAAAATATCTTTTGCAGGCTCAAACCAATCAGCGTACCAAGCTTCTTTGCTATATCCATAAATATCGCTGCACTTTTTTGTGTTTCTACATTTTGTTTGTCTATAATGATAATCACCAACATGGATAATTAAATCTGGTTTATGAAAAGCGATTGAATCTAAATTTTTTTTCAAAGGCCAGTTATCTACAGAATTACATTCTTGCTGAAATAACATATTTATTCTACATCCTGTATCGCCAATGAAGGCAATTTTGCTGATCTTTTCCGCTAATACGGGAACTTTTATATTGTCAATACTAATGTTTTGAGCATTTGTTTCTACTATCAGTTCACAAACTGTTTCGGTATTGTTAATTGAGCTGCGACTTAGCATTTCTACTTCCTTATTATCGACGTAAGCAATGGGACACATGTTATTGTCTATAATCGCACGTATGCTTAATTTATTTTCTGGAATGATTTGAGACCATGTGTACAATATTTGTGCATGAGTGGAGTGAAAGCTAATTGTAAGAGATAGAATTAAAAAAATGAAGATATTAGCTACTTTCATTTGTATAAAGACCTAAATTAAGAATTAGTATTAAGATTATCTTAAATGATTAAAGTTTGTAACCATAAAATTCATAGCTAAATTATACAGGCATTTCCTAAATTATCCTAGTATCAGATTGACACTTTAGATGAAAAACCCTAAAATGATTAAGTAATTTAAAGTAATTATATAGAAACTAGAATAAAGTGCGGTCGTGGTGGAATTGGTAGACACGCAGCGTTGAGGTCGCTGTGGCTCACAAAGCCTTGGAAGTTCAAGTCTTCTCGACCGCACCAAGTTGTTTGGTGTAGGTGAAATGTTTATAGGAAATCAAAGTAGAAATAAAGTAGAAAGGGCCATCAGTGAAGTCAGGCGTGGTCTTCCAATTTTAATATATGATGATGAAAATAACTATCTATTGCTTGCTGCTGCTGAAACTTTAGAAAAAAATTTATTTAGTCAATATAAGCTTATATCAGGTAATGTGTATGTTACTTTGACTGCAAGTAAGGTAAAATACATATGTCAGAGTAAAGAACATAGTAGCAAACGTCTGTTGATAAGCAATTTTGATGAACTGCTCCATTTAATAAACTGTTCAAAGGAAGATTGGATAAAAGAGTTGCAATGCTCAAAGACAATAGATGCGTATGCTGTTGCCTTGCTTAAGTTCTCAGAATTATTGCCATACGCGTTAGTGGCTGATATGACTTTTGAGAATAAACATGAAATGCGAAATTGGTGTGAAGAAAATGACATTATTGCACTAAATACGTTACTTGTGAATGATTTTCAACAAAATCATAGTGTGTATGAAGTGTGCAAAACATCATTATTTTTAAAACAGACTCAAGAAGTAGATATCATATCTTATAGAACCAAAAGTGGCGGAAGAGAACATTATGCAATTATCATTGGCAATCCAGATGAAGATAATGAGCCATTAGTGAGAATTCATTCTTCATGCTATACAGGAGACTTATTAGACAGCTTATCATGTGATTGCAGAAGCCAGTTACATCAAGCGATTCAAATAATGACCGACTTTGGGAATGGCATTATATTATACTTGATGCAAGATGGGAGAGGCATTGGTTTAACTAATAAGTTAAGAGCATACAGTATGCAAAGAAAATATAATCTTGATACTGTTGATGCAAATAGAGTATTGGGTTTTGAAGATGATGAAAGGAGCTTTGCTGTTGCAGCTAAAATACTTAAGAAATTGAACATTAACAAAATACAATTACTTACAAACAATGGTAGAAAGTTATCAGAGTTGAAAAATAACGGTATAGAAGTTACAAAGTGTATACCACTTATTATGGAACGCAATGAATATAATGATTCATATATGGAAACAAAATTTGGCAAGTTAGGCCATGGATTAAGGGTTTATTAGCTTTTTTGTTATAACTACTTTGTTAGCTTGCTATGTTAATTAATATAAGTTAAGATTTTTAAGAATATTGAGATGCTGAAATTTTTAAAACAAGAAAAAAGTAATGAGTCATTGGATAAGGATATAAATTGGAATTCAAGTCGCTATAGCACAGTTGTTGCTCAGAGAAATACTTTACTTTTATTTACATTAATATTACTAGTTGCAATTTCTATAAGCATATTAGCTATATTTAAAATTAGCACAAGTAGCACTATTGAGCCATTCGTTATAGAAATTGACAAAAAGTCAGGAATAGTGCAATTGGTTGATCCTGTTACAGTAAAACAATATTCTGCAAATGAAACGCTGAACGATTATTTTATTTCAGAGTATATAAAAGCAAGGGAGGTTTTTGACCCATATAATTATAATTATAATTATTATACAAAAGTAAGGTTGTTTTCTTCGCCTAGTGTATATAGTGAATTTAGCAATTATATAAAATCGCAGAATATGAATGACCTTTTTAATTTATATTCAGATGCTAAAGGTGAGTTGAAAATTCGTTCAATTCAAAAATTAGGTAATGATGCTCTTCAAGTGAGATTTTCTATAGAATTTACACGAAAAGATGGAAATTCCTCAAGGAAAAATAAGATAGTTGTGATGTCGTATAAATATGCATCGCTTGAAATGAATGATCAGCAAAGATATATTAACCCGTTAGGGTTTCAAGTTATTTCATATAGAGTAGATGATGAATATGTGTAGGATATTGTTAGTTTTAGCTTTACTAATAAGTGGCAACTTAAATGCATCTATTAATAATAAACCTATTTCTGTAGATAGTAGAATAAAGACTTTTGTATATAGCCCTAATGAGGTGTTTACAGTAATTTTTAGTCAAGGTTACTATTCTTATATTGAGTTTGCAGAAGGGGAAAAAGTCAAAAATATTGCTGTTGGTGATGCATCAAGTTGGAAAATTAATCCTTATGATAATAAACTGCTTGTCATGCCATTTGAAGTCAGTAGTCGCACTAACATGATTATTACGACAACTAAAAAGAGAAATTACATTTTTGATCTAATTTCAAGACCAAATTACGATAAATACCCAGATACTGATGCTAAAAAAGTGGATCATGATTATTCCGTTGAAAAGGATATATCTTACGTAATACGTTTTTATTATCCTCAAGAAGAAGATGAATTTGATGTTGATTTAGATGAGGTTTCTTTACCTACTCAAATGCAATACATTACAGAAAAGCCAGAAAAAATAATACAAGAAAATAATACGAGGTACAACTATACATATATTGATGAAGGTGGTAACGTAGATATAGTTCCAATTGAGTTATTCGATGATGGTTATTTAACCTATTTAAAGTTTAGAAATAGTAATAAAATTCCTCAGATTTTTATAGAAGGCGAATCCTGTAAAAGGCTGTTATTTGATGATTATGTTGTAATAAAAGGAGTACATAAAAAGCTATTAATGCGTTATGAAGGTAGTGAAGTTGAAGTTATAAATAGGTCACTTTAGTTCTGGTACATATAATATGAGTAAAGAAAGGCATAATAGTGTAGAAGATGAATCAGAGATAGAAAGCAAGGTAGTAACAGTTGGCTCTAATCAAGGTTATAAGGCATTGATGATAGTTATGGTAGCGCTCTTAGTTGGTGGAGTGTACTATCTTTATTTTAGTCCTTCTAATAAAGAGGGTCCAGAGATTGTTAAAAAAGAGGAAACAAAGCAAAACATTCAAGAATTGAAAGGAAAGTTAGAACAAGTTCCAGATAATGTAGTAGTTTCCGAGAGGATAGCAACTGATCTCTTGCCACCCTTACCTCCTCTTCCTATCCCACAAGTCATACCAGAAGTAAAACAAATCAAAAAAGAGGAAGTGACAAAAAAAGAAGAGCAACTAAAAGAAATTCCCTTGTCAAATATACCTGTTTTACCAAAGCAAAATTTTCCTTCTGGTAATGTTATTAGCAATTTGCCTACTTCATTTCCTACAATAGGGGGTGGCGGTTATCCTAGAGACAGACGTAGTGCACAAATGTTAGCAATTTCAGGTAGTAGTGGGGAAGGTAAAGCTACAGATGCTGTTTTATCCAATACCTCAGCACAGTCGAGCAAAGCTACCAAAGCTGGAAAGCTTGGTTTAATGATTATTCAAGGTAAAGTTATTGACGCTATTCTTGAAACTGCAATAAGTTCTGACTTAAAAGGAATGCTCCGTGCTGTTGTTAGTAGAGACGTTTATGCAGAAACTGGTGATACAATTTTAATACCAAAAGGTTCAAGGTTAATAGGTGGTTATTCATTCGACTCAAATGTTGCAAAAGCCCGCGTGAACATAAATTGGAATAGGATCATTCTTCCTCATGGTATAGATGTTGCTATTGCATCATCTGGTACCGATGAGCTTGGAAGGGCAGGGATAGCTGGAATAGTTGATAATAAAATAGCAAGTGCATTATTCTCTTCAGTGGCACTTGCTGGTGTTTCGATTGGTTCAGCTGTTGTAGGACAAAAAGCCTCTAATCTTATCGATGCGCTAACTGCCATGGATGCAGTGAAGTCTATTACTGCAACTGAAATAGATATTTCTTCTCTCAAAGGGGCTATTGTTGAGAGATTGGAGAATTCTATAAAAACTGAAGTTGGGAAGGTAGGAGACGAAAAATGGAAATTGGGTATTAGGGCTATTGAAAAAATTCGAAATGCTAAAAGTGATCAGGATTTGCTGAGAATAATAAAGGAAGAAATAGTAAGTGTGATAAAAAGTTCTGGAGCTAGTGGAGTTGATACAATTACTAGTGACAATATCGGTATAACTTTAGACGATGTACGTCAACTGTTGAGGCAAACTCAGAAAAGAAGCAAATCTGTTTATGATGAAGCAATCGGGAAGTCAATCAATGATTTTTCCAAAGACATGCGAGATATAGTTGATAGGAGTGTAGATAAAAAACCAACTATTTATGTTAATCAAGGAACTGCATTGAAAGTATTTGTTAACCAAGATATAGTATTTCCTCCACAGTCAATATTAAATAACTGAAATGAACTATGCTGCACTTGATACATACTTGGAGCCATTACAAGGGATATTTCAAGAGGAAGGTGTAAATGAAATATCAATAAATAAACCGAAGGAAGTATGGATTGAAAATCGCGGTGAAATAAGATGCGAAAAGTTAGAAATATTTGATCTTAATCATTTAAAATCTCTTAGCAGGTTGATTGCTCAAGCTACAGAACAAAAACTGAGCGAAGAGACACCGCTGCTTTCAGCTACATTACCAAATGGTTATCGTATACAGATAGTGTTTCCTCCAGCATGTGAGCCTGATAAAGTAGTCATTTCAATTCGTAAACCTTCTTCTATGCAATTGGCATTGGATGATTATGAAAAAATGGGGGCTTTTTCTGAAACTGTTATAGGAGTGACCGATAATCCAGTAGATCGTCACCTAGATTTGCTACTGAAACAAAAAAAAATAAAAGAGTTTTTAGAATATGCTGTAATAAGTAAGAAAAATATCATAATTAGTGGTGGAACTTCCACTGGTAAAACCACTTTTACTAATGCTACTTTGCGTGCTATTCCATCTGAAGAAAGAATTATTACTGTTGAAGATGCAAGAGAGATAGTTTTGAATGATCATCCGAATAGAGTACATCTTATTGCTTCTAAAGGAGGTCAGGGTAGGGCAAAAGTGACCACTCAAGATTTGATAGAGGCATGTTTACGTTTAAGACCAGATAGAATAATAGTTGGTGAGCTGCGTGGAGCAGAAGCTTTTAGTTTTCTTAGAGCAATAAACACTGGCCACCCAGGGTCAATATCAACTCTTCATGCGGATAGTCCGGCAATGGCTCTTGAGCAAATAAAACTTATGGTTATGCAAGCAAATCTTGGAATTCCCCCAGATCAGATCATACCATACATTAGAAATGTAATTGACATTGTTATTCAACTCAAAAGGACCAGTGGTGGAAAAAGAAGCATTTCTGAAATATTATTTACTAGATCTTCAAATGAAAATACTTAAATTTATACGTAAGTTAAGAAAAAGTAGTTTATGAGTAATGGAAATCACCTACGCAATATTCTCATAGGAGGTGTAGTATCTTTTAGCATACTTGAATTTTGCTTCTATTTGTCTGGTATATTATTCTACCTGTTTGTTGACGGTCCAGATGGTGTAGATTTTAGAGCAATTAATCCTAGCTTGACACCTTTTCCTCAAGCTCTCTGGCCGACAATTTTTGATCATATACAATATTGTTGGCATCATCCAGAGCTATATAGCTTTGAGCTCAAAATTAAATTAGTTGTATCTTCTGTACTGCCTAAAATTGTTTTGATGATTATTTTGTGGAATGTGAGAGAAAGACTAATTGAGTGGCGGCCATTTAAAAAGAAAGAATCACTTCATGGAGATTCACAGTGGGCATCAGAGAAAGACATACGAAAAGCGGGATTAAGAAGCAAAAAAGGTCTATTGCTTGGTAAAGATAAGAGAGGATATTTTATTGCTGATGGGTTTCAGCATGCATTGCTCTTTGCACCTACAGGCTCTGGTAAAGGTGTTGGTTTTGTAATTCCTAATTTGTTATTTTGGAATGATTCGGTAATTGTGCATGATATAAAATTAGAAAACTATGAAATAACAAGTGGTTGGCGAGAGCGACAAGGACAAAAAGTATATGTATGGAACCCAGCTCAGCCAGATGGGGTAAGCCATTGTTATAATCCACTGGAATGGATTAGTGAAAAACCTGGACAGATGGTTGACGATGTGCAAAAAATAGCTAACCTAATCATGCCTGAACAAGATTTTTGGCAAAACGAAGCAAGAAGCTTATTTGTTGGGGTGGTACTATATTTACTTGCTGCACCAGAGAAAGTTAAATCTTTTGGTGAGGTTGTGCGTACGATGCGTAGCGATGACGTAGTTTACAATCTTGCTGTAGTTTTGGACACAATGGGTAAAATAATACATCCGGTAGCGTATATGAACATTGCAGCTTTTTTGCAAAAGGCTGACAAAGAAAGATCAGGTGTTGTGTCAACTATGAACTCGTCGCTTGAATTGTGGGCAAACCCATTGATCGATACTGCAACTGCATCAAGTGATTTTAATATTTTGGATTTTAAAAAGAAGAAAACTACAGTTTATGTTGGTTTAACTCCTGATAACTTAACTAGGCTCAGGCCTTTAATGCAGGTTTTTTACCAACAGGCAACTGAGTTTTTATGTAGAAAATTGCCATCGGATGACGAGCCTTACGGCGTATTATTTTTAATGGATGAGTTTCCAACACTTGGAAAAATGGAGCAATTTCAAACGGGCATCGCATACTTTCGTGGCTATCGAGTAAGGTTATTTTTAATTGTTCAAGATACTGAACAGCTTAAAGGAATATATGAAGAAGCAGGAATGAACTCCTTTTTATCAAACTCAACCTATAGAATAACTTTTGCAGCCAATAATATTGAAACGGCTAATTTGATATCTCAGCTTATAGGAAACAAAACTGTACAACAAGAATCATTAAACAAACCTAAATTTTTAGACTTGAATCCTGCATCAAGATCATTGCATATCTCTGAAACACAGAGAGCATTGCTCTTACCTCAAGAAATTATTATGCTGCCACGTGATGATCAGATAATTTTGATAGAATCGACTTATCCAATTAAGTCAAAGAAAATTTTGTACTATAGTGATAGCACATTCACAAGAAGGCTGATTAAACCAACACGTGTGCCTACACAAGAGCCATATGATCCAAACAAGGTCTTTTCTGCTGCTAACAAAGATAAGATTAGTAATGAAGAAGAGAGTAATGCTATTGAAGCTGCTGATTATCCTGTTGAAGCTAAAACTGAAGATGCAATATACGATGAGCCAGAGATTGAAGATGGATTTGAAGACGAGGATATTGATGATAAGTTTGAAGGTGGTGATGGGTTTGATGATGAGGAAGACGATGATGGGTTTGATGATGAAGACAGTAAGGATGAATTTGACGATGATGATGAATTTGAAGATGAGGACAAACTAGACGGCAATAAAATCGAGGATAGAGGTTAATTTTACCTATTTTTTAGCTTAGAAAATAATTAGTTTTTTCATATTAAATCATTTTTAATTAATTAGTACTAGATTAGCTATTTTAACTAGAGGAATAGTCATGATGAGTAAAAAAACATTAGCAGTTACAGCACTTGCTTTATTGTTGTCACAACAATCTTTTGCAAGTGAAACAGAAGGATTTTACTTTGGTGGTGGATATTACGGTCAATATTTGAACTTGGGTAAGTTGAAAGCAAAAATTGGAGGCAAAGATGCTAAAGATGATAACCGTGTATCTATAAATGACATAGACGCTCAGAGAACAGAAGGTCAGTTAATAAGTAAGTATAAAGGAGATTATAACCCACCTTTTGCTGCAAATGTAACGTTTGGTTACACAGGAGAACTAGGCAATAATAGCTATAGAGCTGAATTGGAAGGGATGTACTCTTCTGTAAAAGTAGATAATATTGGTTTATCAAGTAATCAAGTAACTGTTTTGTATCTAAAAGACGTTAGTGAGAGTGCTAATAAAAAAACTTATATGTATAAAACTGTAATTAATCATGACCAAGTAGAAAACGCATCTGTAATGGCAAATGTTTATCATTATTGGAAAAGTGATAGTTTATCTTTTTCTCCTTATGTTGGGGTTGGAGTCGGTGCAACAAGAATGACAATGTTTGAAAAATCGTCAATAAGACCTGCAGGTCAATTGAAAGCTGGCTTTGATTATCGTATAAACGAAGATGTAAATATGCACATCGGATATAGAGGTTTTGGTGTTCTTGGTAGTAATGTTGATTTTGAAGCAGAGGTGTTAGGAGAAATGAAAGCAAAGCAACCGGTAAACCCAGATGGAAAAAAGATATTAGAATTGAATAAAAGTCAAAAACCATCGGACCAGAAGTTACACAAAGAAAGTATCAGTATAGGCAATCAAGTGTTTCACACACACGGTATAGAAGCTGGTCTTACTTTTCATTTTGCAAGCAAAGCTTAACTCTGATAGAGACTATTTTCCTGGTAGCACGTCTGCGTCACACGACTGTAGCTGCTAACCAGGTGACAACTTTCTCGTTATCTGAATATTTTCTTTCTTGTAATTCAGGCTCTTTTTTTCTCAGTTCCAGCGTGTAGCGCTGGAACAACAATAAAAAGCATATGGTTATGCAAGAAGTCTACTTTTTATTCTTAATTAACTCTAAAGCCTTCTTCAGATCTATACTTTCAATATCTGCATTCTTGCCCAACGCAACGTTTGTTTTACCGCATTTTATATAGAATCCGTACCTACCGTTGCAGATAAAAACTTCTTTTCCCTTTTCATTAAAACCAAGAGATTTTAGCTCTTTGCGTGGGCTGCTCTCAATAATTTGTATAGCTTCGTTTAATTGTGTGTCTAATACCTCCTTAGAGCTTTTTTTAAGAGAAAAGTATCGACCATCATAGAGAATATAGTACCCAAATCGTCCAAGACCTATTTTTACTTCTTTTCCAGTTTCAGGGTGCTCTCCGATTATTTTCGGCAGGGAAAGTAATCGAGTGGCGGTATTTAGATCAATATCATTAACATTTATATCTTTTGGTACAGAAATCTTTTTTTTCTTTTCTGACTCACTATTAAACTCCAGATAAAGTCCAAAAGGACCTTTTTTGATCATTACCTCTTGGCCTGTCATATCATCTATACCCAAACTTTTTGGATATTCTGAATTGTCATTACTGCCCGTAATTTCTTTTGTATGATTGCATGCAGGATAGTTAGAACATCCAAGAAACACACCGGCTTTTCCAAAATTTAATTTCAATATACCACCAGAGCAATTAGGACATTTTTTACCTATTTCTTCCTTTCCTTCCTCTGAGCAAAACCAATTGACTACCAAATCATGAATACCACTAAAAATCTCATCATGTGTCATTTGCTTAACAGAATTTACATGATTAAAAAATGGCACCCAAAAATAGCCTAGTTCTTTTTTCCAATCTGCATGTCCATTTGAGATTGAATCAAGCCTTTCTTCCATTTGTGCTGTAAAGTCATACTCTACACAACGCTGAAAAAAAGTTTCCAAAAATATAGTCACGATCTTACCGCGGCTGCTTGGAATAAATCTTTTGTTATCCAATGAAACATATTCACGATCTTGTAATACCGAAATAATTGTTGCATAAGTTGATGGGCGACCTATACCGACTTCTTCCATTTTTTTTACTATACTCGCTTCACTATAACGAGGTGGCGGTTGAGTAAAATGCTGTTTCGGATCAACAGAAATCAACTTGCACGCTTCCTCTTCCTTCATGGCAGGTAGCAGGCCTTCATTTTCGGCTTCTATGTTATCTTGATAAACTTTATAAAAACCATCAAAGAATATACTTGATCCACTTGCTCGCAGAATCACTTTCTGGTCAATAGAACTAATTTCAACTACCACTTGATCAAGAATCGCCGATTCCATTTGACTTGCGATGGTTCTTTTCCAGATTAAATCGTATAATTTAAATTGCTCTGGCGTTAAGTAATCCTTAATACTACCCGGTGTTCTATTAATATCAGTTGGCCGGATTGCTTCATGTGCTTCTTGAGCATTTTTGACCTTTTTTACATATTTACGAGGAGACTGCGGTAAATATTTATCACCATATAATGACTTAATTGATCCCCTGATTGAGTTTATAGCCTCATCTGCAATATGAAACCCATCTGTACGCATGTAAGTTATCAACCCTACGGTTTCACCA
The DNA here is from genome assembly GCF_025617515.1 of Wolbachia endosymbiont of Oryzaephilus surinamensis. Lineage (NCBI taxonomy): Bacteria > Pseudomonadati > Pseudomonadota > Alphaproteobacteria > Rickettsiales > Anaplasmataceae > Wolbachia > Wolbachia endosymbiont of Oryzaephilus surinamensis. The sequence goes on along the minus strand of NZ_CP092526.1, from coordinate 848,605 downwards.
CCAATATTGATACCTTCATATAAATTTTGCGCTACTCGCATAACATTTTTCACATTAAAATACAGTTTATTCACTGCATCTTGCTGAAGACTTGAGGTGATAAATGGAGGAAGCGGGTTTCTCTTAACTTGCTTGCGTTCTACTGTGCTTACAGCATACTGCCTTGACTCGATCTCCCTGACTAAGTTCTTTGCCTCTTCTTCATTCTTAATATCAAATTTTTCTAGCTTTTTATTGTCATAGTGGCTTAGCATAGCAAAAAAAGCCTCATCTTTGCTATTTTGCATTTCTGCCTTTATGCTCCAATACTCCTGTGTTATAAATTTACTAATTTCATCTTCTCGTTCGCATATAAGCTTTAATGCAACAGACTGCACTCGCCCTGCAGATTTGCTTCCCGACAATTTTGTCCACAGCAGCGGTGACAAGCTAAATCCAACTAGATAATCCAAAGCTCTGCGTGCTTGCTGTGCACGCACTAAGTCCATATTAATTTCACGTGGATTTTTTATAGCTTCTTGCACTGCTCTTTTTGTTATTTCGTTAAAGACTACTCTATGAATGTTACTTTCATCATTGATTGCTTTTCTTTCCTTTAGTGCCTCTATCACATTCCAAGCTATTGCTTCCCCTTCTCTGTCTGGATCTGTTGCAAGGTATATATCTGATGTTTTACTAGCTTCCTTGACTAACTCTTTTACATACTTTTCTGCTTTTTCAATAATCTCATACTTCATGGCAAAGTCATTATCAGGATCAACAGAACCATTCTTCGCTGGCAGATCTCTGACGTGGCCAAAAGATGCAGCCACTTTGAATTCTTTACTCAAATATTTACCTATCGTCTTTGCCTTTGCTGGCGACTCAACTATTAATAATGCCATAATTATTAGTACTTAAAGGTAATATGTTGAAATATATAGAATAAAAAGTAAAAAAATATTTTAATGGTCTTTCCAATTTTTCTAAGTAATTGTTTGATGTTCGCAAAAAAACTAATGAAAGAACCTGCTTTATAAATTTTTTCAACTCCCTTACCATAAGGATAACGCTATACTATTTATCTTCGTCTGTGCAGATTAAACGACAAAAGCATAATGCAGTTGTCGTCTTATTTTTAATTTTTTGCACTATGTGCATCTTATTTCTTTACAAAACTTCCAGTTTTTTAACCATATAAGCTGAAACGGGCTGTTTAAGACAGGCCAATTTTCAGGATTAGAGCTAGCTAATAGGGGGTTTCTTTTGTCTTTTTTCTACTTGGTAAATTTCTTGATATTTGTAGCTAAAGTAATTTAAGAGAGGTGTCATCCCAGTGTCGGAGCACTGGGATGACAAGAAAAGGAGTACTGGAATGACACATTCCACCATGTCATTCCAGCGGATGACCAGATTTTTTTATTTGATCCCAGACTGGCTGGTTATGCAAGTTCCAATTTTAATAATATTTACATATAAGCCATACGCTTGAGTTGCAAAGTTCTAAAAAGCAGCAAAAATAAAAATAAGTAGACATTTACAAATTAAACTAAGTGTACAATCAACAAACAAGAGTATTGATTGCAACAATACTCTGTAGAATCGCAATATGGTATGACCATATGCTCTTTATTGATCTGGTTAATATAATTAGTAGAGAATTTTGTTATGCAAAAGATATCTACTACAGCATATTGCAATTGTTTGGAATTGCAGGACTGGGTGCAATGGTAAGACCACTTGGTGCATCTGTATTTGGTCACATTGGTGATAGGTATGGAAGGAGAATGGCGTTAACGATTGCTATCTTGCTAATATCGATTCCTTCTAGTCTCGTTGCGTTTATTCCAAGTTATAGTAAAATAGGAATAACCTCTACTATGTTGCTTCTTACAATCCATCTGATACAAGGGGTTGCACTTGGCGCTGAGCAAGGAGGTAGCTCTGTTTATCTCATAGAGCATTTACCTAATAAGAAAAAACTAGGAATGTTTTTTGGAATAATAAGTTTTGGTCGCTCTATTGGCATATTGCTCTCTGTGGTTGCAGTGATCATCTGTAAAAAAACCACTGATTTTAACGCTTGGGGTTGGAGGCTGCCGTTTATTTTTTCAGCCATTTTAGGATTAATAAGCGCATATAGTATATATACACTAGGAGAAACTCCAGTGTATGAAAAAAATCGAGAACAAAGAAATTTACCTAATTTACCAATAATAGAGCTTACAAAACGCTATAAAAGAGCCCTGATACTTGCCATTTTAATATCTGTACCTGTTAATGTTGCTGTTGGATTTACCATATTTCTTAGAACAATTGCAAAAGAAATAGTGTCTGTTGAAACTTATGTAACAACGTATGTCAACGAAGTTGTACTCATTATAACCAGTATATTAATGCCGATATCTTCAATAATGCTTGGAATTTTAGCTGATAAAACAGGAAGAGAACGCACTGCAATCTTATTTATAGTGATAACAATGGTATTATGTTGTCCTATGTTATCTATTGCATATTACTATAAAAGCTATCTTATAATCATGTTGAGTGTTATGGCTCTTTCTATAATCGAGAGGGGTATTAATCCTATAGGGATAGTTACTGCTGAGCTTTTTCCTACTAATGTTAGATTTAGTGGTGTGAGTTTATCACGTAACATTTCTTATGCCCTGCATGGTGGATTTACTCCTATGATATGCACTGGGTTTACTATAATGTTTCCTAAAATAGACTTTGCTGCTGGGCTTTATGTAATTTTTTGCTTATTAGTCAGCTTAGTAGCAATATTGCAAATAAAACCACAAGATAAAAAGTGTGATTGGTAATTTTCTCTATTTAAATTTATTTCACTTATTTAGCTAATTTTTATTAGAATTATAATTTTGGCTTTTATGAAAACTGCATACGTATGTCAATTCTGCGGTCATAGCACTGGAAGGTGGGTAGGAAGGTGTATTGCATGTGACAGTTGGGATACGGTTGTCGAAGAAATAGTACTAAAAACAGAAACGAGAAGTACATCTGCACCAATTTCAATAAAAGCGTTATCAGATAGTGAAATTATTACCCCCGATCGTTTTTTAACAGGAATAGAAGAGTTAGATAGAGTTTTTGGTGGAGGTATCGTTCAAGGTGCTAGCATTTTAATTGGTGGTGAACCTGGAATTGGCAAATCTACTCTTTTGCTTAGGATTGCAGCTAATGTTGTACAACTTTCCTCTTTTGAATGTCTTTATGTATCTGGCGAGGAATCTTTAGAGCAAGTGAGCCTCAGAGCAAAGCGTCTTAAGATAAATGAACCTAAAATTAAGCTTTTATCTACAGTATCTTTAACTGATGTAGTAGCAACAATAAGGAAAAATAAAAGTATTAAGTTCTTGATAATTGATTCTATACAAACTATGTATGATAGCAAAGTCACATCAGCACCAGGAACTGTAACTCAAGTCCGTACCTGCGCTCATGAATTGACTGTTCTTGCAAAGCAATATAGTGTTTCTCTCTTAATAGTTGGCCATATAACGAAAGATGGACAAATAGCAGGACCTAAAACCCTGGAGCATATGGTAGATACAGTACTATATTTTGAGGGTGAAAATAGTAATCAATATCGCATTTTACGCACTATTAAAAATAGATTTGGCCCTGCAAATGAAATTGGTGTTTTTGAGATGTCTGAAGCAGGACTCATGCCTGTTGATAATCCATCATCATTATTCTTGACCGTACATGATAGAGAAGTAGTTGGCAGCGCCGTATTTGCAGGAGTTGAAGGCTCAAGACCAATCTTAATGGAAGTGCAAGCATTAATAGCAAGGACTAATATGGCAACTCCAAGAAGAGCAGTAGTTGGTTGGGATATTAATAGATTAGCTATGATAATCGCGGTTCTAAGTGCTCGTTGTAAAATGTTTTTGCATGATAAAGAAGTATACCTAAACATTGCGGGAGGACTCAAAATACAGGAACCATCAGCTGATCTTGCTGTTGCTGCTTCCCTTATTTCAAGTTTAGTAAATTTACCGCTACTAACTTCTTCAATAATCTGCGGTGAAGTTGCACTTTCAGGAGAAATTAGAAATGTTTCGCATGCTGATCTCAGACTAAGGGAAGCACAAAAGTTAGGATTTAAAAAAGCGATTATGCCTAAAAATGGCAATTATTCTTCTCATGATATTGAGATAATTAAGCTTGGTCATATAAAAGAGTTAAAAGAGGTCTTCAATCACAATTAAATATTATCTGCATGAACATTTTGCTTGTGGGAAGGGTGTCATCCCAGCTTCCATAATGTCATCTGAGTAGGTGACACTGGCTTCTTTTTTTACTGTTTTTACTGTAATTAAAAATTCATTGGATCTTGATTATATATTTCCTCTGCTATAAGCAATAATTTTTCGCTCTCATCAAAGAGACTTTTTGCGCTAGCTGCTAATTTCTCACTAATTTGTGGTAGACATTGTCATAATATACTCCTTAAATTTTTAAAATATATTTATGTTGGTATACAAGTATCAATATTACATTAATATAATTGCTTTTTAGGCATGAGTGACAAGCTGAAGTGGTTTTTAATTACTCAAAAAACAGAAACGTTTCTATTTCCTACACTTTCTAAAACCATAGGTACCAGTTGGTTTTTAGCTAAAGTAAAGGTCAAGTATCTGGAATTCTGGACATAAAATCCTCCTGTGTAAAAAAGAGTTAGAAAAAAAATGCAGTGCACATACGACAGATATACACTGAAGAATACATTTTTTAATAAGTTTGATTAAAAAGTCTGCAGACTAAAGATAGATTTTGAGCTCTTAAAATATCTCTATTTGTAATTATAATGAGATTGAAAATATGCGGAAGTAATTTTTATACGTTAACGGCTCACCCAACCCACTTGCAATCTGGATCCCAGACTGGGATGGCAAGAAAAGGTTACTCGGATAGGAAGTACTGGAATGACACCATCTAAAAATTGAAGCTTGGTCATATGAAAAAGTTAAAGGAAATCTTCAATCACATTTAAACAGCGCTTCAGCAAACTCTTTGCCAGTAAATTCCCTCAGGTCTTCTATACTTTCACCAATTCCTATAGCGTGTAATTTTACCTTATAAGCTTCTGCAAGCCCAATCACTACTCCACCTTTGGCAGTACCATCTAGCTTTGTTACAATTAACCCGGTAACACCAACCATTTTACTAAAGGCCTCTAATTGGCTATAAGCATTTTGGCCAGTAGTTCCATCAAGAACTAAAATAACATCATGAGGAGCAGTATCATCCAATTTCTTTATCGTTCTATGTATTTTTGACAGCTCTTGCATGAGATTTACATTGTTTTGTAGCCTTCCTGCTGTATCAATTAAAACAACATCAACGCTATCTTTTATCGCTTGACTTACAGCTCTATATGCCACACTTGCAGAATCGCTACCGTGCTCTCCAGTAACAATAGAGCAATCAGAACGTTCTGCCCAAATATTTAGTTGCTCACTCGCAGCAGCTCTGAATGTGTCGCACGCAACAAGCATAACGGATTTCCCTTTTTCCTTATATTTATAGGCAAGTTTACCTATAGTTGTAGTTTTTCCATTACCATTCACTCCGCACACCATTATTATGTGTGGTTTTTTATTCAAAATGAGCGGCTGCACTACAGGGTTTAATATCGACTCTATTTCGCTCATTAACTGCTGTGTGATAACGCTATGCTCAACTTCTGATTCAAATTTGATACTTGCGAGCTTATCAATAAGCAATCTAGAAGTTTTATGACCTATATCCATGCTAATCAGCAGCTCTTCCAGATCATCTAAAAGCGACTGATCTAATTTTTTTTTGCCAGAAAAAATATTTTTTACTCCACCACTAAAACGGGAGGAGGTTTTTAATAGTCCTTGATAAAGATTACTGAATAAACTCAAGAAATACTCCTTTCAAAATTACCATATAAAGAATGACATGCACTATATGTATTTGTAAAGTAAATACACTCGTAACCTATATATTTTGTGAGTAAAATGTACTGCTTGCTAGTGTATTTTACTTTAGTTTTTAACCTAAATATGTTATAATGTAAGTAATGGTTTACGGGTAGTTCTATGAGTTATAATGAGAAAATTTTAGATCATTACGAAAATCCAAGGAATGTTGGTTCTCTGGATAAAAATGATCCAAATGTTGGTACTGGTTTAGTTGGTGCACCATCATGCGGAGATGTAATGAAACTGCAAATAAAGGTCAACGATAAAGGTGTTATTGAAGACGCAAAATTTAAAACTTTTGGTTGTGGTTCTGCTATAGCTTCAAGTTCTTTGCTTACAGAAATGATCAAAGGAAAAACTATTGAGAATGTAACAAAGATAAAGAATACTCAAATAGTGGAAGAATTGTCTTTGCCGCCAGTAAAGATACACTGTTCAGTACTTGCTGAGGATGCTATAAAAGCTGCTATTCATGATTATCAAAATAAACAAAAACATTGAGGAATATGAGTGAATTTCAAGGAGTAAATTCTGTTAAAAAACCTATCACTCTAACCGCAAATGCAGTAGAGAGGGTAAGGTTTTTATTGGACAAAAAGAAGCATGCTAACCTTGAAGAAGCAATAGGAATAAGAGTTCTAATTAAGCAAAAAGGATGCTCTGGTTTAAAATATGATATTGAGTATGCATATGATGTTCGTCCTTTGGAGTCGGTAATTGAAGAAAGCTGCAGTGATGATCAAAAAGTCAAGGTGCTGATCGATCCAAAATCTATCATGTTTATCCTTGGCTCTGAAATGGATTATGTAGAGGAAAAATTCTCATCAGGTTTTATTTTCAAAAATCCTAATGAGAAAGGAAAATGTGGTTGTGGAGAGAGTTTTCATGTCTAGCAACCATTTCACATTATTTGGAATTGAACCGGCTTTTAACATCAGCTTTGATGAGCTGGAGAAAAAATATATTGAGCTAAGCAAAACTGATATAAATGAAAGAGAGTCCAAAAGTATGGAAAATATCAACAAAGCTTATCAGGTACTGAAGTCACCGCTAAAGCGTGCCGAACATTTGTTGGATCTTTTTGACGTAAAAAGCAAAAAAGAGCATCTTGATCCTGAAATATTAAATGAATCAATGGAAATAAGAGAATACTTTCTAGACTGCGATGATTTACAATTTGCAAGTAGGATGATTGATGAAAAGGTAAAAGATTGTACTAAAAACCTAATTAATGCTTTTGCTACAAAAAATTTTGATGAAGTTGCTACGCAAGTTTTTAGATTGAGATATTTATATAAGTCATTTGAGGAGATAAAGGAAAATGCGGCCAGTTCAAATTTCTGAACCAAGTTCAAATGAGGTAGTTTTTGGTATAGATCTTGGAACTACTAACTCTTTAATTGCCATGGTAAATAAAGCTGGCAATGTAGAAATATTTAAAGATGAGCAAGGTCGTGAACTATTACCTTCTGTCATTTCATATGAAAAGGATGTACTAAAAGTAGGCTACGATGTTGGCGAAAACGCTATCTGCTCTATAAAACGCTTAATGGGTAAAAGTGTTAAAGACTTGCATAAAGAAGGTATCAATTGTGAAATAGATAACGAAAGTGAAAAAGTTATTAGGGTAAAATGCTCAGAAGAAAAGTATCTCACTCCTATTGAGATCTCTGCTGAGATACTAAAAACTCTATGCAAGAGGGTAAAAAAATTCACAGGGATGAAAGTTAACAAAGCAGTGATTACTGTACCAGCTTATTTTGATGATTCAGCACGTAACGCAACCAAATATGCAGCAAAATTAGCTGGCATAGATGTTCTTCGCCTCATTAATGAACCAACCGCTGCAGCACTTTCTTACTCCATTGAAAAGAACAATAACAGTGGCATATATGCAGTTTATGACCTCGGTGGTGGAACATTTGACATTTCAATATTAAAATTACATCAAGGAGTGTTTCAAGTTCTTGCAGTTGGTGGTGATACTAAACTTGGTGGTGATGATTTTGATCATCTACTTAGTTTAATCGTGCTTGAAAAGTATAGAGAACAGGTAGGTTTAAATAAAAAATGCTCTAGTGTCATCCCAGTCTGGGATCCAGAAAGTTTGATTGCAATTGAACACACCAGAAAGTTATATAATAAGAACTGGATTCCAGTGTCAAGCACTGCACCATCTGATACAACTACCTACAAATTACAACATTCATACACTAAAACTGGTATCTGCAATATACGTGCTATAAAAGAGTACCTAAGTGAAGATACCTCTGGCACTTTTGAATTCAGCATCAATGGTGAATTATTTAAGTGCAAAATTACCAAAGAAGAATTCGAGCAAGCAATCAGTCCTTTGGTTAATAAGACTATAAATATAGTTACTCGTACTATAAGCAACATAGATCTTAAAATCGATGATATAAAAGGGGTAATTTTAGTTGGTGGCGCAACTAGAGTGCCATTAGTGCAAAATTCACTAATCAAACTCTTTGGCAATAAAGTGCTGAATGATGTGGATCCGGACAAAGCAGTTGCCAATGGGGCAGCTTTGCAGGCTCATTATTTAACTTCAAACTCAAAAGATAGGAGTATTCTCCTTGATGTGCTGCCTTTATCACTTGGCATAGAAACTATGGGGGGAATAGTTGAAAAAATTATACCAAGAAATACACCACTACCAGTTTCAGAAATAAAAGAGTTTACAACTTACGCTAACGGGCAAACAGCAATGAAAATTCACGTTTGTCAAGGAGAACGTGAAATGATAAAAGATAATAAATCTCTAGCACGATTTGAACTCAAAGGTATACCACAATTGCCTGCAGGTTCTGCAAAAGTTGAAATAGGATTTACAGTTAGCATTGATGGAATATTGACTGTCACTGCAAGAGAAAAAACTACTGGAGTCGAACAGACAGTTAAAATAAATTCAAGCTCTGGCTTAAATGAAGAAGATATTCAAGATATGGTCAATCAGTCAGTAAGTAACTTTGATGAAGACATGAAGGCTCGTTCCCTTGCAGAGGCTAAAATTAACGGTAACAAGCTCATACATCTAGTTGAAAATGTTTCTACTGAGCAAAAGTTAAAAATTTTACTACAGAACGCAAAAGACGCTTTACAGGAAAATGACTTAGACAACATTAATAATGCTATCTCTGAGTTAGAAAACTCTGCTTTAGAATTATGCGAATCAGCAGACAGATAGAGTTCATACAACTTTGTGAAGTACCCTGTCAAATCTCAGAGCAATAGGTAACCTAAAATCAAACGGCAACCAATCAACTTTGCCTAATTTAAACGATAAACCAACCATGCTTACGCGTCCAACTATATTTTCAGTTGGTATTAACCCAATTTCAGAAAACCTGCTATCAAAAGAATTATTTCTATTGTCTCCCATAACAAAAAATTGATCATCAGGCACATAATAAACTGGAGTATTGTATGATAACTTATTAGAAAGATTATCTATTAGAATTTCATGCTCCTTGCCGCTCGGGAGTGTTTCGATGTATCTTGCTATATTACGCTTTGACTCATAATCAAAAAAATTTTCAATTTGTCTTCGTTTTACTTTCTGATCATTTAAATATAACTCCCCCTCTATCATTTGCACTTTATCGCCCGGTATTCCTATTACCCGCTTAACAAATCTAATGCTGTCATTTCTTGTAGGCTTGAAAACTATTATATCACCACGCTCCGGAGGGGTATAAAAGATTCTACCGCTAAAGATGTTTGGAGAAAATGGAAAAGAGTGTTTACTATAACCATATGAATATTTACTAGTAAAAATATAATCTCCCTCAAGTAGAGTGCTTTTCATTGAACCAGAAGGAATATGAAATGGCTCAAATAAAAAACTACGTATTGATAGCGCAATTAGTAGCAAAAAAAACAGTGAAGATAAAAACTTTCTCGTTCTTGCTATCCGGTTCTCTCTCAATTCTTTCAATTTTATTTTCTTTATAAATTTAAGCTTATCATAACACATAAAAGTGGTAATGTGAAATTTTACTCATGGGTGTTATTGCTCTTTTTCGAAAGTCGAAATAAGCTCTCAAGTAATTGACAGTGATTGATAACCAATAGACATCATTTGCTATGCAATATTGTATAAATCACAATGCTAGTTTTACTAAAAATTATACTATTTTAGATATAATTATAGTATTTAAACTTAAGGTATAGGGATGAACCCTACAATTAGAAAGGTTTTTTGTATTCTACTTATAGTATTATTTATTTCTTTTTCTCATGTTGGAAGTGCTGCTAACTCTAATGACGATACAACTGCTCAAGTAATATGTAATATTATTGGCTACGTTTGGGGAATAGGTGGACCGCTTATGACCGTAGTGATAATAGGAGCAGCTTTACTTGCAATATTTGGTAGAATGCCGTGGCCTGCTCTTTTCGCCCTCGGTGTATTTTGCGCTGTGTTTTTTGGCGCTAAAACTATTGTCATAAAAGTAATGGGTGGTATAAACTCTACAAATGCCTCTTTTATGGAAGAATGTGGAACGGGAGATAAAAAAAAGAGTCAATAGGACTATTTCTTTCTAAAGCAGACTTGGTGCACAGCTTCAACTATATCTTCCACTTGTGGTAATGCTTTCTTTTCTAGGTTTGCAGCATAAGGTAAGGGGACATCCTTGCCGGTTACCCGTACAACCGGAGCGTCAAGGTAGTCAAATCCTTGTTCCATAATCATGGCTGAGAGTTCTGCTCCTATTCCTGCAAATGGCCAACCTTCTTCTATGCTTACTAATCTATTGGTCTTCTTAATAGAGTTAATAACTGTTTCAGTGTCAAGTGGTCTTAAGGTTCTGAGGTCGATAACTTCAGCTTCTATTCCTTCACTAGAGAGTAAATCTGCCGCATTTAACGCATCCATTAGTTTCAATGAAAAAGCAGTGATAGTTACATCCTTTCCTTCCCGTATAACAGCAGCTTTGCCTATCTCAAGTAGATAATCTTTATTTGATAGCTCAGAGTCAGGAACTTCATGCTCATGTCCATAAGCGATCTCGTTTTCTAGAAATATTACCGGATTAGGGTCACGAATTGCAGCTTTAAGCAGACCTCTGCAATCGGAGGCAAAGTAAGGTGCTATTACTTTCAACCCTGGAACATGCGAATACCAAGATGCAAAGCACTGAGAATGTTGTGCAGCAACTCTTGCTGCAGCTCCATTTGGTCCACGAAATACTATAGGGCATCCAAGTTGTCCACCCGACATATAATTTGTTTTTGTTGCGGAATTCACAATTTGGTCGATAGCCTGCATAGAAAAATTAAAAGTCATAAACTCCACTATTGGCCTAAGTCCAGCAAATGCTGCTCCAACAGCAAGACCAACAAATCCATGTTCGGTAATAGGTGTATCAACTACCCTATTTTCTCCGAACTCTTTCAGTAATCCTTTTGTTACTTTATAAGCACCATCATACTCTGCAACCTCTTCACCCATGATAAATACATCAGGGTCATTTTGCATTTCTTCTCTGATTGCCGTGCATAACGCTTCTCTTACACTTAAGCTTGCCATTTGTAAATCTGTAAATTTCAACTGAAATAACTATATCAAAATTACCAGGAAGCGCACAAGTTAAGTTTTACAAGCATCATGTTGCATTGAGCATTGAATACTTACTTCTTTTAATTCAGTAGGTTGCGGTGATAGTGCGTATGTAACTCCACCGACTATCAATGAAGACATCACAGAAATTGCAATCATTGATAGAATTGGTAATTGGAAAGCTACACTAAAGATAACACCTACTGTCAACATGGTTACAAGGTTTACAGAAGCAACTTTTAAGAAAGACAGTTGTCTTTTTTCTGTTTTTTCTAGTAATACTTTATTTGCTTTGGTTTTGCTTAATTCACTATTAAGTGTTGTATTTTTACTTTTTAGATCTTGTATTTGTTGTTTTAGTGATTGATTCTCTTCACTTAGTTTATCAAGTACTTCTAACCTATTCTCATGTTCAACAATGCAATTCTTTAATCTTGTTAGTTCTTTTCGCTCTTCTTTTAATGACTGAACTCCTAACATCTTCACTTTGTCATTACTGCCATTGCTCAAATTTAGCTGATCATTGCTTCTAGTTGTTCCTCCTTCTGTTGATCTAGTTTTTTTCTTCTTCTTTAAATTCCTTTTATTCTTGATTGCTTCTTGAAGAAATTCTGCTATTTTGGTACAATTATTCATGTTAGCAATATCTGATGGATACCGTTTCTGGCCATCTTGCACTTCAACATCTGCTCCTTTTTTTATCAGGTACTTTACTATTTCTATATTGTCCTGTGTAGCAGCATAATGTAAAATGCTTTGCCCATCTTTATCTTGTGCATTAACATTTGCTCCTTCTTTGATTAGGAATTTTGCTACTCCTAGATCACTACATGCAATAGCAAAATGTAAAGGAGTCCTTCCATCTTTATCTATTTCTTCAACATTTGCTCCTTTTTTTATCAGGTACTTTACTATTTCTATATTCATATGTATAGGAGCATAATGTAAAACGCTTCGCCCATCTTTATCTTGTGCATTAACATTTGCTCCATTTTCTACTAGATATTTTACCACCTCTAAGTCATTAGATACAGCAGCATGATGTAAAGAGATTCGTCCATTCTGATCTCGTGTATTGATTTCTCCTCCATCTTCTAATATAGATTGAACTAAAGTTTCAGATTCATCTTGTTGTTCTTCCTCTTGCAACTTTAGAACCTCTTCTCTTTCTAATGTATCACCTACTTTGTTTATACTGTTTTCAATGATTGAGTCTGAAGAAGTCTGTTCATCATTTCTGTAGTCTTCTGAAGCTTCATTATTAGGCTGCAATAAAGAATATCTTCCACTAGCTTTTCCTCTCGCATCAGCATAAAGTTGTTCTCCTGTCTCTAACATTTTTATTATGATATCTCCATTTTGCATATTACAAACCATAGCTCTTGGAGTTTTGTCTTCACTATTTTTTAATAGAGGATTTGCCCCAGCATCCAATAAAAGCTGTATTACCTCTTGATGACCACGCGAAGCAGCAATGTGCAAAGCAGTTAACTTAGACTTAACTCCATCAAGTTCACGTATTGGCTCATTAATAACTTTTACTCCCTTTTCTAGTAGGAGTTTTACTATTAGTACACTGTTACATTCTACAGCAAAATGTAGCAATGTGTAATTTACAATTTTGCCTGAATCAAGAATACCGAACATCTTATCTACTTTCAAATCGTTATAATTCCTATATAATTCTGAGTTAACATCTCTTAACTTACTTTCTATTCTTTTAAGCAAATTATCCTTATTCAAACCCTCACTCTTACCTACCTCATTTATTATTTCAAAAAACTTCTCCTTCTCTATTACCATAACCTTTCCCTCTAAATTTATTTTTATCGCTGCATAATCTCACAAAAAAGTTAAATTTATCAAAATTCTATATTTTATATAAAATAAAATTTCCTGTTTCCAAAAATTGGTAAGCATGTTTTTGATGAGATTGTAGAAAACATACTTTTATGACACCATTTGTTGTACGAACTAACTTGGCGAAAACAGATGTTTATATAGTTGTATGGCAAAATGTTTTGCACTAGTTGTGCTACTTCGTTTTCCGTAATAGTTGAAAAAATTAGTAGAAAGTTGTTGTAAGTTTATGTATTTTGAGGCTGTAATGGTCAAAGGTACATGAAGTATGATCAGAGTTAAAGGTGCAAGAGAGCATAATTTGCAGGGTATTGATGTCAATATACCAAAAAATAAGTTAGTTGTTATAACTGGACTAAGTGGTTCTGGTAAGTCTAGCCTCGCATTCGATACGATTTATGCAGAAGGCCAACGCCGATACGTCGAAAGTCTATCGGCTTATGCACGTCAATTTCTTAATATTCAAGATAAACCTGACGTTGAATCGATCACAGGCCTCTCTCCTGCAATATCAATTAACCAAAAATCGATCTCAAAAAATCCAAGATCAACTGTTGGAACCGTTACTGAAATTTATGACTATCTACGCTTAATATATGCGCGAATAGGCATTCCTTACTCACCCGCAACTGGATTGCCAATAACGAAACAGACTGTATCTCAAATTGTAGATACTATTACAGCATTACCTTTAGAAACTAAAGTATATATAATTGCTCCTATTGTACGTGGTAGAAAGGGAGAGCATCTAAAAGAGATACTGGAAATTAAAAAGCAGGGTTACGTAAGACTAAAAATAAACGGTGAAATATGTGATATAGATGACTTGCCTAAGCTCGATAAAAACAAGAAACATGATATTTTTGTGATTGCAGATAGAGTGTCCATATCAGATGATATAGGAAATCGACTACCAAGCAGTATAGAATCAGCATTGAGACTTGCCCATGGCTTAATGTATGCAGAAATAGTTAACTTACCTGATAACCACAATTCCGAGTATAAAAATGGTCAAACTTTAACTTTCTCAGAGAATTTTGCATGTCCTGAGTCTGGCTTTACTCTTGAAGAAATAGAGCCAAGATTGTTTTCTTTTAACAGCCCCTACGGTGCATGCAGTTCATGCAATGGGCTCGGTAAAAAGCTAAGTGTTGATGCAAAGCTAATAGTGCCAGATGAAACGCTCTCGATATCTGAAGGTGCTTTAAAGCCAATTGGATCAATATTCCGTCAAGTGCATACAAACTATGGATTGCTAAAAAATGCAATTCTGTCACTGGCTGAAAATTGCAAATTTAGTCTTGATGTTCCGTGGAAGAATATAGACCAAAAAGTGAAGGATTTAATACTTTTTGGCTCTAGAGAAATGAAATTTCAAGGTTTGGTCAGTATCCTAGAACGCCAGATGGATTACGATGCATCACTTATTGATAGGTATTGTTCTGTTACTGACTGCAAAGAATGTGCTGGCTATAGATTGAGAAAAGAAGCACTTACAGTGAAAATTGATGAAAAACACATAGGTGAAATATCAGGGCTCAGCGTCGATGAATCCCTTGATTGGTTTGAAAATTTGCCAGACAAGCTCACAGAACAACATAAGCAAATTTCAAATAAAATATTAAACGAAATAATCAAAAGGCTGACATTTTTAAAGAATGTAGGGCTAAATTACCTTACACTTGACCGTGAATCTAGCACTCTTTCTGGTGGTGAAAGCCAGAGGATCAGGCTTGCTTCGCAAATTGGCTCTGGTTTAACAGGAGTGCTATACGTGCTTGACGAACCCTCAATTGGCCTTCATCAATGTGATAATGATCGATTAATTGCCACACTTAAAAATCTGAGAGACATGGGTAATACTGTGATTGTTGTTGAACATGATGAAGACACAATAATGGCTGCTGATTATGTGATTGATATTGGTCCTGGAGCTGGTGTAAACGGAGGAAAAGTTGTTGCAGAAGGAACACCAGATCAGGTACAAAAAAATTCAGGGAGCATAACAGGACAGTATTTAAGTGGAAAGAAGGAAATTTCAATTTCAAAAAGAAGAAAGCAAGCAACTCAGTTCATAAAGGTAGTTAATGCTTGTGAGAACAACTTAAAAAATATAAATGTTGAATTTCCTATAGGGAATTTTATTTGTGTTACTGGAATATCAGGAGGAGGGAAATCAAGTTTAGTGATAGAAACATTATATAAATACTCAGCACACAAGATAAATCATTCATCTGCAAGGCATGGTCAATGCGACAAAATAGAAGGCCTTGAGTATATAGATAAAATTATAGAAGTTGATCAATCGCCAATTGGTAGGACCCCAGCATCAAATCCAGCAACATATGTTGGTATGTTTACTCACATCAGAAATTGGTTTGCAGGTCTCCCAGAGTCGAAGGCACGAGGTTACAATATAGGCCGATTTTCATTTAATACCAGGGGAGGAAGATGTGAAGCTTGTAAAGGTGATGGGCATTTAAAGATCGAGATGCATTTCCTACCGGATGTTTATGTGAAATGTGAGCAATGTAGAGGACAGAGGTATAACCGAGAAACATTGGAAGTTACTTACAAGGGAAAATCAATTTCTGATGTGCTTGATATGACAATAGATCAAGCATGTGACTTTTTTGAAAATCTTCCAATGATAAAGGAAAAGTTGATTTCTTTACAGGAAGTAGGGCTTGGCTATATAACGCTTGGACAGTCGTCAACAACGTTGTCCGGGGGTGAAGCACAACGAATAAAGCTGTCTAAGGAACTATCAAAGCGATTTACCGGGAAAACATTGTATATTCTCGATGAGCCAACAACTGGGTTACATTTTGAAGATGTAAATAATTTACTGAAAATACTCCATAGGCTAGTTGATTTAGGAAATACTGTTATAGTTATTGAGCACAATTTACATGTTATAAAAACTGCTGATTACATAATAGATATTGGTCCAGAGGGTGGAGTAAAAGGTGGCGAAGTGGTTGCTGTAGGAACTCCAGAAAAAGTTGCACAGACTCCAAAAAGCGTTACAGGCAAGTATCTTAAAACATATTTATTGGATCAAGTATCGACTATTTCTTAATAATTAGGTTATGAGGAGCATTTTAAAAGGTATACCTAACATATTTAATTCATGAATCTTCTCTTATTAAAAAAAGCTACAGATCTCATATTTCCAAACGTATGCGTAAGTTGTGAACGTATAATTGATAAAAGTTATGATTTATGTAGTGAATGCAATAAAAAAATCAATTTTTTAACTAAGCATTACTGTAATGTTTGTGGTGTAGTAATTCCAGATAACATTGATACATGTGGTAAATGCATCAGTAACCCTTCACCATTTAAAGTATTAAGATCAGTTTTTGCTTATGATGAACATAGCAAAAATATGATTATAAATTTTAAATTTTTTGATAATTTAAATTATGTGAAAGTCTATGCAAAGTGGATGTACAAAGCTAACAAAGACATGTTTCAAAATGCAGAGGTCATAGTTCCCATACCGCTACATAAAATACGCTTATTTAAACGTAAATATAATCAAGCAGCATTGCTCGCGAAGGAATTAAGTAAGTTATCTAATTTATCTTATACACCATTTGCAATAAAACGTATTCGTCACACCAAACCTCAAGCTGGTCTTTCACTTAAACAGCGTGAAAAAAATTTGAAAAATACTTTTAAAGTAAGTAACAGCGAAATTATCAAAAACAAAATCGTGATATTGGTTGATGATGTAGTAACAACTGGCGCAACCGCAAGGTCTTGCTCTCAGGAAATTTTAAACTCTGGTGCCAGAGAAGTGGGAGTGCTATCGCTTGCAAGAACTGTATGAAAATCAGCTTTAAGGTATAATTTTCATTTTTGAAAACTGTTTAGTGTCTTAGTACTAACTTGTGTATCATTCCTCTTAAAAAAAAGTCTAGTTATAGTGTATACGGAGTCTATAATTATAGCTCTTTTTCTAATAGTTCGAATAGCTGAATATTCTTTCTGGCTAAATTTTTTATAACAAACCAATGGTTTGATTAAAATCAGGAGAATATGGAGGCAGATATATAACTTCAGCACCGACACTTTTAACAAAGTCACTTATTTTCTATGAAAAGTTGCATTATCCAAAATCACCCAGCAAAAAGCTTGAACTAGCTATTAAAAACGTCTGTATCGCAATAGCCTTCAAAAATCATAGGCGCCATAATTTTTCCCTTATTCAAAGCTGCAATCATATTTTTGAATACTCACTGCATTCAGAAAAAAATAGGTACATGCTAGTGTAATAGCACTGGATGTAATAATTGGAACAAGTAAAAAAGCCTCTATTAGTTTTCTTATAGAGCTGGCTGGTTTAATGCTGTTATTATTCAATGATGCAAAATAATTTTCACTAAGGTTGGCCATCCATTTTGCGCCAGATAAGACCCTCTCACTATTTTTTTAGATAAGTTGACTTGTATTTGCTTTCCCATGTTTATAATTATGCTAATAATAAATATGATAAGATCAGTATAAATTTTTTACTTCCGTGTTTTTTCTATTGTTGTTTATAATGACTATAGTTACATCACATATTTCTTTCAATTAAATGGATCAGTTATTTATTGCAAATCACTGACTTTTTTAATGGATTCTTTTTCTAAATAATTTACAAAAATGTGTTTACTTTTGTTTGTAATTGTGTAGTAACTGCAACGTAAAGTTATAGGAGGTAAAGATGAATTTTGAAAATCTGAAAAAGATATTAAGTGCAATTGATAAAGATGCAAGTGTAAATAAAGATAACGTAATTAATAAAATAAAAGAGGTATTGCGAAGGGAAGATACAATAGCGTATCAAGAGTGGGAAAATAAAAATTTTAGTATAAATCATACATTCATCCAAAGTGATCCTGATGCCGAATTTACATTATTAATTGCAGCTGCAGCATCTAGCTGTAAGGATTTAGTGAATGTTTTATTAGATAGGCATGCGGATGTTCATGTAGAAGATGAAAATAGAGAGACTGCTTTGCATCATGCCGTTTATAGTAGATGTGTAGGTGTAGTAAATGCTCTACTAAAAAAAGGTGCTGATGTTAATGTAAAAGACAGAAGTGGTAGTACTCCTTTGCATTATGCTACTATATATGAACTCATAGATGTAGTAAATGCTCTACTAAAGAGAGGTGCAGGTGTTAATATAAAAGATGGAAATGGTCGTACTCCTTTACATTATGCTACTATATATAAATTCATAGATGTAGTAAATGTTCTACTAAAAACAGGTGCAGATATTAATGTAAAAGATGAAAATGGTAGTGCTCCTTTGCATTATGCTACTTTAAGTAACCATGTAGAGGTAGTAGATGCTCTGTTAGCTGAAGGCGCAAGTGTTCATGTAAAAGATAGAAATGGTAGTACTCCTTTGCATTATGCTGCTAAAAATGGCTATTTAGAGATAGTAGATGCTCTACTAGACAGAGGTGCAGATGTTTATAAAAAAGATAGTTTGCAGAAAACTCCTTTGTATTATGCCATTATAAATCACCAAGAAGATACGGTAGAGAGTATAAAAGGGTTTTTAAAAAATAAAGTAGTTCAAGGTAGTGTAGTTGTTGGTGGCTTAGTTGCCATGTTAGGGAATTTTGTAACATCGACGCTTTTTATAACCGAGACAATGGAAATTACATTAACATCTGTTACGGCAGCAATAGCTGTATCTGCATCAACAGCATTAACATCTGGTTATGTTAAATATCTAATGTCAAAATTCGATAACGAAATAAAAGAAATAAAAGAGCGACAAAACGTAATGGAAGGGAGGCAAAGCTTAACAGAAGGGTGGCAAAGTGTAGATCTACAAAGCATACGTATACATAATGCTCTTTCGTAAATTTTTACTTCCGCACTTCTTTAGTGTTGCTTATGATAACTATAGATTCATATTTTAATTAGAGGCTTTAATTACCTACTTTAAGTTATTGAATTTCTTATCATAGCATCTGTCATTCCAGTACCCTGGAATGACAGAAAAAGAACACTGAATTAAAAATACAACATACCATCTTATATCTTAATACTGCATAATACCTCGATCATAGATTGATTAAGGACACCTTGAGTTATCTCTTTAATTAGTCTTGCTTTACTATGAAAAGCTTGTACTCTTTAAATGTATTATTTATAAATTAACTGTTTATAAGCTAAAATATGTCTAATAGAGCTAATATAACTTTTTTTATAGCTGGTGCTATTGCTTCCCTTACATTAATTACATCTGGAGTTTTTGCTGTAGCTCCTTACGTTGCATTTTTATCTTCAGTTGCAGCTTTAAATATAGCTCCCCCTGTTATTTTTATTTTATTTGCGCTTTCTGCAGTAGTAATTGTGTTTTCATATAAAATGATTAAACAAAATAAAAAATCTCAAGAAAACTCGAAAGCTGAAGTCGAAGAGCCGAATAAAGGGTTAAGGAAAGAAGAAAATAAGCTAACTCCAATTAAAGAAGAATTAGAAGATGGAAAGGATAAAGAAAATAAATACGGGTTTAGTGGTCTAGAAGAAAAAGTTCATAGAATTTCAGAGAATTTTGTAACGAAAGATGAAGTGAATGGGTTAAAAAAAGAGGTTAGTGATCTTTCTGCAAGGTTAATTAATAGTCCTGCAACAAAAAATGAAGTAGAAGCAAAGCTGAATATGGAATTTTACGCAAAAGATGAAGAAAGAGGGTGGAATACAACATTTAGTGATATTATATTACCAAATGACATAAAAGAAAAGTTGAGAGGAATTTGTGAGTCAAAAAGCGGAGGATATCTCTTGTACGGTCCACCAGGAACTGGTAAGACTAGTATTAGTAAGGCAATTGCAAGTCAAACTAAATCTCTGTTTGCGTTTATGTCTGTTTCTGCGTCTTGCTTGTCTAGTCAAAGGAATATAGATCAAGTTTTTGAGAAAGCAGAGACAAACAGTCCTTGTATGATTTTTATAGATGAGATTGACGGAGTTGGTAAAAAGCGAACTGTTAATGAGGATGCAGGGCCTTTAACTTATTTACTCACTAAATTGGATAAAGAGTTTTTATCCTCAAAAAATATAATGGTGATTGCTGCAACTAATCATAAGGATCATTTAGATCCTGCGTTTACTAGGGGTGGTCGTTTGGAGTGTATTGAGGTTCCTGGGCTGGATAAAGAAAGTACGCGTAGGGGAATACTAAAAGAATATCTCAAAGAATTAAGCCCTCTAAATATTGAAACTATTGTAAAGAGTACTAATGGTTTTTCACCAGCAAATCTGATTGGTTTAGCCAAGTATATACGAGAGGAGAAAAGTAAAGGCAAAAGCACTCCTATTTTCACTTTATGTGAAAGATTTAAGAAGGAACATAACATTGAAGATAAGAAGAATGAGAAACATAGTAACGGAAAAACTAAAAACAAGGATACAAGGCTATCATCTGGAAGCTTATCTAGAAGTTCATCAGTAAGCTCTTCATTGAGTGATGTATCTTCTCGAGGAAGTAAGTGGCAAATCGAGGAATAAAGAGAATTACTACACAGTCTGGTCATGCAAGTCGAATCATGTCATTCCAGTGCTTGACAATAGTTTTTATCCAGAAGGAACTTCTAAAAGGGTGTCATTCCAGTACTGAAATCCAGGAATTTTTTGAGCACGCAAGTTATGCCAAGTTTTTTGTTGGTAAGAAAGGCTGGATCCCAGTACTGGGATGACAGGAAGAGGGCTACTCGGGTGACATCGAAGGGGCTACTTGCATGACAACAAAGGGGCTTGCTTGCATAACTCAAATTCAAAGAAAAATCATTTAATGTCATTCCAGCGCGTGACGCTGGAATGGCTTTGTTGCACAGCTCTTCGGATAGTGGGTAATGTATAATAAATTCATGAAGCTATATCAAACTTAGCCATGCCTATTTCAGTAAATTTGTTAAGCAAATAACACTTGAGTAGCAGTTCCTTCTCACGATTAATCTCAGATTTATTCCTAAAACTAAATCCAAATATTTGCTTCAGTCGCGAGAAAAAACTTTCTATATAAGATCTCTTCCAATAATTTATCTCTTTTTTCCACCTCTTCATACCATCTTCATCATATGACTTTATGAGCTTGATTGTAGAATTTCTCTCATTCATATAATCCAACTTTGGATGCTCTACTGCATTATTTTGCGGAGGAATCCTTGTCTTTATGTCAAGCTCATCGCACAGTTTGTATAACTTCTTTCGATCTATCTGCATATATCGTGCTTATGTTATACTTGGTATCCACTCTTTCAATAAGATCACAGGCTCCATAGTGGTCGGAATAAACTCCACTACTGTATTTTGCAGCTATAACTTTTTTACTACCTATCTCTAGCATTACATGTAGCTTTCTTGTTTGCTCATAGCGGCGATACTTTCTATCTGTACCATTTGCCTTACTATGGCCTGGAATATTATTGTAGATGCTGATACCTGTACTATCTATAGCAATTTCAATATCTTCCATATCGTTCTTATCAACTCTGCAGTCGTTGATTTTGATATTAAGCTTTTTAAACCTTCTTGAAGCCTGCGAATAGCTGATAATTTGCAAAATTTTCCCTATTTGCTCAAGATATTTCTCTATAAATCCCACTGTTTGCCTAAGACCAATCCTGAATAGATAGGTTATTATGTGAATTAGAATCACTACTTTGTCGCTGTAGACATTGTTGCCACCTGCTACTTTTGGACTATTTTCGTACCAATTTTCAATGGCATCGTTGATATAATGAAAAACATTTCCCCTTTCTTGAAGAAATTTGTTATATTCATTGCAGTTACTGACTTTCATTCTTATTGGCATATTTTTCCTTTGTCGGCTAAATATCTATTTTATAACAAATTCCATCAGTAACTGCCTGTTCTTTCCTTGAGTGGTGCAACAAAGCCAGCTGGAATTCAGAAATAAAGAACAATGGATCCCAGTGTCAGCTACTCGGATGACAGGAAAAGGGCTACTCGGATGACATCCTTTTTTTCCTGGATACCAGTCGCATGACACTACTATATAGTAGGTCCCAATTTTATCCCAGTCTGGGATCTTCTTTCAAAAATTCAAAACAATCTATTAAAAAGGAGAATATTATGTCTACAATAATTTTATCATCAATTTTAAGTAAAGCGGGCAGTATTTTTGGGCCAATTGGCCAGATTGTTGGCTCAGAACTCGGTGCTCTGCTTGGTTCACAGCTTGATAATGCAATATTTGGTCTTGATGCCGAGCAAAAGATAACGCATGGGGCGAGGCTGAAAAATCTGCAAGTTCAAACCTCAACTTATGGCAAAGCAATTCCAATTATCTATGGCACTGCTCGCATTGCTGGAAACATTATTTGGTCACAGCCAATAAAAGAGGAGGCGATAACCACTCAAAATAAAACAGGAAGAGGTATAAATATTACATATAACTACTATGCAACACTCGCAATTGCAATTTGCAAGGGGAAAGTAGAAAAATTAAATAGAATCTGGGCGGATATAAAATCGCTTAGTTTTGATGAAATAGATTATACTTTTTACCACGGCAGAGAAGACCAAAACCCTGATCCGTTTATGTTATCAATCGAAGGTGAGAAGAATGTACCAGCTTATAGAGGAATATCTTACATAGTCATCAAAAATTTCCCTTTGGCAGACTATAGTAATCGTGTTCCGGTGTTTACATTTGAAGTGCAAACTGCATTAAAATCAAGTGGATTTTCAGTGGCAGAAAATATTAAGAATATCAATATCATACCAGGTTCAGGGGAGTTTGTGTATGATACGAAAATACAGAAGAAAATTGCACGAGAAAAAATAAGCAGTAGTCAATATATTCCCTATGGACCGGTACAAAGAGTAAATCACAATAATCACACAAAAAAGAGCGATGCTATGCTTTCTTTGGACCAATTGAAGGAAAGTTTACCAAATGTTGAATGGGCATCGGTAGTGGTTAATTGGTTTGCAAGCAGTTTGAATATCAAAGATTGTAAAATATATCCTGCAGTTGAATTTCAAGACGATTCTGCTATAGTGCCTGATGATTGGCAAGTGGGAAATATAACCAGGGATAATGCCCAGCTCATTTCAAAAGATAATCATGGAAATCCAAGATATGGTGGTACAGTTAGCGATGCAGCACTAATAAGATATATAGAAGAGCTGCATAGCAGAGGTTATAAGGTGATGCTCTATCCAATGCTCTTGCTTGACACAAAAAACAAAGAGTGGCGAGGAAAATTGAGCGGTACTCCTCAGGATATAAGTGATTTTTTTGAGAATCAGTATAGCAAATTCATAGAGCATTACACGAGCATTGCCAAACAAACTAAAGTGGAAGGGTTTATAATCGGGTCTGAATTTGCGCAGCTCACCAGAGTGAAAGATGTAGAGGGTCACTATCCTGCAGTAGCAGAGCTAGTTAAAGTTGCAAAGCAAGTAAAATTTCAGCTTGGAAAAGAAGTAAACGTAACTTACGCTGCCGATTGGAGTGAGTATCATTCATATGATGGTTGGTATAATATGGATGAACTATGGTCTTCACAGTTCATCGATGTTATTGGCATAGATGCTTACTTTCCACTCACCGATGGCCCAGAACCTCCTTTTGGCTATTCCGCGAAAGATGTAACGGGTGGTTGGAGCAGTGGGGTAGGGTATGATTATTTTTACGATTACTCAAAAAGTGATCCTGAGAAAATAAAGTATAATGACAGCGAATATGCGTGGAAAAATATCGAGAAATGGTGGAGTGAAGTTCATGTAAATCCAGGTGGTAGTAAAACAAAATGGCAACCAAAAATGAAGAAAATATGGTTTACCGAATATGGATTTCCCAGTATGAACGGCTGCACTAATGAGCCCAATGTGTTTGTTGATAAAGGTAGTATAGAGAGTAAATATCCACGATACTCAAACGGAGAGGTGAGCTTTCTTTCGCAGAAAACTGCAATCGAAGGAACATTAAAAAAGTGGCAAAGCTCAGAAATGGTGGAGAAAATGTTTCTCTGGGCGTGGGATGCAAGGCCATTTCCTTATTTTCCCAACTTGTGTGATATGTGGACTGACTGCCATAATTGGCAAACAGGGCACTGGATTCAGGGAAAAATTTCACAACTTAATGTTTCCGATGTTTTGTCTGATCTGTTGCAAAAGGTAGGTCTCAAAGGCGATCAGTTTGATACAAGTGATGTTAAAGGATTACTATCTGGGTATGTAATAAATGATCAGCAACCCGTACGCTCAATTATTAAAATGCTGCGAAGGTGCTATTTTTTTGATGTGGTTGAACAGAACTCAAAACTGAAATTTATTCAAAAGGGCAGGGGAGTGAAAACTGAAATACCAATTGGCGAGATGGTTACCAATAACGTTGCAAAACTTGTTAATATTAGTCAGCTAGATTTAAATAGTAAAGTCAATGTTGTTTATTTTAACCGCAATTTTGGCTATCCAATTGATGTGAAATATGCTGAACTGCCAAAGCAGGGCAATGCTGCAACAGTTCCAATACCGCTCATTATGGAGGAAGGGGAGGTGCAAAATATAGCTGAAGTTTTACTTTATTCTTCGTGGCAAGAGAGAAATGTATACAACTTTAAGCTCCCGATAAAATATGCATGGCTTTTACCAAGTGATGTCATAGCAATTTCAGATGGCGAGAAAAGACATACGATGAGAATTATAAAAACAAAGTTTGAAAGCATGTCCATTCAAGTAATGGGAGTTGGTTATGATCCCTCTATATACAAGCTCTCCTTTCCTTCAACAAGATCACTTATGCTTAAAGAATACCCTCCTTCTCGCGTCAGTAAATCTATCGTGGAAATGATAGATTTACCGCATATTAAAGGTAATATCGCAAGTTTTACTTTAATTAGTGAAGAGGAAGGTTGGAAAGGAGCAACGCTTTTTATTTCGTATGATGATAAAAATTATAAGCCCATCGCGAGCGCAAATATACAATCTACTTACGGATATGTAATCGAATTTACCGATGAGGGAATTACAGTAGTACTGCGTTTTGGTAAGATAGACGTCATGAGTCCAACTGTGTTAGCGCTGGTTGGAAAAGAGGTAATAAAATTCGAAAGAGCAAAGCTTATAGATAAGAATAAATACAAATTGAGTGGCCTAATTAGAGGTCAAAAAGGCACTAAGAAATATGAACACACTGCAGGTGAAAAATTCGTTCTGCTTGATCATTCAATAATTTCTTTCGAAGTACAAAGGGGTAAAAAGTTTTATCTCAAAGCAGTCACCTACGGTGATTCATTGGATAATACGAAAGCGAAACTATTGATCAAGAACTTCAGCTAACCAACAGGTATATTGATTTACACTTTATTAAAAAATCCACTATATTATAAATATAGCAATATAGTGAGGTAAAATTATGACTAATAGTGTAAATGAATTATCAAATAAAGCACCAATAATACTAACATGGGTGCCAAGAGTACATGGTGCATCTTTACCGAATGGTAAAAATAGTACCCTGAATTATTTAGAAATAATTAAAAATCATAAATTAACAAATAAAGAGGAGAGGGACATATATTTGGTTATAAATGGTCCTGGATTTGAAGAAAATCAAATAGATAGTTTAAAACATGAGCTGAAAGGAATTGAAGGAGTACATGTTATAGACTTGCATCAATATGACTGGAGTGAAATAGACACAGGATGGAAAATAGATGGTAAAGACATTAGCATAAAGGATTTCTTTAAGAATATGTATAATATGTCAGAGGAGCAAAGAACATATTTTGCTGTTGAAATAGATACTTTTAGATTAGTTGCTCTGGCACTCTTAAAGCAGTTTACAGGACACGAAGGTGGGATATATATAGATTTTGATTCTTTAAAAGCCATTGACTCTCATATAGGGAAGGATATAACAATTCCTGAGGGAATTTTATTAGGAAATGTTATAGCGTGTTTTCTTGATCAAGAAGGAAATACGAACTACACAAGTGCAGTAGATATAAAGAACTCAAATCATTATGACGAATATAAAAATCTAATGATTTTTACAAATAATGATTGCATTGCGATAAATAATTCAAGTGTAGCAGTTAATATTTTGTCTGATTATAAAGATAAAATATTAAGCCAAAAAGAGGCTTGTAATGAGGTTAAAAAGCGCTTATCTACAGCTTTAGAACAAGAAGAAGAACTTGCTAAAGGAGTTTCCTTATTCACAAAAGATGAAGAACTCAAAAATGAGATAATTAAACAAACAAAGGAAAAGATTAAAAAATGCGTTTCAAACTTTGAAAGCAACGGAATACAAGAGCTATATAATATCGAGAACTTTCAGTGTATTAACAACGCGCTTGGTGAATTTAGCTTAAGTTTTGCTCAAATGAGTACAGCACGAGTTCTTATTGTTCAATTATGTGATGGTGAAAAAGTGAGCAAATGTCCATCATTTTCTTTTAATTGTAACAATGGTAATTATGTTCCCGTACTAGAAAGTGATTTATCCTGGATGAAAGGAAAAGATCTATACCATGAACGAGTAGATAACAAGCTGGAAGAAGCAGAAGTAGACCAGATAGCAATGAAAAATCTATCGCTTGCATAACAGTTGTTAAAGATAGAAAGTCCTTTAAAGCAAAGGTTCTAAATAATTGACAGTCAATAAAATATAACACTAGTATTAATCTATGTGATAGAGGGAATAATATGTCAAAAAAAATAGTTAATGCACTGAAAGCTAAAGTAAAAGGGCTGGAATATAATTACTTAAAAGCTCAAGCAAAAACATCAGGAGGATGGAGTGAAGTTAACTCTGGCGATCTGAAATATAAAGATCTTAGAAGAATGGATAATATTATCATTAATGGTAGAGTAATAACTAATGAAGTTATTAGTGGGCTGTTAAGAAACGCAAATGAAGCAGAGAGCAGTCGTTTATCTCTCAAGAGAGTCTTTATAGGAATGTTTGAGTACGCTGATGCAATAGTTCCAAATGATTTGATTATTGAGGAGCTGATAACTAACTATAATCAGGCGGGTTATTCTGGCTTTTTTAAACTCTTCTATAATGAAGCATTACAACCTTGTGATTTGATGGCATCTTGCTCTGAAAGGATAAGTATTCATATGGAGTGTAATGATCCTAACTATCTTAGATGCTTTTCTAGCACAGAAAACGTGAGAGTGTCTTACTCTACAGACGGTTATATGTCATTAGATGAGCTATGCAATTTATCCGGCTCAGTAGAATTTAAACTGAAATATAAAGATGGAAATGTGACATATGAAGATGGTAAAGTGTTGTTTACAATTCCTAAAGCATTAGAAGACTACAGAGCTGGTAATGACAATCTGCTCGATAAGCTTACTGATATTATTAACAAGGTTGTTGAATATTTAAAAAAGCTCTGTGAGAAATTGGGCTTTAAGTTTGATACAAAAATAGAGTACAATTCTGAGCGTAATATAAACATAGAGCACAACCTTGGCAAGCCACTGCTGGTGATGGATGAACCAGATATATATGCTGTCAATGGCTTAAGGCACAGAGAACACTGAAGCTTTTCCTAAAATATTTTAGCTAGAAGCAAGGACTTTTAGTTGAGTTTTTTTGCTAAAATCTCATTATAACATAAATGTGTTAAGGTAAAATAATGATCGGTAATGTAAAAAAATTATCAAATGAAGCGCCAATAATACTAACTTGGGTACCAAGAGTATATGGTGCATCTTTACCAGATGGTAAAAACAGTGACCTTAATTACTTAGATATAATCAAAAATCATAAATTAACAAATGAAGAGGAGAGGGACATATATCTGGTTATAAATGGTCCTGGATTTGAAGAAAATCAAATAGATGATTTAAAGCGTGAACTGAAAGGAATGGAAGGAGTGCATGTTGTAGATTTACACCAATACGACTGGAGCGAAATAGATACAGGATGGAAGGTAGATGGTGAAGACATTAGCATAAAGGATTTCTTTAAGAATATGTATAATATGTCAGAGGAGCAAAGGATGTATTTTGCCGTTGAAATAGATACCTTTAGATTGATTGCTCTGTCACTCTTAAAGCAGTTTACGGAACATGAGGGTGGAATATATATAGACTTTGATTCTTTAAAAGCCATTGACACTCATATAGGGAAGGATATAACAATCCCTGAGGGAATATTGTTAGGGCAAATTACTGCACATGTTGATCAAGAGACCGGCAAAATTATTAAAACGGATTTAAATAATGACTTGATTGCAGTAAGTTGTCCAAGTATAGCGATTAATATTTTAGCTCAATATAAAAGAGAAATACTGAGTCAAGAAAAAATGTGCTATGAGTTGGCAGAACGTTTATCTCGGTTTATGCAAAGAGAAGAATCACAATTTTTTACCGCATGTAAAAGATTGGAAGAAGAACAGCTGTGGGATTATGAGACGAAGAGATTAGTGAGAGTTATTAAATACGGATTAAAGAAGATAGAGTGTACAATAGGTGATCTCAAAAATGGTGAGATAAGAAAATTATATGAGCCACGGGTGTTAAGGTATATGCAACATCCTGAAGTAAGTATGAATTTGGGTCAATTTTATACTGTAGAAGTAATTCGTAGTGAATTAATTGGTCAAGACGAAAGTAAACTGAAGCTGTTTTGCTTCGAAGAGGACAATGGCAATTACGTTTATATAATAGATAGTGATCTATCTTGGGCGAGAAGAGAAAACTTATACCATAAGCAGGTAAAAAGTGAGTTAGAAAAAGTACAAGTAGATCAGATGGAATTGGAAGATCTATCGTTAAAGTAATCAAGTGCAAACCCGCAAGAAACTCAAGTTACAGTTCATAGTCTATATTAGTTAAAAATTAATGATTTATATCTATTATAGTATATATGTCAAAAAAAGTGATTAATGAGCTGAAAGATAAGGCGAGGGAGAGGAGATATGCTGATTTGAAGTCTACAGAAAGTTCTGATTATAGAACATATAAGGATTTGGATATGGACTTCAATAGTGAATATGAATTTGTTTGTGACCTTGTTATTAATGGGAAGGCAATAACTAATGATTTCATTAAAAATTTATATTTAAAACATGAAAATCTCATTACAGAAGATAAGGACAAAAAAGGGAGTTATCGTCTGTTTCTTAAGCAAATCTTCACGGAAGTATTTGTACACGCCGGTGCAGCAGTTCCAAATGACTCTATTATGGAAGAATTGATAACTTATTATAACAGGTCTGGGTACAAGCAATTCTTTTCTTCTCAAAGTCAAGCACTTCGTTCTTTTGGATTGTGCATGTATTCAT
The DNA here is from genome assembly GCF_025617515.1 of Wolbachia endosymbiont of Oryzaephilus surinamensis. NCBI lineage: Bacteria > Pseudomonadati > Pseudomonadota > Alphaproteobacteria > Rickettsiales > Anaplasmataceae > Wolbachia > Wolbachia endosymbiont of Oryzaephilus surinamensis. The sequence goes on along the minus strand of NZ_CP092526.1, from coordinate 818,903 downwards.
TCCACTATTTAATTCCTTCTTACAGAGAAAGGACCTATATAAGTTGTGAAGATCCAAATTATCTGAAGTTCAGTTTTAGCGTAAATGATGGTATATATAACGGTAATAAAATTTTAGTATGTGATTTACAAAACTCAGTGGAGTTTAAACTAAAATGTGAAGGTGAAAATGTGATATATGAAGAAGGTAAGGTTTCTCTCACTATTCCTAAGGAGCTGAAAAATTACAAAGCAAATGATAAGAATTTGTTTGACGTTATTATTGAGTATTTTCAGAAATTTTGCGAAAAATTTGGATTTCACTTTTTTGAGGAAAATTTTGAGTATAATCTGGATAAGCCACTTGGAGTATTAAGTGATATAAATACAACCAAAGACAAGAATCTAAACTTGAAGAATTTAAAATAAGATATTGAAATCTCCGCTTTTTTTAATAAGGTGAGTATAATAAAAAGTAAATCAAGTTTTACAGAAAACCTTTACTTATGATGAAAAGTACGTAATACGTATATAATATAAGATTGTGATATGTCAAAAAAAATAGTTAACGCATTGAAATCTGAAGTAAAAAAGCTCAAGTATTCTGATTTAAAATCTATACCAATGAAATCAGGTGGTTGGAGTAGCATAAACTCTGGTTACAACACATATATTGACCTTGATAGATCACACAACCTTACTATCAACAAACAAAAAATAACCAATGAGCTTATCGAGGAGCTATATTCAAAACATAAAGATCTCATTTTAGGGAATGAAAAAGGGAAAAGAAACTATTGTTTATTTCTTAAAGTAGTCTTTATGGAAATGTTTATACGTGTTGGTGCAACAGTTCCAAATGACTCTATTATAGAAGAATTGATAACTAGTTATCATCAAGAAGGATATAATCATTTTTTGTTTCTGCATTTATTAAAGGCTCTTTTTCCACTTGGCTTGCTTGTGTTAGATTCTGATATAATAATAACTTATAGTATGGATTGCCATAGTTCCAATTGTCTAAAACTCAGTTTTAGCATGGAATGTATAAGGGTACTTAGCAGTGATCTTGCTAGTGATATCAAAACACCAGGTTTTTACAGTTCAGTAGAATTTAAACTGAACTGTAAGGGTAGAAATGTAACATATGAAGATGGTAAAGTGTCTCTTATTATTCCGAAAGAGCTGAAAAATTATAAAGCAAGTGGTAGAAGTTTGTGTGACATTACTATTGAGTATTTTCAAGAATTTTTTGGAAATTTGGGATTTAAATTTGAGACAAAAGTGGAACATAGTCTAGGTGAACCACTTAAAGTGTTAAAAGATGTAAATACATACCATGATAAGAACTTAAACTTGAACCAACAGTTAAGTAATTCAAGATAAGATATTGAGATTCGCATTTTTAAAGCTAGAAAACACATTCATTGAGAGAATAATTTCGCTACTGAAAGCAAAAGGCGTTTTTATAATCTTCTATCTACTACTCCCTCATGAACAGATACGTTAATCTCATCTAACTGCTCACTAACTTCTTCATTACTTGGCAAGTGTCCTCTAAGAGATAAGTTACGTACTGCATGCTGACATCGATCCAAAGGAGTTTGTAATCGCTCAACATATACTTTTGCTAGCAACTCAGCGTCAATTAGCGCTCCATGTAACTCCCTACTCTCTAGTGATATACCAAAACGCTCACACAATGCACTTAAAGAAGCCGGTGGTCCAAATTTCTTTCTTGCAAGCGGTAATGTATCTAACACTCTGTCTGAAGAGATTAATTTGGCATTCAGTTTACCAAGTTCCATGTTCAAAAATTTAATGTCAAATCCAGCATTGTGAATTACCAAAGTATCGCTAGATATAAAATTAAGAAATTCAGATGCAATCTCTGAAAATAATGGCTTATCCTTTAGAAATTCTTCGCTGATACCGTGAACTTTAAATGCACCTTTGTCTATGCTCCTTTCTGGGTTGATGTATCGATGGAATACTTTGCCTGTTGGAATATGATTAATTAGTTCTACACACCCTATTTCGATAATTCGATGGCTATTGACATCAAGACCTGTAGTTTCAGTGTCAAGTACTATTTCACGCAGCCCATCTTGTTTGGAAAGTTCTATACTTAACCTACTACTAGGATCTGACTGACTATTGGCAGCTTGTATCGTTTTTTTTCTTTTAGCTACTAATTTTTTTGTAGCACCTTCACCATCTTTTACTCTAGAGTGTCCAGGCGCTTCGGTTATTGAGCTTTTTTTTATACTATCAAGGATAACTTCTTTATCATTTAAGAATTTTTTACCGTTACCTTCTACATAAAGTGAGGTGAGATTTTTGAGTGCTATATCTCCTCCATAGTGGTGGCGCCACACTCCAACAATGTTGTTGTTTTCTACATTTAATAAAGTAAGATTTGGGAGACGTTTGCTGCCAATCAAAAATGCAAAACCTCTGTCTCCAATATTGTTATTACTTATTTCAAGTAAAGTAAGGTTTTTTAGATTGCCTTGACCTATATATCCTGCACTTTCAAAACCGAGTTTATTGTTCCTTAGAGTGAGCGAAGTAAGATGTGTAAGTTTACTTAACTCTTTTACATCTTTACTATCAATCTCTACATTTATTAAATTAAGCTCGTTAATGCCTTTTTTACTCTGTAGAAAGTTTGCTAGCTCTCTTATATCAATTTTAGCACTTACATCTGATATTGTTAAAGCTTTATCATGTACATATCCACTAAAACCCACCTTACCCTCTGTTAATATACTATGTAAATATTTTAACTGGCATCTCAGTAGCTGTCAATTGCTTATATAAGATCTTAAACAGCTGGTTTAGGTGCTGTAAAATTCATACTTTTTGTGATCAGCTAAGTAAAAAGTCAAGCCTAGGGCAACTCACTAAGCTTTTCTGATTTATTGTCCCAAATTTGGGACAATAAAATCGAGATGTCAATTACAGGACTTGAGCCTGTTAAAATCTTCTTCAGCGTGATATGATGAACGGGTTAATGGACTTGATGCAACTACCAAGAAGCCTTTAGAATAAGCAATATATTTATAATGCTCAAACTCTTCTGGAGTAACATATCTATCAATTTTTGCATGCTTTGGAGTTGGTTGCAAATATTGACCAATTGTAATGAAGTCAACTTCGGCGCTACGTAAATCATCCATAACCTGAAAGATTTCTTCTTTTGTTTCTCCAAGACCAACCATAAGCCCTGACTTCGTGAAAAGTTTAGAATTAATCTGTTTCACCATCTTTAGCAAATATAGTGAATGAAAATAACGAGCTCTTGGTCTTATTTTTGCATACAGCCTTGGCACTGTTTCGATGTTGTGGTTATAAACATCAGGTGATGCAATAGCTATTGCTTCAAACGCTCCTTTCTTATTTAAAAAATCAGGAGTGAGGATCTCTATTGTTGTTTCCGAAGTTATCTTTCTAATTTCTTCTATACACCTTATAAACTGATTTGCACCACCATCTGGTAAATCGTCACGGTCAACAGAGGTAATGACAACGTGCTTTAAATTTAACTTTTTTATTGCTTTTGCTAAATTTTCTGGTTCATGAGGATCGAGCTTATCAGGAATGCCAGTTGCAACGTTGCAAAACGCACAAGCACGAGTACAAACAGAACCGAGAATCATCACAGTAGCATGACGTTTATTCCAACATTCACCAATATTTGGACACGCAGCTTCTTCGCATACTGTATGTAAGTTATGTAGCTTAACAGTATTTAAGGTTTCATTGAATACTTTACCAGCTGGAGCTTTTGCTCTGAGCCATGTAGGCTTACTATGCATTTGAAACAGCTAGCTCTACCTCTTGTTTTGCTAAAACTTTCTTTAATCTTCTTTTTATCTTTTGCGCTTCTTTACTTAGTTTAATTGTTTTTGTGTTGAGCAAGAAAGCATCAAGATCACCTTTGTAATCTATAGTTCTTAAAGTTCTTGTCGCTATACGAAAGCTAAACTTTTTTTCTAATATATTACTCGTTAATGTAACTTTATGTAAATTTAAGAGAAAGGTACGCTTTGTTTTACGATTTGAGTGCGATACCTTATTACCAAAAGACTTTTTTCTATTTGTTAATTCACAAATTCTACTCACTTCAATATACCAATTTATCCTATGTAACTAGGTTAACCTTATATAGTTAAATAGTCAACTCCCTTGCTTGATTTTTATACCGTATACTGCTTTATAGCCAAAAAACACTGTAATTTTTTCTATTACAAGAGAAACCATATGCTGCATTTCTAATGCTTTACTGCCATTTGTTACTAACAGATGCAGAACACCAGAATTTACGTTTTGTGCGTATGAGATCTTTTGTGGTTTTGTACATTCTGCTAATTCCTCTCCAACTATACTTTTCCAGTTTAAAATAAGACGTATTTCATTTTTGCTGATCTTATTTTTCATGCATTTTAATGCATAGTTTTCTATTATAGATTTTAATTTCTTTGGCCCGCTATATTTAAACATCTTTCCAGTGCTTAAAATTAAATTATATTACAACTTTCTTATACAAAAAACTAACTTATTGTTTTCATGATCCTCGGCCTCACACATAAAAAGCAGTATTTGTATATCTAGCATTTGCCAGAATTTTGTGTTTCCTACCTTGTAATCATTTTTAATTTTAATTTGTTAAATTATTATGAAGCTAATTAAAATTCGGGTAAAGTATAGTATTTCCAAGAAAATTATCTTTTTACTGTATGCAGTAATTTTCTTATAGCTATCTGTTTTTTAAGATCTTTCTGCAATCCAAGCTGCTTGAATGGCCTCTAATATTTTTTCATTACAATACTTTTCATCATCATCAAACTCCTTCAAACCCAAGATCTTTTTCTTAAGTTCAGTGAATCTAATACTAATTATATCCTTATTGGGAAACTTCTCTTCTAGAGCTTCTGCAATATCTTCTATATCAAGCCATTTCATACTTTTTTGATAAATTAAACTGGTGCCCATGGGGAGACTTGAACTCCCAAGGTCGCAAAACCCACGGATTTTAAGTCCGCTGCGTCTACCGATTCCGCCACACGGGCCTTATGTTGTTTATCTAGAGTAAAATTCTACTACTAAATTGACTTCCATGTCTGCTGAATAGGGGACTTCGGAATATTGAGGCGCTCTCAAATACTTCACTGAAAGTGCTTTGCTATCTGCCTCTAAATAATCTGGAGCCTTACGTTCTTGTTTTTGTTCAGCCTCTATTAATATAGGAATTTTTGCTGCTCTTTCCCTTATTTTTACTATATCACCAGGCTTCACTCTATAACTTGATATGTTAACCACCTTATCATTAACTGTAACATGTTTATGAGATATAAGCTGTTTTGCCGAGTAAATTGTTGGCACAAAACCAGAGTGATATAAAACAGAGCTTAACCTTGATTCTAAGGCACCAATAAAATTATCAGCCGTATAACCCTTTCTTTTGTAGGCATCTAAAAATGTACGTCTAAGCTGCTTACTTGAAATTGCATAGTAGAACTTAAATTTTTTATGTGCAGCAAACTGCTTACCAAAATCAGATAACTTCTTAAATCCAAGAATACCATGCTGACCTGGAGGGTATTTTCTTTTATTGACCGAATCTTTTGCTCTACCCCATAAGTTTACACCAAGCCTGCGACTGATTCTATACTTTCTATTGATAACAGTTGTCATACAAAAATTCTCACAATCTAACTATAAATTATTAATGATTTTAACATTAAGTGTCAACTTGTTTTTGCCACTATGATATAGTATACTTCACTTTTAAGTTTTCCTATTAATACATGAATCATCTACTACTAAAATCCATGGCAAATGCTGTCCGCTTTTTATCAATTGATGCAGTACAAAAAGCAAATTCTGGACATCCAGGTATGCCACTTGGCATGGCAGATGTTGCCACTGTATTATTTGCTAAATACCTAAACCATAACCCTGATGATTCTCAATGGATCAGTAGAGATCGTTTCGTCTTATCAAATGGTCACGGTTCAATGTTGCAATACTCTATATTATATCTGACAGGCTACATTAGTATAGATGAACTAAAAAACTTCAGGCAACTTACATCAAAAACTCCAGGTCACCCAGAATTTGGCTTAACTTCTGGTATAGAAGCAACAACAGGCCCGCTTGGTCAAGGATTTGCCACTGCTGTTGGCATGGCACTTGCTGAATCGATTCTTGAAAAGCAGTTTGAAATCAGTCACTACACTTATGTAATGCTAGGAGATGGCTGTCTTATGGAAGGTATAAGCCATGAAGCAGCGTCCCTTGCTGGGCATCTTAAATTAAATAAGCTGATAGCACTTTTTGACGACAATGACATCTCTATAGACGGCTTTACTAGCCTCTCTTGTTCTGATGATGTAGAAAAGCGTTTTTCAGCGTATGGATGGAATGTTGACAAAATCGATGGGCATGACTTTGATGCTATATCCCTTGCAATAGAGCAGGCACAAAAGTCTGATAAACCTACACTAATCTGTTGCAAAACTATTATCGGAAAATTTTCGAGCCGTGCTGGCACATCTTCTGCTCATAGTGGTGCCTTTACAGAGGAAGATGTAAAACAGATGAGAGAAAAATTGAATTGGAACTATGAACCATTTTATGTACCAGAAGATGTGAAAAACGCTTGGATGGAAACAGTTAAGAGGGCAAAACAAAACTATACATCCTTGATCAATGAAGAACTACAAAGAAGACTTGAGAAACGTTTGCCGAATAACATCGAGAGTGATTTGGCTAACCTGAAGAAACAAATATGTGAGCTCATGCCAAACGAAGCTACTCGATCTTCTTTCGGCAAAGTAATGGAAATATTGACTAAGTCTATGCCAGAACTAATTGGTGGCTCTGCTGATCTTACCGGTTCAAATTGTACTAAATATAAGCACATGCAGGCAATAGATAGTAATGATTATGGTGGCTCTTATGTCCACTATGGAGTGAGAGAGCACGCTATGGCAGCTTGTATGAATGGTATGGCTCTTCATGGTGGAATTATTCCTTATGGTGGAACTTTTTTAGTATTTTCCGATTACTGCCGCCCTGCTATACGTCTTTCAGCTTTGATGAAACAGCAGGTTATATATGTAATGACTCATGACTCAATTGGAGTAGGGGAGGATGGTCCAACTCACCAGCCAATAGAGCATTTAGCTTCTCTGAGAGCTATACCAAATCTGTATGTTTTTAGGCCAGCAGATGCAATTGAAACTTTGGAGTGCATTAGCATTGCATTGGAAAAAAAAGAATCTCCATCGTTATTTGCACTTTCAAGGCAAAATATTAATTACATGCACTCTTATACTGACCAATTGGCCAACCTATCAAAATTTGGTGCATATATACTATGCGAATATTCAGGGAAGCTAGAAGTGACGATATTTGCTACCGGATCTGAAGTTGAAATTGCAGTTGAGGCAAGAGAAAAATTACAGGAAAAAGGTGTAGGTACAAGGGTCATTTCTATGCCGTGTTGGAGGCTTTTTGACGAGCAAAGTGATGAATATAAAGGGGCAATATTAAATAATGACAGCATTAAAGTTGCAATTGAGGCTGGAAGTGAAGTGGGTTGGCATAAATATATAGGCTCAAACGGTATATTTATTGGCATGAAAAATTTTGGAGAATCAGCACCTTATGAAGCTCTTTATAAGCATTTTAATATTAGCGCTGATTATGTAGTAAAATGTGTTTGTGAATAACACTTTTTGTCATTACGCTGCGCATAAAATTACTTAATGAACTCAGCCAATACCGTTATTATGACGTCCAGTACAATGTTGCAAATTAAAAATCTCTCCATCCTGTGCTGGTTCTTCGATTCTAAACGCCACTTCTACCTGATCATAACCAATCTGAATTCGTTCTACTAATGCTTTAATGATGCCACGCTTAGTTTGCCAATCTAGCTGTTCCAAATTAGATTTTACACTGGAATAAAGACTCTTTATACTGTTGATGATAAGGTTCATTCCCTTCTCTATTGCTTTTTGATCAACTACCTTTTTCTTCTCTTCTTCTATCCCTCTTAAGCGTTCCCTCATTCTTTTCATCGTCTGTTTAAATTCTTCCTCACTTATATATCCTTTATCTCCTACATTTTCTTGACTATAATAGTCTTCCATTAACTTTTCGATGCCTTGTTTTATTTGATTTTCCCTTCTTGCAAACTTCTTATCTGATGATTCATCATTTTTATTTTCTGCAATTCTACGGTGATACTCATTTTTTATTATCTCTGGGTTTTTTAGTAAATTTTTCACCTTTTCCCATATAGCTGTTTCTAACATATCTGTACGGACCAATTTATTAGTACACTTCTCCCTACCATCAGTAATACGTATAGTACTACTACAGCGATAATAGCTAAACTTTTTTCCCTCAACTCCACATTGTGCACCACTATACGCATATCCACAGTTTTGACACACAACTAGACCTTGTAATAGATATTTCTTTTTTCCTCCCTCTCTCTGCATCCTTGCTCTTTTTCTATTTTCATCCAGTTGCTTTTGTACTTTATTAAATAACCCTTCATCAACTATTTTTGGTACTGGTATATAAATCCAGCTGTCCTCATCTGTGCGACAGATAGAAACCTTTTGTTTATTTCTTTCTCTTTTTTCAACCCTCTTTAATTTACCAAACGCTGCTTGTCCTTTATATGCTGGATTTCTTAATACCTTCCAAATTATTATTGGACACCACACCTTCTTTCCAGTTCTTGTTCTAATTGACTTATCTCTTAGTCTACGTATCACTTCCCTTATACTTATTCTCTCTTGCCCTACCCACATGAATATCTGCTTTACTATTTTTGCTTCCTCTTCATTTATTTCAAACTTTGTCTTTTCTCTATCTACATGCTTTATACGATTATAACCAAAAGGTGCAATGCCAATTACACTTACACAGCCTTTTTTTGCTCTATGGAGTTTTCCCCTACGACTACGTTCCATAATCTTTGTACACTCATATTCTGCCACTAATCCTTGCATTCCCAATAACAATTTAGACTCTGGATTATTTTCAGTCTTATGATTTAAGAATATTACTTCTACTCCTGCTTTTTCAAATTCATCAAGTAGTATCATTTGATGTGCAGATTTTCTTGATAGTCGGTCAGGTGAATGAATATAAATTTTATCAATTTGATCTTCTCCTACTTTATCACGTAATGCATCTAAACCTTCACGTTCTAAACTCCACCCACTAAGCCCATCATCCTTAAATTCATACTCATTCAATAACTCATGCTTATCTGCAGCAATTCTATGCTTGAGCTCGGCAATTTGACTCTCTATTGTATTGTTCTGCGCTTGACTCTTCGATGAAACTCTTGCATATAAGGCCACTGTTATCATTTTTCTTTATCTCCTTTTCATTGTTTCTTTTTACCGCATACCTTAGTAACAGCTCATAGGCGTCTGCTAGATGTTGTTCCGCTAATTCATCTGGCTCGTATCGGCAAGTTAATGTTCTTTTTCTCATAGTTTCTCCTGCAAATGTTTTTGTAGTGCAAGGAGCCTTACCACTCCTTTTTTCCATCAATCCATTTATTCTTATGAAAAAGACCAACTTTTATCAGCTACAGCCTTCAAATTTGGTCTAGCCCTTCCTTTGCCAACTGCTGTTGCGCTTTCTGATACGACTCTTATTTTTTTAACAAACTTTCCATTTTCTCTGTTTCCTTCTTTAATACCTCGGCTATTTCTTTGCTATTTTTTGCATAATCCATCGCTGTTATTCCAAATTTATCTGCTTGCTCTATTTCAGCCCCTGCTTTTACTAGCTCCTCCACTATTTCTTTTTCTCCTACCATACATGCAAGATGCAGCGGAGTGCATTTATTGCCATACTCTTCAGCATTTACATTCCCTCCTGATTTTATCAATTCTCTAACTGTTTCTAGACGCTTCTCCGTTATCGCTAGATGCAGTGCTGTATGTCCTCTTACATCTGCTGCATTCACATCTACTCCTTTTTCGATTAATAACCTCACTATTTTTACCTCTACTGCATAATGTAGAGCTGTTCTTCCTTTTTCGTCTCTTTCATAAATATTTTTAAACGAGTTCTCTAATAGTGACTCATCTTTTTTACCCAGCTTTACCATAACTTACCCCACCTTTTCTTTAAACCTAAGCCTTCCTTTTTACCACCTCATCTATCATTGCATTCACTTGGCTGATTATCTTGCTTGCTAAATTTTGACATTCTTTCTTTATTAGCGATTTGTCTCTCTTCCTTATTTCTCCTATCTCTATTATTTTTAGCTCCGGCATGTAGCTTCCATTCAACATGTCTGCTATTTCTCCCACTAGCCCCTCTATTCCATAGCACGTCAGTTCTCTACTTTTTGTTATTCCTCCTTTTTCTCTCAAAAATTTACTCGCCTTTTCACTCTCTTTGCTATCACATAGACGATACTTTTCACTTTCCCAGATGTAATACATTGGCGTTGCGCCGTACTTATTCAGTTGATTAACTTCAGCTCCTGCTTTTACTAGCTCTTTTATTATTTCAACTCCTGCTCCTTTGCACGCAGAGTGGAGTGGCGTACATCCAGTGACATATTGAGTGGCATTTACTTCTGCTCCTTCTCTTAGCAGCACTTTTACATTTTCTAAACTTTTTGCGAATACTGCACAGTGCAGAGGTGTATAACCATTTTTATCTCTTGCATTAACCTCTGCCCCTTTTTTTATTAATAACCTCACTGTTGTGTAATCGGAGATTTCTACTGCTTGGTGCAATATCGTCTCTCCTTCTTCATTTCTTTTATTAATATCGTTACTTGATACTTCTTTAAAAAACTTACTCTTGCTAAAACTCATTTCATACCTCACAAAATTAGCTTTTCTAGCGTCAGATAAATTTCTTATATTTACCTGCTGCTATTCAAGTCATGTCTATTTTAGCATAAGAAAGCAAGTCTTTTTCTTTTTATTTCATACACTTTTACCTATTATTAATATAATATATGAGGATCTAAATATAAATGCTTAGCTTATTAGAGATATTACTTGACTACTTTTCCAACTTCTGTGCAAATGTCGATGTTCGTGCCACTTCAGTACTCCTGGATAAAATACTAAAATGTAATTTTCTAATTCGTGTATTGAATCTTTTTGCTCTAAATCGTTTTTATAGTAAATGTTGTGTTCTGCTAAAACATATTTTCTGACCTTCTGATCTGTATAATTTTCTACTTTATAGTTGTGAGTAACGCTAAATCTTTCTAAAATTGGCTTGTGTTTTAAATTCCAATATTGCCCTGAAAGTTTATCGCTTCCCAATACAAATTTATTTCCTCTTTCTTCTACGCTACTAACTGGAAAGCACGTATTTATGTCTCCTAAATCCCAACTGTCTGATAATACTATCTGCGCTTTTGCAAATTTAATCGATGGTAATAAACTCTGTGGTAATGGATATAGTGCTTTTAAGTTGTACCACAAATGATTTCTTTCATAAATACCGTTATAATTCTTTGTGTGAGGCTCGGTTTCTCCAAGGATTGCTACATCTAGGCGATATATATCATTGCTTAAAGCTCGTTCATAATGATCGCGTAGATAGTTTTCTATAATCCTAATAACTGGACCACTAGACCTGAAAAAATTTACTCTTCCAAATGATAACACTGGTCCATCTTTTTCTATTTTTACCCCTGAATAATCAGAAAGAAGATCTCCAAATAAACTCTCATCCAATATAAATCTCTGCGCATTATAATAATCGTTAAAAATCCTCATCAATCTGGATCTTACAGGCAGTGATAGTTTTGCCAGCTCTACTACTGCATCTACGAAGAAGTCATTTGGAACATCTTTTATCCCTACTTGCAACTCAAAAAAATGTTTACCAGGTGGTTCTTCGATAATTTTAATATCTTCTATATTTGCCCATTTTAGTGCTATTTTTAGTGATGCTGGAGTTCCTCTCAGTCTTTGAAATTTTACTCCTTCTATTACGGCTTTTCTTCTATCTTTTACCCAACGCAGTATCTCTTCTAAACCATATTCCTCAATCAACCACGGCAATGTTTCTTCTTCTAATCTAAATTTAAACCCTCTTATACAGCTTGGATCAACCTTATAATCTGTTGCATCAACCAATGCTTGCTCTTGCTTTGTTGCGTTTGGTGGCAGTAACATTAATTCAACTCAATCTTTAAATTTCTCAAATTTGCACACTCGTTACCTAGCACCATAACATCCTCTCTTGGCTCGATTAATTCCACATTTTCTACACCCTCTACAAATAGATTTGCTATTATCCATGATCTTGTAACATTCCATCCCAGTCTTCTATTTGCTTCAAACTTCTTAATAAACTGCTTCTTGATTTCTTCCTCTGATATTACAGGATTTATGCTCATTCTGCTGTGAATATCTATTTCCGTAATATTGCAACCAATTACTGTTATCGTATCTGTTAAAACACTTATATCATCCCTAGTAACCTGCTTTTTTACAATTTCTAGTAGCTCTTCTAACACTATGCCAGTTGTGGATAATTCTGTTGATAAGATTGAAATTTGTACTTTCCCTGGTATAGGTGATTCTACTAGCGCATCCTTTACTCTTCTATCTGCCGAAAGTGCATGATAACGATAATTTCCTCCTGTTGACCACCCCTTTATTTTTGCTTTGATTCTTTTTCTAAATCGTTCATCATCTTCTTCTTTTTCTCTCTCTACTCCATAAAATTCAGCCAAATTATCAAGATCTTCTCCTGTCGCAAATTTAAATAAATTACTTTTTATTGCTTCGTTTATTCTTTCTCTGAGCAGAAGTTCTCGCCATGCTGCTACCTCCAGAATCTTTATTGCTGGATCGGATTCTACTAACGCTGAAAAGGTTTCATCTCTACGGACCAATTCTTCCTTCATTCTCGAAAAGATTTCCTCATAGCTTAGTTTTTCAATAATATTAGATGTCTGCATTTCTAAACAACTACTCCACTAATACCTATGAATTTGCCTTCTGAAAGATACATACCTTCAAGTACAAGAGTCATTTTTCCTTCTTTAGCTTCAGCAATCTTTACTTTTTCTAACTTAAATCTCTTCTCAAATTTCCCCAGTGCTTCTGCTGTTGCTGCATAGATTTCCAAAGTTAAATCTCTATTTATTGGCTTATCCACCAATTCAAATAATCTTGAGCCATAATCTCTTCTCATAATTCTACTACCTTTCGGAGTAGTCAAAATATCAACTATTGATTGCTTCAAGTGCTCTATTCCTTTTAATTCTTTCCCTCTTTTAGCATCCATTCCTTTCATTTTTAGCCTGCAAACACGGTTTCACTGCCTTTTATTACTTTAAATCCACATGAAACTATATCTTCTACTCTTCCTATACCAAGACCATTTGCAAACACTGTTTTTGATCCTTCGGTTAATACTCTTCCTTCTGTAAAATTATCTCCTTTACGGCAAACTGGCTTACCATTCACAAAAACATTATTACTGCCGCTAATGCAAAAATGTGGTGTTGCTTCTGCACAATAATCTCCTACTCGCACAACTGATTTATTCATTTTTCCAATTAATTAAGTTCTATTTTATCTGCTTTCAGTTTTATTTCACTCTTTGTCATCTCTATACTCGATCCTCCAGCTTTCAATGTTATTTTGTCTACTACTTCAATCTCTAAATGATGCTTCTCTTTATCATATAACAATCTTGTTCCATCCTGAAACTTCACACTATTTATTTCTTTTTTATTCTCTGGTGCAGAGTATTTTTCCTGATATATTCCTCCTAATACCACTCCTAATGATAGTTCACCAAGAGGAGAAAATACCATTACTTGTTCATCGATATCTGGAGGAGACCAATCTCTATCTTTTCCTGCTTTGCTTGTTATCCATGGCAGATAATCTGTTACAATATCTCCTATTTTCACTCTTACTTTTGCTTTTTCATAATCTATTTCTTTTACAATTCCTATACGAATAACGTTTGCTAGCTTCCTATTCAGCTCTGAAATCGCAAAACTATGATCCAACATTTATATTTCCTACGTTTATTGTATGTGGTTTAATTTTCCCCTCTTCCCATACTGATTTACCTAAATGAAGCTGATGACTCCAATCAACCATCCACACTAAATATGCATCGAGCTCTGGCCTAAATCCGTCAATTTCCGCAGAGATAAATTCTCCTGGTGAAACATTTTCCACATTCCAAGTATTTTTATTTACTACTCTCGCAACCTCAGCAGCTAATGTTCTAACAACTACCGAGGAATCCTCTACTGTTCCATCAACTACAATCCTCGCCTCAAACCTGGCTTTCAATGCTAATTCATCAGTACCTGCATCTTTACCTGGTTCTAAACTTGTTAGTTCTACAAACACCGCTGGCGCTACTAATTCTTTCCTTATTGCTGGATAAATTTCACATGTCTGTATAGCCAGTATTTCTTCCTTCAGTGTGCTGCAAATTGCTTTATGTAAATCTTTCCAGAACTTTGTCATGCATATAATTTAACTCATGTAATGTATAAAATATTTTTCAAATACCTTTTCAACTTCATAATTAACAAGATTCCCTATTATCCTTGAAGCCTCAGGTTCGAGTGGCAACTTAACTTCCTTTATTGGCAATGCTGCCCTTCCTTCACGTTTAAACATACCGCTATTTCCTTTTGGCATAACTGCTGCAAATCCTCCTATAAACTCATGCTTTCCTACTTTCGATCCTCTTCTTGTTTTTTGTATTTTGCCAATTGTCGATGCTCTAATGTCGTAGAGATTTGCTCTAATTAACACTTCTAATCTGCTTGTTTTTGCTTTAAAAATTCTTAATCTCTTTCTTATCAAACTTAATTTTATTCTCTTTTCCTCACTAATTTCCTTAGCTGCTTTTGATTTTAGCCATATTGCTGTTTTGTTTAATGCACTCACCGTCACTTTTTCCACTTTTTTCCTTTCAGCATCTATACTTTGTATAATACTACCGGTGTTAATACGCATTTATACTCCTGACGCTCGAATTTTCCATACCATTCCTGAATTATCTTGCAGCGGTGGAGAATATACTTTATATTTACGGTCACCTATAACAAAAATATCTCCTACAATTGGCTGCAGTACATCAAACGCACTTATTTCCAACACTAAAGTTTCTCCTACAAATTGCCCTTCACCAATCTCGTATAATTTATCTGGCTCTTGCTTTAACACCTGTACCATATATGACTTATCCTTTGATTTATATAAAGCCACTTCTCCTAAATGGGCAAAACAATCTTTAAATAATCTCTTAATATTCTCTTGCACGTTTCTCCTCTATATACTAACATTTATATGCTAAGAAGAGGTAAAGCATTCTTCTGCCTCACACCGCTTTATATTTGCTCTACCTATGCTGCAACGATCTTGACCAAAACGGCCGGGCGGTGGCACATTGGTAGAGGATTTGACTGCGTATGTAAATCGGTCCCTCTATCAAATCTTCTTGGCTCTTGTTTTGCATAGAGTGGCTGTCCGAGAGTATTCACCGTCTCATTAAAGTCTGCTGGTGCAAAATATGTTGTAAACGTGCTTGCTGTTCCTAGTGGAAAACAGTGCCCTGTATCTTTCTCAATAAATCTTCTAACCGTTCCTTCAGGGTCAGTTGCTTGCCCTCTATATTCCTCAAACGTTATGCCACAAAATGTAAACCCTGACCTCATATCATTTCGAAGTGCTGCTCCTTCTTGCCATCTTTCATATGCTTCTTTTACTTTTGCATGAGAAGTTAGTGCATCAAAAAACTCAGGGCTTACCAAGGCATGAATTCCAGTCATATATTCACCACTTAGGTTATCTTCTATATGCCGCAATACTTCCAGACACTTACGTTTTACATCAGTTGTTGCTGTTCCAAGGGCAAAATTTACTACTTTTGGTGTTATTTCAAATTCGTTGTACAGATTTAATAATTCTGACCCATCAGCATCTAAAATTATTCCCTTCAGCGCTCCCATTCGCAAATGCTCTAATGTTATTGCATGTTTGTTTCTCATTAGCTGTAAATGGTCAGTTATTACGTCTGCTAGCGCTTTAAGTTCACTTTCTGATCCAAATGCCCTTATTCCCTGTACTTCCTCTGGTAACACTACATCATCATGCGGAATATGTGGAATCGTAAATGTTCTTACCTTTCTTTTTCCTCTTTTTCCTACTGTTGCTGGCGCCCCTGGTACTTGCGTTGGTAATAAACTTAATACTCCGTTGTGTTCTTCTATGGTAATATGTCTAAATCTTACTGACCTACTTGGAAACAAATTTAGATTTTCAACTCGTCCATAATTTATCGGCAATATATTTATCGCATTTGTTAGTGCCGTCATGCTAAATGCTGTATTTGTAAATGGATTTTGCATTTTTTCTCTCCTTTTTTTCCTATTAATTTCAGTTAAATTCCCTTGCGGACAATGATCCCTCGTGCTTCAAGTTGCTTTATTGCTGCAGCTTTCTGCTCTTCAGTGATATTTGCTGGCCACACAACCGCATGATCTGCTAGTATTGCACAACGAGTAATAATTACTGCTTTAGCATTTTCTGTCGCATTTACATCACTTACTACTGCACCTATCGCTGTTTGTGTACCATCTGTGGCAGTTGGATTTATTATCTTAACCATGCTATCTTTATCGAGAGCCACTACTGTACCAAGCTTTAGGTTCTGCCCTTTTGCTACTGTTATCTGATCTCTTGAATATAGACTTGATGCCTCATACTTTAATAAGTCACCCAGATTATTTTGTTCGCTTATACAACTCATAAATTTCTCCTATGATTATTGTCCAGTAAAAATTTCAAATTTTGTAAAATCTTTAAAAACCCAGTTATTTTTAAGAGTGTAGAAAATAGTTATAAGAAATTTCCTAGCAGTAGCAGTTATAGCCTTAGCAGAACCACGCTTCTTTTTTATATGTTCATAAAAGCTTTTCAAGTAAGGACTGTAACGTACAGCAATCCAAGTACATTGAACTAAAGAAGTACGCGCTATTTTTGACCCTCGTTTGGTAATTCTTCCAATTGTACATTGCTGATTAGATTGAGAAACTCTTGGCACAACTCCAAAATATGCAGTAAGTTTCTCAGGTCTACGGAAATCATTAATGTCTCCAATTGTTACAATAAAAACAGCTGCAGAAATTGGACCTATTCCCTTTATGCTGATAAGATTGCTGAACCCAGGAAGTTGTTTAGCGAAAGCTATAATTTCCTTTTCAAGCTTTTTAAGGCTTTCTCGGATAGCTTCTAAATGATAGCTAATCACTTCAATTTCAACTTTTTCTAAAGTATCCCAATTATGCTTTTGAGTAGCACGTTCAAATCCTACTTTAGTTGTAAGTACTTCTTTTTTAATTTTTATTCCATGGTAATTAAAAAGACCATGAACTTTATTGATTAAAGATACCCGTGACTTTACTAACTGATCTCTCATTTGAAGAAGAGAAGCTAACTGCTGGCATTGTTTGTTTTTGCACCTTGCCTCAGGCAACATATCTTTGCTGAGAAAGAAAGCAATAGCTCGTGCATCATGCTTATCTGTTTTGTTCACAGAGCGACGAACAACTTCAAACTGCCCAGGAGCAATTATTACTATGCGTTTAACGTAAGGTGAAACTGCATCATAAAAGAAACAGCTGTTACCTGTTGCTTCTATGGCTACTTCATCTGTTTCTTGAAGATCTTTGGTGAAATTATCCAAGTCTTTTAAGCGAAACGTTTGAATATGCTCAGGTTTCCCTTCCTGTAAGTAACAAACAGTAAAACTATTGGTATGTAAATCAACTCCAATGTGACGCATATTTTTTCCTCCAATTGCATATTTCAATATATCAGAGTAGAATATTGCCGGTTGTTCCAAACTCCTATACGAGGTCATCACATTTTGTGAGCCTCACGATGATTTTCGGTGGCAGGGGCAGTTAATCTCCCCTACGAAGTCTTCTTTCTACTCCCTGAGCAGAAAGTTGCTTCAGAAAAATATCCAACCTGCCACCTATCCACTCTGAGAAGTCATTATCTTCTCTTGCTTCCAACCAAGCAATACTTATTCATACCATCTCTCCTTAACTGCTTACCGCCGCTTTTATCAATGCTATATACGGCGGTTATAAAAATACTTTAACTCCTACGACTTTTCGCTACCTGCATCATCAATTCTTCTCCTGAATTCTGTGGTATTGCACTCAGTATCTCTGTCTTCTTTGTTCTCTCTGCAAGTAATTCCATTAAAACTTCCCTAGCTTGCTCAACACTTACACTTTGCTCAATAAATTCTCCTATCTTTTCTGGCATCTTCGATAAATTACATAAACGTATTAATTCAAGAACTTCAGTACGATACTTGGTTAAATTATCAGTTTCTAGGTCATTTGTAGTTTGTTCATTCATAGTAATACTCCTGTTTTTATTAATAGATGAAAGAATTGTCATTCCGTCTGCAAGGCCTATTTCTACTGCTTTCTCCCCAAAATATAGCCCTGCCTCTGTTGATCGAATCTTTTCAATTGAAAGACCTCTGTTCCTTGCTATTAGCTGCAAAAACATTTCATATAGTCGGTCTACTTCTTTTTGTAAGCTTCCCAGACTTTCAGACGTCATTGGCTCATGTGGGTTTAAATCATTCTTTCGACTACCAGCAAAGATTGTGGTGTACTTAACACCTTGCTTTTCATCAAATCTACTTTGATCTATATGACTTGCTATTACTCCAATACTGCCAACACCAGAAGTTCTGCTCACAAATACCTTCTCAGCGCTTGAAGCTATAGCATATGCAGCAGAGTATGCATCATCATTTGCTATCGCTATTATCCTCTTTTTTGCTCTTGATTCATAAATAAAGTCAGCTAGGTCAAATATACCGTTTACCTCTCCTCCGGGGCTATCTATTTCCAGCATAATTGTCTCTATGCTACTATCTGCTAATGCTTGTTTGATTTGTTCTTCTATTTGCTCATATGATGTCATCCCGAGCATTTCATCAAACGCACCTGGTTTTTTAGTCAAGATTCCATGTATTGCTATAATTGCAGTTCTTTCTACGTTACTTTTGATGGAGTGCTTTATGTTTTTAAACGTGGGATGTTTTTGATTGTTTAATGACAATAGCTCAAAACTCCTTGGTTCAAGCATTAATGGTTTTCCTAAGAGCATCATAATCCTTTACAATCAGAGTCAAACATTAAGTTGAGACTATTTGCACGTTTTTGATCTTCTGCTATTTCTTGATCTATTTCTTCAACATCGTAACCCATTTCTGATACTACTTCCGATCGACTCTTAAATCCATTCCTTACTGCCATTTGCTGCGATTGTTGGTCTTTCAGTGGATCCACCCAATCAAATCCCTGTGGTATCCATTTTACTTCTTCTTTCGCTGCTTTTACTACTTTTTCATCTATACTCAGTTCTCCACAAAACACTGCTAATTCTAGCCATCTATTCCAAATAGGTCTACAAAACTGGAACACTATCACGTTATGCTGTAACATTGCGCACCTTCTGCGAAACTCTATCAACCCTGCCCGAATGGATGAATAATTAACGCTTGTTAAATCTCCTGTTAGCTGCTCATATGTTATTCCTGTACCTATTGCTATTGCCCTCAGTTGCTGTCTCATAAACGCTTCATAACTTCCTCCAACATCTGATGGCTCTGAAAATTTTATGTCCTCTCCTGGGTCTAAAAGCTGCATTGTTCCAGGTTCCAGGCCAGATAGTGCTACTCCTTGCTCACTTGCTTCACCTTCTCCCATGATATTTGCTTCTGGATCAAGTCTCGTAATAAATCCCGCAAACATTGCTGCAGTCTTTTTTCGTACTAATTCTGCATCATCATATTGATCAAGTTCATAGAGCTTTAGCAGTATACTCGAAAGCCATGGCTCTCCTCTAATTTGCCCAGGTCTTAGTGGTCTATAAATATGTAAAACATCATTTGCTGGTACTCTTACTGATTCTCCAAATGAGCCTTCGCCTGGATGTTCTCTAAATAAGTAATATGCTTCTCTTTGCCCAAGCTTGTTAAACTCAATCCCGTTTCTTATTACATTACCATTTGCTAAAGTTTGATTTGTTTTATTGTCTAAATGTTCAGACTCAAGTACTTGCAGTTGTAGTGGTACAGAAAATCTATCTTCCAGCTTTCTCGTTCTTAAACGTACAAAACATTCTCCTCCCTCTATCATACTTCTGCATACTAGAGCTTGTAATCCATAAAAATCACTTACTCCACTACTGTCTGCTTCATCTGTCCATCTTAGCCATAATTCTTGCACCTTCTTTCGAAATTCTCCATCTCTTGCTTTTGATTGTGGTTTTATTCCTGTTCCAATAGAGTTACTTACTATCGTATCAATTATATTTGCAGCGTAAGGATTTTTTCTCACCATATCACGTGATCTACTACGTAAAGTTTCAAGGCTTTGAGACAGCAAATTGTTTATACTTCCTAACTCTGGTTGAAAGTGAAAAAATCTTCTTCCTGAGCCTGCTGCATCCCAGGCTGAACTTTTGATTTTTGGCTTGTTGAATAATTGTTTGAAGGTTTTTAGTAGCATTTATAAAATTCCTTTACTCGTTGAAAAAATAATTTTCCTCTTTGGCTCCACTCCAGCAATCTTTAGCTCAGCTTTAATTCGTTGTCTTAAGTTTAGTAAATCATTTATATCTACTTCTGCATATCTTACCACATGATCACCATATGCAATTGATACTACTCGCTCTCCGTTTTGCAGCTTCTTTATCGCTTCTTCGACTTGAATTAAATAATCTTCGTTATACATTTATTACTTGCTTCTAAGAAACTTCCCCTATCAGCTCATCTTTTTTTATCAGGATATAACCAAATTCATTGGCTTTTTTACCCAGATTCTTTACTACTCTTTCCTTATATAACTTTTCATAATAATCCATTCCTTTTTCTACATATTCTTGTCCACATTTCAGCATTTGATAAAAAATACATGCTAATTTTCTTGCTGTAGCAGTTATTGCTTTTGGTGCTCCCAATCGATTTTTCAATCTTCTACAGTACGCACCTAATGCACTTTTACTGTGCAACATAGAATAACCAGCAAGTCGAAAAGCATTTGCAGCACGGTTAATTACTTTACGAGTTCCACTTCTAATCACTCTTTCTCCTGTAATCCTATTAAATGGACATAATCCCAACCAAGAAGTAAAATGTTTTTCTGATGGCCATTTATTAGCATTAAGACCAACTTCTGAGAGGATGGTCTGTATATTTGATGTATTAAGCCCTGGAACTTTGGTGAAATCCATGCCAGTTATTCGATACAATTCTTCGTGTGCAGCAAAGTTTGGTTTGTTTCCTGCAGACCTCTTTACTTTACTGCATTGCTTATTTTCATTTGATCTTGTTTCAAGTGTTTTATAATAGTTTTCCATACTTTTATCACATTCTTTTATTTGCTCTTGAAAAAAAGTATATGCTTCGTATTCTTGCTTTAATGTAAACAAATGCTCTTCTCTATAGTCACCTGTTAGTGCTTTTGCTATGGTTGATCTGTCATTTTTTATTCGTCTATCACTCAATTCAGCCAATCTATTAGAGTTTCTTTCACCCGCAATTATTGCTTTAATGATTCGCATACCAGTTACACCTGTAATATCACTAATAACCTTGTGTAATTGAATGTTCATTTGAATTAATGCTTTTTGCATACGTTGAGTGTGTACAGCTGCACTTTTTATCAGGTTGTCATGTTGTCTATTATAACCACGTAGTACACAAATTTGGTTATCAGGCCTAAATGATCCTTGAAGTAACCCATAGCTATGTAATTGCTGTAACCACTGGCAATCTTGAACGTCTGATTTTCTTCCAGGTACATTTTTTACATGTCGTGCATTTACCAGTTTAACTTCGAATCCATATGATTCAAGTATTTGAAACAAAGGAATCCAATATACTCCTGTTGATTCCATGGCTATCGTTCTAACTTCACACTTTTTCAACCACTTTGCTAGGTTATGAAGATCTACTGTAAAGCACCCAAATTTTTGAACGCGTTGTTTATCTCTCCCTTCTGGTACGCATGCATAATGTACAGATGAACCAATATCAATCCCTGCTGCATTAGGATTCACTACTTCTAATTTACTTTTTGCTTTTGCCATATAAAATCCCTTATATATACCTTACAATGAAGAAGTGCTTTAGCTTGGGGCGGTTATATTACACAATCTTCTAAACGAGGTAGCTAAGAAGCTCCATCAATGGTTTGACCGTCCCTTCCAAAATCATACTGATCCACGGGCATTTATTGCACCATTGCGAACTCGATTATAACTGCAGAAGCACTTCTTCATAAAATTATATCCAAAAATTACTGCAATGTGCATTAGGACGTTTCTTTCTGGTTTAACAGATTTTGTCTGTTCCGGTGCTGATCCATTTGCTTTTGACTATTTTCTTTGATTTTTTACTTTCCGGTTTTTCACTTAAACTATTCCATTTACTCTCTGGCCATCTGTCTATTCCCAGTGCTATCGATGCTGCTCTTGCATAAATTCGGCAATCTAGTACTTCATTTCTTTCTCTTACCTTTTGCCACTCTTGTTTGGTATATCCTTTTACTACTTTGCTGACTAATTGCTCTGCCGTTAGTTGCTTAAAATACTCAGGTGCATACTCGGGAAAATGACAATACCCTGGCGGTGTTTCTTCACCTTCTTTTAAAATATTAAGTAATTGAAAAAGCTCTGACTTTAATATCGATACTCCGACTGGCCAGAGCTTTATTCCTCTTTTCAGCTTTTGCCCTCCAACTGTTATATCTACTCTACTTGGGCTGCTCAGCGGCACTAGTGCTTTATTTACACCTTTCACTGCCATTACTCTTCCAGACCCTTGATGACTTCTCACCCAGTTGTAAACTTCCTGCGTTGCATACCCTGCATCAACCGCCATCATACTTATCATATATTCAAGCCCATTTTCACCAATAAAATGATGATTGAGGAGCTCCGAAAGCTTTTTCCATACTTCTCTACTTCCTGTATCTCCTTCAAATACTCGGTAGTCTATTGACCAACTTTCACGACTTTTTCCCCATGCTACAACTTCCACCTCTAGACGATCTTTTTGGACATCTACTCCTGCAGTAAGTACCACTTCTCTCCTTGGTACTGTGCCAATCTGAAAAAATTCTCTCCTGTTAAATAATTGCTTCCAATCAGGTACTTCTCCTTTATCTACCCAGGTTTCTCCAAGCGTTGTGTTGATCCAAACTTTCAGTAATTGTTCACTTTCCTTTGCATGCAGAAAATCCTCTACTGCTTGTTGCCAACTATACCACCCAACTGGGCTATAAAGACTTGAAAGGTGAAATCCTATTACTTTGCTATTGTGTACTTGATTTGTAGCTCTCCATTCTCCACGTTCAAGCATCTCTGTCTTTTGATGATTTTCTATCTTTTCACCACATTCTATACATATATAGTGTGCTGTACTTGGATTTTTATCTTCCCATTTTATTTGTGACCATTTTAGAACTTGATAGTAATTACAATACGGACAGGGAACAAAAAAATATCTCTTATCTGTTGCTTCAAATTCTTTCTCAATTCTGCTTATTCCATGAATCGTTGGTGTCGATACTAAAAAAATCTTTCGCCTTGCAAATGTATTAGTTCGAGCAATACTGAGCAGTACTGGATCTCCTTCTCCTCCTGAATCTCCTGGGTAGGCATCTATTTCATCAAGAAAGAGATATTTTACTGGCATAGATCTCAGTCCTACACTACTATTCGCTCCAGTTATTACTACTATTCCACCTGGAAACTCCTTACTTTGTACAGTATTCCCTGAATCTCTTGACCTTGGGTCTTTTACTTTACTTTTTAAACATGGTGTACTCTCTATTAACGGTGCAAATCTTCCCTTCGACCAACGTTTTCCCATTTCAACTGTTGGCTGTACTACCAGCATTGGACCTGGTGTTTGATCGATGATATAGCCAATCCAATTGTTGCCAGCTTCTGTTCCCCCAATCTGCGCTCCTTTCATGAATACTACTTTTTCTGCAGGTGAAGATGGTGATAGTGAATCCATTATTTCTTTTAAATAAGGAGTTCTTTCTGTTCTCCATTTACCTGGCTCTGATGCTGCAGTTGGCGCTAAAACTCGATACTCATTCGCCCACTCTGATACTTTAAGCTGGGGATCTGGCCTTAAACCTTCAGAAAAAGATGTAGCGTATATCATTGTCTGCATCTACTCATAACTGGTTCTATCTCGACATCATTAACAATAGAACTACACTCATCCAATTCCATAAACATCTTTTTCTGAAATTCCTTTTCTATATATCTTTTGCTCATCTCACTTATCATTATTGCTATAACAAGCGCAAATACCCCTGTTATTGTTGCAAAAATGATTGCACTGCTTATTGTTGTTGTTATCAACCCTATATATACTGCTACTGCTATTGCGCTGACTGTAGTATAGATGCAGATAATATTATTATGTTTTTTCGTCCTTTTATCTGCTATTTCTCTCTGTGCTATATATTTATTATGAAGGGTTGGAAAATTAACAACGGTATCTCTGCAGAGCAAAGACCCATTTTTTTCAGTAAACAAAACTTTAAGTAACTCTAAATTGTTTGATTTAATTGCTAAATGTAAAACAGGTGTATAATTTGCTCCTTTTTTCAGCAATAACTTTACTACATGTAAATGCCCTTTTTCCGCAGCAAGGTAAACCGGTGATAAACCTTTATTATTTACAATATCAATATCGATTTCTTCTCTTAAAATTGCATCTACAATCTCAATTTCTCCTCTTTGTGCAGCTAAATGGAGTAGACTATTCTTTTCAGAACCGTATTTATTACTCATCAAAGCCTTCTTTATCTCAGGTTTAGCGTAATCAAATGGTGTTTTACCGCTATCGTCTTTTACCAGAGGGTCTATATCTTCTCGCGTTAGTAAAACTTCTATTGTTTTTAGTCTTTCAGCATAATGTAGTGGTGTTTTATTTTCGTAGTCTTGCAAATTTACTTGAGCATTAGGCTCCTTTATTAAGGATTTGAGGATATCAAGACATAAGTCTCTTTCATCGTAATTAGCATTACTTACAGCTATATGCACAGGTGACAATTTCATTGAGTTTTGTCCCATGCGTGCACTATTCACATCTGCTCCAAGCTTCAGCAGTAACTTTACTATCTCCAACTTTTTATTATTAACTGCATAGTGCATTGGTGTCTGATTTCGTGCATCAAAGACATCTATTTCAGCATTTCCTTCTCTTACTAAAATCTTTACAACTTCTACATGTCCAATACCAGCTGCCAAATGTAATGGCGTATGATGCAGAGCATTTCGTATATTAACGTCAATACCTTTTCCTATCAAATATCTAACTGCATTAACTTCACCTATCATTGCAGCTAAATGAAGTAAGCTATCTTCCTCAGAGCCATATTTATTATTGACTAATGCCTCTAATATCCTTGTCTTTTCACCTTCTTTTGCATAATCTAAAGAGGTTTTGCCTTCATTGTCTTCAACAAAAGGATTAATATTCTTCTTTGTTAGTAACAAATCCACCATGCTTAATTCGTCAAATTCTATAGCGCAATGTAGTGGTGTCTTGCCATTTAATCCTCTAACATTAACATCTAATCCTGGTTGATTGATTAGACACTTTATTAACTCTAAACTTAGCCATTTTGTATTCAAAATCTTTTTATATTTTAAATTTAGCGTTAGATAATTCTTGTAATGAGTTTGTAATCTCTTCAGTTAGCGCCATATGAATCTTTTCAGTGTCACTCAGTGATGCAAGCAGTGCTGAAACTCTATTTGGAATATTAAGCAAATTATTACGTACAACTCTTGCTATGTTAAATGCTTCAGTTTTTACCTCTTCAATTGACACAAATTTGCCTATTTCAGCTTTCACTTTAGCTTCCAAAAGTTTACCACGTTCGGTTTCATTTTTTATTCGCGTTTTTAGCAATATCGTTGAAAGTGTTTCTCCGCGCTCTTTTCTCCTCAGTGGTTGACTTGGATCTCTTATTGCTGCTACCGCTTCATTTGCTTGTTCTCGGTCAATAAGTCCATCTTCCAGCTCAACTATTCCTTTTTTTACTAAAGAACAGACATATTGCCTCGAAAACCCTTTTTCCCTTGCCCATTCTGCTTGCGTAATTCTCACCTTTTTTTTCTCCTTATTTTAGCACTGCTCAGCTATAATTTCGTAAGTAGTTAACATTTGAAATATGTCTAACGCTAAAGAAGGCCCGAGGTCAGGACCACCAAACCCTCCAGCTTGGCCAAAAGGACCCACTTTTTATGATATTTCCAACGTATTAAAATCTTTACTAAAATTCATAACATAGAACATTAATGCTAAAGAATCTGCTTCATTATCATCTGTTGGACAAAAACCCTTTTCCTGCACTGCTTCAATTACATCAGCTTTACTTGCATTGCCCTTGCCAGTTATAAAACGTTTAATAGTCTTAACCGAAACACCTTGATAGGGAATATTACTTTCTTCACACCAAGCAGAAAGGTGTGCTAAAAACCCTCCATAGATATGTGCAGCATCAGTTCCCAAGTGTCTTCTCACTTCTTCAAAGTATACAACTTCAATGCCTGGAAATTTATACTTAAGTGAATTAAGCCAATTACGAAAATTTAAAAACTGCATTCCACCACCACTAAACCTGCTAACATGAAAACTCTTACTTCCACTTTGCACTATTCCATCATTTAAAATAGTCCAGCCGGTTTGTTTGCCAAGATCTAGGGTGAGCATTTCCTTTCAATTGCCGAGTACATATATATACAAGATTTGAAAAAATTACGTCCAAAAAATCTTTAATTTTCGAAATTTAACAACTAACATAAAAACTCTTTTACAGCCAGTTTGTTTACCAAGCCTTTCAATTGTTGTGTACATATATATACAAGATTTGAAAAATTTTCGTCCAAAAAATCTTCAAATTTTTAGGAATTTTTTTTTATAATTCTTGAATTTGAAGACCTTTCAAACGGGTTTCTCTACTTTTAGAGGTTTTTATTATTCTACTCTTATATTTTATATGTTTTTATATATGTGTATATTTTTATATATGTATTATATATATATATTATATATAAGGGTTTCAGGAAGCTAGAATCCTCCATATTGGCGGACTTCAGATATGCCGTTCCTAGGAACGGTTTTAGGAACGCATGGTGAAAACCCGCCATACAGGCTAGTTCTAGATTCCTGATTCCTAATTCCTGATTTAGGAAGCCAGTAATTAGGAATGGAACTTAAGGTTATAGAGAGCATACATACTGTAATTGCTATTGAATGATGGAGAGACATACTCCATTATTTTAGCACGAAGTAACAAATTCAATGAATTAGTTCTTCAAGAATAATTTAAACTTTTACAGTAGGAGTAGTCTCATGAAACATTATAGCGGGTTAGATGTCTCACTCAAAGAAACTTTTATTAGTATCATTGATGAGAAAGGAAAAATTGTTAAAGAAGGGGTTGTTGCAAGTGAAAGCAGTGCAATAGCTGAGTTTCTGCTTGGTCAAAACAAAAAATACGAGTCCATAGGAATAGAAAGCGGGCAATTATCAATATCGATGTGCAAAGAGTTGAGGAATCTTGGATTACCAGTAACTTGTGTAGATGCAAGGCATATGGCAGCAGCATTATCTGCGAGAATCAATAAGAATGATAAAAATGATGCAAGAGGCATAGCACAAATGATGAGAGTTGGGCTATTTAAGGAGGTATTAGTAAAATCAGACGAAGCTTGTCAGGTTAAAATAATACTTGGAAGCAGAAGACAATTAATACGTTGCAGAGAGCAAATTGCGGGAACAATAAGGGGATTACTGAAAATATACGGGATAAAAGTTAATCAACGTCTTAGTTCTGCAAACTTTGCTTTAAAAGTGCAAGAAATGGTTAATAATCTAGATGAAATTAGCCAAACCTCAATTGAATCATTAGTACATAGTTTAGAAATAATAGAAGAATCAATAAGAAAACTTGATAAAATGCTCTCAGAACAAAGCAAAAAAGATGAGGATTGTAAATTATTAACTACTGTTCCAGGAGTTGGTATTATAGTAGCAATGACATATAAAGCTGCAATAGATGATCTGCATAGGTTTGAAACATCTTATACAGTTGGAGCCTATATGGGATTAAGTCCAAGACAGTACGCTTCTGGTGAGATTGATCGACACGGAAGTATATCAAAAATGGGACCAGTGGACTGTAGGAATATGTTATATGAAGCCGCGCAGGTCTTACTGGTAAAATGTAAAAGGACATTTAAATTAAGAAGCTGGGGATTGAAGCTTAAAAAGAAAAAGGGCATGAAAAAAGCAATTGTTGCAGTAGCAAGAAAATTAGCCGTGATTATGCATAAGATGCTAATCGATAGAAAAGAGTTTTGCTATCAATAAACACTAAAGAAGTATAAAACAATAATTTTACTGAAAGTAAAGATAGCAATGCCGATGGAAGGGATAAGCAAGAGGATAAGTTGAAGCATAGACTTCGTGGCGTACATGTTGCCGTCCACTTCCGCCTAACAAGTATAGTGCGGCTTGGCTACAATATGAATTAGCCATATTAGACCGCGGAGAGAACAATGGAAGCATGCTACTTTTAACTTATGTAAAATCATTAAGACTATAGAGGAAAAGAATGATACCTTAGTTTTTATAAGCTTAATGAATATGTGGATAAATACTTTAAGTTTGTGTGGACGTATTTATCCACATATTCATTGGCTACATAGTTTAAAAGAGATTAATTGGAAATTAGTGTTGATGTTTTTATTGCCAATAAAACCTCTTTTGATTGAATAAGATAATACAATAATAAATAAAAGGTTGTATTAGAGCTGAATTTTACATCAAAAAATATTTTTCATGATACAAAAAATTATTGTTGACTTTTATGCAATTAGAGAACTTTTCCTCTTAAAAATTTAAGCTATTCTTTTAATAGCGAAATCCACATTTTTAGCTCTTTAGGTGATATTGAATTTCAAAATATGAAATTCTTATATATTTTTAATATAACTTTAGGAAGCCTGAGCTACCCATTCTTTGAAATCCATTCAAAATAGGTTCCAAAAACCTGAATTGTATTATTTTAAATTGCACCGGTATTATTCTCAAAAAAAAATAACAGAATATCAATAGATTAAAAATCGCATCAGTATTATTTATTTTTGCTCCTGTCCTACATAAGGGCATTAATAACTCCCATCCTTAAAAGCATCAATTTGTTTTTAAGGAAAGTTATGAAATTACAAAACTACCATATAGTTATTAAAAATGTAAAATATCAAGCTTATAGACTAAAACTTGCTAAGTGCTTTATTGATGAGAATCTCGAAGACCTTGAGCAAGAACTCTTCTGTGAAATTTGGCCATGTCTTGATCAGTATGATGAAGATAAAAGTAGCTTTAACACTTTTGTAGCAAGACTAACTGAAAATAAAGCTATTAACTTGCTAAAGAAACAGCGATGTGCAAAACGCGATATCAATAACTATATTAGTATCGATGTAACAGAGCTACTTGAGGGTGAAATAACAAAACGCATTGATGTAGACTATATGATCTCGGTTTTACCAAAGGAATGGAAAAATATATGTGAGCAACTTAAATTTTTCAACTTACATGAAGTTGCCAAAATGAACAACGTTTCAAGAACCACTTTAAACAATATTATCAAGAAGATACGTGCCAAACTTTCTCCTATTTACTACGAAGGCAAAAAGAAAAATTGAACAAAATTTTTGCCTTTCTTGTATATATATATACATCGTAGCATGGATAAATAATGGTTCTTAAAATTTTGAATAATAATGAAAGATTGCAAACAATATCAACTGTAAAAATGGTCATCTTTGGTCCTTATGGTATTGGTAAAACAAGTCTCCTAAAGACCGTAGATGAACCAACACTTTGCCTTGATTTTGAAGCAGGGCTTCTTGCTGTTCAAGATTGGCAAGGAGATTCAATTAGTCTTCGCACTTGGAATGAAGCTAGAGATATTGCTTGTCTTATAGGGGGGCCTAATCCTGCGCTGAAGTATGATCAAGCATATAGCCAAAGACACCATGAACATGTATCTGGTAAGTACAAAGATCTTTTCCCTGAGTTTTCTAAATACCGATGCATCTTTGTAGATAGTATAACCGTTGCTTCACGTTTATGTCTATTATGGGCAAAAATGCAACCTGAGGCTTTTTCTGAGAGATCGGGAAAACAGGACATGAGAGCTGCATATGGATTACTTGCTCAGGAAATGATGGCTTGGCTCAATCAATTTCAACACATCAGAGACAAAGACATCATCATAGTTGGCACTTTAGGTCAATATCTCGATGATTTCAATCGTCCAATTTGGCTACCTCAATGCGAAGGGACTAAAACTGCTAGTGAGATTCCTGGAATAGTTGATGAAGTAATCAGTATGGTTGGAATCAAGAGAGATGATGGAACGGAGAAACGCTCTTTTGTTTGCCACACTTTAAACCCTTGGGGATACCCAGCTAAAGACCGCAGTGGACGCCTGAGTATGGTTGAAGAACCGCATTTAGGCAAGCTGCTTACAAAGATTAAAAGCAAGTTTTAAAATTTAAACATGGAGAGTGATATATGTTACAAAACCTATTAACTGATTTTAACACTGTAAAACCGCAAAGTAGATTGATACCAAAAGGTACAATAGTAAAGGTAAAAATGACAATCAAGCCTGGAGGTTATGAGCATTGGTTTACTAAAAGCCCCACTACCGGTAGCATTTATTTAAATACAGAATTTACCGTTATTGAAGGCCCATACGCAAAGCACAAAATTTATCAAATAATTGGTATTAAAAGTAGTAAAGCAGAAGATACTTGGGGAGAAATGGGTCGCTCTATGCTTCGCAGTATCTTGGAATCGGCACGTGACATTCATCCACATGATAACTCAGAAAATGCAATCCTTGCTCGTAAGTTAAATTCAGTTGCAGAATTAAATGGCTTAGAGTTTACAGTAAAGGTAGGTGTTATAACTGATGAATATGGAGAGAAGAACAAAATTGCCTCGGTAGTTACTCCAGAATACCGCAAAAATTATGAAATTGACAGAGTACCATTTTGAAGTACGACGAGGAAAAGCTTTGGTCTGCTGTCGTTACTAGAGGTATTCAGGACGCAGTAGGAAAAAACCCAAAGCTAAGAGAAGAAGCAATTAATTGGCTGAATTCAAAATCTTTTGAAACTGTTTGTGAGCTAGCTAATCTCAACTTTACACGTATGAAAAATATGTATGGGAATTTTATGTCTAAAAAGCAAAAAGAGTTAAAGATGTTATTGATTGATAATATCAAGGAGTGTGTTTCTTACCTACTTCCAAATGGTGAGTTTTACCGAGAAAAAACTTATATTGGAGACTTAAATGGAAATACAATTACAGTTAAAATAGTAGGTAAGGAAGCTGGTGATTGGCGTAATTTTACTGAAGGAACTGGTGGTGATATTATTGATCTTTGGATTTTAATTAAGGGTGATATATATTCTGCTAGAAAGTGGCTCAATAAAAAATCAAAGAGTGGAGAAAAAAAAGGGCGGAAAAGAGAAGAAAAAATATTTTCTGTAAAGCAGTACTTAAGTGATCAATCACCAATACCAGAAGATATAATAGCTCCACGAATTCTCACTCCAGGTGGTCTTTTAGTCATTGGTGGTACGCCAAAGGTTGGCAAAAGTTATTTTCTTCTCTCTTTGCTTGCACATCTTGCAGCAGGAGTGTCGTTTCTTAAGATGAAGTCAGCAAGGCCACTAAAAATAATCTATCTGCAAAATGAGATGGAGTACAATTATATCAGGGAACGCATACAACAAATCATAACTAATCAAAGGCTGCCAAATCTAGCAGAGGAAAACTTGATTGTTACTACAAAGATGAGATTAACTTTAAATGATGAAGGTATAGAGAGAATAAAAGATATAATAGGAGAAAAATTTAAAACGATAGATCTTATCGTTTTGGATTCTCTTGACTATGAAAATATGTTTTCTGGCCTGCAAAGCAGAGTAGAAAAACTACGTTCTGTAATTAATCCTATGGCTGGAATCATTATTACACGTCATACCAGAAAAGTATCCACAGCTACACTCGCAAAAAGTCCTTTTCAAGCTTTAATTGGTGCTAATGCTTTAAGAAGTTTTTATACGTCTGGTATTGTAATGTTTCAACCAAGTAAACGTACAAATGTCTTGCAAGTAGTATATGAGCTAAGAAACGGTAAATCAATACCAGCAAAATTCATTAGCAGAGTAAATGGGCGTTGGCAGAATTCTAAAGTTATAGCTACGGCTTAATTTGTCTGCAAAAACGTGAAAACCCAGCTTGTGCAAAACATCAGATCTTGTCTTTTTCACTTACTACCAAGAGGAACATTTCGTGGTGATAAGTTTTATGTAGGTGATGTACAGGGTAACAAAGGCAAAAGCACTGTAATAGAGTTAACAGGTGAAAGAGCTGGATTATGGAAAGATTTTGCAACAGGAGAAGGTGGTGACATTATTGACCTTTGGGCAACAGTACACGGGAAGAATGCAAAAACAGAGTTTCCTGAAGTAATGCTCTCAATAAGTGAATGGCTTGGCATCAAAGAAAAAAATAATATTAGAGATCTAGAACAATACCTGACTTGTAGTTGGAACTACTACGATGAAAATAACCAAGTAATCGTAATAGTCTACCGTTATGATCCTCCTTTAGAGAAAAAACAGTTTAAACCATTTGATGTTAAAAAACAAAGATTCAAAGAGCCAGAGATAAGACCTCTCTATAATATTCCAGGTATTTTAAAGTCCGATAAGGTTATTCTGGTTGAAGGAGAAAAATGCGCAGAAGCACTTATAGAGAAAGGAATAACTGCAACAACAGCAATGTTTGGAGCAAATGCTACCCTTGATAAAACAGATTGGACTCCGCTAAAAGGTAAACATATTATCATTTGGCCGGACAATGATGAAGCAGGTAATAAATATGCTAAAAACGCTGAAAAGAAGCTTTTAGAACTTGGTGTTGCATCACTTGCTACGCTTAAGATTCCACCGAATAAACCAAGGAGTTGGGATGCTGCTGATTGTCTGTTAGAGGGAATAAATGTTTCGGAATTTATTGAAAAAAACTCAAGAAAAATAATTATTAAACCACCACTTGATATTTTCAGCTGGAGTGTAGAGCGTTTTGTATGTCCAGTACCAAAGCAAAGATTCTTGGTTGAAGGATTATTTCCTTTGGGTGTCACATCTATTTTAGCTGCAATGGGTGATACTGGTAAAGGTATGCTTCTTCTTGACCTAGCCCTCAAGGTTGCAGCTAGCATAGATCAGGTATGCGGATTTGGCCAACTTGTTACTGAACACGGATCTGTTGTGGTATTTTCTGCAGAAGATGATACAAATGAAATACATCGTCGCTTAGAACGACTTGATCCAAAATGCGAGAGATTAAAATATAAAGATAGGCTATTTATTGTACCATTGCCAAATATAGGAGGATCATTTACCATACTTAAGAATGTTCGCGGTAAAGTTGTAGAAATATCTCCAGAATTTGAGTTGGTAATGAAGCAGCTGAGCAGAATAAAGGATTTAAAGCTCATTATATTTGATCCCCTTGCTTCTTTCATTCATGCAGATTTAAATGCTGACCCAGCAGTAGGGGATTATCTCATGTGTTTATTATCTGATTTAGCATGTAGCACTGGAGCTTCAATAATTACTGCACATCATATGAGAAAGCTGAAGGGAGAAAAGCCTATATCAACAGTAGAGCAAGCACGAGATGCTATTCGAGGTACTTCTGCTCTCGTAAATGGAGTCAGGTGTTCTTTTGCTTTTTGGCCTGTTGAAGATATGACTAAACCAATGATTTTTAGGTCAATTGGAAAAATCCCAAGACAAAATGCACTATTTTATGGAGCTGTTGTTAAGGCAAATGGCCTGGCTGATCGTACCATACGCACTTACCTAAGAAATGAAGAAACAGGGCTATTGGAAGACATTACTGAACAATTAAAAGCTCAAAATATTAGCGATAAAGATCTTAAAATATATCTTATTGATTCAATTGCGCGAGCTGCTATTTCAGGACATCCATTTACTCACACAGGAAGTGCGGGAATACATAAACAACGACATAGACTGCCTGAAGTTTTTCATAGTATGGGAAGAGATAGATTAGAGCGTATAGTGCAAGAGCTTTTACAGGCAAAGCAAATAGTTAAAGGAATGGCTAATGGTTCAAAAGAGGATAAATGGCTTGATGTAAAAACAGGACCATTTGCACGTGGAGTGGGAAAATTTATTCATGGAGCTGAAAAAAACTATTTTTGATAACAAAAAACTCTATTTTTTTATAGTCAAAGTAAAAGGGTTAATACGATAACCATATGATGATCTTTGCCAACCAAGGGTTTGTATTACATCATCACGTTCAATACTTAATCCTAATTTCTCAGCAAGTGTAGCTTTGATTGTTCTTTGCATTTTATTTAATGGTTTTCTGATTTGATGTTCTAAATCTGCTTCTAAACTAAGTCCCAAGAGTTTTTCTAACTGATTAATATTGAGAAGTGTATGTTTTTCAGGTGGTAATTCTTTCTCACAGTCATGTAAAAATTGCTTGAACAATATTCGAAAAATATTAAGGCATGATGCAGCTTTTTTATTTATAACTTCAATACTATTAACATATACCATACCTTTAACTACTTGTAATTCCAAAAGCTTTGTTGGTATAATTGGTTCAACACGTTTAAGCGAAATATATGAAGCTGGTAAAACTTGCAAAGAAGTATTTTCTACTACCTCTGGTACTCCTTTTTTAGCTGCCTCTTGGAATATCTCAGTTACAGTCTTAAGCTGACAAAACAGTTTCACCATTGGCACTACATATAGATTCAGTAATAGATTTGGTATATCTTTTTTTAGAGTGATGAGAACTGTAGGGTGGACTCTAAGTTTATCTATAGTTAAAAATATCGCATCAGTACACAAATCAAGGATTATTAGATTTACAATGCGACCTTGATTACAAATATAATAAACTCCTTTTTCCACTTTTTCCCACATAAGTTTTGAATCATTCAACTTTGTTTCAAACCAGTCTATGACCTTTTCTGTATTTAAGTATATGGATAAGAGATGAAATCTCTGTTTTTGATAAGTATTAGGCAGAATATGACGAGAACAGTTTTCACAAATAGCGTCATCACATGCTTCATCAAAGTCTGAATCGATAAAAATCTCATTGCTACAACTTGAATCAATTACATTTGGCCAATCAAGATGATCTTCTTCACGAGAGCAAACAATATAATACCTTTCTTGCATTTTTATCAATCCAAGATCGAATAAGTATCTTGCTGCTTTAATATGATTTTGGCTTGGATTAATCCAGGAACTATTTGAACTTAAAAGATCAGCAATTTGCTCGTGAAAGAATTTTAAGACCATAAGATTGTTCCATATGTTTCTTCAGGTCCTCTCTTTCTTTTTTATTGAGTGGATGCTCTGAATAATAAACTTCCCCACTTATTTTGAAAGAAAATGTTACCTTTTTGTTTTGGAACATTACTTTAGCTGATTGAATAGATTGTAGTATGTTGCCAATAGCTGGCTTTAAAATATGTAACTCTGGTGCAATAGGATCATACGGTTTTACACTTAAAGTAAGATATGTATTACTATTTTTAAAATAATCTGACTTAAAATTTAACTCAAATATACAAATGTCAGGGTCAGAACCATCTATACATGCTTGAAGAAATTTGTGCACTTGTAATGGAAAGTTCTTATCTTGTATATTTACAAAAGTACATTCGCAGTCAAAATACCCACTTACAATGCTATTTGCTATTTCCACAGCCTTGTTAGTATTTTTAGCACAGAGATTAACCTGAGTGCCATCAAGAGAGAAATCTAAAATCATCCACTCAGGTTTATGACCATGAACAACTTTGTTTGAATTAAGCAGTAAATCCATGTCACTTCCTCGACGTACAAACATATATATTCGATCTTGATGATGGAAAAAACCCTGCAACTGGTCATCATCCTTAAGTATCTGCTCTACGGCTTCTCGTGACATAAATTCCTTAAATGAAGTATTGATTTGTCTTGGTGATTTCTGTAAAGCAAATGATACGAAACCTTTCTTTTGCACTTTATCAAAGTGATAAACAGATTTTAGAAGTTCGCAATTTATGTGAAATAGTAAAAACAATAAGGATCTTTTATCATACTTGGTATTGTTTTTTACCAGGTACGATCTCATTAACTTCTCAGTCAGAGCAAATCTTGCCACTTCACTGACCGTAGCCTCAAGTTTCGTACGATCAAAGTAGCTAATGAGATAATAGTCAAAAAGAGAGTCAGAGTAACTGGTAAGTATCTTACGTTTTTGTTGAGTGGATCTATCGTCATAATCTCCGTCCTGAAAAAGTTGTCCATTTAAATGATTTTTAAAGCAATGCTGAAAAATGATGCTAAGTTGTTTACCAGAAAGGGAATCTAACCAAGATTGACGTACATTAGAATCCTGAAAACGTTCTAGTAAAAGGTTAACAGGAACTTCTAAATCACTCTCCCAGAATTCATTATTTGGATAAACATTCATGATACTTTAAATAAGCCATATCATACATAATATGATAATTCAAGTAAAGATTTTTTGGACATAATTTTTTCAAATCTTGTATATTTATTAGGGAGAATTTCTTGTTTGTGCGAACTAGACAGCTTTTTTAAATAAGGTGTTTAGTTTAAAATGGTAAACGTTTTCTTTTAGCTATGGCAATAGAAGTCTCCTAACCTATAAGAAAATTCACAGGAAGAAAAACATGCAAAAAGGGGATTTAACTATTTATTGCCGTTATGAGCCCAGTCGGTTGGCAGGTACATATTTGGCAGATGCTTATGAACAATTATTGAAATATAAAATAAAGGAGGTAGAAGAAAATGACAACCGTAAGCTTGTATGCAAGGGTTTCATCAAGACAACAGGCACAGGAGAATACGATAGAGAGTCAGATTGTAGAATTGGAGCGTCGCATTAGTAGCGATGGACATGAATTATTAGATGAGCATAGGTTTGTTGATAATGGTTACAGTGGATCAAACTTAGAACGTCCTGGCTTAGAGAGTTTACGTGATAGAGTAGCAGAAGGTAAGATTGATAAGATATATATTCATTCACCTGATCGGCTATCACGGAAATTTTCATATCAAATGATCTTACTCGAAGAGTTTAAAAAGGCTGGATCTGAAATAGTATTTTTGAATCATAAGTTTGATGATAATCCTGATTCCCATTTATTTCTACAGATTCAGGGAGCAATAGCAGAGTATGAACGTGCAAAGATTATGGAACGAAACCGTAGAGGTAAACTTCATGCGGCCAAAGCTGGGTGTATAAGTGTGATGGGTAGGGCGCCTTACGGTTATCGCTACATAGCAAAACACGTAGGTGAAGGAAGTGCTAAATTTGAGGTTGATGAAGAAGAGGCAAATATAGTGCGTAAAATATTTAGTTGGGTTGGCCAAGAAAGAGCAAGTATAGGAGAAGTTGTACATGAACTGAATAAGATACCGGTAATAACACGAACAGGAAAAAGGTATTGGAAAAGGAGCACTATTTGGAACATGTTAAAAAATCCTGCTTATATAGGACAAGCAGCTTATGGTAAAACTAGGACATGCTCAAAACCACAAGTAAAAAAATCAAAAAAAGGAACTTGTGGTAAACTTAAAAGTGGTCGCTTTAATAGTGATAAAGAGAATTGGACTTATATTCCAGTACCAAAAATAATCAATGAGCATTTATTTGATTCAGTGCAGGCACAACTAACTGAAAATAGGCAAAGAGCAAGAGTACGACAAAGAAGAGAAACATATTTATTGCAAGGTTTAATGGTATGTCAACGTTGTCAATATACTTATTGTGGTACAAACCACGTTCATAAAAAGTCGACATATTATTACTATCGTTGCTCTGGTACAAACTCTAGCAAATTCAATGGCAATAAAATCTGCGATAATAAATCAATACGCACTGATATATTAGATGGAGTTATATGGGAAGAAGTCAAGAGTATCTTGAAAGAGCCAGATAGGATTGCAAATGAATATCAACGTAGATTATCAGAGAACAAAAAACCTTTACATAATCAAACACGTGAAAAGCAAGAAAGTAAGTTAAGATTAAGTATCA
Source organism: Wolbachia endosymbiont of Oryzaephilus surinamensis (assembly GCF_025617515.1). Lineage (NCBI taxonomy): Bacteria > Pseudomonadati > Pseudomonadota > Alphaproteobacteria > Rickettsiales > Anaplasmataceae > Wolbachia > Wolbachia endosymbiont of Oryzaephilus surinamensis. The sequence goes on along the minus strand of NZ_CP092526.1, from coordinate 780,576 downwards.
AAAAATTTATTGATAGCTATGCTAAAGGGTTTATAAGCCAAGAAGAATTTGAACCAAGAATCACAACAATGAAACAGCATTTGAAAGAAATTGAAGAAGAGAAAGAAAGAACGCTTGATCAAAAAAAACTACAACAAGAATTGAGCCTTGTTACAGATAGCTTGAAAAACTTTTCCTCAAGTGTTGAATCAAAGCTTGATCAAGTGGATTGGCAGACTAAGCAAAATATTATTAGAATGTTAATTCATCAAATTGAAATCAATCACAATCACTTGTATATAGTATTTCGCATAAAAAGTCTTGCAAATTTTGATCAAAATAGGCATAATAGAATTATGCAATGTTGTACTAGCAGTCAAAACGAGCAGTTGCTAATAAAATTTACTGTAAGTATACAACAGTAGCCATTTCGGTATCTTAATTGCTACCATATAGCGAGATAACTGTAAACCCAGAGCTATTGTAGACATAAGTTTTAGCTATATGGTATTTGAAGTAATAAATGCAATAAAAAATAATTTGTTAGCATGCTTTCCAACAGAGACAGTATATGCTCTTGCTTGTAATGCGCTAGGTAAAGAATCTATAGAAAAAATATACCGGATAAAGAAGCGTTCTCAAAACAAGCCACTCTCTGTATTTGTTAGTAATATTGATAGTTTGATAAATATAGCAAAGGTAAAGGAAGAGTATATCGATTTAATAAACTATTTTTCTCCTGGACCAATGACCTATATTTTACCACTTCAAGATAACAGTATATTACCAAATGAGTTCTTTAAAGATAGTATAGGCATAAGAATTCCTGATCATCCTATTGCGATTTCAATATTAAATGAACTGAAAACTCCAGTAGTTGCAACTAGTATTAACATTTCAGGAGAAAAAAGTATATGCAAAGCAAGAGATATACCTCAGTCTATTAAGCAACACTTATCTGCAGTAATTGAAGATGATGAATTAGTTTCTGGTATAGAATCTACTATTATTGACTTAACTGGAGACAAGATTAAGGTTTTAAGAAAAGGTAAAATTTCATTACAAACAATAAATAACGAATTTTCAAACTAAGATCTATAGGAGAAAGAATGAAAAAGGTGATAGGCCACAACCAAGCAAAAAAAAAGATAATGAACAACTTGTCTGTTCAATCTTGGCTGATCTGTGGTAAAAAAGGCATAGGAAAAGCAACACTTGCACAATCCTTTTCTAATTGGTTTCTTATCAAAAATTACGATGAAGTAGCATTAGACTTACACATTGTTGAAGGTGATACAATAGGAGTGGAAAAGGTGAGAGAAATGAAAAATTTTCTGTACCTAAGCCCCATTCAATCAGAATATAAGATAGCTATAATAGATAGCTTGGAGGCAATGACTAGCAATGCTAAAAATGCAATATTAAAGATATTAGAGGAGCCGCCACAAAATTCTAAAATACTTATAATTAGCCATAAACCATATGATATACAAACCACCATCCGGTGTAGGTGCTTTCAGCTGAATTTACTTCCGTTAACTTACGATGAAACAAAGCAGGTTGTTTCATCTCAGTGTAAATTCGACGATAAAATATTTAGTGAGATCATTACTTTGTTTCCTGGAACTCCGGGAGTAATAATAAATGCAATAAACAGTGGTGCTTATGAGTCACATAAGCATTTTTATACATTTTTCCGTAATCTAAATAATTCTGATATAGTTAATAAAATAATTAATAGTGAAATTGAGCTAGAACTAGCATCACATATCATTCAAACCTCCATTTTAGAAAGTATAAAGAAAGAAGTAAATAATGTTGAAATTTTGCTAAGTCAATGGAAAGAAATAGATGAACTTTTCGTTGCTGCAAAGCAATTTCGCTTAGATAAAAAGCATGTTTTAGCTAATGTAGTTAACATCATGACACAAAAATATAATACTTTTAACATAAATTCATGATAAAATCCTGATAATTTAATACTTAAAGTATATAGTTTGACTGATAATAAATTAACTTTATGGCAATCAATAGAAGTTTTAACAAAAACCATATTGAACATGCAGAAAGAATTGAGTTTACTCAAGAATACAGCTTTAGACCAAGACGTCACTTTAGAAAAAGGGAAGGAGCTGTCAAGTGGTATCTATGAAGCAAATTTTAAGCTCAATAAGGCAATCAATATAGCTACTTTGCCAAAAATTGGCCATCGCATGCTCAGTGGCGAGTTAGTCATACTTAATCATATTACGAAAGAAGAAGTAAAGATTCCTAGAGATTTTCATTATCTTAAAGTTATTAAACTCAATCATGATGACTATAAACTAACGTTTTGTAATTTTTTAGGTAATGAGTTTTTTGAATATAAAAAGTATGATCCACAATATTCTGATCTTTCAGATGAATATAAATTCGTGGATTTTGGTAGTGTAAAAAAGACTAATAATCTAAAATTTAAGGAGTATGTTGGTCATGCACCTAAATTTTTTGCTGTAGAAGGTCTTATTGAGCCTGGATCTGAAAACCATGTAATTGATCTATTTGAGCTAGTCAGAGACGGTAAAGGCAGAAAAGTGGGAACCCTTGCTGATGAATTTGGTTATTTTGATGATCAAAATAAATTACACTACTATAATTATCACAAAAGTGCAGAAAGTAATACTTATGATCCTGAAAGCTTCAGTGTAAAAATGATAAATTTAGATGTGAAGAAAATTGATAAATTTCATCTTATTGCAGAACAAGGTGATATAATCATTCATACTATTTTGGAAAATTTAGACATATTTTAAAGTTTTTTTAGAGTTATTATAATTAGGTTATGGAAGTTGAATCAGTAAAAAACAAAAGTTATTTCAGGAAAGCAGTAGAATGGTATTGCCACAGATACCTGTTCTGCGTTGTAGAAAGATCTTGGATGGCGTTAATAACGTTACTTCTCTTAGTATGTTTATTTTTATCATTACTAAACATATACCTATTACTTCCTGTTAAAAAAGATTTAAATTTTGTGAAGTACACGAACCACACAGAAGATGAGTTTTCTACAATACATAAACTTAGTTTTAGTAAAAAAGAAGATGAATACACTTCCATAGCAAGGTACTTGGTAAGTCAATACGTCGAAGCATACGAGTCCTCTCAGATCGTTGAATCAAAGTATCAAGAAAATTTTATAAAAAACAATTCTATATATAAAATCTATCAAGACTTTCAGGAAAAAGTAAACAATGAAGCTGTTTCATCCACAAAAAAAATTACCAACATAAACGTAACAACACTATCTATTGACCGATCGATCAAGGACTTAGTTAAATTTGCTGGAAATGCCACTGTACTTTTTGCAGCTGAGCAAAATAAGAAAATGAAAGACTATGCTGTGGAGGTTAGCTTTACTTTATCAAACATGAAAGCAACTCTAACTGGTATAATACCATTTAAATTTATTGTTAACGGCTATAAATACAGCTGATTACATTTAAAAAATTACTTGGTAGCTAAAAAAATAACTAAAGTGCATACAGCAGTAACAACTGGAGGTAAAATTAGAAGCATTGGTGTCTTTTTAATAAAATAATTTCTAGAAGGTTTTAAGAAAAAGGCATTGTAAATTATCGGTAAGAAGTATAGAGCGTTGAGTATAGTACTGACAATTAACACCAGAGCTACAAATACAGAAAGTGTTACATTACTAGAGTTAAAAACAGCTTGAAAAATGAAAAATTTGCTCCAAAAAGTCGGAGCAGGTGGTACCCCTATCATGGACAATGCACCTATAGTAAATGCTATCATACTAATTGGCATACTACGTCCTATACCGTGAATTCTATCTATGTATTTCTCACCTGTTTTCGTTATTATTGCTCCAGCAGTGAAAAATAAAGTGATTTTTGCAAATGCGTGGCAAACTAATTGAAAAATTGCAATCCTCATGCTAAATTCACTAAAAATTGAAGCGAACAATATAATATATGACAACTGAGAGATAGTAGAATAAGCAAGCAATTTCTTTAATTCCTTTTGCTTTAATGCAATTAACGATGCAGTAATAATAGTAAATCCAGCAGCGTACGGAAGCCATCCTCCAGCAAACCAACTTTGCTGTGCAAAACGTTGCATATTATCGATGCCAAAAGTGTATAATATAACTTTGATGATGATGAACACTCCTGATTTCACAACAGCAACAGCATGTAGTAGTGCGCTTACAGGAGTTGGTGCAACCATTGCTTTTGGCAACCAAAAATGCATTGGCATTAATGCAGCTTTTCCTATTCCATAAATCAGCATAGCAAAACACACTGCAATAAAAGTTATGAACGAAGTATCAAACTTGAATATTCCACCTCTTACAAAGTCTAAAGTATGGAATTCATTATATAAGAGACCTATTGCAGGAAAAAATAACACTAAAGAAGAGAAAAATAGTAAACCAAAGTAATAGCGTCCTGCAATTACTGATTCATTTGTTGAGTTGTGAGTAATCAGAGGGTATGTACTAATAGTTAGAAGCTCGTAAAAGACAAATGTAGTGAGCAAATCTCCAGAAAAAGCAATAAACATTGCACAGCTAATCGCTATTGAAAAAAAGCATAGAAAACTCGAGTAGTTACTATCAGCATAGTTATTTCGCATATAACATATTGCATATATACTGGTTAGTACCCACAAAAATGATATTAATAAACTGAATATTGCTCCACTAGACTCTAACTTTAAACTAATATGCAAATTATTACCAAAGTCCATGAGAATAAATTGAGAATGATCACCATACACCAAATATAAAGTGCATAGAGATGTATACGCAAATAGAAGCATAGAAGAAACAACAGTAATGCTATTGTTCACTCTGGGCCATTTACTAGTAAAAGAAATAGCTAATGCACTTAAAAGTGGGATCAACGCAGTAATTAACAAATAATTCTCAGTAATAAAAAGTGGCAAGGAAAGAGATATTAAAACAAAATCCATTAAGTAATTCATCTTTCTGTTTAGGTAAAGCTAAAATTATATTCAAGTTATAGAGAATTTGCTATTTTTTAGTTGTATATCGGAAGTGTTAAATAAACCATACGCATCAAGTTAAGAAAAAGTGGCGTAAGGAAGAAAGGAAATAAGAAAAAACTATTTTATATATTAAGTAATAAGGTTAGTAATTTATAGATCTTTCTAAAAAATCATCTTATCCTAGATAAGAATTTCCTAAAAAAATAAATGTAACAAATAAAATGCCAATCTTAAATATTGCTATGTTTCACGATAGCTTCTTAATTTGGCACGTATGGTTTGTTAAACACTTCCAGAATTACTCAAAACCGCTACAGACTATATCTTTCTGTATAATCTTTAAATGCACCTCTATTGGAGTCAAAATGTAGCTTCACACTGCCAATTGGCCCGTTTCTTTGTTTTGCAATGATCAGCTCTGCAATATTTCTAATTTTCTCCATTTTCTCTTGCCACTCTCGATGTTTATTACTTCCTTCATTTGGTTGCTTTCTTAATTCATAATATTCTTCTCTATAGAGGAACATTACTATATCCGCATCCTGTTCTATGCTTCCTGAATCACGTAAATCAGAAAGTTGTGGTTTTTTATCATCCCTTTGCTCAACAGAACGAGAGAGCTGTGATAGTGCAACAATGGGAATATTTAGTTCCTTTGCAATTGCTTTTAAACCCTGCGTCACTTCTGAGATTTCTTGCACTCTATTTTCACTACTCCTTTTTGTTGTTCCTCGAATTAATTGCAGATAATCTATAAATACCACCTCTACATTGTATAGTTGATATAGCAGTCGTATTCTGGTACGAAGGGCACTAATTGATAGAGCAGGAGTATCGTCTATTATGAAAGGTAATTCTGATAGATCTGTACTAGCATTAATGAATTCATGTAATTCAAAATCACTAATTCTCCCAGTCAGTGCCTTATAATAACCAATGCCTGAATCTATAGTAATCAATCTTGCGGTTAATTGCTCTGCTGACATTTCAAGTGAGAAAAAAGCTACGTAGTGTTGTTTATCTGTTCTTTTTTGCAAAATCTTACAAGCGTTAAGTGCGATGTTCAGTGCCAATGCTGTCTTTCCCATTGAGGGCCTTGCAGCTATAATTAACAGATCAGATTTCTGCAAACCACCAAGAAGCTGGTTTAGATCTTGAAGTCCGGTTGTAATACCTAGAGCCTCTGGGTTATTCTTCAGCTTGCTGATCTTCTCAACCACATCTTTAATTGAACTTGCAAGCTTTATATATGTCTTATCACCTTGCTTTTTTACTGCTAAGTTGAACAATTTTGTCATTGCCTGCTCAATTTGTAACTGTGCAGGATTTTCAATGTCGTAGTTGTAACTATCGTCAACTATCTCCTGCCCGAGCTTGATTAAGCATCTCCTTAAATAAGTATCACGGATTATTCTGGTCAAGCTATAGATATCAAGAGCAATACTTGCCTTCGCTGCAAGCTTTGCTAGGTACTCAACTCCACCACATTCGGCAAATGCTTTATCATTTTCAAAAAACATCTTAAGGCTTAGTTCATTGGCAACTATGCCGTGTTTTCTGGTTTTAGATATCTGGGTAAAAATGCTTTGATGTAGTGGATCGTAGAAATTGTCTGCTGCAATTATATCTTCAACTGCATCACAAATTCTATTATCACGAATCATTGCACCAATGAGCATTTGCTCTGCTTCTAAATTATGTGGCAATTTACATATTTCTTCTCTTGAATTAATAAGGTTAACTAATTCATTCATTTTAAGTTTTTAGAGTAATGATTGATTATTGTAGAATATTCAATCTCGACTTAAAAGAGAAAAAATTTGACTAATCCTGTGTTGCTTATAGCATTAAAATAGGCCCCTGTGGTGGAATGGTAGACACGGCAGACTCAAAATCTGTTGCTTGCAAGAGCATGCTGGTTCAAGTCCGGCCAGGGGCACTCAAACATTGGAAAGTGCTTTATGTTACACAAGTTTTTTAATCGTTCATTTGCCATTCTTTCTTCTATAAATGCTATTCAAAGGATAAAGAAAGATGAAAATGGAATATGTTACGTAACGGGACTTAGACGCTATTTGTCAGTGCTGCTTGATTTAATCATCATCGTTTTATTTTTACAGTTTTGCGGTCAGGCCTTAAATCAACTCTTTATGAGCTCGGAGAGCAGTAAAATATTAGGCCAAATTGCTGCAAAATATCAAATGCAGGTGCCACTATCTGCAGAGGAAACAGCAATGCAGAGTAAACTAATAAAGTTACTAGTTCTAAATCAGATAGTTCAATTTATTATGCTTTTTAGTTATGTAGCATATATGTGGATAAGATTTGGCGCTACACCTGGAAAATTCTTACTTGGACTTAGAGTTGTGAATGCACAAACTTTTGAAAAATTGACTCTGAAACAAGCAACAAAGAGGTTTTTTTCCTTCATATTGTCAACTGCACCATTATTCTTGGGTTTCATATGGGCAAGTTTCGATAAACGCTGCCAAACTTGGCACGATAAGATTGCAAATACAGCAGTTGTCACAAACAAAAGTCTTAAGTGTGATAAAATGAACTAAATTCGTTTAAAATAAGAAAATTTTAATAGTTTTATTGATAAATTTGATCAAATGCTTAATTAATGATATACTAAAATAGTAGGTAAAAAATATGCTAAGTATTACTCATGATCAAAGTATGGATTCTATTAGCGATAGTATTGTACATATTGATGATAATGAAATAAAAGAATGCGTAATTGAGGCACTAGAACCATTTAAGAACGAATTAGAAGCTCAAAGTTTTGACCTTAATGGGCTAGGAACTTCTGACCTAGTTAAAGCATGGAAGAAGATAGAAGATTTTAAAGGTGCTGAGTTAAAGGATGCTTCTGACCTTGCTGATCTGATAAAAGGGCAAATTGCAGAATTTGATGAAGAAAAATTATGGAAAATGTGTACCTTTAGCAAAATTTCCTATGGTGATGTGGATAGAAAATTAGAGAAAGGTAAATACAAAACTAAAAGGAAGTTTGAAGAAGAAGGTTATCAGATTATAAGATTTTACGATAATGAACTTATTGAAGATAAATATTGCTCAGATGTTGATTATAAATTAGAGCAACACGATGTTGGCTATGCTTTAACTGGTAAAAATTCATATAATCGAGATGCTGGTTATATTTTTATTAAAGATAACGAAGTAGATATAGCTTACCATGGCACTCGTGATTTAAATGATGTGAAGGAAGATCTGCGTGCTTCTTTAACTAAGTTGCCATTTTTGTCTGGAGATAATTATGTTCACTCTGGTTTTTACTCTCTATTCAAACGTTCTTGGCCCAGCGTACATAAAATATTACAAGGGCATGCTAATGATAAAGGATTAGCAATCAAAGATTTAAAAATCAATGTTACAGGCCATAGCATGGGAGGTGCTCTTGCTAGTATAACTGCTTTATGTCTTAATAAAACAGAAGGTGCTGAAGATGTTCATGTTGCAACTTTTGGCTCTCCAAGAGTGTTCTACAATGGTGCTGCTGAAGTTTACAATGAGTGTCTTGGACATAATACTATTAGAGTAGCTTGTCAATCAGATCCGGTACCATGTTTGCCACATGGTAATGCTGGTATGCACTATAAACATGTAGGTAAACCATTAAAATTAGAAACAGGTAAAACTCTGGAGTATTTAGAACTACACTATCATAAAATCGATACCTATTATAACCTTATTGAGAAAATAGAGCAGGAAAAATTTAAATCGGATAGCGAAGCATCTAAGTATCGTCATATTGCTTATATTTGTGGCCTATTTTACCATGCAGTTTTGTCATATGTTGATGTGGATGATAAGGAATTCTTTGAAGAAGTCAGAGAAGAAAATGAAGGCATTAAGCTTTCTGAGATACCAATTCAACGTGCTCCAAATTTAGAAGAGGAATTTAGACAAGGAAAACAAAAAGTAGCTCAGCTTACTAATGAAAAAATTCAACTAGAGGGAAGGTTAAATAGTATACAACAAAGTTTGGTTGGAAAAACTAAAGAGTTAGATGATGAAAAAGGAAAATTAACACAAGAACAACAGAAGACTAATCAACTCAATGATCAAGTAGATAAACTTACTGCAGAATTTAAAGGGACAAAAGATCAGCTTGCAGAAAACAAAGCAGAGTTGGATGAGCAAATTAGCAAAGTAACTAGGCTTAACGGTACTGTAGAAAAACTTGAAGAAACAAATGCTGGATTAGAAAGAAAGAATAGTAATCTGACTAATCAACTGAAGAAGCTTGAGAAAGCAAAAACTAAGCTAGAAGAAAAGGTAGAATGTGCAGAAAAAGAGCTAAAGGATGCTAGAGCTCAATTCAGAGAGAGTGAGGGAGGGCTAAGGGAAGTAAAAGCTCAACTTGAACAGGAAAATAGTAATTTGTCTAGTCAAGCAAGGGAGCTTGAAAGGAAATGTGAGCAAACAGAAGTTCAACTTGTAGCATCAAAGCAAAAATTAGCTGAAGAAACTAGTAAAGTCATGCAACTTAGCAAAGAATCTAATGAAGCAAGAGCTCAGCTTGAAAAGAAGAAAAAAGAGATTGGAAGGCTAAAAGATCAAGTAGATCAAATGACTATACAAAACAATCAATTGGAAGGGCGGCTGGATGATGCAAAGCAAGGTCTAATTGATAAAACTGATGAAGTAACCCGATTAACACAGGTTGCTGATACGCTAAATGGTCGGGTAGCTCAATTGACTACACAAAATGATCAGTTGGAAGGGCAGCTGAATGATGCAAGACAATCGTTCGCTGATCAAATAATGCAACGCGAAAATGAAAATAACGACTTAAAGACAAAGCTGCAAGAAATTGAAAACAAAAGTGAAGTACTAGAGAAGAGTCTACAGAAGCAATTTGAAAGCAAGAATGAAGAGCTAAGTGAAAAATTCTTGAAAGCAAGAACTTACAGTAAAAGGCAAGGTAATTATGCTTCTGTTTCTTTTGTATTATCTGGAGCACTTGCTGTTGGTACAAGTCTAACAATGGTTCATTTAGCAATGTGTGTTTCGCTTGCTGTAGCTGCATTAACTTTTCTTGCAGTAGGATGTTACTGTTCTTATAACGCAAATACCGCACTTAATAACGTTGAAATCGAAAATGGTAGTTATAGAATAGCTGCTTGAGTATTAATTTAAATCAACTATGTTTTTTTTTAATTTTTCATTTGTATAATTTTGCAACTTTACCCAACCATATAGATAATAAAAACCCGTTTGTCATAGAAACAGAATTCTATATCAAACAGCTACTGCAACAATTTTCGTTTAAGCTATGTGAACAAGCACTTTAAGTTTATGTGGATGCACAATATTCATTTCAATTACTGCTATGTAAATTTTTAAACATTCAAATTAATTGCCTCTTTAAGCCTTGCATTAGCAATTACTATAATTTTACGCATTAGAGCTGTTATAGCTACCATCTTCTTCTTACCACTTTCAACAAGCTTAGAATAAAAGGTGCCAAGTGCAGATTTGGACCTTGCAGCAGACATGGCAGATGTAAAGAGCTTTGAACGAACATTACTTCTACCTCCTATAATCCTTCGGTAACCAACAGTTTTACCACTTTCCCTAGGATGAGGTGCAACTCCGGCAAGACTTGCTACTTCTTTTCTACTTAAGTAACCAAGCTCTGGCATTAAACACAGAAAATCTTGTGATAACTTTTTACCTATTCCAGAAACTGTTTTAAGGATTTTTTGACGTTGTTGTAGTTCATGGCTTCCATCAATAATTTTTTGTATAGTATCATTGAGTTCGTTTATTTGACTATCGAAAAATTCAATGGTCTTCTGACAACTTTTCTTTATATGATCATTTTCAGGAGCTTCCAGTCTACACTTTTCCTGAGCTCTCATTTGCGTAATGTCATCACGACGTTGACAAAGTGCAACCAGGGTTAATTGTTCTTTTGATGTAGGTACAAATAGAGAGAGAGTTCTATGGCGTTCAAATCCATATTGAGCAAGAGCCCTCGCATCTGATTTATCAGACTTTGCTACAGTTCCGTGAGACAAGATAAAGCTTTTTACTTTACGAGTATTAGCTCGATGTACTGCAATATTCTTGTCAATAAGAAAATGTGACAAACCAAGCTCATATTTTCCTGTGTTTTCCAAAGTTACTAAAGAATTAGGTAGAATATCTGAAAACTTTTGAAATAATTGTTGCCAACCATCAGAATCATTGTCAAATTTGACAGCGTTCTTCTGTTTGTGAATTGCAACGACATTTTTAAATTTTCCGATGTCAATGCCAATAAAATTTTGATAAGATGTAACCATAATAAACCTCGATAGTTTTAGTTAATTTAAGATTGTAAACGGGTGCATATATATGTCCCAAGCAACTATTCAAACGTATCGAGAGATGGGCTAGTGTACCTTGATTTAAACGGTTGTAGTACCAATATTCTTCCGGTCGCACACGCCCATGATAGTCCTATTCCTATAGTGAGTAGGGCTATCTTTCCCTCTTATCCTCTTTTATATCACATTTTCAACTTACAATATTCTTTATTGCTAGTTTTATATCATCACTTTAATTTGGTTGTATTTTACTAAAAAAACTTTAGATTTATTTTATAATCGATACTCAAATATGATTTGGAATTTATTGCAGACAGGGCAAAAGGAAGGCTATAAAATTGCGTATACCAATGCTCGTATTATTGACCCGGAAACTAAACTTGATATAAAAGGTTCATTGTTAACTGAAGGGGATAAAATTGTTGATTTTGGCGAATCGTTATTTTCAACAAGTGGGGTTGATGAAACAATAGACTGTAAAGGGCTTGTTCTAATGCCAGGCCTTATTGATATTCACGTGCATTTTCGTGAACCAGGTCAAGAGCATAAAGAAAATATACATACGGGTAGTAAATCTGCAGCTGCAGGAGGCGTTACAACTGTAGTTTGTCAGCCAAACACTGTTCCAGCGATTGATAGTGTTGTCTTGGCTCAGTATTTGAAATATAGAGCATTTGAAACTTCGCATGTGAATGTGGAATTTTACGCTAAAATCACCACTTCGGAAGAAAAATTAACTGAAATGGCACTCTTAAAGGAAGCAGGTGCAGTTGGTTTCACCGATGATGGTATGCCAGTTATGAATCCAATGATTATGAGACAGGCACTGCTTTATTCAAGTATGCTTGGTGTTCCTATTGCTCAACACGCAGAGGATTTAAATCTATCTGCTGGTGGCGCAATCAATGCAGGTAAAATTTCTGAAGAATTGGGAATAAAGGGAATCTTGAGTGCGTCAGAGTCGGTTATGGTAACTCGTGATATACTGCTAATGAAGGACATAGAAAATGTACACTACCATATTTTACATGTCTCTTCAAAAGATTCACTTGATGCTATTAAACGTGCAAAAGATTTGGGATTAAATGTTACATGTGAAGTAACTCCTCATCACTTTACTTTAACTGAAGATATAGTAAAACAACACGGAGCAATCGCAAAAATGAACCCGCCGCTTCGCACTGAAGAGGATCGTTTAGCTATGATTGAAGGTTTAAAGACAGGTGTGATTGATTGCATTGCAACCGATCATGCTCCGCATGATCTTAGTTCTAAAGATTTGCCACTTGAAAATGCTGCATTTGGTATTGTTGGCCTTGAAACAATGCTGCCCATTTCACTTGAACTATATCACAGTGGACAAATGGGTCTACTTGATGTGCTTGCAAAATTGACATATAAGCCTGCAGATATCATACATGTGCCACGTGGCCGCATACAGAAAAACCTTGCAGCGGACTTAATTTTAGTTGATTTGGATCATGAATGGAAAATTAAAGTTGACAACTTTGCTAGTAAATCAAAAAATTCCCCTTTCGATGGACGCAAAGTGAAAGGGCGCGTAATACGTACCGTTGTGTCTGGCAAAACTGTATATTTACAGAAGGATTAGTTATCATACAGTTGCGTTCTCAATTTCAATCAATTGTAAATATTCAATATAAGTGGTAAAATATAGCCACTGAATAAAAAATATATGCTAATTAGTACGACATCGGAGCTGGAGAATGCATGTGAAGAATTGATGGCAAAAGATCCAAAATTTATAGCAGTGGACACAGAGTTTATTAGAAACAATTTAACCTACTATCCTAGATTATCACTAATTCAAATTTCTTACGGAGAGAAGAGTTTTATTGTAGATGTGTTAGTACCGGGAATTGACTTATCGCTTATTAAGAAAATAATGCTGAATCGAGAAATAACCAAAGTTTTTCATAGTTGTCGGCAAGACATAGAATCCTTACTCACCGTGCTTAAATGTGTTCCTACTCCCATTTTTGATACCCAAGTTGCTGCTATGTTTTGTCATTATTATCACGACTTTATTGGTTATTCAAAAGTAGTAGAGCAATATCAGGGGGTAGCGCTGGATAAAATTAAAGCTAAAAATTCAGATTGGTTAAAACGGCCATTATCTGAGGATCAATTAGATTATGCAGTAAATGACGTGATACACCTATATGACCTACACCAAATATTGTGCAATAAACTTGAAGAAAATAATAGGATGGGCTGGTTTCAAGAAGAGATGGAATCAATAGTTGATGTCAATAAGTATTTGCATAATCCAAAAGATGCATGGAAGAGGATTAAATTTAATTATGAAGCAAATCCAAGGTTGATGTTAACTGTTAAAGCAGTTAGTGAGTGGCAAGAGACCTTAGCACAGCGTTACAATATAAATCGTAATAAGGTAGTCAATAATGCCGTAATAACTGGTTTAATTGAAAAAAACGTGGAACATATTGATGACATTTTAGATGACCTTAAGAGAAACACAAAAAATATAAAAGAGGAAGATTTATTAGAATTTATAGATATTTTCAATGAGAATGAGAAGGAATTTGTGCAGCAAAATTATACTCTGTCGGATAATTATGATAAATCTGTCTTTGATATACTCTCGATTATTTTAGAGAGCAAATGTAAGGAAAATAACATATCGAGAAAGTTAGTTTCGTCAAAAGATGAGTTAGCTGGATCAATATCTGGGAAGATAGATAAATTGTTCAAGGGATGGAGATATGATTTTTTCGGCAGATCAGTAGAATCGTTTTTGAATGCAGGCTCAAGGTTTGAAATTTTAATGGTAAAATCTGCTGATAGTACAGCTAAAATTCGGAGTAATCTTGTGGAGAATAACCGTATCACGTGTTGAGGTCTAACGAGTTTATTATATCTTTCACTTGAGAAAGAACATTTGCGCTGGTATCGATGATAAAGTCGCTCATTTGCTTTTTTTCTTCAATAGGGAGCTGAATACTAGACATTAGATCCAGCTTTTTTTTATCCATATTACGCTCACTAATCCTTTGAGCTTGCACAACGCTATCTGCATGGATAAAAACAATAAAATCGCAATACAAATGGAATCTCGTTTCCAGCAGGAGTGGAATGTCTAGAACTAGAAGTTTTCTGTTGTTTTCTTTCTCATGAGCAATAAAAAATTCTAATTCATTTTGCACAGCGGAATGTACTAAAGACTGGAATTGCTTCCAATTTTCATCATGTGCTAAAAAATATTTAGACAATACTGTTCTATCAATTTTTCCATTTACTACTACCCCAGGAAATTTTTCTTCTGCATAACTTATTATGTTTTTGTCCACTTTATAAAGCTGGTGTACGACAGAGTCAGCATCAAACAAAGCGGCACCAAATTCTTTAAAGCAATTGGCTACAAAGCTCTTTCCGACTGCAATTCCACCTGTTAGACCTATTATCATATATCAAAGACTTCTTAAAAAGAATATGTGTCGTAGCTGTTATGTCTACTTAAAACTGAATTTGTGTGCATTAAAAGAAAAGCTATTATTTTTTTAGCAATCAAGTAAAATAGAGTGAAAGATTAAGAGGAAATTTTGAAAAATAAGATAAAAAAGATAGCAATTTCAGGGAAGGAAGTATGGCCAATCATCGAGGGCGGCAAAGGCATTGCAGTCAGTGATGGAAGGTCAAGTGGAGCATTTGCTGCAGCAGATGCTGTTGGTACGTTTTCTGGTGCAAATGCTAAACTTATTGATGACAATGGTGAGTTGGTGCCGCTGATTTATAGAGGTAAAACAAGAAATGAAAAGCATGAGGAATTAATTAAGTATAGTATTGAGGCTGGAGTTAGTCAAGCAAAAATAGCGAATGAAATATCAAAGGGCCGTGGAAGAATACATATGAATGTGCTTTGGGAAATGGGAGCAGCAGAACAAGTCCTTCATGGCATATTAGAAAAAGCAAAAGGTTTAGTTCATGGCATCACTTGCGGTGCTGGTATGCCTTACAGGCTTGGAGAAATTGCAGCTAAATATCAAGTTTATTACTACCCTATTATCTCATCGGCGCGCGCTTTTAAAGCGTTGTGGAAACGTGCTTACCAAAAAATATCTTCTTTTTTACTTGGTGGAGTAGTATATGAGGATCCGTGGCTTGCTGGTGGTCACAATGGACTCAGTAATAGTGAAGACCCAGAATTACCGCAGGCTCCATTTGAAAGAGTTGCAGAGCTTAGATCTTTCATGAATGAGGTCGGTCTTTCTGAAACGCCAATTGTTATGGCGGGGGGAGTGTGGAATTTGAAGGATTGGGAACATTGGTTTGACAATTTACAAATCGGACCAATAGCTTTTCAGTTTGGCACTCGTCCACTTTTAACAAAAGAAAGTCCGATTTCTACAGAATGGAAAAAGAAGTTACTTACTTTAGAAGAAGGTGATGTATTTTTAAACAAATTTAGTCCAACAGGATTTTACTCATCTGCAGTAAGAAATAGCTTCATATATGAGCTACAGGAACGAAATTCACGTCAAATGAAATTTTCAGAAAATGTGAGTGGAGAGTTTAATAATGAATTTGCAATGGGTAGCAGAGGTAGAAAGATTTACCTCACTGCAAAAGACAAAGAGCTAGCAAATGCATGGATTAAAGCAGGGTATACAGAGGTAATGAAAACTCCAGATACAACTGTTATTTTTGTGACGCCAGGCAAATTTGCGGAAATAAGACAAGATCAAATTAATTGCATGGGATGTTTGAGCCATTGTCTGTTTAGCAATTGGAAAGATCATGGTGACCATTCAACAGGGCGAAAGCCAGATCCACGGAGTTTCTGTATACAAAAGACACTGCAAAACATTGTACATGACGGCAATGTTGAAAATGAACTCATGTTTTCTGGGCACAATGTGTACAAATTTAAGCAAGACCCATTTTATAAAAATGGTTGCATACCGACAGTAAAAGAATTGGTAGATAGAATATTGGTTGGTTTATGACTAACTTGACAAGAAGACATTATTCTATATAATTTATAGTAATAATTGTTTATTAATTTAATCTTAATTTGAGGGGAATATCTATGCGCGATAGTGTTTTAAAAAGGTACGCACTTGCCTATATAAAAGAAAATGGCAGTGATAAGAATGTTCAAGAATTTTTACGTTCTCGTGGTATGCAAAATATTGAGAACTGGAGTGATAAAAATTTTGAAAATGCGTATAAGGAATTTAGGCGCTATAACCCAACTAATGAACACAATATAGGAAGTGATCGACGTGATAGTAGGCAACAACCTACAAGCCCTCAGGTTACACACGTACATGTACACAATAATAGAGGTTTAGATTTTTGGGATTATTTACTACTTAGCAACCTGTTTAGTGGTCATACTACAGTGATAAATAACCTTGGTTCCGGTAGCAGTAACCAGCCATGCAGAGAAGATAAGAAAAAAGACGCAGAAGACAACAGGAAATTATTAGCTTTAGGGATAGTAGCTGTAGTTACGTGTGTTGCTTTCCATGCTTTAATGTGTGTTTGGTACAACAGCAGCGAAAAAACGGCTAGAAAATCAGAAAAGGTAGATTACCTGGATAATAAACTTAAAATGTTCAGAAATATAGAATTTGCAGTTGGTGCAATTTCTTTAGCAGCTTTGGTAGGTTGCGCTATTAACCCAGTCTTACCAGTTTGGGGTTTAGTCATTCTTGGTATTAATTCTCTTGTATGTTTTGCTGGTGGTGTGGCTTTTCATATGAAACATGAGAAAGAGTCAGAAAATATTAAGAAGGCTGAAGAAGCGGTAATTAACTATCATAAATCAGAACCTGGATATGATTTGGGAGATTCTTCTAATCTTGAACCACCACCTCCTTACTCTCCTCAAGATCCTAATACTGCTTCAAGTGCTCCTTCTTATGATGGCACACCTGGGTATGCATTTGGTGATCCTAATGCGACACAACAGTTTGGAGGTTGTGCTGCTAAACCATAAGTTACTAATCGAGAATACCGCTGCAACGCGCAGCGGTATAATGGATTTTCAGATTGCTTGTCTGGTAGGATATGTATTGATTTTTATTACTAGTGCAGATACGATAAAGCTTTAAACTAGTACAAAATGGAGCAATTTGAGAGCTTTTACATCACTACGCCAATATATTACGTAAACGACAAGCCACATATCGGCCACGCATATACTTCCCTTATCTGTGATGTTACAGCTAGATTTATGAAATTAGCTGGAAAGAACGTCAAATTTACTACTGGTACAGATGAACATGGACAAAAAATTGAAAAAGCAGCTAAAACAAAGGGAATAGAGCCAAAAGAATTTACAGATGAAATAAGTGTTACGTTCAGAAAATTAGCTGAGCTAATGAACTTTAATTCTGATGATTTTATCCGCACCACAGAAGAACGTCATGAACAAGCAGTTATAGCTCTATGGAATAGGCTTGAAGAGAGAGGGCAAATATATCTGGATTCTTACTCAGGTTGGTATTCAGTTCGTGACGAAGCGTTTTATCAGGAATCAGAGTTGATAGATGGCAGAGCACCAACAGGCGCTGAAGTTCAGTGGATAAAAGAAGAGAGCTACTTTTTTCGTTTGTCAAGTTGGCAAAATAAATTACTAGAGTTATACGAAAATCATCCGAATTTCATCTTTCCTGAGAGCAGAAAAAACGAGGTGGTATCGTTTGTAAAATCAGGACTTACTAACCTTTCGATTTCTCGTACTAGTTTTAATTGGGGAATAAAAGTACCAGGGAATGACAAGCACGTAATTTATGTTTGGATAGATGCGCTCACTAACTATCTCACGTCAATAGGCTTTCCTAATATAGAAGATGAGGAATATAAGAAGTTTTGGACAAACTCCTTCAACATTCATGTGATCGGTAAAGACATATTGCGTTTTCACGCTGTATACTGGCCAGCTATTCTTCTTGCAGCAGATTTACCACTGCCAAAGCAAATTGCAGTTCATGGTTGGTGGCTAAACGAGGGGGAAAAAATATCCAAATCCCTTGGTAACGTTATAGATCCAATTAATCTTGCAGAAGAGTTTGGTGTTGATCAACTACGCTATTTTCTCCTTCGGGAAGCAAGTTTCGGTCAAGATGGTAATTTCAGTAAGAAGAACATGATCAGCCGCATAAACTCAGAGCTGGCAAACAATATAGGCAATTTAGTGCAAAGAACAATTTCATTTCTGCACAAGCAATGCTTTGGAGTTGTACCAGTGGTCGATCGCAATTTGCTTAAAGATGATGAGAGTTTACAAAATTGCAAAGCCATAATTGATCAAGTAATGGATCATCTATCAAAGTATGAATTTAACCAGATTATACTCCTGATTATCAATATCTCTTCCAAGGCCAATGCTTACATAGATAAAAGTGCACCCTGGACACTCAGTAAAACCGATAGAGAGCGCATGAATTTAGTGATTTATAAATTACTCGAATATATCAGAATAATTGGTATTTTATTGCAGCCAATTGTTCCAAAGTCAGCAGAAATAATACTTGACCAATTACAGACTCCAAAAGAACAACGTGATTTAAAATCTCTGTGCAACGCATGTGTAAGCTTAGGTGTTACATTACCTAAGCCTACGCCGATTTTTTTGAGGTTTGATATTTAAAGAACCCTTAGTAAACCAGGCTGAATTGGTCGTTGTGTAGTTAATTTGCTTAGTTCAACAGAATCAACAAAGGTACCTTGCTGTTTTGATGTGTTTATACCGTTGTCTACTTTGGAAGAAATGACTTTATTTTTGTTTTGATCAAGCTGCTTTATGATCTCGGCTACAGGAGGATTTGATGAATCTTCTACCTCACCTGGTTTTGTTGAAGAAGAAGCTGAATATGGATAATTATCCCTATTCTTCATTTTCTCTTGTTTTATATTATCACACTGAAAAGACATAGAATCTTGGGATGTATCCCACTCTTCATCATCAGATACATTACTACTATTGCTCAATAAATTATTACTAGGGCTATTTAGTAATGGATTTTCACTGGACATTATATTCTTTAATACTATTGGTAAGTTTAGCGGTTTTACGGGTTTCTTTAGCTCTTTATTGGACGTGTTATTTGGTTCTATAAGTGATTCTTCCAAACTACAAAGAGAATCATCTTGTTTGTCTAAGGAATCTAGCTCTTCATCTTGAAAACCACTTTTATTTCTTTGCTTTAGAACTTTGCTTTTCAAACCCTCATTCATATAATTTCCTTGTTGAATACTCTCACTATTGTTTTGCTCTTTGTCAGTTTTTTGATTTTCAACTTTCCTTATTTGATGTACTTCTTTGTTTCGCGATTGTACGTCGCTCTCTTGCTTTTCAGCAACACTTTCCTCCTCTTGTTTTTGAGGTATTTTTAAACCATCCTTTGGAACTGGCTTCAAAATAACACCTTTTCTTATCTGTTCAAGCAGATCAGAACGATCATGCTTAGATTCATTAGCCTTTTTCGGTGCACCATTCTTAGGTTTCTCCGTATACTTGGAAGCTGTAGGAGGAGGCGGCGGAGATGGTAGTGGTGCAGCATTTTGTGGCAATGGAGGAGGTGGTGGAGGTAGTAGTGGTACAATGGGTATTCCAGACATTACTGGAAATGATGGTGTAGGAGTATTGCTATGTTCAAGTCCTTTTGCTTTCTGTAAATCTTGTGATTGTTTTCTACCAGGATCAACTCCTTTCTCGCTGTTTATTGCAGAAAGGTATGAATAGATAAGATATGCAGCTAAGCTCAACATAACCGATGCAGAAACAAAAGCAATAACTGCAGAAGAAACTGGCACTGCAGCACTACTTAATACTGCTGAAATGATAAAATACGTGCATACTCCAGCTACAGGACCGGATGTACACAATAACAAAATAGCAATTGAATATTTTAAGGCAGTTGCCTTTTTTTGTTCTGCTACAGATGACTTTTGATTTTCACTATCAGAGTGTACACCATTATGTTGTTCAGTCATAGGTTTTTTCGGCACACCCTGTTTAGTATTGCTTCTATCATTTTTAGTTTTGTCACTCGCATTATCTTCTTCTTTATGACTGAGCGCTATTTCTGGATTCTTAACATGAGTACTATTCTTGCTTCCTTCATCTGCATTTTTGCTATCCACATTATTTTTTTCTTGTATTTTCTTAAATAGTGGATTTTCTGCAAAATTAAGAGATGATTGTTGAACAGGACTCTTAGATTGACCTTTTTTTGGTTCAGTGCGACTGCTAATTCCTGATGTAGCCAAATTAGAAGGTTTTTTATTATCCTGTGGAGGTGTCCAATTCTTTAAACCTTCGAGTGGTAAAGGAGGTGGTGGTGGAACTGATGCAGGTATTTTATTATTAGATGAATCAGTAGTAGGAATTTCTCTTCCTTATTATTAATATAATGTTATTAACAATTAAATTATTAGTACTTGTTAATAATTTTTGAGTAAGTTAACATTAAGATAATAAAATAAAAAGGAAAGAGAGAGGAGCAGTCTTCTAAGAAGAAATAGAAGCTATCTTAAACCTCAAGTCATCACTTTTTTACCACAGGTCAGGTAAGGAAGCAGTATTACTACTACCCCCTCCCTTAGAAACGCAGCATGCAGGTTTCCCCACACTACGCTTGAGCCCCTTATCTAAGTTCTTCTTTTCTAGAACCGGCTTGTCCTTCATGATTCCTCAGGAAACATCATTCTTAATGGTGACACCAACAGTAGAGAACCTTCTCTTGAAAAGGAGCTTGCTAACATTCTTGTTCGTTTCACTCTCTCATCAAAATACTTTTTCCATTTTAAGTCAAGGGGATTTGCATCCGCTCTGATTTTAACATGTCGTCTGATAGGTATATCAATCAGCTTAAGCAGTCTTAAATACCGTATCTCTTTTGGTTTGTTCTTGCATATGGGTGCAGCAAAAACCCATTGGCGTTGACCCATTACTTTGAAGTAACGATTCTTTATCCAACGTAATCCTTTACGAGGATGTCTTTTCTTTGCCCATTTCCATAAACTATGCCAAATTTCATTGTCGATCTTTCTAAACGCTTTTTTAGCACACACATGGTGATAGTAATTTCCCCATCCTCTCAGTAGAGAGTTGAGTGACTTAATTACTATAGCCTGAGTGTTCGCTATATTTGCTTTTATCAATGTACGTGCTTTATTAAGAAGTCTTTTAATACTTTCTTTCGAAGGTTTAATAATTAACTTCTTATTATATCTACGTACATTACAACCAAGAAAGTCAAACCCTGTTGTAATAGATGTAATCTTTGTCTTCTCTTCTGACAGAATTAAACCTCGCTCATGAAGAAAAGATGATACTAAAGGCTTAACTTCCTTTTCCAGTACTTCATGTGTGAAACCTGAAATAATAAAGTCGTCTGCGTACCTGATTACATTCACTCCACTTCTGATTTTTCCTCTTCTTTTGCTACCTAATTTACCAAAGCGACTTTCTAATAACTGTTCAAGACCATCTAAGGTAAAGTTAGCTAGTATTGGAGAAATTATACTTCCTTGCGGAGTGCCAGCAGTTGTGGGATACAGAGTTTTCGATTCTAGGAAACCAGCTTTTAACCATCTATGAAGAATTTTCTTTTCCATAGGAATATGCTTCATAAGCCATTCATGGTTAATGTTGTCAAAGCACCCTTTGATATCACCTTCTAGTATCCATTGTGGTCGATTGCGTCTTGCCAGTAATAAGTGACAAGCAGCAATAGCATCCGCGCAGGATCTTTTAGGTCTAAAGCCATAGGAGTGACGATCACTGATCGTTTCAGCTATCGGTTCCAGAGCAAACAGATATAATGCTTGCATCGCTCTATCTTTTATCGTGGGTATACCGAGAGGCCTTCTTTTGCCATTAGATTTACTGATATAAATTCGTTTGAGCGGAGAAGGTTTATATCCTCTTTGTTTTAACAGCTTTATTCCTTGAAATTTAGCATTGCAAGTTGACCATAGTTGACGATCTACACCTGCTGTGGTTTTTCCTTGGTTTTCAGTTACTCTCTTAACAGCCAAAGCTTTTCCGCTAAAAGAGCGTGTGAGAAGATGTTGTAAAGCTTTTACCTTACCCCATCTTCCTTCTTGGACAGCCTTAACAATACGTCTTTGTAGCCTCACAATAACTTTCTGGCATTTCTTCCATGGCAATTGCTTCCATGCTTCAAAGCTTTCGGTAGATGCACTTACAGGTTTACTTGTAATCATCTGCTTTCCTACCTTAAGTGGTTAACAAAGTTTCTTGTCACGAGGGACCAAATGGAAGTCTGCTCGTTTTCACGCGAATTAATGTTACAAATTCTATCCATTTCGTTACAAAATGGCATTCGCTTTCTCCATTCTCCTTTACCTGCACTTCCATCAGCATTCCTTGCGGTTTGCTTGCCATGTAGGCGAAAATACAGGCTTACCCTGTTTCTCCAGTCATACAACAGTGGGTTAGGTGGCTTCTCTATACCGGTGGAGTTATTATTTGCGTACATCTAGAAATGAAAAATGTAACTTATCCACATTACCTTTTGGTCAGAGCTTATCAGCATCTTTAGCTCTTTCATCGTATCGGTACTTATAAAGCTTCACTTACGTTCACCATACCACTAGCCTAGCCCTCCAACCACATGATGCTTGCAGTTTATGCCCCTCTCACGATTGAGCATCTTCTTTTTCAAGAGGAGGTTCATTGTCCGCATCGCTTGGCACCAACCGGTTGCCCGATTCGCACTGATGCGTAGACTCAGACGGCAAAACATCTGGTTTAATAAGTTTTAGAATCCTTTCAGTTTCTTTCTGAATGAATTCCTCTCCTTTTAAACAATATGACCGAAGACTTTCAGGTCGCACCACATCATCGATGTTTTGGTATAGAGTAATCAGAATCATAAAAATAGCTTAGTGTTAGATATTTTTATGATAACCTCTCTTAAACAATTGATATTTTACAGTGTTTTTGGTAAAATAATAGCTTAAGGCTTAGAATAAAAGTTTATGAGTGAAGCACAAGGTCCAAATATTGCAGAATGGCAGGCACAGCAGCAACACCAGGAAGCCGCTAGTGAGAAAAGTGGTTTCGGTCTTGGTCATAGTGACTCTGTTGCAACAATTGTGGATGGAATGAAGTGGATGTTCAACTTTCATGAAGGAGCAATTGCTGCTTATAATAATGTGTTTGAAGGTTTGGTAAGTGGTAGCAGTCTAGTAACGTTATTTGGGAAATCAGGTAATATGTTTGGCATAAAATTTCTTGAAAGTCTTGCTGAATATTTTTCAGGTGGAGGTGGAGAAGATATGCCATCAGAAGGAATGGGTATGGACTACGGTGATGAGGGGCATCATCCGGATGATTATCCCCACTCTAACAATGAAATAGCTCAAAGTGCTGATACTTGTAATGAAAAATAGATCAGCAAATTTTCAATCAACAACAGCTAAAGACCTTTCTGCAACGTTGATTTCTCTTATATCTGTAACTTCGTCATTCTGATTAAACGAAATTTGCAGAGACTTACTACTGTACTTCCTTTTTCCCAAGAAGTTAGCTTGTTTAATTTTATATGAGACATAGTACCAAACATTTTCGTCGAACTTTGATACTAGTGTTGGCGATCCTAAAGTATGAACCACTTTTTCTCTATCATCACCTACTTGTATTTTGCTCCACAGTTCAATATTAATGCCAGGAACTCCGTGATTGTGAATAGTGTGAGTGCAGCTCACTGTAAATAATAAAATAAAAGATATTAATACTCGCATTTCGTCAATTAATTATTTGAAATCATAATACACTGATAAACTATCTGTCGTCAAATTTCAAAAAAGTTAAATTGACTGATTCTCAATATCATTTAATATAATATTTACTTCAAAATAATTAGGTACCTTATGTCATTGCTAGAAGCAGATCCAATATACAAGCCTTTTAATTATCCTTGGGCATATGATGCATGGTTGCAGCAACAAAGGATACACTGGATACCTGAAGAAGTTCCGCTTGCTGATGATGTGAAAGATTGGAAAACTAAACTTTCGAATGTAGAGAAAAATTTATTGACCCAGATTTTTAGGTTTTTTACTCAAGCAGATATTGAAGTAAATAACTGCTATATGAGGCATTATTCAAATATATTTAAGCCAACAGAAATATGTATGATGCTTGCAAGCTTTTCCAATATGGAGACTATACACATTGCAGCCTATTCATACCTTCTAGATACGATTGGCATGCCAGAAAATGAATATCAAGCATTCTTAAAATATGATGCTATGAGAAAGAAGTATGAATATATGTTAGAATTTGAGGAAAGTAAAAAGCAAGATAAAAAACATGTTGCTAAAACTTTAGCAGTATTTGGTGCCTTCACTGAAGGATTGCAGTTATTTGCATCATTTGCAATTTTGCTCAATTTTCAACGGTTTGGAAAAATGAAAGGTATGGGGCAAATAATTGCTTGGTCAGCACGTGACGAAACCTTGCACACCAATTCAATTATCAATTTGTTCAAT
The DNA here is from genome assembly GCF_025617515.1 of Wolbachia endosymbiont of Oryzaephilus surinamensis. Lineage (NCBI taxonomy): Bacteria > Pseudomonadati > Pseudomonadota > Alphaproteobacteria > Rickettsiales > Anaplasmataceae > Wolbachia > Wolbachia endosymbiont of Oryzaephilus surinamensis. The sequence goes on along the minus strand of NZ_CP092526.1, from coordinate 755,725 downwards.
ACGTTTATTAAAGAGAATAATGAAATTTGGAATGACGAGTTCAAAGAAGAATTATATTCTGCATGTCACACTATTGTTGAACTTGAAGATGAATTTATAAGTCTTGCTTTTGATTTAGGAGATGTTGAAGGGCTATCTGCAGAGGAAGTGCGCAATTATATACGTTACATAGCAAACAGAAGGTTAACGCAATTAGGTCTTAAATCTATATATAATGTTAAAGATAACCCTATTCCGTGGCTTGATGAAATACTAAATGGCGTGGAACATACAAATTTCTTTGAAAATAGAGTAACAGAGTATAGCCGTGCAGCAACTCAAGGCACTTGGGAGGAAGCTTTTGCTAAAAACGATACAAAAAGTGAATAGCAGTAACTTCGGTTCTGTCGCATTTGTAGGGAAGTAGAAAAAAGAATGATATAATTGTCTAAAAATAAAGCAAAGATGTTTCGTATCAATCAAAAATTATTGCCATCCTTCAAAGGATTTAGCTTTTCAGCGATGTTATCTGTATACATGAAATGTCGATTCTCTTTGAGCTATCGAGATTTGGAAGAAATTATGAGTATAGGGGGAGCAAAAATTGACCATGCTACGTTACAAAGTGGGTTATCACCACTGATAGATTAGGCAGTAAGGAAAAGAAAGAAGCAGGTTGGTAGTAGTTGGAGAGACCTACATTAAATTAAACGGTAAATGGGTTTATTTATATAGAGCACTATTGGTAATACTGTAGACTTCCTCTTGTGTGTTAGTAGAGACAAGTCTGCAGCACTTGCATTCTTTCGTAAAGCCTTCAGGAGTAACTATCTTCCTGAGAAAATTGTCATTGATAAAAGCGGCAGTAATACTGCTGCTCTTGATGATTTGAATGCAGAAATTTCTGAAGATTATAGAATCACAGTTCTTCAAATAAAATATCTAAATAATATTGTTGAGAGGTTTATCAAGAAGCGAATAAAGCCTATGCTTAGTTTTAAAAATTTTCATTCCGCAAAGATTACTATTACAGGTATAGAAAATATTCGCATGATTCAGAAAAAACAAATTATCGGAGCTAATGACAATGTTTCTACTTTTGAGAATTTTGCTATGTTAATGGCTCTATAACTCCTATAATCCCAGCTTTAATGATCTTCTTTTCTATGGTTTATAGATGCAACAGAACCAGATAGGTTGCTGTGTAAAAATTTGGGAAATGTTTTTGTTAGTATTAAAAATTACATAATGTGTATTATGGAAAATATAAGAAACACAAGCTTTCAGCAAGAGAAAATGCAATTTTTGCTCTTCTCAAACAGCATAAAAAAGTGCCTGTTGAACCTCCAGATTAATGCTCAAAAATGTTCAATTGATACTTTAAAAGTATCACTTCAAAAGCACTTAAAAATTTTATCTTTTAGGAAAAATTTTCCAAGACTACCCCCTTATTGGCTTTTGTTAGAAAAATATTAAAACTATAACCAAATATGTAATCTTTTATATGATTGTATTAGCTTAGCTCCCTTAATGGTTGTTTCTTTTTTTTTTAAAATATTAAAATAAATATAACTTTTCAGAGTTATCCACAGTTTTTTTATTCTCAATTATATATTAGTATTTGGAGATCATATTTATTATAGATCTCCAAAGTACTCAGAAATGTAAAGTTATGTACTCTACTAGGTTATCAACTTAGTTATTAACAATTCTGTGAATAACTAAAACAAGAAAAAGGGGCTTCTAATCAAATGGAAATAGTGTCATTCTTTAAAAAACGACGCTAAAAACATTGTTTCTGTTCGAGCAATGGTTACACCTATTATCAGATCTAGGTACCCTGAATAGGATTAAGGGTACCTAACGAAGTAAAAAACTTGGAGAAAAGGAAGAAGTCTTTTCTTCCTTTTACTTAATTTGGCTGAGGCAAACCTTGTTCTGTTGCCGACCTTGATGTGTCAGGATTTTCTATCTTAGTAGATACTGCATATGTAATACCACCAGCAATAAGTCCAGTGAGTACAGCAGCAGCTACAACTATACCAACTAAAACCAGTATTGGTAATGCAACACCAGCAGCAAAAAGTCCACCACCAACTGCTAATGCAGCTACAACACCACAAACACTACCAACTTTCATTGCCTTATACTTGTATTTATCCTCTGCCTTTTTTAAAAGCTGCTCTCTTTCTTTATCATAGGCAAAATCTCTTGCAGTCATTCCATAATCATTCTTTATAAAAGGATTAGCACCTGCATCTAGTAAAATTTGTGTTACCTCTTTGTAAAGACTCTCGTGCAAAGGAGTGTTGTTACAAAGATTTCGTGCATTAACATTAGCACCTGCATCTAGTAAAATTTGTGTTACCTCTTTTTCATGACTATTGTGCAAAGGAGTGTTTCCACAAGAATCTCGTGCATTAACATTAGCACCTTCGTCTAATAGATATTGTATTAACTTCTTCTTTTCCTCTAAGAGACAAAAATCTCCAACTACTAAATGCAATAATGTACTTTGATATCTATACTCTCTTTCCTCTAAGCTAAATAGATGATTTATATCAAATTCCTTCTCCTTCCACTCTTGATATGCATGTTCACATCTTTTTTGCAACAAGTCTTTAAGATCCAGATTATGATCATTCAACACACTTTTCCTAAACCAGAATAAAAGCTCTTCAATAGCCATAATATTTATAAAAACACTAATACTTTAATTATTATACATTTAAGCAAGAAAGTCAAGAATTTAACTAGTATCACAAACATTCAAACAAGAAAAAGGTGCTTTTACCCGAATAGATATTTTATAACGTCTTAATGCTAACTCCACCGACATATAAATTTGCGTGGCTTTTTCCAGTATTAAGCAATGCAAGTCCAATATTGTCGACACTAGAGCGTAGTTCTCCTACTTCTTCATTATGTTCACTGATTACTTTAGTGCCAATATTTGGAAGTGCATTTTTTCCCTCAACAAGGTAAAGTTTCCTTCTGAATTTTTCTTGTCTGCTCATTCGATTTACAACTTCCTGACCTATATAGCACCCTTTATTAAAGCTTATACCATTTATCTTATCGATTAAATATTGCAGCGGAAATGATGAATTTTGCACCATATCTTTTGCTCCATCTGGGACAAGGTTTTTAATTCTAACTTTTTCATACTGAATAAAATCTCCAACCGGTTCTTTTATTTCATCTTCATGTATGATCCTCATTCCTAGCAGCTTGTGCCTTGGATCTTGAAAAATAACTTGTGACTTACTACTACACTTCGCCAACTTAGCATCAAACAAAACTCCAACCTTATATAGTGAACTAATGTTTTTAATCCTCACTCTAAGGTAAGTTTTGAGCAAGTCTAATTTTTCAATTATTTGCTGTAGATGGGCATTTTCACACTCCAAATAAATATATTTATCATGCTCAATGAGGAAAAAATCGTACAGATATTTTCCCTGAGGGTTGAGTAATAAAGAGTAAATTGCCTGCTGGCTACTTAGTTTATTAATATCATTTGTTATAACACCCTGAAGAAAATCTCTCGTATCTGGTCCGTATAAAGATATTAGACTACGGTTTGCTAGCGGTATGTAACCCATAAAACTTCTGTTCAAATCTTAATTATACACTTTTACTAACTCCAACCCTTGAAATGTAACCTTTAGATGACTACATAGAATTGTAGGTTAATCTATTAATGAGGAAACATAAATGTCAAGTGTAAATTTGAATGTATTAGATGATAACGTGCTAATAAAGCCTATTACTGAAGAAAAACAAGGTGGAATTGTACTACCATCAAGTGCTGAAAAGAAGCCTACTAAAGGTGAAGTTATAGCAATTGGTAGTGGTTCACGCAACTCAAGCGGAGAGCGTATAGCTTTAACTGTAAAAACTGGTGATAAGGTTTTCTACAGGCAGTGGGCTGGCACAGAAGTAGAGCATGACAATGAAAAGTATGTCGTGATGAAGGAGTCAGACCTACTTGCTGTTATCAAGTAGGTATCCCTATTTTACTAAACTAATGCGCTATATAGTGCATTATGTATTTTAATATTCTAAATTTTTTATTAATTTAAGGAGTGATAAAAATGGCTAACATAGTAGTATCAGGCGAACAGTTGCAAGAAGCCTTTCGTGAAGTTGCAGCAATGGTTGACTCAACGGTGGGAGCAACTGCAGGGCCTAGGGGAAATACAATAGGAATTAGCAAGCCATATGGTGGACCAGAGGTCACAAAGGATGGCTATAAGGTAATGAAAGGTATAAAGCCTGAAAAACCATTACACTCTGCGATAGTAAGCACCATTGCTCAAAGTGCTTCTCAGTGTAATGACAAAGTTGGTGATGGTACCACAACATGCTCAATACTGACTAGCAATATGATAATGGAAGCTTCAAAGTCAATTGCAGCTGGAAATGATCGTATTTGTATCAAAAATGGAATACAGAAGGCAAAAGATGTGATATTAAAGGAAATTACATCAATGTCTCGCACAATTTCTTTAGAGAAAATGGATGAAGTTGCACAAGTTGCAATAATTTCTGCAAATGGTGATAAAGATATTGGTAATAGCATTGCTGATGCTGTTAAAAAGGTTGGAAAAGAAGGCGTCATCACTGTTGAAGAGAGTAAGGGTTCAAAAGAATTAGAAGTTGAACTTACAACTGGTATGCAGTTTGACCGTGGTTATCTCTCTCCATACTTTGTTACAAATAATGAAAAGATGAGCGTGGAGCTTGATGATCCATATTTGCTGATTACAGAAAAAAAACTTAATATTATTCAACCTTTACTTCCTATTCTTGAGGCTATTTTTAAGTCTGGTAAACCTTTGTTTATCATTGCAGAAGATGTTGAAGGTGAAGCATTAAGCACTTTAGTGATCAACAAATTACGTGGTCTAAAAGTTGCTGCAGTAAAAGCTCCAGGTTTTGGTGATAGGAGAAAGGAGATGCTCGAAGATATAGCAGCTTTAACAGGTGCTAAGTATGTCATAAAAGATGAGCTTGGAATCAAGATGGAAGATTTGACTCTTGAAGATCTTGGTACTGCTAAAAATGTTAAAATCACTAAAGACAATACCACAATTGTTAGTGAAGACAGCGACTGTGACAAACAAAACAGAGTAAATGCTAGAATTAACCAGATTAAATCTCAGATTGAAACTTCAACCTCTGATTATGACAAAGAAAAGCTAAGAGAGCGTTTAGCAAAATTATCAGGCGGCGTTGCTGTACTCAAAGTTGGTGGAGCAACTGAAGTAGAGGTAAAAGAACGTAGAGATAGAGTAGAAGATGCACTTCATGCAACAAGAGCTGCAATTGAAGAAGGGATAGTTCCAGGTGGAGGAGTTGCACTTCTTTACGCTGCATCTGCTCTTGATAAGCTAAAAGCTTCAAGCGATGAAGAGCAAATAGGTATCAACATTGTCAAAAAAGTTCTCAGTGCTCCAATCAAAAGATTGGTTAAAAATGCTGGTCTTGAATCTGCTGTTATAATTGACTATTTGATTAAGCAGAATGATAAAGAGCTTATATACAACGTTGAGGCTATGAACTACGCTAATGCATCAACAGCTGGTGTAATTGATCCGGCAAAAGTAGTTCGTATTGCTTTTGAAACGGCAGTGTCTGTAGCAAGCGCACTTATTACTACTGAATCTATGATAGTTGATCTACCAAACAAAGAAGAAAATGCTTCATCACCTATGGGTGCAGGAGCAATGGGCGGAATGGGTGGATTCTAAGTAAACAAGAGCCTTGGAGCAACTTGCTCCAAGGTATCTTTCTAGTTCTAAAAAGTCTTACATTTATAAAGGAAATAAATTTGTGATTTTCTATGCAAAGCCACTACTATTTATATTTGTTACGTCTCTTTAATATTATAACTGCTTAAAAATAAAAAAATAATATATGAAAGTTATAATTGCTAGTATATTACTATTAGTATAATATTATATTAATAAATGATTTATATAATATTTTTATTATAATAGATAGAACTTAAATTATTTTCTTCATAAATAGAGTATTTATGAAAATACGTATATACTCAATCCTACTTTTACTTTTTTCTTGCACTCAATTGTGCGCTGAAGAAGAAGTTGCAAAATTTGATCTGCTCATTGGTAAGATAAATAAAGCAAACCTTACCATTGAAGGCGCAATAAAGGTTACAATAAAACCAGGTTGGCATATATATTACAAAGACCCTGGAGATTTCGGCCTTCCTACTTCCTTTGACTGTCAGGGTAACATATCAAATATAGATATTCATTGGTCTACTCCCAAGGAACATGAAGATAAAGTTGGGGAAGTTACATTTGTTAGTAACATATATGAAGATATGGTGTTATTTCCCTTTAAAACTAATATCATTCCAAATCAGGAATACGTTGATATTAACTTTCATATAAAGTACGCAATATGTAAAGATAGGTGTATCCCTAAAAATGCCGAGATAAAAACCAGTCAACCACTAAAGGATTTTATAGATTCTGATATCAATAAACTCATAAATGAGTGGTACAAGAAGTAAGGTTAAAAAGCAAGAGCTTAACAACTATAGTTGAGAAAGAGCTTTAAAAGCCTTATGTGCAATTAAAGTCATTAATTATTTACTATATTATGTTAATATAGTAATATTAATTTTTTGATATACAATCATGACTCATCAATGTAAACACATAATAAATGAAACTGCTAATCAAAAAAAAGAAGAAGGAATAGAAGGTGTGATTATTACTACAGCACACGCTTCAGATGATATGCACAACTGCGTAAAACGTGCAAATTATTCTACTCTTACTAAGCACATTTGTCAACCTGGTTGGTTTATAAAGGACCTATTGGAGGAATTTTTTCCTGAATTAATACACAATGAAAACATCATGCATTATACTAACCCAAACCCTGTTAAGGAATACTATGCAGCAAATTTTGCTATAACATTTGAATGTAAGGAAGATGCAAAGTGTGGAAATGCAATAGATTATACAAACTTTTTACCTAGCGGTATATGGTGTAGTGGAAAAGGTAAAACGAATACTAGCGGTAAGGGTTATCCTTACAATGAGCTCTCTGCTGATAATAACAATAAAAGTGCATGTTATCACAGTAAAGATTTTAATAAAAATGCACTTCATAACAAAAATTTCTTCTGGAATACAACGTGTCCTAATCTAGTATTAGATCGTAGCGTAGAAGAGCTAAAAGAATGTGCAGGTAAAACTATAGTTGCAAAATTGGTATCACCTTTAATAATTGTTGATAAGAGTAATATGATAATAGATAAAGATGGCAACAATACTAAAATACCCTATCTTCACTTAGAGCACTTCTTAACTTTTGACGGTAAGCTTAAAGATGATCCTAAAAACAACTGTGCAATTTATAAGAACCTCACTAAGAAACCCACTGAATTAATTGAATTAAAAGATAAAGTTTTATGGACTTCCGACAAAGAAGTAAAGTTGATAATTCCTGACACTGGTAATATGAGATGTTTAGGTTCTCCTAGTAAAAGTGAGAGCGTAATTCAAAAGAGTGATGAGATAACTACTGATAACGAAGAGCTCCCTAGCTATAACTACAGTAGTGATTATGTGCTATAATTTTCTTGAATGTACGCTCAAGAAAAGGTTTATTGCTACAATTTTCATGATACAAAAATAAGCTTAGGTATTTTAACTTTTTTATAAGGTTTGATACCTACTCTCTTTCCTTTCAGCTATAAACATACAATATAGATATTCATTGGTCTACTCCCAAGGAACATGAAGATAAAGTTGGGGAAGTTACATTTGTTAGTAACATATATGAAGATATGGTGTTATTTCCCTTTAAAACTAATATCATTCCAAATCAGGAATACGCTGATATTAACTTTCATATAAAGTACGCAATATGTAAAGATAGGTGTATCCCTAAAAATGCCGAGATAAAAACCAGTCAACCACTAAAGGATTTTATGGATTCCGATATCAATAAACTCATAAATGAGTGGTATGAAAAATAGAGCTCCCAGCGAGCAAGTGATAGTTATACGATAGCTTAAAAATGTTATTCCTGTCCCTGAATTTTCCAATAAAGATCTTTCCAAAAATTTCGATCATGAAGCCTTTTGGTCCCCAAAAGGCTTCATTTCAATCAATAACGAAAATTATAACTTTGAAAGAGCTGCTTGCTTATTAACTCCTGTAGTGATTTGTATGCTTTCCACACTTGTTGAAGGATAAAATCCTTTTATTACTTCAGAGCCTTCTCGCTCTAAATATGACAATGCTTCATATAAAGGCTTCGCTTCATATTGTCTTCCTACTTTTACTTCTTTATTTGCAGCTAATTGCTCCCAAGTGACACCATTGCTTTCAATAAACTCTACAGCACCATTATCACTAATGATAATTTTCATTTCACACTCTTCTCCTTCAGCATACCAATTTAAAGTCATATAATATGAGCCGTTAGCTACTTCATAAATTCTTGTTCCATTCTCATCAACTCTGCAGCGTATTCCCCTTGTTTCACATTTGCTTTTACTAGGCAGCAATAATGTAATTCCATCTACACCATATTTTCTGCATATATCACTATTTAAAACATCAACCACATTTATTGATTTTGTAGGATCGCCAAGCATAATTCTGAGTGCAGGCTTAATCTTACCTTTCTTTCTACTTTCTTTAATTCCTATATATTCTAAAGTATTATCTTTTATACTTTCCTTTACATCTTTTGCAATTTTCTGAGCAATTGCACCTACGACATTTTTGCTATCGTACATACTGTAATTGCTATTGAATGATGGAGAGACATACTCCATTATTTTAGCACGAAGTAACAAATTCAATGAATTAGTTCTTCAAGAATAATTTAAACTTTTACAGTAGGAGTAGTCTCATGAAACATTATAGCGGGTTAGATGTCTCACTCAAAGAAACTTTTATTAGTATCATTGATGAGAAAGGAAAAATTGTTAAAGAAGGGGTTGTTGCAAGTGAAAGCAGTGCAATAGCTGAGTTTCTGCTTGGTCAAAACAAAAAATACGAGTCCATAGGAATAGAAAGCGGGCAATTATCAATATCGATGTGCAAAGAGTTGAGGAATCTTGGATTACCAGTAACTTGTGTAGATGCAAGGCATATGGCAGCAGCATTATCTGCGAGAATCAATAAGAATGATAAAAATGATGCAAGAGGCATAGCACAAATGATGAGAGTTGGGCTATTTAAGGAGGTATTAGTAAAATCAGACGAAGCTTGTCAGGTTAAAATAATACTTGGAAGCAGAAGACAATTAATACGTTGCAGAGAGCAAATTGCGGGAACAATAAGGGGATTACTGAAAATATACGGGATAAAAGTTAATCAACGTCTTAGTTCTGCAAACTTTGCTTTAAAAGTGCAAGAAATGGTTAATAATCTAGATGAAATTAGCCAAACCTCAATTGAATCATTAGTACATAGTTTAGAAATAATAGAAGAATCAATAAGAAAACTTGATAAAATGCTCTCAGAACAAAGCAAAAAAGATGAGGATTGTAAATTATTAACTACTGTTCCAGGAGTTGGTATTATAGTAGCAATGACATATAAAGCTGCAATAGATGATCTGCATAGGTTTGAAACATCTTATACAGTTGGAGCCTATATGGGATTAAGTCCAAGACAGTACGCTTCTGGTGAGATTGATCGACACGGAAGTATATCAAAAATGGGACCAGTGGACTGTAGGAATATGTTATATGAAGCCGCGCAGGTCTTACTGGTAAAATGTAAAAGGACATTTAAATTAAGAAGCTGGGGATTGAAGCTTAAAAAGAAAAAGGGCATGAAAAAAGCAATTGTTGCAGTAGCAAGAAAATTAGCCGTGATTATGCATAAGATGCTAATCGATAGAAAAGAGTTTTGCTATCAATAAACACTAAAGAAGTATAAAACAATAATTTTACTGAAAGTAAAGATAGCAATGCCGATGGAAGGGATAAGCAAGAGGATAAGTTGAAGCATAGACTTCGTGGCGTACATGTTGCCGTCCACTTCCGCCTAACAAGTATAGTGCGGCTTGGCTACAATATGAATTAGCCATATTAGACCGCGGAGAGAACAATGGAAGCATGCTACTTTTAACTTATGTAAAATCATTAAGACTATAGAGGAAAAGAATGATACCTTAGTTTTTATAAGCTTAATGAATATGTGGATAAATACTTTAAGTTTGTGTGGACGTATTTATCCACATATTCATTGGCTACATAGTTTAAAAGAGATTAATTGGAAATTAGTGTTGATGTTTTTATTGCCAATAAAACCTCTTTTGATTGAATAAGATAATACAATAATAAATAAAAGGTTGTATTAGAGCTGAATTTTACATCAAAAAATATTTTTCATGATACAAAAAATTATTGTTGACTTTTATGCAATTAGAGAACTTATTGGCATGTTTATATTCATACCTGCCATTAACCTCATATCTATACTTTTCCTGTCCTTCTTCATTGGAAAGTACAGTAGAAAAGTGTTTAAACCACTTTTCATCATCATCAATACTAACTTCTTCGTTCTTATCTTCAGAATCCATAGATACTTTACTATCTGGGCTCAGATTTTTAAAAAAATTATCTTTTAAGCGCAAATAAAAACGATTACTTTTATCAAAATAATCCTGATTATTAACTGCTTTTGGATTATCTACCACCATATTACCTCCACATATTAGCTATATAGAGGTATATATCAGTGTTGACCTTCTAGGTCAACACTAAACAATAACGAAAACTATAGTTGTTTCTTTTCACCTGCTAAAGATTGTGCTTGTGCTTCATCTACACTTGTTGAAGGTTGCTTCTCAATATGTGTGATTTAGATATTCTCGTGCTTCATCACTATATTTAATGCTCTTGTAGCTTAAACTTCTTATCAACACCTTGCCTAAATGAAAATATTCCTATTTCTTGGAAAAATTTGTTATATTTACCTTGGTTACTGACTCTCATTTTTTATGATATATTTATCCTTAAGCGGTTAAATGGCTATTTTATAATGAATTTTGTCAGTAATCGCTAGTTTTTCTCCTGCTATGCAACAAAGCCCTCTGGCATCCAGATTAGACACTAAGTTGATAAGTATAAAAGCAGCTAACCTTATGTAAAAACACAATATTCCAGTGTTAAGCACTGGAATGACATTGTATGAACATTGTACCATATTACAATCAGTTGTGATTGGTATGACAAGATTAAGAGGTGCTAGAATAATGAAACCGAAGTCATACATAGAAAATAGGTTGGGTATTTTCAACTTTTGCTATATACTCAAGTAAAAATCTCTCTTTTACAGATGGATACAGTAAAGTTTGTTTTCTTACTGCCAACAATACTACTCATACTAGTTGCTGGTGTTTACCTATCGGTTAAACTAAAATGGTTACAGGTGTTTAGACTACCGTATGCCGTTTCACTTATTGGAGCTAAAAGAGGAGAAAATAAATTTTCTTCTATAGCCGCCCTGTTTACAATCTTAGGAGGAAATTTAGGAGTAGGAAACGTTTCAGGCACTGCTGTTGCTCTAAAAACCGGAGGACCAGGATCCATTTTATGGATGGCAATAATTATTGTTGTTACTTCTGTGATAAAATATGTTACTTGTTACCTAAGTATAAAAACCAGAAAAGAAAAAAATGGACGGTTTATAGGTGGACCTGTAGCCTACATGACTGATGCATTTAATTCTAGAAAAGCTACAGTTGTGTTTCTAGTTATTATGATGATGGTTTCAATAACAGTTGGTAACCTTGTTCAGGTAAATTCTCTATCAATACCACTCAGCATGGTAGATATACCTGTAGTCATTGGCGGCATTGTAATGGCCATAATATTTTTTGTTGTTGCAGCTCTCAGCTTAAAAAAAATTAAAATTTTTATATCGGCTATGATACCGATAATGACGGTAAGTTACCTCACACTTTGCGGTATCATATTATTTAAGTTTAGTGAAAATATTCTTCCTTCTCTAAAACTAATAACAAGCAATTTTTTTACAACTAGTAGCTTTAACTCTGGCTTATCTTTAGGTTTAATTTTAGAAATGTTGACTATTATTCAAGTAGGAACTCTGCGAGGTATTTTTGCAACAGATATAGGACTTGGCCTCGAAGGAATTGTACACTCCTCGATTACTCCTAAAAAAAATAACAATAAATTTATCATTGAACAGAGTCTAATCACAATAATATCTCCTTTTATAGTTGCACTCATAGTGTTCATTACAGCAATGGTACTGCTTGTCACAGATTCTTGGATTACTGATTTAGAGAGCACTAACATGTGCATTTTTGCTTTTAGAAAAGCTATGAATTGGCCCTATACTGACTATTTAATTATGGCTATAATGTTTTGTTTTGCCTTTACTACTATCTTTACTTGGTTTTTTTGTTCAAAACAAACAATACGCTATGTATCTATGGATAATAAATACACTAAAATCTGGACTGTAGTTTTTACCTTAATCATTCCATTTGGTGCAATCGGTGGAGTTAAGTTACTCTGGGATATCGCTGATATTTCAATTGCTGCTTTGCTACTCATAAACATACTTGCTATACTCAAGCTCACTTCTCAAGATCCAGAAGTATTTACTATGAGTAGCAAATACCTGAAGTTGCAAAAACAGAGCTAAAGCAATATTTTAAGTTGTCATCCCAGTCTGGAATCCAGCCTTTCATGAACTTCATCAAAAATTTTATGTTTTAACATAATACTTTTATGCTCACTAACTGAGTGCGACTGGATCCCAGTGGGCTTTGTTGCACCACTCAAGGAAAGAACAGGCAGTTACTGATGGAATTTGTTATAAAATAGATATTTAGCCGACAAAGGAAAAATATGCCAATAAGAATGAAAGTCAGTAACTGCAATGAATATAACAAATTTCTTCAAGAAAGGGGAAATGTTTTTCATTATATCAACGATGCCATTGAAAATTGGTACGAAAATAGTCCAAAAGTAGCAGGTGGCAACAATGTCTACAGCGACAAAGTAGTGATTCTAATTCACATAATAACCTATCTATTCAGGATTGGTCTTAGGCAAACAGTGGGATTTATAGAGAAATATCTTGAGCAAATAGGGAAAATTTTGCAAATTATCAGCTATTCGCAGGCTTCAAGAAGGTTTAAAAAGCTTAATATCAAAATCAACGACTGCAGAGTTGATAAGAACGATATGGAAGATATTGAAATTGCTATAGATAGTACAGGTATCAGCATCTACAATAATATTCCAGGCCATAGTAAGGCAAATGGTACAGATAGAAAGTATCGCCGCTATGAGCAAACAAGAAAGCTACATGTAATGCTAGAGATAGGTAGTAAAAAAGTTATAGCTGCAAAATACAGTAGTGGAGTTTATTCCGACCACTATGGAGCCTGTGATCTTATTGAAAGAGTGGATACCAAGTATAACATAAGCACGATATATGCAGATAGATCGAAAGAAGTTATACAAACTGTGCGATGAGCTTGACATAAAGACAAGGATTCCTCCGCAAAATAATGCAGTAGAGCATCCAAAGTTGGATTATATGAATGAGAGAAATTCTACAATCAAGCTCATAAAGTCATATGATGAAGATGGTATGAAGAGGTGGAAAAAAGAGATAAATTATTGGAAGAGATCTTATATAGAAAGTTTTTTCTCGCGACTGAAGCAAATATTTGGATTTAGTTTTAGGAATAAATCTGAGATTAATCGTGAGAAGGAACTGCTACTCAAGTGTTATTTGCTTAACAAATTTACTGAAATAGGCATGGCTAAGTTTGATATAGCTTCATGAATTTATTATACATTACCCACTATCCGAAGAGCTGTGCAACAAAGCCATCCCAGTGTCAGCTACTCAAATGACATACTTTTTGGTGAAAATTACTCTTATACTACAACGTTTGTAGTTATGAATTTGACTATAGGATCAAGTCTAGAAAAATCTAGATTCCAGACTGGAATGACAACTTAAATTGCTTGATGTGAACATAAAATAGCTCATGTCATCACGTTAGCAATACAACTTCTTTAATAAAAACTAAATCAATTCCCGTAATAATTGTACTAGCTAAGGCTAAAAGGCAGAGGGTTATTAGTGAGGGAAAATATGAATACTCAAAGCACACAACAATATCATGAATTCATTCGAGGATTTTTTACTTTATTCGATGAAATAAAAAAGGAAGACGACCCAATTTATAATTCCAGAGTTGGTTTTAATGCAGTAAAGTTTCTAATAGAGCACTCCGTCTGGAATTTGGAGACAGATGAAGACAAAAATAAAGCTTATGAAGTTATTCTTCCAGAGCAGAACAAGATAAAGAAAGCCGAACAAAAGCTTGAAAGTGAAGTTAAAGCAAGGTTAAAAGAGTATGTTGATGATATCGCAGGAGTTTCAATATATGGCGATCACGCAAGTATTACACTGGGAGATGACAAAAAAGAGTTTAAAATCAGCGAGTTTTTAAATAGTGACTTTTGTCAGAAGAAAGGAATTTCGGGATTTTCAACGCTGCATAGTGATGGAAAGAGCGGAATGCACGGTTTTGTTGCCGAAGAAGGAGAGAAAAGAATAAGGCATTATGTTGTAACCGATGGTTCATATGAAATGACTTTGAATTGGCATGACAAAAATGGCAAAAAATGTACTATCAAAATCAAGATTGATAAAGATGGTGTAGATCTCACTGAACGTAATGGTGTTACTGAGGAACAATTAAAAGCAAACACAGATGTAAAAATAGGTGGCTTATTCCTATATCAAATACAATTCAAGGAGAAAGGACAAGAACAAGAGAATCAACAATCATCTGAAACTTTCATAGAAAATGATATTAGTAAAGGTGTTGGCGTTCAAGCTACTCAAGATCAAGAAGTTAAGTTTAAGCATGCAACGACTAGCACTACACATTCTAATAACGCATCTGCTAAAAAGATTCCACCGTCACTGCCAACTAGAACTAGTTCATTACCTAATAATCAGCAAAAAGGTGAGTATCAGCCAATACGGATTAATAGTGGAAATAACTACAATTCTCCATATTCTGATCATTCAAACAGTACTGCTTTCACCAAATCTGTAAGCCAAAATCAAAACGATAGGCAGTCTACATTTACTACGTTTGGATATACTGCATCTGGAAGCCGAAGATCAGATGAAAGTGAGCAAATATCTAATAATCGGCAAAAAGGTGCAATTTTTGATCCTACAACTAATGAAAGCACTGCAGCAGCACAAGACGTTGCATTCAAAAAAGTTAAAGGTGCATTTAAGTATGAAAACGCTAAAGAATCAAGCAATACTGGAAATAAGCAATCACTAAATGATGTAGCTTCGATTCTTGCATGGAAAGCAAAAAATGAGTTATTACGTAGTGAAAGTAAGTATGGTGAAGAATTTTCTGACTTCGAAGATGGTTGGAGCGATAACGAAGATGAGTATATAACGCTTTCAAAACCTCAATCAGATTATAAACAAGAAAAAGATTATCTTAGCACTAAGGAAAACGAAGAAAGAGGAAACGATGAACAAAAAGAAACCGAACAAGAAAATGAATCGCTAGAATACAGCTCAACAGATATAAAAACAAACGATTCGGGCTATTCATCTCCAACTCACTCTAATCATGAACAATCTCGAGTAAATTCTGGACAGTTAAAAGCGAGCCTAATGAATGTTGAACAAAGAGATTATACCCTACTTACGGAATTTACCAGTAGGTTGGATAAAGAAACTCAGAAATTCCCGCTAAAACCAGTAAATCAAAAGAAAATGAGTGAACAAACAAAAGAACATTTATTAGCAGCTGGATTGCTAAAAGACAATGCAGCGGAGGAAGAAATAAACGACTCAGGTTACTCATCTCCAACTTACACTAGCCACGATAATTTTCAGGTAAATCCTGAACAATTAGAGAGGAAATTAGAAACCATTGAACCAAAAGATACATTGGAAAAATTGAATAAAGGATTGAGAGACCAGGCTACTAAAGATTTATTCTCAGAAAGTATGTTGAAAGAAGTAAAAGAAGGTAAAAAATATGACCCTGTACGTAAGTTATTAGAAAGAAAAGTAGCAGAACAAGAAAATGATAATACTAATCTGACTATAGACAAAAATAGCGAACTATATAAATTGCTAGAAAAAGATGCAGCACAACTGAAAGCTGGAATAGTAGAAGAGGAAAGAAAAGATACTTTAACAGAATGCAATGATAGTCCTGATCGCAATAGAATTGCATTAGCAAATAGAAATAGAATCTGGGCTAAACTTATTGCTGAAGAAAAACAAAAAAAGGACAGTGGTATTAGTATAGGTTAAAGTAATTACTTAGCAAGCAATTGGTTTCATGTAATGGTAACCCTATTACAGAAGAGTATGAGCCACGTAAAAATAATACAAACATTCCTGCAAGACCTTGTATGTTGCACCCCCCTGCCCTGTTTTTCCACTCTTCTGATGCTAAATAATATTTAATTTCTTGTTCGCTGAGACGCTTAAATTTCACTATTGTAACTACAGTCCTAATATGCTGTTTAGATTGATCAGGAGTTAATAAACACACACTGGTGTATACTCTATGCCTTCTTCCTGATAACAAGCGAACGCATTTTTCTGCTTGCTCAACGTTTTCAGCTTTGAGCAGTATCCTTCTACCACAAGCAACAACTGTATCAACACCAAGCACAAAGTAATCTGGATTTGAACTTTGTGTTTTCTCAGCTTTACTTTTTGCCATACGGATTGAGTAATCTCTTGGAAGTTCCTTTTTTAAAGGAACTTCATCTATGTCTGCTGGCAAAATTAAACCTGGCTCAATATTTATTTGTTTTAGTAAAGCTATACGCCTTTTCGATGATGAAGCAAGAATAAGATTATTTAGAGATCGTTCTTTCACTTGTACCTTTAAGCCTTCTAATTATCCTACCCTTTTTTGCATTCCTATCATAAACACTCATCTCAACCAACACCCTATCGCCTATAATTATGCGTATTTTACTTCTTCTCACTTTCCCTGATACATGACAGATAATCTCATGTTCATTGTCCAGCTTCACTCTAAATTCTGCTGCAGGTAGTAAAGCAGTTACTGCCCCTTCCACTTCAAAAATTGTTTTTGATTTGTCTTCTTTTATCATTGTCGTATTATAATTTAATAATCTTTTTCAGTCTACTATAGATTTTAAATTATTATCAATACAGGAGATTTTTATACTCTACTTGAGTATTGCTCTTGCAACTTAACTCCAATCATCTCCTTAACAATGCAAGAGGAAAGCGAGCTACCTACGCTTCTACTCTCTACTACCTTCTCAATAGAAGTTATGTTAGAAGATAAATCATTATCACAATTTTCCTCATCGCTACCATATCCTCCATCAAAGCTTAAAGATCTGCATAATGTTGTTTTTTCTTTCAGTGGAACATTAGACTCATTATCAGTTTCATTAAAAACTTCTCCCATTAGAGTATAATATTTTTTTATACAACCACTGGGGATTTCATTCATTCTTTGTTTATCAGTAACTTGATCTTGTTGGTCCTCTAAGTATTTCACTTGATGATTTAAGTTTTCTATCTCCTCTTTCATTTCTTTAATTGTTTGAATTTGATCTGCAATTACGTCGATATAGTTCTCTTTCAATTCATCAATATTATCTTCATCTTCAGTGAGTTCAAGTATATCGTCTAGAAATTCCTCGTACTCGTTTTCTGGCTCCTCAATGTCGAACTTTAGTCTCTCTTCTTCAAGTTCATCGTTCAAATTGCTACACTGCCTCTCTAACTTTACAATTGTTTCTGCTTCTATTTCTTGCTTTAATTCAACATTTTCTTTAGGTAGCATTTGATTATCTGGAATCAATTCATCCATTTTTTGTGAGTTAGTTTCCGCTTGAGTTCTGATTTGTTGTGAAGCAATTTCTGGTTGAGTTTCAGTGTGCTGTAAATTGACTTCCAATGCATTGCTATTACTTACTATTACCCACAAATATAAAGTTCGTGAGCAAGTCGCCATCCTTCTGCTAGATCAAAGAGACGTCTCCATCCTTTCCAAATAGTAATGGGGCCTGGTTCTAGATCATTTTTTCTAGCCAAATGTCCTCCAAGTTGAGCAATCCATGAAACAGCTTCTTTTATAGTAGGAGTTGCATTTGAACATGGTTTTCTATGTATTTTTACATATAGAACTTTCCATTCTTCTTCGGCTAATAAGGTAGTACACGGTAATGTTGGATCAGTTCTTGCAATTGTTGTAATAAAGAAAATTCTCCAAGCAATAATACTCATTACTGTTAAATATCGCATCAACCTTTCTGCTGTTCCAAGCCTACATTCTTCAACTTTGAGACCAGATTTTAAAATTTTATGTAATATTTCTATTTTCCATCTAAGACAATACCACCTAACTTTTTCAACAGCTTCATCAAAGGTATTGACTGGAAGATTTGTTAAAAGCATCCACTCTAGCGGATTTGTTTCAGAAGGAAAGTCTTTTTCAACAACGTAAACTGCATAGTGTGGTAATTTAAGTAATTCTTCTGTCTTATGCCTAATACTATTCTTAGATGGATGCATAATAAACTTTCCGAATCTAACTTCCAAATGTGCTGTTCTTTTTGGCTTATTATCTTTTGCAGGAACTTCAACTTTTACCGTACCTGCACAATGAGAGGATTTAATAAATTCCCATAACTTCTGCTCACCTTTTTCAGGATATCGAGATTTTCTATTTACTGCCCTATCTTTGGAAGCTCTAACTAACACTGCCGAATTAAGATTATATGCAAGCTCAAAAAACTCATATATATCTGCTTCTCTATCGCATATAGTTATAGTCTCAGTTTGAGTTGAATCAATAATGTTGTTTGTGTTGCTTAAAGTTTCTAACCATTTTATACTCTCTTTATCTTCAATGCGGATACTGTCATTGTTCTTTTTTTTTATGTTTTCAGATTCTTCAGGTCTTGAATAAATTTTTTGATCTAGTATCCCTAGTACCAAACCTTCTATACTAACAGCTAGAGCTGTATGCATTATAATACCTTGACTATGTTTTCTTGTAATAACTCCCAATCCACTTGTTTTTTCATGGTCTGTGTATGAAATATAACTTGTATCTTGGATCACAAAAATTTTTTTATGGGCTTTTGTTCTTTCAACTGTTTTAGCAACGTGTGAAGCTAGAATATCGCCTTCTTTCACGTTCTCATTTTGAAAAAAACGATATGCTGCTTTTGCTTCTGACCAACTTCCACACGCCTGATTGATTGAGCTTTCAGGTAAACTTGTAAAACTATCAGCAATATTTACTAATCGGTCAGTTAACCTTTTATCTCCAAGTACAGCATCTCCAAATTCATTTTCAGCCCATTCATTATTCCTGTTTGCCATTTTTTACCCTCAATGTTTGCAAACTTTAATGTTGTAATACTTTATTTTTATGTCCATTTATATTTGTGGGTAATAGTAAGTTGCTATTAATAGAAGGAGAAGAAGGAAGGCTATTATCAGCATCAACTTTATGATCTAACTTCCCCTCTGGTTCCTTACCTTGATAAGCCACCATAGATTCATTGTAAAAATTAATAGGAGTAGCCCTATCCTCTTCTAGTGATTCCATTACAGCATCATATAAGGAGAGACCTTGAATATATAATTCATCGTTTTGCTTTATTAATTCTAGAATCTCCTTCGATGACACAAAATCTTCACCATCAAATTTTAGTACTTCAGTTATGCCATCACTACTCACATTCATAATCATGGTACACATTCCTGATCCATCTTTTGCAGCCCAAGTGCTTGTCATTTCATAATATGCACCTTCTTTAAATTCATAATATCTTTTCTTATCTTTTTTATGAGCGTGTATTTCATGTTTTTTATTGCAATAGATATTCAGTTCTTTAATATCTTTCTCTTGCTGTAAAACGTCACTAATCTTTGTTGGCTCACTATTGTCGTAATGAGTAAGGTTAATATTCAAAACTTTATTATTATTGTCAATTTCTTCACAGTAAACTTGAAAGTCCTCTTTCCATTTTCCAAAATACCTACTTGCAACTTCTTTTCCTTCCTTTACTAACTCTATGTATTTACCTATATTTTTCTCAAAGTCCTCATTAACAGGCTTTTCTCTTTCTTTTACTGCTTCATCCACATACATTCGCTTAAAATCATTATCACCTATTAGATTACTAAAACGCCAATTACCATAAGCTTTTTGTATATCAGTAAAGTCCATCTTTTCTCTCAAAAGCGCTAATAAGCTTATCTTATCTCTCAAATTTTCTAACTCACAATCGAGAAAATCATCGAAACTGCATAACTTTTTATACAGTTCCCTATCTTCTATAATTGAGCGAAGAAATTTCATTATAGTAAGGTTCTTAATGAAAGGCTCATTTTTTTCTGCATCATTAATATAGCTTTTGAGAAATTGAAATATACCAAGCCCATCACTATCTTGGACAAACTTCTCTCTATCATTAACACAATTGTTGCCCTGTGATGAACATAATCTATTATGCAATTTTTGCAAGTCATGTATTGACTTAACTACATATTCTGCAACTGACAGTTCTCTCGGCTGATCACTTGTTTTTTCCGCTCTTACTGCTTTGTCTCCCTTAGTCAAACCTGCAATCATAATACGCCTCCTTTAACTATGTTTATATTATAACAATCAACATGTATTTAAGAAAAATCACACTGCTCACTGTACGTTTACGCTGCTACTTTGCATAATAGATTGCTTGAAGTCACACAAGTATCGTTTTTTATTAGATAAAAGTTAACAAGACGTTTTCATAGATTTTTAAGCTTAATAACATCCTCTCTATTGGGACTAGTTGAAATTAGATGAATTGGTACACCTATTAATTCTTCTATTTTTCTCACATATTTCATCAAATTTGCAGGTAATTCCTTAACTGACCTTTTGCCTTGAGTTTTCTCTTTCCAACCAGGAAATTCTTCATATATTGGCTCTAATTCTTTTTGTATTGAATGTGATGCGGGTAAATAATCATACATTTTTCCGCCATACTTATAACCAGTGCCTATTTTAATAGTATCAAAAGAATCAAGAATATCTAATTTGGTTAATACAATGCTTGAAACTCCAGAGAGTTGTACGGCCTGGCGCACTAAAACTGCGTCAAACCATCCGCAGCGCCTTCTTCTATTGCTTACTGTTCCAAGTTCCTTACCTATAGAAAATAAGCTGTCTCCAATCTCGTTATTTTGTTCAGTAGGAAATGGACCATTACCCACTCTTGTTGTATACGCTTTTGCTACACCAATAATTTGAGCATTGTAGGATAATCCTGAGCCTGTTATCGCTTGCGATGCTACGGTATTACTTGAAGTAACAAAAGGGTAAGTTCCGTGGTCGATATCTAAAAATGCGCCTTGAGCGCCTTCAAATATTATTTTCTTACCTTCTTTCATAAAATCATTTAGTATCTTCCACACAGGTTTTTTATATAAAAGAATTTTTTCTGAAATCTCTTGAATTTCCTTTAATATTTCTTCTTTTTTAACTACCTGGTAGTTAAGTCCTTTTCTGATAGCATTATGGTAACTCAGGAGAGCATCCACTCTTTGATTGAGCTCATCTGTGTTTTCTAAGTCACAAAGGCGTATAGCTCTCCTGCCAACTTTATCTTCATAACATGGCCCTATCCCTTTGTTTGTTGTACCAATTTTGTGATTTCCGTTTAAATCTTCAAATAGCTTTTCCTTGTCCTTATGTACGCTAAGTATTAATGGACAGCTCTCGGATACCATCAAGTTGTTATAGTTTACGTCTACTCCTTTAACTTTCAATGACTCTATTTCTGAGACTAGAGCATGTGAATCAAGAGCAACACCGTTTCCTATAATAGATATTTTGTCCGCTCTCAAAACAGCAGAGGGCAGTAAATTTAATTTATAAACCTCATCATCTATTACTATAGTGTGCCCTGCATTATTTCCTCCCTGAAATCTCACAACTACATCTGCATTCTCAGAAAGATAATCTACTATTTTACCCTTGCCTTCGTCACCCCATTGCAGACCAACAATTACAATATTATTCATCACTATTTTCTAGATTAATACGTAAATATTAATGCAGCATGCTACAAATGAAAAGAGAAATCTACGCCTTTCCTATATCCCTAAAATAAAGAAATAGACTATCGACTTTTTTATATATTATAAAATTATTCATCATTATATGGTACAACTTACAGCATATTTATAGTAAGGTGTTAATTATGAAAGAGGCAAAGAAGAGTCCGGTAGTTAGATTAAAGGCCACAGCTAAAGAATTCAATTTTAGTAAATTAAGAGCAGATCAAGATAATAAATTAGCGAATTCCGGTGAAACAATGTTCTTAGATTTTCAAAGAATGAATTTTATTATTAATGAAAAAGAAATAGATAAAAATTTTATTATTGCATTTAAGGAAGGAGCTAAAGATTATAAAAATGAGATT
The DNA here is from genome assembly GCF_025617515.1 of Wolbachia endosymbiont of Oryzaephilus surinamensis. Classification (NCBI taxonomy): domain Bacteria; kingdom Pseudomonadati; phylum Pseudomonadota; class Alphaproteobacteria; order Rickettsiales; family Anaplasmataceae; genus Wolbachia; species Wolbachia endosymbiont of Oryzaephilus surinamensis. Next base: position 733,206 of record NZ_CP092526.1, on the reverse strand, counting down.
TTTAACCGTGATAATTTTGATAACCTCTCTGAAGAAGGTAAAGCTTTTATGGAACCAGTACTTAAGGAGCTTGATCAAGATAGACTATCTGAAGTTTGGGAAAATCATTGTAATAGCCCTACAGTTGCTGATGAAAAAAAAATTGATGAATATAGAAAGGAATTTGAGAGATTTTATAACGCAGGGAGAAGCTCTTATCATCTATTCTCCAAAAAAGATTACCGTGCATTAGCAAAGGAAATTTTCAAGGAAATGTTCAGGTACGCTGGGGCAGAAGTTCCAAGTAATGCTATTTTAGAAGAGCTAGTCACCAATTGTAATCAAGCAGGGTATGGGGCTGGTATATTTAATGAATCTCATGCCGCACTCAGTAGTTGTAATTTAACTCCACACAGTCCTAAAAAAGTGCTAAACATTTACTGCACTGACCACAACCGCATAAAAGTGACGTCTGATATGGCAATACCTATAACCACGATTGACAATCCGGAAGAGAAAATATGTGACCTATCCAGCTCATTAGAATTTACACTTGAGTCTCAATATGGTGAAGACCTTGTAAAATATGGAGATGGTAAATTATCACTTACTATTCCTGAAGAGTTGAAAAACTATAAAGACAATGGCAAGACCTTGTTTGACACTATTAAAGAATATTTTCAGAAATTCTGTGCAAAATTAGGATTTAAACCTGAGGCAAAAATACAAATAGAGCATAGCTTAGGTACTCAAATCAAAGTAAACAACTATTTAGATGGTACAATATCTACTACAGGATCGGATGCAAATGAAAAATTTACCAATCTTTTAAAGAAAAATCTCAGAGAGAGGTTATTGGGATCAGGAGTTGCTCTAGGAGGTGAAGATGTTGATGATATTATTGAAGTCAGAGTATCTTCAGTTATGGATCTACTGCGTGATTATACTAAATTGGAAGATAATAAAGAAAACAGAGAGTTATTAATAAGTGAAGTAGCAGATAATTTAGGGCTTTCCACTCAAGATAAAACAGCATCAGAAGTATTGATGGAATTAAACTCTTTACCTTCTTCGATAAAAGGTCAGGTTAATCATAATCAAGTGCAGTTTGTTGTAAATATTTTTACCAATTTAATTGTTGAAGGAAAAAGCGAAGTATACAAAGAAAAAAATGCAATTAATGCAATTGATGCAATTCATCAGAAGATAGATAAGGCAATTGTTGAACAAGAAAAAAAAGCAACCAATAAACAAGATATGGAAAATGGTAAATGGACAGATAGAATCAAAAAACAGAAATTATCTGTGGAATCACATGGGCATTTGCATTAAAGATACTGTGTACAGAGGCGTAGTATGCTCAATTTTCGCCTTTCATTTAAAGCACTCAAATTGACCAAACACACTCAATCCAAAGCGTTTGTAGATTCGATATCTTGAGTAACTTGACGCAGAGAGAATTGTATACCTTAGTCAACTTTTCTAGCGGTATCCATAAGGTAAATCATTATTTGAGTGTTACACCCAAGCCCTCTTTATTTTCCTCTGTTATCAAGCTAAAAATACCATTTGGTTTCATTATGTATACGAAACTATTATGCTTGCAAGAAAAAAAAACCCTAAAAAAACTGGAAAAGAGAATAGGAATTTGACATAAGCTATTCCCAAATTTTCAATGTTCATATGGTTATAAGCAGTACAGCTATTAATCATCCATTATTGATATACCTGAATTATTCTCAGTAAATAAATCAAGTATAATGTTAGGTACTCTACCATCAACTATGTGAACAACCCCTGCACATTCTTCTACCATTTTAGTATATGACATAAGCCTTTCAACAAATTTTTCTCCTTTAATTTTTCCACAATCAATCGATTCTTTTAAATTTTTAATCAAGACTCTTCCATTGCCAACTTTGTTTATTTCTTCATCTGTATCACTCAAGATTATCATTTTAGATGCGTAAACTGCAAGTGCAATTGCACTTGCAGTGCTATCAGTATCAATATGATATGTTTCTCCATTTTTTCCATAACCGATAGGTGCAATAACTGGTATAGAATCTGATTCTTCAATAAAGAATAATATATCAGGATTGATTTCAGTTGGTCTACCGATAAATCCCATGTCTAGTATTTTTTCAATATTATTTAATCTATTTTCCCTAAGCGTAGTGCTTATCTTTTCAGCTTTTATGAGGTTGCCATCTTTTCCACATAGTCCAATAGCTGAACCACCAGCAGAATTTATATGCTGAACAATTTTTTTATTAATTGAACCACACAGTGCCATTTCAATGATTTTCATAGTGCTTTTGTCTGTAAGTCTGACACCATTTATAAACTTATCATTCATACCTAGCATTTTTAACACTAAGTTAATTTCATATTCTCCGTCATGAACTACCACCGGATTTATACCAAGCTGTTTCAACAGAACAACATTATGCGCAAAAGCACTAAGCAGCGTTTCATCTGAGATTATTACACTGCTGCATTTGATGATAAAAGTTTCGCCTACAAATTTAGGTATGTTAGACAGAACTTCAAATAATATTTCTGTTTTTTCCTTCAATGGCATCTTACCATTTAAAGATTCATCACTTTTCATTTTTTTATCTTGTAAATTTGAAAAACTCATCTCTTACCTTGGTGATTTTATGCTTAACACGAATGCTTATTTGATGAATTGATACATGTTCATTATTAACCCACTTTTGAGTATTTTCTAGAATAGCATCTAGACTTTCCTGATTCACTTTATCTATTTTTGTTAGCACAATATTAAAGTTAATATTATTACATATTAACCAATAAACAAAGTCTTTGTCTATTTCTTTTAATCCTACCTTGCTATCTATAAGCACAAACACTCTTTTTAGATTTCTCCTGTGAATTAGATAGTACTCAATTAGGTTTAAGTATTGTACTGCTTCTTCCTTGCTTGCACAAGAATAGCCATAACCCGGTAGGTCGACAATCCTAAACTTATCATTGTACATAGAGTAAAAATTTATTTGTCTAGTGCATCCAGGTTTAGAAGAAACTCTTGCAGCTTTTTTGCTGTTTATCAGCAAGTTGATTAAACTTGATTTTCCTACGTTTGATCTACCAGCAAATGCAATCTCTGGAGCCGACTCATCTGGTAATGATTTTTTGTCTGAAGCTCCAAATATGAAGCTGCAGATTGATGTTATCTGTTTTGCCATTATACTTAGGTAGAAATATTCGAGACAATTATAGTGTTATTGCTTGATATAAGAAATTTTTTATTTCAGTATATATTACTTACTTAAACAGCTGAAAACTAGACCTGTACTATATGGATATAGAGAATAATTTACAAGACTTAAAAAAAAAGTTTTCTGATGTAGAGAGAAATCTGGAAAACCCTACCAATTTGAGTCAAAAAGAATTCGTTAGTTTTTCAAAGGAATACTCTGAACTCAGACCAATTATCGAGATAATCGATGAATATAATATATTAAAAGAGGAAATTTCAGATTTAGAAGAAATCATGAAAGATGAGAACAGCGATGGTGATATAAAAGAGTTAGCAAAAGAAGAACTTCTTGAGAAGCAAAAGATAGTATTACCGAAAGTAAAAGCAAAACTAAAGTTGGCATTATTACCCAAAGATGAAGATGACTCAAGAAATGCAATATTAGAAATTAGAGCAGGCACAGGCGGAGAAGAAGCAGCATTATTTGCAGCGATGTTATTTCGTATGTATCAAAAATATGCAGAAAGAAGAAATTGGAAGTTTGAGCCAATAAGTATTTCTAATACAGGTATAGGTGGCTATAAGGAAGCTTCTGCACTCATTAATGGAACAGAAGTTTTTGCAAGACTGAAATTTGAGTCAGGGGTGCACAGAGTACAAAGAGTGCCAGAAACTGAATCCTCAGGAAGATTGCACACTTCCGCAGCTACTGTTGCAATATTACCTGAAGTAGAAGAGGTTGACTTTGAAATAGAAGAAAAAGATTTACGCATAGATGTTTATAGATCCAGTGGTCCTGGAGGGCAATCAGTGAATACAACTGACAGCGCAGTAAGGGTCACCCACTTGCCAACAGGGATAGTTGTAATACAGCAAGATGAAAAATCGCAGCACAAAAATAAGGCTAAAGCGCTCAAAGTGTTGAGAGCAAGGCTATACGAAATTGAAAGACAAAAAAAAGAAATGGAAAGGTCAACAATGAGGAAAAGCCAAATTGGTTCTGGAGATCGCTCTGAACGTATAAGAACTTATAACTTTCCACAATCAAGAATAACAGATCATAGAATTAATCTCACTTCACATCGACTAGAACAGATTATAAAAGAAGGTGAACTAGATGAATTTATTGAGGCATTGATTTCACGAAATGAAGCAGAAAGGTTGACTGGAGGGGGTAATGTTACTTTTTGATGGAAATTTGAAACAAAGCATAGGTATCAGGTTAAAAAGAAGTAAAGTTAGTTGTTCATAAGGTTGACAATTATTTAAATTTATGCTATAATTAGCAGCTCTATAACTTACAGAAACCATGGAAGTTGACTTTAATCAATATGTTAATAGTAACACCTTAGAGTTAAATAATCTATATGTATATATGGAAAAGCTAGTAAACTTTTTACAGAAAAAGCAAAATATTACAAGCTTGACTTTATCTAATTGTTATATTGATGCTCAGTGCGGAGAAGTTTTAAATGAAGCATTAGAGAATATTAATCTTCCAAATATTACTGAGTGTAAATTAACTTCTAGCATTATTGGCGCAGAAGGCTCAATAGCAATCACTAAATTGTTAAAGAATGGTAACTTTCCAAATCTTATTAAACTTGATTTAATTTCTAATGATATTGATGTTGAAAGTGGAATAATATTAATGAGTGCGCTAAGGGGTAGTAGTTTTTCAAATATTAAAGAATTTAATTTACTTTATGACAACGTCTGCAACGAAGGCATAGCAGCATTACGTGAATCATAGAACAACAATATGCTTCCAAATCTTATTAAGTTTAGTTTTCCCTTTAGTATTACTAATGATAACAAAGATATGGAAATGTCAAACGAATACCTATTCGGTTAATAGCATCATATAGAAAAAGGCAAGTTACATTTATTTGTTGCTGCTCATAGAACATCCAAATTCAACTATAGACCTGCTAAAAGGTGTAGGAAATCTTACTGCTATTGACATTATTGCGAAAATTCCATCAATTGATAACTTCCTATTCTGTGTAAAAAAATAAGAAAGGAGAGGAAAAAAAGGATTAGTTTCTTTTATGATTATCCAAGAAGTCTAGTCTAAATTCAAGTTTTGTGAATAGGCCTAGCGCTTAAATTTTTGATTAAAAAGGGACAAGTTTAGTAAAAAATAATGATATTATAAGTGGAACATAAAATAGTCCCACTGCAGTACTAATTAGGAGCAATAAAGTAGCTTTATCTGGTTGGTAATTTAAAATATTAGCAAGTATTATACTGGATCCAGAAATTGGAATAATAGCCAGTAACATCAGTGCTTTATAGATGCTTTCATCATATATACCTGTAACATGCTTGTCTAGTAAGACAATTCCCAAAACAAATAACGGCCAGAATATGTACTTTGCTACAATAGTGGTCAAAGCAAGCTTCCAATCTACTTTAAAATTTGTAATTTGTGCAATACTTATTCCAAGCAGCACCATTCCTAATGTGATAAATGTACTTCTGATATTTATCATAACATCCGTCAAAAAAGTGGGTATTTGTATATCATATATACTTAAAAAGAAGCCTAGAATCATCGCATATAATGAAGGAAGTTTGAGTAACTTTAATATGCATTCTTTTGCAGTATAGATACCATTTGCAGCTATATAAAATCCCAAGCTATTTTCAAATAGTGCCATTCCTATGTAACAGACAACATACACAGACACTGAATCTTCATCAAATAAAGCCATGGCAATCGGTAGACCAAAATAACCCATGCTTGTGCTGCCCGAGCTAAACGCTAATATGTTTCTCGTGTTGTCCTTAAATAAAAAAGAAGAAAGATAATACACTGATAAGGACATAGTACTACCTATAAACCATATCAAAATCGGCAGAGAAATTACTTTTAAATTAACTTCTGTATGAGATACTCCGTATAAAATCACTATTGGATTAGCTATATAAAAGAGTATTTGAGATATAGTATTTCTATCAATTTTAAGATATCTTCCTGCTAAGTAACCAATAAGTATTGTAATGTAAATAGGTAATATTTTGAGGAAAAGAGTGAAGAACATACTAGCCTATTGTGATATCTTTGCTGATAAAGTGATATTAGATTTTAAGGTATTGTAAAAGCAAGTAAAATTTATTTTCCAATTAATCAAGTTCATAGTTAGTTAAAAAAGATTCACTGAGTGCCAAAATTTGTTCTTATATAGGACTTAATAATGATATTTTTATGACTAAATTATGTTAAGTTTGTATAAAGCTCCTTGTATATTTTTATAAGCCACTTTTAGTAATTTAGGTAGATTGTTGAAAAAACACTCATCTTGAATGGTTCTCAGGAATTCTTGCCTTAATCATTAAAATCGCACTATTACTTTCCATAATTTTTTTAAAGCCAACTTTTTCGTAAACACGGATTGCACAAACATTTGCTATACCTGGGTCGACAAAGGCATTCTCATAAACTTTAAAGACAAATTTGTTTAAAAATATATTCAAAGCTTGTGAACCAACTCCTTTACCTACATAATTCAGCTCTCCGATATACCAGTCTATAGCAGCACAACTTTCTGGAAGTTCTAAAGTGTTATAGATCTGTTTAGGTGGGAAATCATGTTTGTTGTAATATTGAATATAACCAATATCAACTCCATCACAATTAATAATGAATGCGTGCATTGGTTTTTCAATAATTTGTGTCTTAAATTTCAAACGTTTGAATCCTTTAACGTAGTTGCTATATTTTTTCTCAATTAACTCTGGTGTCCAATTTATATCCGTATCCCACCACTTCTTTATATGGGGCATTTCTACCCATTTTAATAATAGTGAAAAATGTTCTTCTTTCAACGCTTTAAATGTGATATTTTTATTCATTAATTAAAGATTTTAAGTGTTACTACCGTTTTTATTAATTCTATCTCTAATTGCTAAGTTCATTGAAATTGATATTTCTGTACCTAGTTTTCCTGATATAGTACTCTATTTTAACGTACCGGAAGGCACAATTCAATTAACTATTGCTTATAATTTTTTAGGCGTTTGCATAGGAGGGTTATTTTTTGGTCCATTGTCTGAATGCTATGGCAGAAGAAGGATGATGATCATAGGCAACACTTTGCTACTCATCGGTGCTGTTGGCTGTGTTTTTGCGCTGTCAGTTTCTTGGCTTTTAATCTCTCGCTTTATTCAAGGCATTGGTGTTAGCACATCTGTAGTTGTGTTTGCAATTATTGCAGACAGCTATAAAGGCAACGAAGCAGTAAAATTTATTGGAATCATGAATTCTATTATCACAGTTCTCATAGCAATTGCACCAGTATTAGGCAGTTTCATCAACAAAATTGTTGGGTGGCGTGGTAACTATGCAAGTGTTGCAATACTTTGTTTCATCTCTTGGGTTTTGCTGCTTTTTCTGTTACCAGAAACAAAAAAGGACCGTGATATTTTTAGTCTAAAAAAAATGATGAAAGACTATAAAAAATTATTATCAAGTTCAAAATTTATGGTGTTGTCTTTGGCACAGAGCCTTTTTTCTGCGGCTTATATGTCATTCATTACTTGTGGCCCTTTTTTGTATATGGAAACTTTTGGTTTATCCAGCACTATTTATGCGCTACATCAAGGTGCAATGGTTGGGTCTTTCTCACTAATTAGCCTGTTTTCCAGTAAGATCTTAAAGAAACTTGGAGCAATTTGGTGTGTAATTTCCGGTACAGGCGTAATTCTTACTATTACCCACAAATATAAAGTTCGTGAGCAAGTCGCCATCCTTCTGCTAGATCAAAGAGACGTCTCCATCCTTTCCAAATAGTAATGGGGCCTGGTTCTAGATCATTTTTTCTAGCCAAATGTCCTCCAAGTTGAGCAATCCATGAAACAGCTTCTTTTATAGTAGGAGTTGCATTTGAACATGGTTTTCTATGTATTTTTACATATAGAACTTTCCATTCTTCTTCGGCTAATAAGGTAGTACACGGTAATGTTGGATCAGTTCTTGCAATTGTTGTAATAAAGAAAATTCTCCAAGCAATAATACTCATTACTGTTAAATATCGCATCAACCTTTCTGCTGTTCCAAGCCTACATTCTTCAACTTTGAGACCAGATTTTAAAATTTTATGTAATATTTCTATTTTCCATCTAAGACAATACCACCTAACTTTTTCAACAGCTTCATCAAAGGTATTGACTGGAAGATTTGTTAAAAGCATCCACTCTAGCGGATTTGTTTCAGAAGGAAAGTCTTTTTCAACAACGTAAACTGCATAGTGTGGTAATTTAAGTAATTCTTCTGTCTTATGCCTAATACTATTCTTAGATGGATGCATAATAAACTTTCCGAATCTAACTTCCAAATGTGCTGTTCTTTTTGGCTTATTATCTTTTGCAGGAACTTCAACTTTTACCGTACCTGCACAATGAGAGGATTTAATAAATTCCCATAACTTCTGCTCACCTTTTTCAGGATATCGAGATTTTCTATTTACTGCCCTATCTTTGGAAGCTCTAACTAACACTGCCGAATTAAGATTATATGCAAGCTCAAAAAACTCATATATATCTGCTTCTCTATCGCATATAGTTATAGTCTCAGTTTGAGTTGAATCAATAATGTTGTTTGTGTTGCTTAAAGTTTCTAACCATTTTATACTCTCTTTATCTTCAATGCGGATACTGTCATTGTTCTTTTTTTTTATGTTTTCAGATTCTTCAGGTCTTGAATAAATTTTTTGATCTAGTATCCCTAGTACCAAACCTTCTATACTAACAGCTAGAGCTGTATGCATTATAATACCTTGACTATGTTTTCTTGTAATAACTCCCAATCCACTTGTTTTTTCATGGTCTGTGTATGAAATATAACTTGTATCTTGGATCACAAAAATTTTTTTATGGGCTTTTGTTCTTTCAACTGTTTTAGCAACGTGTGAAGCTAGAATATCGCCTTCTTTCACGTTCTCATTTTGAAAAAAACGATATGCTGCTTTTGCTTCTGACCAACTTCCACACGCCTGATTGATTGAGCTTTCAGGTAAACTTGTAAAACTATCAGCAATATTTACTAATCGGTCAGTTAACCTTTTATCTCCAAGTACAGCATCTCCAAATTCATTTTCAGCCCATTCATTATTCCTGTTTGCCATTTTTTACCCTCAATGTTTGCAAACTTTAATGTTGTAATACTTTATTTTTATGTCCATTTATATTTGTGGGTAATAGTAAGGGCGTAATTGCTATTGGATCCCTATCACTTTTAATATTCAGTATAATCATGCCCAGTGCTTACTACTTAGTAACGCTGTCTATGGTTATTTTTTGTATTGGCTGTGGAATTTGTCAAGCAGTCATTTTCAATGCATCATTAAATATTTTCCCTGAAATGAAAGGCACAACTTCTTCTGCAATTTCATTTATTAGAGCTTCTATCATGGCTATTTTTATCGGCTTAACAAGCTACGTTTACGATGGTCAAGCAACCAGTGTAGCTATTCTTGTTTTTTTTGCAGTAGTTCTAATTTACTGTCTATTCCAAATCACCTAATCTATATTAGTTAAAGAGTATTATCTTGCTCATGCGTCTAAAGTTTGAGAGCCAATTTTCAGCAATCCAATCAAATTCCAATTTTTTTCAAACAACTGTTTCTTGCTATTTTTGTACCTTAAAAAATTTAGCTTACTTTTACGCTAGCTTGTTCAAATAGCATTAGTACGATTTACTTTTTTTGAATGTAGAGATTTTCTAGGGATTGTCCTCTTAAATTCTATAGTATCTTGTTTAACATTGAAACGAGAATCCAGTTTCAAGCATTGAAGTGACGAATCAAGAGCTGCTTTTATTCCACCACTCTCAACTACTCGAGTAGTGGACAATGGAATACGATTACTTTCGTTTATACTAATCAGCACGTCAAATTCTATGCTATTATTGTGTTGTTTGATGTTGCTAGCTCTAATTTTACCATTTCCAAACCAAAACTTTATAGAATTACTCGCATCATGATTGATGTCTGCAGAATCAGGCAAAATAGCAAAATTCGCGTTGTTTACAAATCTAGAAAACGCATTTTTGATGTCGTTAAATGTACCGTAATGGTCTATATGGTCGTCATTAATACTTGTTACAACAGCAATATCTGCAGGAATTTTTAACATAGTTCCATCAGACTCATCAGCCTCAATTAAGAAAATGTCACTTTTGCCAAGTTTTGCATTACTCTGATAGGAATTTAATATTCCTCCAACAATTACAGTGGCGTCAGCACCAGAATGATCAAAAATGGAAGCAATCATAGCTGTCGTCGTCGTCTTGCCACTTGAACCTGAAACTGCTATCACATATTTACCTTTCATAATTTTAACCAGCATGTCTGACCTATGCAAAACGGTTTTATTGTTATTTCTTGCTGCAACTAGCTCCACATTATCAGGTTTTATTGCGGAAGAATGTACAACTATTTGAGCTTGTCTAATACTACTTGCATCGTGACCAATATAGACCTCTATACCTAATTTTTGTAACCTATCTATATTGTCGTTTGATCGCGTATCACTGCCTTGAACTTTATAACTGGAATTATGAAGAATTTCAGCAATTGCGCTCATTCCAATTCCACCTATACCGATTATATGTATTACTTCTTTTTTAGTGCTGTGCATATTTGGCAGTAGACGTTTACTTATTACTAAATTTATTATAGTATAATTTAAAATCCTCATGGTATCGAACCATTTCACTAAGTACAATGATAAAAAAACTAGCCTTTCTATGTCTAATATTCGTTTTGATGAGTAGTTGTAGTTTTAGCAATAGGTGTAATCACACCGCAGGTCATTATAAAATTGGCAATAGCTATACAATAAATGGTATCACCTACCACCCAAAATACTGTAGCTGTTATGAGGAAGTAGGAATAGCATCGTGGTATGGAATAGAAGATCATGGCACAATTACAGCTAACGGTGAAGTGTTTAATCGTCACTTGATTTCTGCAGCACATAAGACCTTGCCCCTACCCTGCTTTGTTCGTGTTACTAATTTAGAAAATGGAAGAAAGCTTGTTATAAGAGTTAATGATAGAGGGCCATTTGTTGAAGGTAGAATAATAGACTTGTCAGAAAAAGCAGCACAAGTTTTAGGACTTCATAAGTCTGGGCTTGCGAAGGTAAAAGTCGAGTACTTAAGAAAGAGGTCAGAACAATTGATACAAAATACTCCTCATTACAAAAGGCAATATGAAAAAGAAATGCAGAAACGTCACCCAAAACAAAACAATGCAGAAAGTAAGGGATATGTAGCATTTTTTGTAAACGCTCAGGTAGCTAAATCAGCTGCATCAAAGCTTCGTAATCAAGGAATAGAAAATGTTAGATTGCTTTTCAAGAATGATCAATATTGCGTAAAAGTAAGTTAAAACCTGCATTACAGATTGTGTAGCATGACAGAAACTATTTGACAAATGAGAATGTTCCAAAAGCATGTGCGTTAAATTGAGAAACTATCGTGAAATATAGCAATATTTAAGATTGGTATTTTATTTGTTACATTTCAGGTAGTGACAGCTACCTCAGATGTAGCTGTAAAAAATAATCTACCACTTAAGAAATTTCATTAAAAAAAATAGCATAATCTTATTTCTCTAAAAAATACTATCTTCAACTTGAATATGTTGAAAAATATTTTGCGTATTATCCAAAAAGTCATCCTTTATAGCAGCTAGCTCGGATTGTTTTTGAGATAGATTATCTTCTATTGTTCTATTAAAACAATCAAGATCATTGCACTTTAGTTGAGAGCGCATGTCTCTATTTTCATATAAACCTCGTATAACGTCATAATATGCTCGAGTTTCATCAGTTTCTGGTTGTTGCTTTTCTTTGAGTATTGCCTTTAATTTTGAATCTATGTCTAATTCTCTTTTTATAGCTTCAGTAGAATTTTTATGATATTTTTCATAATCTTCAAAACTTTTTAATATTTTACCTTTGATTTCATTTTGTAACATCTTTAGCAAATCTTTAGCATGAGGTTTTTCAATTTTTTCCTTCCACTCATCATACGTATATTCTTGTCGACTACCATATTTTTTATCTTGACACTCACTTCCTATGTTAAACAGCTCTTTGTTACAGATTTTATCACCCTTATAAAAGTAATCGCTTATATTAATTTTATCGCTAGTTAAAGTTTGTCTAATTGCTGCTTTATTTTCTGCAAGTTCTTCTCTGTACTTGCTAATGCAATTTAGTAATTCTTTTTTGCAATCTGTAGTCATAATCTAGCTCCTTTAATAAAATTAGACCTAATTTAGTGTAAAATAATTAATATTTTATTACTATTTTGGTTATAACTAAGATAGTAATGAGAAGTTCAGTGTCTACAAAGTTCGTTTAAACTATTTTCAAAATGGGTATAATATAATTTTAGGTTAATAAAATGAATTACGATGTAATCATTTCAGGTAGTGGGCTAATTGGTCTTATTACTGCTATTGGCCTGAGTAATGACTCTGTATCTGTAGCCGTAATTGAGAAAAATAGTTTACCACGTGCAGTTGATGATAATCGAGCATTTGCCATTTCTCAAGGATCAAAAAAAATACTAGAAAAATTAGGGATTTGGCGGCTCTTAGAAGGCGAAACTGAACCAATACTTGATATATGCATATTAGATGGAGATAGTCCATTTACTGTGCATTATGACCATAAAATGGTTGGTGAAGAGCCAATGGGCTATGTAATCAAGAGCGCTATTATATGGAATGCAATCAATAAAAATTTTTTGCATAAACTCAATATATATTCTCCACGTTCCTATAAAACAATCTCTTGTGACGAAGGATACATGGAAGTTACTCTTGATAATGATCAAAAATTGATATCATCACTATTTATCTGTGCTGAAGGTAAAAACTCTAGGTTGCCAGAGTTGTTTTCTATACCAATGATAAAATTTGATTATAAACAAAATAGCATGGTATTTAATGTAAAACATGAATTACATCACCAAAACTTAGCTGTAGAGCGGTTTTTTCCTGGTGGTCCATTTGCAATTTTGCCAATGAAAGGTGGCTATACTTCTTCAATAGTTTGGACAGAAAAATGCGAAATTTCAAAAATGCTGATGAGCTTATCCGAAGAGGAATTTGTCATAGAACTCAAAAAAAGATTTGGTTCTTATTTGGGAGAAATTGAATTAGAGGGTGAAAGAAGATTCTATCCTTTGAGTTTTTCTTTTGCAAGAAAGCTGCATAAAAGCAGAATTTTGCTGATTGGCGATGCAGCACATTCAATCCACCCGGTTGCAGGTCAAGGACTTAACCTTGGAATGAGAGATGTAGAGAGTGTTATTAGACAAATAACTGCTGCAAAATCCTCTGGCATTGATGTTGGCAGTAATTATCTATTGAAGAAAATTTCATATGACAGATACTTTGATAATTTTACTATGGCACTTGCAACTGATGGACTAAATAGAATATTTTCCAACAGAATACTTTGCGCTCAAGTTCTGAGAAATCTTGGTTTAATGGTAGTTGAAAATTCAGATTTTCTTAAAAAAAGCTTCGTTCGACATGCTATGGGGTTTATATAAATCATTAGATTTCTTTCATCATAATCAGGTATCATTAGAGTAGTTGACACTGGAGCTCAAATTCCATAATGTCATGCCAGTGCCCAGACACTGGCATCCAGAAAAATTTATAAGCAAACTTGAGTTATGCTAAATTTGATGAAACGAAAAACTGGATTCCAGTGGGCTTTGTTGCACCACTCAAGGAAAGAACAGGCAGTTACTGATGGAATTTGTTATAAAATAGATATTTAGCCGACAAAGGAAAAATATGCCAATAAGAATGAAAGTCAGTAACTGCAATGAATATAACAAATTTCTTCAAGAAAGGGGAAATGTTTTTCATTATATCAACGATGCCATTGAAAATTGGTACGAAAATAGTCCAAAAGTAGCAGGTGGCAACAATGTCTACAGCGACAAAGTAGTGATTCTAATTCACATAATAACCTATCTATTCAGGATTGGTCTTAGGCAAACAGTGGGATTTATAGAGAAATATCTTGAGCAAATAGGGAAAATTTTGCAAATTATCAGCTATTCGCAGGCTTCAAGAAGGTTTAAAAAGCTTAATATCAAAATCAACGACTGCAGAGTTGATAAGAACGATATGGAAGATATTGAAATTGCTATAGATAGTACAGGTATCAGCATCTACAATAATATTCCAGGCCATAGTAAGGCAAATGGTACAGATAGAAAGTATCGCCGCTATGAGCAAACAAGAAAGCTACATGTAATGCTAGAGATAGGTAGTAAAAAAGTTATAGCTGCAAAATACAGTAGTGGAGTTTATTCCGACCACTATGGAGCCTGTGATCTTATTGAAAGAGTGGATACCAAGTATAACATAAGCACGATATATGCAGATAGATCGAAAGAAGTTATACAAACTGTGCGATGAGCTTGACATAAAGACAAGGATTCCTCCGCAAAATAATGCAGTAGAGCATCCAAAGTTGGATTATATGAATGAGAGAAATTCTACAATCAAGCTCATAAAGTCATATGATGAAGATGGTATGAAGAGGTGGAAAAAAGAGATAAATTATTGGAAGAGATCTTATATAGAAAGTTTTTTCTCGCGACTGAAGCAAATATTTGGATTTAGTTTTAGGAATAAATCTGAGATTAATCGTGAGAAGGAACTGCTACTCAAGTGTTATTTGCTTAACAAATTTACTGAAATAGGCATGGCTAAGTTTGATATAGCTTCATGAATTTATTATACATTACCCACTATCCGAAGAGCTGTGCAACAAAGCCCACTGGGATCCAGATTGGCACTAAGTTGGTAAACATGAAAGCGCTTTATAACGTTTTTGATGTGAAAGCTAATGTCAGCTACTCAAATGATACCATTTGTTATAAACTCACTTTTACTCTATGGTCTTGTCGATATCCTGAACAGATACAATATTTTTTATTTATAAAATGAAGTAACTACTTATCGTAAAGTTGATCTATAGATATAATACTACCATTTGATGACTTTTCAGCACATTTCTCACTTTCATATTCTTTATCAGAATCAACGCTAAATACTAAAGTATCTCCTGAAATTTTATCATGAAACTCACTAATAGCAAAAAACGGTACAGTGACTTGTTCTTGTTTTCCACGAAAGCTCAAACTGACGCTAAACTTATCTTCAAGAACTTTTAGACCAAAAAATTGATGCTGTAATATAATAAGCATTTGAGTAGGGTATGATTCTTTCAAGTAGTCTGGCATGACAACACCATTAAAGCGCGTAAAAAATACTATTTCTAAGTGAGGAGTAAAAACATTATCTAATATAGTATTCAAAGCCTTTTTGATAACTTGAAATTTAGCATAACTAAGCGACTTCTGATAATCTGTTTTATCCATATAACCCTTACATGTTTGGGGGAACTTCTGTTACCCGGCGTTCCCTAAACCGTGCTTATAGCAATGAAGTTATAGTGCCTAAATTAAGCAGCTAATGCAACATTGTCTTCAGCAGCAAAGTTATCGTTTGCATCTAAATTGTGAACTCTTAGCGGTGGTATCTAACCGAGCAAAGCTACCATCTTTACTATGCATGTCGATCCTTACTCGCCCCCGTATCAATCAAAAAATATGGTGGAGGCGCCGAGTACTGCCCTCGGGTCCAATACACCTATTACAAGGTAATTTTATTGCCATAGTGTATAAAAAATACACATGCTTATTATACAGTAGTATTGAATAAATGTCAAGTTATTGAACTCCAAATTGATTGGCAACTAAAAAACTAATATAAAAATTACTTCGCCTATTTATCTAATCTTAGTATACTCACAGTAGAGGTATTTTTAGAGCTCAAAATCTATCTTCGTCTGCAGACTTTTCTATCAAATAATCAAACTAAGTAAAGAATGTAGCGTATCTTCTTCAGCGCACATGGGTGCACACATATGCTTAATCTCTGTCGTATGTACGTTACATTTTTTCTGTTCTTTATTAATAAATATGGGGGATTCTATGCCTAATTCTTAACAAAAAACTACTCAAATGCTTTTGTAGCTATTGAATTTCTGAGTTCAAGAAGGCAAGAGACAGTGTGAGAAATGGCACAAGCCGAAAAAAAGATAAGTTGTGGAACAAAAAATGCAGACAACTGTGGAAAATTACCCACTGGAATCCAGACTTTGATTGTCAAATAAAAAATTCACATCTTAAAAGGATCATATACATTAATTTCCTTAATTTTCACTTTTTCATTTAATAATCTTAAGATGGGCTGTAAATCATCGTCGATTGATAAGCACAGTACTTCTCTATCAAGATAATTGGCTAAATGATTCTTCTTCTCAAGAATTTCTGTTTCTTCCAATAAGTCACATTTATTTAACACTACAATTTCCTCTTTTTCAACAAGATCGCTATTGTAAAGCTTCAGTTCATTATGCGTACAATTATAAGCTGAAATAATTTCATCGTGAGTTACATCAATTAAATGCAGTAAAATTTTGCACCTTTCTATGTGCTTTAAAAATTTGTGTCCGAGCCCAACTCCAAGATGAGCATCAGCGATTATTCCAGGAATATCTGCTATTACAATTTCGCTATAATCCACTTTTGCTACACCTAAATGTGGTCTTATAGTAGTAAATTCATAATCGCCTACTTTCGTATCAGAATTCGAGCAGCGGGTTAAAAATTTAGATTTACCTACATTTGGCATACCAATAATGCCAACATCAGATAAAACTTTTAGCTTCAATACTATGTTTCTTTCCTCACCAGGCTGACCATGAGTAAAATGCCTTGGTGCCCTATTGGTGGAAGATTTAAAGTTAGTATTTCCAAGTCCACCTTTTCCACCTTGTACTACTTGAAATTCCATGTCGGGTTTATCAAGATCTACTATCACTTCCTCACTTTCTTCATCGATTATTTGTGTACCAACTGGAACTTTAAGTATAATATCTTTTCCTGCCGTGCCAGATCTATCTCTACTCGTACCACTTTTTCCACTACTTGCTTTAATATGTCTTCGACAACGAAAATTAAGCAAAGTGTTGAGATTTGCATCACTGATGAAAATTATGTCTCCTCCCTTGCCCCCATTACCACCGTTTGGGCCACCAAATTCAACGAATTTTTCTCGACGAAAACTTGCGCAGCCATCGCCACCATCACCTGCTTTTAAATATAATTTAACTTCGTCTATGAAGTCCATGCTAACCCACAATAATATTTAGCATTTTCTCCTAATGAACTTTCTATTCTCATTAATTCATTATACTTTGCAAGCCTATCAGAACGCGACAGCGAGCCAGTCTTGATTTGTCCACAATTCGATGCAACCGCTATGTGGGATATCGTTGTATCTTCTGTTTCACCTGAGCGATGCGAAATAATAGCCCTGTAGCCATTTAATTTTGCCATTTCAATAGCAGCAAAAGTTTCCGTAAGTGTTCCTATCTGATTTGGCTTGATTAGTACAGCATTTGCCATTTTCTCCTCTATTCCTTTACTTATTAGTTTACAATTTGTAACAAATAAATCATCTCCAACCAATTGAACTTTATTCCCAAGTTTTACAGTAAGTAATTTCCAACCTTCATAGTCGTCTTCATTCATTGCATCTTCTATAGAAATTATTGGATATTTGCCTACAAGGTCAAAATAATACTGAACCAATTCCTCTGAAGTGAGTTCTCTGTTTTCAAATTTATAAACTCCATCTTCATAAAAAGTAGATGCAGCAACATCAAGACCCAGTGCAAAGTGATTTTTCATCGAATAACCGGCAGATTCAACAGCCTGAATTATCAAATTAAGAGCTTCTTCAGTGCTTCCAATGTTTGGTGCAAAACCACCTTCATCTCCTACGTTTGTACTATAACCTTTTTTCTTAAGAATGCTGCGCAAGTTATGAAATACCTCTGCAGATATTCTTATTGCTTCACTGAAAGTTTCAGCACCAACCGGAAGAATCATAAATTCTTGAAAATCGAGTTTATTATCCGCATGTACTCCACCATTAATGACGTTAATTAGCGGAACTGGCATCTGCTTCTCCCCTACGCCCAAATATTTATATAACGGTGTTTTGAAACTGTTTGCTGCTGCTTTTGCAACAGCAAGAGACACACCCAAAGTTGCATTTGCTCCAAGTTTAGATTTATTTTTTGTTCCATCTAGTTCAATTAAAACTTTATCAATTGCACTCTGGTTTGCTGCATCCATGCCAATGATTTTATTTGCTATCACTCCACTCACAGATTGAACAGCTTTCAGCACTCCTTTACCACAATACCTTTTTTCATCTTGATCTCTCAGCTCCAATGCTTCTAGTTTACCGGTCGAAGCCCCAGAAGGGACAGCGGCTCTACCTGTTGCTCCATCACATAGTTCTATTTCTACCTCAATTGTTGGGTAACCCCTGCTATCTAAAATTTCTCTTGCAAATACACTGCTGATCGTCTTTTTCATCATGCTAAACCTCCACTAGATTCACAATTGTGTTCACGTTCGGGAAATGTCACCCCAGCGCTGTAACATTTCAGTGTACGAACATTGCAATATACAGGTAATTTGAGTAGCGGATGGTCAGTGCTTGACACTGGAATCCAGTTTTTATTATACAGCCACTTATTTAAAGTTAAGTCTTCTGGATCCCAGTGTCTGGGCACTGGGATGACACCATTCTTAATGGAAGCTATCCCCATATCGCAATGTCTGTACAGTTGTTTGCCTAGACACTGGGATCCAGTTTTACTACACAATTTTATCATATAAATCACCAATGCTTAAGTTTATTTTACTAGCAGCAGCTTTGCAGTTTCTTTCGCTAGTTTAGCTATATTACTACCAGCACCAATAAATAATACTACATCTCCTGAACTTGTCGAATTACTAATAAAATGTGAAATGAGTAAAGCATCATTCATAATCTTCACATCATTAAACCCATTACTGATCAAGGCTTTTTGTATATCATCAATTCCACAGCCAGGAATAGGCTTATCTTCTGGAGGATGGACAGGAGTGAGAATTACATAATCAAACATCATGAAAATTCGTACGAACTCATCAAAAAAATTACGAACACGAGCAAAACGAAGCGGCTCGATAATTCCTGTTACCTTTCCTTTAGTGGTCAAACGTGCTGCTGACAGGGTTGCCTGTATTTCATTTGGGTGGTGAGCATAATCCTCAATTAACTTAACACCTTTAATATCGGCAATTAATGAAAATCTCCTTGCTACTCCTTTAAATTCCAAAAGACCTTTTTTAATCTCTTCATCACTAATTCCAAGTTTCACTGCAACTGATATTGCAGCCAGGGCGTTGCTAATTTTATGCATTCCTATTGCATTTGATAGCACTACATTCTTTATAATTCTGGTACAAGGTTGAATATCTTCTTTTTGTCTTTCGAGAGCGAGTTCTTTTAATCGAAACACCATATGTACATTATCATCATCAATTTCAATACGCTGAACTAACTTTCTAATTATATTAAATTTAGTCTCCCAATCTACCTCTGATAAATCACACTTTTCCTTCGTTATATGCCCTCTTAACATCTTCACTTCTTCCCATACTACCTCTTCTAGTATATCCGCGCGTATTGATTTGCTGTTACATTCACCAAAACGTTTTCCAGGACAACGATAGTAACTTCTTCCTCCCTTAGCATTACTCATTCCATAATAAACGGATTTGCAACACTGACATATCACTAACCCTTGTAATAAGTATTTTCTTCCACTTTGTTGCATTTTTTCTATTTGTAGCTTTTCTTTTTCCAAACTGTATCTCTACGACTTATATATATTTTGCCTATAGTAAAATACGCATATAATGAGCCAAATCAAGGAAAGTGCAAACCAAGTAATTGCGTATTCAAGATGCTTTATTGGCTGTATAGTCAATTTGCCACCAAAATTATCTTGCCACAATATACATTTCTCTAGCTTAATACCTAGTTCATTGGAGATCTCTTTTGTACTTAGGGTAAACCATGTATTTGAAGCAATATCATTTTTGATAAACCAATTTTTGCTACCATCACAATACAAAACGCCATCAGCAGCTACTTTTTCAATTTTTGCTTTTTCTTCTTTTTTTTCTCTGACTATTCCTTTATTTATTAACATGTAATGTCCATTGATAAGCAACATAGGAGACAGCACATGATAGCCACGTTGACCTGCGAAAACATATAGTTCTATATCACTTAAAATTCCGTCGATTTTAACGTTTCTGTAGTTAAACTTTGAAAGATTATCACTAGGCAGTAGATGAATAACTGGAAGATCCATATTTTTGATAATATTATTCTTCCAGCTCAATCTAAATAACTGCCATAACCCGAGTGAAAAAAGAAGTAAAAAAGGTATAATGAAAATAAATGTTGTTTTTCTTAACACTCTATATTTGTGTTCTCAAGTAATTTTCAATACCCATAAGCTCAATAAGGTCAATCTGTTCTTTGATCCAATGTAAGTGCTCTTCCTCATTTTTCAGTAGTCCTTCTAATAACATTACACTCACGAAATCCTTTTCTTTTTCAGCAACGGAAATTGCCTCTTTGATGCCCTTAATACCTTCTTCTTCTAAGTTAGAATTATCTTCTAAGATTTTCTGCATTGTATCTTTTGTGAACTTTCCTTCATACTTTGAGATTTTATTTGTATCTTGAAAATTTGGCATGCCCTTAAGCAGTAAAATTCTTTCTGCTAGCCTATTTGCATGCTCAAGTTCTTCATTAAGCTCGTTTTTCATCTTTTCTGCAAGTTTATTAATTCCGCTATCTTTAAGAATCGCAAAATGCAAAAGATACTGGCGTACAGAAGTCAGCTCATTTGTAAGTAATTTATTTAAATGTTCTACTATTTCTTTATTCATAACCTTTCTTTAGCTAATATACCAATGTAATCTACATAACAATCAAGGTCACATCAATTTATTTTTCTCACAACAATCGTATCAAATAGCACATCATGAAATGCCTGTTTCCTCTGAGAGAAGCAAGCAACTAAATACCAACTGAAGGTAAGCATCACTATAATCACTTCTAGTGTACTTAAAGCATTTACTGATGTTTGAAAAAGTTTGATAAAGGTGATAATTGAATTATTTAGCATAGGAAGAAAAAACTGAGAGATAGTGCGATCAAATGCTAAGCTCAAACCTATTTTAGAACTATCTAAAGTGATAGTATATATATTCATTAACTGTTGACCAGGAGTTGCTTGAGCTGTTGAAGATATAAAATATGTAAAGTAGCCACAATTTATACACATGTATGACAGGTGTAAAATTAATGGAAAATCCCCTAATGACAACACAATTAGTAAGGTTGGAATTAATAAAATTGCTACATCTATTAAATATGCGCAAAAGCGCCTGTGTACACTAGCGATCTCTGTCATTACCACCTATCTTTCAAATACTTTACTATGAATTCTGTAAGTTTATTAAAATGTTGAAAATATAACAAATCTTCATAACCTCTTATTGATTGTCCGTATACAATAGGTAAGCAATTTGCATTTTGTGCACATAGAATGTCTGTGATGCTGTCACCAACAAAAAACACATTTTCTCTATTTACAGGTAGCGTACTCTCCTCTAGTGCAAATAGCAGTGGAGTTGCAGATGGTTTATCTTCTGCAGTATCACATGATCCAACTATTCTTTCAAAGTAAGAATCTAGTTTAAAGTAGGCAACTTCTTGACGTAAATTAGTATTTTTCTTATTGCTAACTATCGCTAGGTAAATATTGTGGCTTTTCAGCGTCTGGAGCATTCCCTCTACTCCCTCGTTCAGAGTAATATTTTGTAACAGTGCACTATCTAGGTATTTTTGATATATCTGGTTCGCTTTTTTCCACTGATCACCAAACAAATTGACCATGTAGCTCTTTCTTGATTCATGAGAATTTCTATCAACAACTTTACTGCCAGATCCCATCAAATCTAAAGTATGCTTAATAGCATTAGAAATATTATCTTGAGTGTCAACTAAGGTATTATCCCAATCGAATACTACTGCTAACGGGCTATTTTTCATTTTTATATTGTGACGTATTTTAAGTTAATAAGTAAATGATATTTTGATGAAAAAAGCATAAATGAGGTGCTCCTTGTGTCTTAACCATTTTTACATAATTAACTAATATACTGATTTTAGTATAAGCTTTTATTTAGTTGGGTATGACACAGCTTAAAGATACACAAGATATTGAGAAGAAATTCAAGGATGTCTTTGCTGGTGCTTTTCCAGAAGGTACGTCGCTGGAAGATAAAGTGAAGATTATCAATGATTTCCGCCAGGAACTTAAAGCTTACAAAAGGCAAGTAACCAAAGAAAATCCCGGGAAAAGGTTAAAAGATATTTCTGCAGCAGATAATTCTTCACTGGGAGATAAAATCAAGACTATTGCAAAATTAAATCGTAGTCTTAGAGATCGAATGAACCGTGCAGCTAAAAAAGTAGCTAAAGATTTTGAAAAGATCGTCGAATTGAATCGGGAACTTAAAGATGTTTTTCCAGAAAATTCTTCATTGGAAGATAAAGTAAAAATTATTGTTGAATTGCACCGGGAGCTTAAAGCTCAAAAAGGGCGTAAAGATGAAGTGAAGATTATTAAAAAATTGATTCATAATCTTGAAGGTCGAATGGATCGTGCAGCCAAAAAAATAGCTGAAGATTTTAAAAAGATTGCTGGATTTAAACAAAAATTCGAAGGAAAAGACGTTTTTACAAGTAAAAAAGTTGCAGAGTTTGAAAGTAATAAAAAATCTCAAACTACATTAGAAGGCAAAATTTCTGATCAAAATAAACAAGAAAAGATTTCTGTTCAAACAGACAAAATTCGTGACTCAGTTAGCGAAATAAATACTTCTGGAAGATCTGTTTCAGAAGATAGAAACTTTCAACAAGAAAAGATTTCTGTTCAAACAGATACAGTAACTAAGTTACAACCTTCAGTAAGCAAAGATCCTATAAAAGATAAACCGAGCGATAAAAAGCCTAAAATTTCGTTAAAACAAGTCTCAGTGGATAGGAATGCTACAGAAAAAAAATCTAATAATAAAAAATCTCAGTTGAGTGAAAAGAAAAATATAGCTCAACCGAAAGAAAATCAAAAAGAAGAAGGCTTTTTGGTACGTTTTCTGAAGAAAATATTCAAAAAACTTTTTGGTGAAGATAAAAAGAGTGTAGAGGATATAAAAGGAACTACTCAAAAAAGCACTTCAAATGATGAAGGGCAACAACAAAATAAGCTCCTTTCAAATCAAGACCAAAGCGCAAGTGAAGGTTTAAAGCAAATTGATAATCCATTGGTAACTCCTGTCACGAAAGTAGAACAAACAAAGACAGACCATGAAAGATAATTCGCCTTAGATTTCTTGCATAGTCTGGGGTCTAATTTGTCATCCTATGGCTTGACCATAGCTAAAAATCTGGATCCCAGTGGGCTTTGTTGCACAGCTCTTCGGATAGTGGGTAATGTATAATAAATTCATGAAGCTATATCAAACTTAGCCATGCCTATTTCAGTAAATTTGTTAAGCAAATAACACTTGAGTAGCAGTTCCTTCTCACGATTAATCTCAGATTTATTCCTAAAACTAAATCCAAATATTTGCTTCAGTCGCGAGAAAAAACTTTCTATATAAGATCTCTTCCAATAATTTATCTCTTTTTTCCACCTCTTCATACCATCTTCATCATATGACTTTATGAGCTTGATTGTAGAATTTCTCTCATTCATATAATCCAACTTTGGATGCTCTACTGCATTATTTTGCGGAGGAATCCTTGTCTTTATGTCAAGCTCATCGCACAGTTTGTATAACTTCTTTCGATCTATCTGCATATATCGTGCTTATGTTATACTTGGTATCCACTCTTTCAATAAGATCACAGGCTCCATAGTGGTCGGAATAAACTCCACTACTGTATTTTGCAGCTATAACTTTTTTACTACCTATCTCTAGCATTACATGTAGCTTTCTTGTTTGCTCATAGCGGCGATACTTTCTATCTGTACCATTTGCCTTACTATGGCCTGGAATATTATTGTAGATGCTGATACCTGTACTATCTATAGCAATTTCAATATCTTCCATATCGTTCTTATCAACTCTGCAGTCGTTGATTTTGATATTAAGCTTTTTAAACCTTCTTGAAGCCTGCGAATAGCTGATAATTTGCAAAATTTTCCCTATTTGCTCAAGATAT
This sequence comes from Wolbachia endosymbiont of Oryzaephilus surinamensis, assembly GCF_025617515.1. Taxonomy (NCBI): domain Bacteria; kingdom Pseudomonadati; phylum Pseudomonadota; class Alphaproteobacteria; order Rickettsiales; family Anaplasmataceae; genus Wolbachia; species Wolbachia endosymbiont of Oryzaephilus surinamensis. The sequence goes on along the minus strand of NZ_CP092526.1, from coordinate 708,732 downwards.
TTCTCTATAAATCCCACTGTTTGCCTAAGACCAATCCTGAATAGATAGGTTATTATGTGAATTAGAATCACTACTTTGTCGCTGTAGACATTGTTGCCACCTGCTACTTTTGGACTATTTTCGTACCAATTTTCAATGGCATCGTTGATATAATGAAAAACATTTCCCCTTTCTTGAAGAAATTTGTTATATTCATTGCAGTTACTGACTTTCATTCTTATTGACATATTTTTCCTTTGTCGGCTAAATATCTATTTTATAACAAATTCCATCAGTAACTGCCTGTTCTTTCCTTGAGTGGTGCAACAAAGCCATTCCAGCTTCACGCGCTAACTTAAATTATTTATAAAATTTGTTCCGGTAAACCTAATTTGGGTTAGCTATAGAAAGCAAAACAGACACAAATCAGGAAAAAAATTAATAGAATTCCTGTTTTTATAATAAAAATAATTAATTTTTAAAAATTTTATATTGATTTTATCATTAAATCTCATATAATATTAATATATTAACTTTGATGGTGGTAAAGAAATGCATGGTAGTATAAGCAACGAAGTGGTGAAAAATTTAAACAAGTTAATTAACTCTCACCAAACAAATAAACTTAGAAAGGCATTTAATAACCTTAGCACTAACCATAAAATGAATATATAGAGCATGTTAAAGCAAAGCCTCAAGGCTCTAAAGCTATGTCCGGCATACTAAATGCACTAGACAAGGAAGAAGCACCTTCTATCTTTAATCAGTTACCTCAAGAGTTTGCTTTCAATACACTCGATTGTATTAATCCCACATCGACTTTATTTAAAATTCTATTTAATCAACTGAATCCCCAACAAAAAGAAGATTATAAAGTAAATTTAGAGACAAAATCAACTGTCAAAGCTAAGCTTGTCCTAAAGAATTTTTACTTAAGCAATAAAGAGAGTTCAAGCAACTTAAGTACTGAAAACTCCAATGAACCGTTAGTACAAAACAGAGATGATTTGCCAGCAGCACATTTCTCTCTTATATCTCCTGCGTTCGAGGAAACAGTTGTTGAACATACATTTGATACTAGACTAGAACTTTCTTCTGACAAAGAGAATCAATCATGTAGCCAAACAGTAATTCCATTTCTGGGTTTTGCTGAATTCGATAATCAATTCTGCAATACTGTAACAGAAAATTCGACAGTTAGTAGTAGTTTAACGTCGAATGAGCATATATCAGATAGCCTAGAAGGTGAGCAATTATCCCCAGAGTATTATAACTATTTGATAAATGGAGTAACTAGTCTGCAATCCTCAAATGTGAATCCATTGCCAGAGTTCAGTTTCTCTCTAAGCTCTGTTACGCTAGATGAGATGGTTAAGAGATATGGCTTTAATCACAATGACCACGCTCTAAGTGATTTAGAAGAGGTATATGTAGAGCAACCAGCAAAGTTCCATACATATTACCACAATTAACTAGGGACAAAAAAAGGTGGTAGTTTAACCTACCATCTCCTCTGGTTTCACTATCCTTTCAAACTCCTCCTCAGTGAGCAGTTGAAGTTTTGCTGCTGCTTCCTTTAGAGTGATATTTTCTTTATAAGCAAGCTTCGCTATTTTTGCTGCATTGTCATATCCTATATGCGTATTTAATATAGTAACTAGCATTAACGACTGATTTAGTAAATCCTTTATTCTTTCTTCGTTTGCTTTAATATCAACTACGCATTTCTCTGCAAAATTTAAACTTGTATCAGCTAAAAGTCTTATAGACTGCAAAACATTGTAAATTATCACCGGCTTAAACACGTTCAATTCAAAGTGACCATTTGAGCCACCAATTGTCACGGCAACATGATTTCCCATAACTTGAGCACATACCATAGTCACTGCTTCGCATTGAGTTGGATTCACCTTACCCGGCATGATTGAAGAGCCAGGCTCATTTTCTGGTAACATTATTTCTCCAATCCCGCATCTTGGACCAGAACCAAGTAGCCTTATATCATTTGCAATTTTCATCAAGCTTACTGCTACTGTATTGAGTGCTCCACTGAGCTCAACTAAAGCATCATTTGCTGCTAGTGCTTCAAACTTATTTTTTGCTGAAATAAATGGAAAATTAGTGATTTTTGCCACTTCTTTAGCAAAATCCTCAGCAAAACCCTTTTTAGTATTGATTCCCGTGCCAACCGCGGTACCACCTTGTGCAAGTTCATATACATTGCTTAGAGTTGACTTTACTCTCTCTATTCCCTTTTTAATCTGAACTGCATAGCCAGAAAATTCCTGCCCAAGTGTTAGAGGAGTTGCATCTTGCAGATGAGTACGCCCTACTTTTATTATATCTTTAAATTCATGAACCTTATTATTTAGCGCTTTATATAATTCTTCAAGATTGGGAATAAGCAAGCGGTTTATTTGCTCTGCTACTGCTATATGCATTGCTGTTGGAAAAGTGTCATTTGATGACTGACCACAGTTTACATGATCATTTGGATGCACTGGAGACTTACTACCTAAATCACCGCCCAAAATTTCTATTGCACGATTGCTGATCACTTCATTCACATTCATATTGGTCTGCGTTCCAGAACCGGTTTGCCAAACAACAAGCGGAAATTGATTATTAAATTTACCGTCTATTACCTCCTGTGCCGCTGTGCAGATTGCATCCCCTACTCTATTATCTATGCTACCCTGTTTCATGTTAACACGTGCTGCTGCAAGTTTTACTATTGCTAGCGCTTTAATCAGGGGCTCTGGCATTTTCTCTGTACCAATTTTGAAATTTTCCAAAGAACGCTGAGTCTGAGCTCCCCAGTAACGTTCACTTGGTACTTTTACTTCTCCTAAGCTATCTGATTCTATCCTAATTTTTTTATCCATATTTCCTCCTTCTAGTGCTTGACGTTACCTACATATATGAATTAATTAAATCAAATTGTATTTCAGTGTCAAGTTGAGACATTTTTAGTGAAGACCTTAGAAAATTTTCAAGCCATATCTTTTGCTTCTATTATTTTTTTATTGTTATTAAGGCAATCATGCAACCTTAAGCAATAAACCTACTTTCACTCTCTATAAGGCTATTCTACTTAGAGCTTGAATAGTGAAAACATCTTTAAGCGCAGAAGCTATACCTTTGTTTGCTTTCTCTTTTTTTACTTCTACAATCATATAACCCAACATTGCACCTAACGCTAGACTAACGGTCGCTGATGCTGCACAAACTGTAATCACTGCTCCCGCAGAACATGATATTGTCATACCTGCAACATAACCTACTATACCACTAACACCAATGCAGACGTATTTCTTCCGTAGCTCTTTTTGTATATGACTTTTCAGATATTCTTTTACATCTAAATGCCCGTTTCTAGTAGCATAATTCAGAGCAGTGTTTTCATAGCCATCTTTCACATTAACATTTGCTTTTGCTGTTTCTATCAGGTACTTTACTACCTCTAAATAGCCACTTCCAGCAGCCCACATTAGAGCAGTTCTTCCATAGTGATCTGTTGAATTAATATCTTCTTTCTGTTTTTCTATCAGGTATCTTACTGTTTCTAATTGACCATTTTTGGCAGCTGAAAATAATCCTGCATGATTGTTAATCATTTGTGCAAATGATAATGTTTTTAGTTTAGGGGGTTGTAACTCTTGAGTATTAAAGTTTAATTGTGCTGGAACAATTTCTACTTCAAGCTCTACATGTTCTCTTGTGAAACGATCAAGTAGCCTTTTTACCTGATCAATTGTTTGAATTCTTACCTTATAATACCACGATAAAGAATTGATTATTTCCCTGTTGTTAAGAAAAAATATCACTAATTCTATTTTACCTGTTAAATCTTTAGCATAGATTGAGTATTCTATATTTAATCTATCTTGTGCAATATTTCGTATTGTCTCACTCTCTGTCCAAATTCTTACCTGTTCATTAATTCTCTTACTTACAAGAAAATTATATAATTCACTATCTTCTTCCTTCATTTTATTGAGCTCATCCTTACAGTCATACCAATAAGATGATAACTCTGGTATACAAGTAGGAAGAGGCAAGCGAGGTATTGACATATCAAGATTAGCTATTAAATGATATCTAGTTAGAAGCTTTGCTATCTCCGTATGGCCATTTACAATAGCATATGTTAGGGCAGAGAATTGACCTTGACGTTTCACATTTAAATCAGCTCCATTTGCTATTAGAAGTTGTACTACCTCAAGATGACCATGGGCAGCAGCATGAATTAGAGCAGTTATGTTTCCCGGAGATTCTGCATTAACATTTGCTCCCTCTTCTATCAAGTATTGTAATATCTCTAGTTGACCATTGTCAGCAGCCCATATTAAAGCAGTTCTCCCATAATCATCATCTATTGTATTAATAATTGCTCCACCCTGTATAGCTTGCTGAACAAAATCTAGCTGTCCTTTTTTAGCAGCATCAATTAGCTGCGCATTTAGCTGTTTTTGTGATGGCATATACCCCTCTAAAATAAATATACAATTTAAAGCTATTTTAGCCACTATTCAAGTTTTAATGGCTAAAATTGATTGAATCACTTTTTAGTGTTTTTTTATGGTTGTTTGAGTCTAGCAAAGATGAGTCTATATCACAATCTAGTAATTCTCCTACTGCACTTAGTAAACCAGCTGTACAACCAGCTATTTTGATCTGGATGAGAGGAGATATAATTTATAACCACTCCCCTATCCTTTCTAGTTGTTTGTAGATGTTAAATCTCAGGAATTTATCAAAATAAGGAGAGGCAATGAAGGGAGTAGTATCTCTTAAATAATTAGATAAGAAATCTGGTAGAATATTCTGAAATTCATGCATTTTTTGTCTATAATCTTTCAAAGCAATAACCTTTATTTTATCATAATCAAGTTTCCAATAAGCAAGCTCCGAGACTTCTTTTTTTGTTGTGTATTCCACTGCTAAAGCTTGTAAAATTAATTGCGGGAAAAATCCTGACATAACTTCCTCATTGGAAGGTGGTGAACCAAGTTTATAGTCTATAATTGCTACTTGCCCACCTGGTAGATACTCAACTCTATCACATCTTGCTGTCAATAAAATTTCTTCTGTCATTCGAGTATCTGACCAGCTCTTATTACACAATTGTCTGGTGTGTTCATTTGCAATCAAATTTTTTGGATCCAAGTAGTCAAGCACTGGGATGACACCCTTATTCTTAGTGGAAGTTGTACAGCATCCGCGCAGTTGTGTGTCACGCGCTGGAATATGAAATATCGGATAGGAAAAGCTCTTCTCCAACTCAACTTGATTGTTTCCAGTCCTATCAAGCTCAACAAAAGATTGAATTATCCTCTGCAACCTTACCCACCACATATTTGAAAAGTGGAATCGATTAGACGAGAATATTTCTCGTGCAATATTCATCAGCGACTTTTCGTTGCGTAAATATCTTGCAAGAATATTGTGTACCATAGTGCCAAACTCCAATATCGATGGCTTAAAATTTAAGTCTTTCAACTGTCTAAGGTTCAGTATGTATTCAACATAAAATGAATAAGGGTTACGAATCAGTTTTTCTACCGCACTGCAAGACATCACTTGCATTTTTGCTTGCCTCACTTCAGTTTTAGGTTTTGGCATAGGCTGAGTACATGGAACAATGCACTCAGGTGTATTTAATATTCTTAGCCAATTGCGATAAGGATATTTTGGTTCTTGTAACAGAACTTCCAAACGGCGCAATAGAATTGATTTTCTATCACTCACTAGCCTCGTAATATAAACCTTGCCGGCACCAAATAAATTGCGCAAAGTATACAAAAAGTACCCTTGCTCTTCTTGCACAGAAGGAAGGTTAAATTTTTCTCTATTCAGTGCACTCAAAAACGGATTCTGAAAATTTGGTATATCATTAAATCCAGCAAGTACTACAACCTTATTGTGATATAAGCTGAATTTATCTAAGTTATTTTCTGGAGAAAAAAACTTCCTTTTTAAAAATAATATCAGGATTTGGCTATATAACTCTAAGGAGCATTTTATTGCTACATCTTCACATGCATTTAAGAAATCACGAGTAAAATTACCTATTTCACCATTTAGCTCTAAAAAATTGATATTAGAAAGGACATTAACACACTGCAAATGAGCTGATGCCACATCAAAAATGGGATAATTTACAAGATACAGTAAAGGATTAAATATAATCTTTAACTTACTGATAATAATTAATATATCTTCTTTATGTCTTAGCTTTTTACAAGTATTAATAGCGTTAATAATATCCTTAAGACCATTTGTATTAAAGCTACGCAATACTTCTATCTCAAACTCAGATAAAATACGAGTGTACTCTTCTTGAGCGTAACCAAAAGTCACTAGCCTATGTTTAAGAAGAGAAAGCAATGCCACACCGTTCCATTTTGAGTTCAAAATCTCAATACTATAAAGCAGAAGCGTCACATAAGAATAGTTTTCCGATATGGTACACGCCATACGATCTGCAAGTAATTTATCAAAGACAAACAAAGAAGCGTTTTCATAACCTTCATTCTTTATAATTAGTGACGTCACTTGTGCTTCTTCCTCCCTTGAATCACAAGTGATGACTTCAATATTTTCAATTGATCCGCCACCAACTTCACTTAGATCAGCAGTTGTATCGAAGATATAATCAAGATATTCCTCAGGACTTCCTGTTATCCCAGCCCTTTCTTCTGTCATCCCAGTGCTTGACACTGGGATGACACCAGAACACGCTTCTGACAGAAAACTAACATCCCTTCTATCCACTTTTAAATAATCGAGTAAATCTTTCAGGCAATGTTGATAGTGTTTTTTATCAAGTGATTTCCAATCTTTTTCGTTCATTTTCAAATTCAGGTTAGGTAGAATTATCTTTCCAAATGGCAGGTCATATATAGCCTTAATCAATAACTTGTAGATTTCACCCTTTCCAATTCCAATAAAGATCATATGCTGATCTTTCTGCAGGAAGTTTATCATATTGTTTATGTAGTCATTCTTATGCTTTAGTATATCTATTACTCCCAAACCTTTTAAAGTTTTACTCCAAGTTTTGATAAGTAAATTTATGAAATTCGCTACTTTTTTTGAGTGCTCATCAAGTTGATAATCACCCTCTATTTGGGTATATTGAAGCAATGACGGCAAACTGTAAACCAGATCGATTGGAAAATTATCATTGTTTTTTTTATTCCACTCCAATATAAATTGAATGAGTAGCAGTGTTCTTTTTGTTGGGTTGATAACTTTAACTCTATCAAGATTTAATATTAAATCTTCTTCATCAATGTTTTCTAGTGAAACTATCTCTGGCAAAATTATAGTTCTGTAATTCTTGAATGCACTCAGCAATGCTATAACATCCCTCTTGCAGGGAAGTATGATCTTTATCTCGGGAATTTTTTCTCTTTCATATTCAGAAAATATGTGCTGAACCAGCACATCAAAAAGGGACTCATTCACATTAACAGTAAAAACTCTTCCCACTAACAGTAACAATTAATACAACACTTTTATTGTATAGAAATTATTTAAAATATAAATGTGCTCGCAGTTTCTTATGCTATGATATATTAAAGTCTTTCACAATATTACATGGCAAACATCAGAATAGAAGTTTTTAATAAATGTGAACAAGTTAGCCGCAGAAGGGTAGTTAATGTTTACTTGATTTACATAAGCAAAGAATTACCATCAAAATTACATGAAGAAATTTGTGGGCTATTTTATAATAAAGCCATACAAGACTGCCGTTATTATTCCTACAATGAAAACCTTGAAGAAGTTCAATATAACTTCATAGAATCACAAGCAAAGTGGGGCTTGGAGATAAGCTTTTTACCTGGCATGACCGATAACGTAGGAAACACGGCAAAACAAATTGTTAGAGAATATCTAATGAGCAAACGCCACATTGATGAAAGTGTTTCTATCAAGGCAAGAAGTTCAAAATTGATTCTAAGTCAAGGAGGTTTTCCAACCGAAGATGACATAAAACAGGAATTCAATCCTATTACTGAATATTGCACACTTTTCCATAAAGAAAACGGCAATTGCCATTGGAAGTATTACAGTAAACAAAATACCCCAGTTGGTGTCATTACAGCGCGTGACCAGGAAAAAAAAGAATGGATTCCAGTGTCAAGCACTGGGATGACACCAGGTAATAATGGAGCAAAATCTGTCAAACTCAATGTAAGTGACCAAGAGCTTGAAAAAATCAGCAGAGATGGAATCGATGGTAATGGCACTTTAGGGCTCTCGCTGGCAGCAATAAAAGCTATAAAGGATTACTTTAAAAAACTCGGTAGAAATCCATATGATATTGAACTTGAGTCTCTGGCACAGACTTGGTCTGAACATTGTAAACACAATATTTTTTGCTCCCCTATTGATGAAATAAAAGATGGTCTATATGCTCATTATATTAAGCGTGCAACGCGTGAGATAAATTCTAACATATGCGTGTCAGTTTTCTCCGACAACGCAGGAGGAATAATTTTTGATGACGATTACTTGATTGTAGATAAAGTTGAAACTCACAATAGTCCTTCAGCTCTCGATCCGTTCGGTGGAGCAATGACTGGAGTGCTTGGAGTTAATCGAGATATAGTCGGTTTTGGCAAAGGTGCAGAACCTATCATGAATACTTATTACTTTTGCTTTGCCAAAGAATCAAAAGGCAAACTTTATAGAGATAAAGAGCGTACTGATGAGATCTTACCACCAAAATATATAATGAAAGAAGTGATTCACGGTGTTAATGTTGCTGGTAATTGCTCCGGTATTCCAACGCAACTTGGATCGGTATACTTTGACGATAGATTCTGTGGAAAGCCATTAGTTTTTGTTGGAAGCATCGGAATTATTCCACGGAATATAAATAATGCACCTTCACACATAAAAGAACCCAAAAACGGTGATAAAATCGTAATTATTGGTGGAAGAGTTGGAAGGGACGGAATTCACGGTGCAACTTTTTCTTCAGAGGCATTGTCGGGAAACAGCCCTTCAACAATTGTGCAAATTGGTGATCCTATAACACAAAAAAAATTATCCAACGCCGTCGTAAAAGCAAGAGATCTTGGTCTTTATAATGCAATAACGGATAATGGAGCAGGCGGTCTATCATCGTCCATTGGTGAAATGGGAAAAGACGGATTTGAAGTTGATTTGAGCAAGGTTCTCCTTAAAAACGATGGTATGGCTCCGTGGGAAATATGGATATCAGAATCACAAGAGAGAATGACCTTAGCAGTGCCAGAAGAAAATCTTCCTGCGTTTAAGCAAATCATGAAAACACATGATGTGGAGGTCTGTGTAATTGGAGAATTCAACAAAAGTGGCAAAGCCGTTGTTAAATGTCCCCCAGGAGAAGTAATAATGGACATCGAAACTGAATTTCTGCATGACGGTAATCCCAAAGTGCATTTACAGACGAAACCGTGGTCTAAGGAGTCTGCTGTATCCTTTCCTGTCATCCCAGTGCTTGACACTGGGATCCAGCAGGTAAAGCCTGCAAACATTTTACGCCAAAACCCATACGATGGTAGAGCTGAGCGTGAAATGGATTCCAGTCTCAGCTACTTGCATGACACCTTTGAACTAAAAGAAATGCTAAGCAGACCAAACATACGCAGCAAAGAGTTTATAGTGGTGCAATATGACCATGAGGTTCAAGGATCGTCAATACTGAAACCACTGCAAGGCAAGGGAAGAGTGTGCAGCGAAGCTGTTGTCTCGAGGCCAGTCCTTTCTTCAAACAAAGGTGTTGTAAAATCGCAGGGATTTGGCTCAAGTTATGGAGAAATTGACACTTATCACATGGCAGCATGTGCGATTGACACTGCCATACGCAACTACGTAGCTGCAGGAGGAAATATAAATCATCTAGCGTTGCTCGATAATTTTTGCTGGTGTGATGCTTATAATCCAGAAAGATTGTGGCAACTAAAGAGAGCTGCAGAGGCTTGTTACGACTTTGCAACTGCATTTAAAACACCATTCATATCCGGAAAAGACAGTATGTTCAATGACTTCAAGGGATATGATGAAAATGGCGAGAAAGTGATGATATCTGCACCACCTTCACTACTCATTTCAGCAATTGGAATTATAGACAATATTGAAAATGCGGTATCGCTTGATGTGAAAATGCCAGGGGACTTGATATATGTGCTTGGTACAACCCACGATGAGCTTGGTAGATCTGAATATCAGTTATATAGTGGAATAGATAATAACAACGTGCCAAAAGTTAATGCAAAGAGCGCTAGGAAGTTGTATGAACGTTACAACCAGGCAATAAAAGATGGCATAATTGTCTCTGCAATTGCACCAAACTTAGGCGGCTTAATTATTGCTTTGGCAAAATCGCTAATTGCAGGAGACCTTGGTGCTGAAATTGATCTTTCACTAGTACCAATAGGAAAAACACAAAATACAGACATAATAAACAAGATAATAATGTTTTCTGAATCGCAAAGTAGAATATTAGTAACCATTGCCCCGCAAAATCAGCGGAAGTTTGAAGAATTGTTTAAAGGTATAGTTTTTTCATGTATTGGAAAAGTGACAGAGGAGAAAGCTCTCAATATAAAGGATATTATAAGAATAGATTTGAAAGACTTAGGTACTAGTTTAAATAACTTTTGATTACGCTAGACAAATTTTTCATTATGTGTAATGTCTGATTAAAATAAATGCATATTATTAAATTTGGGTAGGTGATTATGTCCATTTTATCAATACTCTTGCTTATCAGTCTTTCTTTACTTAACACTTCAAATAAATTAATGATATGTGCTGCCTTATTTGTGGGAGCTACTTTAGTTGTAAACTCAATGGTTGAGTTTTATGGTAGAAGCAAAGCTACTTACAGCTTAATAGTGTGTACAGTGATATGCTGTCTTTTTAAATTGCAAAATTTTAGTTTTATGATACTGGTTCTATATACTCCAATTTTAATCTCTCTTCTCTCAAGCATAGTTGTTTTTGAAGAATTAAAGTCGAAATTGAATTTTCATATGGCAAATTTCATCACTTTAATTATAGCATCGGTCATTGATAGTACGATTATTTGTGTTGGACTACTATACAAAATTTCTGCAGGTAAATGCTTATCAATATATATTAAAGATTTAATTTTCAAGTTTTCCTATGCATCGATATTGAGTATCTGCTTGTTTGTAGGAATGTATTTATTCTCCTTGGCAAGCAAGAAGTATTTTAAGGTTTCTGCATAACCCGTCTTCTGATATAGCCAAAATAGTTTAGATTTAACTATAACCGTCATTCCGCTATTTGTTAGCAGCTTGGCAGTATAATGTGAAAAGCTCTTATTCGGATAGCGGTTCTAAAATCAAAGTAATTGGAAACTGTTAACTTAAGTTATCCTTTAAGAGAGCTAGTACAATTTTTTACAGGTTTCATACATGATAAGAGTTTTATTTTTAGCTAAACCAATTGAAATAAGCTATAAAATCTGTTAAAGTCAGCTTTGTGCAAGCACCCTTAGCTCAGTTGGATTAGAGCATTTGACTACGGATCAAAAGGTCGGGCGTTCAAGTCGCTCAGGGTGCACCATATTTTATAGGAAATAGAGGTCATACTTGAAATTCATATATGTAATACCTATCTTTAAAGGTAAAATACTGAGCTATTATATATGAACAAAAAAGACTACTATGATCTGCTAGAAGTGAGCAGAAATGCTAGTACTGACGAGATAAAAAAAGCATATAAAAAACTAGCATTAAAATATCATCCTGACAGAAATCCTGGTAATAAGGAAGCAGAGGAAAAATTTAAAGAAGTAACAGCTGCATATGAAGTTCTATCTGACTCTGAAAAAAGAGCAGGTTATGATCGTTATGGTCACGATGGTGCTTCCGGTGGATTTGATTTCAGCCAAGCTGGAGGGGATTTTAGTGATATATTTAACGATTTTTTTGGTGGAGGATTCGGCGGCAGTACAAGTAGGTCAAGAACAAAAAGAAATACAACAGGAGTATCTGGAGCAGATCTGCGCTACGACCTTAAAATTACCTTGGAAGATGCATTTAAAGGAATACAAGCACCTATACATTATGTGACAAATATAAAATGTAATACATGCCAAGGCACAGGTAGCGAAGGAGCAATCAAACCAGTTCAGTGCAACACATGCCAGGGAAGCGGTAGAATTAGAACTCAACAGGGCTTTTTTACCATTGAAAGAACGTGTACTACATGCTATGGGGAAGGAGAAATAATACAAAATAAATGTAAGAAATGCGGTGGAAGTGGACGTAAAAGAGATGAAGTAAATATCTCCGTTTCAATTCCAAAAGGCATAGAAGAAGGAGCTAAGGTAAGGGTCAGTGGTAAAGGAGAAGCTGGAGCAAGAGGTGGAAAAAGCGGAGATTTATACGTATGTGTGAAAATAGCTACTCATCAGATCTTCACTCGCAATAGAGCAGATTTACACTGTAAAGTGCCTATAAGAATGACACTAGCAGTACTTGGTGGTGAAATCGATATTCAATCAATTGATGGAGCTAAAATAAAAGTAAAGGTCCCTGAAGGCACTCAAACTGGTACCAAACTACGTTGTAGGGAAAAGGGTATGCCATATATGAACTCACATGCTCGTGGTGATTTATACGTACAGGTAATAGTTGAGACTTTAAATCCAAAGAATTTAACCCAAAAGCAGATTGAGCTATTAAAAGCGCTTGAGGAAGAGGAACATGAAAGTGTAGAGCAGAAATCTGAAGGATTCTTTGGAAAAGTAAAAAAAAAATGAGAAATTTGCTAAATGATATAAAGAGGTAGCTGTCTACACTTAATTCTTTTTACCAATTTGAAAGCCTTCTCTTTTAGTGAAAAGATTTTTTTAAGTTATGCAAAAGTGATAAATTCCTTTATTTAAGGTCGAAGTTTTGCTATCCTCGCATTTTAATAATTTAAAATTAATGAACATAAACAAAAATGAGTTTTTATTTCTTCCTCTTGGAGGAGTAGGAAGAATTGGGATGAACGTTAGCCTATATCATTATCAAGGCAAGTGGATTATGATCGACCTTGGTATCGGTTTTGCAGATGAAACTATGCCAGGTGTTGAGCTACTCATTGCTGATGTAGATTTTATTGCTCAAAGAAAAAAAGATTTGCTTGGAATAATAATTACACATGCACATGAAGATCACTGTGGTGCAGTGCCTCATCTGTGGGAAGATTTGCAATGTCCCATATATACAACAAAGTTTACAGTTAATTTTCTCAAGGAGAAACTAAAGGAGTTTCGATTGGAAGGTGTGGTACCTGTGAAAGAGGTAGACATAAATGGCAGCATAAATTTGGGTCCTTTTACCGTTGAGTTTATAAATGTAACTCACTCAATTCCTGAGGCAAATTCAATATTAATTAGCACTGAAGCAGGTAGTGCACTTCATACTGGGGACTGGAAATTTGATCCAAAACCTGTTGTTGGATTAATTTCTAATATAGAGCGTTTAAAAGAAATTGGCGATAAAGGTGATCTACTTGCAGCAATTTGTGATTCAACAAACATACTGAGCAAACACGACCCTGAATCAGAAAGTGAAATTTATGATAATATTTACAATATAATAAAGCGGTCTAAAAAATTGGTTGCTGTCTCGCTATTTGCCTCGAATGTGGCGCGAATTGAAACAATAAGCCAAGCTGCAAAAGCACTAAATAGAAAAGTGGTTTTACTTGGCAGATCTTTATGGAGAATAGTGAAAGTTGCTCAGGATAGTGGTTATTTAACTGATTCTCCTGAGTTTCTAGAAGCAAAGGAGGCAGTAAATTTTCCAAGGGAAAAGCTGGTGCTACTTTGCACAGGTTGTCAAGGTGAGCCACTGGCAGCTACCGCAAGACTTGCCTCTAAGAGTCATCAAGCATTTAAAATGCAGCAAGGTGATACCATGATCTTTTCATCAAAAATCATTCCTGGCAATGAAACTCGTGCACATAACACGCTCAATGCCTTTATTGAGATGGGAGTGGAAGTTATTACTGAAAAAACAGAGAATGTTCATGCTTCCGGGCATCCAGTAAAAGCAGAGCTAAGGGAAATGTATTCTTTGATAAAACCTAAGATGTCTATTCCGGTTCATGGTGAGTATATTCATACGGATGCACATGTAAAGTTTGCTAAAGAGTGCGGTGTGAAAAAAGCAATAATGATTGCACCAGGTGATATTGTTAATTTGGAAAATGGGGAAAAAGTTAGCTCCATTGATGTCGACTACTTTGGTATTGATGGTATGTTACTCCGTCATCCAGAATGCAGCGTTATAAAAATGCGTGAGAGAATGAGAGATGCCGGAGCTATCGTAGTGACAGCAGTTGTAAACAAGAAAAATAAACTGCTTGCTAAGCCAAAAGTATTTGCACCTGGTGTTTTCGAAGCGCAAAAAGATGCAGCCATTATGCAAAAGATCATAAAGAAGGTTGAGTCAGCATTTGACTCACAGCCGATAAAAAAAATAAGAAATAAGATTGAAAGTTCAATATTTAGTATCTTAAAGGAATATTTACTAAAAAGACCTATAATTGAAGTCCAAATAGAACAGGTATAGAAATATACCTCTTTTTATTAACCATTATTTGAGTAAGAAGTTAACAATGTATTCTTTGATGTTATTTCAGCATGCAATACTGGAATCCGTAAAAAAAAATCAGTGTCAGATCACACAACTATACAAACATTGTGATTTGAATCTACCAGAAGGGTGCCATCTCAACGCCCAGGCAAACATTGTAGTTTTAGAGCAATCTCCACCAGTAGAGTGTCATCCCAGTGCTCTGACACTGGAATCCAGTTTTTCATGCAACCTTGTCAAAGACGTTTATTTTAGAATAAAACAGCTACTTTTATGCTTGCCACCTCAGTGCACTTACTTGCAGTCAAATTTCTGGATTCCAGTGTCAAGTACTGCAGAAATTGATTTACTCTACTGTCATGCAGTTTAACTTCAAAAGTAAGCTATTTGCTGAGATGAAAGGAGGTAATGCAAGAAATCTAATGAAGCTATTCGTTCAACTGGTGTTATTTATTTCGTTATTTATTCCTTATTCCACAAAAGCTGTTTTATATGTTGATATAAAAAAAAGCAATATTGGTAATATTGATCTTGTTGTATCTAAATGTGCATGCAAGACAGAAGTGGAAAATGAGCTAAGTGAAAGCATCACAAAAGTAATTGAAACAAATCTATCTAATTGTGGCTTATTTAATGTGAAACGTGACGCGAAAGTTGAGTCTTGGAAAAGCGATACTGTAGTCACAATAAGTTTAAGTGAAGTATCAAACAGAAATTTAGAGCTATCTTTTCGTTTATCTGACAGCTTTACAAACAGAGAATTGCTTACTCAGTCGGTTGTTTTTCTAGCAAAAGACTGGAGGAAAATTAGTCATCTTGTTTCAGATCTGATACATGATAGATTGATTGGTGAGAAAGGGCATTTCAATACAAAAATTACATATATCGCTGAAGAAAAAGATAGCAATTACAAATCCGTCCGTAAAATTGCTGTGATGAATCAAGATGGAAGTAATATAAAGTACTTAACAAATGGTGAGAAATTTGTGTCAACACCAAGATTTTCACCAAATGGAAAGGGTATTGTTTATATATCATACACAAATGGTAAAAGTTATATAATATTAAAAAATTTAAAAGATAACACTGAATCAATAATCAGCGCATTTGAAGGAGTTATTTCTGCACCAAGATTTTCTCCTGATGGTAAATCTCTTTTTATTTCCCACTCATTGAGTGGTGAAACAAATATATTATCTCTAGACTTAAGCAGTAAACGAACAAAAAAAATTACTAAAGGTTCAGCTATAAGTACTTCTCCCTCTTTGTCTCCAGATCAAAAGTACATGGTTTTTAGTTCTGATATAAGTGGAAGTCAGCAACTATATATCATAGATTTCACTAAAAAAAGCAAAAAACCCAAGAGAATTAGTTTTGGAAATGGAAGATATGCTACACCTGTTTGGTCGCCAAAAGGAGATCTGATAGCTTTTACAAAAATTCAGTCAGGAAAATTTTACATAGGAGTTATGAAGCCAGATGGCAAAGAAGAGCGCTTGCTTTCAGAGGGACATAAAATTGAATCTCCGGCATGGCTACCAAATGGCAGAGAAATTATCTTTACTAACGCAGAATCACCAAGCAACTCTAAATTATATTTAGTAGATTTAGTAAAGAAAAATCAAAAAATGGTTTTTACTCCAACGAATGCTTCTTTACCAGATTGGTCTTATTTTTGAAAGTAGATCTATAAAATCGGTATAAATCTTGCTTTATCTTAATCGTTTATAACCTTCGGTACTACGAAATACCCATGCTCTGATTTTGTATTGGATAATATTTCTTCTTTAATGTTTTGAGAATTTATAATATCATCGCGTACATGAATATCCTTATCTATAGTTCCATAACGCATAGGAGAAACACCTTCAGTATTAACTTTCAACAAAGTATCATGTATCCAATCCAGCATTGTCAGTTCTTTTGAGTAGTATTGAATCTCATCATCGGATAACTTAATCCTCACAAGCTGTGCAGTTTTAAGCATTTCTTCCTTAGTAATTGTTATTTTTCTCTTATTTGCAAATTCTATTAACGAAGTGATAACATCTTCTGTTGATCTAGCTGGCACTTTTACCTCCTTGCATAAAGCAAATTAAAATATTTGCAATTGAAACAACCTCTATCTTATCATTTTTTTCAAATTTGTGAAATACGGTGTCCGTAATTACTAATTTATCCAGAGAAGAGGAAGAGATTTTCTCAACTGCATTTCCTGAAAGTATTCCATGTGTAATGCACGAAACTACAGACTTTGCTCCTCGATTTTTTAAAGCAAGAGCTGCATTACATAATGTTCCGCCAGAGTCAACTATATCATCAACAATGACGCAATTTTTGTTTGCAACTTCTCCGATTACATTCATTACCTCAGATGTACCTGCTTTTTCTCTATATTTATCTACTACAACAATATCATTATCCAACTTGTGTTTTTCCTCTAAAATCTTTGCAAAAGCACGAGCTCTGCCAATTGCTCCAACATCAGGCGCAACTATTGCCAAGTTTTCCTTGTATATAGAGTTAACAAATACTTCAAAACAGCTTAGATTAGTAACTGGTATATCAAAAAAACCTTCAATTTGACTTGAATGCAAATCAATAGCAGCAACACTGTTTGCACCAGCTATTTGAATAAGATTTGCAGTTAATTTAGCACTTAAAGCAGATTGCATATTATTGTTTTTAATAACCCTATCCTGCCTACTGTATCCGTAATAAGGAATAATAGCTGTTATTCTCTTGGCTCCAGATCTCTTTGCTGCATCAATTGTAAGCAGAAGCTCCATAAGGTTATCATTTACAGGGGAAGAAAGAGATTGTACTATATATACTTCTTGATTACGTAGATCATTTGCTACTTCTACATTTACCTCACCATCGGCAAATCTTGACACCTGATTGGGGAATAGCTGAGCATTTAGCCCACTTGCTATTGAATCTCCTAATCGTTTACTAGCGCTACCTATTATTACCTTCATATATACCAATTAAGTTTTGAAAATTATACAGAAACCATGGAACGATTAAAACTTTATTCTTGCCGCCAAGTGGATCATAGAAACGAAAAAGTTACTCGAAACATTTCACCAGCTTTCTTATCATGATATGTATAACAATGTTACAAAAAATAATATCAT
Organism: Wolbachia endosymbiont of Oryzaephilus surinamensis; assembly: GCF_025617515.1. Lineage (NCBI taxonomy): Bacteria > Pseudomonadati > Pseudomonadota > Alphaproteobacteria > Rickettsiales > Anaplasmataceae > Wolbachia > Wolbachia endosymbiont of Oryzaephilus surinamensis. Next base: position 690,989 of record NZ_CP092526.1, on the reverse strand, counting down.
AGAATTCAATAGGATAATTCCTAGAAAACCCCTACATACTAAAAAAAGCAAAATGCTGTTAAAATGAGCTTAAGAATAAATAGCAAACATCTAACATAACAATTCTATTTGTAAATCAGGTGAGACTTATCCTATAGAAAGCTTTCGAACTACGCAAGCGTATCTTTTGCCTTTAGTATTTCTTTAAACCTGCTGCAAAAGAGTGGGAATGGTTATAAAATAGGGAGGTATAGCAAGAGAATAGAGAGGGAAGATGAGCTTAAACTACCATAATCTAAAAGAACATCCGAGAAATTTTCGAGATGTAACAGGTTTGAAAATAGAAGAATTCGAAAAGATTGTAGAAAAAGTGCGCCCAGAGTGGGAAAAAGTTCAAGAACAGAAGAAATGCCATGGAAGAACGTCAAGATTGCCTGTATTGGAAGATAAAATACTCTGTATAATTCTATAGACCTGCTGCAAAAGAGGAGATATTTAAAGAGAGATGTAGCAAGAGGGAATGAGCTTAAATTATCAAATCAACGTTATTCTACTTTACCTCACTAGCATTTTCCTTACCTTGAGCCTTACTATTACTCACAAATATAAACGTTCGTTACATAGCTCTTAATATGTCTAAAGAGACGAAATTTCCCGAATTATTTATAATGAACCCTTACGATCACATTCTGGGGACGTACATCAGAAAACTTTTATATTATTAGTTTTGTAGTAAAATTATATGAGTACATCGTATCTATTAAATCAGAAGCTTTATGGATTACAGATTGAGAGCTTATTTGTTTGGGGTTATCTGGTTTATACTTAGCTTACTTAGTAGTGTAGCTAATGATACTATATCAAAATATCTAAGTTTACATCTTCAGAGTTTTGAAATAATTTTTTTCCGCTTTCTGTTTACCACTATTACCCTTGTACCTTTTATGTTTTACTATGGAATAGAAACTTTTAAAACAAGTCAAATATCTACTCAAATAACCAGGGGTGGGTTGTTGTTTTGTGGAATGACCTTATGGACTTACGGGTTGACTGTTTTCCCCATAGTAACTGCAACGATTATAAGTTTTTCTATACCATTATTTGTTATACTTCTTGCAATCCCTTTGCTAAACGAAAATATAATTTGGCAAAGATGGATAGTAACTGTTATTGGCTTTGTTGGTATTGCTATTACTACCAAAGCTCATAGTGAAGATTTTAATCCTAAAATTCTTATTTTTATTGTATCTGCATTAATCTTTGCTATATTAGACATACTTAATAAGAAACTTGTAATAAAAGAGTCAGTAATAAGTATGTTATTTTATTCAGCTCTAACGACAACTATTTTTTCTACTCCACCTTTGTTATTTTATTGGCATATGCCTTCCTTGTTGGAGTTAGTATTACTGCTGATTTTAGGAATAAGTTCAAACCTAATTCTGTTCTTCATGTTAAAAGCTTTTGCTCTTACTGATGCTACTGCACTTGCACCGTATAGATACATAGAGCTAATAATTTCTGCAATAGTAACATACGTTATATTTAATGAATTACCTGATAAAAGTGCTTTATATGGTACTTTGATATTAATACCATCAACCTTATTTATAGCTTATTCGGAAGGTAAGGCAATTAAGAAAAATAATGTAACAACAAAAGTTTATAATTGTTAATGGTATTTATTTTAGATGCTAAGCTATATTTTTAAGGTGATAATAAAATGCACATAACTATTATAGGAGTAGGGTATGTAGGCTTAGTATCTGGTACAATGTTATCGGAGCAGGGCCATAAAGTTGATTGCATTGACATAAATACTGAGAAGATTGAACTTTTGAAATCAGGGAAAATTCCCTTATATGAACCTGGATTAGCAGATTATTTAGAGAATAATATAAAGTCACAAAGGATAAGATTTTTCGATTCGTATTTTCAAATAAATCCCAATACAGAAGTAGTATTTATAACTGTAGATACTCCATCAGACTCCCTAGGAAATGCAAATTTAAAGAATGTATATAATGCAGTAAGTGAAGTTTCTGAGAGAGTTAATCAAGATTGCTTAATAGTGATAAAGTCAACTGTTCCTCCTGGTACTGCAGAAAATATACATAATTATTTATCTAATAAGGGCTATAACTTTGATTTAGGAGTTAATCCAGAGTTTCTCAAGCAAGGCTCTGCAGTATCAGATTTTTTATACCCAGATAGGATAATAATAGGAGTAAAAACTAAGCTAGCTAGGGCAAAACTAGAAGTTATATATAGATCATTTATAGATAAGAATATTCCGTTAATAGTCACTGATACAGTTACTGCTGAAATGATTAAATATGCTTCTAATGCTTTTCTAGCAACAAAGGTTGCTTTTATCAATGAGATGGCAGGTTTATGTGAGCTATTAGGAGCAGACATTGACCTTTTAGCTAACAGTATGGGAATGGACCATAGAATAGGTAAGGAATTTCTCAAAGCTGGTCCAGGGTTTGGAGGATCATGTTTTCCTAAGGATTTGTCAGCTTTATTAAGGCTTGCTGAAGACTACAATGTTAAGCTACAAATTTTAAATTCAGTTAAAGAATCTAACTATAATCATATAACGAACATTGCTAAAAAGGTAGAATATGTATTAAATGGAGTCCAAAATAAAAAAATAGCAATATGGGGGCTAACTTTTAAGTCTGGTACTGATGATGTAAGAAATAGCCCAGCTATAGATATTGCACAATTGTTAGTGAATAACAAGGCTAAAATTACTGCATATGACCCAATGGGGATGGATAATGCTAGGCAAGTTCTAAAGGATATAGAATACGCGGACAATGCTATAGGGGCTGCAAGGGACGCGGAAGCCTTGTTATTGTTAACGGAGTGGAAAGAATTTAAAAATCAAGATTTTGCAAGTTTAAAGAGTATTATGGCTGCACCTAATGTTTTTGATTTCCGTAATTTATTAGATAGCGAGCTATTACTAAGATATGGTTACCATGTTTATTCCTTGGGTAAAAAATCTATCTACAAAGTTTAACTGTTGAGAAATTTTTTTTACACCGCTTTACTTAGTTTTTTTAGATCTTTGCTTGATAGTATGGAAAAGCAAACGAGTGCAACAACAGAGCAAATGGAAAAAAATGAAAACATAATACTGTTACCACAGTGCTTAACAAGTACTCCTAAGAGCACGCATGAAAATATTGAACTTGCAATATACCCAAATAATCCTGTTAAGCTTACAATTGCACATACATTATTTTGTGGAGCAATTTCTACAGCTATAACACCTGTCAGTACTTGCACTCCAAATATAAAGAATCCTGATAAGATTGCACCAAGGTTCATAAGAATTATGTTTTGACCAAAGTTCATTGCAATAAAAGTGAGTGCTATACCCAACATATAAAGTGATGCCAGCAAGCTTCTATTTTGAAAGAAGTACATATCACTAATTCTTCCTGTTATTAAAGTTCCAAGGATTCCACCTAAATCATATACGCCTGTTATTAGTGAGGATTGTACAAGAGAAATTTGTAATTTATTCTTTAAAATTATAGGAAACCAAAAAAAGATTCCCATTTTTATAATATAAGCACAAAAAGTAGCACAACATAGAAACCATATGGAACTTGTTACCTTGATACCTATTTGAGATTTCTGCACCTTATAATAGGTAGTAAAGTTGGCACTTTCTTTGTAATATGCTTTTAATATTGTATAAATTCCAAAAAGTAAGCATAAGAGACCAGAGTACAAAAATGCACTTTTTGCATCATATATTTTAATTATACTTGGTAATACAATTAAAGTAATACAAGAACCAAGTTGCTGAGATGAGCTCATAACTCCCCATGATGATGCAATTGAAGAGATGCTAGAGTTTGTAACCATAAACTTGGTAATAGCTGGCCAACCTAACCCTTGTGTCCAAGCTAATAATATTAATGTTAACAGTAATAAAGTTAGATTATTATATGATGAAGTTATACCAATGGTTAATAATCCAGTTGCAATATTGCATAGCCCAAACATAAATAATGGATTATTTTTGGAGTCCATGATTATTCCATTAACAAATTTTGATACTCCATAAAAAAAAGAAAAGCAGGCAAAAAAATAGCTTAATTTTACATGGTCAGTATCTATTAACAGTGGTAGAGCAATTGGTATACTTTGTCTTGATAAATAAAGCAGCATATATCCACAGAAGAATAGTAAATATTGAAAGAAGACAAAGTTCACACCTATTCCCAAATAGCTCTATGCAGATGCTAGCATAATACTATATTGGTATAATATTGTTTGACAAGAAGTTTGCAAACAATTAGTGCAGAAAATTACTTACTTAGTATCTTTCTTATAGCAGATACAGTAGTATTAATATCTTCATAGCTTATATCTCTATGTGTTATAGCTCTGATTTTACCTTTGATGTTAGCCATTCTAATTCCATAATTTGTCATTAGTACGTTTATTAATTCTTGAGTAGATATACAATTAGTATGTAATGAAAAATACGCTATATTAGTTTTATACAGGTCGATATCAATTATAACTTGATCTATAGAGCCTAGGCCTTCTATAAGGTGCTGCATTTTTTTATGATCTTCTTCTAAAGAATTTACATTATTATGTAGAGCATATAAACATGCAGCTGAAATAATGCCAGCTTGGTGCATACCTCCGCCAATTTGAAACTTATAGTACCAAGCTTTTTCAATAAAATCTTCACTTCCAAGCAATATTGCGCCCATTGGAGCACCTAATCCTTTACTAAAATCAATAAATATCGAATCAAAATAACTTGCATACTCTTTTGGAGATATTTTAGTATGAGCACAAGCGTTGAACAGTCTTGCTCCATCTAAATGAGTGAATACGTCATTCTCTTTGCAGAGACTTGAGATCTCTTGAATATATTCTAAAGGCCACACAGCTCCACCACCAAAATTTGTCGTTTGTTCGATAGAAACAAGCCCAACTCTCGGAATATTTCTTAAACTAGGACGAGTAATAAACTCAACAATTTGTTCTCCAGTAAATATTCCTCTCGTACCTTTGATGGGCAAAGGAGTGGCATGTGCCTGGGCTGCGATCAAGCCAGATTGTACTATGAGTGGATGTGAAGTTTCATCAAGCAGCAAGTAATCACCAGGTCTTTGAATGTGTACTTTATAAGCAATTACATTGGACATCGTTCCTGAAATCAAAAAGATTCCTGCAGGTTTACCTAATATTTTACATGCGGTTGCCACTAATTCGTTTACAGTTGGATCTTCACATGCAGCTTCGTTTCCAACTTTTGCTTTAGCCATCGCTTCCCTCATTTTAGCTGAAGGGTCAGTGTTTGAATCGCTAAAGAAATCTATTTTTATTCTCATATTAAATTTAACACAACCTCCTTTATAATTTCAGCAGCTTTCATGATTTCTGTTTCCTTTGTGCCAAGATGGGTAACTGCTCTTATATGAGACTCGAGCCAAGGAAAAAGCAATAAACCATAAGCTTGGCACTTACTCAAGAAAACCTCATTAGTTACATTTAGTGCTTTTATACTGAAGCTTACTATATTAGTTTCTGGATAAGGTAGTACCAGTTTTATGTGTGGAATTTCTTTAATCTTATCTGCAAACAATTTAGCGAGCTTATTATCTTCTTTAAGCCTAGAGATATTATTCTGTAGTACGTATTTTGCTGCATTAGCACAATACCCTATCTGATGATAACCACTACCTAGCCAAACCTGTAGCTTTTTAGCCCTTTCAATTATCTCTCTTTTACCCATAAGCATTGAACCAAAAGGAGCGCCAAGTCCTTTAGTAAAAGAAAAGCTCATTGTATCCACATATTTAGCATAATCTGCTAAAGCAATATTTGTTTCGATATGAGCATTAAATATTCTTGCACCGTCTAAATGAAGATTTACATTGTGAGCTTTTAAAAAGTGATATAACTCGACTTGTTTTTCAAAAGGATAAATTTTACCATTAAACCCGTTTATACTATTTTCTATAGAAACAAGACTCACCTGAGCAAAAATTTTATACCTCGGCTTAGAATTAATAGCATATTCTACTTCATCAACATCTAAGATTCCGCTATTATTTCTAATACAATTAAATACGATATTATTTACTTTTGCATTGCCTGCGCTATCGAAAAAATTAACGTGATAATTATAATGAGTTATTAGTTCATCACCAGGACTTGTTTGACTGGCAATGGCTAATCTATTTGCAAGCATACCGCTGGTTGCAAATAATGCTTCTTCTACTTTGAATAATTGTTTGCAATATTCTGATAAGTCATTACAGCTTTTGTCTTCACCATAAGCAAAATCTCCAACAGTTGCATTACTTATTGCATGTATAACGTTGGAGCTCTGCAGAGTTGTAGTGTCACTTCTCAGATCAATAATTTTTTCCATCTTATTTTTTGCCATTCAAACAACCAATTTGAGCATTCCAAAGTTCCTTGTAAAGACCTTGCTTAGAAACTAATTCAGCGTGTTTACCATCTTGGACAATTTTTCCTTTGTTAAATACTAGAATTCGGTCCATGTGTAAAAGTGTAGAAATACGGTGTGCTATAGTAATCGTAGTTTTATTTTTCATCAATTTGAATAAACTCATTTGAATTGTTTTTTCTGTTATAGAATCTAACTGACTAGTTGGTTCATCGAGAAATAATATTGGAGCGTTTTTTAAAAATGCCCTGGCTATTATTATTCTTTGTCTTTCTCCTCCAGATAGCTTGATGCCTTTTTCTCCGACTGTAGTTCCATATTGATCTGGTAGAGTCATAATGAAATCGTGAATACCAGCCAGCTTTGCAGCTCTCATTATTTCTTTGATAGTAGATTGAAGTCTACCATATATGATGTTTGCTAAAATAGTATCATGAAATAACAATGGGTCTTGAGGTATTACAGATATTTGTTGCCTCAAAGAACTCTGTGTAACTTCTGATACTATTTGATTATCAATCTGTATATTACCTTTTTTAACATCAAATAGCCTTAGAATTAAGTTTATAAAAGTAGATTTACCACCTCCAGAATAACCAACTAGACCTACCTTTTCGCAAGGATTAATGGTAACTGAGAAATCTTGAAATAATGGCTCCTGACCTTCATAAGAAAAAGAAACATTGTTAAACGTTATTCTTCCACTTAATAAATTTAATTCTTTAGCATTTTCCTTATCTTGAATTTCTGGTACAGTAGTCAAGATTGGCAATGCATCTGAAACTTTGCCGAAATGAGTAGAAAATTGGGTAAGATTCCTAGTTAGATGGTTAAGAAACTCTATAATCGATATATTAATTCCAAGTACAAGAGCAATATCTCCTATTGCAATTTTGTTCAATTGATAGTCATAAATTAAAAAGTACAAGTTTACTGCTTGGAGTATATCAAATGAATAGCCATATATAAACCAAAGACAAAAGTATGCCCATTGTAATTTTCTCTCTGCAATAGTTCTTTTCTTGCATATTTGAAAAAATTTGTGTCTCTCATGTGCTTGCTGAGAAAATAGCCTTACTGATATAACATTTAAAATACTATCTGCTATACTAGCTATTACTTGTGAATTTTGTTTAGAGTAATTATCAGCTAGTTCAGTAAGTACACGAAAGCTGAAAATCGATACTAAAATAAAAATGCTTACCCAAGTGAATGTGGCGATTGCAAATTTTATGTTTACTAATGATAAGGTATAAATAGCTAAGACTAATGCTATGCTGTAACCGAAAAAACAATCTATAAGCAATCTTATTAACTCTATCACACTATCCATTAAGTTACTGGCCTTATGTACTAAACTTCCGGATAAATTGTTCTGATAATAGGAATGGTCTTGTTGGAGTAGCCTACAAAAAGACATATCAGCTATTTTTTGACGCATTAAGGTAAACATTCGAATGTCAACAAAATAGCCATAGAATCTAAAAGCAGTAGTGATAAGTAATGCCATACCAAGATAAGCGCTTACAGGTAATAAAAGATTTTCAATTACATTACCTTCCTGATATTTTACAGCTGTATCTAGAATATTTTTTACTAAATACTTTCTAAAAGACAAATCAACAGCTACCACCAGAGCAACTAAAGACATTATAAGTACATTAAGCTTGAATTTAGATACTATATTCAAGATGAACATCAATACACATTTGAAGCTATCAACTCTACTTCTGTTCATTTACAATGCTAGCTCCACTACGTTGACTTTTTTATTGAGAAATACAAGTAGTGAAAACCATAAATTTTTGTATATTTTTCCTGAGATGTCTCCAGCATCATGTAGTGCTGATGCTTGATTTAGAATAAGCAGCTTATATAAATCTCGCTTAGCCTCAGTAGTGTCGATCTCAGAAATATTTGTAGTTGTGTCTGTAATAAAGGCTAACCAGCTCTTGATAAGTTCTTCCATGTTTTTTGCTTTTACACTTTCCTGGTAGCCAAACAATGACAAGCATTCTCTCAGTATAGATTCTGTTAACTCACCACAATTGAGTATACCAAAAACTGAAGGCTGAGGTTTTGGCACATAGGGAAGGTCTTGATCTTTTATAATCCACCTTGTTACATAAGCAAATCTATCTTTAGCATCTGTATTCTTATCACTACCATGCCATAACCGTGAATCAAAAACTATCGCATCTCCTGCTGAAATAGGTAGTGACTTAATTTTGTAATTTTCTCGGTTGTTTGAGTACTGATCAAAAAAATATGGGTACCAAAAATCAACTAAAGGCTGTATTTCCCATTTATGACTGTTTTCTATAATTTGTAGTGCACCTGAAGTTTCACTTACATTATTCAAAGCTAACCAAACGGAAAAGTGGTAAGGATCATTGAAACTATAGGAGATGTCTTGGTGAAAGGGAACTGCATCTATTAAATCAGCAGTTTTACATATAACATTTGATTTTTTCTGCAGTATCTGACACTGAAGTGACTTTTCAAGGTAATTTTTAATAATTTTATCTAATGCTTGAGATATAATTCTAGTTACTTGAGATAACATGCCCCATCTGCCGGTACAGTTTAAGTAGTCAGAAGTTGAAACACTTATTTCTTGGGATAGCTTTGATATCTTATTTGTTATATCACTTAAAGACTGAATTATTAGCTCTAAAGGAACCAGATTTTTGATAATAAAAAAACCATTTTTTTGTAATGTTTCCATGTGATTAACATCTGACATCAATAACTGATAAGTAATCTGTTAAAGGTAAAACAGCAAAAATTTTGAATCCTTTTACTTGTTTGAGTATTTTTTCCCAATCGTTTAATGTTCTTAGTTTACCTCCTGTTTCAACCATGACATTAATATCTACAGAGCCTCCAGTTGGAGAGCGGTAATCTAAAATAGTTTCTATCAATAAAATACGAGATATTCCTTTGACCAATTTTAAATAAGACAATACTTTATCATCATCATAGTGCTGTAGAAAGCGGCAAAAGACACCTAATTCATAATTTGTAACTGATAGTTCTTCCTGAGTTATAAGTTTGACTTTTAAATTTTCTACTAACTGTCTTGGTACTTTATGTTCGTTATATAGGCCTATAGAACCTTTATTGTGTATATCAGAATAAGCAAGAAATAAAGAGTGTACACCAAATAGCAATATATTCTTAGCATCATCTATATTAATTCTAGAATTAAACTCTTTAGTATCAAACCTAGAATATCCTAGTAATGCTTGGTAAAATGCTATTTTCTTATCTTCTGATGCTTCTCTTTCCTTAAAAGATTCAAATGAAGAGATAGACTTCTGTTTTAGTATATCGGCCATCTTTAACCAATTCTTTTCAGCGGCAACTCTTGCCCACATTGTTGCTGCTTTTGGCAAAAATGGTATTTCCTTAAAACACTTACCTTTTGATGATAGTTTCCATAAGTCCTCGTCTTTATCGTAATCAATAAACCCTATTTCCCACAACGCCCTTAACAGCCTTTCTAGATTTGGTACGATAATGTTTAACTTTTTAGATAAAAACGGCACAGTTGCAGGTAAAATATTTAACAAATCAAGTTCAATAGCAACGCTTGTTAGGTAAGTTTTCCAAAAGGCTGAAAGTTCTGCAGAAATCCTATGCACTTGAGATTCTTTACCTAAATCAAAAATACTAAACTTTACATTTCCGGTAATATCGATTTGTCCTAACACACCTTCAAAAGTTTCAACTTTTGCCATCCCATTATAAAATGCTTCTACCATTTTAAATCTCTGCTGGTAAACAGGATCACCATTAATATCTATATGAAACCAACCATGTTGATCTTCTGCAATAGAATACCCTTTATGAAAAACATTAAGTTTTTTATACCATTTATTATGTACTAACTTTCCATGATGATTAATATGTGTAGCTTTACCATCCTTATAGACTACAGCGATACCATCCTTAAAATCTCCAACATAATCATATTCCTCCTGATAAATCCTGTTGCCATTTAAATTAATATGAAAACATTTATCATGTCTTCTAACTACACAAATATCTTCCTGATAATTTCCAATCCATTGATACGACTGTTTGTATACTCTACATCCAGATGAATCAATATGGTAACACCCTGTATCATCTTCTACGGCCGCTCTATTAAAGTAGAATCCAAAAGTTTTTAGAAATCTATGATGATAAACTGCTTCTCCTCTCACATTGATATGATAAGCACCTGTCTGATCATAAACCGGTGCAAGACCGGGCTCATGAAATTTACCAACCTTTATAAACCTATCTTCATACAAAGGATTTCCTAGTAATTCGTGAAAACTCTCACACGGTGAAATTTTAATAGATTTAAGATTATCTTTGATTAATTGATCAAAGGTTTTCTCATGTTGCATGTTTTGCATAATTTGTAATTTAAATAATTCTTTTGTAAGCTTAGGTACTCACTACTCTGCCATATTTCCTCGAGTTTAACCTCATTAACATTACCAAAATTTCCTAATGTCTTACGGAGTTCATCTGGAGCACAGCAAGGACTAAACTTTCCTTCATTGTTTATCCATGCTTCTTTACCTAAAAATGGGCATTGACCACCTGGAGCCAAATCCTTAATACCTTCTTGAGAAAGAATTGTAAAATTTTCTAATTTTATCTTTTTACCATTTGGTAATAGCATATTATCTCTAAGCTCATATAACCTTCTCACCTCTGTATTCCATCTACTAATTGCTAACTCATCTCTTCTCATAGATAGATCCTTAATTTCCTCAAAATGTGCCCAAAGATGATGTCCTTTAACTCTATCTATGCCGTTTTTTATGGCCATCTTAACTATGTCATAGAGTTCATGTAAATTACTTTCCAAAAATGTTAATTGTAAAGTAACGGTACACCTTTCACCTGTATCGCTAAAGTATTTATCTCTAACTTCAAGGAAAGTTTTTAAATTTTCTGTCACTACTTCCCATTTTGAACCTTTCATGATTCTTTCATGAGTTTCTTTAGTTGCCCCATTCCAGGAAATCTTAACATCAGATAAAATTGGTACCAATAGTTCAGCCCATTTTCTAGCTCCTTTAATGGGAAAAGAACCATTGGTTGTGAGGTTAAGCTTAAGGCCGAACTCATGGCACAAATTGATTATTTCATCAAAGCTTTTATACATTAAAGGCTCACCCATAGTAGAAGGAATGATTTCCCTTAAAGGTGTGCCAGCTGCTTCCTTAATTACTTTTCTGATAGTTTCTATCGACAGTATCTTAGGTTTTATTCCTTTAGCTTTCTTTTCTTCTTTAACTTTGCTGTATGGTGAAAAACATTCGCACATTATACAAGCAAAATTACAGTAATCTGGATTAGTATCAAAAGTAATTCTCCAAGGACCGGGTTTAACAGCTACTGATTTGCCTTTCTTTTCAATAGCATTACGGTAAATCTTGTTAAGTTTCTCAATATGCTCACTCATAGAAGGTATATTTCCATTTTTAGTATAAGGATAGCCTTTTTGGGTAAGTTTATTGTATAACTCCTGATTTGTAGATAGGACTTGCATTTTTTCTGACAAACTACTTGCATCTCTGTGCTTAAATAATAGTCCATCTCTTACATATTCTGCCATACCACCATAATCGGCTGTTATAACTGGTATTCTAAGTTGCTGTGCTTCATGTATTACTAACGGTGAATTTTCACCCCAAATTGAAGGAACGACTATTGCATCAACTTTATTAAATACGTCAGTAACTATATTCTTATTATCATAACTTCCCATCCACTCTATTCTTTCTTTAACAACAGGTGAAAACTGATCGGCAATCGCTTTTAAAGCTTTAGTTTCTTCTCTTGCTGCTCCCCAAATTCTAAGTTTTGCTTTAGATGATAAGTGAGAAAAAGCTTTCAATAATAGATTAACACCTTTTTCGGGAGTATGAGTACCAATATAACCGAAAATAAACTCTTTTTCTTGTACTCTATTTCTATTCTTAAGACGATTGAGATCAAAACCATAATCAAGATAAGAAATTTTGTTTATCGGAACATAAAAATCCTGAGTAAATTTATCCATCAAGAATTTCGATGGGGAAATAAAGTAATCTATATAGTCTATTATTTTCCTTGTGTGCTTCATTCTAGTTGCAACCCATTGTTCCCAATAATTTAGGTCTGAATTCAGGAATTCTTCATCTCCTGTAAAATATCCCTTGTAACATTGGGTTGCACATTTTTGATCCTTTTGTCCATCACAAAGCTGTAATAAATCTTCAGAATTGCGTTGAATAAACCTTCCTCTTGGACACATTAACCAAAAGTCATGTAGCGTAAAAATTGTAGGTATATTTTCTTTAAAAGCAATTTCTGGTAAAGTAATTGATAGATGATTAAGATGACCAAAATGTATAAGATCTGGCTGAAAGTTATCTATTACTCTTTTAAATTTTATATCTACTTCTTCATTAATAAATTTATAACGATATTTAGCTATGGGTATATTAATTAAATGCAGTAAGATTCGAGAATCACTACGATCTAGGACTGTAGTGTAATAAAAATCAGGTAAAAAGCTATTTTCATACCTAGTAAATACTTGTACCTCATTGTTATTTGCTAGTTCATGAGCAAGAGTTTGGCTGTAAACCTCTGAACCAGCGCTATAATAAGGAGGGTAACCATGAATAACTTTTAATATTTTCATATATTACCATATCTATATTGTTAGGATACTCTTGTATATTGTTTTGTAGACTTTTTATAAAATTGCTTAATCCTACTTCTAATGAATGCTTTGGAGACCAACCAAGTAGCTCTTTAGCTCTAGTAAAATCACCATGGAACTTAGTTACGTCAAAATTTCTTGGAGGATAAAAATCAATTCTAGAATCACTTTTCGTGACTTTTAATATTGTTTTTGCTAAGTTTTCTAAAGTACATGGGCTATTAGTAGTAAGATGAATAGCAGGAAGAGAAGATTTTTCGCTTTGTAAATATTTAACAGTTAAGCATATACCCTCTATAACATCATCCAAATAGGTAAAATCAAAAACACATTCTTTACCTTCTATTTTAATTGGATCACCTCTTAATGCATTAATACAGAGTGCAGGAATTACTCTACTGTTATGATCTAGTAAACCACCGTATACATTTGAAAAGCGTAATATTGCTACATTAAAATCTTTTGAACTTGTTATTTGTTCCTCAATAAATGCTTTACCTTTTGCATAATTATTTATTGGATCGATACTAGCAGATTCTGTAACCGGCAGTTTCTTCTGCTCTCCATAGACTTCCCTACTACTTGCATAAATAAACCACGGTTTATTTGAAAGTGACTTACATAACCCTAAAAACTGCATTGTACCATCAACATTAATTTTTTTACACAGTTCAGGATAAAGTTCACCATGTATAACTCGAGAAATTGCAGCCAGATGAATAATTCCTGTACACTTAGCAAGTAGTGGTACTATATCTTCTGAAAAAAAACTGAGTGGATTGTTGCGAAACCTAATATCACAGCTTATTACTTCATGGCCCTGGTTTTCTAACTTTTTCACCAAGGTTGACCCTATCAAACCTGCAGCACCTGTTATTAATATCCCCATGTATACCCTCTCACTACAAATAGGAAAATTTGTCGTACCAATTATCTTACAAGTAAGAATCAAAAGGTATTATAAAACCAGTATAAAACAAATGTCAACTTAAATTAATGAATAAAAAAATGTAGTTATGAAAGAAAAGTTGGCTGCCTTCTTTCTTGAAAATAGTGTTCGGCTTTAATCAAATCCTCTTTATTATTTACTCCCATTGCTTCTCTTTCATCAGAAACTACATAACCTACACTCAAGTTATTGTTTGCTGCAATGGGCACTATATCATTAAGACAATATTCATTGGTCGAATTATTGAATTTTATTTCTTTTACTAAGGTAAAGAGATCTTTAGCATATAAAGCCATTATTCCAGAGTTTGCAAGAAGCATTTTATCTCCATTTTTTAGGATTTTTTGAACATTTCCGTAATTATCAATTACTAATCTTCCATATTGTTCATCTTGACTATTGAATCCAAGAAGAACTAAATTATTATACTTTAAACAATCAGTCATTTTCATAACTGTATCGCTAGATATAAAAGGAGTGTCTCCATACTGTATTAAAACTATGTCTTGATCAGATAACTCCTCCAGATTTTCTAGAGCAATTTTAACTGCAGTGCCAGTGCCTGTAATATCTTCTTGAATTATTAGTTTTATATTGTATTGATCGATTATACTTTTTAGAGTATCAAAGTTTTCTAAATCTTTTAGAAGGGAGTTGTTAACAACAATTGATAAGCTTTTTAGACTCAGCGATTTTGCATTAGAAATTATATGTTCTAAAAGAGTAAGATTTCCCACTTGGTGCAACGCTTTTGGATATTCAGAATTCATTCTACTGCTCTTTCCTGCTGCTAATATTATCAAAATTTTACTCATACATAACTCAGGAATTGATTAGGTAGTAAGTTAATTTATAATTAGTAAGATGTAAAGTCCACTGTAATTTTTATATATTTTCTAGATCTTGGCACCCTCATTAGAGTTTCATTTAAGAGAGCTATAACTTTAAACTCTTTACTCTATTTTCTACGCTGACATCTTGTAAACTCTGATCTGGACTTTTTAATATTTCTAATAATCTACTTGCAAGGTTTGAGTGTTTATTGATTACTGCAACCTGGACTAATGACTTGTCTTGATCATTACGAGCATTTGTTACAGCTACGCGCTCATCAGGTTTTATTGCTTTCAGCTTACTGATAATTTCAACATTACCATTTTTTGCATTCTCAAACAGCTCTTCTACTAATTTCAATAGGTTAGTAATATTTTGGTCTCGAGAAAGATCAAGTGGTGCTTTACCTTCTTTATTCTTGATGTTATAAATTGCACCATGTTTTAATAAAGATTTTACAACTTCCAAGGAGCCACCTTTAGCCGCAACATGAAGTGATGTAGTACCACCAGAAGTTGTTCTAGCATTAATAAAGTCATTTAATTTATCACGACTTACATATTGTAATAAAACTTCAACAACTTCTCTGTAACCTTTGGAAGAAGCTATATGTAATGGCGTATTGCCCTTGTTAGTAATTTGAGCAACTTCAGCTCCATTTTTTAATAAGGTACTTACAACATCTATGTTGCCGTTGTTAACAGCATGGTGTAATGGTGTTCTTCCATCGGTATCTTTGAAGTTAACAATTACCCCTCTTTTGATGCAATTCTCAACCGCTAAAGGATTGTCATTTTCTATGGCCTCAAGTAACTTTTCAGAAAAAGCAGACTGTAACCTCTGATTGATTGACTCTAAAAACCTTTTTACAGGAATGTCAATATTAAGTTCAACCATTTCTATGAACGATCTTACATCTTTCTTTAACTCACTATGCAATAACTTATAATATTTTGTACCTTGCCCTTTGGAAACGAAGCATTCAGCCTTCCCACCGTAAGCTTCATCTGTATACCCTGACGTTATGTGTTTTGGATCAAATTCTAGTGCTACTAGCATATCATTTACTGACTGTATGCTTTTATTATTTATCGAACCAGGTACACAATCTTTGTATACCTCAACTAAGCGATATGCATTTCCTAGGTAATAAGAACCTTCCTTAAGAGTTTTCCAAGGAGAAGTATTCTTTTCTGAACTATATGGTTGCGACATGCTACGCAACATAGGAAGGTAAAGCTCAGAAAAACGGATATGCACCTCTGTAGCACTTTTAAGCTTCTCAAGTTGATCCAACTCACATTCAGGGCTAAACTGTGATTGAACTTGATCTGGCTCCTTCAGCATTTTTAACAATTTAGTTGCAATATTCTTATGTTTATTGGCTATAGCAACTTGCAATAATGTATTCCCTTGATTATTACGAGCATTTGTTATAGCTAAGAACTCATCAGGTTTTACTGCTCTTAGCTTGCTGATAGATTCAACATTACCATTTTTTATATCTCTAAACAATTCTTCGATCAATTTCAGTAAGTTAGTAACTCTTTGGTCCTTAGAAAGATCAATAGGTATTTTACCTTCTTTGTTCTCAATTTTATAAATTGCACCATGTTTTAATAAAGATTTTACAACTTCCAAGGAGCCACCTTTAGCTGCAACATGAAGTGATGTAGTACCACTAGAAGTAGTTTTAGCATTAACAAAGTCATTTAATTTATCACGACTGATATGTTGTAACAGAACCTCAACAATTTCTTTGTAACATTTGGAAGTAGCAGTGTGTAATGGTGTATTACCCTTGTTAGTAACTTTAGTAGCATCAGCTCCATTTGCTAGCAAGATATTTACAACTTTTATGTGCCCATTATTAACAGCATAATGTAATGGCGTTCTTCCATCCACGTTCTTCGAATCAATGATTGCTCCATCTCTAATGGAACTCTCAATTCCTAAATAATTATTATCTTCTATAGCCTTAAATAACTTCTCAACCAATTTTAGTAATTTTATTACTTCTGGGTTTCCTCTTCTTTCCGCAAAGTGTAATGGTAAAACATATCTACCTCCTTCAGCTCTAGCATTAAAGTATGCTCCGCTCATAAGTAGAGACCTAACTATATCTAAATTACCAATTTGTGCCCCTAAGTGTAAAGGCGTAGCATTTTTATCCATTTTTGCATTAACATCCGCTCCATTTATAATAAGAGTTTTAACTACCTTAGGATGACCATATTGAGCTGCAAGATGTAGGGCTGTGCCTTTATTTTGATTTTCTTTTACATTTACATCAGCACCATGTTTCAATAGAACGGTTGCTATCTGATCATAACCTTTTTCTGCTGCAAAATGTAAAGGAGTCCAATTTGTGTGATCTAAAGCATTAATATCTGCTTCCTTTTCTAAGAGCAATTCAACCACCTCTAAATGATCATGGTCTACTGCAAAGTGTAGAGGTGTAGTACTTTTAACTGTTTTAGCATTAATGTCTGCTCCTTTATCAAGCAAAGATTTAGCAACTTCTAAATTACCATCATATGCTGCACAATGTAGAGGAGTCCAACTTCTGTTATCTAGAGCATTAATATCTGCTCCATTTTCAATCAAGAAATTCATTATTTCCAAGTGATTATGTTCTGCTGCCAAATGTAGAGCTCTTCTACCATCATCCATCTTTGCATTTATATTTGCTCCTTTTGCAATTAAGCTCTCTACTATTTTTAAAGAAAAACCATTATATGCTGCATTATGTAAAGGAGTCCAATTCTGATCATCCACGGTGTTAATGTTTGCTCCATTTTTAATTAAAAAATCACTCACCTCGAAATGACTTTGCTGAATTGCTAGATGCAAAGGTGTAAAACCTTCGTTTTTTTTAGCATTAACATTGGCTTTTTTCTCTATTAGTAGCTTCACTACTTCTAAGTGACAATTCTGAGATCCTATATGTAAAGCTGTGGAATTATCGTGGTCCTTAGCATTAACATCAATTCCCCTTACGAGAAGAAGAGACTTAACTACTCCAAAGTGATTACGTTCTGCTGCTAAATGTAGAGGTGTAAGATTCTCATAATCCTTAGCATTAACATTAGATTTTGCTTTTAGTAAAATGTCTACTAACTCTAAAAAGCCATTTTGAGACGCTAAATGTAGAGGTGTAATCTTATCATCTGTTTTTGCATTAACGTTTGCTCCCGCTTCAAGCAGAACTTTAACTATATCTAACCTACCAGTTTGTGTTCCCAGATGTAAGGGTGTAATGTTTGCATCAACTTTATGATTACCTATGCCTGAAGATCCAGCGTTAATATTAGACCCTTGTGAAATAAGAGCTTTAACTACTTCGAGGTTACCATTTTGTACTGCAGAATGCAAAGGTCTTGCTCGATCATTATTTACAGCATTAACATCTAATCCCTTTTCAATAAAAACATTTACTATATCTAGATGACCATTCTCTGCTGCTAGGTGTAAAGGTGTATTAAGTTTATCTGTTTTAGTACTAAGATCTGCTCCATTTGCAATCAAGGTGTTGACTATATCTAAATATCCTTGCTGGGATGCAAAACTTAAAGGTGTAAAGCCTAGAATGGTCTTATGGTTTACATCTGCTCCATGAGCAATAAGAAAGTTAACCATCTCTAAGCGATTTTTTGCAATTGAAAAATACAGTGGCGTAAAGCCATCGTACTTAATCTCTGAATTAATATCTAAACCTTCTCCTAATAAAGTGTTGACTAAATCCAACTGACCATTTCCTGCTGCTAAATGTAGTGGTGTAAGACTAAGATGTTTCTGAATTTCATAATTTTCATTTAAAAACTCTACAAAAAATTGCAGCTGATCCAGATTATTAGATATTCTATTAGTAAACATAAAGGCCTCGCATGAAGAATTTATGTAAAATATAGTATCTACAAGTTTTTAAGCAAGATAAATCTTCTTCTTAAAAAAGATACTGTAATCCAATCTGTATGCTTATAACTTCTTCATTTGATCATGAGTAGATCAGTTGTCTCAGCTGCAATAGAGACACCTGCCTTAAGTAGCTACGTCAATTTTCTCTGTTTTTGCCCCTTTTTTTTCTGATGAAGATGTCTTCATTCTTCTCAGTAGCCAATATTCTTTTTAAAGAATAATCGTTACGTGCACCAAGGAACTTAGAAAGAACAATAGGAAATCCACTTAAAAAGCATTAATAATTATACATAATTCTAATGATCTTCATGAAAGGGCTTAGAATAGAATTTAATAGACAATCTGATTTTAATTGATATTAAACTGATCAGACTGAGAGTTGAAAATATGGCAATAATTCTTTTAGACACAAAAACTATAAATCGTATAGCAGCGGGAGAGGTAATAGAAAGGCCAGCGAGTGTAGTAAAGGAATTAGTAGAAAATGCAATAGATGCTGGAAGTTCAGAGATAGAGATCAAAATAGAAAGTGGTGGACGTAACCTTATAACTGTGACAGATGATGGAAATGGAATAGAAAAGGACGACTTAGAACTAGCATTTATGAGGCATGCCACTTCAAAATTAAGCGATAGTGAGTTAATAGAAATCAAGCACCTTGGGTTTAGGGGAGAAGCTTTACCTTCAATTGCAGCAGTAAGCAGAATGAAATTATCGTCTAAGGCAAGTGGAGCAAAGGAAGCATGGTCTATAAGGTATGAGGGAGGAGAAAAAATAAGAGAGATTACCCCTTGTTCTTTGTTGCAAGGTACATATATTGAAGTTCGTGACTTATTTTTTGCTACACCAAATAGACTAAAGTTTCTAAAAACCGAAAGGGCAGAAACACAAAGTATTGTTGATATTGTGAATAACTTAGCGATGATTAATTATAGTATTGGGTTTACTCTCACTTCTGGTAATAAAAAGCTCTTAAAATATGTTAAGCAAACTTCGCTGTTCAACAGATTATGTGAAATAGAAGAAGAATTTCAAAGCAATTCACTGGAAGTTAAAGAGGAAGAAGAAGGCATCAAACTTAAGGGACACATCTGTAAACCTAATGTCAATCGTGGCAACTCAACTCAGATTTATACGTTTGTTAATGGAAGGCCAATAAAAGACAATCTACTTGTTGGTGCAATTAGATATGCGTATCACGATTTTATTCCAAACAATAGGTATCCTTTTGCAGTGTTGCATTTAGAAGTACCATATGACCAAGTAGATGTAAATGTGCATCCAAATAAATCGGAAGTAAGATTTCAGAATAAAAGGCTAATATATGAAATAGTGAGAAGAGGGATAATAAAAACACTATCAACGAGATTTGCAGCGGGTGATCAAGGTATTGAAGAGGAGCTAATTTTTAATGATAGTAAAAGCCAAGAGCAGGTTGATAGTCAAGAGAAAAAAGATCAAAAAGAGTTTTATGAAAAGAGACCAAGTCTTTTAGAAAATCGTCTAATGAAAGAATTCAATGCACCAGATGAAAGAAGGCAAAGCTTACCAGAAACTTTTAAGTATGGAGAATCCCCAGCCCAAAAGGGAACGATGGTTTTAGAAAGGAAGCAAATTGATTTGGTAGAGGATCATCCCCTAGGATATGCACGTTGTCAGGTCCACAATACTTACATTATTGCTGAGGCTGGAGATAGGCTGATTATAGTAGATCAACATGCAGCCTATGAGAGGTTGATATACGAGTGCTTAAAGCAAAAATCAAGCATAAAAAGACAAAAACTTCTTCCTGAAACAGTTGAAATTAAAAACCAAGCTGGAATGGGGATGGTTAAAACTTATAAAGATGAGCTTTTTGAAATGGGTTTTGATATTGAAATACAATCAGAAGATAAAGTAACGATAAAAGAAATACCTGCAATCTTGGGAACAATAGATATAAAAGAGATGCTAGTTGATATAGTAGATAAGTTAATGGAAATGGAAGATACGTTGCCAATAGAGGATAAGGTGAATAAAATATCAGCCACAATCGCTTGCCATGGAGCAGGAAGAAAAATGAAATTGGAAGAGATGAATGAGATACTAAGACAAATTGAGAAAACTCCATATCCTGGTCATGAAAGACCAACGTATATAGAAATGAAACTAAGTGATATAGAAAAATTGTTTGAAAGGAGATGAGTTCAGTTTGTCAAAAAGGTTCCCAATTAAGTATACGTAACAGCTCTTCTGGTTATGGAGTATAAAATGTGAAAAAAGAGAATAAATGCTCTAATTTTTTAGATTACAAAGTAATAGGACAGGAAGTAAGAAATCGTAGATTAGCAAAGGGATATACTCAAAAAGATTTAGCAAAAAAAATCGGAACAACATATCAGGTAATACTTCAATACGAAAAAGGAACACGCAGAATTTCAATTAAGAAGTTATATGAATTAGCAGAAGCATTATCAACAACTGCTAGAGATCTAGCTTGCGTACAAGAAGTATCAAATGAGGGAAGGTATGAGGGAGAAGAGGTATTAAATCTAGTAAGAAGACATAGAGAGATTAAGGATCAAGAATTACGTGAAACGTTTTATTTATTAACTAAATTCATCCGTATTAGTGAGGAAGAAAGTGGAAAGGCGGTAAAAATAGAAGTAGCAAAGGGTTTGGTTAAGGAAGGAGTTTCTGCTCATGTTATCTCTCGAACAACCAATTTATCTGTTGATGAATATGATAATGATGAGAAAAAAATTTCCATTCCGTATAAAGTAGGTCAAAGAGTAAAAGAATGGAGGTTGAGAAGAGGATACACTCAGGAAGATTTAGCAAGTAAAGTGGGCATAATAAATCAAAGAATATATGAATATGAACAAGGACGAGCTGCTGTTTCACTTGAAATGTTAGATGAAATAGCAAAGATGCTATTAATTAATATTACAGATCTGCTTCCAGAAACAAGAGAAAATGAGAATAGTGAAGTGGAACTATCAAGGTTAATAGAAGAATACAAAAAGATTAAAAGCCAAGAATTACGTCATGTACTCATAAAATCTCTGTTTGAAAGCATACAAGTTTGCAAAGAGAAAGTGAAGAGAGTAGAAAAGATGAAAATTGCAAAGAATTTAGTTAAGGAAGGAATTTCTATCAATATTATTTTAAAAACAGTGGGCATCTCTTTAGACGAAATTCAACAAATTTAAAATAAAAAATCAGTATCTATTAATATCTTTACTTTTTGATGAAAAAATAAGTAAAAAAGATTGAAAAATTGATTTGACTTCACTCAAAAGCTATGGCCTTATGCCAATGCTGACAAAAAACAGCAGTAAATATATAAAAACATTTTGTTATTAGTGAAGGGTAATTTTTATGAATAATAAGAAAGATCGTAGAGAAGAAATAGAATTCAGAGCATTAGAAAGCAACGGTAAAGCACTACTTGATCGTGAAGTAATAGAAACGTTTCTAAGTGCAGTGCATGACAGGGAAGAAGCTCGAATTATTGCTAGAAAGCTAATAGATAATTTTGGAATAGGAGGAGTTTTAGGCCAGGAAATAGATGACTTGAAAACTATAGAAGGGATAACTGACTCTACAGTAGCAGTAATTTTATGCCTAAAGGAAGCTGCAAAGAGAGTACCAAGAGAAGAGTTAAAGAAAGGACCTGTAATGGATAACTTGGAAACCATAGTAAAATATTTGAGGGTGAGTATTGGTTATTCAGAGGAGGAAAAGATGAAAATAATATATTTTGATCAAAAGTGCCGTTTAAAGGGGGAAGAAGTGTTCACTGGTACAGTGGATAAGGTACCTTTTTACATAAGAGAAGTAACAAGAAAGGCATTAATAAGAAAAGCGACGTCAATAATAATATCGCATAACCACCCAGAAGGAAGGTTAAAGCCATCTGATGAGGATGAAGCTGTAACTAAAGACTTGGCTAAAGCTTGTCAGACTATAGGGATTAGGTTGCTGGATCACATTATCATCACAAGTGTTGGGTATTTTAGCTTTAAAGAGCAAGGACTGTTATAAAGCAGATGTTTGAAGATTTTCATGAGTTGTTTAACTACTTGAATGAAGAAAGTATTTGCAATCACATTAATCATTGCTTATAATTAATGAGAAAGTATATATTGAATTAATAATAAAGTAATAAAGTAGGTTATAGACTTAGTAAAGTATATTTAATAGCGGAGGCTAATATGGTTAATAAAATAATTGTACCTTTTGATGATCAAGAAGGAGGTACTTACGAGTTAAACATTGATCTTGATAGATTATCAAAAGGTGAGGTGTTAAATGCTATTGTAGGAATTGGTCGTACTAAGGAGCAATCCACCTTTGTAAGCAAAATTAATAAGGCTAAAAAGCCTGAAGAAATAGCACCTTTCCCTGGTAGAGAAGTTCGCGAAAACAAAATCAACTATGGGAAAGGATTTGACTATGTTTATGGCACAAAACCTGTAAGTGATCAAGAAGATAAAAATCCATTTGCTTCAGCTTTGAAAAAAATAAAGCCAAGTGCAGAAAAGTTGAGCTGGTTTAAGAGTGCTGTGGTAAGAGCAAAAAGTCCAAATGAACTGCACAAGGTTGTAGACGAAGCACTAGCTGCTGGAGCAAGGCTAAATGCATGTAATGATGGAGAGTGGAGCCTCGCGGAATATGTGATACTGGGCACACATTTTCATAAATTTGATAAGGCTGATCGTAAAAAGCTAATACGTAAATTAATGCTAAACGGTGCAGAGTTTCATGATACTTTATTGGAGAATAAATTGATAGGTGAAATCTATAATGAGCTACAACCAGAAGTTCAGCCACAGATAGATGAGAGACTAGAAGAACTAGAGAAAGCTGGAGAAAGTGCTGTGCAAGAAGGAGAATTAATAGATGTTGAGATAGATAATACAACATCGGTGCGACCCGAAGTTGCGATTTTGTGATGGTTAGATTCCATCTTCCCTAGACATCAGGGATAATGTATGTCTCACATTTTAAAGAATGGCAACCTTTAGGATGCAAGCATGAGATAAAAGCAGGTAATGCTAAACCTTATAGCAAACTCCTGCAAACAGAGTTAGATATGGTTACAAGAGAAACTTATGATTGAATTGTCGTTATATTGAATATGCGAAATTAAGGTTGTTTTACGCATAGACCAAAATGGTATGAAGCATACGAGGAATTAAAGTTAGATGTCTTTGATTATAGATGTTCTCAGCTTCCGGTAAAAAGTAAGAACCTAAGTCTAACACGAAACAAAATCGTGAAACGGGATAACCATATAGGTGCTCTTATATTCATTTGAATGTAAGTAGGCAGCCAGCCATAAGCACTTACATTGGAGGGATTGTCCAAGAAGCTAATGCCCAAAGTAATATTTGGGATATGCAGACGTGGACACTATAATTTGGAGGGTAAAGTTGTGAATAGTAGTAAATATGTTATAGACCAACAATTTGTTAGGTATGAATGGAATACAATTCCTTGGCGTAAAGTTGAGAAATTTGTATTTAAGCTACAAAAGCGAATTTACCAAGCTGCAATATGTAATGATAAGAAGAAGGTACATAAACTTCAAAGATTATTACTCAATTCAATAAGTGCAAAACTACTTGCTGTCAGAAAAGTAACTCAAGATAACAGAGGGAAGAAAACTGCAGGTATTGATGGAAAAGCAAATCTTAATCATAAAGAAAGATTGCAATTAGCATATTCTTTAAATGTTAGAGAAAAAGCGAAACCATCAAAACGTGTTTGGATTCCAAAACCTGGAAAACCAATAGAATATCGCCCTCTTGGTATACTTACTATCTCAGATAGGGCAAAAGAAACACTTATGAAAATGGCACTAGAGCCAGAGTGGGAGGTAGGATTTGAACCGAACATGTATGGTTTTAGACCTGGTAGGTCATGTCATGATGCTATTGAAGCCATATTTAATTCACTGAATTGGAAAACAGCGTACTGTTTAGATGCTGATATTTCTGGATGTTTTGATAATATTAATCAAAATGCTCTGTTGGAAAAACTTAACACTACACCAACCTTTAGAAGAATTATAAAAGGATGGTTAAGAGCTGGAGTAATGGAAAACAGAAAATTTGAATCCACAAAACGTGGTACAATTCAAGGAGGGACGATCTCACCGTTACTTGCTTGTGTTGCATTAAATGGATTAGAACAATATATCAAAGAAACGTTATGGAGTGAACTTCTTCAATATAGGAAGATGAAATGTGGTGTTGCAAGCAGTAGAGAAGCAAAAAGCTCATTAAGTGTAATTTTCTACGCAGATGACTTTATCATCATACATGAGAGTAAGGAAATCATTCTGAAGGCAAAAATGATAGTTGAAGAATGGCTCAAAACCATTGGACTAGAATTGAAACCTTCAAAAACAAAGATTTCTCATACTCAAAATGGAGAAAAGCCAGGATTTAATTTTCTTGGTTTCTCAATAAGGCATTACTCTACGAAAAATAATAAGAGGGGTTATAAATTATTAGTCAAACCAAGTCGTGAATCCAGAAAACAGCATACACTCACTATAAAACATAAGATTAGAGGATTAAGAGGATCAACACAAGAAACAGTAATAAGACAGCTTAACCCAATTACTAGAGGGTGGAGCAAATATTATTCTTCGGTTGTGTCAAACAAGACCTTTAGGTTTATTGACAGTGTAATGTTTAGAAACATCTGGAAGTGGGCAGTCTACAGGCACCCAACCAAAGGAAAATACTGGATTAAAAATAAATACTTTAAAAAGTATAAAAACGATAATTGGCGATTTATGACAAATAACAAAGTTCTTCTTATTAAGCACGGAGATCATGCTATTAAAAGGCATGTCAAAGTGAAAGGAACCAAGTCTCCATATGATGGCGATTGGGTTTATTGGGGTAATCGTTTAAGGAAGATACCAGATAAACTACCAAGAGTAATAAAATTGTTGAAGTTACAACAAGGTAAATGTGGTCATTGTCAACTTTGGTTTAAAAATGATGATATCTTAGAAACACATCATATTGACCGAAACAGACGTAATAATATGAAAAAGAATTTATCCTTGTTACATGGACATTGTCACGATGAATTACATAGAAAGTGTGCATGACAAGCACCAAATTATAGAGGAGCCGTATGAGGCGAAAGTCTCACGTACGGTTCTGAAGTCGAGTGGGGAGAGGCGACTTTTCCCACTTAGATAACTATATAGAATTTTCTGGGGATAGCAAGGTAGAGGTAGCCAAAATACTGGAAGCAAAAAGAGAGCTAGGAAGTAATATTTTAAAAATTGGCAATGATGCAGTTGAGGTTAAAAGTGAGAAGGGAGGTATAAGAAACTATATCGATATGTCAGATGGAAGCTCTATTATATTAGAATTTCCTACAAGCATTGGTAAGCTAGATATTATATTGTACCACGATGTAAAAAAATATGATCAAGTACAAGTCAGAGTAGAAAATAAGGAAATGTGGTCTAAATTACAAGAAAGAGGCGAAGAAATAGGAAAAAATTGTCTTTTTGCTGGAGTAAAACTTAAAGAAGCAGTAGAAAAGGGAAGTTTTATGAGATGTGGCATATGGAATAGCAAGCAGCTTATGAAGGAGGTTGATAGCCCAAGTGAAAAATTGTCTTCATGGGTAGATAAAGTACGTGAAAATAGTAAAGAAACTTTTAGGGGGCTTTAATTCATTTATTTTAAGGTTCCAGAGTCTACCATTATATCTGGAGCCTTTGAGCTATAGTAGAAAATATTATATGTATGGTTCTTTGTATGGAAAAAAGTCTAGACTGTGAGGTAGGGCAAAAAGTAAAAAATTGGAGGTTAGAGAGAGGGTATACTCAGAAGGATTTAGCGGAGAAGGTTGGTGTAAAGTACTGGGCAATACTGCAATATGAAAAAGGGAGTCGTAAAATTCCAATTAAGAAATTATATGCTATAGCAGAAGCATTATCAGTAAATGTTAAAGGTCTAGTTTGTGGAGAGACGCTACCAAATGAAAAAAGATATTTTGAAGATGAAGAAATATTAAATTTAGTAAAGGGTTATAAAGATAAAGAATTAAGCGAGGTATTTTATTTATTAACCAAATTTATTCGTTTGAGTGAGGAAAGAAGCAGAAAAGCGGTAAAAATAGAAGTAGCAAGGGGTTTGATGAAAGTAGGAGTTTCTGCTCATGTTATCTCTCGAACAACTAACTTATCTATTGGTGAGTATGAGGAGAACAAAATTCCGGTTCCATACAAAGTAGGGCAAAGGATAAAAGAGTGGAGATTGATACGAGGATATACACAAAAAGATTTAGCGAATAAAGTTGGCATAACAAATCAAGGAATATACGAATATGAACAAGGGAGAGCTGCTGTCTCACTTGAAATGTTAGATGAAATAGCAAAGGTATTATCAATCAGTATCATAGATCTACTTCCCGAATCAGATGAGGATAGTGAAGCGGAAGAAAAGCTATCAAAGTTGATAGAAGAATACAAAAAGATTGAGAGTCGGGAATTACGCGATATGCTAATCAAGTCTTTATTTGAAGGTATACATGTTTATAGAGAAAAGGTCAGAGAGGAAAAGAAGATTGAAGTTGCAAGGAATTTAGTGAAAGAAGGAATTTCTGTTGATATTATCTTGCAAACGACAGGCTTATCAAATTATATGATTGAGAAATTTTTGTGATTTCATAAAAACTTAGCCAATAGTGGATTTTTTTGTGATAGAATATATGTTTGCTTCTGTAGGAAAAACAGCTTTTAGAGGATTTATCTATGATAATTCAGAGCATATTGAGCTACGAGCTGGGGAAAAAAATAGAAGGTTGTAGGATAGTACAAGGGTATACTCAGGCAAAATTAGCAAGCAAAATTGGTTTAACACATAAGGAAATACATAACTTTGAACTAGGGTGCAAGGCTATTACAATCAAAGAATCGTATATAATAGCAGGAGCATTGTCAGTTAATGTTATAGATCTACTTCCAGGACCAACAGTACTAAGAGAAAACAGTTGGTATGAAGATGAGGATAAAGAAATAGTCTATCTAACAAAAATACATAGAGAAATTAAGGATCAGGAATTACGCAAGAAGCTGTATCCATTAGTAAGGTTTGTATATATTAGCGAGAAAATTAGCCAAGAAGAAGCGAAAATAGAAGTAGCAAAGAATCTAGTGAAAGAAGGAGTTTCAGTTGATATTATTTCCCAAGTGACTCGCTTATCTACTTACGAATATGATGATATAGAGAAAGAAATTTGTACTGATTCTATACTCTACAAAGTGGGGAAAAGGATAAAAGAGCAGAGATTAATACGGGAATACACTCAGGAGGACTTGGCAAATAAAATCGGTTCAACACCTAAAGAAATACACGACTATGAACGAGGATATACAGACATTCCAATTGAAATATTATATAAGATAGCAAAGACATTATCAGTTAACATTAAAGCTCTTGGACTAACAGAATATGAAAATGAGCCAGTTTTTGGGTTTATAGGTAAATGCGAAAAAATTGAGGATCAAGAATTACTGGATACGGTAGCTAGATCTTTATCTGAAGGAATGCAAACTGGTAAAGAAAAGGTTAAAAAAGCAGAGAAAATCAAGATTGCAAAAGATCTAGTTAAGGAAGGTGTTGCTATTGATATTATTGTGCGAGCAAGTGGCCTAACTGCTGATGAGTTGGGTGAGTGTGAAAATTGAATGTGTTTAAGATATAAGTAAAGTTAGTTAATGATTTAACCAACAGAATTTGCTAACCAACTTTTTTGGCTCAGTTGAATTTTGCTTGGTATAAATTAAGATATGAAATCGCAAAGTTTATCTATTAATTTCTGGTTGTCCTCTATCATTGCATTTGCCTCTTGCTGAAGAGATTTGATATTTTTGAGTGTAATATTGTCCATCTCAGTCGATGCTACTTTCAATTGCGATTGTATTCTTATGTATTTATCATCTATTACTTGTTCTAGTTGATAATCAACGCAATCCAATCCAGAAGCAAACATCACATTCAGTAGTGGCTTGATCCACCCTATTTTGCCAAATCTCCTTGAGTTAGCATACTTTATACTTCTATTTGTTCCACCAGTACCTATTGATAGCAGTATAATCTCATCATTTGGAAATAACCTTTTACCACTTGCATATGCACAAGCCGCTGGATTATTGGCAAACACTCCGCCATCTATCAACACTCTCTCTGTTTGGCTAATTTTCAGACGTTTTGGTGTGAAGTACGTTGGAGCAGCTGTTGTAGCTCTGAGTGCATCTTTCAACTTAATGTTTTTTTCTTTCCAACTTTTGAAGAAAAATTCACAACTATTCTGAATGTCATAACTGGTGAGTAGTAGATTACTCGCAACATCGGCCATAGTACTTTCACCAAAGTATTTGTTGAGAATAAATTCCATATTTCTATATGAGTACTGAGAACCACTCAGCCAAGAAGCAATTGATTTTCTCCAAAATGATGATTGAAAGATATATGCTCCATACTCTTGGTAAAGTTCAACCAAATCATTGGCAGAGTATTGAAGTTTATTGCTTTTACAAAGTCCAGCAACAATAATCCCACCGGTTGAGGTTCCTGCCATTAAATCAAAAATCTGGGAAATTGGCTTTTTTGTCCTAGATTCAATTTCTGCTAGAATAATGGCAGGTATTATCCCTCTAATGCCACCTCCATCTACAGATAAAATGTACTTTGTCACTGTAAAATTTATTTGTGTTTGTGAATAGCTTCAAGTTCGTTGACTTCTTCAGTGAGGTTTTTCACTCTCTCTTCAAGTCGATAGACTATTTCGATTAGTTCTTGTTTTTTTTCTACAAATTTATCATGGATATGTACACGTAGGTCGAGTTTTGCCAACCACCAGATTAACCCTACAGTCTGTACAACTATTGTTATTATTACCGCTATTGGGATTTTTTGCTTTTTCATGTGAAAATATTAACTTGTTATGGATAGTTTTGGAAATTTATATGCAGATTATAGAAAACTTACAGCTTTAGTGATTACTTTTTGTTGATTCGTATCGGTCCTCTGCTTCTGCAAGTAGCTTAATGATTTCATCATAAGGTTTGTCCTTATTATGCCGTGATCTTAATACAGCAATTTTCCTTGGTGTTTTTCCATCTGTATCTCTAATCTTACTATTACCCACAAATATAAATGGACATAAAAATAAAGTATTACAACATTAAAGTTTGCAAACATTGAGGGTAAAAAATGGCAAACAGGAATAATGAATGGGCTGAAAATGAATTTGGAGATGCTGTACTTGGAGATAAAAGGTTAACTGACCGATTAGTAAATATTGCTGATAGTTTTACAAGTTTACCTGAAAGCTCAATCAATCAGGCGTGTGGAAGTTGGTCAGAAGCAAAAGCAGCATATCGTTTTTTTCAAAATGAGAACGTGAAAGAAGGCGATATTCTAGCTTCACACGTTGCTAAAACAGTTGAAAGAACAAAAGCCCATAAAAAAATTTTTGTGATCCAAGATACAAGTTATATTTCATACACAGACCATGAAAAAACAAGTGGATTGGGAGTTATTACAAGAAAACATAGTCAAGGTATTATAATGCATACAGCTCTAGCTGTTAGTATAGAAGGTTTGGTACTAGGGATACTAGATCAAAAAATTTATTCAAGACCTGAAGAATCTGAAAACATAAAAAAAAAGAACAATGACAGTATCCGCATTGAAGATAAAGAGAGTATAAAATGGTTAGAAACTTTAAGCAACACAAACAACATTATTGATTCAACTCAAACTGAGACTATAACTATATGCGATAGAGAAGCAGATATATATGAGTTTTTTGAGCTTGCATATAATCTTAATTCGGCAGTGTTAGTTAGAGCTTCCAAAGATAGGGCAGTAAATAGAAAATCTCGATATCCTGAAAAAGGTGAGCAGAAGTTATGGGAATTTATTAAATCCTCTCATTGTGCAGGTACGGTAAAAGTTGAAGTTCCTGCAAAAGATAATAAGCCAAAAAGAACAGCACATTTGGAAGTTAGATTCGGAAAGTTTATTATGCATCCATCTAAGAATAGTATTAGGCATAAGACAGAAGAATTACTTAAATTACCACACTATGCAGTTTACGTTGTTGAAAAAGACTTTCCTTCTGAAACAAATCCGCTAGAGTGGATGCTTTTAACAAATCTTCCAGTCAATACCTTTGATGAAGCTGTTGAAAAAGTTAGGTGGTATTGTCTTAGATGGAAAATAGAAATATTACATAAAATTTTAAAATCTGGTCTCAAAGTTGAAGAATGTAGGCTTGGAACAGCAGAAAGGTTGATGCGATATTTAACAGTAATGAGTATTATTGCTTGGAGAATTTTCTTTATTACAACAATTGCAAGAACTGATCCAACATTACCGTGTACTACCTTATTAGCCGAAGAAGAATGGAAAGTTCTATATGTAAAAATACATAGAAAACCATGTTCAAATGCAACTCCTACTATAAAAGAAGCTGTTTCATGGATTGCTCAACTTGGAGGACATTTGGCTAGAAAAAATGATCTAGAACCAGGCCCCATTACTATTTGGAAAGGATGGAGACGTCTCTTTGATCTAGCAGAAGGATGGCGACTTGCTCACGAACTTTATATTTGTGGGTAATAGTAAGTATTGATATGGGCATGGAGAAACTTGAAGCAGACTTTACTTTCGCTGAGTATGATTCAGAACTATTTAGACTTTTTGGCTTGATAAATGGAAATTCAGTATCTTTGACGCTAAGGGGCGGATTACAAGGCAGTGGAAGTAATGATGTTGAAGGAGTAATAATCAACCTTAGGGGCATATTCAAAGAATTTGATTTTGGTAGCTGGAAACCTGCTGAAAAAGCCACTCTAAAATGCACTGTAGCTGCTCATTATTATAAACTTACGATAGGTGGCAATGAGCTGATAGAGATCGATGCTGAAAATATGATTAGAAAGATAAATGGTGTTGATCAAATGGCCTTGCTGAAAACAGTTTTAGGGATTTAATGGAATAGACGGATTTCTTTTCACTTTTTTATTGAAAAATTACTGATAATGCTGTATAATTATTGATATTCTTTAGGTATTTTTGCTATGGCTTTATCTAAGTTTCTCGACCCTAAAAATGATATAGCATTTCGCCGTATCTTTGGTACAGAAAAGAATAAAGATATCCTCATTCACTTTCTAAATGATATTTTGAGCTTTACTGGCAAAAATGCAATACAGGATATAGAGTTCTTAAGTACTATTTTGGATCCCGAAATTGCCGCTAAAAAGCAAAGTATTGTTGATGTGCTATGTAAAGATTCAACAGGAGTACAATGGATAATTGAGATGCAGGTCGCTAAAACCAAAGGCTTTGAAAAACGTGCCCAATATTACGCTGCTAAAGCCTATTCAAGACAAGCAGATAAAGGTGATCAATACCATGACCTTAAGGAAATTATCTTTATTGCTATAGCAGATTGTATACTGTTTCCTGATAAGTCCGAGTATAAATCAAAGCACACTATTCGCGATGAAGATACTAATGAACATGATCTAAAAGATTTTTACTTTGTATTTATTGAACTGCCTAAATTTTCCAAAACTAAAGAAGATCAGCTTTCAAATATAGTTGAGAAGTGGGTGTATTTTTTTAAGTACGCTGATGAAACAAGTGAAGAAGAATTGGAAAGAATAATAGGAAGTGACGTAATAATCAAAAAAGCGTATGAAGAGCTAAACAGGTTTAACTGGTCAGAAAAAGAGTTTATAGCATATGAACAGGAGAGCAAGCGTATTCGTGATGAACAGGCTGTCCTTGCTCAAAAACTTGATGATGCTAAAGAGGAAGGAATCAAAATTGGTGAAGAGAAAGGAAAGATTGAAGGAAAGATTGAAGGAAAGATTGAAGGAAAGATTGAAGGAAAGATTGAAGGAAAGATTGAAGTTGCAAAAGCGATGTTGACTAATAATGTTGATATTAACACTATTGTCAAGTGTACAGGTCTTTCTGTCGATGAAGTTCAAGAATTAATTCAAGTTGAAGAGAAATAACCCCTACTATAACTTTTATATTAGGTTGCCTCTTCAATCAAACACAAAAACTGTAATAAAAAAAATTAGTTATGTAAAAGCTATGAAGTTTTTATTTAATTAACTTTTAGGGGAAAACATGACAACAGTAGAACTTAATAACCCAATAACAGTAGAAGGAATTTTACTCTCAGAGCTAACTCTGCGCCGTCCAAAAGTGCGAGATCGTTTAGCTGTTGAACGTATGAGTAATAACGATGCAGAGAAAGAAGTAGCACTAATTGCAAATCTTGCAAGTATTTCAAGAGAAGCAGTAGAAGAACTTGATCTTGCAGACTACAGTAAGATTCAAGAAGCGTTACAAGGTTTTTTGTCTCAGCAGAAGACTTGAGGCTGAGCATATTGTCGCTTAGCTCAATGGTTGGTGGTGGAATCAATCAGTGGCTTGATATGGATATTAAAGAATTTATTACGTGGTTTGAAAGTAGCAAAAAGTTATACAAATGAAAGCAATTTCTATAGTAATTGGAGCAACACTGCAAAGCAGTTTTAATAGTACGATGGCAGGTAGTACGAAGCAGCTTTCTCGTATTGGTAGTACGATAAAACAACTTGAATCATCAAGTAAATCAGTGTCTAAGTTTAAAGAGCTCAGCCACGATGCTCTGCTTGCTTGGCGTTCTTGGAATGAACTGGAAATAAAAACAAAATCTCTTGCTCAGCAGATAAAAAACGCAGAAGAACCGAGTAAGAGTCTGCAAAATGAGTTTACAAGGTCTAAAGCTGCAGCACTGAAAGCTAAAACAGCTTATTTACAAAAAAGAAGTGCTCTTCGCCTACTACGCACGGAGTTCAGTAAAAGTGGTAGAGACATAAAATCTCTTATTGGAGATCAAGCTAAACTTGGCTCTTCTATTGAAAAGCTTAAAAATAACTATACGGCTTTAAATTCCGTAATGCAAAAACGTAAAGGAGTTCTAGCGCAAAGAGTAAATTTCAAAGCTCAAATGATAGATGCTGTAACACTTGGACTCACCCTTGCAGCACCACTTAAGGCTGCAATTAGTTTTGAGAGTGCTATGGCTGATGTAAAAAAAGTTGTAAAATTTGAAGATAAAGATGTAAATGGGTTAACAAAGCTTGGGGAAACATTAAAGGCAATGTCACGAACAATTCCGCTATCTGCAGCAGAACTTGCGCAAATTACTGCAAGTGGTGGTCAACTTGGTATTGCAGCTAAAGATCTTGCAATTTTTACAGATACTGTGGCCAAAATGGCAACTGCATTTGATATGTCAGCAGAAGAAGCAGGAGAAGCTATTGCTAAGCTTTCTAATATTTACCAAATTGAAATTGGTGAAATGGCAAATATTGGTGATGCGATAAACCATATCTCTGATAACACTGCAGCAAAGGCCAAGGAAATTGTTCCGACGCTAAACAGAATTGGTGGTACAGCAAGGCAATTTGGCTTAACTGCAGTGGAGGCAGGAGCTTTAGCAAGCAGCTTTATTAGTCTTGGTAAAGCTCCTGAAAAGGCAGGTACGGCGATTAATGCAATGCTTAGCAAACTACAAACAGCGAGTAAACAAGGTGGCAATTTTCAAAAAGCGTTTCAAGTGTTAAAAATAAATGCTCAGGAGTTTGAGAAA
The DNA here is from genome assembly GCF_025617515.1 of Wolbachia endosymbiont of Oryzaephilus surinamensis. Classification (NCBI taxonomy): domain Bacteria; kingdom Pseudomonadati; phylum Pseudomonadota; class Alphaproteobacteria; order Rickettsiales; family Anaplasmataceae; genus Wolbachia; species Wolbachia endosymbiont of Oryzaephilus surinamensis. The sequence continues at coordinate 656,435 of NZ_CP092526.1, read as the reverse complement.
GCAATCGGTAAGAATGCACAAGGTACATTACTTAAGTTTTTAGAAACAGTTGCAAAATTAGATAAGCAAGAACGTTCTAGCGTTCTCTTTGACCTCTTTGGTCTTGAATATCAAGATGATATAGCGCTACTTACTGGTAGTCTTGATGAGTATAGAAAATCTTTGCGACTAATAAACGAAGAATATCAAGGCTCAATGCAAAGAGAGTTTGAAAATAGAGCAAATACTACAGCAAATAATCTTCAGTTACTTAAGAACTCAATAGCAGAAGTGGGAATGAATCTTGGCTTTGTATTATTACCATCTTTAAATTTTACTGTTAATCTTCTCAGGTCAGCAACTACACAAGTAGCACTTTATGCCAAGGAGTATAGAGTACTGACTACAGTAATCACGAGTACTGCTACAGCCTTGATTAGCATTAAAATAGCAGCTATATCTCTTGGATATGCTTGGACTTTTGTAAAAGGTTCCTTACTCGCTCTTTTGTCTACTTGGAAAGTGTTTGGATCTGTTATTACTTTGGTAAAAATAGGTCTTTCTGCAGTTTTTCCAGCAATAATTGCTGGATTTAAAGCATTGACAATTGCCTTAATGAGTAACCCTATGGGACTGGTTATTGGTGGTTTTGCTGTTGCTGCAACTCTGATGATTATCAAGTGGCAAGCAGTAAAAGACTTCTTTATTACCATTTGGGAATCAGTGAAAGTTGTATGGAAGTCTTTTTCTGATTGGATAGGAAAATTTTGGAATAATATTACTCAGCCTTTTAAAACAATCAATAATCTGTGGAGCAAAAAAAATGAGGCTAGACTAGAAGTTAGATCTGTAAATAACGTTATCAGTGATTCCCTTAAGCACCCTATTACAGCACAAAATAAGACTATAGAGAACAAAATGCAATTTAGTATCAATATTCATTCAAGCCCTGGGCAAAATGCACGCAGCATTGCTGATGAAGTAATGGAACGAATTAGAGAACAATTTAGTGGCGCACTTTACGATATAAATTAAATTATGTTATCTCTTGGTCCATATAGATTTGCATTAACTGAGCAAGGTTTTACACGTAGAAGTGAATATCGCTGGCCTGCACTTGAGCGTATTGGGGAAAAGCCATTGCTTCAAAGTATTGGTCCTGGAGAGGACATTGTTGAGCTTGCAGGAGTAATCTATTCAGGAGGGATGAAGCAAATAAATAATATGCGAAATTCATCGAAACCTCTTTTACTTATTGATGGCCAGGGTAACATTTTAGGCCATTTTGTTATTGTGAAAATAGAAGAAACGCAGAAATATTTTTTTCCAAATGGTGAACCAAGAAAGATTGAGTTTCATTTAAGTTTAAAACATTATAGCAATTTATCATCACAAAATAACACTACTGACTTTACTGCAGCTGACAATGATGTACTACAAAACTAAGGAAAATGATATGTTAGATTTAATCTGCTGGAACTACTATGGATTCAGCTCAGAAGCAGTTGAGATTGTGTTAAGAGCTAATCCTGGACTTGCAGAGTATAAAAGTCTTCCTGCAGGATTAATCATTAAACTTCCTGTTATTCAAAAAGAGACACAAAAGCAAGTAGTAAAACTATGGGATTAAAATGACACCAGACTTTAGTATTTCAGTAGAGGGCATTTCCATCACTGAATTGGTGAAAAGTCGATTGGTATCAATGCATATTACTGATGAAGCAGGAGTAATAAGTGATACTGCTGTAATTCATCTTGATGACCGTGATTCATTATTTGAGATTCCTAGAACTGGGGCAAAGCTAAATATTTTACTCGGGTATAAGGAAACTGGCATTGTGCCAATGGGAGATTATATAGTAAATGAAATTACGCTACAAGGCCCGCCACAATCACTAAAGATTAAAAGTCATGCAGCGGATCTAAAAGAGTCATTAAAGGAACAAGTGTTTAATGAGTGGCATCAAATCACCTTAAATGATTTGGTAAAAAAGATTGCAGACAAACATGGCTATCAAGCTAAAGTTGCTGCAGAGTTTGCAAATATCATGATATCGCATATTGATCAGACTGCAGAGAGCGATATGCATTTTTTAACCAGGCTTGCTCAAATTTATGGAGCAATAGCAAAACCTGCAGGAGGATATTTACTTTTTGTTTCAAAAGGGAAAGCAAAATCAGTTACCGGAAAAACTTTAAGCACTATTACTTTAACACCTAGAGATATTACAAGTTGGCAAGTAAGATTTAATGAGCGTAATCAATATGGCTCGGTTATTGCCTATTGGTATGATTATGAAAAAGCAGAGACTATAACAGAAAAAATAGGCGATCAAGAACCAAGCTATATTCTGCGAGATGTTTATGCAAGCAGTGATTTGGCGCAAAGTGCAGCATCTGTAAAATTAAATCAGCTGATGAGCAGTACAGCAACACTAAATATCACAATGCCAGGCAAACCTGAGTTATTTGCCGAAGCAAAGATTAATCTTTCTGGATTTCGTAAAGGAGTTTATGGTGATTGGATAATAAATAAGGCTGAGCATGTAATTGATAACCTAGGCTATCGTAGTATGGTAACAGCTGTTACGGAGGCACGGGAAAGTAAATTGATAATTTCCTCATAGATATCTTTTTTTTCTTTATTATTATTTAATTCCTCTACAGCAAGATCTAAAGGAGTTTTTTTATCTTTGTTTTTAGCAAGAGGATTTGCTCCGTTTTCCAGTAGAAATTTAGTAATTTCTAGATGTCCTTTTCGTGCAGCATAATGCAAAGCTGTCCAGCCAAAAGCATCAGTAGTATTTATATCAATGCCTTCTTCAACCAGAAATTTTATAACTTCTAAACAGCCTCCACTTGTAGCATAGTGTAATGATGTTGCACCAAAATAGTAGGTGTCATTGATATTTACTGCATTTTTTATTAAGGATTTTATGTTATCCAAATTGCAGCTTTCAGCTGCAATACGTAATGCTATTCTATCTTCACTAGTTGTTTTACTTTCTATTGGTATAATTTTTGATGGTTTACAATGCTGAAACAAAAAGATAACACATATTATTGGTATTATCGAATTTACTAATAGTTTTCGAAAAATGCTGAATTTCATATCTATGATATTATTTACATTACTTGCTTAATGCAATGAGTTAGCTTTAAGAAAAATTCTTAAGATTTTTTTGGACGTATTTTTGACAAATCTTGTATATATTAGTATACAGCTTTTTGTACAAAAACATGAAAAACCAAAGTACAGGAAAGATTCCTGTAGCAGTAATTGCTACTATGGTGATACAAACAATAGCATTGATCTGGTGGCTAGCTAAGCTCGACTTAAGAGTTCATATGCATGATAAATTTATAGAGCAAAATCAAAGGACTACAGAAATCATCTATCGTCTTGAAGAAAGGGTCAAAAACCTTGCTGAAGAAGTTAACGAGCTTGAGCAGAGACAAAAATAACTATAACAAATGACAAAGTACATTTTATCTGTAGATGGAGGAGGAATTAGAGGAATAATTCCTGCCATTATTCTAGCAGAAATTGAATCTAGGACAAAAAAGCCAATTTCCCAGATCTTTGACTTAATGGCAGGAACCTCAACCGGTGGAATTATTGTTGCTGGACTTTGTAAAAGCAATAAACTTCAATACTCTGCCAATGATTTGGTTGAACTTTACCAAGAGTATGGAGCATATATCTTTCAAGCATCACTTTGGAGAAAATCAATCGCTTCTTGGCTGAGTGGTTCTCAGTACTCATATAAAAATATGGAATTTATTCTCAACAAATACTTCGGCGAAAGCACTATGGCCGATGTTGCGAGTAATCTACTGCTCACTAGTTATGACATTCACAACAATTGTGAATTTTTCTTCAAAAGTTGGAAAGAAGAAAACATTAAGTTGAAAGATGCACTCAGAGCTACAACAGCTGCCCCAACGTACTTTGCGCCAAAACGTCTAAAAGTTAGCCAAACAGAGAGAGTGTTGATAGATGGCGGAGTGTTTGCCAATAATCCAGCTGCCTGTGCATATGCAAGTGCTAAGAGGTTATTTCCAAATGATGATATTGTATTGTTATCGATAGGTACTGGCAGAACAGATAGAAGCATAGAGTATGTTAATTCAAGAAGATTGGGGAAAATAGGATGGGTCAAGCCACTACTGAATGTGATGTTTGCCTCTGGATTGGATTGTGTTGATTATCAACTAGAACAAGTAATAGATGATAAATATATGCGAATACAATCACAATTGAAAGTTGCATCAGCTGAGATGGATGATATAACACCTCAAAATATTAAATGTTTGCAGCAAGAAGCAAAGGCAATGATAGAAAGTCATCAAAGAGTGATTGATGTGCTATCAAAATGATATAAGTTTATGAAAAAACTTTTTTTCTGATGAGAGAGTTATAAAATTCAAAGCTTTTTTGATAAAAATAAACTTTTAAAAAATAATTTGGACGTTTTTTGTACCAATCTTGTATATATATAACATAAACTTGAAGCGCAGGAACTACAAAAGAAAATTCAGCTTTAAGAGAAAAAAGATAGTAAAAAAAATCTTCTAATCAAAAAAGGGATGTAATATGTTAAAAGGCATGAAATCTTTATTATACAAAAGTAAAATGTCGAAATGTTTTTTCACAATGTTACTTGCATGCTTTATTATGCCAATATGTAACGCTCAGCCACCTCAAAAAAATAACGTACATGAGTTCACATCAGCCACATGGAATACCAACGGCCCGCGCTGGAATGTTGTGCAAGCGTTGATGAATTATGGATTAGACATTTTAGCCATTCAAGAAGCTGGAAATATTGGAGATATTTCTAGTCAATTGTCTAGTCCGGCCGGCAATCGATTACAGATTTGCTTTGGGGGGTTTGATCTTGAGCCTAACTCAGATGTAGGCGTTCAGGAATATATTTGGAATACTGGATCAGGAACTTTTTATATGTATTATTACAACAATCGTTTAGATATCCCGTCAGCTCCGGGAACGAGTCAAGGGACTACTAAGCAAAATATGGCAATAATTTCCAGGCAAAGGGCAGGTGAAATTGTACTCATTCCATCTGAAGTTAGACATACACCAATAGATGCTGCGTCAGAGAACTATCAATCCCGCACTTTTATAAATCGACCAGTTTTAGGAATACGTATTGCCAATAGTGTTTTCTTTAATATTCATCCAGAACCAAATAGAACGCGTAATGAAGCTCCTGAACTGATAAACGTTATACAAAATTATATGGAGACATATTATCCTGATCAAACCTGGATCTTACTATTACCCACAAATATAAAGTTCGTGAGCAAGTCGCCATCCTTCTGCTAGATCAAAGAGACGTCTCCATCCTTTCCAAATAGTAATGGGGCCTGGTTCTAGATCATTTTTTCTAGCCAAATGTCCTCCAAGTTGAGCAATCCATGAAACAGCTTCTTTTATAGTAGGAGTTGCATTTGAACATGGTTTTCTATGTATTTTTACATATAGAACTTTCCATTCTTCTTCGGCTAATAAGGTAGTACACGGTAATGTTGGATCAGTTCTTGCAATTGTTGTAATAAAGAAAATTCTCCAAGCAATAATACTCATTACTGTTAAATATCGCATCAACCTTTCTGCTGTTCCAAGCCTACATTCTTCAACTTTGAGACCAGATTTTAAAATTTTATGTAATATTTCTATTTTCCATCTAAGACAATACCACCTAACTTTTTCAACAGCTTCATCAAAGGTATTGACTGGAAGATTTGTTAAAAGCATCCACTCTAGCGGATTTGTTTCAGAAGGAAAGTCTTTTTCAACAACGTAAACTGCATAGTGTGGTAATTTAAGTAATTCTTCTGTCTTATGCCTAATACTATTCTTAGATGGATGCATAATAAACTTTCCGAATCTAACTTCCAAATGTGCTGTTCTTTTTGGCTTATTATCTTTTGCAGGAACTTCAACTTTTACCGTACCTGCACAATGAGAGGATTTAATAAATTCCCATAACTTCTGCTCACCTTTTTCAGGATATCGAGATTTTCTATTTACTGCCCTATCTTTGGAAGCTCTAACTAACACTGCCGAATTAAGATTATATGCAAGCTCAAAAAACTCATATATATCTGCTTCTCTATCGCATATAGTTATAGTCTCAGTTTGAGTTGAATCAATAATGTTGTTTGTGTTGCTTAAAGTTTCTAACCATTTTATACTCTCTTTATCTTCAATGCGGATACTGTCATTGTTCTTTTTTTTTATGTTTTCAGATTCTTCAGGTCTTGAATAAATTTTTTGATCTAGTATCCCTAGTACCAAACCTTCTATACTAACAGCTAGAGCTGTATGCATTATAATACCTTGACTATGTTTTCTTGTAATAACTCCCAATCCACTTGTTTTTTCATGGTCTGTGTATGAAATATAACTTGTATCTTGGATCACAAAAATTTTTTTATGGGCTTTTGTTCTTTCAACTGTTTTAGCAACGTGTGAAGCTAGAATATCGCCTTCTTTCACGTTCTCATTTTGAAAAAAACGATATGCTGCTTTTGCTTCTGACCAACTTCCACACGCCTGATTGATTGAGCTTTCAGGTAAACTTGTAAAACTATCAGCAATATTTACTAATCGGTCAGTTAACCTTTTATCTCCAAGTACAGCATCTCCAAATTCATTTTCAGCCCATTCATTATTCCTGTTTGCCATTTTTTACCCTCAATGTTTGCAAACTTTAATGTTGTAATACTTTATTTTTATGTCCATTTATATTTGTGGGTAATAGTAAGGTAATGTTTCCTATTGGATCATACGTATAGTGAATACTTTGTAATTTCTTTTGTCCCTTTTGACTTTCTAGTTTAGTAAGTTGAAAAGTTTTAGGGTCATAGCTATAGCTGGTAACAACACCATTGCCATAGGTAATCGATGTACGCTGGCCTTTGGCATTATAACTGATGTTTGAAACGTATTCTTTGTTAATTGTTTCTCCTCCTTTTTTAAGCTTAATTTGCTTCACTCTGCCAGCTATATCGTAAATTGGAATATGAGCATTATTTTGCGGATCAGTCTTTTCAATTATTTCGCCAATTGCATTATATTTTATGCTTGAATTAAACACTTCCTGCTCAAGATCTGCATTTACCGTAACAATACTTTCGACACTTTTCCAATTTGCTTCTTGTTTATAATTCTTCCTCAGAATGTAGCTACTTTTTAACACCTGACCTTTAAAATCATTTTCTTTAATCTCAGTTAGTCCTGCTTGATCATAATGACCAATTAGTGTTCCATAACGATTAGTAGCTTTATCTTGAATATTCTCAGAGTAAAAGAATCTTTCGACAGTATTATCTAATTTCAGGCTTTGGTTGGTAACTTTTACTTTGCTTGGCCGTTGTAATCGATCGTATTCTGTATAAGTACATACTCCTCTGCTATTCCAGCTATACACTCTGCTTCCAGCAACATTTGCTAAACTCCAGGTTTCTCCAGCATCAATACTGGTGCTCTTTAAGAGCCCTGCCATCGAATAGGTGTGGATAAAATTCTTTATCTTTTCTTCCTTACCCTGGTTTTGCTCATAAAACCTTGAATCAACACTTTCTCGTTCATTTCCTTGAATATCAAGTTTGACGTGCGATTTTAACTCTATATTGCTTTGCCCATTCTTGCTTAATATGTCTATTTGCAAAAACTTTCTTCCTAAGCTATCTAAATGCTCTATCGTTGGTGTATTATAATGCTTTTCTGCTTTGCTCAGTGCGTCTTTTTTATCCTTTAAAGCTCTTTTTTCTTCTGCACTTGCTTTATTCCATTTCTCGGTAAATTCTTGGTAGTATGTTGAATCTTTCACCGTATCGTTAAGATCAAAATTCTTGGTAGTCCATGAATCAAATTCTACTTTGCTGAAAAAACCTTTTGCCGTATCAATACGAATGTTTCTCAGCAGAGGATCATAATAAAGAGTGTCAGATACTCCTTGATTACGCATACTCTCTTCGGCGTCATAAAAAGGTGAATTACTATAAAAAGGTTCATACTTTTTCACCTCCTTGCCTTTATTGTTATAAACAACTCTCCCTGATGCTAGCCATTGTTTACTATCTGAATCCACGAGCATTTTAGTTTCAAGATTTCTGCCAAACCCATCAATGTGAGTTACAACTCTCCTGATTCTTGTCGATGCTCCTTCTGAAACATGAGTCTCTCTCTGCAGATTAATCACATGCACAGGTTGACCATTCTTTCTCCATGCTTCTAGGTCATAATAAAAGAAACTTGTTGCATTCTGTAAGTAGTGCCCTGGACCATTTGCTCCTTCTGCTGTCCCTAAAACATCTTCAAAATTTGGATTTTTTCTTACTTGATATTCGAGTAGTGGCTTATCACCTTTTTCTTCTCCGTTTTCTCTGCCGTAAATTGAAGCGGCAATTACAACTCCCAGTGGATTTAATATAACTTCTGAAACATTATCGTTATGATCAGTGAGTTTTACTGGACTTGAACGTTGATAATCATATTCTGCAGTGGTTTCATAATTTGAGGTTGCAGTGGCTTTAACTATTGTTTTTATCGGCAGTAAATTATATTTATCATAAACAACTGCAGTTTCAGCGCCAAAAACATCAATTACTTTTTCCGGTAAATAGTATTTATTGCTACCATAATAGTATTGTGTTGGACTTGGTACCCACCAAAGATTATTCGATGTTTTTTTGTAGCCAAGGTCTTTTAGCATCTGATCAGAAGTGATTTTGCCTGAAAATACTTCTTTTATTTGACTATCAGAAAATGCCATAGCTTCGGTGTGATGAAGCAGCACTTGCTGCGTTACCGAGCCAAGTGGTAAAGTAGAATTTTGTTCTTTATTCCAAAAATAATTGTGATTTTCACTTAAGATCCTTGCTTGCGGATTTGTATAGTTTAAGTTTTCTTCAAATTTTATCGTATTTTGTAGAGATTTCTCTACGTGTGTCCTTAAGTCACTAATGTTAACATAGCTATCTGTTGCAACTCTTAATCCACCTATCTCAAAAGCTTGTGATTTATAGAGAGCTCCAAGTAAGTAAAATTCTTTAGTGTTATTAATGTAAAAGTTATGTTCTAAAGTAGCATGTAACTTTTGCTGCTCTGAGTAATTGTTTGGCTGATTTCGGCGAGGGTAAGTAATACCTGCTGATTTAGTGACATTACCATACTCATCAACCTCTAAAACAAAGTCGTGCTGAATACGTGGATCACAGCAGTTTCTTTCATAATGATAGCTAATAGTTTCCTGTAAATTAACAAAGAATATTCCGTATTTAAATCTAGAGTCTTTATTAGTATTATCTTTACTCGATCTTAGTAGTTTTACTGCAGCGCTGGATTCAGTGACTGAATATGGATGCAAGTAGAGGGTTGGATTTTCTCCTTTATCTAAACCATATACTTCTTGTCTTAGCACTTGCCCTTGAATCCCGCGGTATGCTTGTCTTTTATCCTCTATTGAGATGATATTTTTATCTAATACTTGTGGCGTTATTTTTAACGCTTTACCATCTCCTTGGTAAAATTCCTTTCTATAGCTCTCAACTAAATCTCCTGCTTTTTTATAAGCTCCAGTGTGATACCAAGTCTTGGTGTAAATTGGTGCTACATAATGTTCTTTTTTCTCAATAGTGGCAAAATCTTCCGTGTCCCAGGTTTCTACAAAACCAAATCCGCGAAATTCTTTTTCAGTGTAATCATAAAATCCATGATGATAGCTATATTTACTTGTAAGTTTACTTCCTACTATATTGTCTAGAGTTTCTATTTTTTCAATTACTTGTACTGGAAACGGCAGACTTGTTACCCATGCCTTTCTATCTTTCAAATAAAACTGAGTAGAAGCTGCATAATGAAGACGGGTAAGGTTACCCATGTTATTATCTATTTGCTTCAGTAAGTGCGGCTTTACTCCGTTGTAAAAATCGTAGTACAGATGCTGTAATTTTAAGTTTTGATCCAGATAGCTAATAAGCAAACAGTTAGTTCCATTTCCTAGAATATCAGCAAACTCAATACGACCAATTTGATTGTAATCTACCGGTAATTTCAAATTAACTGGCTTACTAAATGAATTACCACTATTGTTATAATAGATATCTAAACTATTATGGTTAGCATAAACTAAATCAGTAGTACCAGAGCCATCAATGTCAGCAAAGTAAAGTCTTTTTGCATTTAATCCGTTCCTAAAATATGGAGCGTTTTCAAATACAACTTTTTCACCAAATTTACCGTAGCCAAGATTTGGCCAACATTCTACTTTACCATTTTCTATTTTTACTAAATGGCTTTTGCCATCACCAAACATGTCAGCAAAGCGTACTAAAGTACTCTCTGAACTGACACGTTGATTTGGCAAATCTTTTGGCGCTCTATTGTAAATAGCTTCTTTGTATCCTTTTTTACCTATAGATGGATATACTCTTACACTTTCTCCTTCAAATATTACGATATCCGTTCTTCCATCTCCGGTGACATCTATCATCTCTTGAAGTTCACTGCTCAAATTGATTATTTGCGATTCAAGAGGCTTAAATTCACTCCACTTACCATCAAAATCATGATAACCTTGAAAACCACTTTCATTCACATAAAGCTGTAACTCACCGTTACCTTCTAAACTCGTCAGTGAATAAGTAGTTTTACGAAACAGCGATGGAAAACGCTCTAGCAGTTTAGCTTGAGCAAACTCTCCATTGCCATTTGGTCTAAAATAAAGGATTGTGTTGCCATCGTTATATAATATCCCTTCAATACCTTCTTGATATAAATCAACCGATTGAAATCTTTGATCATTTAAATACCCAGGAAAGTTTTTGTTTATTCCTTCTATTTTTACTGGTTTAAAAGAGTTTTTATTATTTCTATTGTGAAGATCTAAAAAATTACCTTTTTCTTTTATGACAAGAGTTTTTTCACTGTCTTTGATTTTCCAATTTGAGTTTTCTGCTACAATCTCTGCACTATCTTTTTAAATATATAGTCTTGTTCTCTGAGAATCTGTAGAAGATCTTTAGACGGTTTGTTGCCATCTTTAAGTCCGACAGATGAAACTGTTGCAATGTAGGTAGAATCATCGCTGGTATGAGAAAAAACTAAAGTTGGTGTTGATTTGCTAAATCTTTTTTCTCCTCTCTCATGATAGCCAACTTCTTTTACAGCTCTTAAATAGGTAATTGTTGGTTTTTCGTCGTAATCAAAGTACGTTCCATTTACTAGCTTTGGCTCTTTACCCAGTTCGTCAAATCGATGGTAAATCCTTATCGCTCGGCATAAGAGTTCAGTTCTTATTGCAAACCCTGTAATGTGTGAAGTAAACGAATCTTGACGGAGAACTGTATTTCTTTCTTCGCTATATTTTTTATCTATAGGACTGGCAAAGTCATTTTCGCCATAATCAAATAAAACTTCAAAGTGATTATAGTTTAATTCTTCATTATGGCCATAAGTAATCCGATCAATTACTCTGCCACTACCTTGTTTTTCTGTACTTGAGCGATAATGATAAAATATTTTATTTCCATATACATCGCTTAATTCCTCAAGTAACCATTCTGCTATATGCTGTTTGTTATTCGTATCGTAGATTTGCGCTTGTTCATTCTTACCATAAATAGCAATGCTGCCATCTTTACTAGTAACTTGCCAATGAATAGTGCTATCACTTTTACTTATTAAACGCTCTATTTTAGCAAATAATCCTTCAACACGTGGCTGATAATAAGTAATATCATATTTGCTATTACTTGTTTGATTAATCGCAACCAAGTCATCTGCTCCACTTAGGACAAAAATATCTTCATCATCATAAGTTGGAATTTTTTTGGATGTTTTTCTGATAATACTTGCTACTGAAACATTAAACCCTATACCAAATACTCCGTTACCACTTCCAGAACTGTAATTAACGCTTAAAGAAAGTGAGAAATTACGACAAGTTGGTAGCGCAATTGGTATTGAGAAAGATCCAGTACCAGTGAATGAGTTAGCCTCAAAAGCTTCACTGATTCCTTTTATCGCTCCTCCGCCTTTTGGCAGCTCAAGCTTTGTGGCCTCAATAGTAGACTTTTGTGAAGTGGATTCCATATGATTTATTTGCGTGAAAACGCGCTTTTATGTTATATATATACAAGATTGGTAAAAAAAACGTCCAAATTATTTTTTAAAATTCTATCTTTTTCAAAAAAGCTTTGAATTTTATAACTCTCTCATCAGAAAAAAAGCTTTTTCATAAACTTATATTATTTTGATAGCACATCAATCACTCTTTGATGACTTTCTATCATTGCCTTTGCTTCTTGCTGCAAACATTTAATATTTTGAGGTGTTATATCATCCATCTCAGCTGATACAACTTTCAATTGTGATTGTATTCGCATATATTTATCATCTATTACTTGCTCTAGTTGATAATCAACACAATCCAATCCAGAGGCAAACATCATATTCAATATTGGTTTGACCTATCCTTATATGTTAAAACAAGTCTTTATAAATGTTATAGAATGGCAATGCAAGAACATATAGAGAAGAGGAACCGTTTTTAAGCAAGGTTCTCTTCTCTATTTTATATACTGAAAGTTCCGAACAACTGATTGAGCTTTTAGGTTCGTATATATAAGGGTGGAAAATGCAGTATTAAATATTATTCTATAGAGATAATATAAATTGTTATTGCTTGGTTGAGAGCATGAGAAGATAATAACTTTTCAGAGTGGGTAGGTGGCAGCATTCCTTGAGGCCACATTTTGTTTTTACAGTAATGGAATTAGACCTTGTTATGAAGATTAACCGCCCCTACATACATTTGTTAATTTTAAATTGTAGACCCTAGAGTAACCTTTCTCCACATAAGAACCTAGCTCAACATCTAGGCCTAGATAAAAAGCATCTTCTGCAAGCCTACATATTTTTTCATCTTCAGTTAAATTAAACCTCCTATCAACAGGGCTTTTTTGGCGTTTTCCTTTACTGGTTTCGGCTATTGCAATGTAACAAGAATCATTATTGTTAATATAAACATTTTCAACCATTCCACTCAAACCGTATATTCTTCCAGTACTAGGCAAAGTTTCATTGGTAAACCAAATTGATTGCTTACCCGCAAAGCTCACCCCTTTGAGCTTATTTCTAACTTTTATGCTTTCGTAGCCATTTCCTAGAGTGTATTCGAAGTTAACCTTTTGATCAAAATCTTTAGCATTCTGTAAAAAATCGCAAATATTTTTTTTATCAGTATACATCCATGACTTTAGTCCTTGACTGACTACTGATACCGAGCAATCACTACTATCACTTTCTATCGTATCAACCTTACCAGTCAAAAAATAAAGCTTATTATCTGAAGCTAATGCATATGACGAATATATAAGAAAAATCGAACCTGCCAAAATACCCTTTGCCAGTTGTAACGTTTTTATATACTTCAAATATTTTTTCATGATGGCCTAAATCCTATAAATTTTATATAAATAAATCGATGACTCACTAAGTTGATGAACAATCTCAACCATTGTATTATATTTAGAGATTAATTAAATCTAACAGGTTTATGATCTGAGGGGTTTGGCACCTGCATCTGTAGTAATTGTGCTACTATTGCAATGGTATCAGTTCGATGGATTGCTGGACCACCCACAATGCTATAATCTAACTCACCTGATGATCGTGTGTTCTGCCCTGAATTCATTATATCGATAAACCTACCATTATTAGCACTAGGGAGATCTGATCTAAGTTGTGCCGGAGTTCTATTGAAGTCTCCCATCACCATCCAGGTTCTTACTATTACCCACAAATATAAAGTTCGTGAGCAAGTCGCCATCCTTCTGCTAGATCAAAGAGACGTCTCCATCCTTTCCAAATAGTAATGGGGCCTGGTTCTAGATCATTTTTTCTAGCCAAATGTCCTCCAAGTTGAGCAATCCATGAAACAGCTTCTTTTATAGTAGGAGTTGCATTTGAACATGGTTTTCTATGTATTTTTACATATAGAACTTTCCATTCTTCTTCGGCTAATAAGGTAGTACACGGTAATGTTGGATCAGTTCTTGCAATTGTTGTAATAAAGAAAATTCTCCAAGCAATAATACTCATTACTGTTAAATATCGCATCAACCTTTCTGCTGTTCCAAGCCTACATTCTTCAACTTTGAGACCAGATTTTAAAATTTTATGTAATATTTCTATTTTCCATCTAAGACAATACCACCTAACTTTTTCAACAGCTTCATCAAAGGTATTGACTGGAAGATTTGTTAAAAGCATCCACTCTAGCGGATTTGTTTCAGAAGGAAAGTCTTTTTCAACAACGTAAACTGCATAGTGTGGTAATTTAAGTAATTCTTCTGTCTTATGCCTAATACTATTCTTAGATGGATGCATAATAAACTTTCCGAATCTAACTTCCAAATGTGCTGTTCTTTTTGGCTTATTATCTTTTGCAGGAACTTCAACTTTTACCGTACCTGCACAATGAGAGGATTTAATAAATTCCCATAACTTCTGCTCACCTTTTTCAGGATATCGAGATTTTCTATTTACTGCCCTATCTTTGGAAGCTCTAACTAACACTGCCGAATTAAGATTATATGCAAGCTCAAAAAACTCATATATATCTGCTTCTCTATCGCATATAGTTATAGTCTCAGTTTGAGTTGAATCAATAATGTTGTTTGTGTTGCTTAAAGTTTCTAACCATTTTATACTCTCTTTATCTTCAATGCGGATACTGTCATTGTTCTTTTTTTTTATGTTTTCAGATTCTTCAGGTCTTGAATAAATTTTTTGATCTAGTATCCCTAGTACCAAACCTTCTATACTAACAGCTAGAGCTGTATGCATTATAATACCTTGACTATGTTTTCTTGTAATAACTCCCAATCCACTTGTTTTTTCATGGTCTGTGTATGAAATATAACTTGTATCTTGGATCACAAAAATTTTTTTATGGGCTTTTGTTCTTTCAACTGTTTTAGCAACGTGTGAAGCTAGAATATCGCCTTCTTTCACGTTCTCATTTTGAAAAAAACGATATGCTGCTTTTGCTTCTGACCAACTTCCACACGCCTGATTGATTGAGCTTTCAGGTAAACTTGTAAAACTATCAGCAATATTTACTAATCGGTCAGTTAACCTTTTATCTCCAAGTACAGCATCTCCAAATTCATTTTCAGCCCATTCATTATTCCTGTTTGCCATTTTTTACCCTCAATGTTTGCAAACTTTAATGTTGTAATACTTTATTTTTATGTCCATTTATATTTGTGGGTAATAGTAAGAAACATTACTACAATGGAAGATGAGTCTTATAAGACTATTTTTCCAAATAACAAAAGTATAGATACTAAGTCTGATTATCACTATGATTCGCTTTATCGTCTCATTCAAGCAACAGGAAAAGAACATCCAGCACTAAGTGGAAAGGAAGAAATTATTACGCAAATTCCACATTTAAACAACCAAAATGCGATCAGTAATTACACTGAGTATTATGACTTTGATTATGGCAGTAACATTACGAAAATTAGGCATAACGGAAAAAATAGTTCCACTAAAGAATTTTATATATCAAGTAAGTCCAATCGTAGTTTACAGGTAGTAGATGAAAGACCTGTCAATGAAAATAACATAGATGCAAGTTATGATGAAAGAGGTAATTTACTAAAGCTGAGTGGCTCGCAGGATTTGCACTGGAATTACCGAGATAACATCGCCTATGTTGATATTATAACAAGGCCTAATGGTAAAAATGATAGTGAATATTATGTTTATGATAGTAGTGGACAAAGGGTTCGAAAAGTTACTGAAACCTATCAGAATAATCAAGCTCATTCTACTAAAGTAGACAAAATTTACTTTGGCGATATTGAAGTTACGAGAACTTATCAAGAGAATGATTTAAGGAAAGAGAAATACACTGTTCATATAATGGATGATAAAAGTAGAGTAGCTCTACATCACTATTATACTAAAGGAAGCTCCGAAGAAACTAAAAATAGTCAAAGTCGTTATCAGCTGAGTAATCATTTAGATTCAGTGGCATTAGAGTTAAACGATAATGCTGAAATCATCACTTATGAGGAATGTCTGCCGTTTGGTGGCACAGCGTTAATTGCTGGAAGAACTGTCCGTGAGGTAAATGAAAAAGAATATAGATATTCAGGAAAAGAAAGGGATAACAGCACAGGTCTCTATTACTACGGTGCACGTTATTACGCACCATGGCTTCTAAGGTGGATAAATCCAGATCCAGCGGGGACTGTTGATGGACTCAATCTTTACCGGTTTGTTAAGGGTAATCCAATCATCTATACCGATCTAATGGGAAAAATGCCAAGAAAAATGCTTGGAAAACGTGTTGATGATTCACAAAGTTCAGATAATAATAATGACAAGCGAATACACTCCCTGGAATCCCATGTGGAAGCCCGATTTATAAGGTTTATTCGCCTTAGTAGCTTTTTGCAAGCTATTGCGATCAAGGCTTACGAAAAGGGAATGGCAGAGCATCCGAATAATGTTGATCCTGTACAAATTATAAGAAAATCTTTCATTAGTGGTGGTGCAAGTTCACATCAAGATGTAAGTGCGACAAATGGGCTGCATGCAGCTCACGTAATTCAAGCAAAGATTGAACAAAAACATGAAGACGTATCAGACGAAGATTATAAACGAATGGTAACAATGATTGCTCATACTCAGGATGAACCGCCTCAATATAATAATAGTAAATTTGGTAAAACTTTTGATAATGTTCAAAAAATGTTAATTAATAATGACATGTTACACAAAATTAATTTTGATTTTAGTAATACAAAAAACAAAAAGACTTTGTACAAAAAAAATATTGCAATGATTAAAAGAATACGAAAACAATTCAGTAGAAAGCTGTTCGATGCTTTTATCTCAGAAGAGAGTAAACAATCTTCCGAAGGTGATAAGAAAAAAGATCGAAGAGATCAGGAAAAAAAGAATATAAGCAAAGCAATCGAACTTTTCAATACTAGAGGTATTATTTTTGATGTGAAGGCATTTAGAATGGGATTCTCTTTATTCAAGAAAGAGCAGAGAGCACATTTTGGTGGATAAGTAAAGATAAATTTATTAATAGATTTTTTGTTAACAAGTTAAACAACAGCTAAAAAATATAGAGGAAATTATGGCAAAAGGAAACACAATTAATGACTCTCTAGTTCGATTAGAGAAAATAGGAATAAAAGTTGAAGAAGCTGAGAAGTTACTCAGCTTTCAAAACGAAAATGATGAGTATTTATATGACTCAGCATTTAAAATTATGTGAGGATGTCTTTGTCAAAAGAGTAAAAGACAAAATCACAGAGCAAGAAGCTAAAGAGATTTATCGGAAAGCTCTAAGCAGGAGAGAATACTCTTCTTTATAAATGAATTTTATTAAAAAGCCCAACAACTATGGAGAGGAAAAAATGACTAACGAAAACACAACTAATGATTCTCAAATCCGCTTAGAGAAGATGGGAATCAAAGGAGAAATAGCTAATAAACTACTGAGCTTTAAAAATGAAGGTGGTGAGTTAGAATACGACTCAGCATTTAAAATCGCGGATTTGTCTGAGAATACCTTTATTGATAAGGTAAAAAACACAATTTCAGTGGAAGAAGCAAAAGATATCTATCAAAGGGCCTTAAACAGAAGAGAATTTGTTTCCCATTATATTAAAAATGCAAGAGATATAAACGAACCACACTACCGAGCATTACGTGTCTGCAATATTGACCATGATACAGCAGCTCAGTGTAAAAAAATTATACAAAATTTGTAAGGAGAACAATATGACAAAAATAGTTGAAAATACATTTGGAACAGAAAATGTTTATTCTGAATGCGATGACTGCCAGTCAGTTTTAAGCCCAGCAGCTTATTTCGTTAAGCTTATGGAAACTGTTGAAAAATACATTAAACCCAACACACTGAATTCACGACGTCCTGATTTGGAGAATATTAAATTAGACTGTGATAATACTAATAAGGAAAAACTATATCTGGAAGTTGCTAATCAGATAATGGAGGAGAAGCTCAAAAAAGAATCAAAAGGAAACATACTACAAAAATTAGCAACAGCTAAGTATCCATTTAATTTACCAGCTAACTTTCCCTTAATTGGTATACGTGCTTATCTTAAGGAGCATGACATAAGTTTAGCAGAGATGTATAAAATACTAATAAAAGATGCTGACACAACTGCAGAATCCTTACATCTTTCACCAGAAGCTTATCATTTCTACAGAGAAAACAGAATCTCATTTAAAAGAAGTATATGGAGTTGATAATTTAGAAGGACTAGCAAAAGTTGATTTATTTATTGCTAAAGCTAATATAAGTTATGATGAATTAGAGTTATTGCTTGATAGTTATAACAAAATTAAAAAACTTGCTGATTCGGCAAAACTAACAATTAAAGATAAAACTATCAATAATATTGATAATAATGCGTTGGGATTTTTACACCGTTTTATTCGTCTGGCAGTACAACTTGATTGGTCATTTACTGAGTTAGGCCAAATTTTGTTAATTATCGATAAAAATGAAATTAATGCTGATACTATAAAGTTAATAGCAGCAGTTAAGAATCTGCAAAATAAATTAAAACAACCTTTGAACAAAATATCCGAACTTTGTTATTCCTCAGTTGATTTTTTTGTTACTAATAAAGTTCCCGAAGAATTTCGAGAGCTGTTAAAAAAAGACTATCAACAGTTTCAGGACATAATAGATGCTAATGTCAAAATCAGCAGCACATTACAAGATATTTTAAAAATTGATGGTAATGAGTTGTCCTGTTTAGTTAATTATAATGATACTAAAGATAAGTCTAAATCTTCCGGAAACTTGAGGTTTTTCAGAATATATAAGCAAGTTTCATTAGCAAAAGTAGTAGGCATACCAATATTGGAGCTTATTAAATTTTTATCACAATTACAAATTACTGAACTAAATTTTACAAATATAGAACACGTAATTGAATTAAACGACTGGTTGAAAAAGTACTCAATCACTATTACACAACTAAATGATCTGCTAAATCCTTCTGTTTCTTTTCAAGAACAAGTAAGTAAAATAGAGGAAGAAATAGAAAGTCAATCTCAATCATCAGAGCTTTCAAGAGAAGAACTTCTTTATAACATAATATCTAAATATGTAGAAGTACAAACAGATCTATTCAATGCTATTTATGAATTTACTAAAAAGTATAAAGGATCTAAGGTACCAGTAAAACCACTCCTACAAAATATTGCTATATTTAAAGCCTTAAAATTATCAGCAGAAGACGTAAATAATATTACAAAACATGGTGACTTTTATGGGATAGTTTCAAATTGGTCATTAGAACAGATTAAAACTATCGTAAGCTATAAGGTTCTAACAGATCAATTTTCTAATAACGATATTACCTTTTCAAAGTATACAGATTGGTTACGTGGAACAGACTATAAAGAAAGTGAAGTTATAGAGAAGATAGAATCACTCACTAACTGGAACAGGAATACGTTGAAAAAGATAAAGGAGATAGAAGTATTTAAAGAAAATTTCACTAAAGAAAAAAACTCTATAGAATCTTTAACAAAAATTAAGCTTGTTATGGATGTAGTAACCGAATCTGGAATTAATGACGTAGCCTTGTTAGAATTAAGAGATTTATATACTTTAAAAGCAGATAGTGAAAATGATTGGAGAAAATATAACGATACTCTAGGTAACTTAGAATTATCAGAAAATGACGAAGTTAAAGAAAGAGTGAAAAAATATTTAGCCGAGCAAAAACGTGATATTCTAGCAAGATATTTAGTACACATACTCAAGCTTAAAGATATGCGAGAATTATATTCGCATTTATTGATAGATGTTGAAATGAGTGATTGCTCAAAGATATCACCTTTAAAAGCAGCACTAAACAGTGTGCAACTATATATCCACCGCTCTATAATGGGCTTAGAAAAAGATGTCACTATTGATAAAGAGCTAAATGAGGAGAAATGGAAATGGCTATCGAGTTATCGAGAATGGGAAGCAATCAGTAAGATAAACTTATATCCTGAAAATTATTTAAATCCTACTTTACAGAAGATAATAAGCCCAGAATATAAAACACTACAAAACACCTTAATGCAAGGAAATATTACAGATGAAGCAGTAAGCAATGGATACCTCAAGTATTTTGAAGATTTCGAAGGAGTTTCAACTTTAAAAATAGTAGATAGTTATTTTGAAGAAGTAGAGGATAAAATTTTTGGAGCAAAAAAAGATACTCTGTATATTATAGGACGGACAATTGCCCAGCCATACAACTATTACTACCGCACAGCAGTCTTCGATAAAGATAACGAAAAATTTGTCTATTGGACTGCCTGGGAAAAAATTGAGTCAGCAATTCCAGCAGAAACTGTAACGCCAATTTATGCATTCAATAGACTATTTATTTTTTGGTTACAACAAGTTACGAAGAAAGAAAGTGAAAAGGGCAAGCAAGATGATTTATCTGATAAAATTTATGCAACAATCAATTATATCTTTCAGAAACCAAGTGGCAGTTGGTCAGCACCACATGAGTTAGCAAGTAGTATTAAAATAGATAAAGCTGAGGAAAAAAATAAATTACACTGGAAAAAAGTGGCAGCTTTTTATCTAAGAGAGAAAGAAGGAGAAGAGGGACGTATTATAATTTTAATGGGTGAAATGAAAGAGGATGAAACTTTCAATTTATTTACCCTAGATGAGGATCTAACTGTCGAAAATAGGAATGGGAAATTTGCTGATTTTTCTTTAGAAGGAGAGCGCTACTCCTGTGCTATAGATAAGGATAAAAAAGATCAACTTTTTCTGGGATTGAACAAAAATATTTTTAAAAGTAATGCTACCAATCAAAGTGATAGTAAAGAGAATTTTATTCAAGGTGGAACAAAACTGCTTGGGGATTTTAAAATCTCTCTAGCTCAGCAAGTAATGAACAAACCAGGATGGTTCATTATTGAAGGAAATCTTAAAGGTGAAAACGTCCATGAGTCATTTCTATTGTTTACCAATAAGGCATATGACTTGAGTAGAATTAGTGAAAAATCAACCTATGAAATTATTGATCAAAAGAAATTAGAATGTAAATATAACAGTCCGGCTCCAAAGATGCCAATAGAAGATGTCTCATTTACATTTGTGAGATTAAATATTACTGGTAATGTCCGTGAATTACGTAAAAAAGCTTATTTAGGTAATCCTAAGAGGGTTTTAACTTTAGATTCACAAAAGTTTGAACAACTTAAATTTAACAGATTTGAGCCAAGCGCAAAAGTGAGTCATCCACCAGGCAATACTCTAGATTTTAATGGTGCTTATGGTATTTACCTGTGGGAAATATTCTATCACATACCAACACTGATTGCTTGGCATTTAAATCAAGAACAAGATTTTTCTATAGCACAGAAGTGGTATCAATATATTCTAGATCCTAATAACACCGAACAGCCGTGGCAGTTTTTACCTTTTATTCAAGGGAAAAACATTATAGATTATTTAAAAGACTCTCAGACAAAAACGGAGTTAGAAATAGATCCATATGATCCATATATTATTGCAAAGCAAAATATAGAATCATTTAAAAAGTACATCATAATTTCTTATGTAGACAATCTAATTGACTGGGGGAATATGCTCTTTGCTAAAGGATCATGGGAAGGATTAAATCAAGCTACTATGATATATATTAGAGCTTGGGATTTACTTGGACCTAAACCCATTAAAAATGGTAAACATGAAACTATTGCTAAAAGCTTTAAAGAATTAAAAGGCTTAAGTATAGCTCAAATGGAAGCAAAATTACCAGCTAGTGCTCAAAATATACAAATACCTTATAAAAGACGATCCATTAATGAAATTATTAATATTACAAAATATGATGATTATTTCTGCACGCCTCCAAATAAAGAGTTTATCGACTTATGGAATAGAATTGAAGACGAGCTTTATAAAATAAGACATTGTTTAGATAGGACTGGAAAAAGTTCAGTATTACCTTTGTTTGACTCACCAATAGATCCCAATCAAAGAGTTGCTGAAACTAGTAGTGGTAATAATATCAAAATACCTGATCAGTCTATACCACATTACCGATTTAGTTACATGATTTCTTATGCTAAATCAATAGTGGAAACTGTAATTCAATTTGGTAACGAGTTATTAAGTGCACTTGAGAAAAAAGATACTGAGACACTAGCTGTCCTTTACAACAAACAAGAAGGAATAATGGCTAATCTCATTACATCAATTAAAGAAAAAATTATAGAAGCTTTAAAAAAGGAGAAAGATGGACTGAATGAAAGTCTACTAAATGCTAAGAATCGTCAATCACACTATGAAAGACTAATTATCAATGATTTGTCAGCTGGCGAAAAAGAAGCAATAGCACTCTCTAGCACAGCGATTGATGTAAGAACAGGGGTTGCGGTTACCAGAGGAGTTGCTGCTGCTGCACACTTGATACCTACAGTCTACGGTCTTGCCGTAGGAGCTTTTCAACCAGGTAATGCTATCGAAGTAGGAGCGAATATAGCTGAATCAGCAGCAATGATTTTAAATGAAAAAGCACAAATAGCTTATACTACGGAGAACTACAGAAGACGTGCTGAAGATTGGGAGTTGCAAAAGGCTATGGCTTCTTACGATACAGAGCAGATTAACTATCAAATAGAAGCAAATAAAATTTATCAAGAGAATGCTATACAAGATCTTAAAGTCCATAAAAAATCAATAGAACAAATTAAGGAAAAAGAAGAGTTCTTTAGAAGTAAGTTTACTAATCGGGAGTTGTATAATTGGATGAGGGGACAGATAGCACGTGTGTACTTTCAAGCTTATAAAATGGCATTGGAAGTTGCTGTGCAAGCAGAAAAAGCTTATCAATATGAACTTAACAATAATAAGTCATATATCACAGCTAACTCTTGGAATAGTATGAAAGAAGGACTCCTTGCTGGAAACAACTTAAAGTTTCAACTTGAAGAAATGATAAAGAACTATAACAATGATAATAAAAGAGCTCTTGAAATCACTAAAGTAATTTCTTTAAAACAAATGGATCCTTTGGCACTTCATGAACTTAAAAATAAAGGCAGTTGTAAGTTTAGTTTTACAGAAAAATTGTTTGATCTAGACTTTCCTGGTCATTATTGTCGTAAGATAAAGAACATAAGAATTACTGTTCCTGCAGTAGTTGGTCCTTATGAAAATATTCATGCCAGCTTGCAGCAAACAAGTAATAAGGTAGTACTTAAAGATGATATTAATGCAATAAAGTTCTTGTTAGGGGAAAAAGGTATTAATCAACCAGACAGTAATGTCCTAAGAACAGATTTTAAACCGAACCAGCAAATAGCGATATCAAAAGGAGATCAAGATAGTGGATTATTTGAACTTAACTTTAACGATGAACGTTATTTGCCTTTTGAAGGTACAGGAGTGGTTTCTGATTGGGAATTAAATCTTCCTCAAGGAACTAATAGGTTTAATGTTAGTACTATCTCTGATGTGATAATACATGTTGATTATACAGCATTTGATGGAGGAAAAGGATTCAGACAAGATGTACAGAACCTTTCTACACTCAAACGCATATCTGAAATGTTGCTTTTAAATCTCAGTGTAGCTTATCCTGATACCTGGGAGAAATTTAAGCAAAAATACGATGAATTAACATTTAAACCATCTGCTGAGATCTTTCCTACTTACGTTAAGAACCCAGAAATTGGCGATAGCATTTATGTTTTTCCTACACCACAGGCTCCTAATATGAAAATAACAGTAAATAGCTGTAATTGGGATCCAAAGTCGTACAAGATCAATATAGACAAATCTTCTATTAAGCTTGATAGCGATTGGAAGCTCAAAGCAGCTGGTACTAGTTCAATCGACGAAATAACAATTATTATTCCTTACACAGGAGAAATCAATTGGAGTTAGAAAAAATAGCCTACTGATTATTCCGTATAAGAAGTCAGTAGGCTTCAAAATAAAGCTAGCTTAAATTTTTTATATTGCTGCCTGCCTTACATAAGTTCCCTAACTCGCGTTGAATTAACAGAAACCTCTTCTAGATAGTTGTTGGGCTTATTACTCTGCAAGTTAAAACTTCTTTGCTGTTCTGTATGACTAGAACTTGGCAATGTATCATCTGCATCCTTATGATAATCTACGTTTAACCTGTTATTAAAGGCAACCATAAATTCATTACATTTTTTTTGAATTTAATTTAGCTGCTTGCTCACCAGTGCAAGCTTTCTCTATATACAAACTTAAAAACTCAGGTACCTCATTAAGTTTATTGCTAGCAACCTTAGTATAAATTCCTTTGTACACCTCTAAAAAATCAATATCCAACAAGCGTATTGGTATACGACTCTCTCTTGCCGCGTATTTCACCGCTTTCTCAAATGCATGATTAATACTTAATGTATAACCTAATATTTGCTGTTCAGAAGGACCTTCAACTTTAGTAGAAATATATTTTTGCCCAGTAAATTTTCTTACAATCACATCCAGTAGTGATATTGTACTATTAAGGTCAACCTGTGATGGATGAAGAGCTATTGCATTATTTTGACTATTATAGCCATAAGCTAACTGCGGGGTTTTTTCAATCTTAACGTTATAAGAGTTGCCAACAAGTAGGGCATCTCTTGAACTTAGAGAATTAGATAAATGGCTTGTTGGGCTTTTAACTTTAGTAGGGTAACTAAGTGAATGCTGAACATCACGACGTCTACGACTAGCGCTCTTTGCTTGTAGAAAGTCTATAACACTTTTACAATCCTTACTTTCTTGTCTCTTAGCAAGATCCAAGGGCGTTCTACCTTTGTCATTTTTAGCATTAACATTAGCTCCTTTCTCATCTACGAGGTACTTTACTACGTTCAAGTGACAGTTATCAGCAGCTACATGTAAGACTGTATTGCCATAATTATTCTTGACACTAATAATATCAGGCTTTTTATCCACAAAAATTTTAACTATCTCTAACTTGCCATTTTCAGCAGCAACATGTATTTGGCATGTTGCCGTCATTATTAGATTTAGCGTAGATATCTACATCTTTGTTATCTATAAGAAATCGAACTACACCTGTATTACCCTCTCGAGCAGCTATATGTAAAGGTGTAAAACCTAGGTCACTTTTAGAATTAACTTCAGCGCCACTCTGTATAAGTAGTCTGGACACTTCCGAATTATTATTTTTAGCAGCATAGTGTAGAGGTGTCCAACAACTCCCGCTTTTAGCATTAATTGTAGCGTTCTTGCTTATAAGGTATTCAACTGCTGGATCGCTATTACTTTCAGCAGCATAGTGTAATAGTACTCTATTATCATCATCTTTCGTATTAACATTATCACCGTTTATGAAAAGCTCCATAGCCTTCTTTGGACTATTTGCAGCAACGTACTGCAGAAGTGGGATTCCAGATGATTTAGCTGATTTTTCAGTAAGAAACCTTGCTATCTCGAGCTTATCCCGATTAAGAGCAACGATTAAAGGAGTATACCCATTATAGTCTTTAGCATTAACATCAGCTTTATTCTCTACAAGCTTTTCTACTATATTTAAGATACCTTTTTCAGCAGCTAAGTGCAGAGGAGTAGAGCCATTACTATTTTTAGCATTAACATTTGCCCCTTCCTCTAAAAGAGCCTTAACTTTATTATAGTCACCTGTTATTACAGCATCAAATAACATATCATCTTTTGTTGGAGAAGTTGGTGTTGGAGAAGTTGGGTTGAATTCATTCTCGCATGTAGGATCATCCCAGCATGTATCAGTAATAGGATCACATCTAGTATGACTATCTTTACAATTAGCAACATCACGCTTACTACGATTAATAATTAAATTTTTCATTCTTTGCCCCTTGCTTAAACTACATTTACTTATAATAATAACTTTTCACCTCAAGCCACTTTAACCATACTAAAATATTTCTGAAAAGCAACATGTTATTTTATTACAAAAAACTATTAATTCTCTTTTCCTAAATTTCTAGACTTTTTGCATAACTGAGGAAATGATACCAAAAGCAATATCAATGAAGGTATGCAAATTGAACAAATAAGTAAACTCGATGAAGAGGATTTTAGAAGATTAACAGGAGTAAAAAGAAAAACATTTGAAAAAATAATAGAAATTATAATGGAAGAAGAGACTAAGAAATGGAGAATTAACTAGAGCATTTGTACCTTCTGCAACGATTTTATTATTACTTAAGTCAAGCTTAATAAGTTTTACTAAACACGTTGAACTAGCCAAAATTATTCTCGCTCTTTCACTATCAATGTAGCTCTTGGATAAAATGAGCTGCGTAATGTCTGAATCTTGCAAAAAATTTATTCATTCTTTTATGTCTAAATCATCTAAACACAAAGCATTATCTTTAATATAATCATTCAGATTTAACATATCATGCCTCTTAATTTTTCCCAAACCAACATATTCTACAGGTGGGTAAAGCACTTTATTTGATATGTAGTCAATTAACCAGCAATTTAGGAAAAGAGAATGAATATTTTTTTTAGCAAAGCACTTTAATAGAGGGGTTGCTTTGCAAAAATATTTTAGTATGATTAAAGTGGCTATATAATAAGATTAAAAGGAGGCGAAATGAGTTTAGATGATGAGCTATTCAGCGCTATAAGAGAAGATAACTATGATAAGGTTAAAGCTCTTGTAGAAAAAGGTGCTAGTGTTAATGCTAAAGGTAAAGATGGATATACTCCCCTACACACCGCTGCTAGGTGGGGCAGCTTGAGTGTAGTAAAATACCTTACAGAAAAAGGGGCTGATGTTAATGACAAAGGTAAAGATGGATATACTCCCTTGCACAGTGGTGCTCAGGCTGGAAAGGTAAATATAGTAAGGTATCTCATAGAAAAAGGGGCTGATGTTAAGGCTGTGGCTAATGATGGGTACAATTTCGTACATACCGCGATTAGATGGGGGAGATTAAATATAGTAAGATATCTTGTAGAAGAAAGAGGGTTTAATGTTAAAGAAGCTGATGATGGGTATAACCCTTTGCACACTGCTGTTATGCTTGATGACTTAGATGAAGTAAAACGTTTAGTAGAGAAAGGTGCTAACGTTAATGCTAAAGATAATAATGGATATACTCCGTTAAATTTAGCTGTTGCTCTTGCTTCTGATAATGCTTTAAATATAGCAAAGTATCTCATAGAAAAAGGTGCTGATGTTAGTATTAAAGATAATGGTGGGTCTACCCCTCTGCACAATGCTGTTAACCGGGCTAGCTTGGATATAATAAAGTTTCTTATACAAAAAAACGCTAATGTTAATGCTAAAGATAATAATGGATGTACTCCCTTGTACAATGCTGCCTATCAACGTACCCTTGATATAGTAGAGTATCTCATAGAAAAAGGGGCTAATGTTAATATTAAGGATAATGGTGGACGTGCTGTCTTGCATGGTGCTGCCCATGGTGGTATGCTAGATTTAGTACAGTACCTTATAGAAAAAAAAGGAGCTGATGTTAATGTTAAAGATAATCATTACAAAGTACCATTACATTACGCTGCTGAAAATAATCTTGATTCAAAAGTAGTTGAATTCCTTCTGAGCAAGGGCGTCTCGGTTGATGCTAAAGATAAGAGTGAGTGGACACCTCTACACTATTCCGTTAAGAATGATAGATTGAGCGTACCTAGATTTCTCGTAGAGAAGGGTGCTAATGTTAATTCTAAAAGTGACCTAGGTTTTACACCTTTACATATAGCTGCTCAAGAAGGTAGTTCAGCTGTGGCTAAAGTTCTTGTAGATACTCCAGATATCGATATCTATGCTAAATCTAATAATGACGGCAACATGCCAATACATGTTGCTGCTGAAAATGGTAAGTTAGAGATAGTTAAAATCTTTGTGGATAAAAAGCCTGATATTATTAATATCAAGAATAATTATGGCAATACAGTCTTACATGTAGCTGCTGATAACTGTCACTTGAACGTAGTAAAGTACCTCGTAGATGAGAAGGGAGCTAATGTTAATGCTAAAAATAAAAAAGACAGAACGCCTTTGGATCTTGCTAAGAGACAAGAAAGTAAGGATTGCAAAAGTGTTATAGAATTCCTACAAGGAAAGAGCGCTAGTCGTAGACGTCGTGATGTTCAGCATTCACTCAGTTACCCTACTAAAGTTAAAAGCCCAACAAGCCATTTATCTAATTCTCTAAGTTCAAGAGATGCCCTACTTGTTGGCAACTCTTATAACGTTAAGATTGAAAAAACCCCGCAGTTAGCTTATGACTATAATAGTCAAAATAATGCAGCAGCTTTTTATCCATCACAGGTTGACCTTAATAGTACAATATCACTACTGGATGTGATTGTAAGAAAATTTACTGGGCAAAAATATATTTCTACTAAAGTTGAAGGTCCTTCTGAACAGCAAATATTAGGTTATACATTAAGTATTAATCATGCATTTGAAAAAGCGGTGAAATACGCGGCAAGAGAGAGTCGTATACCAATACGCTTGTTGGATATTGATTTTTTAGAGGTGT
Organism: Wolbachia endosymbiont of Oryzaephilus surinamensis; assembly: GCF_025617515.1. Taxonomy (NCBI): domain Bacteria; kingdom Pseudomonadati; phylum Pseudomonadota; class Alphaproteobacteria; order Rickettsiales; family Anaplasmataceae; genus Wolbachia; species Wolbachia endosymbiont of Oryzaephilus surinamensis. The sequence goes on along the minus strand of NZ_CP092526.1, from coordinate 627,826 downwards.
ACAAAGGAATTTATACTAAGGTTGCTAGCAATAAACTTAATGAGGTACCTGAGTTTTTAAGTTTGTATATAAAGAAAGCTTGCACTGGTGAGCAAGCAGCTAAATTAAATTCAAAAAAATGTAATGAATTTATAGTTGCCTTTAATAACAGGTTAAACGTAGATTATTATAAGGATGCAGATGATACATTGCCAAGTTCTAGTCATACAGAACAGCAAAGAAGTTTTAACTTGCAGAGTAATAAGCCTAACAACTATCTAGAAGATGTTTCTATTAATTCAACGCGAGTTAGGAAGCTTATGTAACATAAAAGCTAGTTTTTGGTAACCGTTCACGCAATGGCGTCAACTTAAGGAAAAATATCAGCGATAGTGTATAAAATTTCTCTCTAAAATTTTTATCATTAAATTACCCAAAAGCTGCAATAAACAGCACGTTTGTTTCTGTTTTATTTCAGGGAATGTTCAAAAAAGTGTGTCAAACCGAGAAATAAAAATAAAATAGAAACAAAAAATAGAGGTTTGATATATGAGTTACAAAATAGAAAATGGAACGACTGGCCTAGTAGATTACAAAGAGCTGGAAGCAAATATACTGTCATCAATAAGGGAAGGTAAACCATTGATGGGGAGAGATGGAGCATTAACACCATTTGTAAAAAGGCTGCTGGAAGCAAGTCTAGAAGGTGAAATAGAGCATCATTTATCTAATGAAAGAGAAGAAAAGAATCGAAGAAACGGAAAGAATGGCAAAACTTTGAAGACGAGTGCAGGTTCATTTGAACTATTGACACCAAGAGATAGAGAGGGAAGTTTCGAACCACAGATAGTGAAAAAAAAAGGCAAACAACAGAACTTGAAACAAAGGTCTTGAACATGTTTGCAAGCGGTGTGGGATACAGGGATATAGCATCCTATGTGGAAGAAATCTATGACCATAAAATATCTGCAGCAGAGATATCTGGAATTACAGATAAATTACTGCCTATAATCAATGAATGGAGGAGTCGTCCCCTACAATCAGTATACCCGATAGTATTTATGGATGGGATGTTTTTTAAGGTCAAAGAGAATGGACATTGCATAAGTAAATGCATGTACAATATATTAGGAATAGACCAAAATGGCAGAAAAGAAGTACTGGGTTTTTACTTAGCAGAAAGTGAGGGAGCTAACTTCTGGCTAGGCGTATTAAATGACTTAAAAGAGAGAGGAGTAGAAGACATTTTGATAGCTTGTGTTGACGGTCTAAAAAGCTTCCCTACAGCTATAAATAGCGTATTTCCCAATGCTGAGGTACAGTTATGCATTGTGCACCAAATAAGAAATTCACTAAAATACGTATCCAGCAAAGATATAAAAGTTTTTATGAATGATTTGAAAAAAATATACCGTGCTACAGGTAGAGAAATCGCCGAAAATTATTTACTTGAACTGGAGGAAAAATGGGGTGAAAAATATCCTTTAGTCATAAAATCGTGGCAAAACAATTGGGAAAATTTGTCTAGTTATTTTAAGTATTCTGGCCCTGTTAGAAGGCTAATTTATACCACCAATCCAATTGAGGGGTTGCACAGACAAATCAGAAAATTTACTAAAACCAAAGGTTCATTTACCAGTACAAATGCCTTGTACAAATTGGTATATTGTGCTATAAAAAAGATAGAGTAAAAATGGGCTATGGCTTTGCCTAATTGGGCTCTAACTATATCTCAACTTGATATCTTTTTTCCTGATAGGTTAAAAATTGAGTTGAACTAAAAATTCGCTTTGACACACTTTTTTGAACATTCCCCAAAAAAGCACAGGAATTTGGCTACATCTTAGTTCAAAAAGATGAACTGGTTGAGGGAGTTTCTTAGAAGCGTTTTCTGCTACAACCTTTTCTTGCACTACCTTATCTCTGTGAACGGTTGCAATTATTTTAGAAAAGTTTATAAATTACTAACTTAATATATAAAATAGTTTTTTTTCATCTTCTTTTTTCCTTATTCTACTTTTCCTTAACTTGACGCAATGGTTTATTGAAAACTTCTTCATGTTATGAAAATATCCAGGTATTTGTACTTTAAAACCTGTATTATTTGTGAGCAAGAGCCTTAATCACTAAATGAACAATGTCACGCAGAGTTTCATCCTCAATTTTTCTATATTCCCTCACTAGCCTTGATATTTCTTCGCTGCCTACATCGCTATGGAAGGCCTTATCATGTAAGTCTTCAGAGGCTTTGGTAAAAAAATACGACATATCAACCGATAGTACTTCTGCTAATTTATATAACCTATCAACTACAAGCCTAATCTCTCCGCTTTCATATCCTTGTACATGCTGAAATGAAATTTCAAGCTTTTTTCCTAAGTCTCTTTGACTAAAACCACACATTAGCCTTCTTTTCCTTATTCTTTCCCCTATTTGTTTATTGATAGGATGTTGTATAGTCATTTTACGTATCAGGTAATATTAACTATGTATTATCACTTTGAGAAAAAGATTTTACCAATATATAAACTGCACTACGTAACCTTTTGCTCTTAATTTCGTTATATCCTTTGACTAACTTTAGTATTTCTTCATCATAAGCTTCATGTGAGTCAGTATGCATATCAGTAAAAAAGTTAGCAACATCTATCGATAGTGCTTTTGCTAAATCATATAATCTACTGGCCAAAACACAATTTGAACCATTTTCGTACTTTTGTATCTGTCTATACGAAACACCTATTCTCTTTCCCAATTCGGTCTGTGTCAAAGAACGATCTAACCTAAGTTGTTTTATTTTTTTACCTAATTGCACTTTTCACCTCTTATTCAAATTTACAACAAATTTTATGAAAAAGCTAGCAAAGTAATTGCTTTAATAATTTCTGCCTCTCGCTAATTAAATCGTTTGGCCTTACGTATTTTTTCTCAATTTCCCTCATCTCTTTTTCTCGTTCTGCAATGCTATTTCGTATTACTTCAGCCGAGTATCTGCTTTTGCCACATGCAAACTCTGATCTTAATCTTCTAACCTTATATTCGAGCTCAACAAATCTTTCATGCTGCTCAAGAAGCTCTATCATGTGTTTGATTTCAGAATTCAGCTTTTTTTCCTCAACATCTTTCACAATAAAAGAAAGCAGAAGCTTATCTATTTGGTAATCAATATTTGGTTGGGTAGCAAACAGATTGATCATAGCTTTTACATCAGTAGGATTTGCAACTAATAAGCTAAAATTACTACATAAAAAACTATAGAACTTTATCGTCTTCACAAGATAATTTTTCATATCTTGTGATAATTGCAATTCTTTGTGAATTCCTGATAACGATATTTTTAATTCTTCCAAATATTTCGTATCAAAATTACTTACTTTTTCAGGTACAAGAATCATGAGCAGCTTTTTTATGAGCTCAACATCATTTGACTTAACTGCATTATAAAGAGCTTTATCCTTATCTTTTTTTAAATCATAAAGCTCTGATGAGTTATCTATACTGAATAAATAGTTTGCTACGTCAGTGTTTCCTTGAGGAGAATAGATCAGAATATCCAATTCTCTTAGCGGGTGGTCATCATTAAACTTTTCTAGTAACTGCTTATCGGTAGTTTCCTCTATTGCTAAAGCAGCTTTACTGATCTTTTTCAGTTCAGAAACATTATCTCTTGAATTTTCAAGTATGTCTTTAGCCTTGTCTAGCAGCTGCTCATATAGAATTATTTTTTCTTCATTATCAAGTAGCTGACAATGCTTCTTCAACTTTTCAGTGGAGTAAGACAAGAGATCCATTTCTTTCAGTTTTACAATCACAATACCCAACTTTTATTGAAATTGAAATAATTTTTACAAGATGTGTTTTTCTAGTGTAAATGCCCGTAAAACTTGTTATTATAATATACAGTAAATTAATAAGTCGTATAATATTAACAATTAAATAATATTTATCACGATATGATCGAATAGTAATTAGATTAAGTGAGAGTTACAATGAAAAAAATAAATAGTAAAAGATTGTCTAGTAAAATGTTAAAAGCGGTAGAGCGAATAGCAAAAGAAGGATTATTGCCTAATTTAATAAAAGCTGCTCCAACAGCGAATAAAAAGATTAGTAAATTACCTGTCTTAACATATCCTGAGAAGCTCAATCCATTTCGATCAGCTTTATGCAGGACAAGACTAAGTGAATATGAAAATATGAAACTAAATGAATTCCTGGAAAAAGCTATTGCAGCTAAAAATATAAACGAGTTAAGTAAAGTTATCGATGAAGCTTTGGACTTAGGAATAAGAATAAATGCTGCCAATGAAGATGGCTTTAGCTTCGCTAACGTTACAATGTTTAAGATTTATCGTGATGAATTCAAAGGAAATAAACAAGAAGATATAATCAGGAAGTTAGCCTTAAATGGAGCAGAATTTAATGTACAAGTTGATAAGAAAATAACTGAAAAAGTGCAAAAAGAAATTGAGCCACAAATATATAATCTACTCAAAAAGCTCAGGGAAGTTGGAGAGAACGCTACTATAGAAGGGACTGTTGAAAATGTAGAAATCGATAATAAGACCTTCTATATTGAATTTTCACATAGCTGCATAGTTGATGTTGCAAAAGTTATAGAAGGTGCAAAAAACTTGGGCCTGAGCAAGGGAGATTTAAATCTTGGTGGCAATATCCTAAAAATAGGTGATGGTGAAGTTGAAGTGAAAACTGGAAAAGATGGAAAAAGAGACTACGTGGATATATCGGATAACAGCGCTTTTACAGTAACACTTTGTACTAGTCTAGGAGAGCTAAATTTAATGGTATATCACGATACAGAAGACTATCATCAAGTACAAGTTGAGGTGGAAGATGAAGAAATGTGGAATGAATTGCAAGAAATAGGAGAAATCATAGGACAGGGTTGTTTATTTGGTGGAATGTCTGTTAAAGAAGCAGTAGAAAGAGGCAGTTTTACTAGGTGTGGAAGGTGGGGTGACCAAAATTCTAAAAGTAGTGAGACCTTTTCTTGGGTGAATAAATTAAAAGACAACAAAACGACATCCGTAGGACGTTCTTGATTGGAGACAAGTGGCTATGTTTCACATAGCTACTTGTATATCAGAAATAAATGGTTAACTATTACAAAGTAAAGTGGTTTTTAAAACTTAATCCAATTTACCATAAATAATTTACTTTAATTAGTATTGCTTGTAGAAGTGTTTTATATTATAAAAAATACCTGAACTTTAAAATTTGTACTATTTGTTAGCAAGAGCCTTTATCACTGAATGCACAATATCACGCAATGTTTCATCTTTAATTTTTCTATATTCTCTTACTAATCTTGATATTTCTTCGCTGCCCACATCGCTACGGAAGGCCTTATCATGCAAGTATTCAGAGGCTTTGGTAAAAAAATATGACATATCAACAGACAAAGCTTCTGCCAAATTATACAATCTATCAACTACAAGCCTTACCTCTCCAGTTTCATATCCTTGTATATGCTGAAATGAAATTCCAAGCTTTTTTCCTAAGTCCCTTTGGCTAAAACCACATATTAGCCTTCTTTTCCTTATCCTTTCACCTATTTGCTTATCGATAGGATGTTGTACGGTCATTTTACGTATCAGATAATATACTTTGAGAAAAAGATTTTACCAATATATAAACTACACTACGTAACCTTTTGCTCTTAATTTTGTTATATCCTTTGACTAGTTTTAGTATTTCTTCATCATAAGCTTCATGTGAGTCAGTATGCATACCAGTAAAGAAATCAGCAACATCAATTGATAGGGCTTTTGCTAAGTCATATAGCCTACTGGCTAAAATGCAATTTGAACCATTTTCGTACCTTTGTATCTGTCTATATGAAACACCTATTCTTTTTCCTAATTCAGTTTGTGTCAAACCACAGTATAACCTAAGTTCCTTTATTTTTTTACCTAATTCCACCTTTTACTACTAATTCTAGCTGTTCAAGCTTATATTGAATTTTTTAATTTATGAAGTGAAAAAAAGAAGGAAAGCTAGAGAACTTTCCTTCCGGGTTACAGATTACAATAAGCCACTGTCATAAAAACTAAAGTGGCTCTTCTGTGTTACGATTATATGATCTATCAATTTCATTCCTACATTTTCGCAGGTTGCAGCTAATGTGAGTGTGTTATCCTCATCCTCCTTTGATGGTTCTATATCTCCGCTTGGATGATTATGTGAAATTGCAACAGATGATGCGTCAATCAGTAATCCCTGTTTTATTATTGCCCTCACATATAGAGGTACTCTATCTATAGTTCCACAATCTTGAATATACTCATATATTAAATGACCACTTCGATCTAAGTATACCACTCGTAAGCTTTCTTTTCGTGACTGCCCTATTGCTGCTTTAAAGTATTTTAATAGCTCTTCTCTATTATCAAGAATCGACAGCTTTTTTAACTTACCTTTCAATATCCTATCAAAAATCTCTTTCAGACAAAAGATATTTGCTATTGCTCCATCATTCATTCCTGTAACATTTTTTAGTTCATGAAAGTCAGCATTAATTACCCTTCCTAAACTACTAAAGAGCTCCATTAACTTTTTGGCAACTTCTCTTCCTTCTGTGTATGCAGATAGATTACGTTCCAGTAGCTCATGGTCAAGCAAAGACCTACCTCTGCTTGATAGAATACGAGTTTCTAATTTCTCTTTTCTCTCACTATTATTCATAAAAACCTCCAAGATCAACATTATATACAAATTCAACGCCAGCTTTCTGACGCAGTAGTTCTCGAGGAATAACCCTTTTGAACTCTAAATTTGCAATGTTGTCCTTGTTGCTTTTACAACAGATTTACTACAATCCGAACTCCTCATTGATTTTATCGACTATCGTCTGTGGTGGATCATCTCCCCATCCTGAATATAAAATCTCTCCATAATCTGCAACATCTATAGAGCCAGTTCTACTTTTTGCCAGAAACATTTCTCTTTTATCTTTATCAACTAATACATAGTGCCAAGCTGATCTTCCTCGATCTTTACCACGAACTAGATATATGAGATCTGATCTACTTCTTCTTGTTGCATCAGCAAAGGATCTTTCATTGATAGTTCTGCTTTTACTCTTTATGCCGCCACTTTCAGAAAAAGCTTCCTTGGCTTCAGCTTTTTTGTTTGCCAATTCAGAAATTTTTCCTTTTGCTCCTAGTGCATGTTCTTTGGTATTTTGAGATGAATACTTACTGGAAAAACCTCCTCTTGTCTCATTAGAAGTCCTATTTGTAAAACGCTTAGTAAACGAGTTATCGTTATCATTTTCTGCCATAAAAGTCTCCAAATTTTAGATTGTAGAATCCAAATTTTTACTACACCCTATCATAGGTTAGTTAAATTAATATAAATGAAAGATAATATAGTAATTATTACAGGAATTACAGCCTCAGGTAAATCAGAATTATGCGATAACTTGATAAAAAAGTATAAAAACATTAGCATAATAAACTGTGACTCAAAGCAGTTATACAAAGAGATTCCCGTAATTACTGCTCAACCACCAAAGCAGAAAGAATTTTATAGGCTATACGGTTATGTTTCAGCAAGAGAAAATTATTCCGTAGGTTTATGGCTAGAGGATTTAAAGAGGGAAGTTAACAACGCGCTGAAAAATTCACGAATACCCATCATCACTGGAGGAAGTGGGCTTTACATTAGCAGCTTAATCAAGGGATTATCATCGATTCCACAAATAAGCCAGGAAGTGAGAGAAAACGTAAATGAACTTAGGAAAAATTTAAGTAAAGAGGAATTCTACAAATTAGTGCTAAGCAAAGATCCAAGGATTCAAGGTAAAATATTTATTAATGACTCACATCGCCTCTCAAGAGCACTTGAAGTTATCACTGAAACTGGCAAGACAATCTTTGTATGGCAAGAAAATAGACAGCCTCCTTTGTTCAATAATTTTAAGGTATATACAATTCTACCTAAACGTGAAGATATATACCGAAAAATAAATTCTCGTTTTATTGAAATGGTTGAAAATGGAGCAATTGATGAAGTAAAAAACCTACTTAGCATGAACCCATCTCCACATTTGCCAGCTATGAAAGCACATGGAGTACCAGAAATTATAAGATACTTAAAAGGGGAGATTACTTTAGACGAAGCAATACAGATTGCTCAAACAAACACAAGGCATTATGCAAAACGCCAGTACACTTGGTTTAAAAATCAATTTCCGAATTCTCAAGTGATTGACTGTGCAAATAAATTGACAGAATTTGGAATATTTTGATTATTATGTATTATATTGCTATGCCTATGCAAACTTTTCTTGATAGTATTAAACTTTTTTCTTAAAGAACTTTCATCATTGCCTAAATTGTGATTATTAAATTCTTTGTAAAAATATTCTTACTTATGAAGCGCTACTATACCTGTAAGAGCCTTTATCACTAAATGAACTATATCACGCAATATTTCATCCTAAATTTTTCTATATTCTCTCACTAATCTTGTAACCACAATCTCCACTTTCATATCCTTGTATAGCTCTTCTCATAATAGTAGGAACAAGATAAGATAGTGATTTAGTGTAACAAGAAGGTAAAAATGCCAGCAGCGTACAGTTATGACTTAAGGAAAAAAGCCATTCAGGCGTTGGATGAAGGAGAGAGCAAAACAGCAGTAGCAAATTTTTGGCCCTCTCTAATAACTTCAACATCACTAAATTCAAGGGATTGGCCTTCTATTATTTGGAATCTTTCATGTCCTTTTCCTGCAACTAGCAGAATCATATTTTCATCATGTGCTATATTTATACCTTTCTCTATAGCTTTTTTTCTATCTCCTATCTCCAGTGCATCAGGGCAATGTAACAAAATATCGTGACGAATTTTCCCCGGATCTTCATCGCGCGGATTGTCATCTGTGACTATAACTTTACCTGCAAGCATTTGTGCTATTTTACCCATCTCTGCACGTTTTGTTTGATCACGATTCCCGCCACAACCGAACACTAGAACTATCTTTTTATTGAAGTGCCATTTTAAAGACAACAGAGCTTGTTTGAGTGCACTTGGAGTATGAGCGTAATCGACAAATGCAAAAGTGTTCACTTTTTCCATTCTTCCAGATGGAGAAGCGAGTTTATCTATACACATTCTTTGATAGTCCATACCAGATGAAATAACTATACCGATTGCACACAACAAATTATATGCTTGAAATTGCCCAAAAATCGGAAAAAATGCGTTATAAATTTCATCACCGATTTGAATTGTCAGGTATTGACCATTGGCAGTGGGTATCTGCTTTAATAAAGTAATGTCAGAGTTTTTTTTTCCATAGGTTATAACTTTGTTGCCACGCTTTTCAGCTATGTTGAGCAACTCTCCATATTCGCCTATATCTGCATTTAAAATCGCTGTTTTTTCTTTTGGCAATACCTCATCAAACAACCTTTTCTTGGCCTCAAAATACTCATCGATACTTTTGTGATAGTCCAAATGATCTTGAGAGAAATTAGTAAAAGCTGCAGCATTGAGCCTGAGTCCATGGATTCTGTATTGATCGATTCCATGGCTTGAAGCTTCTAATGCTAAGTGTTCTACGTTCTTATTATTTATGTCACGCAATGTGGAATAAAGATCATCTGCACTTGGCGTTGTAAGGCTATTATCTTTTCTATTATTATTGACACATGTTCCCAGTGTTCCTATAGACGCTACATTATCTTGCCAAATCTGGCGACAAAATTCCACCACTGAAGTTTTACCATTCGTACCAGTTACAGCAGCAACATATTTAGGTTGTTTGAATTGATAAAACCTGCTGACTATTTCACTGTATATTCCTTGAGGGTCCGAGTGGTAAAGCACTGCAAAACTTGGAGTACTTGTCATTCGAGTAGCGGACACTGGAATCCAGTTTTCATTATACAATTGTCTAGTATGCTTGTTTACAATTAAATTTTCTGGATCCCAGTGTCTGAGCACTGGGATGACATCTTTCTTGGCCCCTTGTATTACAACGTCTACACAGTTGTGTACACATCCATTAGGAAGACATGTTACGTGTTCTTTACTCCTTTCTGACACACAAACAAAAAGGTAACCTTCTTTAACTCTCTTAGGATTACATGTGACGCCTTTGATTTCAATATCAAAGTCAGCATTTACAATGTTATGCAGTAGCTCTTTCAGTCTCACAATCATCTTTAACACTTGAACATGGCAGTCTTATTAATGCAGTATTCAAGTCAAAAATCAAATCTTCAGGATCTTCTAGTCCGCAAAATATTCGCACAAAACTTCCACCATAATCTGAATTCATTACAGATCTTGACATAGATCTATGTTCTATTGGTAATATCAAACTGTCACATCCTCCCCAAGAAGCACCGATGCCAAAAATTTTCATGTGATCAACCATGCAGCTTAGTTCCTCACATGAATATTCTCTATCGAGTACTATACTAAATACGCTACTTGCCCCTTTGAAATAACTTTTCCATAAATCATGCTGAGAATAGGAAAAAAGTGCGGGGTATAAGACTTTTTTGATTTTTGGATGTTTTTCCAGCCACTTTGCTACTTGCATTGCTGTACTTTGATGCTTCCTCATGCGTGTTTGCAGTGTTCTAAGTCCCCTGTGTGCAAGGTAACAGTCATGCGATTGAATGGTGACTCCATAATTTTTATAGCTCTCATAAAGCAATTTAAAAATTTTACCTTCAGCAACCATAGCTCCCATCACTAAATCTGAGTGACCGGCTAGATACTTTGTCACCGCGTATAGTGCAACATCAATTCCATAATCAAGCGGCTTAAACAACAAAGGAGTGGCCCATGAATTGTCACAAACGGTTACGATTCCACGTGCTTTAGCAACTTTTACTATATGCTCTATATTTGAAATCTCAAACGTTATAGAACCAGGAGTCTCAATCATGATGAGTGAAGTATTACTCTGAACTAAATCAGTTATATCCTGTGTCGGATTATAAAAAGTTACTTCTACTCCTCTTTTTGGTAGCTCATTTTCGGCAAATCTCTTTAGCCTATAATAACTATTATCTTGTATCAGGACATGTGAACCTGCTTTAGTGAAAGTCAAAATAGCAAAAGTAAGTGCAAATAATCCAGAAGGGTAGATGAGTGCTTGTCCCCTACCCTCAATTTCAGCCAGTGCATTTGAAAAATAATGAACAGTAGGCGTACCAACATTACTGTAACTGTAATCCCTTGCAACACCATCATTGATTACATCGTATATACTTTCTCCATTTGCTGCATTTAAGTAATCCTTGTAAGTAGGAAATAATATGGTAGAAGAATGATAAACTGGTGGGTTCATCGATCCTTTATAATCATTAAATTTTCTTCCTGCTTTAACTAATAAAGACTCTTCTCTCACGTTTCTACTATTTATTTTTTAGATTGTATTCGCTTTGCGTATACAAGTGAAGAGAAATCGCATGTAATCGCTCTATTTCACTCTTTAATAATTCATAGATCAATTTATGCCTCTTTAAAGAGCTCATTCCAGAAAAGTCGTTAGATATTAATACTAATTTGATATGTGAAGGTAGTGTCGAAGAAGAAACAAAATAATGATCTACATGCTTTGCTGATTCATCGATAATATTAATATCAATTACACCTATTGAATCGCGTAATTTTTCTTCTATTGTCTTAATAATATCCACAATAGTTCCTTTAAGCAACAATACGCTCCTCTTGTCATCCCACAGTATCTGGGCACTGGGATGACAATCGAATTACTTATTCTCTTCTTTATTATCCATGTCTTGATAATCAGAATCTACTACTTTTTCTTCCTCATTATTTGTTGTGGATGAGCTTTCTCCACCTTGTTGTTGTTGAGATTCCTTATACATAGCTTCTCCAAGCTTCATAGAAAGTTGAGAAAGATTAGTAACCTTCTGTTGTATTGAATCAGCATCATCAATATTATCAGACTTACTAACTTCCTTTAATTCATTAACTGCATTCTCAATAGCAGATTTATCTTCTGGAGAAATTTTATCACCATATTCTGTCAAAGATTTTTCTGTAGAATGAACTAAACTATCCGCTTGATTCTTCACTTCAATAAATTTCTTACGCTTTTCATCTTCTTGTGCTTTTTCCTCAGCTTCTCTCACCATCCGATTTATTTCATCCTCCGATAAACCACCTGAAGACTGAATACGTATTTTTTGCTCTTTTCCAGTAGCTTTATCCTTTGCAGAAACATGCGCTATTCCATTTGCATCTATATCAAATGTCACCTCAATTTGAGGAACCCCGCGAGGAGCAGGTGGTATTCCTTCTAAACTAAACTGACCAAGCAGTTTATTATCAATCGCCAATTTTCTTTCACCTTGATGTACCTTAATTGTAACGGCTGTTTGGTTATCTTCTGCAGTTGAAAACACCTGAGATTTTTTTGTGGGAATAGTAGTATTACGTTCAATAAGTGGAGTGAACACTCCCCCTAGAGTTTCAATACCAAGAGAAAGTGGAGTTACGTCAAGTAGTAATACATCTCTTACATCACCTTGAATGATTCCCGCCTGTATTGCAGCTCCAATTGCTACAACTTCATCAGGGTTAACCCCTCTGTGTGGATCTTTGCCAAAGAATTCTTTAACTTTCTCTATGACTTTTGGCATACGAGTCATGCCACCAACAAGAACTACTTCACCAATTTGACTAGCAGACAAACCAGCATCTTCAAGAGCTTTTTTGCAAGGAATTATAGTCCTTTCAATTAAATCATTCACTAAACTTTCAAGCTTTGCTCTTGTTAGCTTCATATTTAAGTGTTTTGGGCCACTTGCATCAGCTGTAACAAACGGTAGATTTACTTCTGTTTCCATTGCACTTGACAATTCTACCTTTGCTTTTTCTGCAGCTTCTTTGATTCTTTGCATAGCCATTGGATCGTTTTTCAAATCAATGCCATTACTTTTCTTGAATTCACCCAGTAAATAATTTACTACTGCATTATCGAAGTCTTCCCCTCCAAGGTGAGTATCACCATTTGTAGCCTTTACTTCAAAAACTCCGTCACCTATTTCAAGAACTGAAACATCAAATGTACCACCACCAAGATCATACACTACTATTGTGTGTCCGTGCTTTTTATCAAGACCATAAGCAAGTGCTGCAGCAGTTGGTTCGTTAATTATTCTGAGGACATTTAATCCAGCAATTTTTCCTGCATCTTTTGTTGCTTGACGTTGAGAATCATTGAAGTACGCCGGCACTGTTATCACAGCATCCTTTACTTCTTCCCCAAGATAAGCCTCAGCTGCTTCTTTCAGGTTTTGTAGTATAAATGCACCAATTTGACTAGGAGAGTATTCTTTACCATCAGTTGTTTTAACCCATGCATCACCATTTTTTGCTGCAAATACCTTATACGGTACACCTAGATTCTTCATTTCAGGATCGCTATATTGGCGACCTATCAATCTCTTAGTTGCAAAAAAAGTATTATTTGCATTGGTAGTTGCTTGCCTTTTTGCTGGAGCGCCAATCAACCTTTCTCCAGATGAAGTAAATGCAACTATAGATGGAGTAGTTCTTGCTCCTTCTTTATTCTCAATTACTTTTGTATCCTTGCCTTGCATTATTGCAACACAAGAATTTGTTGTTCCAAGATCTATACCTATTGCTCTTCCCATAATGAATACTCCCTTTTAAATATTATCTGATGTAAAATATATAAGTATAAAACTCGTTAATTACAAGTCCCGTTTAGTTGTTAGAGCCCAAAAGGCGCGAAAGCCATTTAGTTAACCAAAAGTTGCCCGGTAGTTTACCAGCTTCTTTATCCCTGCTATTCACAATTTGACATCCAGAATTCTGCAATGGCTTATAATCATTAAAATTAATATGGTCTCCTTGCTTTAAAATAAATGTATCTGCATCTAAACTATTATCAATACTAACATTTAATGTAATATTGAACTCTTTTTCGATTGTAGAAACCATATCACGCTTATTATTAAAAATGTGCGCTATAACTGCACTGCGTGCTATTAAATCAAAGGACTTATTTTGATTTTTATTAGCAATATGTTGCAAATCCCTTAGTATCGATGCAACAACCACTTCGTTTGATTTCACTCTTCCAATACCTTTACAGCGTAAGCACTCTGTAGTATTAATTTCCTGTATATTTGGTTTAATTCTTTGTCTTGAAAAGACCATTAAACCAAAGTCATTGATAAAGCTAAATTGAACTTTAGCTTTATCATCTTTAAACGCCTGCTTGATAGCAAATTCAACATTTTTGCAATACTCAAGTTTCAACATGTCAATAAAATCAACAACTATTAACCCTGATAAGCCCCTGAGATTCGCTTGCCTTGATATTTCAGATAATGCCTCCATATTAGTTCTATAAGCTGTTTCTTCTATGTTATCTTCTCCTGTCATTTTCCCTGAATTTACGTCTATTGAAACAAATGCCTCAGTTAAGGTTATCACCAAAGACCCACCAGATGGCAATTCTACTCTATTGCTATATAATTCAGAAATTTGATCTTCGACTCGATAGTAAGTAAAGATTGGAACAGAACCTCTATATAATCTAGGACGCAATTTTCCTTGTAACACATTTTTAGTGTATTTTCTTACCGCTTCACAAACTTCTCTATCAGATACTATAATTTCTGTATCATTACTACAAAAGTCACGTACAGATCTCATAACTACATCTGCTTCGTTGTAAATTAATGATGGAACATTTAAAGAAGAGAAGTTTTGCTGGATATTTTGCCATAATAAGGTCAAATTATTGTAATCTTGCTCAATTTCTTTCTTACTTTTTCCTGCACCAACAGTTCTTACTATTAAACCTGAGCCTTTTGGTAAATTTATTGAATTTAATATATCCTTTAACTGTTTTCTAACGTTGGTATCTTCAATTCTGCGAGATACTCCACCCCTACTTATGGAATTGGGCATGAAAACACAGTATCTACCGACCAAAGTTACGTATGTTGTAAATGAAGCTCCTTTATTTCCTCGTTCTTCTTTAGTTAATTGAACCAATAACTTTTGATTTACTGAAATCACATCTTGTAACTTATATTTTCTATGTAAAGGTACCTCCCTCACAAAACCACTGCTGGATTCATTACTAGCTGTAGAATCTAGGCCTTCTTCTGTGCAATTATCATTTGAACAGTCCACACCGCTCGAATAGTCTTCATCAGGGAAAATTTCCTTCTCTTTTTCTGGAATATTAAAATAATTTAGAGATATCTCAGAAAAAGACAAAAAACCTTGCTTATTTTTTCCATACTCAATGAACACGGCCTGCAAAGCAGGCTCTATACGCTTTACATAAGCAACGTATATATTACCTCTTAATTGTTTTTTTTCCTTGAATTCTTGTTCAAACTCTACAACCCTACCATTAACTAGTAGGGCAACCCTTACCTCGTTAGAACAGGTAGTACTTTCTATCAACAATAACCTTTTGCCATCACTCACCACTTATTTACCGTCTACTTTTCATTCTGAAATGTTCTTATACTACTTAATATATTATTGATTGTCAAGAATTTTGCGATCTGCATTATTGGGTTGACTTTCAGTGTTTTGCGTAATAAACTTGCATAGAGTTTATTATGTCACTAACAATTATGGCGAAAAAAAATGCTTCTTTGCTTGTCAAGCTAGTTAGCACTGCAACTAAAACAACAAAAACTGGAGAAGAGAAACTAACAGGCTATTTTTGTGTAAAAAAACGTAATCCTAAGAACCTTCCCAAGAAGCTCGAGTTTAGGAAGTATGACCCAGTGGTCAGAAGACACGTATTATTTAAAGAAGAAAAATTAAAGTAAGTATATTATCATGCAAAGCTTACAGCTAAAAGGAGTGTAGCTTATTGCTCACTAGTTATACTGTTTTGCATTAGAGAAAGTCTGTTTGAGGTTTTGAAAGATTACGGTAACTTATATAAGTTACGGGAAATTGAGCCACCTGAATAAGGGCTGAAAATGGTAGCGTTTTTGTCCTGATCTGGTCTTTTTATTGCTTAAATGGGACTTGATCTGACACTTTAAATGATCCAGATAGTCTATATACCATCACACTCTGGGACCATACACTTAGAGGTTGTTCACAAACTTTTGAATTCTTTTGTTAAACTTTTACAGAAAAAAATTGCTTGCGCATATTTTAAATCTGACTATAATCATAGTAAAAGATATTTTAAGAGCTCAAAATTTATCTTTATCTGCAGACTTTTTTCATTAAATTCATTAAAAAATGTGGCGTATCTTCTTCAGCGTACGTAGGTGCACACACATACTTAATCTCTGTCGTATGTGCGCCGCACTTTTTTTCTAATCTTTTTTACACAGGAGGATTTTATGTCCAGAATTCCAGATACTTGATCTTTACTTTAGCTAAAAACCAATAGGCGCCTATGGTTTTTATAAAGAAAGTTTAGAAAATAACCAAAAACCACTTGCCATAAAAAGTAACTATATTAGTATAATATTCACATTTATATGTTAATATAGATATAATAAGATTAAGGATTATATTATGGTAAAATTTACACAAGATTCTGCTTCATTGACATTGCATGGTGTTGATTTACTTAATTTGTGCCACAGACAGTGTGAAAATAAATACGAGGGTAATGATTTATTGACAAAAATTAATAGATCTTGGTGTAAGGCTGACTGTAATAGAAATATTAAAGCTCCTGAACACCATTCACCAGAAAAAGTAACACTTAGTGAACAGTTAACAGATATTGCAAGTAATCTCCGTTTTGAGAGCATAAAATTATCGCTTATATCAGATGAAATAGACAATTACAATTCAATGTCTTTTTAATTAGAGTAAAAGAAGATATTGGTTATCTTCTTTTTTTTGTTTCTATGATTAACTACTTGAATTTAAGTTCGTTCAGGCAAGATAATTATGAGTAAAAATAGCAGATGCAAGTAGCTGGCACACAGCTGTACGAGCATTCATTTTTGAGGGCATAGCAAATGGTGTCATTCAAGTAGCTGACATTGGCTTGCCCTAATCTCATCAAGAACGTTGTGCTTTAACATAATATTTTTATGCTTACCAACTTAACTGAATCCCAGACTGGGATGATATACTTCTGGTAGATAATGTCGGTATAGTTGTGATTGGAATAGAAAGCACTAAGTTTGCAATGCTATCTGAATAGATAAAAGAACTCATTACTCAGTGAAACAAGACTTGAAATTTTGTGCAATGCTGCTGATTATATCTAGATATGCATCCTTTCCAGGCTCTACATCTGATCCAATAGGATCAAGAATCACCATTTTTACGTCACTAGAAAAGACATTAGGCTTTATGCTATCCTCTCGTGAATGAGAAACAATACATTTAACGTTTTCCTCTTTCATTACCTTTTTTAATTTCATTAAACTCTTCATACCTATGTAAGAATCTTCTTCTATAGAAAGAATGGCGCTTGGGTAACTTAAATCAAAATATTTTTCGAAATATTGATAAGCATCGTGAGTAACTATGTATTTTTGATTTTTTAACTCATCCAATTCTTTCGTAATTTTTTCTACTTCTTGGTCTATCTTTCTTATAGCCTCCTCTGCGTTAGTATTGTATCGATAGGCATTTTCTTTATCTATATTAGATAATGTTGCACTGATAGAAAGTATCATACTTTTTGCATTTTCAGGATTCAGCCAAATATGCAAATCTTTTTCATCTTGAATGTGACTAGAAAATGAATGTGTTCGAGCAGGAAGTAGATCGATTGCACTTGATAGCGGTATTAACTTCTTATTTTCTTTAGCGAAAGTTTTAATGAATGTTTCCAAAGAATCATCGATATAAAATATAATATTGCTAGATTCTAATTTACTTGCGTCTGAAGGCCTGAGCATGTAGTTATGTTCAGACACTACTTCGTACATTAGTAGTTCTGGCTTTGAAATTCCATCTGTAACAGAAGCTACAAGTGAGTGTATAGGTTTGATTGTAGCTACAATTTTTAAATTGGATGAAAAGGCACTATTGTAGTATAATGTAAATGAAAGTAATAGAAAAAAAAACAGTAAATGTCTCATATAAATGTTGAGAAGAAGTCAATTTTTGCCAAAAAATTAAGTAGTGTCAATAACTGCATTCTAAAAATAGAAAACCTTACTCTTTCATACGGTAACAAAAAAGTTCTTGATAATATCAACATATCAGTACAAAGAGGAGATATAGTTACAATACTTGGTCCAAATGGCGGAGGTAAAACCTCTTTAGTGAAAGCAGTTGCTGGTATAAATAAAGGTTTTATTGGCAGTATTGTATTCGCTGACAATATAAAAATTAGCTATATGCCACAAAATTTTAGTATTGGTAATTTGATGCCAATAACAGTTGAGTCTTTCCTTTTCAATAGCTCCTCGAAGAAATTGAAGAAAAATCAACCCATTGTTACAGAAGCAATAGAATTGGTTGGTATCGGTAACATCCTAAAAAATCAAGTATTAGAAATCTCTGCAGGACAAACACAATTACTGCTGCTTGCACGCTGTTTAATTTCAGAATCTGATTTGATCATTTTAGATGAGCCAGTCAGTGCAATGGATATTAACGCACGATCTAAATTTTATGATATTATAAATAAAATCGCAAAAGAACGATCAGTGTCGATTCTCATGACTTCTCATGACCTTAACTCTGCTCTACCATCCTCAGATTACATAATTTGCATAAATAATACTATCTATTATCAAGGTAAACCTGATGAAATTATGGAGATAAATGAAATATTTGGCAGTTACGCAGCGAAATGATTCAAAATATTCTACGTCTTCTGCAAATAACTACAGTGCTAACACGTTACAATGTGTTACCTTATTTACTTCCACCATCAAAAAAATCAATAAATAAAATACAAGGTCATAAACTAAAGCGTGCTCTTGAAAGATTAGGTCCGGTGTTCATTAAATTTGGGCAATCCATTTCATCACGCACTGATATTTTAAATGAGGACATAACAAATAACTTGCTATTGATATGTGATAGATTGCCATCATTTTCGTATAAAATAGCAGTTAAAACTATAGAAAGTGAGTTTAATTGTAAATTAAGCGATATTTTTTCAAGTTTTTCTGAAAAGCCAATTGCAGCAGCATCAATTTCTCAGGTGCATAGAGCAGTTACAATTGAGGGTAAGGAAGTTGCTGTAAAGGTTTTGAGGCCAAATATTGAGAAAACATTCTCAAGGGATATAAAAATGCTTTCTTGGCTTGCAGAAATTGCAGAAAAATTTAGTGAACAATCAAAAAGGCTGAAGCCAGTTGAATTAGTCAAAACTTTTGCTGAAATTTGCCGATTAGAGTTAGATCTACGTTTTGAGGCTGCCCACTCTTCGGAACTGAAGGAAAATACTAAACATGACAGAGGTTTCTACGTACCTGAAATAGATTGGAGTAGAACTTCAAAAAAGGTTTTAACATTAGAATGGATGGAAGCTATACCAATATACGAAGTTGAAAAGCTGAATAACCGAAAGCAAATAGCTATCAATCTTATAGAATCTTTTTGTAATCAGGTATATAGGGATTGTTTTTTTCATGCTGATATGCATCCTGGAAATTTAATGATCGATAGTAATAACAATATTATTGCCCTGGATTGTGGAATCATGGGTAGAATAGATCGTGAGACATGCTATTACGTTATAGAGATACTCAAAGGCTTTTTAAATAGGGATTATGATCACGTTGCAAAAATGCACTTTAGAGCCGGTTATGTTCCATCACAGCATAGAAATTTTGTTACAGCTTGCAGAGCAATAGGTGAGCCCATTGTTGGACAGCCTATACAGAAGATTTCATTTGCTCGATTACTTACTCAGCTACTAAAAATAACTGGTGATTTTGATATGAAAGTTCAAACACAATTGTTATTGCTGCAGAAAACTATGATTTTATTAGAAGGAACATGTAGGAAAGTCTATCCAGAAATCAATATGTGGAAAGTAGTTGAAACATGGATAAACAATCAACATGAAAGTAAAATAGGGTATAGGGAAAAAATTAAAAGCTCTTATCCCATAAAAGCAATTCAGGGAATATTTAGCCTTATAGAAAAATTAAACCTAATAGCTGACAAAAAATTACAGGTGAAAAATAAATCAAATGGAAAAGCCTACTTTTTACTTTGGTCTGTAATTATAATTCTCATCGTTAAACTTTTAATTTCTTGAACTAAAAGATAATAGAAGCAAGTTTACAACAACTATTTCAGTCTTGAAACCACTCAGGTTTACATTCACTCGAATTATCAAGGTATTTTCAGGATGTACAAAAATTTTCAGAAGAGTTTAGACAAGAAGTAAAAACCTTAACTCTATCTTAAACTGATAACATTACCAAATTCAGTGCTTATCACATCACTCAGTACTGTACTTGCTTTATATGAACAGTAGCATCCAATTGTAAGGAAGACAAATGCAGCTACAGCAAGTGAAATACATATTTCTAAATTCGATATTGTTAAACATGCACCAATAGCAAACGCTCCAGATAACACAAAAGAGGCAGAGGCATAGTTACTTTGCCTTCTATTATAAATGCTTGCTTCTGAAAGTTTTCTGTTTTTGTTATTTAAGTCTTGATTTTGAGTTTGAAGTTCTGATCTCTGTTGACTAAAATCCCTTTTTAACTGTGAAATTTTGTTAGTGTCTCTTTCACTTACAACCCTATCCAACTCTTGCTCTTTTTTTCTAAGTTGAGTTTTTGTTCTTTCAAGCTCATCTCTAAGGTTTTTAAGTTGACTTTTTTCTCTAGTAAGTCGAGCTACTTGATCAGTGAGAGTGTGAATTCTTTCCTGATTACCCTGCCTTACTTGTCTCAACTCCTTTTCTAACTGTGAAATTTTGTCAGTGTCTCTTGTTCTTTCATCTACGGTCCTATTCAACTCTTGCTCTTTTTCTGCAAGTTGAGCCTTTGTTCTTTCAAGTTCACCTTCCAGGTTTTCAAGTCGCTGCAATTCTTGAGCAATAAACTCATCGTTTATTTCTGATTGAACATTATGTGTATTTGCTACAGGTTGCTCTGCACTTGCAGGAAATTTCTCATTGAGATAATTTTTAATAGATTCACTTGGATTATTAACATTCCCCAACACAGCGTTGACAATTGCACGATTTATGAAGCAGTGATCTTCTACTAATTCTTTTACATCACCCAAATCTTTTCTATTAATAGCATCAGTTAATCGCTCCTTCATAACTTGCTCAATTATTTGCTTCACCCATGGATTTTGCTCTATAGCTGGTATCGGTTTTATTTGATTAAAATCTAGGTCTTTATGTTCTAAAAGTTTAGTCAATACTTCCTCGTTATCTTGTGTTATTCCTTGTAAACATGATTTGATAATCAGGCTAAGCAGCGTTTCTATTTCTCCATTGAAATTTCTTTTCCAGCAATTAGGGTTGAATTCTTCATTTAATAGTCTTTTTGCTTCATGGAAATTTCCATGAGAAAGAGCATTCAATAATTGTTTTCCTGTTTGTGCTTTTTGTATTTCTTTTGTAAGATGTGAAAAATCTTTCTCCTGCTCTCTCCCAATTTGTTCAATATATTCTTTAGGAGTGTAACTTTTTCTGCTCCCATAACGATCTTCATAATCATTTCTAATGACTGGATTCAATTCAGGATGTCTAAGTAACATCTGTACGAAACTCCTATTTTCCATACGAAAAGCTAGATGTAGAGCTGTATTGAGTTCTTTAGCTTCTTGAATATTAACATTTAAATTCTGGTGCTGTAAAAGCAAAGTCATCATTTTTAAGTTTGTAGGACTATCATCACCACCCATGATAATAGTCATTAATGGTGTATATCCCTCATCAAACGCATTAACATTCGCACCTTCTGCCAGAGCTCGCTTAAAATCCCCTAGATTTTCATCATCAATAGCTTTAAATAATTTTGTTGTTGATTGTCCTGAAGTTGTTTGATTTTGAGTTCGTAATCCTACATCACTAACAACCCTTCTTCTAAAATCTACATTACTTCCCGAAAGCATACTAAATTCTCCTCAACCTATAATTTATTAACATAATTATAAAAAAAACAAAGAAAATTGCAAGTAATTTAGTTAAAAATTTTAGAACTAATTATGATTCCAAAAATTTTTCTGCATCAAGTGCAGCCATGCACCCTGTACCTGCTGCAACTACTGCCTGGCGATATACCTTATCTTGAACATCGCCAGCGGCAAACACCCCTGCCCTACTGGTTAGAGTTGTTCCAGGTTTCGTAATTATATAACCTTGCTGATCCATTTCAACAAAGCCCTTAAAAATACCTGTATTTGGCGCATGCCCAATTGCAATGAACACTCCATCCACTTTTAATTCCTGAACTGTATTGGTTTTCGTCGATTTAATTGTAATGCCAGTAACTTTTTTTGGATTTTCTTCTCCAAGAACCTGTTCTACGGTATGATTCCATATTACCTTTATCTTATCATTTTTAAAGAGCCTGTCTTGCATTACTTTCTCTGCTCTTAAGTTATCACGCCTGTGTATCAGTATAACTTCCTTAGCAAATCGAGTTAAAAATATTGCTTCTTCAACAGCAGTATTTCCACCACCAACCACAGCTACAACTTTATTTCTAAAAAATGCACCATCACAAGTTGCGCATGCCGAAACTCCGTAACCTTGAAATTTCTTTTCACTCTCCAGGCCAAGCCACTTCGCTTGCGCACCAGCTGCGATTATAATTGCATTCGAATAGTAGTCACTAGCATTACCACAAGATCTAAATCTATACTCATTAGAATCCTCAAGTTGTTCTACACTTTTTATCTCATCGTCTATTATTCTTGCTCCCGCCTTCTCTGCATGCAACCTCTTTTGTTCCATGAGTTCTGGACCTTGTATAGAAATAAAACCTGGATAGTTTTCAACATCCGTAGTAATTGTAAGCTGACCACCAGGTTGCATTCCTGTTACTACAATTGGCTCTAAATTTGCACGTGCTGCATATATAGCAGCAGCATAACCCGCTGCTCCAGATCCAATAATAAGAACTTTTGTACTCAATTTATAATTCTGCACTGTGTGAGTTTAGATAATCAGCCACTCCTTCATCGCTTGCCTGCATCGCAGGCTTGCCTTTTTTCCACCCTGCTGGACATACTTCACCATGCTCTTCATTATGTTTTATTGCATCAATGATTCTAATGAATTCATCGATATTACGCCCTAAAGGAAAATCATTTATCGATTGATGACGTACAACAAATTTATCATCAATAACAAAAGTTGCTCTTAGTGCAATTGAGTCATCATATAAGACCCCATAGTCTCTTGATATAGACTTTTTGATATCAGACACTAAATTGTAGCTAACCTCTCCAATACCACCATCATTAACTGGAGTGTTTCGCCATTTATAGTGTGAAAATTTTGAATCTATACTTATTCCTATCACTTCAACATCACGTTTTGAAAAATCTTCTATTTTGTTGCTAAATGATATCAACTCAGTTGGACAGACAAAAGTAAAATCAAGTGGATAGAAAAAAAGGACAGCATACTTATCCTTTATATGTTTACTTAAACAGAAATCATCAACTATTTTTCCACTAGCAAGAACAGCCGAAGCAGTAAAATCGATAGCGGATTTTGTTACAAGATTCATAACTAACCTATTCATTCTTAATATTTATAATTTTATACCTTGATACATTTACATGCAAGTTTTCTTTAGCCCCAATCTTATAAAAACTTCCTCTTATGGCTGTGAAAATGTTATGATAAGAGCTAATTTTCATGAGTAGGGAAATACCCAAATATTACTATCTTTCACCTTTTCTCCCTTCAAATTTTTTAACCATTTCTTTTACACTTACATTCGTGGAAGGTAAATTTTTGCTGGCAAGATGGTTGATCGAAGATTTTTTATTCCCTACTGGAAATGAACGAGATTGTTTTCTCTTCACACTGATATCCGTTTGTGTTACTGAAGCAGTTTTGTTTTCAGCAGGCAACACGTTCTTTACTTGATTTCGCTCAAATCTTTCTTTTAATGCCTTTACTTTACTACTCTCGCGAGTCACTTCTTTTTTCATAGCAACTACTAGTACTTTTGGTCCATCAGCTTTTTTTGCTGATTCTTTACCATCTTGATTTTCAGATTTTAGTGGTAGTGTAGGGTTACTCTCAGCTGATTTTTCCACTACTATTTTTTGCTCTGTGCTTACTTTTTCGCCTAAATCTTTAGGCTTTGGTGGTACTGCAGGTTTATCTTTTTTCGGTTCTTGTCTAATTTTTTGATTGGCAGTAAACATTTTCTCTGGTACTGGTGGTACTCTTGGTGGTTTTGGTGGTGCAAGAGATTGAAGTTGTTGTTTCTTCCTATGTTCTCTTTTTGCTTCTATATGTTCTTTAGGAATTGTTGCATAAATCGGCTCCTCTTTAATTGATTGTAGATTACGCAAATCTTTTGTTAAAGATTTGCTCTTTTCCTCTTGATAATTTGATATTTCTTCATACTCAGGATCTTCGTTTAATGAACCTCCATAACCTGAATCTTCTCGCTCATATAAGAGATTTTTCTTTTGCTGTCTATTTTCTAAATTTATTCCATATGACCTATATTTATCTTGACTTCTTTCTATTCGCTCTAAATCTGAAATTTTTTGAATAACATCTGTATATTCGATTGCTGTTCTAGCAGTTGAAGGAGGCAATTTATCTTTTATAAAATTACTTATATTCCTAATCGAAACATCTCTTCCTAATATTCTATTGAATATCCTAAGAATTAATGGCTTTTTATTTGCCTTCTTTACACAATTATTCAAGTCGTCACGTATAACAAGTTTAGCTACATCTTCTGCCTTATCTGTAAAACCCTCTAAAGCATGAGATAAATCTGTTACTGTTTTACCATATTGTTTCTCTGAATTCCCTAGCTTTATAGCTTTGATCAGAGAATCGAGATTTTTTTTATAATCCTCACTTTTAAATGGATCATTCATACTAATTGTAATATTTTATTGAAATATAGATCTAAAATATTAAGATCTAGTGAATATTACTTTTTTAGTTCATATATAGCTATAGTTATACGGCGATAATGCGTAGCAGAATAACGATTTCGTCATTCTAGTATCTGCTTTTACCCCTTATCTAGGTGTGTAAAAGTGAAATCTAGTTTCGCTATATAACACAGTCTCATACAAGTAGCTTCTCGATTGAGAGTTGTCTTCTGCATTGAGCTCAACATTATTTACTACTTTTTCAGTAATAATTTCGGCAAACTCAGGAGAAAGTTCTTTTGCAGAAAATGCAGCATGTACAGCATTTTTAACAAAGAAACACGTAGCAAGTGCAAATACTGCTGTTGGTACACAGCACCAAGGAGAAGCTATACTAAAAAAGTTGTAGAAGCTACTAAAGTAAATATTGCTTGAAGCATAATATACTGTTTATCAATGCCAACATATTCAGCCATCAATTTTCTAACTTTGTTATTGCTGCCGTATGGCAAAAAAATATCTTAATAAAAGCTGTTACACTATTACTAGCAAGATATCAATCACGCTCTATTGGATCTACATTTTGATTTAAAATCGCCTATTTTCTTGCACCTTTTTGCCATTCATAGAATGTTAACTTTAAACCTCTTGGCTACAAATGCTCTACTTTCCCCTACATCCAATGCTTTTTTCCTTAAATCATAACTATATGCTGCTGGCATTCACATCTCCTCACTACTTTACCTATTCCATCATGTTCCGACTATTAGGAAAAGAGCTGTAATTTTCAACACTAACAAAACTACTTCCTAATCTTTTACACAGCAACCTATAGAACCTCCAACTTCAGAAAAATAGTTGAAAGACAATCAAGGAAACAAACCTTTCTTCTTCATTTTGATTGGTTTCTTATTTCTCTAAAGTTTTAATGTATTCCGTTAAAGCCCTGAATCCAATGTTAGAAACTGTATCTTTTGTTATAAAGGCTATTTCCTTCAATTTTTGATGTAAACTAGGTGGCAACCTTAACACTGACTGTGCTGGCCCTGGTTTTCTAACAGTAGATAAGGCTTCCTCATAAACAGATTCAAATTCTCTAATTGCTTTTAAATCGTCTGATTCAACAATACCCATACCTTTGCGAGAGGCACGTGAAATTGCAATTCGCTGACTCAAAAAACTATCGAACCTTGTTAAGTTGTCAAAACAGCTTAAAAAAGCATCACATTCTTCAATTCCTGTTTTAGTTACAACTGGATTAGTATTCATTTGATTAAGTAGGATTCTTGCTTGAAAGTTTTTGTTACAACTTTGAGCACCGTTAACTAAGTTGCTCAGAGTGTTAAACGTCAACATATCAGCTGCAGATGGAAGAATCGGAAATATAGCTAGATTAGCTAATGATAAGGCAGCCCTTAAAGTTTCATCTACTCTTCTTGCGTCAACAATAATATCTTGATATTTGGACTGTAAAGCTTGTAGCTCATTTCTGATTACTACACCAATGTTAATTTGGCCTAACACCTTGTGAATACTGTTAATTTTCGGTAAACTTTTGTCCTTGTCTCGCTGGGATGCCCACAAGGTAGCTAGCATTAATGGGTCAAGATCATAGAGAAGGACATTTCTACCTTCCCTAGCACGCATCACCGCTATATTTGTGGCTATGGTCGTTTTACCAGTACCACCTTTTTGACCACCAACAACTATTATCATAACACACCTCGTAATATTTTAATTCACTTGGCGTCTACTAAAAAATCAATAAGGGCAGTTTACATAATCCCATTTCAATGTTCAAGAAAAAGTGCTCCGGTGCTCATTCTTTGTTTATAAATAATATTCTTAATTCAATCCTTTGCTTTCTTCTCAATATATCTGCATATCAGAATAGACAGCTCATATAATACTAACATTGGAATTGCAAGCCCTACTTGGCTTAGTACATCAGGTGGAGTTAAGATTGCAGCAATAATGAAAATTACTACTATCGCAATTCTACGTTTATTTGACAAACTTTGTGCAGTGATTAGCCCTACTCTCACCATTAAGGTTAGTATGACTGGAATTTGAAATGCAGTACCAAAAGCGAACGCGAATTGAAGAACAAGGTCTAAATATTCACTAACTGATGGCATAAACTCTATTGGTATACCGAAAGATTTACCGCTATGTTCAAAAGCAATAAAAAATTTCCAGGCTAGGGGAAATATGTAGTAGTAAACTACAGCGGCTCCCGTTACAAACAAAACCGGTGTTGCAATTAAGTATGGCAATAACACTGCCCTTTCTCTTTTATATAAGCCAGGTGCTAGAAACATATAGAATTGCCATGCAAACACAGGAAAAGAAAACAACAGTGCACTCATTATTGCAACCCTGAGATATACAAAAAACGCTTCTGTTAAGTCTGTATAGATTAGAGAAAAATCATTGCTATCTTTTGTAACTTCTATTAAAGGTGCAAGTAAAAAGCGGTATATATTTTCTTTAAAGTAGTAACAAAACCCGAAGGTAACACAAAAAAATAGAAAGCAAAAAATAACCCTTTTTCTAAGTTCCGCAAAGTGCTCATAAAATGAAGCATATTTTTGTGAGTTTTCGTTCATACTTTACAATAAAGCTATATCTAACATTCTCAGTGAAAAAGCCCATTCATTATCGTACCACGCTGCAACTCTACAGATATCACCTGTGACATATGTACCAGCTAAATCCACAATTGCACTATAAGGGTTATGGACAAAGTCTATTGAAACTAAAGGCTCGTTACATACGGAAAGCACATGATTTGCTGAATTCTTAAACATTTCATTTATTTCTCCAGCTGTTACCTTCTTATCAGTCGTAAATTTAAAATCAACCATAGAAACGTTGCTAACCGGAACTCTAATAGCAGTACCATCTAGCTTACCCTTTAACTGAGGAATGACAGAACCAATTGTTTTTGCTGCTCCAGTTGTAGTTGGCACCATAGAAAGGCCACAAGCTCTTGCCCTACGTAAGTCTCTATGGTTGCCATCAAGAATATTTTGATCATTCGTATAGGCATGTATAGTGGTCATAAAACCGCTTTTTATACCTAAATTGGAGTGTAAAACGTGTACAATCGGAGCCAGACAGTTTGTAGTACAAGAACCTGCTGAGATCACTTTATGCTCCTTTTTTAGCATATCGTTATTTACGCCGTAAACTACAGTTACATCAGCATCTGAAACTGGAGCAGAGACAATTACTCTCTCTGCATTATGCTTTGCTGCTTCCGCACGCTTGTTGAATGCACCAGTGCATTCAAGTACTACATCAACATTCCAAGGAATATTTTCAGGGCTACGTTCTCTATATAAAGAAAACCTTTTGCCATTTATAGATAGCCAATTTTCAGACTCGTTAAAATCAATATCACCACTGAATTTACCATGAACAGAGTCATATTTAATCAAATGTACATGCTGCTCAGCACTGAGCGACCCATTTACCGCCACAACTTCTATTTGCTCGCTATAGTTTTCTACTTCAAAAATAGCACGCAATACACTTCTGCCTATTCTACCAAGACCATTAATTCCTACACGAATTGTCATTTTTCCATCTTAAAAGTTTAATTATAGGAAATATTGCCTGATATTTCATTCTATTCTTTTAGCTGTTAATCCTAATGTTATAATATATTGATTGACTAAAGAAACTGTATCACTTAATTAATAATGTCTAAATTTTAACTTGGAGTAGGTTATGCATGAATTACCAATGACAAATTCAGATAATCAGTATCAGCAAAGAAAAATAGAAGCATTGCAAAAAGAAAATAAAGGACTGTCAGAAAAAGTGAAAACATTACAAAAAATGTCAGCATTGCACAATGACATGCTAGTAATGATACAATGGAAAGCAATGACAGAGAAACTGCGCATAGAAATATTAAAAACACTACTAGAAGCACCTCAAGGAGCGACAGCATTACAATTAGAAGAAAGAGATGAAGATCAGCAAGTGATAGAAGACATACTGAATATGGAAGAAGAACGTGAATCTTTACGAAATTTGGAAAGTACTACTATTGAACAAACAAATATTCAAGGACAGAGCATATAGCTCTTTCCTAATCTTCAGAGTTAGCTAAGTAGCTGACTCTGAAAAGTAGATAACAATTAGGGCTTATTTTACCTTTTTTATTTAGTAAATTCCTTAATATTTCTAATTATAAAGAACCCATCAGTTATTTTTGTATTTTACGGCTAAGGATATTACTCTTTGGTATTTTATACTTTAATATATTAATATAAATCTTGATTAAGTAACTATAGTACTATATTATTTAATAATATATATTAATGTTAATTATTATGAGCTTAGAACAATTAAAAAAATTACAACAAGATTTTCTTGGAATAATTTTTCTCATACTTGCACCAGCTAGTGCAGAAGAAGAAAGAGATATGAAGGAGCGAGCATTAGAGATTATAAGTATATTAAAAGATCATATTAATGATGATATAGAAATGAATAATCTGAGAATGACAATTTTAGACTACATTGTCTTTTGTGATAGTCAAGATAACGTAAGGTTAAATAACAGATCGTTATTAGACTTAGAAGATGCCGTCAAAAGTATTGGAGGGAAAACTTCACAAGAGTTAGGGCGAGTAAATCAGATTCCACAGCAACCAAATAGTATTGGGTTAGCGGTAGCAGAAGCTACAATACAATATGAGGCGCATGTGAGAGAAATGGAAGAGAGAAATGTAAGGATTATCACCTCAATTGGAGTATTAGGTATAACAGCCTTAGGAGTTAATCTAGGAGTTAATCTTGGAAAATCAAAAGTGAGTGAAATTATTGGTGCAACACTTGGAGGACTATTATCCATGCCAATAATGGTCATGTTACCAGCATCAATAGCAGTAGCGTTAAAAAACAGTAATTCAGAGCTTAGAGAAGTAGTACAATATTCTCTTGATGCAACAAGTAAACCGTCAAGGATTGGGTTAGTAGCAGCTTTAGGAGCAGGCGCGATGATGTTAATTAACAATATAACTAGCAGCAGCACTGAAACAAATATGGAATTATTAGGCCCTGGT
The DNA here is from genome assembly GCF_025617515.1 of Wolbachia endosymbiont of Oryzaephilus surinamensis. Classification (NCBI taxonomy): domain Bacteria; kingdom Pseudomonadati; phylum Pseudomonadota; class Alphaproteobacteria; order Rickettsiales; family Anaplasmataceae; genus Wolbachia; species Wolbachia endosymbiont of Oryzaephilus surinamensis. The sequence goes on along the minus strand of NZ_CP092526.1, from coordinate 597,747 downwards.
TTTATAGCTGCAACTGGAGCTGGAATTGGTGCTGCATTGTCAACGGCTTTAGCGAGAAGGATGTTTGCTACTATCTCCACAAATTTGGAAAGTACTACTATTGAACAAACAAATATTCAAGGACAGAGCATATAAACTTGTAATAGCTTCAAACTATTATAAATAACTTTCCCTACTTCCTTCTTTATCGTTACCCCGGGTGTTGTAAAACTGGGGTAATACCTTCCGCTACGAAAATCACCTACAAAACACAATCTTTTTATTCCCCCAAACAATTAGTTGTGAATTTAAGCAATCATATTAATATAGTAAATATTTACTTAATATACTAGTATTTACCTTGACTAAACAATTATAGTGCTGTATAATTTATACTTAAGCTTTAATAGTGAGGTGTTGATGGACGCACAAGAATTAGAAAACTTACAGAAAAGTTCATCAACAAAATCCCAAGATGCTGGGGAGAAAACATCAGAAGAGTTGGGAAGAAATTTAAACCCGAATGAAGCCAATAATGATATATTCTAAAATCTATCAAGAATACGAGGGAGAAACATGGACAGAGTCATTAATGAATGGTTTTATAGCCGCTGTTTCATTGGGATTTGGCTTCCTTCTAGGAAAAGCTACAAACGAAGCTGTTTCTACAAATCTGGAAAACGCTGCTGTTGAACAACCCAATGTGCAACAAACCCTACCCTTATGTATATAAAATGACAAATTTTATAACTAAAAAAGTACTTCCACATTTTCAAAGCACTGCATACAATAGAATTATATTGTAGTGCCTTATACTCATCCTGAGATATAGGAAAACAATCTATACAACATTTTAAGCTGGCTCAGAGCGCTGGCAAACCCAATACCATAATTTACAAGGAGGACTTATGAATAAGAAATTTCTCTATTCACCATTATCAATAAAAAGCATAGAAGAAAACGGAGTATTTTCTGGCTATGCGAGCGTTTTTAATATAGTTGATAAGCAAAATGATCTGATATTACCAGGAGCATTTAAGAATAACTTAAATAAAAGTCAGATAAAACTTCTTTGGCAGCACAATCCGAGCGAGCCTATAGGTAATATTACGGATATTTGCGAAAATGATATTGGCCTATATATAACTGCACATTTGCTTTTTGGTATTCAAAAAGCAGAGGAAGCATATTTAATGCTCAAAACTGGAACTATTAACGGGCTTTCGATTGGCTATATACCAATAGAGTATGATGTTGATCATGAAAGCGGAGCTCGAGTGTTAAAACAAGTGGAGCTATGGGAAGTTAGTTTGGTCACTTTCCCTGCAAATTTGGCAGCTCAGGTAATCAACGTGAAAAATCAGCACAATGAACAAGAAATGTTAGCAAGAGCAATAGAAAAAGCAAATTCTGTGCTTACGAACATGTGTATTTCTACTTAAAATCTATAAAAATTTTCACACAATTTAACATTTATATTATTATTTATTTAATAATTATATTAATATATATAACTTCAATACTTTAAAAATTAGGTAATTTTATGCTAAATGCTAACAATAAGGTTAATTACGAACCTAAACAAAAGGAAAAAAAATATAGCTTATCCACTGTGCTTGCTTGGCTATATCTAAAAACAATTGGACGAATGTTGCCAGAAAAGTGGAATCAATGGGCAAAGAGTATCCTACATTACAATATTGCAGATAATGTGGTTCAGACTGATGATCTTTTAAATTCTAACAGAGAAAAGGAATTGAAGGATGAAAATGAGAGATTAAAAGAAAAGTTGAAAGAAGGTAGTAAGAAGGAGGAAAATCAGTCAAATTTAAATCAGGAATTAACTAAAAAAGAGAAAGAAATTACTAAACTTAAAGAACAAGTAAAATCATTAGGAGAGGAAAAAGAAATATTTGCTAAATTTTTTGCAGCACAAGCACAGAAGATTGAAGACTTAGAATTAGAAAATGAAGAGTTAAAGTCTAAACTTGCAGGACTTAAAAAGAACTATAGTGAATTGGTAAAAATTGCACAAAAAAGAGGAGAAGAATTTTTAGCACAGTTCAAGGAAAAGTCTGAGGAGATATTACATTTGCAGAAAGAATTAATTGAGTGCAGCAAAGAATTTGCAAATAAAATAGAAATGCTCTCAGTAAGGGTAGAAGAAAAAGATGGGAAAATAGGTAGTTTAACGCAATTAAATGAAAGATTAGAACAAGAGAAAAAGGAAATGGAGAATAAAAATAATGCACAACAGCAAACTATATTTACAAAAGACCAAAAAATAAAAGAGCAAGACGATTTGATAAATTCATTTCGTGAAAATAAAGATATAAATCAAACTGTGAAGAAAGAGAATAAAAGCCTACGAGCGCAAAACACAGAACTTAAGAGTAAATTTAGTAAGTTAAACAACGAGTCTGATACTAAAATAAAGGAATTAAAAAATCAACTTGAGGAGAAACAAGCAGAATTAGAACAAGCTAAGAAAAAAAATACTGAATTAGAGGATCTTAAACAACAATTAGAGCAAAACAAAAGTGATTCAAGTAATAAACTAAGTGCTGCTGAAATAAAGAAAAAAGACTTAGAAAGTGAAGTTACTAAGTTACAAGAACAAGCTAAGGAAAAAGGTGCTGAATTACAGAGTCTTAAACAACAATTAGAGAAAGAAAAGACTAATCTAAATACCATTGAAAAAGAGAAAAAAGAATTAGAAAGTGAAGTTGACAAATTGCAGGAAAAATCACAGAAATTAGAAAAAAGTAACGTTGAAATAAAGAAACAAAAGGCAGATTTGGAGGGAAAATTAAAATCTTCACAAGAAGAGAATAAAAAGTTACAAGAACAAGTTGAACATCTGAGTCAAGAACGAGAAAAAGCAACAAGTATCGCAATATCTTCTGTTGAAAATAATGTAGAAACACTTAGTGAAACATTAAAAAATCAACAGATTGAAAGTTCAATAGCTGAAGGTGGACAACAAAAGTTAAAAAATGAGCTAAAAGATGCTGGTAAAAAGTCAGAAGGTATGAATAAAAAAACTAAAGCAGATACAAAGAGTATTTTTTCTACTTCTGGTTCTGTGAAGTCAAAATTTTCAAATACTTTATCTAAGCTTCGCGGGAATGACAGTCTCGATAAATTTTTATCTGATCAAAATACAAAGTTGAAAAAAAGTTTTCCTGAATTTAAAGGAGAACACTTTTGCCATAACGTGCTTAAGGAAACTATACAATCTCTAGTATATCAAAATGGTTATAAATTTAAAAGTGATAAGTTACTTGCACTGTTGAAAGAGAATTTGGTTCAATCTGGAAGAGCGATCATAGAAACTAATGTTAACAAAGTTGTTACAGAAGTTGGTAAAAAACATTCCATTAAAAATGGAGATTTTGTTAAAAATTGTGTAAACAAGTTGTATTTCAATGAAAAAGATAGTGAAGCAATAATAAGTTCTTTCACAAAATTTTTGGCTCAGGGAAATGATAGCAATAATGATTCAGTCAAAAAATTTGTTGTGCAGAAGTTAACGGAAGCTCAAATAAAATGTTTTTCAGATAAGGTTCAACAACTGGCATCAAGTATAAGAGATAAATTTTTATCCCCAGATCAGGGAATGTGTAATCAGACTCAAGGAGGAGTAAACGAGTATCAATTAACAGATAAAGCTAAAAAAGAATACAAATTAACACCTAACTCTTCCATGCGTCACACTACTTCATCAAACATTCAGAGAGTAACTAGAGTAGGCTCTTAGCATAAAGTATCAGCTCCTCCTTTGTTAAAGTGTAGGAGCTGTCTTCCCAGTGTTGTCGTAGCAATTCTAAGTTTCTACCTAAACTTTTTCCTGGTTGGTGACCTATGATTATTAAATCATCCCCAGATAAAGGAAATTTTGGAACATTGAATATATTGGCAAATAAAATATACTCATCAACATTTGTTCCAGACTCAATACCACAAATCTTCATTAAGTCACAATATAATTCCTTACCAAATAAAGATATATATTTCTTTTGCTCTTTTTCTGAAAGCTCTGTTTTGATATTGTTTGATAATAAAAATAATATTTTTTTCTTTTGCTTATTTGAAAGACGTAAAAACTTGCTCACTTCTTCCCCAAGACTCGCTCTATCTTCAGCAGTCCTAATAAGCAAAGCTAATTTTGTTAGTGCATCGATTGTGGGATCTAGGAAAGGCGTATGGACATACGCTGAGGGTTTTATAGGAGGTTTAGTGTTGATAAGAAGTGGTGAAGATAAAATTTCGCATTTTACTTCTTTTGGAATAATTTTTTGTAAAACATCAGATTTTTGCATGCTCTTAAGTGTTGGAGCAGGATCATTGCATTCCAAGAGTTTAAATATTTCTTCTCTTATTCTCTCTCCAGAGAGGTTTTGAATCATGTGCGAATGCTTTTTGCACACATCCAATATTTCATCACTTAAATCTCCTATGCATATTTTAGCGTGAAAACGAAACGCTCTTAAAATACGTAGATAGTCTTCCTTAATCCTATCTTCAGCGTTACCTATAAAGTTTAACTTTCGTGTTTTTAAGTCCTGAATGCCACCAAAGTAGTCGTATATATGGCCATGCTTGTCCGCATAAAGAGCATTAAACGTAAAGTCGCGCCTTGAAGCATCAGCTTGCCAATCATTAGTAAATTCTACCTTCGCATGTCTACCGTCACACTTTATATCATGCCTTAGCGTTGTAATCTCAAAGGATCTTTTATTTAAAATCGCAGTAATAGTTCCATGTTTTAAGCCAGTTGGAATAGTTTTTATATTACGGAGTTTTAACGCTTTAACTGCTTGATTAGGCAGCAGATTAGTAGCAAGATCGATGTCGTGAATGTCACGCTGTAAAATTGAATCTCTAACACATCCACCAACAAGCCTTGCCTCACCACCAAATTTCTCTATGGCCTCAATAATTACACTAGTTTCGTGATCAATTTGCATTTAGGTTACACATACTGAAAATCATGTTACAAAAAATGCGAAACTTTTGCAAAAATCCTCATATAAAAATATACTTACTATTACCCACAAATATAAAGTTCGTGAGCAAGTCGCCATCCTTCTGCTAGATCAAAGAGACGTCTCCATCCTTTCCAAATAGTAATGGGGCCTGGTTCTAGATCATTTTTTCTAGCCAAATGTCCTCCAAGTTGAGCAATCCATGAAACAGCTTCTTTTATAGTAGGAGTTGCATTTGAACATGGTTTTCTATGTATTTTTACATATAGAACTTTCCATTCTTCTTCGGCTAATAAGGTAGTACACGGTAATGTTGGATCAGTTCTTGCAATTGTTGTAATAAAGAAAATTCTCCAAGCAATAATACTCATTACTGTTAAATATCGCATCAACCTTTCTGCTGTTCCAAGCCTACATTCTTCAACTTTGAGACCAGATTTTAAAATTTTATGTAATATTTCTATTTTCCATCTAAGACAATACCACCTAACTTTTTCAACAGCTTCATCAAAGGTATTGACTGGAAGATTTGTTAAAAGCATCCACTCTAGCGGATTTGTTTCAGAAGGAAAGTCTTTTTCAACAACGTAAACTGCATAGTGTGGTAATTTAAGTAATTCTTCTGTCTTATGCCTAATACTATTCTTAGATGGATGCATAATAAACTTTCCGAATCTAACTTCCAAATGTGCTGTTCTTTTTGGCTTATTATCTTTTGCAGGAACTTCAACTTTTACCGTACCTGCACAATGAGAGGATTTAATAAATTCCCATAACTTCTGCTCACCTTTTTCAGGATATCGAGATTTTCTATTTACTGCCCTATCTTTGGAAGCTCTAACTAACACTGCCGAATTAAGATTATATGCAAGCTCAAAAAACTCATATATATCTGCTTCTCTATCGCATATAGTTATAGTCTCAGTTTGAGTTGAATCAATAATGTTGTTTGTGTTGCTTAAAGTTTCTAACCATTTTATACTCTCTTTATCTTCAATGCGGATACTGTCATTGTTCTTTTTTTTTATGTTTTCAGATTCTTCAGGTCTTGAATAAATTTTTTGATCTAGTATCCCTAGTACCAAACCTTCTATACTAACAGCTAGAGCTGTATGCATTATAATACCTTGACTATGTTTTCTTGTAATAACTCCCAATCCACTTGTTTTTTCATGGTCTGTGTATGAAATATAACTTGTATCTTGGATCACAAAAATTTTTTTATGGGCTTTTGTTCTTTCAACTGTTTTAGCAACGTGTGAAGCTAGAATATCGCCTTCTTTCACGTTCTCATTTTGAAAAAAACGATATGCTGCTTTTGCTTCTGACCAACTTCCACACGCCTGATTGATTGAGCTTTCAGGTAAACTTGTAAAACTATCAGCAATATTTACTAATCGGTCAGTTAACCTTTTATCTCCAAGTACAGCATCTCCAAATTCATTTTCAGCCCATTCATTATTCCTGTTTGCCATTTTTTACCCTCAATGTTTGCAAACTTTAATGTTGTAATACTTTATTTTTATGTCCATTTATATTTGTGGGTAATAGTAAGAAAAATATATAGGCAGGAGAGTGGTAAAATAAGAGGGTAAAGTGATAGAGTAAGTCTACAACAAATCCAGTGCCTAGAAACTTATAAGTATAAAAGTAATGTTAAAATACAATGTTTTCGATGATTATAAAAAAGCTGGATGAGCCACTTGCATGACACCTTTGTAGCCTTCTCTTGTCATCCCAATACCTGCTCAAGTAACTGACACTGGTTCCCTTTATGATGGTGTTATCCGAGTAGCTCATCCAGATTTTTATCAGGAACGTTGATTACTCTTTATTCTTCGCCCTTCCTGCACGTTTACGTTCATTTGGATCGAGGAACTTCTTACGCAAACGTATAGATTTTGGAGTTACTTCTACCAATTCATCATCGTCTATATATGCTATCATATCCTCCAGTGTCATTATTTTTGGTGGAGTAAGCTTTATAGCTTCATCGCTACCTGAAGCTCTTACGTTTGTTAATTGCTTACCTTTAAGTACATTTATTTCTAAATCATTGTCACGACTATGCTGACCGACAATCATACCACAATATACCTTATCTTGTGGCTTAACAAACATAATTCCCCTATCTTGCAGATTGAAAATTGCATACGCTACTGCTTCGCCTTTGTCTGTTGAAATTAAAACCCCATTACGCCTTCCGGAAATTGAACCTTTATGTGGAGCATAACTGTGAAATAAACGGTTGATTATACCAGTGCCGCGAGAATCAGTTAAAAATTCTCCTTGATAGCCAATTAATCCCCTTGATGGCACTAAAAATGTCAACCTAGTTCTGCCACTACCAGAAGGTCTCATGTCAGTTACTTCACCTTTTCGAAAGCTAAGTTTTTCCATGATGATTCCACTATACTCATCATCTACATCAATTACTACTTCCTCTATAGGTTCAAGTTTTTTGCCATCTTCTTCTTTAAACAGCACTCGAGGCCGTGAAACTGAAAGTTCAAAACCTTCCCTTCTCATATTTTCAATCAGTACCCCAAGCTGCAACTCACCACGTCCACCTACTTCAAATGCTTCACCACTTGGAGCCAAAGTTACAGTAATTGCAACGTTTGTTTCTGCTTCTGCATATAAACGATCTTTTATAACAGTTGAGGTAAGTTTTGTTCCCTCTTGCCCAGCAAAAGGTGAGTCATTCACGCTTATAGTAATCGCCATTGTTGGCGGGTCAACTGGAGTTGAGCTGATCGCAGTTGTAACTTCTGGTGCTGCTATAGTGTCTGAAACTGAAGCTTTCTCAAGTCCTGCAATGGCAATGATATCACCAGCTACAGCTTGCTCTACTGGAACGCGTTTTAAGCCAGAAAATGAGAGTAACTTAGTTAATCTCCCTCGCTCAACCACTTGACCATCAAGATCAATTACCTTAAGATCTGAGTTAACTTGCGCGATTCCTTGGTAAATCTTTCCTGTCAATATTCTGCCAAGAAATTTATCAGATTCAAGTAAAGTAACTAGCATAGCAAAAGGTGCATTTTGATCATAAACGGAAGGTTTTATGTAATCTATCACCGTTGAAAATAATGGGCTTAAATCTTTTCTCTCATCAGATAGCTCCTTAGCACACCAACCATTTCTACCTGAAGCATAGAGTACTGGAAAATCTAGTTGCTCGTTGGTTGCATCAAGGTTAAAAAATAACTCATATATTTCATTTAGTACTTCATCAATTCTGCTGTCTGGTCGATCAACCTTATTGATTATCACAATCGGTTTTAAATTTGCCTTTAGTGCTTTTGACAACACAAACTTAGTCTGTGGCATTGGACCTTCTGCAGCATCAACCAGTAGTAATACACCATCTGCCATGCAGAGCACCCTTTCCACTTCTCCACCAAAATCCGCATGTCCTGGTGTATCAATGATATTGATTTTCTCATCACCCCACATTATTGACGTACATTTTGCAAGTATTGTAATCCCACGTTCACGTTCTTGATCACCACTATCCATCACTCGTTCTTGAACTTCTTGATTCTCACGAAACGTGCCACTTTGTTTTAACATGTTATCAAGTAAAGTAGTTTTTCCGTGGTCAACGTGTGCAATTATTGCAATATTGCGGATTGATTTAAATTCACTCATTTCTTATCATTTCAAATTTAATTTAATAACAAGTATACGTATAATATATTTAGAGTAAATAACTAAAGCCGTGCTTTCAGAGTATTTTAGGCAGATCATGGAACTCTAACAAAAAGGTTTCATGTTCGCTGTACTTTGTAGCAACTAACACCAAGACAAAGAAGAATCTTGCTTTAGCAGTACATTTATATAAAATTAAAATAAACTAAAGTAATCATTTAAATGCTAACAAGATTCGCTCCAAGCCCAACTGGCTACCTACATGTAGGAAACATACGCACTGCACTCATTTGTTGGATGTACACACGTAATCAAAATGGAAAATTTTTACTACGTTTTGATGATACTGATCTTGAGCGTTCAGATATCAAATATGTAGATAATATCATAGAAGACCTAAAATGGATTGGCATAAATTGGAATTCAAGTTTTAAGCAATCAGAGCGTTTTGAGCGCTATAACGAGGTGTTCTTACAGTTAATGAAAGAAGGTCATATTTATGCATGTTATGAAACAAGAGAAGAATTAGACACTAAACGAAAATTGCAATTAAAACAAGGTCTTCCCCCTGTTTACGATAAAGGTGCGTTGCTTTTAACTGAGCAAGAGAAAATTCGTTATGAGCAAGAAGGACGAAAACCACATTTCAGATTTAAATTGGATAGAAATAAAACTGTAAAATGGAATGATGAAGTTAAAGGCGAAATAAATATTGCAACAATTCATATCAGCGATCCTGTAGTAAAAAGAGAAGATGGAATTTATACGTACATGCTACCTTCTGTTATTGATGACATTGACTTTAATGTAACCCATGTTGTACGTGGGGAAGATCATGTAACTAATACCGCAGTTCAGATTCAAATGATTCAAGCATTAAAAGCGAAAATTCCTATCTTTGCCCACCTTCCCTTACTACACTTTGATGATAGCAAAATATCGAAACGGAAAGGCGGGCTGGATATTAAGTCCATAAGAGAAGATGAGATTGAATCAATGGCGCTAACTAGCTATTTAGCAAAGCTTGGAACATCTGATCCGATAGAAGCTTATATTGATATGCAGTCTTTAATTGACTCATTTGATATCAAAAAATTTAGTTCAGCATCTTTACAATTCAGCTTGAGTGAAATTTATAAGCTAAATAGCAAAGTGCTACAACAAATGCCATTTGAAATGGTGCAAGATCGTTTAAGTCAAATTGGCTCAGAGTTTTGGTATTTTATAAGGAGTAATATAGAAAAGTTTTCTGAAGTGGCCAAATGGTGGAAAATATGCAAATTTGGTATAGAACCTGTGGTTCTTAATAAAGAGTTTATAAAAATAGCGCTAAGCACATTACCTCAAGGTGATTGTAATGAAAACACATTATCAGAGTGGGTTAAAAATATTCGACAGACAATTGATATAAAGGCAAAAGATCTATTTATGCAGTTGCGCCTCGCTTTAACAGGAACAGAAACAGGTCCAGAACTCGCTAAATTATTAATTTTTATCGGTAGAGAGAGCATTATTGCAAGGTTAGAAGAAAGCCAAAGAATTATACAAAAGGTTTAAATGCACCGAATGTATTTTGAATGACACCAATAAGCATTGTTCAGGAAATGTGAAAATATTAGATTTCTTGTCATTCCAGTTTCTGCTCCTGTCATTCAAGTAGCTAACACTGGAATCCATAATCTCGCCAAAACGTTGTATTTTAAAATAACTTCTATACATATCCCATATTTCTGGATCCCAGTGGGCTTTGTTGCATAACACTTCATGTAGTGGTGATTTACGACAAATTCATGTAACTATTTCAAATTTAGCCATACCAAAATCAGTAAATTTGTTAAGCAAATAACACTTGAGTAGCAGTTCCTTCTCACGATTAATCTCAGATTTGTTACGAAAATTAAATCCGAATATTTGTTTCAGTCGCGAGAAAAAACTTTCTATATAAGATCTTTTTCCGTAGTTTATTTGCCTTTTCCACATCTTTATATTATCTTTATCATATGATTTTATTAGTCTAATTGCAGCATTTCTCTCTGCCATATAGTCTAACTTTGGATGCTCTACTGCATTATTTTGCAGAGGAATTTTTGTCTTTATCCCAAGTTCATTGCACAATTTATATAATTTCTTTCGGTTATATGCCCTATCTCCATACAGTGTGCTTATATTGAGCTTCAACTCTTTCAATAAGATCACAGGTTCCGTAATGATCAGAATAAACTCCTCTACTATATTTTGCAGCTATGACTTTTTTGCTACCTATCTCCAGCATTACATGCAGCTTTCTTACCTGTTTATAACTGCGATACTTCGCTATTTTCCTTACTGTGACCAGGGGTATTATCTGATACTTGTACTATCTATGGCAATTTCAATACCTTCCGTATCATTTTTGTTAACTCTACAGTCACTGATCTTAATATTGAGTTTTCTAAACCTCCTTGAAGCTTGTGAATAGCTGATAATCTGCAAATTTTTTCCTATTTGCTGCAAATACCCTTCTATAAACCCTACCGTTTGTCTTAAGCCAATTCTAAAGAGATTAGCGACTATATGCACTAAAATCACAACTTTATCGCTATAAATATAGTTGCCACCAGCCATTTTTGGACCTTTTTCGTACCAATTCTCAATTGCTTCATTAATAAAATGAAAAATATTTCCCCTCTCTTGGAGAAATTTGTTATATTCATGGCAGTTACTGACTCTCATTTTTTGTGACATATTTTTCTTTCGTAGGTTAAATGCTTGTCTTATAGTGAATTTTGTCAGTAACTGCTAGCTCTTTTTACTTGAGTGATGCAACAAAGCCATCCCAGTGTCAGCTACTTTCATGACAACATTTAGTTGTTTTTTCTCGTCTACCTTATTTTACTACTCTGCTGAACGAATAACACCAATAGTTAATCTCATGCTGAAAGATCATTTTATGGTCCAAGTCAGTTCTTTTACAAGTCACTTCCAAGCTCATCAAATTTTCTAAGATCTTCTTAAGTTCTGAAAGTTGCAAACTTTTCAAATGAGATTTAAAACTCTGCAATTGTTTGAAGAACAATGGAGGACTCAGCTGGTCAATTGCAGCTTGTTCATTCATTCCATTTTGTATTAACAGCAAAACGCTTTCTAGCCGTAGAAAATAATTTGATATAATACGGATTAATGCTATCGGTGAAAAATTCTCTTGTAATATCAATACATCGGAAATTTTGATGAATTGTCCCATGTCTTTACTCACTATTGCAGAGCACAGATTATCAAGTGTAACATAATCATTGCCGGAGGTTGAAAAGCATAGATCTATATCAGCAAGTTTAAGATCTTTTCTTTTTCCTAGATATAAAACTAATTTTTCAAGCTCTGAATATATAGGCAGTTTGCTATGATTAAAATAAGACTGCAAGTGGTAGATTATCTCACTTGTGCACTCTATATCATTTTGTTTCAAGTAACTTGATATAATATCACAAAGATTACTACCGCTGTCCTTATAGCAGGTAATGACACCGAAAATTTTTGAGCTTTCCATATAACTTTTAGTTGTAGAACTATATGGAAGATCATTTGCTATCATTACTATATAATGATCGCCTATATTATGATCCAATATGTTTCTTAACTCTTTAGATATACTTCCACTGACATTTATCAGCTTAACTAACCTTTTTTTAGTAAACATCGAAATGTTTGCCAACTCGGAAAATAACAAGCCAGGCGACTTATTCACTACTGCAAAATCCATCACCTGAACTGAATACTCATTCAAGTTGGCAATTATTTCCTGTACAAAAATATCGACCTTACTATTGTCACTCCCATGAATTAATACACCACTTAAAGTATCCGGTTTCTCAAGGAATTTTTTAACTTTAGATGGCGTGATTCTCATGCCATCTATATTATATTATCACTATTTGGTGGTACATCATTTGATTGCACATCAGTTTCCAACAATTCTGAGCTTTCTTGATTTGCTGTATTCTGCATATCATCAGACACTTCTTTCTTTCCCGTAACATAATTATAAAAATTTTTTATAGGCTGTCCTATATATCTAGAAAAAAATCCTTCGGCCATATCTTTCACTCCACAAATTAACAATTAGCACATAAAAACAACGTAGCAAAAACTACTTTACGCTCAGATAGTTACACTCATTTGTTAATGAATTATGAACTTCCGAGACCAAAATTAAGTCGATCTACTTAACACCAATCTTATAAAATAAGCAATGATTAAATACACAGCTGCGATAAGTATAATTGCAGGTCCAGTTAATAAGTCAAAACTTGCAGATAATATCAAACCTGATACTCCAGAAATCACAGAAAAAACTGTTGCAACAATAATCATTTGCATTGGAGTTTTTGAAATGAGTCTTGCTGATGCAGCAGGTATTAACAAAAATGCAGCAATGAGTAATATTCCTATTAATTGAGCAGAAATTGCAATAAAGATAGCGAGTATAATCAAAAATTCTAGCCTAACAAAATTAACATTTACTTTCTCAACTGTTGCCAAATCTTGATTAATCGAAATCATCAGCCAATAGCGCCATCTAAATATTAATATCAAAGTAACTATTACGGAGGTTAGAAAAATTGATATTATATTACTTTGGTCAATCATTAATATGTCACCAAAAAGTGAGCTAATAATACTATTATTACCTGATGGAAGAAAAGACATAAGTATTAAACTCGATGATAAAACTACATTGGTAACTATGTTCAATATCGTATCAGCAGAGTATAATTTATTAAAATTAAGAGAAAGTAGTATAGCAAACATAATTGCAATGAGCATTATACTTACCGATGGGCTGATATTAAAGATCAAAGCAAGTGCAATACCAAGCAATGAAGAATGGGACAAACTATCACCCAAATACGATAACCTTTGCCATATCATAAATGACCCTAGAGCTCCTGTGACTAGGCTAATCATAATTACCGCAATTAGACTGTTTATAAAAAAACTCTGTGTAAATATCTCTAACATGCTATCAGATAACTGACAACAAATCTATCTTCAGATATTAAAACGTTATGGGTTCTGCATGCAGAACCCGTCGTCATAAATTCAAAATTTAAATTCTTTTGCTCCATAAGATAAGACTTCATTGAACAATCGCGTATCTTACCAGTACCTATTATCAAAATCTCTATTTCCTCTGTTAAAAAAGATTTAAAATACTCCTTGTTATTTATATCACTTTCTTTCAATTCAATCACCTTTTCAGGAAAAATTATAATTGAGCCATGATATTCTTGATTATTTACCCAAAATCTTTCTTCCCTGTAACCATCTATAAGATTTTTCTTCTTGGAAATTAAGGGCATAAATCAAACCATTAATTCCGTGTCGCACACCCACCATTCTGGATATTCCTTTTTGATATTTGCCGCTGCAGCTTTTGCACTTTCTTCACTATCAAACATTCCAAAACACCCTACACCACTACCTGACATACGAGAAAGTATAGAGCCTTCTTGTGACTCTAGTGTTGATATTACATTCTGAATTTCAGGTACAAGACTTATTGCTGCTTCTTGCAGGTCATTTTTTGTCTCTTTAAGAAGCTCTAACAAATTCTCCTCAGTGTTATCACTCCACTTAATTGGCTGAGAGAAATCCTCTTTATACTTGGAAAATACTTCTGATGTATTCAAAAACTTTTTTTTCGGTTTCACAAGTACCAGACTTGTGGGTAAAGAGCATTGTTTAATGGGGCATAATTCCTCACCAACACCTCTGACAAAAACTGGCTTACTATCTATACTTGCAGGTACATCAGCACCAACGCTTAAAGCTATATCATTTAAAAATTGCCTATCAATGTTCCAAAGCTCTCCCAGCATGCGTATCACAGCTCCAGCATCTGAGGAACCACTACCAAATCCCGCAGCAATTGGTACATTTTTTACAACCTTCACAGTGACTTTAGTGCGTACAGGAGCATGCCTAAGCAGTAGACTCACTGCTCTCGTTATAGTATTATATCGATAATTTATTCTAAACTCAGAATTTACAAATTCAACTGTAGAGTTATCATATCTAAAGTTTTTTTCTCCTACTTTTATCTCTAAAAAATTAGAAAGTTTAGCAAAGACAACCAAACTTTCAATTAAATGATACCCTCTTTCTTCTCTATTTATAATATGTAAAAAAAGATTGATCTTTGCAGGAGCCTTTACACAAAAACTTTCCATCTGTATATCTTCACTAACACTATCTTATTTACTATACTTGAAATGCCACTTCAGTCAAACTTTATACACTCCTAATGAGATCAAATGCCATAAATCCTAACTTCTCTGTATGGGTAAGTGCATCAGCTGGTACAGGTAAAACAAAGATCTTAATAGACAGAGTATTAAGACTTCTATTAGAGAATAAGAGAAATATTCTCTGCTTAACATTCACCAATGCTGCAGCAAATGAAATGGAGGATCGCATTTACAGTACACTTAGTAAGTGGGCAATATATCCAGAGGGTATATTGGTCGCAGATTTAGAACAATTAGCCCAGTGTGTAACCAGAGAAAATAAAGATTATTTAACAAGAGCAAGAAGGCTTTTTTCTGAACTGGAAAATCTTGGTCTTAATATTCAAACTATACACGCCTTTTGTTACAAATTAATCTCCAGCTTTCCTACAGAAGCTGGTATCGCTCCAAATTGTACGTTGAGCGAATGTAAAGAATTGCATTCCATCATATTTGAAAAAACGCTTCATAATGAAACTGTGCAGGACGATATAAATATCATTGCAGCTGAATTTGATGAAAACAAGCTGAGTGATTTGCTCTATACCTTATGTATAAAGAGATCAGCTCTAGAAAATAATTTAGGGTATATCAAAGATAAACTAAGTGCCCCAGATAAGATTCACGATTTACAGAGTGAAACGATTGAGCAGATAAAAAGATTAGCTAAAATATTAAGTGAGGGCAGCAAAAGAGATCAGAGTTACAGTGCGATACTTTATGATTGGTGTAATAGCAGAAAATCGTCCGTACCAAATGTTGTCATCCAAGTAGCTGACACTGGGACCCAAAAAAAAAGAAATATGGATCCCAGTGTCAAGCACTGGGATGACAACAAGATAGAGAACTTAGCTAAAGTATTTCTCAAATCAGAATCGTACGAAAAAAAGAGCATATCATCCATTATAACAAAGGGTGCTTTGGAAAAATTTGAAGACGTAGAGCAAATGATAGAAAGCATTCAAAATGCATTGTTTACCCATGTAAAGGACATAAATTCTTATCAAATATTCGGAAGAACCAGTAGTTTACTTAGTATATTTAAAGTATATGTTGATCTATATAATAGTGAAAAATCAAAGAATGCACTGCTTGATTATGATGATATCATCAATTTAGCAACAAATCTCCTTAGCAATCCAGGCTATAAAGATTGGATATTGTTTAATCTAGATCAAAAAATAGACCACATTCTTGTTGATGAGGCGCAAGACAATAGTATCAGTCAATGGAAAATTATAACAAATCTCTGCAATGAATTTTTTACCGGTGGTGACGAAAAGAGAACTTTATTCGTTGTTGGGGATGTAAAACAATCCATTTACAGATTTCAAGGAGCAAATCCCCATCTATTTAATTACATGCAGCAATATTTTCACACGAAAACCGGTGGCAGAGATTGGGTATCATGTCAACTTGAAAAGTCATTTCGCTCAACTCCAGAAGTTTTGATGCTTGTAGACAGAATATTTAACAATTTTCGTGAAGAAATATCTTTCAATGATAACAAGATAAAACATATTCCATATAGAGAAAACGATCAAGGATACATTGAAATTTGGCCGTTACTGCCAGGATATGAAGAGGAAGAGCAGCAAGCCTTACAAATTCATTTAACACAGAGGAAAGATTATGTAGTAAAGGATCGATTACTTGCTCAGGCAATAGCCCAAAGAATTCACAATTGGTTAAACGAAGGGCGGATTTTAGTCGCCAAAGATCGTCATATAGAACCAAGGGATATTATGATTTTGGTACGGCAGCGAAATGTGTTAGTTGATTACATAATAAGTGAACTAAAAAAAGTAAATGTACCAGTTATAGGCCGAGATTATTTTAGAATTATGGATTACATAGCTGTGCAGGACTTAATAGCTTTAGCTGAATTTTTGCTCCTCCAGGCAAATGATCTTGCTCTTGCAAATGTTTTAAAATCACCGCTATTTAACTTCACTGAGGATGATTTATTCAATATTGCATACGATCGTAAAGAACAGTCGTTGTGGGAAAAACTTCAAGATTATCAGGAGATTATCTCTAATGAATTAAACTATCTAATTAATTTATCTCAGACAAAATCCCCCCTTACACTATTCACTCATATATTGCGCACAGGCAGGAAGAAATTTGCTGCAAGGCTAGGTCTTGAGTGCTTCGAGATTCTAGACGAATTTATGAACCTCGTATTGCAATTTGAGCACCCATCTCTTCAAGCATTTGTTCAGTGGATCAAAGAAAATAATCCTGAGATTAAAAACGATATGCAATCAAAACTCAATGCTGTACGAATAATGACAATTCATAAATCAAAAGGTCTACAAGCTCCAATAGTGTTTTTAGTTGACACAAATACGGTACCAAGAAACAGCGAAAATATTTTGTTTGATGCAACGGAAGCACCATTTTGGTGTGGCAAAAATAGTAATGCTTATTGTAATCAAGTAAAAAGAGAGAAAAAACTAGAGGATTATAACGAATATTTGCGTTTGCTGTACGTGGCACTTACGCGTGCTGAAGATGAGTTATACATTTTAGGCAAAGAGCCAGTGCAAAAGGGCTCTTGGTATGATCTAGTTATTCAATATGGAGCATTATATGAGAGGAAAAAACTATACTTACAGCCGATATTTAAAGAAAAAGTTGAAGTGCTATGCATGAATGCAAACTACCCTTCTATTTATAAAAAACGTGATTATTTTGATGTTCCAGTGATTTCACCTCCATCAAACCTATCAATGTCATTGCAGCACGTAACGCTGGAACCTGGAGAAAAAAAGCCAGTGTCAAGCACTGGGATGACAGATGAGAATGCTGGAATGACAAAAAGGAGCATTGGGACGACAGACAGCTATGCAAGAGGCTTAATAATTCACAGTATATTGCAATATATGCCCAAGATAGAGAAAGACAGGAGAAAAAATTGGGTTAGGAAATATCTTGATAGCATAAACACTAGTGAAGATAAGGATGAAATTTACAGCAAAATATTAACCTTTAATGAAAAATATGATTACCTGTTCGACTTGGAGGGCAAATCAGAAATTCCACTTAGTGGAACAATTGACGGAAAACCAGTATTAGTGCGGCTAGACAGACTGTGCATAACAGAAGACAAAGCAATCATAATTGACTATAAATCACACCATAACGTTTCTATTTCCTCATCAAATGAAATAAAAAAGCAAATGTTGATCTATAAAACCTTAGTGCAAGAAGTCTACCCAGATAAGCAGGTAGAGTGCGTGGTTATTTGGATGGAAGATTTAACCTTACAATCTTTGATCTAAACTCAAATGTTCGTATAGTAGCTACTTGCATTTGTTGTAAACTCACTTTTACTCTATAGTTATCTTTTTACTACTTTATCTATTTTCTGAACTGATTTTCGTACTAGAAAACATCCAATAAGAAGAATTATAAAAGGAGTAAACCATAAAATGTAGGTACTAGATTTTACAGGTGGTACAATGATAATTGAATCTCCATAAGAATTTTTTAACTCTGAAACTATTTGCTCGTTAGTATATCCATCACTGATCTTCTTGCGAATTGTCTTACGCACACCATATGCAACTTGAGACTCAGATTCGGATAATAATTCACCAGAGCATACTGGACACTTTATTACTGCAAATAAGCTACTTGCTCGCTCTTCCATGCTTTCGTCTCTTAGTTTATCATCCAAAGTAAAAGCATTTATGCTTAAATGGAATATCAATGTAAAA
This sequence comes from Wolbachia endosymbiont of Oryzaephilus surinamensis, assembly GCF_025617515.1. Taxonomy (NCBI): domain Bacteria; kingdom Pseudomonadati; phylum Pseudomonadota; class Alphaproteobacteria; order Rickettsiales; family Anaplasmataceae; genus Wolbachia; species Wolbachia endosymbiont of Oryzaephilus surinamensis. Next base: position 579,135 of record NZ_CP092526.1, on the reverse strand, counting down.
AGTAAGCTAATTACTATTCTCATTCTTGGTGAATTGAGTGATAAAATCAGTAGTGGATAATTTTCCAATAAAGCCTGAACCTACATTATTGTCGTACTTTATTGAAAATTGAATGTCGTTATTAGTGATTTTTTCTGATAAGGAAGATATTGATTTTTCCAATTTATCTGCAGTCTTTGAATCATTAGTCACAAACGAAATTAATTCTTTATAATTTGATATGGCTACATTGATTTTATCTTCAAATGAAGATGTAACTAAATTGTAATTACTTACTCCACCATTCGCAGCAATAGAAAAGTTATTACTCTCAATCAAAAATTTTTCTATGTTGAAATTAATCTTAGAAGCTGAAATATGGTTTACAAATTCATAATCTAATTTAGCGTCGACACTAAGGTAATTTTCAGGACTTGCAGTATGTTTATAACGGTAAGTATAAAAATCAAATTCTAGTTTAGTATTTTCATTCAGTTCTTTATCAAAGTGAAATTGAATGTAATTACTTTTATCATTCACTTCAGTTATAACACTTTGCTGATTTTCTAAAACATCACATTTTAATCCATAATCTTCGTAACGAAATGTATCTATATAGTCTATTACAGTGCTATTTCTGTTGAATTTTAATGAAGATAGTAAATCATTTAGTTTAACAACAAAGTGGCTACTCACGTGTGTGTGACACTTTATATTCTTTTTCTCATCACTACGGACAGCAATGTTTACTTTATTGCTTGGTATATAGATATATACTGACTTATCAAATAATCTGTTTTTTATCATTAAAGCTTCAGATGAAACAGTTAATTGCTCATTAGAAAATTTTGGATTCGTTACACGAAAAACTAGGTTAAAAGGAAACCCCTTAAAATCATGTGAAATATCAACTTTTTCGTCATTAATGTAATCAGTTAAAAGACTTTTTACCTTAAATGCAGAAAAATACCAAAAACCACTATAAGCTAGAGGAATAAACAAAGGTAAGGAGAAAGGTAAGGAGATAAGAATATAGATAAAAATTTTACGCATTATCCTCTTATTTATCTAATGATATATTTCTTGTACCTCTGGGCACGGTTACGCACAAACCGTCAATATCTTTTGTGATTTTTATTTGGCATCCAAGCCTCGATGTCTCTGTTAAACCGAAAGCTAGGTCCAGCATATCATTTTCCTCATCAGATATAGGGTTATGTGTTTCTACAACATCATAAAATTTTGAATCAACAATCACATGGCATGTAGAACAAGCAAGAGAGCCTTCACATGCACCTTCAAGCAGATCTGGATCACTTCTGTGGGCTAAATTAAGCAGAGTTTCTCCTTCTGCAGCTTCATAGCTTTTCTTACTTCCATCAGGTAAAATAAAAGTAACGGATGGCATACTATTAAAATCTCTATTAACTTTTCTATATTCTACAAATAATAACTATTATTTGCAAACTCTTTGAAATTCCATCGCCTATCTCTTGTAATCTGTATTCCTATCAAGAAAGTAAGATAGATACCACCAGCATCTCACAGAGTTGCAAGTATAGAATTTTCTTAGTTTTAGATTTTACTAAATATATTACTGAATTAACATTATTAAACTTGATCTGCCATTTCTTCTGATCTTAAGTTATAATTTTACTAATGCCATTTGATTAATTGCAACTTCAGCATTGCTATCTTTCAATAAATTTGCAGGACTATTACAATGGTATATGATTGCAGCAACAACAAGACAACAAACTCCAATTCCTATCCCTAACGCTAACATTCCTGAGTAAACTGCAATAGCTACTTCTAAAGCAACTCCTACTACTGCTAACGTAGAAGCAACTATGATAGAAGTATTACGACACTTAATACGAAGCTCATTTAGTTTATCTAATGCAGTAGTACCATCTTTATATTTTAGCTCTCTTAGTACATCTTTATTTTCACATTTGTTAAACAACTTCCAAGCATAACTTAACCTTGACGCTTGACCATAAAACCCCTTCTCAACATATTCAACCAAGAGATCAAACGGAGTTTCACCTTGGTCATTGTTAACATCAAATCTCGCACCTGCACTCACAAGTGATTCAACTTTGCGAAGCATTGACGTATAGGGCTGTAAGTTTCTTAAAGCATGATGTAGAGGTGTATTCCCATTTTCATCCTGAAAATTATATTTCTTTCTATGTAAAAAGCAATCAAAAATCTCTTTTTTCCAATTGTGTTTAACAATACCTTCTAAAATAGTACTTGAAATCTTTATGTTATTTTCAACTAGAAGATCTAGAGCTTTTTTATGCTTATATCTAACAATAGTATCTACTAGTTCATTCAACGCAGAAGTACCTTCTAGCTTCTTTAGCTCATCGGTTTTACAACCACTAAGCACCACCGAAAGATTATTTAATTTTTCTACTACTTTTTCCTTACGAGAGAAGTATGTAGCATAATTGACCAAGAGATCAAATGGAGTTTCATCTTTGCTATTTTTAACATCAAGCCTTGCACCTTTACTAAGAAGTGACTTGACAAAACCTTGGTATTTCGATTTACCCAAATCCAACCATTTTAATGTATGATGTAAAGCTGTATTTCCTTCTTTATCTTTATAGTTGATATCTAATTTATCTAAGTACTTATTAAAAAAATAATCCAAAAACTCTTCAGATTGGTATTCATAAGCATAGCTTAAGATTTCATTTCGTGATATTTCTATCCTTCCTTCAAAGAGCTTGAAAAATGCCACACGATCGTACATAATAGCAATTTGCACTAGAAATGTAATGTCACCAGCATCAATTGTAACTTTCTTTATTATATCATCACACTCTTCATACTTATTTGACTGGATATGTAACAACAATCCCAGAATAGTTCTTACATATTCGGATTCAGTTGGTTCTTCAGTCTCTTTAGCTTTGCCCATCTTGCCTATTTCTTTTAAACTCTTCTTTAGCCTTTCTATTTTCTCTTCGATTAATTTTTGACTTTTCGAACAATACATAATATATATTTCATTAAAAAATTTTTCTCTTTTCTCTTCTTGTTTAAGTTTACTCATCTCTTCCCGCAACAACTCCAGTTCATCACTACAATCCCCATACTCATACTTTCCTCTATCGTACTGGCTTTTTTTTGTTGGGTCAGATAACACTTTGCGTGCTACTGATATTTCCTTGAACTTTGTCAATTTCTCTTCAAGTTGAGCCCGTTGATCTTCTTCCGACTGTGATAGTAGCCTTCCGTCCTTCTTCTTTCCTTCTAGCCTATCTAGCTCTTTCACTTCCTCAAGCAATTTATCTGGATGAAGCTTCAATGCTAATTTGCGATATGCTTTTTTTATCTCACCATGAGTAGCATCTCTTTTTACTCCTAATATTTCATAATAATCAGGCATTTTTTTCTCCACTATTTTGATACATTTTTTATAACATTAGTAATACTATGTCTTTAAAAGAATTGGTACTATATAAGTATTTTAGCAAAGATTATAATATTTGTTAATTTATCAACAAATTGAGTGAAAATTTAAAGAGTTGTTTATGGTAATTGAGGAGCTACAACCGCATGACGTCTGCCATTAATCACTATTTCACTTATTGCAACTGCTGCAAAAACAAAACAATAATATACTTTTGTTAGTACGATGATAGGTGACAGAGAGGCAATGCTGCTTGCTAGTAATACGTGAGAACCATAAGGTAAGATACTTTTTGTGATAGAAGTAAATGTTTCTAATAAATACGCACTACGGTGTGGTGCAATGTTATATCTTTGTGCAAGTCTTTTCGCAATATTACTAGTTAATAAAATAGCAACAACATTGCTGGAAACTAAAATAGTAAACAGAGATGATATTCCCGCAATCATAAATTCAGCTTGAGTTTTTGTCATATTCACCTTATCGGTGAATATATCTATCTTTTTCTGACTGTATTCGTACATTAAGTGGCTTAATCCACTACTGAAGAGAATAAATATCATTACTTCATTCATCTTATAAAAACCCCTATATATGTCACGAGAATATTCAATAAGAGAATAATCAAAAAAAGCTATTCCTAATATCCCAGCAATAACCATATTAATAGCTAATGTTACTAGAGTGTTTATTTCAAATAAACCCATAATTATTAAAGATATATAAGGGATAATTTTGACTATGGATAAATAATTCAGACTTGAGATAGAAACAACTTCTGTACTATTTGAAATTATTACTAGATAAATAAGTATTATAAGACCTGTAACAGATCCTGTCTTGAAAGTGAGTTTTATTTTATCCTTTACTGAAGCTCCTTGTGAAGAAGTAGCAGCAATAGTAGTGTCAGATATCATTGAAAGGTTGCTGCCAAACATAGACCCATCTATCACAGCTCCAACACCCACTGCACAATCAAAAGCTCCATTTTGTGCTAAATTAACAGCTATTGGTGTTATAAGTGCAATAACTCCGATTGATGTGCCGATTGCACTTGAAATAAAAGTAGAAAGTAAAAACATTCCAGGAAGTAATAATCTTGCTGGAAGAAATCGAATAGTTAAGTTAGTAATAACATTTATACTACCAAGCGATTCAGTAACAGTAGAAAATGCTCCAGCAAATAGAAAAATCAAACATACGGTAAGAGTAGTTTTATTACCCATACCTTTTATAAGAGTATCAATACTATGTTGAATTTTGTTTTTATTGAATAGAACAGCAAAAAATAATGCTGGTAATAAGCAAACTAACGGTGAAATTTGATGAAGAGGATTACCAAGTCCGATAAAAGAAAAATAAATACCACTTCCAAGGTATAAGGCTAGAAAGATAATAAGAGGAAGAAATGAAAACACTTATCGTAGTTGAACAAACCAGAAATATACTAGAATAAGCTATTTTAAGCAAATACTAATACAGTGTTTTTCTAATAATTTTGAACATCTTAAGCCATCTACTTTTGAATAAATTCCATTTGCATTTCTTGTATACTATCCTCTATTTGCTTTATTTGTTCTATTAGCCTTTCCTCTAAGTCAAAATTACCGCCCAGCCTTGCTTTAATTTTTTCTTCTTGTAATACATTTAATTCTTTCCGTAATACTATGTTATTCCAGACAGTTTCTGCCGATCTCTTCTCACTTAATTGACTATTTAGTACGCTAGTTTTTTCAAATATAAACTTTATAACACTAGACTCCTGTAGCAGAATTTCTTTATTAAAGTTGCTCTCATTAGTTACCATATTAATTACGCACTGTTGTAATTTTTTCATCTCATTAGTAAATTCGAAATGAGAAAATTGCTCAAAAAATATAGGACGGTTCAAGATTTCAGGAAATTCTACGGCTATACGCAAAATTATGGCCTGATTTTGCTCTGCTTCAATTAGCTCTGGAGATTTATTGTAAAGATACTCACCTTTTGTTGCTTTGCTATTAAAAATCAGCTTTTTAAAGTTTCTTCTTAATTCACTGACCTTATTGTAAAAATAATCTCTATAATACCTTCTAATACTGCTGTTACCGATAGCATTGACATATTTCATGAACTTGTGCTCAAGAATTGAATATTTTTCCGGAGCAAATTTTTCATAATTTTGCAAATTGCTACCAATTATGTGATGCCATAAATATTCAGAGTGCAGTTCTGTTGAGTGGTTAAAAGCAGAGAGTACGTCTTCTGTCTTATATTCTAGCTCATTGCATATATCGTATGGGTCCTTATTGTTTGGCAAAGTTACGAACTTCAATGTGTATCCAGGCTCCAGTATCGGTAGAACAAGTTCTGCAATTCGAATAGCAGCATGACGTCCGGCACTATCGCCATCCATACAGATGGAAATTTCTTTAGCAAATTTCCATAGATTTTTTATCTGCTCTGCAGAAATTGCGGTACCAAGCGGAGCAACTGTATTGCTAATTCCCGCTTGATGTAGTGCTATTACATCCATATATCCTTCAACAACAAATAGATGCTGTTTTTTGCGTATTTCACTCAAAGCAAAGTTTAATCCATATAAATTTTCTCTTTTCTTAAAGAGCTGACTCTCTGGGCTGTTTAGATACTTCGGCTGTTGCTCAGAGTTCAGCGCACGTCCGCCAAAACCAATAACTTTGCCCGTGATGTTGTGTATAGGAAATATCAGCCGATCATAGAAATAATCACGAGAATTCTTATTTATTAACCCAACATCGATCAAAATCTCGTCTTTAATACCAGAGGAGTTCAAATATTCCTTCAAGCCAGAACTTGGTGCATAACCTATTCTAAATTTATCTATGATTTTGAGTGAGATCTTGCGCTGCCTTAAATAAGCCATAACACCTCGATTTTTCTGCGCGAACCAACTTGCAGCTAAATTCAGTGCTGAAAACAGTTTGTCATTTTCTTTAGCAAAGCTGAGGTTTTTGGGTAACTCAACACCTGCAACAGATGCCAAATTTTCCAACGCTTCCTTAAAACTTAAGCCCTCAGTTTGTGAAATAAATTCAAACGCATCACCATGAGCTGAGCAACCGAAACAGTAATATAAGCCCTTAACATTGCTGACCGAAAAAGATGGAGTTTTTTCGTTATGAAATGGGCAGAGTCCAACAAAACTATCTCCTCTTTTTATTAACCTAACTTTTTTTCCTACTATGTCGGACAACAATAATTTTGACTTTATAATATCTATATGATCCATTTTACCGAATGAGTAGTGGTAGGATAAAAATTATATAGAATTTATGCATATCTGACTCGAAATTTATTCAGAAAGATCAGGAGAGCTTGACAAAAAGCTCAAAATAAATTACCCATATAAATACCCTTAAGTTGCAATTTCTTATATGTCAGATGTGATATCAGTTGCTTCAGACCACGCAGGTTATGAACTAAAATCAGAAATAAAGGCTTACTTGGAAACTTTAGATTATACAGTGATAGACCGTGGCTGCACTGCTGAACAAAAGAGTGTAGACTACCCTGACTATGCTGCTGAAGTTGTAGAAGATATAACAAACAAAAAAGCAAATTATGGAATATTAATTTGCGGTACAGGTTTGGGCATGAGTACTGTGGCAAATCGTTTTGAAGGAATCTACGCTGCTTTATGTAATAGTGTTGAGATCGCAAAATTAGCTCGCGAGCATGGCAACGCGAATATACTTTGTCTTGGTGCAGGGTTTACTGCGAGTGGATTAGCAAAAGACATAGTCAAACAATTCCTCGAAACAGAATTTTCAAAAGAAAGTAGACATAAAGAACGCCTTGATAAACTTAGCAATATTAGCAAGAAAAAAACCACAAAAACTTATAACGAAGATGAAATATCAAAATTCGCTAAAATAGCAGGTGAATGGTGGAATGAGAATGGCAAATTCAAGCCATTGCACATGATGAATCCTGTGAGAGTATCATACATCGTTGAGAAAATAAAAGAATTAAAAAAATGCGATTTAAAAGAACTATCATTGCTCGATGTTGGTTGTGGTGGTGGCATTTTGTCAGAGTCAATGGCGCGTATTGGTATTAGCGTTGCAGGAATAGATGTATGTGAGGAAAACATAAAAGTGGCACAGTTGCATGCGAAGAAAGTAGGGTTAAATATAGAATACACACACACTAGCATTGAAGAGCTAAGCAATGACAAGAAGTATGACGTGGTTTTGTTGATGGAAGTGGTTGAACATGTCGATAATTTAGAGTTTTTCATGAAAAAAGCAATAGAGCTGTTGAAGCCAGAAGGGCTAATTTTTATATCGACGATAAATAGAACTATTAAATCCTTCTGTCTTGCAATAGTCGGCGCAGAGTACATATTAAACTGGCTGCCAAAAGGCACACATAATTGGAATAAATTTCTCAAGCCATCAGAAATTGCAAATCATCTAAGAGAGAACAATGTAACACTACAAGATATGACTGGTATGGAATATAATGTAATAAAGCGTGAATGGAACTTGACCAAAGGTGTGGATGTTAATTATATACTTTGTGGAAATGTTGTAATTTGAAATCTCATTCAAGTACTAGAAGGTAATGCAAATATTCTAGGCAGTTTTACTTTACTTAGCAGCTAATTTATCATATGTATTTCCATAGGGTATCGCTATATTAGAATATGTTACAATTACTAACCTTACTTGCTGTTATCACTTCGGTTGTATTCTTTGGTCATCTAGTTCCAATGGAAGTGAAAACCTTCTTGTATTCAATAAGCCTTAGTATAAAAGAGATCTTACTATTTATAATGCCTTTTATTGTTTTTGCATTAATCTTTAGTAGTGTTAACAATCTTAAGCAGTCGGCTATAAAGTTTATATTGTTACTTATTATAACGATTTTCTTGTCGAATCTAGCTTCAAGTTTAATAGCTTATTCTGTTGGGCATTTCATCACACAAAACACTTATTCAATACAAGATATAACATATGAAGAAACAATTGTTCCTTTATGGTCATTTAGGATACCTGCATTGCTTTCTAATTTTTATGCCCTTGCTTGTGGATTTGTGTTAAGCATATTAGTGTCCACAATATTACCAAAAAAAAGCAAAGAGCTCTCGAACAAAATGTTAGATTTAACTCTCTTTATTTTGAAGACATTTTTGACGCCAATTATTCCAATGTTTGTACTTGGTCTTGCTTTAAAAATGGAACATGATCAGGCTTTACCCATAATATTTAAGGATTACTCAATAATTTTTATTATTATATCATCTGCAACCTACCTTTATGTTTTTCTCTTATATGGAGCAGCAAATTCGTTCAAGATCACAAGCTGGATAGCTAGTATAGGTAATATGATACCAGCATTTATTACTGCAATGAGCACAATGTCTAGTAATGCAGCTATGCCGCTTACTCTTGAAGGAAGCAAAAAAAATGTAAAGCAGCATGATATAGCATCGTCTGTTGTGCCAATAACCGCTAGCTTTCATTTAGTAGGTGATTGCTTTTTTATTATAATACTATCAATGATAATGACTTTTGGTGGTGCATTGTCTGCAACAGACTATGTGACTTTCCTTCTCTACTTTCTGTTATTTAAATTTGCTATTGTTGCAGTTCCAGCGGGAGGGATTATGGTAATGTTGCCCGTTCTTGAGAAGTATCTTAAATTCTCCCCAGAGATGCTTTCATTAATTACAGCATTGTATATAGTGTTTGACCCAATAATAACTTCAGCAAATGTTATGGGTAACGGTGCGTTCACTATGATGTTTACAAAGCTCTATGATAAGCTTAAGTGATGTCCATTCTAGCAATTAATACTGTAGGTGCTGGTAGTTCAATAGCAGTAATTGATTACGATGGTAATTGTTTTGTAGAACGCAATTCTGCAAACAATAGTCATGCAGAATCATTTTTTCAAATACTGAATACTTTGTTTGATAAGCATAATTACAGCTACGATAAAATAGACCATTTAGCAGTGATAGTTGGACCAGGAAGTTTTACTGGAATCAGAGTTGGTATATCAACTGCACAAGGTATAAATCTTGCTACAAATAAGCCGTTATATGGGGTTAGTGCCCTGGAAGCTCAAGCATATGCAATATCGCTACTTTGTACAAATAGCAAAAAAAATATTAAAGCTATAATCGAAGATGATCAAAAGTTTTATACGCAGTTATTTGATTTCAATTTGTTACCGCTATCAAATCCTGCTGTAGTAAGTGAACTCCAGCCTGAAACGCACTGCATTACATATATGGATTGCAGTTTACCAAAGTTGGATGCTAGCCATGCAGGGCTATTAGTCCGTTATAGACTAAAAAATAAACAAAAATTAAATGGAGTTGAGGCTCTATATTTAAATGAGCCTCAGTATATGAAATCGTTGCCTATTGCGTAAACACTATTAATTTGGCCAAGTTTGTACATCTGACTTACTATTTCTTCTGCTACTTCTTTTATACTCATATTTGAATTTTCTACCTCTATAGCATTTTGTGGTACAAATAAATCTTCCTCCCTAAATTTAATACTATTTATATTAGTAACCTTCCTATTTTTTCTTTGCTTTTTTGATATAGTACGCTCTTGTAATATCAATGGATTGCACCTAAGTACTATAGGGAGGATTTTTGTGCTCATTTTTTTACTAAGTTCTACTACTGAGTTATATATTCTTATGTTGTAATCATTATTTTTAATTAATTCATCAACAAATATATAATTTTTTGAGTCAATAGGATAGGCTTCTATTGCCTGAAACATAACATGTGTAGTGTTATATATTCTATCTCGAGCTTCTTTGGAAGTTTGATTATATTCAAGTCCACTTACAATTACTGCATTTATCATACTAGATAATACTATTGCTGTAGAAAGTTTACCACTTCCTGGAAGACCAGTGATATATATGAAAAATTTTGTTAGCTGTTTTTTTATCTCAACGTTTATCATATTATTTTTAATATTAAAACCTACAATTATAATAACATAAAAACAAGGCTTTAAAACATATGAAACATTACATAAAAAGTCGCTTTTATAGTTAAAATACTATGTAATCTAGAAATGTAAACTCTAATCACCTAAGGCAAGTAAAAGTGCTTAGTATTTTAACGTAGGTTCACCTTTTAGTTTGTAATAAACTTTTTTTTACGTATAAATCTTTAGAAAATTTTAGTCAAGAGCTATGTTATTAACAAATAGTGAGTTGAAAAGAGACCTAGTTAACGCCTATCAAATTTTATCTTATCTTAAATTAGATGATCATACGTATACTCATCTCTCTGTACGTTCTGAAGATAAAAAGTCATTTTATGTTTATCCGTTTGGTATACGTTTTTATGAAGTAGATGAAAGTTCATTGATGAAAGTATCGTTTGATGGGAATATAATTGAAGGCAAAGAATATCAATATAATAAAACTGGCTATGTAATCCATGGCTTCATTTATCAAGCAAGGAAAGATATTCAAGCAATTTTTCATCTACATACACCTTCTATTGTAGCAGTTTCTTCTCTCAAGGATGGATTACTCCCAATAAGTCAGTGGGCGCTGCACTTTTATAATAAGGTATCTTACCATGATTATAATTCCCTGGCACTTGATGATACAGAAGGAAAAAGATTAATAGCTGATTTGAAAGAAAATTTTGTGATGTTAATGCGCAATCATGGATCTATAACATGTGGTCAGACTATACAAGAAGCAATGTTTTATACGTATCACTTAGAACAAGCTTGTAAAACTCAATGCCTGATGCTAGCAATGAATAGGGAGTTGTCAATTCCAAGTGAAGAAATTTGCTCAAAAGCCGTAAAGGATCTTCTGTCTTTCGAAAGCAATCTTGGTGAGAGAGATTGGCACGCATGGGTTAGGTTGATTAAAGGTAAGTTATAAAAGTTTCTGACTCTTCGATAGATATTAGATTTCTTGCATAACCAGCCAGTCTGAAATCCAATAATGGTTTCACACGCTGTAATTCATGCAAGAAGTCTAATGTCTCCATCTCTACTTAAGTTAACACCCTTAACTAAGCAGATACAAGTAAATATAGCCCTTCCCATAATAGTCCAAAAAGGTCATAAGAAAGAAGAATCGACAGCATGACGAAAAGATTTGAATAAAGGAATGTTTTTTCTGGTTCTGTTTTTTATAGCAAACCAATAATGCTCAATTTTGTTGAAATCTGGAGAATATGGAGGAAGATATAAAATTTCTGCACCAACTCCTTTAGCAAATCTTATTAGACTTATGAAAAGTAGCATTATCAAGGATAACAGTTTGTCCAGGTTCCAAAATCGGTGTCAGAAACTGCTCAAACCATTTATTAAAGATATCCATATTGCAGTGGCCTTTAAAGGTTAACGGAGCAATTATTTTTCTTCCACTTAAGGCTGCAACCATGCTAATTCGTTGAGTTTTCTTTCCAGATTTTAGGGCATAAAACCGCTGTCCTTTCTGGCAATACCCATAGGTTCAGTGTTATCAATGCCAGACTCATCTATATACACTAATTCTTTAGGTTCTTTTGTTGCTATAACCTTTGAAAATTGAGCTCGCTTTTCTTCATTTCTTTCTTTATATCCGTAGGTCTTTTTTTTCTTGTGAATCCTATATTTTTAAGTGCTCGATGAATTGTTTGTCTACTAATATTGCCCCAGCATCTCTGACTGAGTTTTGCCACCTTGCTCATTTGCAAATTCGGCAAATGCATTCCAGTCGGTAATTTTATGCCACGCTTCCAAGCTTTTTTGATTGAAAATCTCCCGTTTTCTCACGTCTTTTCTTCCACTCATATAAAGTTGTTTCTCCAATCTTAAATCTCTTGGCAACAGTTTCTCCACTCTCTCCTTCATCCAATGCTTCCATTACCTTTTTCCTTAAGTCATAACTATATGCTGCTGGCATGCTTACCATCACTACTATAAATCCATATCTTACCTTTTTTGGACTATTATGAGAAGTGCTATAACTAGTAAGTTTTTTCAATCCTGCTCCACAGCAAATTTTAATGCTATGTGAGTAGTTATAGTGCTGTTAACAATTAAAATGACAAAAACTAAGATGGTGATTAGTAGTGTATAAATATTCAAGGATAAATTTTCAAATTGAGTTAGCAATTTGAAATATACAAAAGTTGGCATTATCATTGGCAAAACAAGAATTTGCGACACTCCTGATGCTAAGTTATTTCGACCAATCATCAATGCATTTCCAGTAGCTGAAATATTAATGATTATCAGCGTATTAAATAATAAAGACACTCCAACTGCTATTGAATGTTCAATATTATTGCCTAGAATTGCAAAGCTGAACATGAAAGAAATCACTGAAATCGGTAACCCAAATAACAACCAGTGAGCGAAGATTTTATAAGCAACTATCAGCCTAGAAGAGAGTGGCTGTAAAAAGATTTGCTCTAATATTCCATCATGATAATCAGATGTAAATAAATTATTTGTAGAGATCTGCAAAACAAATGTAGCACATATCCATGTTAATGTTAATATGACTTCTTGTTTACTGTTGTTTTCAAGTGTATATGAAGATAAACTTAACATTATAATAAAAATACATACTATATAAGTAAGATTATTATCATTTATTACTAATTTTTTTACCAAACTAATCATACCAGGATTTTAAATGTTTATTATAAATTATAGTGTTTACTTTGAGGGTAGTATAATTTTTTGTGTTTACAAGTTATATAAGTTTTAATATATTTTATTGATAATGCTATGGAAAAATTAATAAAAATAAAGTTACCGGAAGATTACGTTCCTTCAGAAAATGAAGAATATATGAACGTAAAACAACTGGAATACTTTAGCTTAAAGTTACAATCAATACTCTCTGAACTGGAGAAACAAGATCTAGAAGATAGTAGTATTTATTCTGATAGTGAAAATGGAGAATTAATTAAGCGCCGAAAAGATAGAAAAGAAAAAATTAAGGAGGCGTTGGAAAAAATAAAATTAGGCATTTATGGTTACTGCGATGGAACGGGAGAAGAAATAGGAGTCGAAAGACTTAAAGCTAATCCGCTTGCTATGTATTGTATTGAAGAACAAGAGAGAATAGAAAAAGAAAAGAACGTGTATAACATTAATGATTAGAACTTGTTCGCGAATTCAAGCATATTTCTCTCTCCTTAACATAACTCTACTCATAGCCAGATATATGAAATTTTCAGTGAGTAAATCTTATTCTTTCGATAGTCTTCTATTCCTAAAGCAAAAGTCCTTTCTACAACCCACCTTCTTGGCTGTACTTTAAACCCCTCATTGGTAGTAGCTAAGGCGGTGTGTCTTTGTTGACTTAGAACCTACATGAAGGCCTTTTGACAATCTCAATATCCATACCATATTCTTCCTTTATATGATTTTTAAATTTTCTCCTTGGTATCCCATCACATTTTTTTAACTATAGTATATTTTTTTCTTACTTTCCTGTATGATACTCTGGAATAGCTTTCTATTCTTGTCCATTCCCTTTGACTTAGGTCTGCTGGATGCTTTTTTCTCATCTTTACCCAGCACTAAAACTTTAGATATTATAGCCTTTTACTAATCTCTGGACAAGCTCTAGCTTCGGTAAACTCAGTAGAAGGTTCTTTTGCAAAAAATGCAGCATGTACAGCATTTTTAATGAAAAAACACGCGGCAAGTGCAAATATTGCTGTTGGTATATAACACCAAGGAGAAGCTATACTAAAAAAAGTAGCAGAAGCTACTGTTAAGCAACAACAAGTAAATATTGCTTGAAGCATAATATACTGTCTATCAACACCACCATACTCGGCCATTAATTTTCTAACTTTGTTATTGCTGCCGTATGGCAGAGTAAGCGTTTTAATCAAATTCATTACACAATTATTAGTGAAATATGGAGCACACTCTATAACTCTGGAGCCATTAACCTTCTGATTAGGATCTGCACCATACTTTAGAAGCAACTCTACATATTTTTCGCGTTTATCGTTGTCACAATTGATTGCTTGATATAATGGAACTCGACCATTTTTATCTAACATATTAGGATTAGCACCATATTTCAAAAGTATTTCCATAGTATGATCATCATCACACAAAAACGCTTTAAACAACGGATTTTTACCATTTTTATCTAACATATTAGAATCAGCACCATATTGTAACAATAACTCTACAATTCTGCTGTCATCGATAACCCTACAATAGTATAACGAAGCTTCATTATGTAATAGCTTTATATTAGGATCAGCACCATTTTCTAAAAGAAGTTTCAAAATACTATAATTTCTTGAATCTTTAGCTTGCATTAAAGCAATAGATAATGGAAAGTAAATATAAATAAGTTTTTCATTGATGTAATCACCAAATCTTCCATCTTTACTGCTTTTGAATTTGGAAAAAAGCTTTTCAAGAAACTTTATATCCTGATTATATAGAGCCCTACTTAAGTAAAACCTCAAATCTCCAGGCGAATTAATTTCATTTAAATTTTCGTCAGTTAGATTTGTAACCTCTTCTATGCTTTCCTTAGTAAGAAATTCATATGCAGAACCTAGCTGCTTAAATTTTTCTTCATTTTGTTTCTTCACAACCTCATTTTTACCTGAATGTTTATCAGGATGATATTTCAAGGCTAATTTTCTATACGCTGATTTAATTTCTTGTTCACTGGGCGCATCGCTTGATTGAAAACCTAATATTTTTAAAGCTTCCTTTCTACCTACAATAAATTCCCCACTGAAATATGTTAAATTAAACGTAACCCAAAATTTCAAAAAGTAAAGCTTTTATGTCAAATTGCATCTATTTCATAACTGTACAAATATTGTAGATCAGGAAACTTCAGTCCTTGATACTGGAATAACATCTCTATACTACTCCGGGCCAATCTAAATATTAAGAAATTTACCATATAAAAAAAAGGCAGAAGAAACCCTATTATCTATTTTTTAAATTTACGTTCTTTATTGTCTCATTTGACGTTCACTAAACAGAATGTAGTCTAAGTACAAACTTGTGAAAGGCTTATGTGTAATGCTTCTCCACATAATCACTAATAATTTCCTTAAATTCTTCAAAAATATTATCACCTTGTAAAGTTTTGAAATATTTGCCGTCTTTGTAGACTGCTGAAACAGGTTTTTCTCCATACCCAGGCAGGCTGATCCCCAGATTTGCATGTTTGCTCTCTCCAGGACCATTTACTATGCATCCCATAACAGCAACTTTCATATACTCTACACCAGGATTCTTTTTCTTCCATACCGGCATATGAGTTTTTATGTAGCCATTTACTTCCTCAGTTAATATACGAAAACGATCGCTACTTGTGCGTCCACAACCAGGACATGAACTCACCTGAGGGTTAAAGTAGCACAAACCTATAGACTGCAGTATTTCCTGACATACTACCACCTCATTAGTGCGTGATTCACCAGGGCGCTGAGTTAAAGAAGCCCGGATAGTGTCTCCAATACCATTTTGCAATAAATAAGTAAGCCCTGCTGTGGTATTTACTACGCCTTTGTTACCCATACCAGCTTCGGTTAAACCCAAATGCAGCGCATAATTGGAAGATTTTGCAAGTGCCGTATAAACTAAAATTAAATCCTGCACTCTACTGACTTTACATGAAATGATTATTTTCTCTGCATTAAGGCCAATCTTTTCAGCTTTTTTTGCACTACCAAGAGCAGACATTACAAGCGTCTTACGTAATATAACATCAGAAGTTTTTGGATTACTAGATAAGGAGTTTTCATCCATTAATTTTTGTGAAAGGTACTTATCAAGACTACCCCAATTTACTCCAATTCTGACAGGAAGATCATGCGTTATTGCATACTCTATAATTTTTTCGAATTTTTCATCACGTTTATCACCAAAGCCTATATTACCTGGATTTATCCTAATTTTACCCAGAATTTTAATGTTGTCTGGATAATCCTGAATCAGCCTGTAGAGCTCATATTGTCCACAGCCTACTAATATCTTACCATCAAAGCCTTCTTTATTTATTTCCTCTACTATATAAGGTATTGCTTTTGCTACTTCCTCTGAGTTCAAAGCAATTCGCACCAATTCTGAACCTGCATGCGCTAGTTCTATTACTTCTTTTGCATATTTCTGAGCACTACTTTTTATGTTGTCAGAATCTATATGTGCACCAAGTGCCATGGATTGAACAACTATAGGATTATTTCCACCTATCTTCACTTGTCCAACTTTTACAGTATGAGTTTTATGCCTGGAAACCGGCGATGACTCATATGCATCATCACTCAATGTCAGGTCTCTATCTAGCATATTATTAATCGTGACACTATTTTACTGTGTCAACTACACTGCCAAATGAACTTGAACCATTTAAACTATGCTGTGGTGTTCTATTTAGATCAGTAATAGAATCATGAGAGCACGTTCTTCTTGATGGAGTTTCTTTTATAGTAACATTTATAGGGGAAACTTTTTTTTCTCGTGTTGAAGTAACTTTTTTCCCTTTTTGTTGTTCACTTTTTTTATGCTGCTTACTTTCATACTGAGAAACTGGCTCTTGATCTATAAATACAGCACCCTTTAAACGTGCAAGATTAATACCATGCTGATTGATCATAGCATCCTCCCCATCTTCAACTATGCAAGCTCCCACGTTGTTTGGCTCGTTATCAAGGCTAGCAATTTTTTTTTCTTTTAATTTTTTGATTAGATCTTCTTTATTCATAGCTAGATCTTGTAACTTTTTTTTCTTGAGGAGCTCCCTACGCTTCTCATACAGTTTATATGACTCAGCAAAATCCTCGTCTGCATGAAAGTTTGCACCACCAGGGTTACCAGGAGGTATGTACCTCTTACTGAACTTTACCTTAGACTTCGCTTCAACATTATGTACAGTAAAGAAACTAGAAACCAAAAGTATTAATATAAATAAAACTTTAGAAAAGATCTTAAGCATACTATAGTGAATATTGTGCTTTAAAAGATACCAATTAACAAACTTCAAGTAAATCAGAATCTCTACCAACTTTATAATACAAACATCTTTCTAAAAAATTTACTACCAAAACCTACATAATCTAAAGGAAATTTAAGGTGTTACAAATTTTACGTAACACCCTTTCAAGAAGAGCATTACACTCTTCCTTGCTGTAAGTTATTCTTCAGTTTTTCGGTATCATTCACATTATTAAACTTTCCGCTTGGCATATCTTGAGACAAGTCGTTTTTCTTCTCTTTATCAAGCTTAACTCCCTGATAGATACAGAATGCAACAAAACTAGTTACAGCTATTGCAGCAACAGCACTGACTATGGCACAAGTTAGTATTGCTTGTTCTTGTCCCCCTACCATGTCTGCAAATGTTTCTACTTTTTCTTCTAAGCCTGTAAATTTTTCTTGCAAGCCGCTTAAGTGCTCTTGCATAGCTTGAAACTGCTCAGTACCAATCTTGTCTTCTAATGCACCAAAAACTTTTTCAAACTGCTCAACATCTATCTTTTGAGCTTCTTGCCACTCTTTTAATGCACTAAATACCTCTTCAAACTGTTTAGCATCTATCTTTTGAGCTTCTTGCCATTCTTTTAATGCGCTAAATACTTCTTGAAACTTTTTAGCATCAATATTTTGACTTTCCTGCAATGCTGTTACATCCGATTTATCAAAACCGAATACAAATTTGGTTATACCCATTTTTAACCCCCTAGCTAATTAATATATTACTATTGTACGTTTTTAGTAGTTAATTTAGTATTAAACACTATACAACTGGGATCCAATAAGAAATATCTGGTCATGCGCTGGAACTTTTGAATTCCAGTTATGCAAGAGATCTATTGATCTTAAAATAACTTTCTTTGGTTTAAGTTAAGGGTTATTCTACCAATATCTCTCTCTTTCCTGAGTAACTCGGAGCACTGACAATACCTTCTTTCTCCATTCTTTCAACAATATTTGCAGCTCTGTTATAGCCTATTCTAAGTTGCCTTTGAATGTAACTAGTTGAAACCTTTTGATCTCTCTGAATGATGGCCACTGCTTGCTTGTATAGATCGTTCTCTTCATCTTCTGTTTCACCTTCTGATTCCGCGAAAGAATTTTCATCTTCTTGAGTGATTTCCTCCATGTAGTTTGGCTCACCTTGCGTTTTCAGATGATCAACTATATTTTGCACCTCATCATCACTTACAAATGGACCGTGCACTCGAATAATCTTACCACCAGAGGCCATATAAAGCATATCACCCATACCGAGTAACTGTTCGGCCCCTTGTTCACCAAGTATTGTACGGCTATCTATCTTAGAAGTAACAGCAAAACTAATTCTCGTTGGAAAGTTTGCTTTTATCACACCTGTTATCACATCTACAGATGGGCGTTGTGTTGCCATTATGATGTGTATTCCTGCAGCACGAGCCATCTGAGCTAAACGTTGAATAGAGCATTCTATATCTTTGCCAGCAACAAGCATTAAATCTGCCATTTCATCTACGATCACCACAATATACGGAAATGTCTCCATTTTAAGTGGTATTTTTTCAAATAAAGGTTTACCCGTTGTTGAGTTAAAGCCAATCTGTACAACGCGCTCCAACTCTATTCCGCTATTCATCGCTTCTGTAATTTTTTGATTATAGTTTATTACATTGCGCACATTTAAATATGACATCATGCGATAGCGATTTTCCATCTCTTTCACTATCCACTTAAGAGCAATAACAGCTTTTTTTGGCTCTGTTACCACTGGCGTTATTAGATGCGGTATTGCATCATATATTGAAAGCTCGAGCATTTTGGGGTCGATCATTATCATCTTGCATTCATCAGGACTTAGTCGATAAACAAGCGACAGAATCATCGTGTTAATTGCAACCGACTTACCTGACCCTGTAGTTCCGGCAACAAGCAAGTGGGGCATTTTAGTCAGATCTGCAATAACTGGTTTTCCGCTTATTTCCTTGCCAAGCGCAATTGGAAGATTTAAGTTTGCATTTTGGTATTCTGGCGATTCAAGTAAATCACGCAGCATTACAATCTCTCGCTCCTTGTTTGGCAATTCTATTCCCATGGCATTTTGTCCACGAATTATTGAAATACGTGCAGAAAGTGCACTCATTGAACGTGCAATATCATCTGCAAGACCAATCACTCTTGCAGATTTTGTACCTGCTTGTGGTTCAAGTTTGTATAAAGTCACAACCGGTCCATAACATACACTTATAATTTTTCCTTGCACGCCAAAATCACTCAGAACCTGTTCGAGCAGAGATAAATTCTTATTGCTCTCTAATGCATTCAACTGTTTTCTCTGCAAAGATTCTTCTGCTTTGGAAAGTAAGTGAATGCTTGGAAACTCAAACTCGCTAGAAGGTGGTTTAACAATTTCTTCGGCAGCTTTTTTCTTTCTTTCTTTCGGTTGTTGTTTAGTGGTTATATATTTTTCCTCTACTACTAATGGTGCTATTGAATAATCAGTAGTTTTACGTAACCTGAAAAACAGAACCTTTGTAAAAAGGGAAAATATTTTTTTACATAGGAAAAGCAAAGAATAAACCGTTCTCTTCCAACCAATCAATCCTACAATACCTATTGATGCTACTACTGTGAATATGTAAAACGGGCAGTGGTCAATTAGAGCATTACCGACTATTCCACCGTGCATGTATCTAGCAGTAATGCCAAGCGAAAGTTGCGACAATATAGCATATATTGCTACATTGATTAACGTTAGGTAGATAATTTTCAGCAATGATGCTCTGAAAATTAAAAAGTAAACTATGGTTGTAGCTATTGTAATACTAGCGAGTCCAAGAAATTGAACCAATATATCAGCTAAATATGAACCTACTACTCCGCCCAAATTTGTTACTTCCTGATTTGTAGCTGTATTTAAGGATGGATCTTTATAATTATAGCTAAAAACCGATATATATATATACATTAATAGTGACAAGTATATCGCTGATTTTAGCTGTTTTTTTAACATCTACTTAAAGTAATAAGTAATTGTATATTTTACAAAGTGAATTGCTATTATCAATATCATCACGGATAAATCTAATCCATTGAATGGTTGTATATACCTTCTGATAACCTTTAGTGGAGGATAAGTGAGTCTGTTTAAAGTTTGCATTATGCTGCTTACAATCTCATTATACATGTTAACTACATTCAATTTAATCAACAAATCGAGAGCAATTGAGCATATTAGAACGAAGCTGTAAAGATCAAGTAACAGGTTAAGTAAGTATATGATTGGATGCATATTACTAATTTACACTAAAACCTATTATGTGTAGTGATATGTATAAAATCAAGCCCCACAATAATTTTTATGCTGAAATAGGTGTAAACAATAAGCTATAAGATATTATACCCTTTGATTCCACGTGGATAAAAAACTTATTGATAAATTAACGGAGAGATGTGTACTGTATGAATAGCTTTTTGATCATGTTTATTACATGCAGGATAAGTGTTCAGGTACGTATGAAACCAGCGCTTCTTTTCTTGTCACCTCTTGTTACCTAAATAGCCTCTGTTCAAGTAGCCCCTTTGTTGTCATCCCAGTGCCCAGACACTGGGATGGCTTTGTTGCACCACTCAAGGAAAGAACAGGCAGTTACTGATGGAATTTGTTATAAAATAGATATTTAGCCGACAAAGGAAAAATATGCCAATAAGAATGAAAGTCAGTAACTGCAATGAATATAACAAATTTCTTCAAGAAAGGGGAAATGTTTTTCATTATATCAACGATGCCATTGAAAATTGGTACGAAAATAGTCCAAAAGTAGCAGGTGGCAACAATGTCTACAGCGACAAAGTAGTGATTCTAATTCACATAATAACCTATCTATTCAGGATTGGTCTTAGGCAAACAGTGGGATTTATAGAGAAATATCTTGAGCAAATAGGGAAAATTTTGCAAATTATCAGCTATTCGCAGGCTTCAAGAAGGTTTAAAAAGCTTAATATCAAAATCAACGACTGCAGAGTTGATAAGAACGATATGGAAGATATTGAAATTGCTATAGATAGTACAGGTATCAGCATCTACAATAATATTCCAGGCCATAGTAAGGCAAATGGTACAGATAGAAAGTATCGCCGCTATGAGCAAACAAGAAAGCTACATGTAATGCTAGAGATAGGTAGTAAAAAAGTTATAGCTGCAAAATACAGTAGTGGAGTTTATTCCGACCACTATGGAGCCTGTGATCTTATTGAAAGAGTGGATACCAAGTATAACATAAGCACGATATATGCAGATAGATCGAAAGAAGTTATACAAACTGTGCGATGAGCTTGACATAAAGACAAGGATTCCTCCGCAAAATAATGCAGTAGAGCATCCAAAGTTGGATTATATGAATGAGAGAAATTCTACAATCAAGCTCATAAAGTCATATGATGAAGATGGTATGAAGAGGTGGAAAAAAGAGATAAATTATTGGAAGAGATCTTATATAGAAAGTTTTTTCTCGCGACTGAAGCAAATATTTGGATTTAGTTTTAGGAATAAATCTGAGATTAATCGTGAGAAGGAACTGCTACTCAAGTGTTATTTGCTTAACAAATTTACTGAAATAGGCATGGCTAAGTTTGATATAGCTTCATGAATTTATTATACATTACCCACTATCCGAAGAGCTGTGCAACAAAGCCATCCCAGTGTCAAGCACTGGGATGACAAGAAGAAAGAGTACTGGCATTACATTAAATGATTCTCCTTATTTTAGCATTAAACGCGATGAAGAAAATCATTTATAATCGCTATAGCAACTAGTGTTGAAACCTGACGTACCTTTTGGCTTGACAAACGAGAGTTTTTATCTGATTTGACAACAAGGGCTTCTAGATGACTTTGAAAGTAAATATTACTATGCTTATCTTCGATAGCTTCTATTAATCCGTCATTGGCAAACGCTGCAATTTTATATCCAAGTAGCTCTAGCCTTCTTCTATTCTCTGTAGTATTACTTACTGTACCTGAATGAGCATTCGGAAAATAAGTTGAAAACCAGCCATTTTGATTAGGTAGTAAAAATCTAGCTACCACTTTTTCCAAACTACTACCTGGAACAATTTTTATCTGCTGAAGAGGTATATTCTCTTTTTGTGGATAGGATGCTGATTTTAAATGATTCTTCTCATCATTAACAACATTTGTTATTTCAATTTCTTTTGCATGCATAATGTCTTGTAAACCACCGCATATGGCAAGCAAATGAATTGTAGGATTGTCATCTACTATTTTTACAATTGCTTCATTCACAAGCTGGCGGTAAGGGTTAAGAGCTGAATGAAAGTTATCTGAAATAAATATTCTGTTTATCTTTTGCTCTTTGATAAATTTTGCAACTTCAACTTTTATTCGATCTAGTATCAGCTTTTTTGCCAATATTTCATCTTGTTTTGCGAACTCTTCTTGGATTTCTTTTAGATTAATTATTTTGTCGTAGTCAATGAATATAGTTTTAACCCCAAAATTATTGAATATCTCATAGATATTTTGAGATTCATCTGTTTGCAATAAACCAACAATTATATTATAATTTACTGCATTTTCCACTGTCAAAGCAGGTAATTCTTTGTTTACTTTTTCACTATAAGCGATATTACTTAATAGTAGAAATGTAATTAATAGTATATTAAATATTCTATTGTAACATTTATACATTATTTCCTAAATAATTATATTAATATTATAATATATTATAGAACATTAAGAAAAAGAATGTGGCCTGAGCAGGAATCGAACCAGCGACACAAGGATTTTCAGTCCTTTGCTCTACCAACTGAGCTATCAGGCCAACTACGTACTTTCATTTTTAGATAAAAAACGTTATCATGTCCATCAAAAGTTTTTGAAGTATAGAAACAAAGAATGAACATTAGTAACAAAATAGGAATTTATCCTGGTACATTTGACCCCATAACTTTTGGGCACCTTGACATAATAAAAAGAGCATGTAAGCTAGTCGATAAGTTGATAATTGGTGTTGCAGAGAATGTTAATAAACATACTAATTTTGACATAAGACTGCGCACAAGCATGGCTAAAAATGAAGTGAAAGGAGCAGGAATTGATGCAGATATTATATCCTTTAATGGGTTGCTAGTGAAGTTTGCCAAAGAGCAAAATGCTTCTGTTATTATTAGAGGACTGAGAGCAGTATCGGATTTTGATTACGAGTTTCAAATGAGTTGGGTAAATTATAAGCTCTTTCCTGAAATCGAAACTATATTTCTTCCTGCATCTGAGGATACTCAATTTATCTCATCAAGTTTTGTAAAGGAAATAGCGAGATTAGGAGGAGATGTTAGCAACTTTGTGTCAAAAAGTGTCCAAAGTGAATTGATTAATCTAAATAGGGTAGAAAATGGAGAATAAGTATTTGTTGTCTTTTTTATTTCCAAACGAGTATGTTAGATGTGTAAAATATTGTAAGCTAAAGGAGAGACATGTTAAAAGTGAGGGATAATAATGTAATAGTTTGCTGCCGTGGTGATGAAAATGATGATGGTTCTGGTCATCCAATAGTATACTTACACAAAGAAGGAGAAATGTATTGTCCTTATTGTAATAAGTCAATGGATGAAATAGTGAGTGCCGAAGAATTTCAATCTGTTGAGGTGAAAGTAATAAGCAAGAAGGAAAGAACCAAAGGTTAATAGTACTTCATTTTTTTAGCTTATGTAAATAGCAATGAGAGGGGCAGTAAAAATGAAACTATCCATACGGTCGAGTACTCCTCCATGGCCTGGTATAATACCTCCACTATCTTTAACATTGTAAACTCTTTTGATGAGTGACTCAGTGAAATCTCCAAGTTGGGCTAGAATAGCAACTATCAAACCAATTATTGGAGAATAAAAAATTGGAAATAAACTCAAAAATATTGAGCCAAAAATTGTACACACTATTCCAGCTAAGACTGCACCAAAAAGTCCTAACCAAGTTTTCCCAGGGCTAATGATTGGACAAATTCTAGTTTTACCAAAATTTTTGCCGAAAAAATAGGCAGCAATATCGATGCTCCAAATAGTTAAGATAAGCCATACTAATGCATATTTTCCCTGTGGTAGATTATATAGGCATATTAGCGAGGCATTTGGTAGTGCGATTAATAGTAATGCGAAAATGTATAAGATTCTATTGCCCTGAGTTAGATTATACCATTCAAAAGAAGATAAAACTGCAATTGAAAAAATTAGTAGATAAAATGATAAATCACTGAAATATGTAGCAAAAGAAAATATGAGTAATATTACTATTGAGGACAATATTCTAACCATAAAGTTATTATCTACCATATTTTTTTTCTCTTTTCGTATAATCTTCTAGTGCTTTGGTCAAATCTTGACAAGAAAAATCGGGCCACAAAGTATCACAAAAATACAATTCAGCATAAGCTGCTTGCCATAATAAAAAATTGCTTAACCTTTTTTCGCCACCAGTGCGAATTAATAAATCCAATTTTGGCAAATCTTTAGTATACAGAAATTTTTCAAATTCCTCTTCCAATACGCAATCAATATTTCCTTTTATGACGTTGTTGATAGCATGTATAATTTCCTGCTTTGCTCCATAACTAACTGCAACAGTGAGTAATAGACCATCGTTCTTATGTGTCACTTCTTCTGCTTTTTTGATTTGATCGAATATTTTACTGGGCAATAGACTTAAATTGCCAATAAAATTTAACTTAATGTTACAATTGTAAATGAATTTCATTTTATCTTCATTAGTTAAAGTGTAGTAAAATAAATTAAATAGGTAGTCTGTTTCGTTTTCAGATCTGAGCCAATTTTCCATGGAAAATGCATACAAAGTTAAGTAAGGTATGGCCAGGACTGTGCAATGCTTAGCAATATCAAATGCAACCTCACTGCCTTTTCTATAGCCATCAATTTTTACCCTTCCTTGATTGTTTGCCCACCTACCATTACCATCCATAATAATTGCTAGATGTTTTGGCAGAGATTCTAGATTCAACATTTGAATTCAACCTGTTCTAATTAGCTTAATGTCTATATCTCTGTATGAAACGTTCACTATATCCACCTAAAACTATATTATTACTGAAAAATCATTGATAGTCTATATTACAAAAATTTTCTCAACCTCGGTGTCAGCTGCCAGTGATTTTACTAAGAAATATGGCAAAAATGGTCTAAATTGAGCGTGTTTTCTTAATTTGATGCGTATGGTTTATTTAACACCCTCTTAAATTTATAAAGCAAAACCTTGGATATAAACACTTTTTAAGCTATGTCATGATATGTAACTGACTTGCATTTTTTCTTTCCGTGTCCCACTTAAGACATTACTAGGCCCATTTTTATCTTCTAGTAGTTTTATAATATCGCTAAGACTAGAATGACTACACATGGATTTTAACTCTTCAAAAGGAGTAAAACCGATTCCATTAACAACTTTCTGATTTCCTAGTAATTCTATTGTATCTACGTAGTTAAGATTATCACGATAAAATATGAGTCGAAATTTTTTAATGTTAAAAGAAATGATATTCTCAACAACCTCCTGATTTTTTAGTAGTCTTACAATATCGCTAAAGAGAAACTTATCATTACAAAGTATGAATTTAAGTTTTTCATAATCAATAAAATTGATGTGCTCAACAACTTGTTGATTTTCTAGCAACCTTATAATCTTGTAACTGCTACTAGTATAATTGCTACTATTAAACTTATCGCTATTATGAATGAGTTCAAATTTTTCATAATCAATAAAACAGAGGTATTCAACAACTTTTTGATTTCCTAATAACTCCATAATATTTTCACCACTAAACTTATTACTCTTGAGTATAAGTTGAAGCTTTTTATCACCAATAGAGTTAATTCGATCAATAGAACTCTGATCTTTTAGTAATTCTGTAACATTTTGCTCACTAAGCTTACCATCACTCTCAACTATCATCCATTGAATAAGACGGATATTCCTAATATCATTTTGATTTTTTGGTGGTATTCCCACATCTGCATCGTTGCAAAACTGAACATCATCAACATGTTTTTCATTAATTCCTTTATTTCCTAGTGCTTCTTTAGCGAAGTTATTCGGATCATTTTTTTCATCTTCCTCGTAATCATAATATCCATAATCTTCTTCATTTTCCTCACTATCACTACTCTCAAATTCATTATTGGTATTGCAAACCTCTCCACCTTTTAGTATTTCTAGAATATTGTGCTCCGAAGTTGCATGATTTATCATAGACCTAAACATTTCATCATCGTAATCGTTGATGTTATCAACAATTTCTTTATCTGATAGTAATTCTTCAATACCTTTGTAACTAAACTTATTATTATACTTGCATAAGATTTTAAGTTTACTGTAATTCATTGAATTGATGCCATCAACAACTCTTTGACTTGATAGTAATCTTCTGTTATAAGCCTTACATATCAGTTGAAGTTTTTCGTTATCTAAATCTTCTGCATTGCCTGCTTTATCAAAATCCATAATCTTATTTCAATTTACTTAGTATTTTAATTTTAAATATATAAAAAGAAATAATCAAGCATTATGATAAAAGGCCTAATGAATTTATTAGTTTATTTATGTTTCTTTTCATGTATAAATTTATAGAAAGTTTTATAAAGAAGTTGTTTTATGAGCAAAATTATAGAAGTCAGAGCACCAAAAACTCTTGGTGGTGAATCGGTTACGGAAGGTATAGTAAAAATAAAGAAAAATATCGGTGAAGCAATAAAAGTAGATGACTTGATCTTTGAAATTGAAACTGATAAAACGGCGCTAGAACTAACTGCAGAAGCTTCAGGACAAATAACCGAATTTTTTGTGAAAGAAGATGATGTAATCAGCCCTGATCAATTACTGGCAAAACTTGCTGTAGGAGAAGTAAAAGAAGAAGTGAAAAAAGAAGATAAAGGCGAAAGCGCTGATAAAAAAGATGCCCCTTCAGCTCGTAAAATTATGGAAGAAAATGCAATCAGTGCAGAAAGTATAAAAGGAACTGGCATGGGAGGCAGAGTAACCAAAGCAGATGTGATAGACCATATGAGTAAAGCTGAACAACCTGCGGTAAAACAATATGAATCGCCAAAAAGTGTAGCAAGTGGAGAGAGAAGAGAAGAACGAGTGAAAATGAGCAAAATAAGGCAAGTCATTGCTGCTCGTTTGAAATCATCGCAAAATACTGCTGCAATACTGACCACGTTCAATGAAATTGACATGAAAAATGTCATGGATCTAAGAGCAAAATATAAGGAAATTTTTGAAAAGAAATACGGAATAAAACTAGGTTTCATGTCGTTTTTTATAAAGGCAGCAGTGCAAGCACTGAAAGAAATTCGTGAGATTAACGCTGAGATTTCAGGTGATGAAATTGTATATAAAAATTACTATGACATAGGTGTTGCTGTTGGCACTGATAAAGGTCTTGTTGTACCAGTTATTCGTGATGCTGATCAAATGTCATTTGCTGAAATTGAACTAACTTTAGTTGCTCTTGGCAAAAAAGCACGAGAAGGTAAGCTGCAAGTATCGGAAATGGAAGGTGCAACATTTACTATCTCAAACGGTGGTGTATATGGTTCACTTCTTTCTACTCCGATAATAAACCCTCCGCAATCTGGAATACTTGGCATGCACTCAATACAAAATAGGCCAGTTGCTGTGAGTAGCTCAATTGAAATCAGACCTATGATGTACATTTCCCTCTCTTACGACCACAGAATAGTTGATGGCAAAGGAGCAGTTACTTTCCTTGTTAAAATCAAAAATTACATAGAAGATCCAAATAGATTGGTTTTGGAAATTTAAACAGATTAAAAAAAGACAAGTAAGTTTTTCTGAAGTTTTTAAGGTGGGTGTTACAGCTGTACAAACATT
Source organism: Wolbachia endosymbiont of Oryzaephilus surinamensis (assembly GCF_025617515.1). Classification (NCBI taxonomy): domain Bacteria; kingdom Pseudomonadati; phylum Pseudomonadota; class Alphaproteobacteria; order Rickettsiales; family Anaplasmataceae; genus Wolbachia; species Wolbachia endosymbiont of Oryzaephilus surinamensis. Next base: position 550,838 of record NZ_CP092526.1, on the reverse strand, counting down.
TGTTTATAAAAGTAACTTATACGAAAAATGGTCAGTGCTTACTGTACGAGCATTGTGATTTAGGCCTAAAAAATGCGAGTAGCCCATTTGGTGTTATCCAAGTAGCTGACACTGGGATCCAAATTGCAAGTAATGCATTAGGTTGGGTGAGTATAGGTCTTGCGTTATAGAATAACATCATTTACTATGTGCCATATTGCAATGTTTGTAAAGTTGTGTGTGTGGTCCACCAAAAGGGTGTCAGCTACTTGCATGACACTATCTGCTATTTTTCCTTATCTGAATGAATACAAAACGGTTTTTGGTTACTCACGAAATAGATTTGTCCATTTTGCTCTTATTATTTAAAACGCTTTTATGTCAAATATATCAAATTTTTATTGTCCCAAATTTGGGAGAAAAACCCTGGACTTGAAGTCCATCCTTTTAAGAATATAATTTTAAGGTGAAAAATCTGAAAGAATGTGGAATATTATAGAAAAAGCAGTCACTCTGTATATATATCACATAGTGTGGATAACAAAATATCGATATCCAGTACTAGTTGGAGATATTGGACAGAAAGCTAAAGAAGTTGTACAAGAAGTATGTGCAAATAATCAAGTAGAAATTATCAGAGGTAGAGTTGCGTCAAGTCATGTACACGTATACGTTTCTGTACCCCCATACTTAAGTATTAGTAAGTTAGTGCAGTTAATAAAAGGAAAAAGTTCCAGAAAAATCCAGCAAAACTTTCCAGAGCTAAAAAAGAGATACTGGGTTGTGGGCAGTAGGCTACTTTGTCAGGACTAGCGGAAATGTAACTGACGAAATGATAAAAAATTATATTGAAAATCACTCTAAAAAAGAAGATAAATTTGGTGACTTTCAAGTCGAAAGTTAGCATTCTATGCTCTCTCTCAATCTTTGGATTTTAATCCATAGTGGTTGAATTGACATATGTTAAAAACATTCTAAGATAAGACTATTTATAGAATAAGGGGGTATATAATGTTAACTAATTCTTTTAAAAAAAGTTTTGAAGCTGTTCAAGGTATATCTGAATCAGTATCGAGTGATAAACCGAATAGGACTTTCAATTTTCCTCCGAATAATAGGGTGAGAGCAGATGATCATCCATTTTTAGGTACCAAGCATGACCGCAAAATTGAATATTTAGATTGTGATGATGAAGAGTCAAAAAGGCGAATTCTTGCTGATAGCTCTCCTTATAATTCAGAAAATGAAAATCACGGTAAATATCTAAAAGGCAAGATTATTGATGAAACTAAGCAAGAAATTGCTCAACACATAGAAAACAGTGATGTAGAATCTGTACAGCTTAGAGTGAGAAGTCCAATTAGAACTATGTTGACTGCAAGAACTGTGCTGAATGATAATAAAGGAAAAATAAACATTAGTAATATTTTAACTAATGATTTTTTTGAAAGCAATAGGATAACGGCGGTTACATTGTTGCTACCTGGAGATGAAAAAAGAGGAATGCGTGGACGAGTTGATGAGCATGGAGTAAGAATTTATGAAGTAGCTAATGGCTCATATAACATGACTTTGAATTGGTACGATGAAGAAAAAGAATGTAAAATGAAAATTAATATTAGTGATGACGGTTCTATCAAGCTTATTGAAAGCAATGATATCACTTGGGAGCAAATAGCTGCACATAAAGAAGTAAAAGTAGGAAAACAATACGAAGCGAAGTCCTTGTATGATGCACTATCCTACTTACGTAAAGAAGGTTCTGAAATAGTAAAAGTTTCACAGAATCCTTCAACAAGTATGGAAAGTGTGACTATATCAAAACAACTTTCTTCTGCTCAAGGAGTAAGTAAATAAGAAGACTTTATGAGCTGCTTGCAAATATAGGCAGCTTATATTTCAGTATCCTTATTTCATGTTCTCTAGAGTATTTTTATTTCCTGTAATCTTTTTATAAAAACCATAGGCGCCAGTTGGTTTTAAAGTAAAGGTCAAGTATCTGGAATTCTGGACATAAAATCCTCCTGTGTAAAAAAAGTTAGAAAAAAATGCAGTGCATATACGACAGATATACACTGAAGAATATATTTTTTAATAAATTTGATTAAAAAGTCTGCAGACTAAAGATAGATTTTGAGCTCTTAAAATATCTCTAACTGTAATTATAATCTTACTATTACCCACAAATATAAATGGACATAAAAATAAAGTATTACAACATTAAAGTTTGCAAACATTGAGGGTAAAAAATGGCAAACAGGAATAATGAATGGGCTGAAAATGAATTTGGAGATGCTGTACTTGGAGATAAAAGGTTAACTGACCGATTAGTAAATATTGCTGATAGTTTTACAAGTTTACCTGAAAGCTCAATCAATCAGGCGTGTGGAAGTTGGTCAGAAGCAAAAGCAGCATATCGTTTTTTTCAAAATGAGAACGTGAAAGAAGGCGATATTCTAGCTTCACACGTTGCTAAAACAGTTGAAAGAACAAAAGCCCATAAAAAAATTTTTGTGATCCAAGATACAAGTTATATTTCATACACAGACCATGAAAAAACAAGTGGATTGGGAGTTATTACAAGAAAACATAGTCAAGGTATTATAATGCATACAGCTCTAGCTGTTAGTATAGAAGGTTTGGTACTAGGGATACTAGATCAAAAAATTTATTCAAGACCTGAAGAATCTGAAAACATAAAAAAAAAGAACAATGACAGTATCCGCATTGAAGATAAAGAGAGTATAAAATGGTTAGAAACTTTAAGCAACACAAACAACATTATTGATTCAACTCAAACTGAGACTATAACTATATGCGATAGAGAAGCAGATATATATGAGTTTTTTGAGCTTGCATATAATCTTAATTCGGCAGTGTTAGTTAGAGCTTCCAAAGATAGGGCAGTAAATAGAAAATCTCGATATCCTGAAAAAGGTGAGCAGAAGTTATGGGAATTTATTAAATCCTCTCATTGTGCAGGTACGGTAAAAGTTGAAGTTCCTGCAAAAGATAATAAGCCAAAAAGAACAGCACATTTGGAAGTTAGATTCGGAAAGTTTATTATGCATCCATCTAAGAATAGTATTAGGCATAAGACAGAAGAATTACTTAAATTACCACACTATGCAGTTTACGTTGTTGAAAAAGACTTTCCTTCTGAAACAAATCCGCTAGAGTGGATGCTTTTAACAAATCTTCCAGTCAATACCTTTGATGAAGCTGTTGAAAAAGTTAGGTGGTATTGTCTTAGATGGAAAATAGAAATATTACATAAAATTTTAAAATCTGGTCTCAAAGTTGAAGAATGTAGGCTTGGAACAGCAGAAAGGTTGATGCGATATTTAACAGTAATGAGTATTATTGCTTGGAGAATTTTCTTTATTACAACAATTGCAAGAACTGATCCAACATTACCGTGTACTACCTTATTAGCCGAAGAAGAATGGAAAGTTCTATATGTAAAAATACATAGAAAACCATGTTCAAATGCAACTCCTACTATAAAAGAAGCTGTTTCATGGATTGCTCAACTTGGAGGACATTTGGCTAGAAAAAATGATCTAGAACCAGGCCCCATTACTATTTGGAAAGGATGGAGACGTCTCTTTGATCTAGCAGAAGGATGGCGACTTGCTCACGAACTTTATATTTGTGGGTAATAGTAAGAATTATAATGAGGTTGGAAATATGCGGAAGTAATTTTTATACGTTAGCTACAGTTAAAACATAATTGACTTTGCCTAGTTAATATTTCAAATTATAAAAAAGGCAAATAATTTCTATGATATTGCAGGGTAAAAAAGGGTTAATAACCGGAATAATAAATAAGAGGTCAATAGCATATGGTATAGCAAAGACTCTCTCAGAGCACGGAGCTGAGCTTGCAATCACTTATCAAAATGAAGTAATAAAAGAGAAATTATTACCAATAGCGAATGAATTAAATGTGGAGCTAACACTACATTGTGATGTTTCAAATGAGGAAATCATACATAGTGCTTTTAAAGAAATAGAGGAAAAGTGGGGTGCTATTGATTTTTTGGTACATGCAATAGCATATTCTGATAAAAATGAGCTCAATGGTAAATACGTCGATACTTCACTAAACAACTTTCTCAATGCAATGCATATATCGTGCTATTCTTTTACTGCTTTAGCAAAAAGCGCCGAAAAAATGATGTTAAATGGTGGTAGTTTACTTACTTTATCTTACTATGGTGCTGAAAAAGTTATGCCAAATTATAATGTGATGGGTTTATGTAAAGCAGCACTTGAAGCAAGTGTAAAATATATAGCATGTGATCTTGGGCCAAAGAACATCAGAGTAAATGCAATTTCTGCTGGTCCAATCAGAACTTTGGCATCTTCTGGAATAAGTGACTTTCACTCCATATCGGAATGGAATAGAAGTAATTCTCCACTTAGACGCAATGTTACAATAGAAGATGTTGGCAAGGCAGCACTATACTTATTAAGCGACCTGAGTAGTGGTACAACTGGAGAAATTTTACATGTTGATTCAGGGTATAATGTTGTGGGAATGAAGATAGTAGACTAATACAGTACTGCAGATGCATGTGAAGCCTGTGTTTTTTTGTTATCCGAGTAATTGACATTGGAGCCCAGTGTCAGCTACTCGAATGACAACATTTTTTAATTAAATCTCGCACATTAACCATAGAGTTATTATTTTATAAGTATTTGTTGCTGCTGATCTTCTATTTTTACTTCCTCCATTTGGGTTAAGGGATTGTGCGTGAGGGTTGCTCTTGAAGTTGCCTTGCAAGGAAAAAGTCTTTTTCCTCCCGATCTTGGAGTTGCTTTGCAAGCAAGAAATCCTATTGTTCTTGTGTTTGTTTTGCTAAGACTTTATTCTTATTAAGCAGTGGTTAAAAATGAGCATGGCTTTTATTATAGAATGCCCCCCTATAGAAGTATATAGACTATGAAGACTTATCTTACAGGTTGTGGTACTTGTTGTTGATAAAATGTTTTTTCTACACGTGCTTCTTCCACACTGCACCTTCTTGATAAGACTGGCTCCTCAAGGCATTTTATACGTTGCTGTACATCATTAATGCACTGCCCTATAACATCACCAATTTTTCCATCAGCATTTTTTGCCAATAACTCATCAAACTCCCTCTCAATCTCTACTCTCTCAGAGATATCCTTTGAAAGATCACAATATTCCAAAATTTCATCTATCTGAAGTTGTTTTGCTAATAGAAAGTCTTCTTGCTCCTGCTGCTGTTTTATTAACTCTTGAGTTACAGTTTTAGCCCTAGAGTAATGATTTCCTTCAAGATATATTGTTTCTCTCTCTTTACTACCCCATAACTCGTCATTTAATTTATAACTCTCACGATTAAACATCTGATTTAGTTGATCATTGTTTATCATTTCAGGATTTGGTTCAAACTTTTGTTGTTTCTCTCTGCCGCTAACTTTACAATGGACATTAATTTCAATGTTGGCTAAAGAAGCTAATAATTGAATTTCTTCAATAAAAGGAAAATAACTTTTACTTTCTATTGCTTCTAGATAGGATTGATAGAGTTCAGGTTTGTCAAGAAATGAGCGTGTAATAAAATCACTGTTATATTCGGCATTATAGTCACTCTCACCAATGCCATCAAGAGCCTCTGCATATTCACTTAGATTAAGCACAGCTTGATTATGCGATATATTAAATTTGCTAACAGCTCTACTTACTAACCTCTTCACATTACCTTCAGCATTTTCAATTTTCCTATTTGTTTGCTTAACCAGACCCTTTATTTTATCAGACTTGCCAGTTAAATCCCCTGGCTTATTAAAAAACATATTAAAAACCTTTTCTAGCTGACCCTTTAAAGGAGCTGGCATACTTGGATCATCTAAAGATGTAAATCGACTTAAAAATTTGTGCCATTCCATTCTCATATCTTGCGCTCTTTCAGCTTTATATGTACCAGAACTGTTATCACCAAACACTGCATGAAAAAAGCAATTGCCATCACCTGCAGTATCATATTTAACTACTTGGTTATTAGAAGGTTCTTTTTCTACATTACTCTCTGAAGTCTTGCGTCCTTTAGCATTTTCAATACTGTCAAAACCATTTGGTAATTTCCGTTTTCTAAGCCCAACCATAATTTCTACCTTAATTCAAGCTATATGTTATTATATTAACTAACTTATTAATAAGTAACTAATTAGGTATAGCAAAAATTTTTTAATTATGCAATAATTAAGGCTTTAAATAGCAAATATGAGCTTTAACTGTGGTATAGTTGGGTTACCAAATATAGGAAAATCAACTTTATTTAATGCACTTACAGAGTCAAGTGCAGCTGAAGCTGCAAATTATCCTTTTTGCACAATCGAGCCAAATGTTGGCAAAGTGCCAATACGAGATCAGCGTTTGAAACAAATTGCCTCGATTGCTCACTCGGGGAAAATAATCTACAATCAACTGGAAGTTGTCGATATTGCCGGCTTGGTTAAGGGTGCGAGCAAGGGTGAAGGACTAGGAAATAAATTTTTGAGTCATATCAGAGAAGTTGATGCCATTGTTCATCTGCTCAGGTGCTTTACGGATGACGATATCAGCCATGTAAACAGTAAAATAGATCCAATATCAGATGCTGAAATAGTGGAAATGGAGTTAATTCTAGCTGATATTGATAGCATAGAAAAAAGGCTTCCTCAATTGGAAAAGAAAGCAAAGCAAGGTGATAAAGAGCTAAAGAGACAACTTGAATTAATGCAAGAGGTATTAGCTACTTTAAAATTAGGTAAACCGGCAAGAAGCTTGGAGAATATCGATGAAGATGAGATGAAGTTGCTTCAATTGCTAACAACAAAGCCTGTTATGTATGTATGCAATGTTGAAGATACGAATATCATAACTGGTAATGAACTATCTAAAAGGGTGGAAAAAATGGCAGAGGAAAACAAAAGCAAATTTTATTGTATTTCAGCGAAACTTGAAGCAGATATTGCAAATCTTGATAGTGAAGAGGAAAAACAGAATTTTTTATCAGAATTTGGCTTACAAGAATCAGGACTTGATGGAGTAGCACGTATTATGTATGAAGTGCTAAGTATGATAACTTTTTTTACTGTGGGCCCCAAAGAAGCACGTGCATGGCCAATAAAGATAGGATCAACAGCTGACAAAGCAGCAGGTGTAATTCACACTGATTTTGAAAAGGGATTTATAAAAGCAGAAACCATAAGCTTTGCAGACTATATAAAATATGGAAGCGAATTAGCTTGCAAAGATGCAGGGAAAATTCGCTTCGAAGGCAGAGATTATATCGTGCAAGATGGCGATATAATGCACTTTAGGTTTAATGTGTAGTATACATCTAACTACCAAAGTACCCGGGAGTCCAGCCTTTCTTTATGGCTTCCTCTTCGCTGATCTCATCTAGTTCCACGTCATGGAGAATGGAGCTAGGTGTTGTAACAACTTCTTTCCCCTGTGGTTGTATATTCTTCTCCTCCTCACATAGTACGTACTCCAGACGTTCTTCTAAAAATTCATGTAAAGCTTTACCTTCTATAAGCACATCTTCGTTTTGCTCATCTAATTTCAAAATTTCGTCTAGTTCAACATCTTTACCATTAATAGTTGCCTTACCAATCTCAATTCTTACTATTACCCACAAATATAAAGTTCGTGAGCAAGTCGCCATCCTTCTGCTAGATCAAAGAGACGTCTCCATCCTTTCCAAATAGTAATGGGGCCTGGTTCTAGATCATTTTTTCTAGCCAAATATCCTCCAAGTTGAGCAATCCATGAAACAGCTTCTTTTATAGTAGGAGTTGCATTTGAACATGGTTTTCTATGTATTTTTACATATAGAACTTTCCATTCTTCTTCGGCTAATAAGGTAGTACACGGTAATGTTGGATCAGTTCTTGCAATTGTTGTAATAAAGAAAATTCTCCAAGCAATAATACTCATTACTGTTAAATATCGCATCAACCTTTCTGCTGTTCCAAGCCTACATTCTTCAACTTTGAGACCAGATTTTAAAATTTTATGTAATATTTCTATTTTCCATCTAAGACAATACCACCTAACTTTTTCAACAGCTTCATCAAAGGTATTGACTGGAAGATTTGTTAAAAGCATCCACTCTAGCGGATTTGTTTCAGAAGGAAAGTCTTTTTCAACAACGTAAACTGCATAGTGTGGTAATTTAAGTAATTCTTCTGTCTTATGCCTAATACTATTCTTAGATGGATGCATAATAAACTTTCCGAATCTAACTTCCAAATGTGCTGTTCTTTTTGGCTTATTATCTTTTGCAGGAACTTCAACTTTTACCGTACCTGCACAATGAGAGGATTTAATAAATTCCCATAACTTCTGCTCACCTTTTTCAGGATATCGAGATTTTCTATTTACTGCCCTATCTTTGGAAGCTCTAACTAACACTGCCGAATTAAGATTATATGCAAGCTCAAAAAACTCATATATATCTGCTTCTCTATCGCATATAGTTATAGTCTCAGTTTGAGTTGAATCAATAATGTTGTTTGTGTTGCTTAAAGTTTCTAACCATTTTATACTCTCTTTATCTTCAATGCGGATACTGTCATTGTTCTTTTTTTTTATGTTTTCAGATTCTTCAGGTCTTGAATAAATTTTTTGATCTAGTATCCCTAGTACCAAACCTTCTATACTAACAGCTAGAGCTGTATGCATTATAATACCTTGACTATGTTTTCTTGTAATAACTCCCAATCCACTTGTTTTTTCATGGTCTGTGTATGAAATATAACTTGTATCTTGGATCACAAAAATTTTTTTATGGGCTTTTGTTCTTTCAACTGTTTTAGCAACGTGTGAAGCTAGAATATCGCCTTCTTTCACGTTCTCATTTTGAAAAAAACGATATGCTGCTTTTGCTTCTGACCAACTTCCACACGCCTGATTGATTGAGCTTTCAGGTAAACTTGTAAAACTATCAGCAATATTTACTAATCGGTCAGTTAACCTTTTATCTCCAAGTACAGCATCTCCAAATTCATTTTCAGCCCATTCATTATTCCTGTTTGCCATTTTTTACCCTCAATGTTTGCAAACTTTAATGTTGTAATACTTTATTTTTATGTCCATTTATATTTGTGGGTAATAGTAAGATCTCAATTTCACTAGGATTTACATTTAAACTAATAAAACAGTTAACAAAATTACCTTTCTCATCTTCTGCACTCCACCTAATTTTCATATCGCATGTTGCATCTTTTGCAAAATAGTAATTTCTTTTTCCATTATCATTCTTCTCAACCGTTGCTATTTTTTTATCGTTACTGTATATTTCTACTATCTTTACCTCATTTTTATTTCTTTCCATCCCTTCAATTTTGTCAGTGAAAAGACGGCTGATTTCTAAGCTACACCCAGGCTTAGAAATATTAATACTAAGATGATCATAATGATTAAGAGAACGTTTTGCATATGCGCATGGCACATAACATCCATCAAAAAAGGCAACTGCACTATCAGTTTTGAGAAATTCCTGTCCGTTACTCATCCCTTCTTCGACTCGAAGAAGATATCTACCCAACCTCTTTTTAAAATTCTTTCGCTTGTCTTCAGGAATAGACTTTTCATTCAATATACTTATTATTTCTTTTTGCTTACTTAATACTACATAATTAAAAAGGAAAATGTTCTTATTCCATCGATAATAATTCGCTATTTTGTCAAATGGATCTGCAGGCCAGCCTTTATTATAATTTACGTTATCCTTATCATCTTTACACAAATTATCCTTAAGGCCAAAATTCAATTTTCTAAAATCTGATAATACTTCTTCTACCCTATCTTCAAAAAATTGAAGTTTATTTTGAAATTCTTTCCCATAATTCATTTTCTCATTTATTTTAAGAAGATATTCACTAAATTTCTTCCTAAAATTTTCTTGATCTTTGTGGGCAAGCCTCTGATCTAATATATCTGTTATATATTTTCGCTTATTCAATATTACGTAGTTAAAAAGGTCACTTTTTTTCCTCCTTTCATAATCTTCTGCTATTTCGTTAAAACACTCATTACTGTTCTTAAAATCCAATTTTTCGAAGTCTTGGAGCACGTTTTTTACATCATCCTCACTAAATTGAAGATTTGTTTGAGGAGATGCGTCAGTTCTACTTTGATCATCAAGTTGAGGATTTTTTTTAGTAGATTGGACTAATAAACTTTCTGTGCTGTTAGAGAAAGAATGATTATTTTCTTCAGATTGAGAACTTTTCTTTTTAGACGTATTCGTAAAAAAATTAGTTAGTGAACTAAACATTAAGCACCTCTTAGTATTACTATTTAACTATAACTTAATGCCAAATGTTGTAAAGCTAAAATTAATATGTAAATTCATTTTTTTACAAGACAGCTACAGGTAGCTTCTACAAAATTATATAATTAGTATATAATAAATGTTCAAGATATTGATTTCGTTTGTATTTTTACTACCTTACCAGGTAATATTATTAATGAACGGGTCAAGCAGATATCTCGATTAAGTTTTACTCCATCCACAAGTTCTCCATTTGTTACTCCAGTTGCAATAAACACTGATTCACCCTTTGCCATATCTTTTATGGTGTAGATTTTTTCTGGGTCCGTGATATTCAAAATTTTTGCTCTTTCTCTTAACTGATCGGTGTCAAATATCAATCTTCCTTCCATCTGTCCACCGATTGAGCTTAGTGCTGCAGCTGCAAGCACTCCCTCTGGTGCTCCTCCTATGCCGATATACATATCGTGGTTGCCATTTATTAGTGAAACTACGGCTGCAACATCACCATCATCTATTAGTTTAACTTTTACTCCCAATCTCCTGATTTTCAATATTAATTCATCATGTCTTTCACGTTTAAGTACAGTTACTATAAGATCACTTGCTTTACATCCTTTTGCCTTGGCTAAATTGTCCAGATTCTTCTCAATCCTATTTTTTAGTGAGACTACACCCTCTGGGAGATTTTTTCCCACTGCTATCTTTTCCATATAAACATCAGGTGCATGTAAAAAATTACCTTTTTTTGTTGCAGCAAGAACAGACATTGCTCCTTGTTTATAATGAGCGCAAATCGTAGTGCCCTCAAGTGGATCAACAGCGATGTCAATCTCAGGGCCACTTCCTGTGCCAACTTTTTCTCCGATATATAGCATCGGTGCTTCGTCCCTCTCCCCTTCCCCAATCACAATTGTACCATTTATTTCAATTGAGTTTAGCACCGTACGCATTGCATCAACTGCAACCTGATCGGCCTTTTTTTCATTACCAAGGCCTGCCAATTTATATGCAGCAAGTGCTGCAGCTTCGGTTACTTTCACTAACTTATAGGCTAAATCTTCTATCATTTACTCGAGAATCATAAATCAATATATATCATGCCACTTGATACTGCAAGATTCCTTGACTGATTGTGGGAAAGTTAGTATAACATAAGCATTATAGTAATGGGTTTAATTATGGCATATAGTGATGGTGATGTTAAGAAGTTTTATCGCAAAATAGCTGCAATTTTAAAATTTGATAATAAAGGGATTGCTAGTCTTGAAGATCTAACAAAGGAAGGAAGTTGGAAAGAAATTAATTTTCAAGATAAATGTGAAGGAGGCCATTCATTAGGAGATTTACTTCTAAAACTTGCAGATGAAAATGACAACCTACGTATTAAAGAATTTTTCCTTAAAAACGGATTCAAGCTTCCTGAGCAAGAACAAATAGCTGAAGCGGTAAATGAGAAGGAAGAAGAGGAGCAAAACATACCTGATGTGGAGGAGAGTAGAGCAGAACTTAGCAACAAAAATGAAGATGATCAATTTTCTACTTCATACAACAAGATAAAGAAAATTGTAGCTAGCAACCCTAATATAACTGCTGAGGAGTTTTGTAATGAGCTTGAAAAAGAGAAAATAGATATAAAAATAACAAACCAAGATGGTTGGACTTTGCTTTATTATGCTGTCCGTTCAGAAGGACCTGGTATTATCGACGATCGCATTATATTCCTAAAGATTGTTGAGTTACTCACAAATTTAAACATCGGAATCGATTTTAAAGATACTGCTTCCAAAACTGTGTTGGGTACAGCTGCAATAAATAAACAAGCTGATGTTATAAAGATACTCTTGGATAGTGGTAAATTTAATGAAGAAGAAAAATTTAACGCTCTGCGTCTTGCTATTATCCAAGGTAATGTTCAAGAAGTTAAAGCATTTTTAGGTTATGTAAATGCTGAAAGCAGACAAGCAGCTTTAGAGTGTGCTGTGAATAATACACAAAATAATACACAAGAAGAAATTACTCAGGTACTTTTAAACTTTATTACACCAGAAACACCCAATGTAAAAGAAAATAGAGCAAAACCTTGCAGCAGTAATGGAAATATTGGTAATAGATCTGTAGCAACAGCGCCTCCAGTTAGTACTAACGGTAATAATAACAAAAATGAAACGCCTGTATCAACAAGGGCTGACCCAACTGTCACACCAAATAATGATAAGAAAGCTAACGGCTTTGTAGAGGCTCAATTTTCTCCACCACATGAAAAAGAAACTAAATACAAAAAAAGTAAGGAGAGTTTTTACGCCTCATTAAGGAGTGATGTTGTTGGAGTTGTTATTGCAGGATTGTTTGTTGCTGCTGCTGTGATGGTTCCATCTTTAGCTGGTGCATTAGTTTGCAGTGTCCTAGCTATTTTAGTTGTAATAGTAACTGGATTACATGTAAAAAATTCTACACTGCCAAGTTATAGAGCAATGGAAGAAAATAAGGTTGAGCATATAAACCCAAGCATGCAAACGCTGTAAGTTGAGAAACTGGGACTCTAACTCCTAGAACGGTGTTGTAAACCTGTGTTAGTTTCTTCTACTTTATTAAGATTAAGTGGGACTAGTGCGATTCGAACGCACGGCCTTCGGATTAGGAATCCAACGCTCTATCCTACTGAGCTATAGTCCCATGTCTTCTGCTATTTATGCAAAATTATAGCAAAAAGTCTCGCATTTTTCTAGGCACCCTGTACAATTAATTCACAATAATAAAAAATATTTCTGTATTTCTTGAATGTAATACTGTTATATTTAATAATACGATTCCAATTGAAAGATTAATGCTAGTTAACAATATTAGTTACTTTTATAGTAATCAAGATGGCTTTGCTTTAAGCAACATCAACATTCAAGTGAAGAAAGGAAGTGTTGCCTGTTTACTAGGTCATTCTGGCTGTGGCAAGTCAACAATTCTAAAATTAATCGCAGGAATAGAAAATCCAAAATCTGGAACCATTGTTATAAATGATAAATTAGTTGCAAGTAACAAAGTGTCAATTGCTATAGAGCGTAGAAATATCGGATTGATTTTTCAGCATTCTGCATTATTTCCTCATAAAACAGTAATAGAAAATATAACTTTTGCTATTTGCAGTACTTCTAAGAAAGAAAAATACCTTACTGCATTGGAAATCTTAAAGCTATTTAATATAGAAAAATATGAAAACATGTACCCTCATGCTTTATCAGGAGGACAGCAACAATTAGTTGCAATAGCAAGAGTAATGGCGCAAAATCCTGATGTTGTTTTGCTCGATGAACCATTTTCTAATTTAGATATACTGCTCAAATATCGAATAAGGCACCATATATTGTCACTTTTTAGAAGCAAAAATATTCCTGTACTCATGGTAACTCATGATCCGCAAGAAGCGTTGAAAGTTGCAGATTTTATTTACGTGATGAAAAATGGTAAAATTATTCAATCAGGAGTTCCTAGCTACATATACCACAGACCTAAAGATGATACGTTAGCAAAATTTTTTAGTGAGCTTCCTTTTACTCTACAGCTAAACTAAACTTAATGTTAGGCTAAAACTATTATAAGATAATTAAAAACTCTTGATTTATAATTTAATAAAAGTGATATAATTTATGTATCACTTGGCTTCAGTCAAGTTTTAATACCTAAAAGTTAATATTTTCAACGGAGGTACAAATGAGTTTAGGTCCATGGCAGCTGTTTCTAGTCTTAATAATAATCTTAGTTCTGTTTGGTGCAGGTAGGTTACCACAAGTTATGGGTGATTTAGGCAAAGGCATTAAAAACCTTAAACAAGAACTTAAGGATTCAGAGAAACTATCATCTAATGAACCAGATCGTTAGCTTCCTTATGTTTCGTGACACGCACTAAAGTGCGTGTCATTTGTTTAAACAAGGCTAAAGAATTGAAGAGGTATGATTGAAGTACAGTAATAATTATGTTAGTTAGAATGTTATTAAAGGTTAATCGTGGAAGAAAGTGAGAAATTGACTGAAGATAAAAAATTGGCCTCTGATATTCTAAAAGAGGTTGCAGATACCAATAACAACGATAGTGATAAAGTAACATTGTTCGACATCAAAACAGCTTTACATGAGCGCGGTTTTGGTATTTTAATAATCATCTTCTCTTTACCGCTATCAGTACCTATACCTGTTCCACCTGGCTATACAACCATTCTTTCTATACCTTTAATCTTATTTTCACTGCAGCTTCTATTTGGGTTTGATTCTCCTTGGATGCCTAATTGGCTAGAAAGGAAATCTTTTCAACGTTCAACACTAGCTCTCGTGGTAGAGAAAACTTCACCTATATTAAAAAAAATAGAAAAGTTCATGAAACCAAGAATGTCTTTTATTTTTCTTGGTCCGGGTGAAAAGATTCTAGCTTTTATGATGTTGCTTTGTGCAATAATAATAGCTCTTCCATTACCTTTTACTCACTTCCTTCCTGCAATTGGTATAACTCTTATTTCACTCGGCATTATGGGTAAAGATGGATTTTTATCTACGTTAGGAGTGTTAGTTTCATTCTGTGCGTTATTGGTTACCCTTATTGTAATAGTTAAAGGACCAAAACTTATAGCCGGAACACTTTCTCTTCTTAAAAGCCTTATAACTTAAAAGCTTTACAACACTTTAATAAAAGAATGAAGTACAGCATGAAATGAATAATCGATATTGAAATATAGCAATAACTATGTTAGTTAGAAGTTATATTGTTATTAAAGGGTAACTGTGGAAAAAAGTGTGAAATTGACTGAAGATAAAAAATTGGCCTCTGATATTCTAAAAGAGGTTGCAGATACTAATAATAACGATAATGATAAAGTAACATTATTTGATATTAAAACAGCTTTACATGAGCGTGGTTTTGGTATTTTAATAATCATCTTCTCTTTACCGCTATCAGTACCTATACCTGTTCCACCTGGCTATACAACCATTCTTTCTATACCTTTAATCTTATTTTCACTGCAGCTTCTATTTGGGTTTGATTCTCCTTGGATGCCTAATTGGCTAGAAAGGAAATCTTTTCAACGTTCAACACTAGCTCTCGTGGTAGAGAAAACTTCACCTACATTAAAAAAAATAGAAAAGTTCATGAAACCAAGAATGTCTTTCATTTTTCGTGGTCCTGGTGAAAATATTTTAGCATTTATAATGCTGCTTTGTGCATTATCGATAGCAATCCCACTTCCTTTAACTAACTTCATTCCTGCAATTGGTACAACTCTCATTTCACTGGGTATCATGAGCAAAGATGGATTTCTCTCTATAATGGGAGTATTAGTATCATTGTGTGGGTTATTACTTACTCTTGTCGTAATAGTTAAAGGACCACAGCTTATATTTGGAGCATTTTCTTTTCTAAAAAGCTTTGTATATGGTTAAGCTTTACAACACTTTAACAAAAAAAAAAGAGCCCTTTACACCGATCGATAAAGATCATATAAAAATGTACGTTTGTGGGCCAACAGTATATGATACAGCACATATAGGTAATGCACGTTCTATTGTTGTTTACGATGTATTATTTCGACTGCTTAAATTTTGTTATGGAAAAGTTACTTATGTGCGTAATATAACCGACATCGATGACAAGATAATCAATGCAGCAAATGAGAAAAATAGTAATATAGAAAGCATTAGCAAATATTACACTAAAACTTTTCATGAAGACATGGAAAGCATAAATTGTGCAGAACCAACATATGAACCAAAAGCAACGGAAAACATAGATAACATTATCAAGTTAATTGAGTCTTTGCTGCAAGCTGGTCATGCTTATGAATCCAATAAACATGTATATTTTAGTGTAGAATCTTACCCTGAATACGGCGTTTTATCAGGAAAAAAAATTGATGAATTAAACTACGGTAGTAGAGTTGAAGTTGGTGAAAATAAAAAACACCCAGGAGACTTCGTACTTTGGAAACCTGCAAACGAAACTGACTATAAACTTTCAAGTCACTGGAATAGTCCATGGGGAGAGGGAAGACCAGGGTGGCATATAGAATGTTCAGCAATGTCATATGCTTACCTTGGCAAAGATTTTGACATTCACGGTGGGGGTATAGACTTGCAATTTCCTCATCATGAGAATGAAATTGCACAGAGTAAATCTGCATTTGCTGAGTCAACGTTTGCAAAATATTGGGTACACAACGGGTTTCTTACGGTAAATGAAGAGAAAATGAGCAAATCCTTATTTAATATAGTCAAAGTAAGGGATTTGTTAGATAGTGGAATAAAGGGTGAAGTAATACGTTATGCGCTGCTTAAAACTCACTACAGAAAACCACTTGATTGGACAGAAAATGTTATCTCTGAGTCGCAAGAAACTTTAAACAAGTTTTATCGGTTATTACGTAGTACATGTATTGAGGAAAGTGATACAGAAGTCTCTAAAGATTTTATAGAGGCTTTGAAAAACGATTTAAACATTCCTGAAGCTGTAGCCATATTGCATGAAATGGCTACAGAAATCAATAAGACAAGTAATGAATATGAGAAGCTCAAATTAACTAAGAAGTTTGTTAAAAGCGCAAGGTTCATTGGTATTCTTGAGTCAAGTTATCAAGAGTGGTTTGCAAGTGGTGTGAGTCATCAAGAAATAGAAAGGTTGATAGACTTAAGAAAAGTAGCAAAACAAAATAAAGATTATGATACTGCAGACAAAATAAGAGAGCAATTGAAACAAATGGGGGTTACAATTTCTGACAACGAAGATGGTACAACAACTTGGTATGGAAAATTATCTCCTATTGTTTATAGATAGCCTAGTATCATCGCTTATCTTACCCATACATCAAGGTTTTGTACTTTACACTATGTTATGCTTTAGGTCAAACTACGATCAACTACTTATATTACTTTTTGGAGTATTAGGATCCAGTCTTGGTGGAATAGCTAACTGGTATTTAGGTAGAATAACAATTTTTATCAGAAGATCACATCACAAATTAGAGAATGAAGACAAAACACCAAAAATTGTAAGGCACCTACTGATTTGTGCAGTTGCATTGCTTTCGTGGGTACCAGCACTTGGAAGTGTGACTCAGATTTTATCCGGTTACTTCAAGTTAAACCTTTATATTCTTGTTCCCTTAATTATTTTATCTAACTTCCTCTGTTTGTTGTATCTAACGTTTACCATCTAACTAAACATCAATAAACAACTTTTCTTCTGGTCATATTGAGCTAAATTTCTTCTTCAAACTACCTTTTAAAATGCTTTTATTACTTTTTGTCATAATACGATCAAATACTCCTAATAACCTCTTAAGTAAGCTTGGGGTTAGCGAAGAGATAGGATTAACAGATACGTTGTTGTTTTTATCATCACCATTTGCTTTGTAGTCTATTGAAATAATCCCCCTACTCTTTCCACCAGTCAGAAGTTTTCCGATTATAGGGATTTTCAACAAAGATTTGTTAATTGAGTATGCCGGTATTACTTGTCCTTCAACCTGGAATTTATAACCCTTAATATCGAGCGTACCACTAGTGCTAATGCCTAGTTCCGCTCCTTCAAGCCAAGATTCTTCAATTTCAACAGTGCCATCTTTATATGAAAAAGGTGCATTACACTTATAAAAATGTACACCTTCGTTCTTTATAGCATTTACAATACCAGGCAGTGAAGACATTGATAATAAAGTGGTAAGCAGTGGAGCATCTTTGATATAGAAATTGCTGATAGATAACATACCATAATGTTCTCCATTTTCTCTCTTAGAAGATAGATAAAGAGATAATTTGCCATTTTTAACTGATTTACCAATACCTAAAGAACGCAAAAGCATACCTGAATTATCCGAATATATTTCAAGCCCTATTTCACTATGTTCTACTAGTATATTACTGTTATCTTCTAAAAACTGTCCTGTGAATTGACTTCCACTACAATCACCTTTAGCACAAGTTACATTTAGCTTAGCATCTTTTATGATAATTCCTTCTTTCATAATTATATTATCAACATTCATAGTAACTTCTATTTTGTTATTTAATCGATTACTATCTTTGCCAAGTAAACCTAACACATCACTTAAGTTGATTTTCTCACCGTGAATAGTTATGGCATTTTTCTCCTTACCTGATTCAATTTCTATACTAAAATTATTATCAGGTAATTTAAAGTTGCTAGAATTTAAATATAGATTTCCATTTTCTACTCTTCCGCTAAATTTTATGTCTAGATCATTTCCTACAACATCTAGTTTATCTATTAGTAACTTACCTACTCCTTTTAGCCTTGTAGAAAATAAAACTTCATTGTGATCTTCAAAATGGTTTTTCCACCCTAAGTAGCTTGAACGCAACTCGAGCTCTGATAAATCTATATTACCATTAACATACCCTGTTTTGTCTTGATACATTACTGACTCTATATTTGCATTGATATAGCCATCACCGAAATTAAGTATTTGAGCAGGCAAATCTCCAGTCAAACTCCAGGCAAAATTTTCATTTTTATTGCTACTTTTGAGGTCAAATAGCAGCTGTGTATTATTTACCATACCACTGCCATTTAAATCAATAAAATCTCCGCCGAAATCAAGCTTAATCTCATATTTACCAAGACTGCCATTATACGCGACAAAATTATCAATTTCAGAATGAAATTTGGCTAAAAAATCTACTTTTTTATCATCAGCATTTAAATTAAAAATGTGAAAACTGAATACAGATTTTGCTATTCCACCTATACTGTCCCTTGTAATCTTCATCATATCATCCAGCTTAAATTTTATAGGTTCATATAACCCATAAGCATCACTTACAGCCTGACCATTAATTGTGAGAACAGAATCCTCTTTATTAAGAGATTGCATCTCAATTTCGCCACCATCAATATTGAAATTCTGGAACTTAGCGCTATTTACAATAATTTTGAGATTGTTATCCTTGAGGGTTAACTCACCGTTCAAGTTCTCTACTCGTTCAAAATCCTCATCAAATTGAACGCTGCCATTTTCTATATCAGCAACAATTACAATACCTGACAGATCATCATTTATTAAACTATCGATTTTACCGTTAAAACTTATAATTGTATTTATAATATTCCCATCAATATTATTACAATACCACTTTCTAAATTCATTGTTCACTAGACCATCTGGTACATAAGTACATAAATCTTTTGCAACAAGTTTACTAATATTAACTCTAAGCAAAGCATGATTTGTGCCAAAGTTCATTTTACCAATCAAAGAAAGGTAAGTATCATTTAACTTAAAATGAAAGTTTTTTATGCTAATGATTTCATCACTATATGTCAAATTTACATTAGTCAAGGCTAAGTTTTTACCTGAGTGACTCTCTGTATTTAACACGTATATGTTTCCGTCCACAACTTCATCCTTTCCATTAATTCTAATTGAAAAGTTTCCTTTGAATCCTATTTCTTTGTCCAAATTGTAACTTTTAACTAGTGTGGAAAATTCGTTAAATAGCCCCAACTTTAGGTTATAGAATGTTCCATAGAAATTTAGTAAATTATTACGGTTTTTTATCGTAATGGATAAATCATCTAGAAACCCTTTACCTTCTTTTGTATGGACACGAATATCCAAAACATTGAAATCTTCCCCCTTCCCTACATATACTTTATCAATAAAAAATTCACCTTCCATGCTTTTATTGATAGCAATGTTAGTAATTTTAATCCTTGAGTCTGCATTGAAGTAGAAAAAAAATTTTCTTATTGTCTTTAGCAGATTTTTTGTACTACTCATCTTCTCTGTCATTACAGATGTTATCTCTTTGCTCTCCTCCCTCTTGATATATATGTGTACATTATCAGCTAAAACCTGAGAGAACTTTTTGGAACTTAACTTAAAGTGTACGAAAAGCTCAGGAACTTCTATTGTAAAATCAGGATTTGTTATTTTTAAATCTGTAATGACTAGCTTGCCATCTTGATGCCAAATAACCGAAGTACTCTCCATGCTGACATCCGAATTGGTAAATATCTTTAATATTTTTTTCTTTATATAAAAATTAATATAACTAATATTGATTTCTAGAGGTCCCTCACCTTTAAAAAAGATAAAGAAGCAGGATATAAATAATAAAATTATAGAAAATGATATAGTAATTTTTTTAAGCATTGATTATTGCTTTTCTTGCTAGAATATCAGCTTCCTCATTGTATTTGTCACCATTATGCGCTTTCACCCAATTCCAATTAATTTCGTGTTGCAAAGCAGCATTATCTAATTCTTTCCATAATTCTATATTTTTTACTGACTTCTTATTACTTGTCTTCCAGCCGTTCATTTTCCACTTATTTATCCATTCTGTTATACCGTATTTAATATAGAGGCTATCCGTATACAAACTGATATTACAAGGAAATTTTAATACCTTCAGTCCATTGATCACTGCTGTTAACTCCATTTTATTATTTGTAGTATTTTCTTCTCTACCACAGATGTTCTTTCTATGATTTTGAAATAATATGATTGCTGCCCACCCTCCTGTCCCTGGGTTACCAGAGCATGCTCCATCTGTGTATATTGTCACTTCCTTTTTCTTCATCTTTAACTGTAGTGAATTAATAAAGTATATCGTTGCTTCTATAAAATCACAATTTTTATAGATATAGAGGCAATTTAAGCCGCACCTTTAAATTTTATTATGGAAATAAAAAAAAGTGCTACAACGAGCATTATTAGAAGAGAAAGTAAAAGATAGTTTTTATGTTCTTTCATAGTTAAAATAAGTCAATAGAACAAAAAATAATACTAGCAAATAGAGAAAATAGATAAGAAATTGAGTAAGAAAACATTTTTTTCTGCGAGCTATGATTCTTAAGCCTTATAACTGATATGGCAAACCAAATAAAAACGCAACCTTCAATAATTGCCATACTGAGGTAGAATAATGACTTTTTCAAAAATAGTGCTGGGAGTAAGCTAGTTAATACCAACAATATACTATAAATTAATATATGTTTTCTTGTCTTTTTCGGTCCATGGATAACATTAAACATTGGTATCGATGCTTTTACATAGTCCTCAGATCTATTTAAAGATAGAGCCCAAAAATGTGGTGGAGTCCACATAAAAATTATTAAAAATAGAATAAAACTTTCCCAACTTACAGAGTCAGTTACAACCGCCCAGCCAATCATTGGAGGAAAAGCACCTGCTGCACCACCGATAACGATATTCTGCGGAGTACGCCTTTTTAGCCAAATTGTATATACGAAAACGTAAAATAATATGCTAACTGCAAGTAAAGCAGCAGAAATATAATTTACTGCTATTGCCATGATAAATACTGACAATATTCCAATAGTTATGCCAAACTCAAGCGCGCTTTCTGCAAAAACTCTACCTGAAGGTATAGGACGATTTTTTGTCCTCTCCATAACCAAGTCTATATCTCTGTCATACCACATATTTATTGCACCTGCAGATCCTGAACCAAGAGCAATGCACATAAGAGATATTAGTGCAAGGAAAGGATGAATGCTACCTGGTGCAGCAACCATTCCAGCAATTGCAGTAAACACTACAAGGTACATTATCCTTGGCTTCAGCAAATGCCAAAAGTCCAATATTGTCGATTCAACGTTTAACAAAGCACTTATATACACTTTATTTTACCACTGGTGGCTTTTCGAAAGTATGAAAAGGTGGTGGTGAAGATACCGTCCACTCTAAGGTATCACCCCCCCAAGGATTATCTCCATTTTTTTTGCCCCACTTAAAGAGATGTATAACTATAAATACAAAAAACATAACTGAAACAAAGGACATATATGAGCCAATTGAGGATATATAATTCCAAGGGATAAACGCGTCGGGATAATCAGGTATACGCCTTGGCATACCTGCTAATCCCAGGAAATGCTGGGGTAAGAAAGTGACATTGGTGCTAATAAAAGTGAGCCAAAAGTGTATCTTTCCTAAACACTCGTTATATTGCTTACCTGACATTTTGCCTATCCAATAATAAAAACCGGCGAAAGCTCCAAATAATGCAGCAAGCGACATGACATAGTGAAAGTGAGCAACGACATAATAGGTATCGTGCAAAAGCTTATCTATTCCACCGTGAGAAAGAATTATTCCGGTTATACCACCTCCAACAAACATGAAAATAAAACCTAATGCAAACAGCATTGGTGTCTTCAATTCAATCGCTCCACCCCACATAGTTGCAATCCAACTAAAGACTTTTACACCAGTTATAACACCAATGAAAATTGTGCTAGTGCTAAAAAATATAGCAGCATCCTCGCTAAGCCCAACAGTAAACATATGGTGAGCCCAAACCATGAAGCCAAACGTTGCTATTCCTATCATGGCATAAACCATTCCCATATAACCAAATACTGGCCTATGAGAAAAAGTTGACACAATCTGACTGATGATACCAAATGCAGGAAAAATAATTATGTAAACTTCTGGATGACCAAAAAACCAAAACAGATGTTGAAATAACACAGGATCACCACCACCAGCAGGATCAAAAAAGGAGGTACCTATATTACGATCAGTGAGCAGCATAGTTATAGCACCAGCAAGTACCGGTAAGGCAACAATTAACATAAATGACGTGAGTAAAATAGACCAAACAAATAGTGGTATCTTAGTTAGTGACATACCTTTTGCACGCATATTGAATATGGTAACTATAAAGTTGATCGCCCCAACAATTGATGACATACCAGCAACATGAAGTGCAAGTATAGCAAGATCAACTCCTGCACTTGGGTGAGACATGATTTGCGATAGAGGTGGGTATAAAGTCCATCCTGTTCCAGGACCTTCGCCAGCAAATACCGAGAGGATAAGCAAAATAAAAGATGAAACTAACAACCAAAAACTTAAATTATTCATACGAGGAAATGCCATATCTGGTGCACCAATCATGAGAGGTACGAACCAATTACCAAATCCTCCCATTAAGGCTGGCATTATCATAAAAAACACCATTATTACCGCATGCCCTGTAATCATTACGTTATATAGCTGGTAATTATTGTTAAGTATATTAATGTGCATTAGCTGAGTACGAATAATTACCGATAATAATCCACCAATAATTCCAGCTAATATGGAAAAAATAATGTATAGTGTCCCTATATCTTTGTGATTAGTAGAAAACAGCCAACGTCTTATACCTTTTGGTACATCACTCATATCTATACTCCAAACTTAACTTACTAATTTTTTATCTTCAATCCACTTATTAAAATCTTCTTTACTCACTGCTTCAACAACAATTGGCATAAATCCATGACCTTGACCACATAGTTCATAACATTGCCCATAATAAATACCGGGCTTTGTAACGTTAAACCATGCTTCATTCAGCCTACCTGGTATTGCATCAATTTTTATACCAAAAGCAGGTATTCCCCAGCTATGTATTACATCTCCTGCTGTCACTTGTAAACGAATATTAGTATTGATAGGTAAAATAACGTTATTATCAACAGAGAATAGTTTTAAATCTCTTTCGGTAAGGTCTTCTTTTCCTTTTATATAGCTGTCAAATGAAATACCTTGATATTCTGGGTACTTGTAACTCCAATACCATTGATGACCAATAACTTTTAGTGTTATGTCAGCTTTTGGCACTTTCTCCTGTAGTTTAATTAATTCAGCATTTTTAAAAGCCAATACCCCAACAATAATCGTTGGTATAACAAACCAGATAATTTCTACAAAGATATTATGAGTTATTTTACTGACATTTTTCACTTTGCCCTTACGAAAGCGAAATACTACATAAGCAAGCAGGGCCCATACAAAAAGCATAATTGCAATCATTACACTCATCACAAACGAATGTGACTTAACTACAACCTCCATTATCTCAGTTGCAGGCGCAGGAAATCCAAATTGCCAAGAAGTAGGAGCAGAAGCAATTGATATATTTGAGTAAAACATTATCAATAATGCAAGTAACTTCACCATATTTTTTGCTGTAAAACTAACTGTATAATAATATATATACACTTACTATGCAAACAGAGATTATAGAATTTACACAAGTGTTTTGCTAAATATTGAATCAAAAGTAAATGATGATTAATGTTTTTTTAGCATTTAATAAATATAATAATACGATACTAACTTGAGGAAAAAGCATTTACATGAATCTATTTTAAGTTAAAATATTATAATATTTTAAGTTAAGTATTTACTTTAAGGAAGTTCTATAATAAGTTTAATAGTGTCTGTTATTGCTAATAACCCTCTAGCCTCACACCTAAAAGCAGTAACAGACACTATTAAACTTTAAGTAAGTTTGCCTATTTATAATTCATTGAGGTAAAAATCTTACTAATTCCTTTAATTCTATTATACAGCTGAGTTTACTAATTAACCTTTAATGTTTACGTTAGCATTTGCATCTTAAATCAAAGATTTACATATTATAGAAAATAATTATAAAATAATACACTACTTGTGTGTAAATTTTTTTGCATATCAAACTCTGTAAACAAATTTTCTAGAAAAGCCAAATAAATTATCTCTCTATGAAAGATCTATCGAATGTTGCAATTATAGGTGTAAACAAGAACGATAAAAGAGTGCGAGATTGAGTAACTATATATACTTCTACTGGCATACCAGGATATAGGTATACGTTTTTAAATTGAGCAAGTTCTGATTTTGGTATCACCACTCGCACTGAATAATAACGCCCCATCCTTGGATCATCAAGAGCATCAGGGGAAATATGGTTTACTATACCGTTAATTAAACTTAAGCGACGTGCACTATAAGCGCTCAGCCTTACTTTAACTTTCAGCCCTTCTAGTCCGTCGATAGAGACTATATTGCTATCTTTCTTTTTTGCTGACAGTATCTCTTCTATGTTTCTGGTTAGAACTTTAGCATCTATTATTAGATCATCATCTGATGGTACTATACTCAGGATTGGGACTCCAGATTGTATAACACCACCTTCAGTGTGGTATCTTATATCTGTAACTATACCATCTTGAGGTGATTTAATTATTGTACGTGCTAACGAATCTTCAGCAACCATCAGCCTCTCTTTTAAGTCTGCAATAGATGTATTAACTTCCTTAAGCTCAGCATTTGCTCTTTCTTGAGCATCATTCTTCACATTTATAATCTCTAACTCATTTTCTCCAATCTTTTGCTGTACTTGAGATATTGCAGAACGGTAATGTCCAACTCTACCCTCAATTTCAGCAAACTGTTTTTCTAAAGCTAAAATGTGTGGTTTGCTTATATGGCCACTATCAAGTAATTGTCTTTTTGTTTCTAACTCCTCAGTTATCAAGTCATATTGCTTATGGGCTGCATTTAGTTGAAAATTTAGCCCTGCTAATTCATCATTTAACTGCTTTATACGTTGTTGCAGTATGTCAGTTTTTCCTAATATACTCTTTCTCTGAGAGTTGAACAACTTTACCTGATTCTTTATCGCTTTATTTACAAGTTCATCGTTAGATAATCTTTTAACCTCATCAGAAAATTCTAGCGTATCTAAGTCTCCCCTAATTGCAATAAGTCTTGCTTCAGTTGCCAAAAGTGATAAGAGTTTTTCTTTAATTATACTCAAATTTGCCTTTTCGTTAACATCACTTAATAAAACTAAAGGCTCATCTTTTTTAACTGCTTGACCTTCTTTTACTAAAATTTTGCTTATTATTCCCCCACCCAAGTGTTGCACTATTTTTCTATTTGAAGAGACAATAACTTCTCCACTTGCATGCACTGCTCCGTCAATTGGAGCTATAGCTGACCAAATACCACCTATTCCAAAAAAGATGAATATCACCACTAAACCAAAAAATAGTGGTCCCCATGTGACTTTTAGGACTTCATTTACGTTATTACTCTCACGTTTAAAAATAAAATTTATCATCGCATCAATCCATGCGAACGTCTTATCCAAAAATTGATATTTCTTCTTTCTATTTCCTGCCCTTTGCATATCTATATCATCACTACCAATTAGGCCTGTCAAAGAAAGTCCAGCACTAAGCTTTTTTAACTTACTCATTATAATACTACTGCGAATTCTTGTTAACCAGGATAACACACAAAAACAAAGAATCTATACCTTAAGTACTTTACTTAGACTACGGAACATCAGAATAAACTATTTAGTAACAATTCTTATACTCCATTCAATGGTTCATCATTAGGCTAGAAAATCAAAAAGGTTTTACAATAACCATAATAACTATAATTATTATTAACACTGTTACTGCTTCGTTTAAAACACGAAAATAAACGTGAGTTTTCTTATTCAAGCCCACTGCAAAATTTTTCCTATGCTTTGCAAGTAGGACATGAATAGCAAACATTAAGAATAATGCTAGCGCTTTTACATGAAACCACCCTTCGCGATATGCTTCCCTAATAATCATTAGCATAATTCCAAAACTAAGGGAGAAAAGCATTGCAGGGTTTATGATATATCTAAGGAGTCTCTTCTCCATTATTTGAAGTAAGCTGTCATTTTCTGACCCTGGTTTTACAGATGCATGGTAAACATAAAGCCTTGGCAAATAGAGCATACCTGCCACCCACATAATTACAGAGATAACGTGAAAAGCTTCAAGCCAGTGATAGTAGTCCATATAGATAGTATTATAAAATGTTAAAGATTTCTGGTATGATCTCAGTTTAATAAAAGAAAGTCAATATGAAAGCAGGAAATTTCACTAAAGAGCAAGTGATTGGGTTCTACAGAAAAATGCTTCTAATACGCAGATTTGAGGAAAAAGCAGGACAATTATACGGAATGGGATTAATAGGCGGATTCTGTCACTTATCAATAGGGCAAGAAGCAGTTGCAGTTGGGACTCAAGCTGCATCAAAACCTGGTGATGCTTTTATCACAAGCTATAGAGACCATGGCTTAATGCTTGCATGTAATTCTGATCCAAATGTTGTGATGGCAGAACTAAACGGCAAAGAAACAGGGTGTTCAAAAGGTAAAGGTGGCTCCATGCACATATTTGATGTTGAAAAAAATTTCTTTGGTGGACATGGAATAGTAGGTGCACAAGTCCCAATTGGTACAGGAATAGCATTTGCTAATAAATACAAGAAAAAAGATAACGTTGTATTCACATATTTTGGTGACGGTGCTGCAAATCAAGGACAAGTATATGAATCATTTAATATGGCATCTTTGTGGAAGTTACCTGTGGTTTATATCATAGAAAATAACGAATACGCAATGGGAACTTCTGTGCAAAGATCAACTTTAGTAACTGAACTATATAAAAGAGGAGAGAGTTTTGGTATTCCTGGAAAACAAGTTGATGGAATGGATTTTTTCTCTGTCTATGAGGTAACAAGTGAAATAGCTGAGCACGTACGTGGGGGAAAAGGACCTATCTTGCTTGAAATGAAGACATATCGATATCGTGGACATTCAATGTCAGATCCTGCTACTTATCGCTCAAAAGAAGAAGTTGAAGATATGAAGCAAAATCATGATCCTATAAGCACCTTAAAGCAGTATATAACAGACAATAAAATCGCTTCTGATGAAGAATGCAAAGCTATTGATAAGGAAATACGAGATTTAGTAAAAAAGTCAGAAGATTTTGCTAAAAATAGTAAAGAGCCAGGCATTGATAAACTATATACTGATGTTTATAAATTTGTTAGCTAATCAGTTGCCATCAAAATTATGTTTTGGCCTACTATAGATATTTTTTGGCAGCACTTAACTTTATTATATAACAGCCTAGTCAATAGAAACTGTAGTAACTCTTATATTATTGATATACACCGCTCTTGGATCATAGGTTAAATGAGTTTTATTTGACTTTTTGTGCTAGTTTGCAGAATATAAAGTTATTAATTGAATAAAATACATGACAAAAGAAAACTGGGAGACAGTAATTGGACTTGAGGTACACGCTCAGGTTTCTTCTAAGACAAAGCTATTTTCTAGTTCACTAACGGAATTTGGCACTGAGCACAATACTCAAGTTTCTCTAGTTGATGCAGCAATGCCAGGTACATTGCCAATATTAAATTATTTCTGCATAGAGCAAGCAATATGTACCGGTCTTGCACTTTCTGCAGAAATTAATAAATGCTCTTACTTTGATCGTAAAAATTATTTTTATCCCGATTTACCACAAGGTTACCAAATAACCCAGTTATTTGAGCCAATAGTTAAAAATGGTAAAGTGTTTATCAATAATAATGAAAAAGAAATAAGAATCGCAAGAATTCACTTAGAGCAAGATGCAGGAAAGAGTATTCATGAAGAAAGCAAAACTTACGTAGATTTAAATCGTGCAGGTGTTGCTTTAATGGAAATTGTTTCAGAGCCAGATCTTCGTTCATCTGCAGAAGCTGCAGAATTCATGAAAAAATTGAGGCAGATTTTGCGTTACATCGGTTCATGTGATGGTGATATGGAAAAGGGGTCACTTCGCTGTGATGCAAATGTTTCTGTTCGCCCAAAGGGTAGTAGCACATTTGGCACTCGTTGTGAAATAAAAAACTTAAATTCAATACGTTATATTGTACAAGCTATAGATTATGAAGCACAAAGGCAGATCAAAATTTTGGAAAGCGGAGGAGAAATAAGTCAAGATACCTTATTGTTTGATGTCACTTTAGGAAAAACAAAAGTGATGAGAAGCAAAGAAGATTCAAGTGACTATAGATATTTCCCTGAACCTGATTTGCTACCTGTTGAAATAAGCCAAGACAAAATTGATTCTATTAAATCATCTTTACCCGAGTTGCCAGATCAAAAAAAACTTCGATACATAGAGGAATTAGGTATCAATGAATATGATGCAGACGTTATCACTTCTGATAAAGAAATTGCCGATTATTTTGAAAAATTAGCAAAAAAGCATGATTCAAAGATTGCAGTTACCTGGTTAACCGTAGAGCTTTTCGGTCGTTTAAACAAAGCAAATATTGATATTGTTAGCTCCCCAATTAAAGCAGATGCTTTGTCCGAGCTCCTCGACTTTATCGTCGATGGAACGATCTCTGCTAAACTTGGCAAACAAGTTTTTGATATTATGTTTGAAACTGGCAAACCTGCGTCTTTGATTATAGAAGAACAGGACCTCAAGCAAATAACCGATAGAGATCAAATATCGGAAATTATCGACACAATCGTCAATAACAACCAAGATAAAGTTCAAGAATATAAAAGCGGTAAAACAAGATTATACGGATTCTTTGTTGGCGAAGTTATGAAATCCACTAAGGGAAAAGCCAGCCCTGATGTGGTGAATTCAATTTTGAGTGAGAGATTAAGTAATTAGTCACATTTTTTTATTTACATAACAGCACATCTCGTAGATATTCCAAGGTCTTTGTTACGATATCTGTATATCATGACATATAACTTTTTTACCATTTGTTGGTACTGTTTTTAAAATTATGTGAGGTTGAGGATGCCTGAAACTTATCCTGCTTGGGGAAGAAAGCGGTCTCTTCATGGTGATATCTACCAACTAAAGTGGGTAATGCTGCTTCTCAAACGTGCAGTAGATGTTGGATATTCTTTCCGTTTAGCTACAGAAATGGAATCAGCTACGGGTTTTGATGATATTGTTTTTCAGGATAGGAAAAATGAAAAAATAGTACATAGGTTTATACAAAACAAACACAAGCAAAATGAATGCGAAAAAATCGGTGTAGGTAAATTGCTTTCAAAAAATAAAAGTGGTGAATTTAGCGTTCCAAAATATTTTGTTTCCTATCTAAAGATTAAAATTAATCCAGATTTTGCAGATGGTGACCTAAAGGACTTTACTATCTGTACTAATATCGGTTTCGATCTAGCTCAAAGTACAACACAAAATACAATAAAAAAGTTGAAAGCAAAAACTTCGGGACCAAACAAAGGAATAGAAATTGCAGTTGAAGTAATAAGCACTAGTGATATTTTTTTTAAATACGGCGGTACGAGATACAAGTTCTCTTGTACTCACGATAACATGATTTCAATAGTGCAACCGGCATTTAAGAGTGCTGTAAAAGAAGCAATAGAAGAATTGGAAAAGGAGATAAAAGAACTTCAAGGTAAATCAGATCAAAACTCAAAAAGAAAATTGGAAAGAAATCAGGTATGGCAACGTGAGTTTGAGCGAATGACAAATGAAGGCAAGTTAGAAGAGAATATAAGGGAATTTTTTGATAAATTAGTATTTGCAGTAAATCAACCTAACGAGATAAAACTAGCGGAAATCATTGAGAATGAGTTAGGCAAAGAATTTAATAATATCGATAAAAAGAACGTTTATGGTCGCTTTCTGGTAGAAGTTCTGGATTGGATGAAAGCAAGAGAGGGAAAGTTTCTATCACATGAAGAAATAAATGAGTTTTTTGAAAAAATAAGAGAGGAAATTTTAGGAGCGGTATGGTTTGATGTAAGAGGTCCAGTCAGACTATTTACAGGAAGAGATGAGGAATTGGGAATGCTACATGATTCGCTACAACGCAATCCCAAAGGTGCTGTAATTTCATACATAACGTCTATTAGTGGTCCTGGGGGGATGGGAAAAAGCCAGTTAGCTAGAAAATATGCTTGTAAATATAGAAGATATTATGACGACAATGTTATATGGATAGACGCTGAAAACTTTGAAGCTATGAAAGATTCTTTCTTAAGGTTAGCTAGAAATAGATTAGGTATTTCCCCTAAAGATAAGTATGGAAACGACAAAACGATAGAAACTATTGTTAGAGAAGTATATGCTTTCTTCGCAAGAAGGAGGAGCCTGTTCATTTTCGATAACGTTCAAGAGTACAAAAAGATAAGTAAATTTTTGCCATTTTCTTTATCTCCTGATCTTAACAAGCCTCATATTTTGATTACCTCGCATGATCAGGAACTGGAAAAGGGAATAGACGTTATAAAGCTAGGAGAATTGGAACAAAGAGACGCTATAGAGTTTGTTAAAAAAGGATTTAATATACTAAAAAAAGATAAATCGCAAGATCGGGAGATAGAAAATTTGGTAAGAAGGTTGCAATGCTTTCCTTTAGCTATACAACAAGCAATATCATATATCGAAGATCAGAGAATAATAGAGAAGTTTAAAATTAGTGATTACCTAAAAGAGTATGAAAAGAAAGCTAAGAAGTTGCTTAAGTCTAAAATATTTCAAGGAATTGATAATAACTATACTAAAACAACTTTTACAGCTTGGGAAGTTACGATGGATAAAGTAAGAAGTGATGAACAATATGGACCATTAGCTTCAGAGATTTTAGATGTTTTGGCTTATTTTGCACCTGATAAAATCGCTAGAGAAATATTCTTAAATTCGGTAAGTGATTATAAGAAAAAGCAGTTAAAGCTAGCCATCCGTTTACTTGTGAGATATTCCATGGTGGGCGGTGAACAAAACCAAAGTGTATTAAATGTCCATAGGTTAGTACAGGAAGTAACAAGATTAAAATTGCAAGAGAAAGGTAGAGAGGAAGAAGTTCTTAGGAAAGCTCTAAATTTGGTGAACATTGGTGATGTAGCAAAAGATAATAAAATTCATGTTGCATTTATTTGGGGATATGCGAGTAAACATGGTAAGTTGATTGATGATTTTTACAAAGATACTAATTTACATTTGCTTGTTGAAAATGGTGATTATAAAGCTATTAAAAACTTATTAGCATATATAAAGAGAAAACATCAAAATAAGCTTAGTGGTATCGTTAATGCTAAAAATGGTTGTGATATTGCTCCATTGCATTTAGCTGCTGGGAATGGGGAATTGGACATAGCAAAACACCTGATCAATGAAGGTGCTAATATTGACGCTAGGGACTGTTTTTACCAAACGCCATTGTACTGGGCTGCTAAGAGTGGAGAGTTAGACATGGTAAAATATCTTGTAAATAAGGGTGCTAGTGTTGGTATTAAAGATAATTATGGCTGGACTGTGTTGTACTGGGCTGTTGAAAGTGAAAGTTTTGATATAGCAGAATACCTTATAAAAGAAAAAGGTATGGGTATTGATGTTAGTGCTAAGTACAGCAATGGCAAAACTATGTTACATGAGGCTATCAGGTTTGCAAAACTAGATGCAATAAAGTACCTGATTGATAAAGGAATTGATATTAATATCAAAAACGGATATGGTGATACTCCATTGCATTGGGCTGCTATCAGGGAAAAAGTTGATGTGGTAAGATATTTTGTAGAACAAGGTGCTGACGTTAACGCTAAAAATAATGAGGGAAAGACAGCATTGGATTATGTAACTGATAATCAAGAGCTTGTGGAGTTGCTTTTAACCCATGATGAAAGTGTTGAAGTAGCTTAAGAGAAAATTATTTATCTGTTTATTTTAACGTCCCAAAAATGTTTAACAAAAGTGTGTCAAACTGAATTTTTAGTTTAACTCAATTTTCAATAGATTTCTTGCATAAACAGGTGTCATCCCAGCTGGAACCCAATATCTGGATTCCAGTGTCACGCGCTGGAATGACATCAACTTTTGAATTCGAGTTATGCAAGAAATCCAACATATTAGGAACGACAATATCAGGTTGAGATGTAGTTCATATGTAAAGGTAACCTCTACTTTTCCTCAGCTTTCTTTCTAGGCTCTGTAAACAAAATTTTAAAGAAGCCATATAGTGTAGCTAGAGACATTTTTAGTCAACTGAGTAATTTTGTTCCTCTAGCCTGAGGTCAAAATAAATTTGAATGGGTTTCCCAGTACGTCAACAAGTGCATGAACTTTAGTCGCAAATCCCCGTCCTCAATTAATTTGACCTGCTAACATTTTGTACACAGAGCCTAGCTCTTTTGCTATTTGCTTGACTTGTTTCTTTACATAGCTTCTAATTTAAATTCTGCTGTCTATTCTCTTTCATTCATAACCTTTTGCAAAACGTTTTTGCTTTCTTCTCTGCTGGTCACTATTGCTTATATAAAGCAAGTACAGTACTGAATGATGTTGCAAGCACTCAGTTCGGCAATATTATCGATTTAAGACGAAGTTAAGATTTCGATTTTTTATTCAAACTCTTCTGAAAGTTTTTATACATATTGAAGACATCTTGATAATTTAGGTGAGTGTAAACTTGAGTAGTTTCAAGGCTTGAGTGGCCAAGCAGCTGTTGTATTGATCTTATGTCAATATCTTCCTGAAGCAAATGAGTAGCAAAACTATGGCGAAATGCATGTGGAGATAAAATTTCTGGTAAGTTTAAAAATCTTCTTATTTTTTGCAAACGATTAGCAACATAAGTTCTTCCCAATTTTTTTCCTCTTACCCCGACAAAAAGATGTCCCGCTTCGTCAAAGTGGGGACAAGCTTTTATATATTTTTGTATACACTTTTTTACTACTGGAAGAATAAATACCTGCCTTTGTTTATCTCCCTTACCTGTTACTATTAAACTTTCATTGCTAATATCACTAACCTTAAGATTCAGTGCTTCAGTGATTCTTAAGCCCGTACCATATAGCAGAACGACAATTGCAATTTCTCTTTTTACCACCCAAGGCTCGCCTAGATCAGGCAATTTCATTTCTTTCAATAGAGTTTCTATGTTAGATATTGAAAGTGCTTTAGGTAGAGTTCTTCTCTGAATTGGCCTTGATAAAGAAAATACCGCTTCATTATTTATTTCATAATTGTTTTTTATATATTTGAAAAAATTTCTGATTACTGACAATGCGCGAGTGTTAGATCTCGCATTTACACCTCTTGCATAACGAGAGGTAAACCAACTTCTCAGTTCAGGTATGCTTAATTTTTCTAAAGAGCCAACATTTACTTCTTCACCAATGTGAGTATTTAGGAAACTTATAAGATCCTTGAGGTCCCTCATGTATGACTCCAAAGTGTTTGGTGAGTAAGACCTGTTGTACTTTAGCCAATCATACCATTTTTCAATGATTGAACCGAGGTCCACAGTTACTTTTTAAAGAAAGCATCGATGCACGCATCCCTAAAGGCTTCATTTATATCAGGATGAGAGTGACAAATTCTGTATATATCCTCTGCTGCTGCACCATATGCCATTGCAACCGCTGCTTCATTGATTAGCGTATCAGCGTATGCTCCTATGATATGTACACCGAGTATTGTATCTGCTTTGCTACAAGTCAGAACTTTCACGAATCCCTCAGCATCGTCAGTGACTTTTGCTCTACCGTTTGCAGCAAATTGACATTTACCAACTTTATACTTTCGACCAGCACTTTTTAGTTCTTCTTCAGTTTTACCGATTGAAGAAACTGCAGGGTGGGTGTAAATGACTGACGGTATGATTTCATAATCAACGTGAGGCAATTGCCTTGCTAGTATCTCTGCAACTGCCACCCCTTCTTCCTCAGCTTTGTGAGCAAGCATTGCTCCACCAATCACATCACCAATAGCAAATATTCCTTTTACGTTGGTTTCATAACTATTGTTGACTTTAATAAAGCCACGACTGTCTTTTTCTATTTTTTCAAGACCCTCAGAGCATGGTTTGCGCCCTGCTGCCACCAATACCTTATCCGCCTCTATAGTGTTTGTTTGATTATCTTTTACAGAGCAAACTTTCACACTCAAAGAGTTACTACTTTGTTTTATTCCCTCAACTTTAGTTCTAAGTAAAAATTTTATTCCTTGTTTTTGTAGACTAGAAAGTAGAGACTTACTTAATTCTCCATCCATTGCTGCAGCGATTCTGTCAAAAAATTCTACTACAGTGACTTCAGACCCTAGCCTCCTCCATACAGAAGACATTTCAAGCCCTATTGCCCCAGCTCCAATTACAACAAGTTTTTTTGGTACTTCAGTTAAAGACAATGCACCAGTTGATGAAATGATATTTTTCTCATCAATATCAATTCCTGGTAGAGAACTAACATCAGAACCAGTTGCAATTACTATATTTTTTGCCTTCAGTACCTTACCTTCAACTGAAACTTCAAGATTGCCTTGATCAAAAGAAGTAATTTTTCCAAGTCCATTGATCTTAGTAATTTTGTAAAGGTTAAACAGATATTCTATGCCTTTTCCAAGCTCCTGAACTCTAGCGTCTTTATAGCCTATCATTTCTCTCAAATCGAGACTTACATCCTTAACTTTTATGCCAAGTTTTGATAGATTATTTTTCGCGCTAGCATACTGATAAGAGGAATGGAGTAATGCTTTTGATGGTATACACCCAACTCGCAAACACGTGCCACCAAAAATGCTATTTTTGTCTATACAAGCAACTTTGAGTCCAAGTTTTGCAGCAGCAATAGCGCATTTGTAACCACCTGGACCACCACCTATAATAATCAAATCATAATCAGTCATAAAAAACAAACCTATTTTCTAAAGAATAAACACCATTTCCTTCAGTCGTTATATACATCTTACCATGGGTAAATACTGGAGCATGAAACACATTACCGGGTATTTTAATTACCCTTCCTGTACTTTCAGATCCAGGAAAAGCAAATATTGAACCTTTATTACTTGTTACCCAAAGCGTATGGGCATACATAATTGGAACAAACAATTGCACATTCTCTATAAAATCAGATGTCCAAACTGTTTTTCCACTTTGTATGTCGATGCCAATTACCTTATTATCTTTAGTCACCATGAAAATTCTTCCGCCTTCTTTTTGTTTCTCTGCAGGAATAAGAGGGCTATAATATGACTCAATGTTTGATATACTTTTTACTTGTAGTGGCCTTGACCATAAAATATTTCCTGAGTTTACGTCAATGCTATAAATATAAGAGTTGCTCGTAGCTATTAAGATATTATCGTGTACTCTAGGTGTAGTAGTTACATCTGTAAGCTGTGTGTCTAAAAGATTTGTAGCTAATTTTTGGCTCCATAGTTTTTTACCTTCTTCATTAAAAGCTATTAACTCTCCATTTGAAAATGGTGCCATTATTTTATCATTAGAGACTGCTGGTGAGATGGAATATAAACCTCGAACCTCATTTATACCATTTTGATAAGCCCAAATGGGTCTGCCATCTTTTATATCAAATACATTTAGATAGTTATCAATAGTCAATGCTACCAACTTATTGTTTATTACTATTGCTTTCCCTCTTGCCGGAGCTCTTAATTCTTTTTCCCATTGAATCTCCCCTGTTTTCGCATCTATTGTGTGTAGAATGTTATCCACTACAAAGAAAACATTTTCTTTGTAGCTCGATAAACTCATATTACCAATTTTTTTCCTACTTGAGAGGTATAATTTCCAATTTATAACTCTTGGGTTATCGATATCAAAGGAATATAAGGTACCGTGCTTGTCTGGTAAAATAACGCTATTTTCTGTAAGTATTGGAGCTACATATCCTTGAGATAATTTTTTATCTACTAAACTTATTCGTTCGCTTGCCATTGTATAGTAACTATACAATAACATTATCATGACAATTATTATTTTCATTATTTAGTGAAAACAAGATTCATTAATATACATACTAGAAACGTAAATCACAACGAAAATGTTCTTAATTGTGGATCAAAAGCATTAACGTAATGTCATACCATTATGTAAAGATTCTCTTACTGTAATAACTTTTATCAAGTATGGACTAAAAGAAATATCTATAGCTCAGACTAACGCTGTCAGTAATATTACCATAATATGAAATGGAAATGTACGCAGCATTTTCACGATGAAAGATATTGTTGTAATGTCATTCATTTAAACTATGCATATCAATTTGAAAAATGTACATTGTCTTATGCTATAGTACCTAAAAATAAATGCTCAACATACAAAATAACGCTTCACTTTGCAGGCAATGGATATTCTTGGCAGTACTTGCTCTTGCTTGTTCTGGACTACTGTCAATAATTGTTATTTTTCTACGATTGCCTTTTATTTCTTCTCTCATTCCTTCTGCACAATATATCTTTGATAATGCACTGGTGATACACGTAAATTTGTCAATTTTGGTATGGATGTGCTCTATAATATCTCTGCTCTTCATCATAAACTTAAAAAACACCAATCATTGGTTTAACTTCTCATGGATTCTCTCAATCCTTTCCATGCTGCTAATGTTTATATCTGCATTTGTTCCAAATACTGAAGTTATCAAAAGTAACTATATACCTGTATTACAAAACAAATTATTTTTACTTGGACTCAGTCTTTTCATTACCAGCATATTGATAAATACAGCTCTAGCCTACATATCAAATAAACAAGACTCATATCTTTCAATCGGACAAATTGGCCTGGTCATTATACTTGTGTCATCATTTCTTTGTGTTGTTTTAGCACATAAAAATATGCCTCCAGGTCTATATCACTCAGACAAGAATTTATTTTATGAATATCTCTTTTGGGGAGGCGGACATTTACTGCAGTTTGCCTTTGCTCAAGCAATGTTTTTAGTTTATTTGATCATACTGAATGCTCGCTATATTAGTCTAAATAAAATTACCATTTTACCACTATTTATAAACACAGTTTTGACCGTAGTTGCACCGTTTATATACTTTATTTATTCGGCGGATAGTGCTGAATTGATACAGTTTTTTACCTGGCATATGAGAATTGCTGGAGCAGTTCTGCCGTGCTTTTTAACAATATTAGTGTATTGCAACATAAAAACTCTGCTCAATGATAAGGGCAATTATCTTCTTCACTCGTTTGTATTGTTCATTTATGGAGGTGTGCTTGGAGTGCTAACTATTGAAGGAAATGTCACTATTCCTGCGCATTATCATGGTTCTGTAGTTGGTATTACTATAGCTTTTATGAATTTTGTCTACTGGCTGTTACCAAAATTGGGCTGTAAAGAAATAAAAAGCTCCATAGTAAGATTACAGATTTATGCATATAGCTTGGGACATTTTCTCCACATTACTGGACTTGTTTGGCTTGGTGGATATGGTGCCTTAAGAAAAGTTGCAGATCTGCCAAGTATTTCATCAATGTTGGCACGTGCTTGTTTTATTACGGGTGGAGCTATATCAGTTATTGGTGGAATGTTATTCGTAATAATTGTGATTTTACATCTTCTTAAAGGCAAGGCTCGTACCAACTAACCCACAGAAACAAAACTAAAAATTTTAGTGTAAAATTACTATATTTACTTTGTACTATGGCTCAAACAACCTGCTTCAAATTTGGAAAGGCAGTGAAATGAAAAAAACTATATCAAGCTACACTGAATTCTTATTTGCTACTCCTTGTGGTTCTTGTGTTCCATTTACTTGAGAGCTAGGTTTCATTATTAAATCACCAGCTAAGAATGCAGATACTGTTGCTATAACAACGATTAACCACATGTCCAATTTATTTGTATGTTCAAGTGTAATATACACTACTAACCCAACAGCAAGACCAGTACTAGCAGTAGCGATATATGTTGCTTTTTCTTTTAGTTGTTTATTTGCTTCATTTTTGGTTTCTAATATTTTCTTTTCTTGCTGTAACTGCTGGATTTGAGTATTTATTTTTTGTTTCAGTTCATTCGACATTTCACTTTTGAGTTCATTTCTTATTTTATCTTTCAATGTAGTTATTGCCTCTTCTGGGCTTTTTTTATCTTTTAATTCCAGCACGTCTTCAAGCAATTCTACTAAGTCTACTTTTGCTGGGTGAGGCACATAGTATGGATTACTTAGAATATCTATAAGCTCTTTTAAGTTATGAAAGTTAAGCATAATAAACCTCAATACTAAAAATTTATTATGTAATACATTAAAAATTATAAGATCAAGAAAAATTTGTATCATAACAAGGCTAAATTAAATGGCAGACATTAAAATTGCTGTATTTGCTCAATTGTGATAACTTAAAGCTTAAAACTGAGAAATATTTATGTTAGAAGAAAAGTATAGCTTTAGGGAAATTGAAGACAAATACAACATATTATGGGAAGGGAGTAAAGTTTATAAATGGAATGGTGAAAAGGATAATACTTTCACTATAGATACGCCTCCACCAACGATATCTGGAAAGTTGCATATTGGTCATATATTTAGCTATTGCCATACGGACTTTATTGCAAGGTTTCAACGTATGCTGGGGAAAGATGTATTTTATCCAATTGGGTTTGATGATAATGGGCTTCCCACTGAAAGGTTAGTTGAGCAGACCTATAAAACCCGTGCAAAAGAAGTTGGCAGAGAAGAATTTATAGAGATGTGCCATGAAGTTATTGAGAAGTCAAAGCAGGAATTCAAGGAATTGTTTAAATCAGTCGGTATTAGTTATGACTGGAATTTAGAGTATCACACAATTAGTAAAGAAGCTGTGGCACTTTCTCAAATGTCATTCATTGATCTATATAATAAAGAGTATGCATACAAAAAAATGCAACCTATTCTTTGGGACCCAGTCGATAAAACTGCAATTGCACAAGCAGAAATAGAGGATAAAGTCTTTGAGTCATTTTTGAACACGATAGTTTTTTCCACTGAAGAAAATGAGCAGATTAAGATTGCAACTACACGGCCTGAGTTGCTTCCAGCATGTGTTGCAGTTTTTTGCCATCCAGAAGATGCACGCTACACTCAGCTGATTGGAAAAATAGCCGTGGTGCCAATAACAGGAGCAAAAGTTCCAATAATAGCTGATGATAAAGTTAAAATAGATAAAGGTACTGGGCTTGTTATGTGCTGTACGTTTGGTGATGAGCTCGACATATATTGGCAGCAAAAGCATGGTCTGCCGATGAAAATTATTATCGATCAGGATGGTAGGATAAGTCTAGATTCAGTGTATGGTAATAATAGATCCCAGTGTCAAGGCACTGGGATGACAAAGGGGAGTGACATTCCAGTGCTTGACACTGGAATCCAGCCATTAGAGGAGACACACGCTCCAGCGCGTGACGCTGGAATCTACGATGAAGTAAATGGCCTAAGAGTTAAAGAAGCAAGAAAGAGAATTATTGAAATCCTAACTGAAAAGGGCCTTTTAATAGAAAGCACTAGCATTTCTCATTCTGTTAAATGTGCTGAAAGATCTGGTGCGCCGCTTGAAATATTACCTACTTATCAATGGTTTGTCAAGACTTTAGAGCAAAAAACTCAAGTATTAGATAAAGTGAGTAAATGTAATTGGCATCCAGAATCTATGCGTAAACGTATAGAGGTGTGGATAGAAGGGCTAAGTTGGGATTGGTGCATCTCAAGACAGCGTTATTTTGGTGTACCATTTCCAGTTTGGTATTCAAAACGTAAGGGAGAAGAAGGCAAAATCATTCTAGCTGAAGTAAAGGATTTACCTGTAGATCCACTCAAAGATTTGCCGAAAGGGTATATTAAAGAAGAAGTTACTTCAGATCAAGATGTGATGGATACTTGGGCAACAAGTGCGATCACTCCTCAATTAAGTGCACTGGCAGTAAACAGTGAGCTCGGTTTACCAAGCCATCGGTATGATAAGATATTTCCTGCAGATCTGCGCAGCCAAAGCCATGAGATAATAAGAACTTGGGCTTTTTATACGATTTTGAAGGCACATTATCATGCAGATTCACTGCCGTGGAAAAATATCATGATTAGTGGTTGGTGTTTGGCTGATGATAAAAAAAAGATGAGTAAATCAAAAGGTAATATCATCACTCCTCATGTAATGCTTCAAACCTATGGAGCTGACGTAGTACGCTATTGGGCAGCAAACTCAAGACTTGGAGTTGACACAGTCTACTCTGAAAATATCTTCAAAATTGGCAAACGACTTGTTACGAAACTTTGGAATGCTAGCAAATTTGTTTCCATGTTTATGGAAAAACATCAAGCATTGAGCATAAATTCCATCAGTGAGACGATGGATAAGTGGATATTGTCCAAATTATATAAAGTGATAGAAAAAACGACGAACAACCTATTACAGTTTGAATACTGCGAAGCTTTGAGCGCAATAGAAGAATTTTTTTGGAAAGATTTTTGTGATAATTACTTAGAGTTAGTTAAAAAACGTGCATATGGAGATGCATTGGACAGCGAGGCAAACATGAGTGCGAAACAGAGTTTGGCATATGTACTCAATATTATTTTGCGGTTATTTGCACCATTTTTGCCATACATTACAGAGGAAATATATCATCAGTTGTATAGTTATAACTCCGTTCACAATAAAAGTAATTGGCCTAACAAGGAAGAACTTATCTATGATAAGTATTCTGAAGAAATGGGAGATAATTTCGTGCAGATATTAAACCTTGTGAGAAAAATAAAAGCAGATAATAACGTATCAGTTAAGCATCTTATACAAAAGTTGATGATAAAAGCGAGTGTAAAAGAGGATGAGTTAAATTATTCTGCTCAGCATGATTTGCAGTCAGTTTGCAATGCTGAAGTGATAGAATGGGTTGAGGGTACAGAAGCAGAGCTTATAACTGAGAATGGAAAATTTACTGTAAGTTTATTGATTGATGTAACTTAGCATTCGTATTACTATACTAATTATTTAGTTGTGAGGTAATAATGATTGGTAATTCATATAATAATAAAATTGAAGAGCAAAAAGATGATTATCATGACTTCATTCAAAGGTTTTTGTTTTTGCTCGGTAAGATAAAAGAAAAGAATAAATCAATTCACACTGCTGTAGCTAGTCTTCACATATTATCTTTTTTAATAAAATACAATGCCAATTTTAATGAAGATGAATTGTATAAAGCCGTTATCCAAGATTTCAATAATGTAAAGGAGGCGAGACTAGAGCTTCAAGATAAGGCTAAAAAAGTATTGAATGGGTATATTGAAAGTGGTGTTGAAACAGTGTCAATATATGGTAGTTGTGCAGAAGTTAAATTGGGAGCTAATAAAAACAAATTCAAAGTCAGTGAGTTTTTGAATAGTAATTTCTGTCAAGATAATGGAATTTCAGGGTTTTCAACTCTGCATAGCAATGGAAAAAATGGAATGCACGGTTTTGTTTCTGAAGAAGGAATAAGGCACTATGTTGTAACTGATAGTGCATACGAAATGACTCTGAATTGGTGTGATGAGGACGGAAAAAAGTGCACTATTATAATTAATATTGATGCTAATGGTATAGAACTTATCGAGCGTAATCGTGTTACTGATGATCAATTGAAAGCAAATAAAGATGTAAAAATAGGTAACTTATTCTTGTATCAAATAAAATTTAGAAATAAGGAGAAAGGCAATCATAAATCATCTGAGATTGTGATAGAAAATAGTAATAGAAATATTAACATTCAAACAACTCAAGAAATTGAGCGTGGCATCAAAAAAGCTCAAATAGGTAGTACTAAAATGCAAGACAAAATTGCACAAGTTGTAGATGAAAGCTTAAACGAAAGAATTAATAAATTGGAAAAAGAAAATACAAGATTAACTGGAAATAATCAAACTATATTAGAACAATTACAGCAAAAAATGAGAGAGGTAGAGGAATTAAATGGAAAGGTAAGGGAAAAAGATGAAGTTTTGGCTGAAGTAACACAAAAACTCAAGCAGCTAAGTGATTCGGTAGAGAGTGAATTTGAGGAGAAAAGAATAGAGAAGGAAAAGTTAAATAAGAAGTTAAGGGAAATGCAAGAAAAGATACAACAGTTAAGTAAAGAAAAGCAAAATTTGGAAGAATATGCTGAAGGTCGAGATGTCAGAGTAAAAAGACTAAAGGATCAAATAAGGAAATCAGAGTACGGACTGGCTGAATCAATGAATGAAAATAAAAGGTTAGAACAAGAACTGAATGATGCTCAAAAAAAGTTAAGTAATAAGGACAATGAAATCCAGAGATTAAAAAATCAATCACATGAATTAGAATCTAAAAAAGTAACAGAATTGATGACATGTTTAGAAAAGAAAGAGAAAAAAATAGCAGAGTTAGAAGCGCAGTTGCAAAAAGAAAGTTCTGAAACTTATGATTTAATACTTAAATCATCGGATTTAGAAGAAGAAAAAAGACGATTACAAGAAAAGTTAAATGAAAAAACTCAAGAAGTGATTAAACTAACTGTAGATTTAGAAGAACTAAGTAAGCAATCGGAAGAGAAAGAAACTAAATATTTCAGTAGGATTAAAGAGTTAGAAAAAATTCTTAATAAAGAAAGAAAAAACAGTGAAGAGTTGGAAAATTATAGCATCAATCTGGAGGAAGAAAGTCAAATTCAACATGAAAAGTACAAAGAGTTACTATTTGAGAAGCATTCTATAAAAGAAGAAATTTCAGATTTGAATGATCAATCT
The DNA here is from genome assembly GCF_025617515.1 of Wolbachia endosymbiont of Oryzaephilus surinamensis. Classification (NCBI taxonomy): domain Bacteria; kingdom Pseudomonadati; phylum Pseudomonadota; class Alphaproteobacteria; order Rickettsiales; family Anaplasmataceae; genus Wolbachia; species Wolbachia endosymbiont of Oryzaephilus surinamensis. Next base: position 507,413 of record NZ_CP092526.1, on the reverse strand, counting down.
TCATTAGTTCATCAGAATCGTGTGAGCTTAGCACAAGATTTGGCAAAAAACATGATATATTTGTTCAAAGAGAATGTAAGAGAAGGAGATAAAGTGATTATATCGCAGGAAACTGTATTAGAGATTTTGAATAGATTGGAGGAATTAATCAAGAATGTTGGAGTCAGTGATCAAGAAATAAAAGGAGTAATTGAAGAAATATCTGTACAAACTAATGATAGCCTTCCTCCTTCAGATATAAGTAATGGAGATTTATCAGCACTACCAAATAAAGAGCTGGATGAAGCTTCATATTCAGAAGATTTTGGATATTCTAGTAGATGTTCTACTCCTAGATGTTCTACTCCTGTCTGATGCCACCTTGCATTTTGAGTTTAGTTAGAATATCAACTAAAGTTTATCACTGGTAAAATTGTGATAAGTGTTCTCCTCTACAGGTAAGACAATTTTAATCAATATATACAAGACTGCTGCAGTTTTGTGTATAGGTGATGAGCAATTTACTTAATAAATATAATACATTTTATTTTATAGCTAGTTCTCTGGCTACTCTCACGTTACTTACATCTTTAGCGCTTATTAATGTACCTAGTTCTTTAATTCTCGCTTTAGCTGTATTATCTGTTTTGGCTTTTATGATTTTGTATAAAATAATTATTGACACTAGTAAAGTGGAGAAGAAATTTGCTCACAAAGAGCGTGAGTTGACTCAAGAAAAGCACAATTTATACGAGGAAGAAAGAAAATTTGGTCAAAAAATAGAAACTGAGAGGAAATCTTTTCTTAAAGAAAAAAAATCTTTGGAGGAGAAATTAGAAGCAAAAATGATCCATATAATTGGAATAACAGACGAATTAGAAAAAGTAACGAAGGAGAAAGATGAGCTTGCTGCACAAGAAAAAGAACTACTCCATAAAATCTCATATTTGTGTAAACAGTTACAGGAAAAAGAAGCTAATCTAACTGAGAGGAAAAAACTTATAATCGAATTGAAAAGAAAAATAGACAATGATAAATATGAGGAATTATATAAGGAAGTAGAGAAATTATCTAAAGAAAAAGAGGAGTTATCTAAGGAAATAGACAAATTACGTAAAGAGAAACATATACTGTATATGAAAAAAGAAGAATTACATAAAAGAAAAGAAGAACTTTGTGTGAAATTAGATGAATTACAATGTAAATTTAAAGAAATTGATCAGAAAAATAAAAACTTATCTCAAGAGTTAAAAAGGAAATTTGAAGAGCTAGATAAAGCAGACGGTTTAATTAAAAATCAATCTTTTGAGTTAGACAGAATAAGACAAGATTGTAATAACGAAGTGAAAAATTTAAGAAATTCACTTTTAGAGCGAGACAGTCAAATAAAACAACTTCAATATGTGATAGATAAGATAGAAGAATCAATAAGAGAAAATGAAACAATTAAAGATTATAGCAAAAAAATAATATTAGGGGAGACTCAGAAAATAAAATTTATATTAGGGCAGCTTGTGCAATTCAAGCCAATGAAAGGTTCCAAAACATCGGAGGAAACGTCTGATTCTTTACAGGAAGATCTTGGATATGCCAGTCGTTCACCCACTCCGACCAGATTATCGTGTTCAGTGTCTGTACAAAGCATTGCAAGTGGACCAATCCCTGAATATGGATTGTAAAATGCAACAATTACTCTTATTATAAAAAAAATTATACAAGATAATGAACCCAATAATATGCGCACTGGATACACAAGATTTGAATGAAGCCATATCTTGGGCTAATGGTCTGCGTGATAAGGTTGGCATGGTAAAACTTGGGTTAGAATTTTTTGCTGCACATGGTCCTTCTGGAGTGAGAGAAGTTGCAAAATGCAATGTACCAATTTTTTTAGATCTAAAATTGTATGATATTCCAAACACTGTAGCTAGAACAGTTGAAGCAATAAAAGCTCTAGATGTTGAAATGCTAACATTGCATATCAGTGGTGGAACAAAAATGCTTAAAGAAGCACTAAGTATAGTGCAAGGAAAGAAAATAAAGCTAATTGGAGTAACAGTACTAACTAGTATGGGCAATGAAGATCTGAGTGAACTCGGAGTAGCAAGGGAGGCAAAATCACAGGTAATTTTGCTAGCAAAGCTTGCAAAAAAGATTGGACTACATGGAGTAGTTTGCTCTGCACTAGAAGCTCAAGAAGTGCGCCAAGAATGTGGTAAAGACTTTAAAATTATTACTCCAGGAATCCGTATGAATCGAGGTCATGATGATCAAAAAAGGACAGCAACACCAAAAGAAGCAATAAATTCAGGAGCTGATTATATCGTAATTGGCAGACCCATTACAGAGAGTAGCAATCCCGCAAGTAGTGCAGAGTTAATATTGAAATCCCTTACTGATTGAAGCAGGGCAGATAAGGTAGCATAGAGTAAAAGCAACAAACGGTATGTATCCGTTCAGCAGGGTGGCAAAACAAGGTAGACGAGAAAAGATAACTAAATGGGTGTCATCCCAGTGCTTGACACTGTTTACTATGCAAATTGCCACAATGTTCGTACAGCTGTGACTGAAATGATAAAAAGAGGATAATCAAAGGATACCATTTATTGTTTTGGCAAATTTGTACAGCTACGTACTTTATTTGCACATTCTTCTGAACAGATACGCAGCGAAAAAAAATGCTTGACACAAAAAAATGGATGCTGTATAGTGCTAACAATTAAGTATAATATTTACCGTGGTGTAATACTACACTACCTTTTTTTACTTCAACAAGTAATCATTATTATTTTTTTCTCACTACCAAGTAGCTTACGTTCATTTGTATCTACCATGAAGCCAATGCTAGAATCGAGAAAAAAGACCGGTGAATGGCAGGCGCGAGCATTATACATATACAGTTGTATGAACGTTGTTTACCATAAGGGCGCCATCCCAGCACTGGGATCCATATTGTAAACAAGCGTTTGAGTTATACTAAGCTGCCATTCACCGGTCTTTTTTCTGAATGCAGTTTGCATGACAACAAAAAGGTACTGAGATTACTGATAAAGATTACCTTCAAACTACAATACTATTCTAATTTTATTTTTAAAGGAGGCTATTATGTCACTTACTGATATCGCTCACCGTGTTAATGAACTCGCTTCATCATGGGAGCAATTTAAATTAATAAATGATCGCAAACTAAAAGAAATCGAAAGCAAAGGACCTGAGCAGCTATGCAAGATAAATAGTAATATTGATAATTGCAAAGAGCGCTTAGATTTTATTGAAACTTCAGCTCAACGCCCAGAGATTAGCACAGATTTTAATACAGGTGATAAATATTTTTCTGATTATATCCGCAAAGGAATGGAAAACAGGTTATCACACAAAACCCTAAGTGGAGATGACAATGATATTGGAGGGTATTTAGTTACTCCTCACATTGTAAAACGGATAAACAAGCGTATAGCTGATTCATCTCCAATGCGGCAAATATGTTCTAGTCAAAGAATCTCTACTGAAACGCTGGATTATATTATAGAAGATTGTGACCGTGCTGGTGCAGGTTGGAGTGGTGAAACAGTAGAAGATGAAGATGGTGGCTATAAATCCAAATATGATTTTGCAAAAGACACAAGTACACCTAAAATTCAAAAGATTTCCATCACAACTTACGAGCTCTATGCTCAGCCGCAAATATCACAAAAATTGCTCGATGATGCATTTGTCAATGTTGAAAGTTGGCTTGTAGAAAAGGTTGCCGAAACTTTCAGTAAGAAAGAGAATGAAGCCTTCATTAAAGGTGATGGCACTTTTCAACCTAAAGGAATTTTAGCTTACGAAAATGGAAATGGTCATAATAAGATAGAGCAAATTAAAGCTGATAAGCTAGACAGCGATGCCATAATGATATTGTACTACTCTCTAAATGAACATTACTCTAAAAATGCATCATTTTTGATGAACAGAAGTACGTTAAAGGACGTGAGGCTACTAAAATCTGAAACAGGTCAGTATCTTTGGCAGCCGAGTTTATCGCTTGAAACTCCAGATACTTTGATGGGAATACCGGTATATCAATCTGCTGATATGCCACCTACAATGATTGCAGTAGCAGATTTTAAACAAGCTTATAAGATCGTGGATAACAGAGGAATGAGAATATTGAGAGACCCTTATACAAACAAACCTTATGTTAGATTTTTTGTTACTAAGCGTGTCGGTGGGGAGGTTGTCAACACCAGTGCTATTAAATTATTGAAAATTGCAAGCAAGTACTAAAATTTTTATGAAATAGTTGACATATTATACTTTTTATGTAATAATTAAATTATTGTTAATTTAAGGAGTAAAATATGTTAGAAAAAATAAAAAACTTTTTTCAGTCGATTGCAGGAAGAATTGCATCAGTCTGGAAGTGTTTGTTTGGTGGTAAACCAAGTAATGCTAAACAAAATCTATCATCAGAGCAAGGAAAGTTTTCAAGCAAGACATTAACAAAAACTTTGGATAATACAGTTAATCATGAGAAGCCAGTAGCTGCAGATTATTCAATCCATAGCAATGGTGATGACAGTCGAGCTGATATTACGCAATCTAAGGAACATGATAAACCACCTATTATTGCCGGTATTTGTGAAAAAATACCTAATAAAAAGCTGGAACTATTTGTAATGATAAACCATACAGGTGAAGTTTTTGGTGGTGATATAGGTCTTAGTGGTAATCCTGATCTTAATTTGACTGAGATTAGTGATCGTTTAAAAGTATATACTCAATACGTCCAGTCCGAAAAAGAAGAAGTATTCCGTATTACTTGTGATGAACCTAAAGTTGAGAAAAATGGTGTATTCTTGAATATAAAGTCAGTAGTATCTGGGGATAATAAAACTTCGTCTAACGAATTGGCCGCAATGAAGAAGATCTTAGGTCTGAATGAAAAGCAAGCAACCGTTGCCATAACTCAGATACCTAAAGATCCGATTATAGTTCCTAAATCAGAAATTGCTAGTTCTACAACAACACCAGCTGCTAGTAATGGTCTATGTGTTAGTGCATAATAATTGCAGTAAACCCTTCAAAAGGAGCACCTCCTTTGGTGCTCTTTTTTCTTTATAAGTTTTCTCCATAGGAGAAAATTGACTAATTAAACTTTATATATAATAATTAAATTATTAATTTAAGGAGTAAAGTATGTTAAAAAAAATAAAAAACTTTTTTAAATGGATTGCTGATCACACAGGAATTTCATGGATTGCAAGAAAAATTTCATCAGGTTGGAATTGGCTGTTGAGTAGTAAAAAAAATACTACTCAAGAAAATACATCACCAGAAAGACCTTCAAGTGAGAATAAAAATAAAAGTAATACAATTCCAATTGTTAGCACCCCTATGCAAAATGAGACTGAAGAATCTGTATCTAAAACAGATATAAACGTCGAGCCAGCAGAAAATTTTCCAGAAAGATTAAATGATGAACCTAAAGCAGTAGGTGAGATTAAATTTAAGGATAACCAATTCTTTCTTTCATTAAATAAACCTTTAGCAGAAGGAGAGTATACAAATCTCAATCGTCTCAGTGCTCAATCTAGTTCATTGATTAAACTACTTGTATATGTAAAGTGCGGTAAAAATGAATATAAAATCGTTGGTAATGATAATGGCTTGAGTGAGATCAAAAATGTACTTATAGAAGAAGTAACAAAAAAGAATGAAAATGGTGTGTATTTAAATCTTAATAAAATTCAGAGTAAAAAAGATAACACCTACCGTATAGAAGAAATATTAGGATTGGAGAATGGTGTAACAAAGGTTAAAGTAGATGATATATCTAATCAGCCGTTTGAAGGTACAGCGTTGGAGCAGCATAATCTCAATCCTACTACGGCACAACAAGATGAAAAAGGTACAAAACCAAGTCCAACAATTGGAGTACCAGAAGCACAAACACATTGTACCTCTAATCCGAGCAAAGTAGGAAGCGGTATTATTAATTAGTAAACAAATCCTTCACAAAAGAGCACCTCCTTTGGTGCTCTTTTTCTTTATAAGTTTTCTCCATAGGGAAAATTGACAAATTAAATTTTATATATAATAATTAAATTATTAATTTAAGGAGTGGACATGTTAAAAAAAATAAAAAACTTTTTTAAATGGATTGCTGATCACACAGGAATTTCATGGATTGCAAAAAAAGTTTTATCAGGTTGGAATTGGTTATTTAGCAGTAAAGCAAATGCTGCTCAAAAAAATATATCACCAAAGAGACCTTTAGATGAGAATGTAAATAAAAATAATACGTTGCCAAAAACTCTAGATGGTAATCAACTAATACTGCCAAAGCAGATAGATAGACCCAAAGTTTGTCTTGAAGTTATCGATGGTGAACTACTATTAACTATGATAAATAAAAATTATACAATCCTTGAAGAGAAATATAAAAATCCATATCAATATGATGAATTTCATGCATTTGTAAGATGTGACAGTGGAGATTTTCATATTACTGGTCCTTATCGCTCACAGAAAAATATAGGTGGTGAGAGGAAGTCTGTGTCAATAACTTCAGTAAAGAAACAAATTGATGAAGGTTCTGTATTAAGTAATCCATTAGAAATGATACGTGTATTAGGCTTAGGTAAAAACAAAGAGTTCGTTAAAGTGAATAAGATAAATTACAAGCCATTAAAAACAAAAAAAACATCAGTAGTAGGTGGGCTTGAATTTGAAGGGAATAACTTTTGGTTAAATTTGGAAGAGTGTATAAACATTAAGGATTATAAAAGTAGTTTAACCAAGAACGCATATCATCCTAAGTTTCTTGTATATCTAAAGTGTAATAAAGGAGAATATTGCATTACTGGTAGGAGTATTAATTCTCCTGAGTTTGCTAAACATTTAATTGTAGAATCGATAATAGAGAAGAACAAAGATGGGAAGTATATCGATAGCGATAAAATATTAGTTCAAGACAGTATTGAGAATGTGAAAAAAATGTTAGGATTGGAGAATGATGTAACAGAGATTAAAGTGGGTAGTATATCTAATCAGCCATTTGAATCTATAACACCTACTATTACGGCACAACAAGCGGGTGACAATACAACTATTGATCCATTGGCAGTAACAAGAGAATCTTCTACTATCAACATTTTTAACGGAAACTTAGAACTACGTCTTGCAGATGATATTCAACAAAATCTAGAGGATTATAAGCATCCAAGAAACAAAGGTAAATATCGTATGAAAATACACTGCAATAAAAATGATTTTAATATTAATTTTAGTAAAAGAGATAACGATGATGGTTCCGTATCTCTAATTATTAATATACTACAAAAAGATAAACTCCAACTTTTTCATGTATGGAAAATGAAAAAGTCCTTAGAACCTGTACATGATCTCAAGAAAAGGATAAATTAAGAGATAGTGAATATAGATTAGGATATATGAGAAGTTTATACCCAAGCGACATAAGTCGAGAAAAATTCAAGATTATTCTACCAGATCTAGAGTCCTGCAGAAGAAAGACAAAGCCAAGAAAGCTTGATTTATATGAAGTATTCTGTGCAGTATTGTATGTCTTAAAAAGTGGCTGCCAGTGGAGAATGTTGCCACAAGAATTCCCAAGATGGAGAAGTTGTTACGACTACTTTAAAAAATGGAGTGAAAAACCAAGCGAAGACAAAAAAAGTACTTTGGAATGTGTGTTAAAAAAAATTAGTTGGCGTGGTCCGACAAAACAATGGTCAGAAAGAGAAAACCAGTTTCTGTATAATTGATGCTCAGAGCGTAAAAAATGCAGATACTGCTCAAAATAAGGGCTACGACGCTGGTAAAAAGATTTCAGGAATAAAACGCCATATTGCAGTTGATACTGAAGGTTTACCACACGCAATTTATATCACAACAGCAGAAATAACTGACCGTAGCAGTGCTGTAAAAATGATCGAAAATGCAAGAGAAAACCTCTCTGAAGTCCAAAATATACTGGTTGATGCGGGTTATACGGGAGAAAAATTTGCAACTCAAATAAAAGATATTATTGGAGCAACTGTTGAAGTGATAAAGCGCAGCGAATTACACACCTTTGCTGTATTGCCGAAAAGATGGGTTGTTGAGAGATCTTTTGCTTGGTTGGAAAAATGTAGGCGATTGTGGAAAAATTGCGAGCGGAAACTCAATACTAGCCTGCAAATGGTTGTTCTAGCCTTTACTGCTTTACTCCTGAAAAGATTATGAACAGGCTCTTAGGCTTCAAGAAAGGTTCAACATTTGTTGTAATAGATTCTATTGAAAGTTTTAAAGCGCCAACAAATAATGGCGTGCCAAGTTCAGAAACTACTAGTCTGGAAGCAAAGAACGCTAACTGTAATAAATCTCTATTAGTTAATGCACATAAAGAAAAAGATGAGCATAATACTGATGCTAGTCACAAGATAATACAACAAGAGGTTAATAATGAGGATAATGAACAAGAGAAGTTTTATGATGCAGAAAAGGAATTAGATGATGATTTTCATGATGCATTTTTTATTCCAGAAGAAGCAAGATTGAAGTTTTCTCAAGAATTATCTAACTACTTATCAAAAGCAAGAAGCTCAGAAATAAGAAGATTGCTTTGCGATGAAGTAGTACCAAATTCGTTACTTATTCGACTAATAGTTGAAGAAAAGCTTGCGAGTAATAATTGTTCTTGCTAGTTAATTTCATAAAAGAGCATCTTCTTTGTTGCTCTTTTTTTCTTTATAAGTTTTATTCATAGGGAAAATTGACAAATTAAATTTTATATATAATAATTAAATTATTAATTTAAGGAGTAAAGTATGTGGGAAAGTATAAAAAACTTTTTTCAGTCGATTGCTTATCGTACAGGAATCTCATGGATTACAAAAAAAGTTTCATCAGGTTGGAATTGGTTATTTAGCAGTAAAGCAAATGCTGCTCAAAAAAATATATCACCAAAGAGACCTTCAGATGAGAATGTAAATAAAAGTCCAACTGTTAGCACCCCTATGCAAAATGAGACTGAAGAATCTGTATCTAAAACAGATATAAACGTCGAGCCAGCAGAAAATTTTCCAGAAAGATTAAATGATGAACCTAAAGCGGTAGGTGAGATTAAATTTGAGGATAACCAATTCTTTCTTTCATTAAAGAAACCTTTAGCAGAAGGAGAGTATAAAAATCTCAATTGTCTCAGTGCTAAATCTAGTTTATTGAAAAAACTACTTGTATATGTAAAGTGCGGTAAAAATGAATATAAAATCGTTGGTAATGATACGGGCTTTAGTGAGATCAAAAATGTACTTATAGAAGAAGTAACAAAAAAGAATGAAAATGGCGAGTATTTAAATCTTAATAAAATTAAGAGTAAAAAAGATAACGCCTACAATATAAAAGAAATGTTAGGATTGAAAGATGATGTAACAGAGATTAAAGTAGATAGTATTATATCTAATCAGCCGTTTGAAGGTACAGCGTTGGATAAGCATAATCCTATTGCGGCACAACAAGATGAAAAAGGTACAAAACCAAGTCCAACAGTTGAAGTGCCAGAAGCACAAATATCTAATCCGATCAAAGTAAGAAACGGTTATTATTAAAATAAACCCTTCACAAAAGAGCACCTCCTTTGGTGCTCTTTTTTTCTTTATAAGTTTTCTCCATAGGAGAAAATTGACTAATTACAATTTTTCGTATCAATTTTCAATAGATTCATCGATGTATAGCTATAGTTTTATCAGTGTAAGGCTAAATATGCTAAGCTTATAAAGATGACAAAGCTTCAAAAAAAGCCTAACATAGTGGAAAAAGCTTTATGAAAATCAGAGTTGGAGTAATAGGCTGCTTAGGCAGAATGGGTAAGAAAATACTCAATGAATTAATTACGAATACCAAAGTGGAAATAGCAGGTGCTGTTGCTCGCTTGGGCAGTGAGTATATAGGCTTAGATATTGGGCCTATTGTAGGCAATAATTGCAATTTAGGAATCAAAGTTACAAGTTCTATTAGTGAGGTATTTGAATCGTCCGATGTTGTAATAGATTTTACAACTAAAGAATGTATGCTAGACTGCCTTAAGGCGGCCGTGAAATTTAAAAAACCGCTAGTTAGTGGCACAACTGGAATAGAAGGTCTAAATTTAAAAGACTATGCTGCTAAAGTTCCAATATTATGGTCAGCAAATATGAGTATAGGAGTTAATGTGTTGCTGAAATTGGTAAAAGAAGCTGCCAAGCTTTTAGGTAATGAGTATGACGTTGAAATTTGGGAAATGCATCACAATTTAAAAAAGGATTCACCATCTGGAACAGCTATAGAGTTTGGTAAAGCAGTTGCTAACGCTGCAAAAGTGGATTTTGAGCTCAATCAATATTCACATAATAATTCAAATATAAGAGGGAAAGGAGGAATAGGCTTTGCAGTATCTCGTGGAGGTGGAGTAATAGGAGATCACAGTGTCATGTTTGTCAATTCCGATGAACGAGTAGAATTAAATCACAAGGCAATTGATCGTACAACGTTTGCTAGAGGGGCGGTTCAGGCAGCAATATGGTTGTGCGAGAATAAAACTCCAGGACTTTATTCAATGCAGGATTTAGTATGAACGATAAATACGCTTTCGTTAAAAATTTAAATCTTTGGTATGGCTCTAAACAAGTTTTATTCGATATAAATTTGAATATTTGCAAAAAGAAAGTCACAACTTTTATCGGACCTTCTGGGTGCGGTAAATCGACATTTTTGCGTTGTTTTAATCGTATGAATGATTACGTACCTGGATGTAAAGCGACCGGTGAGCTGGTAATCGATGGGCTGGGTAATATATATTCACGTGATATGGATGTTGTATTGCTCAGAGCAAAAGTTGGTATGGTATTTCAAAAACCCAACCCTTTTCCAAAGTCAATATATGATAATGTTGCTTATGGGCCTAAATTGCATGGCATGGTGAAAAATAAGCAAAAATTAGATGAAATAGTAGAAAGTAGTTTAACTAAGGTTGGTTTATGGGAAGAGTTGAAAGATAGATTGCAAGATAGTGCACTAAATTTATCTGGTGGCCAGCAACAAAGATTATGCATTGCTCGTGCAATTGCAGTAAAGCCAACTATTTTATTAATGGATGAACCATGCTCTGCTCTTGATCCAATGGCAACCAACGCAATCGAAAACCTTATACAAGAGTTAAAATTGAGGTTCACCATAATTATGGTAACTCATTCGATGAAGCAAGCTAAAAAATTATCTGACAGCATAGTTTTCTTTTGCAATGGCAAGATTGTTGAATTCGGAAGTACTCAAGAAATCTTTGAAAATGCTCAGTCTCCTTTAACGAAGGAGTATATTCTGGATCATTAGCTTAATAATTGATATTTTAATTTTTTCTATGTATAATTTTATCAAGTTTATTGTGATAGGGGGTTAAAATGTTTAGTACAAGTGAAGCAACAAAAAAGTTGTTTAAAGCTATTGAATTTCAAAATGCTAGTGGTGAAAGAATAACACCTGAGGAAGCTTGGAATCATTTTCAACAAGCATTGAAAGAAGGAGCGAATGTTAATGCTTTTGAAGATGGAATGACACCTTTGATGTGCATTATTTCAGCTTTTGTTACTAGTAATAACGAGGAACATCAATATTTAGAGCTTATGGCTAAGTTGCTTGTACAGCATAAAAAAATTGATGTAAATATTAAAAGCAAGCAAGCTGTTATGGAGAGAAGACCAAAGGAACATGATGGTTATCCAGTTTACGAATTTGAGGAGAGAGAAGTAGTAGATAGGAGTCCATATCTTCGCTGCATATACCTTGACAATTCACAACCTGTTAATGAAGGATTTATACCTCAAAATTATGCTCGTGCAGAGGAGGAAATTAAGACCGGCAAGAAGGAAAAAAATACAGCTCTACACATTGCTTGCAAGTTGGGAAATGTAAACATGATAGAAATATTACTTACACATCCAAATATCAAACCTAATATTAAAAACTATGAAAACAAAAGTCCAAGAAATTGTATTGCAGGACATGTCAAGAAAGCAATAGAACCAGAATTCCTAAAGATAGAAGCAGTCGCTCAAAAAAGGAAACAAACTAATTATGCTTGTGCTTTTTTGTTATCTGGAGTATTTGCTGTTGGTCTATGTTTCGTAGTTGACAACCCAGTTCCACTTGCTGCAACTTCGTTGCTTTTTTTTGCAATAGGATGTGGTTTTCTGTATAGAGCAAATACAGTTATTAATGATGTAAGCTTCTCTCAAGTTATTGTGAACGAACGTGCTAGTGATTTATCTGTTCAGGTAAGGTGTCATTCCAGCACTTGATGCTGGTTTTCATTTAATCTCATTGAATTTAGCATAAGCTCAGTTTACTTGTAAATTTTTCTGGATCCCAGTGTCAGCTACTAGGATGACAGGAGTATGAAATGGGGCTACTTGACCATTTAGTTGTCTTTTCTCGTCTACCTTATTTTATCACTCTGCTGAACAGATACCTTTACTTTTTATGATTTCATTGGCAAGAATACGGCTTTCAAAATCGACACTTATTATGTCGGATAGTGAGTTAATATCAGAGTACTTGTCAAAGTTTTCTATTGTTGATTTTACTACCTCTACTACTTCTAAAAAGCCGATTCGTGACTTCAAAAATTCGTTAACAGCTATCTCATTTGCAGCGTTCAAAACAATACTATTTGTATGTGGAGAAGAAGAATTTAACACTTCCATGCTTAGCTTTAGTGAAGAAAAACATTTGTGGTCTGGTTCTTGAAAGGTCAATTTTTTTTGTTTTGTTAAGTCTAACTTGTAGTTCAAAGTTGATCTTTCTGGCCAAGACAAAGCATATGCAATGGGAATTTCCATATCAGTTTCTGCAAGCACAGCAAAGCTAAACCCATCCTGGTAAACTACAACTCCATGTACTATCGATTCAGGATGCACTACTGCTTCAATTCTATTTGGGCTAATTTTAAACAAATGATGTGCTTCTATTATTTCTAGTGCTTTATTCATCATTGTTGCACTATCAACTGATATTTTCTTTCCCATTTTCCAAGTAGGGTGACTTAGTGCCTGATTTACTGTGATATTTCTTAATTGTTCAAGGCTATAATTTAAAAATGGTCCACCAGAGGCAGTGAGTATAATCTTTTCTACACATTTATCATCATTTTGCAAAACTTGAAAAATTGCGTTGTGTTCAGAGTCGATGGGAATTATTTGTACGCTCCTTTCTTTAGCTTTTTTAAGTAGTAACTTACCACCGCAAACAATACTCTCTTTGTTTGCTAGAGCAATAACTTTAGTACCGCTTTCTATAACCTTTATAACTGGCTCAAGGCCTGCGATGCCAACTATTGCAATAACTGAGAGATCAACGGGTAGAGAAGCAACATTTGCTAGACCTGGAGCACCAACTTCTACTTTGACGTTTGTACCAAGTAGATCTTCTTTTAAATCTTTGTAGAACCTTTCATCAGAAATGGCAGCATATTTTGCATTAAGTAGATTTGCCTGTTGTGCTAGCAGAGCAAAGTTAGAATTGGCACTTAGTGCTTCCACCTGATATTCTTCCTTTCTCTTTAAGAGCAAATCTACAGTCTTTTTTCCAATGCTTCCTGTTGATCCTAAAACTGAAACTTTTTTCACTAATTACAATAAAATCTTCTTAGTTATTTAGTAACCAAGCTCATGATCATCACCAACAGATGGTGAAGGACCAGGTGAAAAAGATTGGCCATGATGATCACCTGCATCATGCATATCATGCAAACCATCAGCACTATGAGCCATTTCATTGCTAGCGTGGGGATAATCATCCGGATGATGCCCCTCATCACCGTAGTCCATACCCATTCCTTCTGATGGCATATCTTCTCCACCTCCACCTGAAAAATATTCAGCAAGACTTTCAAGAAATTTTATGCCAAACATATTACCTGATTTCCCAAATAACGTTACTAGACTGCTACCACTTACCAAACCTTCAAACACATTATTATAAGCAGCAATTGCTCCTTCATGAAAGTTGAACATCCACTTCATTCCATCCACAATTGTTGCAACAGAGTCACTATGACCAAGACCGAAACCACTTTTCTCACTAGCGGCTTCCTGGTGTTGCTGCTGTGCCTGCCATTCTGCAATATTTGGACCTTGTGCTTCACTCATAAACTTTTATTCTAAGCCTTAAGCTATTATTTTACCAAAAACACTGTAAAATATCAATTGTTTAAGAGAGGTTATTATAAAAATAGCTAACACTAAGCTATTTTTATGATTCTGAATACCAAAACATCGATAATGTGCTGTAGTAACAAAGTGATGACTTGAGGTTTAAAACAGCTTCTATTTCTTCTTAGAAGACTGCTCCTCTCTCTTTTCTTTTTATTATATATTATCTTAGTATTAACTTACTCATAAATTATTGACAAGTACTAATAATTTAATTATTATTAATATAATATTAATAATAAGGAAGAAAAATGCTTACTAATGATTTATCTAATAGTAACACACCATCATCAGCTCCGCCACCACCCCCACCCCCACCTCTACCACCTGCAGATTGGAGAGAAAATTGGAAGCCAGCGAAAAATAACGATAAAAATGAAAACACTCTTGGTAGTACTCCATCAAAAACCAGCAATAGCACTCAATTAAAAAGAGGTCGATCTGAGGTTACTAATCCAAATTTGTTTGAAGAGTTGAAAAATAAGATAAAACACAGGAAAGAAGAAGAAAATAATGCGAGTGACAAAACTGCAGATAAAGGAAGCAAGAATAGTATTCATGTTAAGAATCCAGAAATAGCGCTCAATCATAAAGAAGAAGATAATGCGAGTGACAAAACTAAAAATGATAGAAGCAATACTAAACAGGTTATGCCGAAAAAACCTATGACTGAACAACATAATGGTGTACACTCTGATAGTGAAAATCAAAAGTCATCTGTAGCAGAACAAAAAAAGGCAACTGCCTTAAAATATTCAATTGCTATTTTGTTATTGTGTACATCCGGTCCTGTAGCTGGAGTATGCACGTATTTTATCATTTCAGCAGTATTAAGTAGTGCTGCAGTGCCAGTTTCTTCTGCAGTTATTGCTTTTGTTTCTGCATCGGTTATGTTGAGCTTAGCTGCATATCTTATCTATTCATACCTTTCTGCAATAAACAGCGAGAAAGGAGTTGATCCTGGTAGAAAACAATCACAAGATTTACAGAAAGCAAAAGGACTTGAACACAGCAATACTCATACATCATCACTTTCAGTAACGCTTGGAACATCCAGTGCACCAACATCACCTACTCTAAAGAATAATGCTAATAATAAATCCATACCCTCAGGAGGTGGCAAGCAACAAGGAAGTGGAGATTTGATGGCTGATTTGCACGAAAGGCTCAAAAAACGAAGAAAAGCAACTGATGGAGAGGACGACGTACAACAGCAAAACAACGAAGTATGTCAAAACCAATCACAAGATTTACAGAAAGCAAAAGAACTTGAACATAGCAATACTCCTACACCATCATTTCCAGTAATGTCTGGAACACCCAGTGCACCGCCACCACCACCTCCTCCATTGCCACAAAATGCTGCACCACTACCATCTCAGCCTCCTCCTCCTACAGCTTCCAAGTGTACGGAGAAACCTAAGAATTGTGCACCAAAAAATGCTAATGAATCTGAGCATGATCGTTCTGCTCTGTTTGCGCAGATAAGAGAAGGACGTTTTAAGTTGAAACATGTTAACAATAAGGACAACGTACAACAGCCAAGTAACCTGGACGGGGCATTCAATAAAATGTCAGCTATGATCCCACCACCACGGAGTCGTAGTAGTAGTGTATCGAGTAGCAGTAGTGAAGAGTATGAACAAGATTGGAGCGATAATGAAAGTACATATTCAACACCTCTAAACCCTCAACTAGACAATAAAAAAAGAAGGGATAGTTCTGACAGTGGTCATGAATCTGATGATAATGTAAAACCTAAATCCACAACTCCACCACGTTCTACACTAAAGGCAGAGAAGCCACCGATATCGCCTAAGCCTGTTAATTCAAAAACGAAATCTGAAGCTTCTTCTCCAACAAAAACAAATACTGTGGAGCTAGCAAGTAGTGAGATGCAAGAATCGTCTACTGTTTCTGTTCAGGAAATCCGAAAGAGATTTGAATAATAAGGAAATGTCAAGAAAAGCACCATACACTTTCCTTCCTTTTTAAAATAAGTTTACCTAAAGGCCTGATTGTACTAAGATTGCTTAGTACAATCAGATTTATCAAATGCGTTTATCTCAATATTACCTGCCAACTTTAAAAGAAACCCCGGCTGGTGCTGAAATTATTTCTCATCAATATTTGTTACGTGCGGGCTTAATCAAGCAGACAGCATCTGGAATTTATTCTTGGCTGCCGCTTGGTCTTTTGGTACTTAAAAATATTGAAAATATTATCAGAGATGAAATTGGTGCGATTGAAGTGTTGATGCCTTGTGTGCAGCCAGCAAGTCTTTGGCGAGAGTCAGGACGTTACGATGATTACGGCAAAGAAATGCTACGTATTAAAGATAGGCATGAAAGCGATATGCTTTTTGGTCCAACACATGAGGAGGTGGTAACTGATTTGATTAGAAATACGGTAAAAAGTTACAAAGATTTACCACTTTGTTTATATCAAATTCAGTGGAAGTTTCGTGACGAAGTAAGACCTCGTTATGGCGTTATGAGAGGCAGGGAATTTCTGATGAAGGATGCATACAGTTTTGATGTAGATTACGAAGGTGCACTGAATTCATATAATTTGATGTATAAAACTTACATAAAAATCTTCAAACGAATGGGGCTTACTCCAATTGGAGTGAGGGCAGATACAGGACCAATTGGAGGAAATTTAAGTCATGAATTTCATATATTGGCAAACACCGGTGAGAGCACTCTATATTATGACAATAAACTTTTTGAATTACTAGAAAGCGAAGATATTGAAAGCCTGAAGAGCATATATGCAGTTGCAGACGATATGCATGATCCTGAAAGTTGTCCTATAACGCAAGAACAGTTAAATGTTAGCAAGGGTATTGAAATAGGGCATATTTTTTATTTTGGTGATAAATATTCGAAACCTATGAAGGCAAGTGTTACTTCTCAAGATGGAAAAAATGTTAACATGCATATGGGTTCGTATGGTATTGGAGTTTCAAGGCTTGTTGGCGCAATAATAGAAGCTTTCCATGATGATAAAGGAATTATCTGGCCAGAGGCAGTAGCTCCTTTTAAAGTTGGTTTGATCAATTTACAAACAAAAGTAACGGAGGCTGCAGATAAAATATACAAAGCTTTGAAAAGCGATGAAGTGCTTTATGATGATACGGACGAAAGTGTAGGAGTGAAATTTGCCAGAATGGATCTGATAGGCTTGCCGTGGCAAATAATTATTGGAAAGAAAGCAGTAACTTCAAATATAGTTGAAGTAAAAAATAGGGCAACTGGAGAGGTACAGGAAATACAAGTTGAAGAAGCAATAAATCGTTTTAGCGCAAAATGATATACGGTATTGGCACTGACATAGTATATATACCCAGAATATTGAGAATATCACAAAAATACGGGGAAAAATTTCTCAATAAAGTCTATACTAAGAAGGAAATAGAGATAAGCAAAAAATATAATAGCCAAGAAGTAAGAGCAAAATATTTTGCTAAACGCTTTGCTGCAAAGGAAGCTTTTGTTAAAGCGCTAGGCACTGGATTCAGCCAAGGAATTATAATGAAAGATATAGAAATATACAGTACTATCAGGGGAAAACCACATCTTGCTATCACAAAGGATTTCATCTCGAAAGACTACAAGATACACCTTTCTCTAAGTGATGATCAAGATTATGCTACTGCGTTTGTTGTAATTTGCGTTGAGTAGATATTGTTTAGTACATATGATTTCAAAAATTTTTTTGAAATTATACTTTGACCTACACAGATCGACCTTTCTGTGAATCCTGGTTTCTGCTTTCTTCAACTTGTTTTGCAAAAGACGTCTCTTGTGTATTCATATGTTGAAGTGGTTTAGCAATTTCGCGCACAACAGCAGCAACTGCAGTTAAAAACGCCTTGAACAATCCACCTAAAACTCCACCAACTGCTTCTCTACCGTACATACGAGCTTGCTTTTCATTGTCATCAGCAGTTTCCCCTGCCCTCCTTCGTGGATCCATTCTATGAGCAATAACTGAAAACAACACCCCCCTAATTGAAGACTTCACTCGTGCTTTTGCCTTCTGAACATCCCCATCACTTGCTACTTCATGTTTTTCCCTACTATTCATTAGCTCCTTTTGTTGTTGAAAACTTAAGATCTCTTCCATCAGTTGTTTCTTTCTCTTTTCCAGAACTCTTTTCTTGGATTCTGATTTATCGCGAGTGTGCTTTGTGGTTTCAAGTTCTACATCAATATCCTCAGATGCTGCTTGGCTATATAAGGTTTCTATGAGCCTATCTATACTTCGCTTTACTTGCATAGTCCTTTCGTAACTATCTAAATTATCAACTCCTTCATCAATTTGACTTAAAATATCCTCGAAAGGTTTTAAATACTCTTTGCACTGCTCTTCAAGCTGATTTTCATTCTTCAAATTCCTTTCTCTTCTGTCATCGCTATTCTCTTCAACATTATCATCGCCTTCTTCGAAAAGATCCTCATCGTTCATAATTTTTTTTAATTTATTCCCACTTATTATTATTGTATATGAAAAAATTAAATTAACACTAATGAAAAGTGTTCACAACTTCAGCACTGGCTAAAACTACAGTGAAGCTGTCAAAAGTGGCAGGATCATAATATCTCTCATACAATTCAACCGAACACCTGAGTTTTATCTTCTCCTTAGCATTAAAACTAATCTCATAATCATTATTAGAGTTTAACATTGCAGAATTACGCAATAATTCATCAGCCAATACTGAATTTAAAATGCCATTAATTTTTATTGTAATCTTTCTACTTCCAGCACAATCAAGCACTTTTCTCCAGCCAAAAGAGGAAATATCTTTCATCTCCTCTTTGTTATTACGCAAAGTAAACCTTAAGTTTCGTATATTATTCAGCACAACAAAATTATTGTCATGACCTTTAATTTTCAGCTGTAATTTGCTCATCGCTACCTCCTTGTATTAAAATATCAAAATTAATTGTTGAATGTAAAACTTCATCATGCTGATTTATAACACAATTACTTTCCAAAATGGTCTCACTACTAATGCTCTTTACCACCAAGCCAACATGCTTTATAGCAGCAAGCATGCTGCTTATATGATAAGTATATATGTCGCATGAAAATCTTACTTTTGTAGCAAAATTAGATAGCATATGCAGGTTAACATAATTTACTATGCGCAATCTCAGATAAGGAATAGTAACCTGCTTAGGCAGGTAATCATAGATGTTAGTAACATATTTCTTTAAATCAGAGTTTGCTTTTAATGCTGCATAAATACTATCATACAACTCATTTATAATTTGAATTTTTTCCATCTCACAGATACGTTTACGAAGATTGCAATTTGCAGGTACAACAGATGGTATCATCCTAGTGCTTACTGCACGAACATTATCTGTCAAGAAGATGTCATCCCATCCCCAGACACTGGTTCACTTTATAATGATGTCGTTCCAGTAGCTCTTTCTTGTAATCCCAGTACTGGGATCCAGGAATTTTATTAAGTTGGTAAGCATAAAAGTAGCCGTTTTATTTTAAAATACAACGTTTTGATGATCATGAAAAAACTGGATCCCAGTACTGGGATGACATCGAAGGGGCTACTCGGATGACACCATCTGTTGTATCTGCTATTGAATGACAAACAGGAACTACAAAACAACCTTTGGTTCGCGAAATGGAGAATACACCTTCTTTACCTCAGATAAATGGCTACTTACTTCTGATTCACGATTTTTATAGAGAGCAGAAACATGCTGTATAATACCTAGCTTTATTTGCTCAGGAACACTATCATAACCAGCTTCATATACAACATCAGCCCTTATTATGTTCAAATAATTGAAAAATTCAATATAGCTTCCTATATCACTAAAATAATAACTAAGTTTTCTATTCTTATCAGTAGCCAATATTATTTTATTCACAGGACCATAGCTTAAATAGATTCTACGAGGTATATAACCTTCATATGAAACTTGCCACGTTTGCTTTACTAGAGACTTTTCCATATGCCACTGAGCATAATCAGTTGCCATAAAAATAAAACTTGAAATCAACTTATCATCTTGATCATTTTCAATTCGTAAAAAAGATTTAACCTCTCCTAAAGTTACTGGAAAAGATTTAGGCTTAGACTTACGTTGTATATTTATAATTGGATACTTTAGTCTTGTTGACATAACAACCCTCCTTTTCTATATATAGCTAAAATAAGTAAGACTTATCCATAAAAAATCTTACTTATTTTAGTTATCACTTAATATTAAATTGCAGCAGCAACTCTATCGTACAAGTATATTGAGAAGAGAACGTATTAACGCTGTTTCTCCTTTTTTATTGATCAAGTTTACTAAGCCAGATTTTAGTAGATTGACATTCTGAGAATGAATGTTATTGAAAGTGGAGTTTATTTCTTTAGCAAGTAGACTGCGAAATTTCTGCACACTTTCATATGCGATATTTTCAAGTTCATGTGCAAACTTATCTTGAGCTACAGCTGCTATGTCTTCAACTTTCTCATTGAACTCTTCTAGCTTTCTTTCCTTACCTTTAAAATTTTTCGTAAAAGTTTTCATATTAATTGGCCTCAACTATTCTTGTAATTATAATGACAATAAAAAGACTACCGAAGTAAAAAATTAGCACTACAATACTGCAAACAACAGCAGCACACCAAACCGGTTCACTTTATAGCGTAAATTCAAGTATGTCATTCAAGTAGCCCTTTTTTGTCATCCCAGTGCCCAGACACTGGGATCCATGTTGCTCACAAGCAAACTAGCATAGAAAGGTGGTACAACGTTTTCGATGAGATTGCAGAAAGGCTGGATTCCAGCATCAAGTGCTATCTCTATAGGACTCCTCACTAATCAAAAATATTAATAAATTTACTAATTATAAAAAAGGCAAAAGGATCCCCACTTAGTGAGTTTGACCCTATAATAATTTAAACTGGCGCTGTAATAATGTGCTAACGCTTAAAATAAGCGCGTTTTGGCTGAATGTAGAAAAAATAAAAAAGACATGCAGCCGCTATAATTTTATGTAATCCGCCAATAAGTACCTTAAGTTTTTTACTGAATTTTTGTTATTGAGCCTGCAGGTCAAAAACAAGTTTTGAGTCATAAATACCCTTAGTGTCATAATAAGGAAAGCTGGCAATATTTGTCAAGTAGTTTTCTTATCTTTTACAGGCATAATTTACATGCTACAATCAAATTTTCATAACTGGTGAATAAAAATGCAAAGAGATAAAATTAAAGTAGAAATAAAAAAGTTATCACATGGCAAAAGCTTGCCTCTTCCCTGTTATGCAACTATGCAGAGTGCTGGCATGGATCTTTATGCTGCATTGGACGACTCTGTTATTTTAAATCCACTTGAAAGGTTACTTATTCCAACTGGCATTGTAATTGCAATACCAAACGGTTTTGAAGGACAAGTTCGCCCACGTTCTGGGCTTGCTGCAAAACATGGAATCACTGTCTTAAATTCTCCGGGCACTATAGACTCCGATTATCGAGGTGAAGTTAAAGTTTGCCTAATCAATCTAAGTAATCAGCCATATGAAATAAAAAGAGGAGATAGAATTGCACAAATTCTTATCACTCCTGTACCTGAGATAATTTGGAACAACATAGAAGAATTCTATGCAAAAGAAACTGCTCGCAATGAAGGAGGCTTCGGCTCAAGTGGTAGATAATTTATTGTTTATAAGTTGACAATAATAATTCTTTACATACAACTTTAATTAATTTAAATGAGGCAATTATGTTAATTTTTAAAAACCACCGTGGCCAGCTCCACAAAACAAATACTGCACTTTTAGTACTTACTTCTCTGTATGTTATAGGCGCAGCAGTAGCACTTTCATCACCATATTTGATGTCTTCAACTTATATACTTGCTCCACTTGCAGCTTTTGCAGCTACACCACTTGGAATGAGTGTTTTAGCATTTGTTACTGTTGCACTGATTAGTTTAGCAATATATTCCTTCATGAAAAATAATGAAATATCTGAACTTAAAGCTCCGAGAATTGTTGCTGGTAGCTCTCAAAGATACCTGATGTTGCAGGTAACAAATAAAGATCTTGAATTTATTGAAAAGAACTATAAGAACGAAAATGGTGAATATACTATAGATTTTACTAACTCAAAAGGCGAAGTATTCAAAGCTGAGAGTTATGGTCAGATCAGATATATTGGTAATCCTGATCCAATCTTGCTTGGCAACACTAAACTCCTTGATATACATCAGCTATACAAGAAGAAAGGGGATAGTACATTTGAACAGATAAATTGTGGACAGGAGTTAAAAACGTTAGGTTTAAACGTTGAAGAAAATAATGTTCAAGAACTAACCATCGAATTTGTGCCAAGCTCAATTGTTAAGTCACCAAAAGTTGAACACGAAAAGCCAGAAAGATTATTAATCAGCCAAGTATAAAAGGAATAAGTCTTCCCTTCATTTTTTAGTGTTAATGACTTAAACTTATTGTAGAAACTGTCTCAAAAAATAGATATTCACATACTTGTAAGAAATTTGCTAAGGATTTTTATTTAGTCTGACTGCATCCTTTACCTTATCTAACAACCCATTAATAAAGCCAATTTTGTTTGGAGCATCAAGTAAATCAGATGCAATGTTAGTATATTCATTAATAACAATTGGTGCTGGTGTATCAAAATCAATTAACTCACATACTGCAATACGCAAAATAGATAAGCTTATAAGATTTAATCGTGAAAGTGACCAGCTTGGGTGTAAATAAGACTCTATTATTTTATCATATTCTTCACTGCTTTTTATAACCTTACATAACAAGTTTTCTAAGAACTGATGTTCAAATTCTTCACATTCAAATATATCTTTCAACGTACTTATGTAGTCCTTAAGCTCACAATTTTCCAATTTAAAAGTGCTTTTGTTGTAACTTACAAAAATATTTGAATAAGCAATTTGTACAGCAAGAAATCTTGCCGTACTTCTTTTTATGCGCCACTTTTTATCTACTGGTTTTTCCTCCATTATTTTAATTTATTGTGTAGATCTATCATATGCAAAACAGTTGAGGCTGCATGGCCACCAACGTTCTTTTTATTTTTGTCAGCTCTAATTAGTGCTTTATCTTTGCTGTCAGCGGTAATTACGCCCATACCAAGGGGTATTGCATAATGCATAATAACTTCATTTAAGCCTTCGATTACTCCTTTACAAACGTATTTATAATGATCAGTTTCACCGCGAATCACGCACCCAAGAGCTAAATAACCGTCATAATTAGCATTCTTGCTTTTTACTGCAAAGAGAATTGTAGCTGGTATCTCAAATGCACCAGGAACTTCAATTATGTCATAGCTTGCATGACTTTCTTTTAATCTATCGACTGCACCTTCAAGCAAAAGGTTCGCTATTTCGGTATAATAAATTGAATTAACTATTAGTATTTTCGACATTTATCCCGACTTTTCTTGTTAAGAAGAACTTTATTAAGTATTGTTGAACCAGAGTTATAATATTACTAAATATCCAATATATTACCAGGCCGGCAGGAAAAGAAGAAAAAATAAAGACGGAAATGTAAGGTAAAAACTTCATAACATTTACTTGAATATCATCTTTACTGGTTTGATCTTTCTCACTTAGCTTCTGCTGAATTATCATGGTAGCGCCGAAAATTATAGGTAAAATGCCTATAGAAATAGGAAAGTTATAATTAAACAACCCAAATAATGTAAAAATGTTTGTTGGATCAGAAGCTGAAAGATCCTTAATCCATAAATAAAAAGGGGCGTGTCTCATCTCTATAGTAACAAATAATACTTTATACAGAGCAAAAAATACTGGTATTTGTATGAGCATAGGGAAAATGCTCGACATTGGATTTACATTGTTTCTCTTGAACAACGCAATTGTCTCTTTGTGCTGCTTTAAGCTGTCATTTTTGTACAACTCTTTTATACGAGTTAATTCAGGCTGCAGGCTTTTCACCTTGAACATCGAAATATATGATCTATTAGATAAGGGAAGCATCAAAAGTTTGATTACTAAAGTTAGCAATAATATTGCTAAGCCAAAATTTTTCAAAACAAAGTTAAAATATTCAAGCAGTAAAAACACCGGCTTGGTTATAAAATAAAGAACACCAAAATCTACAGCCTTATCAAACAAAGGTATATTGAGAGTGTCTTTATAAGAATCAAGTAAATTCAATTTCTTTGCCCCAGCAAAAAAGTAGTTCAGAGTAGAAACACTTGCACCAGGGAGTATGTGTTTGTAAGGTTTAACAAAATCTACTTGAAACTTATCAATGTTATTAACATTCGTATGCTTAATACTTACATTTATTTGATCAGATTTTTCAGGTATGATAGCTGTAAACCAATATTTATCAGCAAAACCAAACCAACTTTTTTCACTTGTGCTGGCCTTTATTAAACGTTTCTTGGAAATATCCTTATATGTCCACTCCTCTAGTTTATTGTTAAATGCACCTAGTACTCCTTCATGTGATATCCAATAGGATTCGTTAATATTATCACGTTTACGATTGATTTTACCATAGGGAACCAAAACTACATTATCTTTTGTATTGTTTTCAATAATTTGCTCAACTTTAAACATGTAGTTATCGTCAAGGCTAATTTTCATTCTAAATAAAATGCCATTTTCATTATCCCAAAATAAATTGACCTCTTTTTGATTGAGTTTATCTGCTTGCCATACTGTTTTAGAATCTGGAACTTTAATCTTTTCATTCGGATCGAGCCACCCAAATTCTGCGAAATATACATCTTTTGATTCTGCAGGTGACAGTAACACCACTTGTGGAGAAGAAGAACTCGGTTCTAAGTGGTAGTTAGTTAAGATTAAGTCATCAAACCTTGCACCTTTCAGAGAAATTGATCCTTCAAGCATGTTATTGGTTAAATTAACTCTCTGTTCTCTAGTAGAATTAATAATTTCAGAACGATTTTGGTATATCATAGGAGCAAGGTCGTTAGAAGATTCGATATGTTCAATATTTTCAATCGATGGTTGGCTTTGGCTCGTGTTAAGAAAATTATCATAAATAATATGCCATAATACTATAATCAATATAGAAAGAATTGTTGCTAAAATTAAATTTTTTGCTTCTGACATGAAATTAAATCGAACATACCTCCTTAAAGTATATATTAAATATTGTACTAAAACAATAAAATTTACTTATTTTTAATAATAGCTTTTAACGCTAATCTTAAAAATTTACTCTTATGGCTTCAAATTTTAATAATATGAATGCAGCAAAAAATCTAGTTATTTGGCTACTGATAATAGTCATTACTGCAATGTTTATTGATTCACAAGGGGATAAACTAAGCAATAGGTTTCTGAGCACTTTTCTACCGTACAAAGGAAGGGTTCAAAATGGCGGAAGTATTGAATTTACAAAGTCATACGATGGACACTTTTATATTCAAGCTCAAGTCAATGATCGTAATATAACGTTTTTGCTTGATACCGGAGCAACTGATATTGTTCTATCGCAAAAAGATGCGTTACATGCTGGTATTAACTTACAAAACATTCAAGACTTTAAAATATATGAAACTGCAAAAGGTCAAATAAAAGCTGGTGTTGTTCACATCCCTCAAGTTAAAATAGGAAATTTTTTAATTAATGATGTACACGCTAGTGTTAATACTCACTCTATGTCCCATTCATTACTTGGTATGAGCTTTTTGAGATATTTTCATTTCACTATTAGGGATAATAAGCTAATATTATATCGTAGTTAAACGTTCTATACTCTACTTATCAACGCTCTGCAGGTCAATATAGGAGCAGAGATAAATATTGCGGAACAGGTGCCGATTGCAATGCCAAAAGAAATGATTAAGCAGAAGTCTCTGACCACACCTGTACAAATCAGCACTAAAGGAAGAGCAGCAAGAAGAGTAGTACCTGAAGTTAACATAGTACGAAATAGTGTAGAATTAATGCTAGCATCAACTATTTCATCCATTTCTACATCTTTTCTATTTTTTTTATACTCTCGAATCCGATCGTATATAACCACTGAATTATTGATTGAATAGCCAATCACGGTAAGTAGAGCTGCAACTGATGAAATATTAAACTCAATACTCGTTAAGCTGATAAAGCCAAGAGTTAAAATCACATCATGGATCAGTGCCATTATTCCACCAAGTCCACACTGCCAGCTAAATCTAAGCCAAACATAAAAAAATATTCCAATAATTGCAATTAACATGGCTGATATCCCTTCAAATATCTGCGTTGAGCCTATTTGTGGACCAACATAATCTATTTTACGATAAGTTACTAAATTACCTAATTTGCTTTCTAATATACTTTTAACCTTTTTAATTTTATCTTCATCTCCCTCATCTTTAAACCGCACAACTAAGTTATCACCAGCTTTTGAACTCTGTATCGTAAATCCACTCTCTTTTAATATACCGAGAATAGCATCATCCTTGCTTGAAGATTTTATCTCTATCAAAATTCCACCTGTAAAGTCTATACCCAAATTCATTCCACGCAGCATAAAAGTAAGCATTGAAAAAATGATAAGAATAACGCTAACAAGTGCTGTCAAATTTCTATATTTACTAAATCTTATATCAAGATTATCTGGAATAAGTCTAATTGCCATATTTCCTACTTAAATTGTGATTTTATATACTTTTTAAGCAATCGACTAGCTATTTTCTCTTAGCTTATACTAATAATGATCTTTGATTTACTTAATCTACTTGAACAAGATATTTGATCAAAAAAATGAAAACAGCCTGGTTGTCATTAATAAAGTGCTACTTAAACATCTTTTTTAATCGATTGATTTCATCAGCAAATTTTGGGTCAGTTCTTATGAAATTTTCCACTTGTTTGACTGCGTGTATAACAGTAGCATGATCTCTACCACCAAAATTTCTTCCAATATCTGGTAAACTTTTTTGCGTAAACTTCTTTGCGAAATACATAGCTATTTGTCTCGGCCTCGCAAGACTGCGGAGCCTTCTATTAGATTGCATATCTGCAATCTTTATATTGAAAAATTCAGCTATTTTTTTCTGTATTTCTTCTATTGTGATTGACCTATGATTTGACCTAAGAAGATCAATTAGGGTCTCACTAGCTGATTCTACTGTCATGCTTCTTCCAATTAAAGAGGTATGAGCAACCTTATTTAATGCTCCTTCTAGTTCTCTTATATTGGATTTTATATTCCTTGCCAAAAATTCTAGGACATCCTTTGGAACATACATATTCATTCGTTCCACTTTCGCCTGCAATATACCAAGTCTTAATTCAAAAGTTGTTTCATTAATATCTGCAACTAATCCCCAACCAAGTCGTGATTTTATTCTTTCTTCTACTCCATCAAGATCACTAGGAGACCTATCAGCTGATATAACCAATTGTTTATTTTGGTCTATCAATGCATTGAAAGTGTGAAAAAATTCTTCTTGTGTACTATCTTTACCACTGATAAATTGCACATCATCTACCATCAATACATCTACTGATCTAAATTGCTCTTTAAATAACATAATATCTTTGCTCCGCAGCGCCGTAATATATTGATACATAAATTTCTCTGCTGATAAATATACCACTTTTCTTTTTGCTGACGGAGAATTGACTATGTCCCAAGCTATAGCATGCATTAAATGTGTTTTACCAAGTCCCACTCCACCATATAGAAATAAAGGGTTGCTTCCTGATATTGGATCTATAGATTCCGCTACACGCTTTGCCGCTGTAAATGCTAACTCATTTGACTTTCCTACCACAAAATTATCAAAAGTGAATCTGGTATCTAGTGGTGAACCAAGATTATGATTATTTTCCTCTCTATTTTTTAGTATCGTATTAGAATTTGAATTTCTTTCTTCAATTAATTGAATATCAATAGAACATACACTTTGATCTTCGCTTTGCCATAATGACAATATTTTTTCCATGTAGTGAACTGTAATCCACTCCTTTATAAATCTTGTTGGTACAGACAACAAAACTTCTCCATTTCTGTTGCTGATAAATCTTAGTGAACTCAGCCAGCTGTTATATGTTGCTTCTCCATAGAGATTATGGAGATAATTTTGGATTTTTTCCCAAGTAACATTGTGGTCCGTTACTGTAATAATCTGATCAAAAAACATAGTAAAAACCTTAGGGTTAGTTAAGTTCATATACCACACCAAGAAAGAACAATAATCAGAAAGATGCAAGATAATCAATAGCTTACTGTAAGATAAAAAGCTAAACTACTTAATACATATCTAAAATTATGAGGATTTTTTGACGAGTTGTAAAGAGTATAAAAGCACTAAAATTGATCATTTTTTTGAAATAAAAACAATCAATTTGTAAATGTCGCTTGTACCGAGGATTAGAAGTATGTTATTAAAAAATAGTAATATATTATGTATAAATAAGATATTAAATTTACTGATAAATAAGTAAAGTACTTGCATAAATATAGCTGATTTAGTATAAATTTATTGAAGTAAATTTGTGATTATATTAAGTAATTTGAGTCATAATACTGTATTCGGTATTGAACTGGAGTTTTACACTGAGGGAATAAAAAAAGAATATTTATTTCTGAATAGCATCAAAAATAAAATAGCTTCTCTTGGATTTTTTTGTGAGAAAGAGAGTTCTTTAAACCAATACGAGATAAAAAGTGATTGTTATACGAGTCCTGATAATTTAATTATGCATTTTGAGTTAGTAAAAAAATTACTGATTGGAACAGCACAAGAGTTCGATGGTAATGTTTCTTTTAAAGCAAAACCTTATTTGGATAGAGCAGGCAGCGCACTAAATGTACATGTTAGCCTCATGGATTCAAATAATAATAACTTATTTTATGGCAATAAGCAAAAATATAGTGACCACCTGATTCACAGCATAGGTGGATTATGTGCAATGATGAAAAAACATATGTTGTTTTTTGCTCCAAATGATGATTCATATTTAAGATTTCAGTACCCAGATATTCATACTCCAACTACGATTAGTTGGGGAGTGAATAACAGAACTGCTGCGATAAGAATTCCCTATTTTGGCAACGATTCCAAAAGATGCCGCCTAGAGCACCGTGTTCCTGGAGCAGATTGTAACCTTGAAAAAGTACTCACAGCAATAATTGAAGGTATAGTTTTTGGTATAGAGAACAAAATTGCTCCGCCAAATAGAGTGTATGGCATTGCATCTGATCCTCAATATAAGATGGAGAGTTTGATATAGCAACTACCTGTTAAACCCTAACCCATTAAACTCCTTTGAGGTAATTGGCCATTCTAGCACTTTCCTCACATCATTATTTACATTCCCATACTGTAATAGCAAGTCTGCAGCAGATAGTTTCTGCGTACTTTTAGATGATCCAGCCCTATATTGGTAAGGTTGCTCGGTGGCTGCTCAGGAAGTGGATTACCAAGTGCATCCATGTGTTTAGGTAAAGGTTCCATAACAATATTTGTAGCACTAGAAACGAAATGACTATCTGTAGTATCAGCACTTTTAGAAAGTGAATTACCTTTGAAATCCATATGTTTAGGTAGTCCATTTTTCATTTCTTCTTCTGCTCTTTTATTTTTTAATTCTTCTTCTAGCTCAGTTTCAGTTCTTTTTGGTTCTTTTACGGTATCTTTTTCTTCACCTTCATCAACACTGCTATACCCTTCATCTTCTGACATATCATCAGTTTTAACAGACTTAGGTCTTGCTTTATTAAGCAATGAAAGTAATGCGTAAGTAACTGCAGCAGCAGTAACTATAATGGCTATCTTTGCAGCAATGTGAATCATTGTTAAAAATACTAAAGTTGATGAAACACCAACCAACCCAGATACGATCGCTTTATTCTTGCCTTCTATCACACTTAAAACTGCTACCACAATAATCCCTCAAATACCATACTAAAGTCATATTATATAGAAATTTTCTTACGCTTGCAAAACTGTAAAAATTTTAATCATTTACATAAAGCTATATGAGGATTAATTAATATATAATTTATCTTAGCTATAATATGATATAAATACGTATAATGTTTGGCATGAAAAGCTTACTTGTAGAGAGGAATAGAACAGTAATATTATTGCTTATCGTGATTTTTACCTTCGGCTCATACACTTATATAAAGATGCCAAGAGAAAGCAATCCTGATATACAGATTCCTATAATTAGTGTATTTGTCGGGTTTCCTGGTATTTCTGTCGAGGATAGTGAAAAGCTATTAGTGCTTCCTATAGAAAATGAACTAAGATCCATCGAAGGTGTAAAAGAATTGAGAGCTTTTGCAACTAATGATGGTGCTCACATGATAATCGAATTTAGAACAGAGTATAATAATAAAGAAGTGCTCGATAATGTCCGTTCAAAGCTTTTAAACATAAAATCAAAATTACCTATTGAAGCAGAATCTCCGATAATCAATGAAATAGACTTGAGCTTATTTCCGATACTAAACGTTGGCTTGATTGGTAATTTGCCGGAAAGAACTTTAACTGAAATAGCACGCAAACTAAAGAAAGAAATAGAATCTCTGCCAAATGTTCTTAAAGTTGAAGTAGCAGGTATGCGTAAAGAAACAGTGGAAGTTATAATTGAGCCCACAGTTCTAACAAAATATAACATTCAATCAAATGAGATATTTCAAGCTATATCAAACAACAACAGATTGGTAGGAGCCGGATCACTAGAAAATGATACCGGTAAATATTCGATTAAAATATCAGGGTTATTAAAAGACATAGAAGATATTATGAATATTCCTATTAGATCTCAAAGTGATGCAGTTTTGAGAATCAAAGATATAGCAAAAGTATACCTTGGGTTTGAGGATCACCAAGGATTTGCTCGTATTAATGGACTACCTAGCATTGTACTAGAAATTTCAAAACGTAATGGAAAAAACATAATAGACACGGTAAATCAAGTAAAATACTTAATGGACAAAGCAAAAGATCAATTACCTGAAAATTTAAAAGTAGTTTATTTGAATGACCAGTCAAAAAATGTACGTGATGTGCTTGACGACTTGGAAAATGGTATAATATTTGCCGTATTACTAATATTAACCATAATAATGCTCTTTATGGGAACAAGGGCTGCTATTCTTGTTGCACTATCAATACCTGGCTCCTTTCTAATAGGAATAATGGCTCTTTACCTCATGGGTATTACTCTAAATATAGTTGTGCTCTTCAGTTTAATTATGGCAGTTGGCATGCTGGTTGATGATGCAATTGTAATCAGCGAATATGCTGATAGAAAGATGATTTGTGGCATGGATAAAGTAGAAGCCTTTTGCACCTCAGTTCATGATATGTTTTATCCAGTTTTATCATCAACATTGACTAAATTAGCAGTGTTTTTCCCTCTGTTACTCTGGCCCGATACAGTCGGTAAATTTATGCAGTACATACCAATTACAATAATTCTAACTTTAACTGGATCGCTAATTATGGCTTTGGTTTTTATACCAACACTTGGTGCAATATTTGGTAAACCTTCAATAACTTCAAAAAAAGAAATAATAAGAATGAGTGCTATAGAAAGTGGTGAGGTAAAAAATACTGGGCTTATAATAAGAACTTATGTACGTATGTTAGAGAAAGTCTTAGATCACCCCAAAAAATTTGTATGTGTTGTTGTGTTTGTTTTATTTTTGTCTAGTATATTATATTTTACTTTTGGTCCTGGATTAAAGTTCTTTCCGAATGTAGATTCAGATAACATTTTAATCAGCGTTAAAGTAAAAGAAAGCTTATCAGCCAAAGAACGAGATTTGATACTTAAGAAAGTAGAAGAACGTATTTTGGGTGTTGAAAAGGAAATTTATGTTTTTTATGCTCGATCAGGAAAATTTTCAGACAACGTTATTGCCAAAATTCAATTGGAACTTGTAGATTGGCGCTGCAGGCGCAAAGCTACGCAAATACTAAATGATATAAGGAGTAGTGTACAAAACATAAAAGGAGTAATAATTGATGTACAGGAACAAAAGTCAGGACCATCAGCTGACAAGCCAATACAAATTAACTTAAGCGGAAGTGCATCCAACTTGAATTCAGTAGCAGAGAAAATCCTAAAAATTATGGACCAACCTTCATCTGGATTTATAAATATTCAAGATAGTAGATCAGCACCTGAAATAGAGTGGAATATGAATATTGATAAGAGTAAGGCTACAAGCTCTGGAGTAAGTGTTGCAACCATCGGTGATTTTATAAAGATGGTTACAAATGGAGTATTAATTGGAAAATATAGACCAAATAACGCAGATGAAGAAATTGATATTGTACTACGCTTTCCCAGAAAGAATCGCAACATGAAAACTATAGATAACCTTTTTATTAATACAGCAAATGGACCATATTCTATGAGTAGCATAGTGAAATACGTTCCCGAAAAAAAGGCAAATAAACTAAGTAGGATTGATGGATCACGCACAGTAACAATCTCTGCTGACGTTGATACTGGCTATCTTGTTGATGAAAGAGTTAAGTTCATTCAAAATTCGATTACTCAAGACTGTAGTAAAGGAGTAAAGATTGATTTCAAAGGTGATAAGGAAGATCAACAAAAATCAGGAGCATTTTTATTAAAGGCTTTTATATTAGCAATTACATTGATGATATTGGTGCTAGTGGCACAGTTTAACAACATATACTATACATTTATCGTAATGACAGCAGTGTTTTTATCAACAACATGTGTATTTTTCATTTTCTTTCTTATTCAGAAAGTTTTTGTAGTTGTCATGTGTGGAGTGGGGATAATTGCTTTAGCAGGAATTATAGTGAATAATAATATACTATTGCTTGATGCCTTTCATCAGCAAATTAAGGTGCGCAAAAATAACATTAAGCAATGTATAATAAACGCTTCAATTTCTCGCATCAGGCCAATACTACTTACCGTTGCAACTACAGTTCTTGGTTTAATACCGATGATTACTAGGTTAAATATCAGTTTTTTTACGCTACAAATCACATATGATGCTCCATCAAGCCAGTGGTGGGTTGATATTTCAGCAACCATAGCAAGTGGAATATTGGCTGCAACGGTCTTAACTTTATTCTTTACTCCGGCATTGCTTATCATACAAAGACATGAAAAAACTTGACTTAAATTAGCAATCATTTAACATTTAAGATAGCGTTCTTTACCTGTTGAAGCTATAATTATAACTAATTAAATTGGATTTATTTATATGATTGCTAATCGTAAAAGCAGTGTTAAGCAGAAAAGCAACAAGAATAACATAGTTGGAAGCCTTGATGTAATAAAAACAGCGGGAGAGCTCTCACTTCAAAAAGGTTTGGATTTTAATATTATAATAAATGCACTTAAAAGTGCTATCGAAGCAGTAGCTCAACAAAAGTATGGTAGCAAAAGTAAAATTGTAGTTAATATAGATAGAAACACAGGCAAAGTTACCTCATATAGACAACTAAAAGTCATTAATGATGAATCAAATGAAAATGAGTGTGACTTAATTAAGTTGACACAAGCTAAGTTAATAAAAGAAGATGCAAAAGTTGGAGATACTATTAGTGAGTTGATTTCTCTTAACACTGATCTTGTTTCAGCAAGAATTGCCCAGCAAAAGATTTCTGAAATAATCAAAAATGAAGAGTTAAAAAAGCAATATGAGGAATTTAAAGATAAGGTAGGAGAAATGAGGTATGGCATCGTTAAACAAGTAGAATATTCAGATCTTATTATAGACATAAACGGAATTGGAGCATACCTCCCTTTACGAAACTTAATTGGTGGTGAGTCATTTCGTGAAGGCGATAAGGTTAAAGCTTACATACAGGCTGTTAAGCGCTCTGACGATGGACGTCAAATCATTCTTTCTAGGACTCATGAAGGCTTTTTAGAGGCATTGTTGAATCAAGAAGTACCAGAAGTTGCTGACGGATTGATAACAATTAAAGGTATAGCTAGAGACGCTGGTTCAAGATCTAAAGTTGCTGTTTTTTCATCTGATAAGAATATCGATCCAGTAGGTGCTTGCGTTGGAGTTAAAGGAGATAGAATAAAAACTATTATACACGAATTAAACGGTGAAAAAATCGACGTCATACATTACTCATCAGATTTGGGTCAATTTGTTATTAAAGCCATTACTCCTGCAGAAGTATCAAAGGTCATTATTGACGAAAATGAAAATTGTATAGAGTTAATAGTTGCTGAAGATCAATTGAGTTTAGCTATAGGAAAAAAGGGTCAGAATGTAAGATTAGCTTCAGAGCTTGTTGGATGGAAAATTGAGATATTAAGCACTCAGCAAGAATCAGAAAGAAGAAACAAAGAATTTAGTCAATGTTCAGTTTTATTTGCTGAAGCTTTAAACTTAGAAGAGATTATGGGCCAATTATTGGTAACAGAAGGTTTTTCAAGTGTAGAAGATATATCTAACACTTCAATTAAGGAACTTGCTTCAATAGAGGGCTTCAATGAAGATATTGCAAATGAACTTCATAATAGAGCAAATAATTACCTGAAAGCAGAGAATGATAGAAAAATAGAAGAGCTAAAAAATTTAGGTATGGAAGACGATGTAATCAACTTAGCCTTATCAATAGATAATAAAATTGCTCTTAGTAAACATAATATTAAAACTTTAGAGGACATAGCAGATTTATCAAATTATGAGTTTTGTAGCATACTCTCTTCCTCAACTAATAATAAAGACAATCTAAAAGATACAGCAGATTTAATAATCATAGAAGCACGTAAAAAGCTTGGATTAATATAAAAACAATATGAATAATGAAGATATCAGTAATAAAAAATTAACCCTACAAGGCTTAAGCAAGCTTAAATTAGACATTAATTTAAACTCTTTAGATAGTCAAAGTACTGGTACTACAATAGTAAAAAAAAGAAGAAAAATTCATTCTGCAGAAGAATATAGTTTATTTGACGAGAGTAAATTAGGCTCTTTAACTGAAAAAGAACAAATTTCCCGCATTAATGCTGTACAGAATGCTACTTTGCTGAAAGAAAGGAATCAGAGAGAACAAGAAGAGAAAATAAAAAAAGAAGAAAGCAATCAAGAAGCTGAAGATAAAAATGAATCACACTCTGTACCTAAAGAAATAAATAAGGAAGTTTTAAGTAATACTAACTCAGTTGAACAAAAAGAAGATAGTATTGAATATGAGAACAATGATAAAAAGTCTTTTAAAGCTAGCAAAGATATATACTCTAAGCATTCTAAGCTAGTAATTACACAGGCAATAGATGAAAGAAATGAATACCTCCCTGTATTTAAGCAAAAATTTGGTATAAGAAGTAAACAATCAAAGTTTACTAAGGGTAAAAATATATCAAGAGAAGTTATTATACCAGACAAAATAACTATCAGGGAGTTATCTATTCGTATGGCAGAAGATAGCAAGAATGTGCTAAAAATGCTCAAAGAAGAAGTTGGGGAGAGCTATAGAGTAGATGATCTAGTAGATCCAGATATAGCATGCGAAATAGCAAAAAAATTTAATCATACGGCTAAACGAGTAAGTGATGCTGATAAAGAAAAGAATTTACTCTTCATAAGCAACAGAGAAAACTTACCTAAAAGACCAAAACCACCTATCGTTACTTTTATGGGACATGTGGATCATGGTAAAACATCATTGCTTGATGCATTTCGTGAATCCAATGTTGCAGAAAGAGAGTCAGGTGGCATCACTCAACATATAGGTGCTTATCAATTAACGACAAAAAATAAGCAAAAAATTACTTTCATTGATACACCAGGGCATGAGGCGTTTACTGCAATGCGTGCACGTGGTGCCAATATTACTAATATAGTTGTGATAGTAGTTGCAGCTGATGATGGAATCATGAAACAAACAGTTGAAGCAATAAACCATGCAAAAGCAGCAAATGTCTCTATTATAGTTGCCATTAATAAAATTGATAAATCACAACCTGGCGATGTAGAAAGAATAATTAATAGTTTGCCTCAGTATGACCTCATCCCCGAAGAACTTGGTGGTGATGTTATAATTGTGCCAGTATCAGCAAAAAAGAAAATCAACTTAGATAAACTAGAAGAGGCAATTTTATTAATTGCTGAATTAATGACGCTAGAAGGAATAGAGGATTGTCGAGCACTTGGATGGGTAATAGAGTCCAAAATAGATAAAGCTAAAGGAATATCAGCTACATTAATAGTTGAAGAAGGAACATTAAAGATTGGTGACATATTGATAGTTGGTACAACATACAGCAAAGTACGCAGTATGGTTAATCACCTTGGTCAAAGAGAAAAAGCGTCACTACCTTCTACTCCAGTTGAAGTTACTGGTTTAAATGGTGTACCAAATGCTGGAGATAAATTTGTTGTTGTAAACTCTGAAAGGCAGGCTCGTGAAATTGTTGAATACAGGTTAGAATTAATCAAGAAAAAGCAAGAAGATTTAGACGACAGTAATTTAGATATATTCAGTCGTAATGATAGTGAAACAGAAGAACTATCTGTAGTTTTAAAGTGCGATGTCACTGGTTCTATTGAAGCAATATCAAGCTCAATTGATAAGCTTGGTAAAGATCAAGTGAAATTAAATATTCTACACAAAGCAGTAGGAGGAGTAACAGATTCAGATGTGCTGCTTGCAGAAGCA
Source organism: Wolbachia endosymbiont of Oryzaephilus surinamensis (assembly GCF_025617515.1). Lineage (NCBI taxonomy): Bacteria > Pseudomonadati > Pseudomonadota > Alphaproteobacteria > Rickettsiales > Anaplasmataceae > Wolbachia > Wolbachia endosymbiont of Oryzaephilus surinamensis. Next base: position 470,551 of record NZ_CP092526.1, on the reverse strand, counting down.
TCAAGCGCAGTAATTTTAGCTTTTAATGTAAAAGTGGATTCAAAAATCAGAGAATTAGCAAAACAAAAAGGTATAGAAATACATACTTACAATATAATATATGAGCTTATTGAAGACATGAGGATGTATCTAACTAAAATGTTAAAGCCTGTTACACGAGAGGTTCGTGTTGGTTCTGCATCTGTAAGGCAAATATTTAATTCATCCAAAGCCGGTAATATCATCGGATGTTATGTCACTGATGGAGTTATAAAAAAAGATTCTCTAATTAAGGTAGTACGTGGCAGCAAATTGGTGCATGAAGGAAAGTTAAAAGCACTACGTAGATTTAAAGATGACGTTAAAGAAGTGGGTGTAAATTTTGAATGCGGAATATCGCTAGAGGGTAATATCGATATTAAAGTTGGAGACATTTTGGAAGCTTATCAATTAGTGCAAGAAGAAAGGACGTTATAGTAGTTGAATATGAAAAAGGAAATTAGAAACCTAAAAGTAGCATCGGTATTACATAGGGCAATATCAAAAGTCTTAATGGAAGGTAATGTTCTTAATGAAAAAGTAGTAGTATCTGATGTAAAGCTAAGCAAAGATTTGAAGAAAGCAGATGTATATATTGTGTTATCTTCATTAAACATCCAAAATGATAATGATGATATCAGCACTGTTGTTAATGAAATGAACCAATCTGCATGGTCAATACGTAAATCTATATTGTGTTATGTTGATTTGCGATTTATACCTGAGTTAGTTTTTAAGCCTGATTTAGCATTCGATAATTTTGTCAATGTAAGCAAAATATTACATAATCACACTTAATTAATGTATTTCAACCATTATTTCTCATTAATGAGAATACACAGTTTAACAGGTTTGTGGCTTGTGCTATTTTCTAGCTTAAGCGGCATTCTTTTAGCCTCAACTTCTCTATCGTATCAGGCTCTTTTTCTCCTTGTTTTGTTTACTATAGGTGCATTTTTAATGAGACCCGCAGGGTGCATAATCAATGATATCTTCGATAGAGAAATAGATGCGCACGTTGAACGAACAAAATATAGGCCACTTGCAAGTGGTGCATTAAACATAAAGCAGGCTTTGGCTTTACTTTCACTGTTACTGTCTATTGCCCTGGTAATCTTATTATTAACCAATAAAACTACTCTTATACTTGGAATAATTTCAATGTGCATGATAGTTATCTACCCCTTGCTAAAGCGTTACGTTTGGTGGCCACAATTGTTTTTAGGGTTTACTTTCAACATGGGATCACTCATGGGTTCAGCAGCAATAACAAACCAGATTAGCATAGAATCCTTGCTATTTTATATAGGATGCGTCTTTTGGACGCTTAGTTATGATACTATATACGCTCATCAAGATAAAAAAGATGATGAGAAATTAGGAATGAAATCTACTGCATTATATTTTGGCAATACAACAAAATCTTGGTTGAAAAGATTTTATTTAATATCCTTAATGGCATGGTTGTACGCTGGTATACTATCATCATTAAATAACATCTTTTATATTGCTTTACTTGCCATAGGATTCATATTTCACCACCAACACAAAAATTTCAATCCAGACGATTCTAATCAATGCATGTCCATATTTAAAAATAATTCCCAGATAGGACTCCTGCTCTTTTTCGGTATCCTTTTAGATAGAATTCTAAATTCTACTTTTGTATCCGTTCAGATGCATGGCTAATGTGTAAATATCGAAGCAAAAATGGTGTCATTCCAGTGTCAAGTACTGGGATGACAGGGGATGACACCATTTATTTCTATGGCTGTCTTTTCTATCTTATTTTGTCACCCTGCTGAACGGATTCTACTTTTTAGAACATATCTTGAAAGGAAATCAGGAAGATAATATGATAGGATCAGTAAAAAATATATACCAGGTGATGTAAGTGACAAAGAATGGAAATTTCTTGAGCCAAGAGTTGCACAAGGTGTGGCCAAGAAAGCACAAAATAAGAACAATTATTAATGTTATACAATACATAATGAAAGGTATTTGCCAGTAGAGCAAAAGATTTTCCTCTATGGAAGACAGTGTATGATTATTTTTTTAGGTGGCGTAATAGTCACACATTGGTTGAATGCATACAAAACAAAGGCTAGTGTGCCCATTGATGTTATAAGATCAAATTACCAACCTTTTACTAGATGAAATCAAAAAGCTAAGGAATTAAGCCTTACCTTGATTTATTAAACCTCTATCCTGAATTAAATGACCTTGAACAGAAGTATTACTTAAATAACTTTGAGGCTCTAAGTTTATTTGCTGTTCTTCAACTTCTAATGTACTATCTCTATTGTGTAATATCTGCTCTATTGATTGATTTACTATTAAATCTAGTTCCTTATTAAATACAACCATAAATTTGTTAAACTTCTTTGGACTTAACTTACCTGTTTCTCTATCGTGGCATGCTTGCTCTACATATGAGTTTAAAAATCCTGAAATCTCATTAAACTTACCACCCGTGATTTTTGCAGTAACCTCTTTCTGCATTTCTACACAATCAATATTTAACCGATGCATTGATACCCCACTTTTTAATGCAGCTTGTTCTACTACTTTCTCAAATTCCTCTATAATATTTAATGCATAGCCCTGTGCTTCTAATGGTGATATAGACTGAACTACTGTGGAAATATACTTCTGACCTGTGATTTTCCTTATAAATACATCTAATAAAAGAAGTACACCGTTGTTATCAATACCTTGAACTGTAATAGCTTTAGAAGGTTCCATACTTATAGCTGCCCTTACTATTACCCACAAATATAAATGGACATAAAAATAAAGTATTACAACATTAAAGTTTGCAAACATTGAGGGTAAAAAATGGCAAACAGGAATAATGAATGGGCTGAAAATGAATTTGGAGATGCTGTACTTGGAGATAAAAGGTTAACTGACCGATTAGTAAATATTGCTGATAGTTTTACAAGTTTACCTGAAAGCTCAATCAATCAGGCGTGTGGAAGTTGGTCAGAAGCAAAAGCAGCATATCGTTTTTTTCAAAATGAGAACGTGAAAGAAGGCGATATTCTAGCTTCACACGTTGCTAAAACAGTTGAAAGAACAAAAGCCCATAAAAAAATTTTTGTGATCCAAGATACAAGTTATATTTCATACACAGACCATGAAAAAACAAGTGGATTGGGAGTTATTACAAGAAAACATAGTCAAGGTATTATAATGCATACAGCTCTAGCTGTTAGTATAGAAGGTTTGGTACTAGGGATACTAGATCAAAAAATTTATTCAAGACCTGAAGAATCTGAAAACATAAAAAAAAAGAACAATGACAGTATCCGCATTGAAGATAAAGAGAGTATAAAATGGTTAGAAACTTTAAGCAACACAAACAACATTATTGATTCAACTCAAACTGAGACTATAACTATATGCGATAGAGAAGCAGATATATATGAGTTTTTTGAGCTTGCATATAATCTTAATTCGGCAGTGTTAGTTAGAGCTTCCAAAGATAGGGCAGTAAATAGAAAATCTCGATATCCTGAAAAAGGTGAGCAGAAGTTATGGGAATTTATTAAATCCTCTCATTGTGCAGGTACGGTAAAAGTTGAAGTTCCTGCAAAAGATAATAAGCCAAAAAGAACAGCACATTTGGAAGTTAGATTCGGAAAGTTTATTATGCATCCATCTAAGAATAGTATTAGGCATAAGACAGAAGAATTACTTAAATTACCACACTATGCAGTTTACGTTGTTGAAAAAGACTTTCCTTCTGAAACAAATCCGCTAGAGTGGATGCTTTTAACAAATCTTCCAGTCAATACCTTTGATGAAGCTGTTGAAAAAGTTAGGTGGTATTGTCTTAGATGGAAAATAGAAATATTACATAAAATTTTAAAATCTGGTCTCAAAGTTGAAGAATGTAGGCTTGGAACAGCAGAAAGGTTGATGCGATATTTAACAGTAATGAGTATTATTGCTTGGAGAATTTTCTTTATTACAACAATTGCAAGAACTGATCCAACATTACCGTGTACTACCTTATTAGCCGAAGAAGAATGGAAAGTTCTATATGTAAAAATACATAGAAAACCATGTTCAAATGCAACTCCTACTATAAAAGAAGCTGTTTCATGGATTGCTCAACTTGGAGGACATTTGGCTAGAAAAAATGATCTAGAACCAGGCCCCATTACTATTTGGAAAGGATGGAGACGTCTCTTTGATCTAGCAGAAGGATGGCGACTTGCTCACGAACTTTATATTTGTGGGTAATAGTAAGATAGCTGCCTTAAAAGGAGAAGAAATAAACTGAAAAACACCTTTAACAGTATCTACTGTAGTGTAAGCAAAAATATTGATCCATGAAGATGGCTTGCTTGCTCCGCTTGTAACTCCTATTTTATCATTTTGCAATGAATTTTCATCTTCTTTTACAATACTACGGCGATTATGGACACCTATTGATAGAGAACTGCCTTCCTCTTGTGAGTATCGATGACGCCTATGTCTTATAAAATGTTGTGTAGTTTCTTCATTTTTCCTTATTCTTTCCTCTAGAAGGTTTAGTATTTCTGAGCTGTTTTCTTTACTAAGCGTATTTGCTACGGTTAAAGCTCCTCTAGCATCAACATCATTCTCTTCATCAAGAATGAACTTAGCTATATTTAAATTGCCATAAGCAGCTGCAAAGTGCAAAGATGTCCAACTATCTTTATTTTTAGCGTTAACGTCAGCATGTTTACTTATAAGAAATTTAGCTACTTCTAAATGACTGCTTTTAACAGCCCAATGCAAAGGAGTATTGCCATTATTGTTCTTAGCATCAATATCAGCTCCTTTGTTTATAAGCTCTTCTACTATACTTAACCTACCATAACTTGCAGCCCAGTGTAAAGGGATATTACCATATTTGTTTCTTTCATTAACATTAGCTCCTTCCTTTATGAGCTTTTCTAATACATCTAAATGACTATTTTTAGTAGCCAAGTGCAAAGGAGTATCGCCATTACTGGACTTAGCATTAATATCAGCCCCTTTCTCTATAAGCTTTTCTATTACACTTAAGCTACCATAACCTGCAGCATAGTGCAGAGGGACATTGTCATATTTATTCTTCTCATTAACATTAGCTCCTTTCTCTATAAGCTTTTCTACTATATTGACATTCTGATTAAGAGCAGCCCAGTGCAGAGGAGTAGCGCCATGATTATTCTTAGCATTAACATCAGCCCCTCCCTCTATAAGCTTTTCTACTACCTGTAATTTATCTGCAAGAACAGCTAAATGTAGAGGAGTATTGCCTCTATTGTCCCTGGCATTAACATCATCCCCTTTATTGATAAGATCCGCAACTTGATTAGCATCTCCACTACGTACAGCAGCAAATAATTCATTAATCATTTAACCCTCGATAAAAACCACTCAATTTCAAAGTAAGAAAAAAATCTTTTTCTGAATAAAACAGCTACCTCATAATATAAAGAAAAATATTTTCACTATCATATTTATTGTACATAAAAAATTAATAGCTCAATATACTTTTCATAAAATACTCCATCTCTAAAACTTGTCAATCCCTATTTAGAAGTTTTTTTGATAATCTTTAATGAAAGTTCTTAACGAATTAATACTGACTTAATAGTATATATTACTAAAAATTTAAATAAAACAACCATTCCCAACAACTAAAACCGGCTAGTGAGAGAAGAGTTCGTTTTGGGATGGATTGGTCTGTTGCTGGAACTCAAGAACTGCTGCAAAAGGAAAGCCCCAGTTTTCATAGTAATTATGATATTAAAAAATCACGTTTAAAAATACTTTATACAAGTGAGAAACACCTCTTTTTGTTTTTGCAGCAGGTTTCCATGTATCCCTCTTTAATTAAGAGACTGACTAGCTCCTTGAGTTTGTTCAGTGTTTGGGTGATGAAGATTGCTGTTTACACCCTCGTTTCCAATTGTCTCTACAAACGCCTGTAATTTTAGTTTAGGAGCGTACCTCTTTTCAACATTAAAGTCTACAAAGTAAAATAGTGTATTATTTCGGACTCCTACTCTTTCTTCTTTAAAGTCATTTTTGTGCACCTCAAAAAATCTCTCCATGCCAAAGAATTTCGCCTTTTGAAAATCATATCTATAATGTGTTGATAGAAAATCCACCAATGGTTTATTATTGTGCAGGAAAATTTCTTTTTTTACTTCATCAGCCTTATTAATTAAAATATGTGCATATTCTGGATATAGCTTTTTTAAATTCTCTTCATTATCAAATTCATTACGTACGTTTTCATTTTGCTCCCATATGCCAGCCATTTTATTAACGTCATTTTCCCTCAAAAAGTCATATAGTGACTTATTTCTTTCTTTAATCTTTTTAACTTCTTCTTCACAATTTTTAAGATGCTGTAAATAATTGTTATACCTCTCGGTTGAAGTGGTTATAAATTCATTTTTCTTTTGTAAATTTTCCTCACTTACATATAAGCCAGCAACTTCTAGTCTTGCTATGTGATTTAGTATAACCTCACAAATATCTGTAAAGCCTATTTCAGTAGCCCGATGCAAAGGAGTTTTTTTATTCTTATCTTTTGCATTAATATCTGCTCCTAAGTCTATTAGAACTTTTACTATCTCTGTATAACCCTTTACAGCAGCTATATGCAAAGGAGTTCGTTCATTCTTATCTTTTGCATTAATATCTGCTCCTAAGTCTATTAGAACTTTTACTATCTCTGTATAACCCTTTACAGCAGCTATATGCAAAGGAGTTCGTTCATTCTTATCTTTTGCATTAATATCTGCTCCAGCTTCTATCAATCTCACAATTTCCTTCATATTTAGTGTTCTAACAGCATCCAAAAGTTCTGTTGATTTCGTTTCTTCTAGTTGTGGCATAAATTATCTCTAAAAGTTTGCTTGACTTTTCTTTACTATTCCTAAATAAATTATTACTAATTTAGTATATCTTTTTGTTAAGAATTTAAACGATATATCTACTTTCAGCAGCCAAAATCAAGGGCTGTGAGAAGTGTTTTCTTTGGAATCGTATGGTCTACCACTTGTTCTACGCGAATTTATATCAATTTATTACTTTATTTCTCTGTTTTTTTGAAATTCCCCTCATAAAATTAAATAGCTTACTGTAAAATTATAGTCTTAAGTCCTTGTTTGCAGGTTGTACAGAGACGCTGTTAAATGAAGATATAGGTGACCTATGAGTTAAGTTAACTGTGCTTTTATCTTCAAATTGCAATGCTTCACTTATATTTTTTAATTTTCTTTTTTTAGGTAGTGTATGTTCATCAAATGTCTCTAGGTTTCTTTTATGTGATTGTGTTTTTAAGTATGGAGCTGAGTACACAGTAGATTGAGGTTGATAGCAACAAATACTACTTGGGTAATAATTGTTAGTATAATGGTACAAATCATCGTTGAGTTCAAGTTTCACATTAGCTCCTTGTTCTAAAGAAAAAAGGGACCTAGCGCTGTCGTAGCAATGAAACTTAACATCGTAGTTCTGAGAAATATTATTACTAATATCCTCTAGATTCGTATTAACGTTATTCATTACAAGGTAGCGAACAGTGCTTGAGTGACCATATATATCAGCAAAGTGCAAAGGAGTCGTATGATCTTCATTCTGTAAATTTATATCAGCCCCATGCTCTACGAGGTAGCGAACAATTCCTAGGTAACCATACATAGCAGCAAAATGCAAAGGAGTCATACCATCCTCATCCTGTAAATTTATATCAGCCCCATGCTCTACGAGGTAGCGAACAATTCCTAGGTAACCATACATAGCAGCAAAATGCAAAGGAGTCATACCATCCTCATCCTGTAAATCTACTGTAGCCCCGTACGCTAGAAGGTACTCAAAAATCTCCAAGGAATTATGTTCAACAGCATAGTGCAAATAACCTTTACCTTCTCCATCTTGTAAATTTATACAAATCTCTTCTTCCTCTATAAAGTATCTAACGACCTCTAAGCAATTATTTTCAATAGCATAGTATAAAACAGTACTATCAAACTGAAAATGTTCGTTATCAATAAAATACCTAACTATTTCTAGTCGATTATGGAGAGCAGCACAGTCTAAAAGGGTAAGGCTCGGGTCATCACTTACCTTAAAATTAGCCCCTTTTCCTATAAAGTATTTAACTAACGCTAAATGACCATATATAACAGCATATTCTAAAGGAGTAGATCCATCTTTATCACCGATATTAACAATTTTACTTAATTTACTTAGATCTACATTCTCGAATATAAGCTTAATAACTTCTTCATTATCATCTATGGCCAGAAAATGTAAGATATTCATTCCATAATAATCAGATTCAATAAATTCATTAACTAACTTTTTATATTCACTTGCATAATTCCAAATGGATATGATATGGCTTACATTTTTACAGTTATTATTCATCAATGATGTCATTATTTTTCTTAAAAATTCTTCTTCTCTTTTTTCTTTTCTTTGCTCTAACCTTATAATTTTTTGTACTTCTTGATGAATTTTTGCTATCCCTTTCTCTAATCCAATCAATGAGAACTGATTAAGTAGATCAAGTGCATTCAAAACCCTTTGTTGATTTTCTTTTGATTCCCTCTTGAAAAAAATTTCTTTTGTATTAATTTGATTAGGGTCCAGGTAAGCCATGAATACTAAAATAACATATGCTTGCTGTCCAACATTTTTTTCTTCTTTTATTTTATCAATGTTAACCTTCAAAGCTTTAAAAGATTTTTTATTAACAACTTGTGTCTCCAAAAAATCAGTTTTTGATTGCTGAGCTACTCTATATTCCTCCAGATATTCTCTAATACTAAGACCTTTTTGTTTAATGCATGATGTTGCTGCTTTCAAATCTAATGGAAAACAATTAAACTCTTCTATTAACTCTGATATAGATTTACCTTGTGATTCATCTTCCCCTAAGGCTTTTCGAGTAAATTCCTCGGCTTCTTCTTTTTTTAAATTACCCAACTTTATTTCTTCTATATCTTCTATTTCTTCTTTCCAATTCTTGTTAGGAGAAGTAATTAAAACGTAAGGTTTTTCTCTATTAGAAAAAACAGGAAAGCTTGATGGCAAAAAATTTTCAATCTCCTTATAACTACTAGCATCATCGAAAACAAACAAACTTTTTGTGTCTTGAAGATACTCATATACATCCTCGACAATAGATTTAATGTTTCTCTCTCTCCTTTGCTCACTTTTTCTAGAAATCCCTAACCTTTCAGCCAACCCATGAAATGAATTTGAAAGCTTGTTATATGACGAGGCATCTATCCACATAATCCTTGCCCAAGTACCCTTACGCCTTTCACTAAACCCATAGCCTCTAGCAAGTTCGCTTTTCCCTATTCCAGACTTCCCACTAATTAAGACTACTCGTGACATTTTTACTTCTTGACTACTACTGTGTAACCTTAGGTTCAAATTTTTTACCACCTCTTTTCTTTCAATGAAATTTTCTGGTGTCTTGCCAAAACTATAGGAAAATTGACGCCTATCTTCATCTTGTTTTCTAAGATGTTCTTTTACATCTTCTATATCTTTCCTTTTCACAGGATCTTGTCCATTAATCTCCTTTAATATAAAACGAGCTAATTCTTCTTTTTTTTCATCATTTAAAATATACACATATCCTTCTATGGGTGCTTTAATGGATACATACTTTTGTTTTACCTCTTCCCACTTTCTTAACTCCCATTCAAAGGGAAGCCGATAGCCGTATTTTTCAGCACATCTATATTCCTCTAGATTATGTTCCTCAGAATTATATTGATAATAATTAACAGTTTCATCTTCTTCTTTTTTCTTTATTCCTACCCATTCATACAATTCTGAGGTTACTAAACTTTCACCACCTTGCTCATCTTTTATTTCATATCCAGGACGCGTAAAATATCCTTTCTTTTTTGACTTATCTAGAACAACACCTTGTGTTATAAGATCAACAGAAAAGTCTTGTTCCTCAGAAGTTAAAAGGTAATTCATTGTTCTATGTACAGCATCTATTGCTAACTTCTTAACTCTCCTATGATAAAAAGAGGGATTGATATCTACAACCTTTATGAATGGTTCCTCAAACCTGTGAAAAATTTCTAAGCCAGCTTTTACTAAAATCTCTCTCATTTCAGCTTTGTAGCAAGGTATAATTATTGTAAAAATATTTTTCGCTCTTTTCTTATGCTGTTTTCCTATAACACAATAATTGATACTCTCATTAACTTTAACACTAAATAATTTTAGTGGACTTGCTGGAATAGTATTATTCAAAATAGAATTAAAGCTGGCTGAAACTTTACTTATTTTTTGTATATTTGAATCTGGTTCTGCCTCCTCAAAATATTTAGATAATTTTTCCTCGAATTCTTTAACAAAAGTCTTAACAAAAAAAGTTGCTTTTTCCACTACTTCATTATCTGTAAGACTTATAACATTGGCTGTATCATTCGATGCGCTATACCATACACTACCGCTGCTTATAGATGAAGATCTTGTTACTCCAAGACTCTCTTGACTTGGTCCACACTGAAGTTCTCCACTAGATAATCTATCTTCATGATCAAGACCTCCTTTTGCTCCTATTGTTAACTCATCATCTACATAATCAATTCGATCATCTGCTACTTGTTCTCCTTTATTTCCTTTACCTAACATAAAACCCCCTATATTTTAATATTCATACTTGATTATTTTACCGTAAATCTCTTTTCTGAAGATTGGTTTTAATATCTAATTCATTTGATTCTTATACAGCTGTACTAAACTGCTCTACAAATTTACTGTAGAAACCTCACGGTAACCCCAGGTAACTTTAATTGCTGAGTAACAGTGTGCTTTTCTTTTGACTTCTGACTAAATTAGATATACTCTTAAAAAATCGAGAATTGCTTTCTGAGTGATATACATAATACAATGCATCTAACTCACACCTCATGTTTTCATTACGTTAGACTGCATTGTAGCTAAAAAGATCTAGCAAAGCAAGAATTTTTTTGCATACTTTAGCATCTTATTTTAGTTTTTATTTTAAAACTAAAGCAGCTCAGTTTCATGTACTTTTACTTCTTTATTGACTGTTATTTTTCTTCTTCAATGCACCTGTGAGTAATGATAACGTGGCAGTTAAAGCTTGTAAAGCAATTTTTATATAGCAAGATTCAGCTATTTAATAAAAAGATCGTGGCTAGACCAAAAAATATAAGAGCTGAGAGAATATCAGTTGTTGCTGATGTTAAGATTGAAGACGAAACAGCAGGATCGGATCTTAAACGATGAAGCATTATAGGAATAAAAGTGCCGATAAATGTTGCAATGATCGACATTGCAATCATGGAAACTACGAAAATGATCTCTACTTTTAAACTATGGAACCTTATTGCTAATACTACGAGCGAAATTGTAGATAAAATCACTCCATTTATAAGACCTATTAAAAATTCTTTCATCAGTATTCTTTTTGCATTTTGCTCAGTTAGATATTTTGTTGCGATTGCCCGGATAGTTAGTGTTACTGTTTGGGATCCTGCATTTCCGCTCATCGATGCAATGATTGGCATAATTATTGGCAGTACTATAAAACTTTGTATTACGTTATCGAAAAAGCCAACTACTATAGAACATATTGTTGCAGCTAAGAGGTTAAACAGTAACCAAGGTAGTCTTTTAATTATAGTTTTATGTATAGGGGCATTTATATCAGATTTAGAAGATACACCGCTTATTTTAAGCACATCCTCTTCTGCTTCTTGTTGAACAATTTTGATTACATCTTCAATAAGGATTACACCTATAATTTTACCATTCTTATTTACTACTGGAGCTGATAATAGAGAGTAATCTTTAAATATTCTTGCTACTTCTTCTTGGTCCATTCCAGTTTTAATTATTTTTATATCTTGACTCATTATCTCTTTTATTATTGTTTCTCCTGAGTGAGATATTACCTTATTTAAGTTGAAAATGCCTATGGGTTCTAATTTTGAGTTAATGATGAAAATTTGATAAAATGTTTCTGGTATTTTTTTATAGTTGCGCAAGAATTCCATTAGCTGATTTATCGTCCAATAATATGGAGCTATAACCATATTTTTATGTATCAACCTTCCTGCACTTTCTTCTGGGTATGATAACAATTCCTCTACTAATTTTTGAGTTGCATTGGGTAAGTAGTTAAGTATATTTTCTATAGACTTTCTATCTAAATCTTTCACTATAGCTACTATGTCTTCTATATCAAGAAGCATTAGTAACTTTGCTGTATTTTCTATTCCCAATATTTCTATGATCTCTACTTGTAAATCTGGTACTACATGTACTAAGGCATCACTTAACAAATGTTGATCGAGGATATTAACTAATTTCTCCCTGTGATCATTGATCGAAGTAGATAAAAAATAAGCTAACTGAACGCTATCTATCGTTTTTACAATATTACGAACATTCTCTAATTCTTGATTATCGAGAGACTCTATTAAATCATCAATAGCCTTTTTGTCTAAACCATAATGAGAACTTGTTTTAATATTCATTACTTTACCTTATTTTTTTAATAAATATACACACTTGATTTTATTGAACATTCAAGTATAATAAAATTATTTTGAATTAACTATTATATGGTTAAATTTCTATTTTGTTTGCTGTTATTGTTAGTGATAATAAATATATTAAAGTCTAAAGTATAATGAAAACCCATCCAGAAATCCTTGAATACTTTCAAGGCTTAAATAAAAGTATTTCTCTTATCAGGAGGTGTCTTTGACATAGAAAAATTGAAGTTGCGTCTTGAAGAGCTGGATTCTCAAGCGTCGAATGATAATCTGTGGCAAGATAATCAAAAAGCACAAGAGATTTTAAAAGAACGCTCTAAAATTAAGCATGAAATAGAATCGTTTTCAAAGCTAGAAAGCGATTACAACGATTCTATCAGCTTGATGAAATCTGCTATTGATGAGAATGATGAAGAATTTTTTTCTGAAGTTAAAGGTGAGTTAGTAAAGCTAGAGAAATTAATCAAACTTAAAGAGACAGAATCCTTATTTACTGGTGAAGCAGATAACAATAACTGCTTTTTAGAAATCCACTCAGGAGCCGGTGGAACAGAGAGCAATGATTGGACTGAGATGCTCATGCGCATGTATACAAGATGGGCAGAAATTTATCACAATTTTAAAGTTGAAGTTGTAGAAAAATTAGATGGTGATGCAGTTGGTATAAAATCTACAACAATAAAGATCATCGGAGAAAAAGCTTACGGGTGGGCAAAAAGCGAAAGTGGAGTTCATAGATTGGTTAGAATATCACCATTTGATGCAAATGGTAAACGTCATACCAGTTTTGCAAGTGTAGGAGTAACTCCAGTGATTGAAGATTCAATAGATATTGTTGTGGATGAAAAGGATTTAAAGATCGACACTTACCGTGCTTCTGGAGCAGGTGGTCAGCATGTCAATAAGACTGAAAGCGCGGTACGTATTACGCATATTCCAACAGGCGTTGTAGCTCAATGCCAAAATGGTCGTTCTCAACATAAAAATAAAGATGAAGCACTTAAACTACTTAAAGGACGTTTATATCAAATTGAATTGGAAAAAAAAGAACAGAAAATGGCCGAAGAATATGGCAAGAAATGCGATATAGGTTGGGGCAGTCAGATCAGATCGTATGTTATGCATCCATATCAAATGGTAAAGGATTTAAGGACTGGACATGAAGTTGGCAATATAAATTCCGTTTTTGATGGCAATATAGATTGTTTCATAGTTAGTGTATTGGAGTTAAAATGAGATTTATTAAAAAGCTAAGTTTTATGCTCTGCTAATAAGGGGAAAAGAAAACCAAAATCTATTGAGAAAAATGGAACAATTTTGTGAATATATCTATTATCCAAGTAGCTGATGAAAATGGCAACTCGTTTCTTATGGGCACAAAAATGTAATATGAAGAGAAATCTTCGTACATTAAGTTGTAGCGGTTCTGTCGAATCTATAAATTGTGGTACAAGAAGATCGTTAAACTGGGATTATGGGAGTTATAGAGCAATTAGCATAGCAAAATTCTCAAAAGTAGAAACATTATCATTAGCCCCGATAATTTGTCTTTTTTGAATCATACGAATATTTTCTATGCCGGTAATGGTAATCTTTGCGGAGTGGAAGCTCTTAAAACCAAGCATTGGCTTTATTCGTTTTTTGATAAATCTATGATCTTGTTCGACAATATTATTTAGATATTTTATTTGAAAAACCATGATTCTACAATCTTCAGAAATTTCTGTATTCAAATCATCAAGAGCAGCAGTATTACTGCCGCTTTTATCAATTACTACTTTCTCAGGAAGGTTATTCTCTCTAAAGGCTTTACGAAAGAACGCAAGTGCCGCAGACTTGTCTCTACGAGCACACAACAGAAAGTCTACAGTATTACCAATAGTGCTCTGTATAGATAAACCCATTTGCCGTTTAATTTAACGTAGGTCTCGTCCATTCTCCAGCTACTGCCAACCTGCTTCTTCCTTTTCCTTACCGCTTCATCTATCAGTGGCACAAATCTGATAACCCACCTTTGTAACGTAGCATGATCAATTTTTGCTCCCCTTATACTCAGCATTTCTTCCAAATCTCGATAGCTCAAAGAGAATCTACATTTCATATATACAGATAACATTATTATCTCTGCTGAAAAGCTAAATCCTTTGAAATATGGCAATAATTTTGAACTAATACGAAACATCTTTGCTTTTTTTTTAGATGATCATATCACTTCTTTTCTACTTTCCTACAAATGTTACATACCAGGATTTATAGATGCAACAGAACCAATAGAACTACCGGATTAGTAGACTATAAAGAACTAGAATCAAATATTTTATCATCTATAGCTAACCCAAGAAAGGTTTAGCTATATGGCAAAATTGGTTATAATGGTATAATAAGTAATGAGAAAGAAGAAGATGCCAAGTCCATATAGTGAGGATCTGAAAGAACGTGTTTTCAAAGTAGTCGATAAAAAAACAATGACGATAAAAAAATCAGTCAAATATTCAAAGTGAGCATAAAAACAATATATTTGTGGAGGAAAAGGAAAGAAGAAACAGAAACCATCTTCAGGCTATCACAAAGGATATGGCCATAAGATTAAAGATATGGATAGATTTATCAAATTTCTGGATGGATATTAGAATTGAAAAGATAATTGAAGAATTTTGTAATATGTGTAGAAGCACAGTATATAACTACCTTAGCAAAGTAAACTATACATATAAAAAAACTTTTCTTTATCGAGAAAGAGAAACGCAAAGAGTTCATAAAAAAAGTAGAAGAAAGAAAACTTGATATACATAGATGAGTCTGGAATAGAGGACAATGAATTTTATGAATATGGGTAGTCTCAAAGAGTCAAGAGGTTATTTGCCCAGGGTTTAAAAGAAAGAGGTAAGCATGATTGGAGCACTGAATGAAGGAAAAGTTAAAGCACCATGGATAATGGTTCTGTCGCATCTATAAATCCTGGTATGTAACATTTGTAGGAAAGTAGAAAAGAAGTGATATGATCATCTAAAAAAAAAGCAAAGATGTTTCGTATTAGTTCAAAATTATTGCCATATTTCAAAGGATTTAGCTTTTCAGCAGAGATAATAATGTTATCTGTATATATGAAATGTAGATTCTCTTTGAGCTATCGAGATTTGGAAGAAATGCTGAGTATAAGGGGAGCAAAAATTGATCATGCTACGTTACAAAGGTGGGTTATCAGATTTGTGCCACTGATAGATGAAGCGGTAAGGAAAAGGAAGAAGCAGGTTGGCAGTAGCTGGAGAATGGACGAGACCTACGTTAAATTAAACGGCAAATGGGTTTATCTATACAGAGCACTATTGGTAATACTGTAGACTTTCTGTTGTGTGCTCGTAGAGACAAGTCTGCGGCACTTGCGTTCTTTCGTAAAGCCTTTAGAGAGAATAACCTTCCTGAGAAAGTAGTAATTGATAAAAGCGGCAGTAATACTGCTGCTCTTGATGATTTGAATACAGAAATTTCTGAAGATTGTAGAATCATGGTTTTTCAAATAAAATATCTAAATAATATTGTCGAACAAGATCATAGATTTATCAAAAAACGAATAAAGCCAATGCTTGGTTTTAAGAGCTTCCACTCCGCAAAGATTACCATTACCGGCATAGAAAATATTCGTATGATTCAAAAAAGACAAATTATCGGGGCTAATGATAATGTTTCTACTTTTGAGAATTTTGCTATGCTAATTGCTCTATAACTCCCATAATCCCAGTTTAACGATCTTCTTGTACCACAATTTATAGATTCGACAGAACCGTTCTATTTGCTTGACTCATTTCAAACCTTCATTTTTTATATCAATTTATTACTTTTCTTTTCGGCTTGACACACTTTTTTGAACGTTCCCCACTTTTTCTATCAACTTTTCAAATTCTTCTACAGTTAAGCCTGTTATATTACGAAAATTTCTTGGGTGTTTCTTTATATTGTAGTAACTAAAGCTCATTTTTTTACCTTACTCTATCTGCTTATTCCTCTTCTACCTCTCTCCCATCATTTTATCATTACCTTTTGCAGCAGGTCTATTGATGCATGAGTCTGGAATCTAGGAATTCTGATTATATATTAAGTTAGTAAGTATAAAAGTTATGTAAAAATACAACGTTTTTAGTGAGATTACGGAAAGCCAGCGTCACACGCTGGAATGACATCTTTCTTGGTGGACTCAAACCATAATGTTTGTACGGTTGTGGACTTATAACTAAAGCAATCTAGAAAATTAATGATATTTTATTCCCCGGAGAACGCTCTATTTTGTTTTCCAACTCTAGTTCTAAAAGAGCCATTAGAGCTATGTTGGCAGAAAGTCCGCTTGCTAATATAAGTTCATCTATATCAACAGGTACAGAGTTAATATGATCAACTATAACATATTTTGCCTGTTGCAATTTTTCTTGTTTTTGGTTAACAGCATAGTGCTCAACATTAAATAGGTTTTTTTGCTGCGGAGGTAAACTAAACCTAATACTCTCTATTATGTCATCAGCGGATTCGATAAGCTTAGCACCGTTTTTAATTAAATAATTACTACCACTACAGCGTGAATCTAGAGGGAAACCAGAAACTGCAAATACCTCTCTCCCTTGATTTAAAGCAAAATCTGCTGTTATTAGAGAGCCAGAACGTTTCGATGCTTCAATCACTACAACACCCAGCGATAGACCAGATATAATTCGATTCCTTTGAGGAAAATACTGAGGTTTTGGTTTAGTAGCAAATGGAAGCTCAGTCATTACTAATCCGCCATTTTCAGTAATTTTTTTGTATAGATCAAAATTTTCTCTTGGGTATACTACGTCAATTCCGCTTGCTGTAACAGCAATAGTGGGGTAATTTTTGTATATTACACTGTTTGCTGCAGTATCAATCCCTCTTGCAAGCCCAGAAATTATGATGAAACCAGCTTGGCTTAAATCGAGTGCCAACTTATTGGCAAAATTTCTTCCATTCATTGAAGAATTACGTCCACCGATTATTGCAATTATCTCACGACTTAATAATGATACATCACCAAGTGTAGTTATTACAGGAGGAAAACCAGAGATATTCCTTAAAATGTCAGGGTAATCTGGATCACATGCTGGTGTTATTTTAGCTCCAATTTTTTCTGCATTCTTAATTTCTTCTCGTGCATTTTGAATTCCATAATCCTTGTTAGTCAACTTATTAAGATATTTAAGCACTTCATATAGCGACCCACATGCTCTAAGTATACTAAAGAACTTTACTGGTCCCACAGTTCTAGCCAAGCTTAGCCATATTTCTAATTCTTCGTTATTTAATTTATTTATCTTCATAAAAGGCTTGAATTTCTTATCAATTTAGTGTACCCAAGATAATGTAAATATACAGTGTTTTATGACGCATTTTGTTACAGATAAATGCATAAAATGTAAATATACAGACTGTGTGGAAGTATGTCCAGTTGACTGCTTTTATGAAGGTAAAAATATGCTCGTGATTAACCCAGATGAGTGTATTGATTGTGGAGTGTGTATACCTGAATGTCCAGTAGATGCAATTGTAACTGATGATTCCATAAAAGATATTCTAGAGCTAGATGAAGGCTTACTGAATAATGAACAAAAAATCTTTAAATCATTTTACAATATAAACGTAGAATATTCGCAAAAATGGCCAAACATTACAGCTAAAAAGCAATCCCTAGATACAGCAGAAGAGTATAAAGAAAAAAAGGATAAGACAGCTTATTTTGATGAAAATTTAGGGTCATAGAGTACAAAAATAGACTTACATTTTTTTGATTAAATAGACATTGAATTGTAAGCGTCTATTTCATCTGCCATAGACGATAATTGTGCACTCTCAAAACGGAGATTGTTTGCAATATCTATTAATTTCTCACTAATTTGTGAACGAGGTTCAGGCACTGGAAAGAAAACGTCACATCTAGCCTTGCATAGAGGTTTGTCTGTTTCATTGAACGCCTCTTCACATTTTTTGTGGCAAATATGAGATAGGTTACGTGCCTGAAACGTTAATGAATTCGAGTTTTGTGTAGGTATAACCATAATATACTCCTAAATTAAAAAACTAACGCCACGGTAGCATTTATGTGTTAATAAAATTGTAATATTTATATCAGCATAATTACTTTCCAGATAAGTTTACTTTATTGAAAATTTCAGGAAAATATTGTACAATTACTCATGAACTTTGGTAAAACTTACGGCAAACGCTAATGTATCTTTCAGTAAAAAAACCGGTTCTGTCGCATCTATAAATCCTGGTATGTAACATTTGTAGGAAAGTAGAAAAGAAGTGATATGATCATCTAAAAAAAAAGCAAAGATGTTTCGTATTAGTTCAAAATTATTGCCATATTTCAAAGGATTTAGCTTTTCAGCAGAGATAATAATGTTATCTGTATATATGAAATGTAGATTCTCTTTGAGCTATCGAGATTTGGAAGAAATGCTGAGTATAAGGGGAGCAAAAATTGATCATGCTACGTTACAAAGGTGGGTTATCAGATTTGTGCCACTGATAGATGAAGCGGTAAGGAAAAGGAAGAAGCAGGTTGGCAGTAGCTGGAGAATGGACGAGACCTACGTTAAATTAAACGGCAAATGGGTTTATCTATACAGAGCACTATTGGTAATACTGTAGACTTTCTGTTGTGTGCTCGTAGAGACAAGTCTGCGGCACTTGCGTTCTTTCGTAAAGCCTTTAGAGAGAATAACCTTCCTGAGAAAGTAGTAATTGATAAAAGCGGCAGTAATACTGCTGCTCTTGATGATTTGAATACAGAAATTTCTGAAGATTGTAGAATCATGGTTTTTCAAATAAAATATCTAAATAATATTGTCGAACAAGATCATAGATTTATCAAAAAACGAATAAAGCCAATGCTTGGTTTTAAGAGCTTCCACTCCGCAAAGATTACCATTACCGGCATAGAAAATATTCGTATGATTCAAAAAAGACAAATTATCGGGGCTAATGATAATGTTTCTACTTTTGAGAATTTTGCTATGCTAATTGCTCTATAACTCCCATAATCCCAGTTTAACGATCTTCTTGTACCACAATTTATAGATTCGACAGAACCAAAACCCATACTCACCCAACCTAATCAATTACTTGCAATCTGGATTCCAGTTTTAAGCTACTCGGATGACAGAGAAAGGGCTACTTGCATGAAATGAAAAGGAGCACCGAGCAGATCACTTCTTCACAAAGATCTTATCAGCAACACGCATATCAATTATGCTCCAATTGCTAAAAGTAAAGTCGGTTGTATTTTGCAAGTGGCTTAAATAATCCCATGCGCTATAAGGATTATCTTCAGGCAATTTTACTGTGGAACTGTCATCGAGTATGATATTCCATCTTCTATTTCCTACATAAATACAAGAAGAAATATGATCACTTAATTGAGTTTTTCTCTCTAGTATATCTTTAATGAATTTTAGATTTGATAACGAATTTTGTCCTTTAATTACAACGAGGTTATCTATCGGGTAGTCATTTACGATCACTTTACCTTCAGAATCAATTACTGAAGTTCTGTTATCATCTTTCCAAAGAGCGAAAGGTGTATGTTCATCTACATCAATGTGTAAGGTATTAGGTAAAATTCTATAAATTTTTACATATTTTATCCATTTGCTTACAGATTGTATATTATCTGTTAGTTTTGAGAGTGATACATACATGATAGGTTGCGTTCTATCTACTAAACTTAGAATGTCCTTTTCATTTGTAAATTTGTTTCCAGTAACGGTTACTTTGTCGATTAAAAATCCATTGCTAAGTAATAAGCTCGATAAGCGATTGTTACACCAAGTAAAGTAGTAATTGAATCGATTTGTTATTTTATCAAGTGAACTATAAAGTACTAATGTGAGAAAAAGTGCAGTGATAATAACAAGAGCGCACTTGCGCAAAAAACTTCTTTGGCTTCTAGTAACATTGTTCAACATCGGCTTGATCTCTAATATTCCTGTGGTGTAAACTGTCTTCGACAATAATTTTGACTAATTCATTAAAATCAATTCCTCTTGTCAATTTTGCAATTTCTGGTACTAACGACAATTCAGTAAAGCCAGGATGTGTATTAACCTCAAGCATTTTTAAAGTGTTATTTTGGGGATTATAACGGAAGTCTGAGCGGGAAACAGTTTTACATCCTAAAAATTGATGAACTTTTAACGCGTGTTCCAAGGTTATTCTATATATGTTGTTAGGAATTTCAGCAGGAAATATATGTTCTGCAAATCCATCTGTATACTTTGCTTCATAATCATAGAATTTATTTTTCGGTCGTATTTCCATAGTGCCAATTGCTTCATTCAGTAATACAGCAGTATGTAACTCTATACCCGGTATGTATTCTTCTATGATCATCTTTTCCATTATAGTAGAACTATTATTTTTCAGCTCTAAGTAATCCTCATGTGAGAAAATCATGTGTACTCCAATGCTTGAGCCTTCGTTAATCGGTTTTAAGACGTACGGATAATCAACTTTAATATTATTTTTTAGCACATCTTCTCGACTAATTACATAGCCTCTTGGAGTGTCGATATTAAGAGAATGGAATATATGCTTTGACATCACTTTATTCATAGCAACAGCCGAAGCCATAACTTCTGAGTGTGTATATTTTATACCTAAAATCTCCAGTAAACCTTGAATACAGCCATCTTCACCATAAGGTCCATGTAGGGCAATAAAAGCAAGAGCGGGATTAGTTTTTTTAAGCTTTTGAGCAATGTTGCTATCAACATCTATTTCTATTGCATTATATGAAAGGCTATCAAGCGCCTTCTTTACTGCTTTTCCGCTCATAAGCGATATTTCTCTTTCGCAAGAAAATCCACCACTTAAAATTGCTATATTTGGAACCATAAGCACCCTAATATTTTGCTATATATCATATATAAAAGATACTTTTATCTTCAATAGAAAAAACGCTTTGAAAAATTCCACAGCTGTACAGATATTGAAACTTGCAGATGGTGTCATGCAAACTGGTTCCTTTATGATCAGACACCAGATTGCAAGTAAAACTGGAAGATCTTTTTCAGTAATATTCTTTAAAAATTTAATTTTGTAATCCACTTGATTTCCACTGGTTCTGTCGCATCTATAAATTGTGGTACAAGAAGATCGTTAAACTGGGATTATGGGAGTTATAGAGCAATTAGCATAGCAAAATTCTCAAAAGTAGAAACATTATCATTAGCCCCGATAATTTGTCTTTTTTGAATCATACGAATATTTTCTATGCCGGTAATGGTAATCTTTGCGGAGTGGAAGCTCTTAAAACCAAGCATTGGCTTTATTCGTTTTTTGATAAATCTATGATCTTGTTCGACAATATTATTTAGATATTTTATTTGAAAAACCATGATTCTACAATCTTCAGAAATTTCTGTATTCAAATCATCAAGAGCAGCAGTATTACTGCCGCTTTTATCAATTACTACTTTCTCAGGAAGGTTATTCTCTCTAAAGGCTTTACGAAAGAACGCAAGTGCCGCAGACTTGTCTCTACGAGCACACAACAGAAAGTCTACAGTATTACCAATAGTGCTCTGTATAGATAAACCCATTTGCCGTTTAATTTAACGTAGGTCTCGTCCATTCTCCAGCTACTGCCAACCTGCTTCTTCCTTTTCCTTACCGCTTCATCTATCAGTGGCACAAATCTGATAACCCACCTTTGTAACGTAGCATGATCAATTTTTGCTCCCCTTATACTCAGCATTTCTTCCAAATCTCGATAGCTCAAAGAGAATCTACATTTCATATATACAGATAACATTATTATCTCTGCTGAAAAGCTAAATCCTTTGAAATATGGCAATAATTTTGAACTAATACGAAACATCTTTGCTTTTTTTTTAGATGATCATATCACTTCTTTTCTACTTTCCTACAAATGTTACATACCAGGATTTATAGATGCGACAGAACCGTTGTAGCTGCGCAACGTCTGCCATTGATGATTATTTCACCTACTGTAACTGCTGCTAAAATAAAGCAGTAATAAACCTGTGTTAACAAAGAAATAGGTGAGACAGAAGCAATGCTACCTGCTAGCAGCAGCTGGGAACCATAAGGCAAAATGCCTTTTGTAACGCAAGCAAAAATGTCTAACAAGTATGCACTACGGTATGACGGAATATTATGCTTTTGCGCGAGCCTTTTTGCAATATCGCCACTTAATAAAATAGCAATGGTATTATTAGCAACTAAAACAGTAAACATAGATGCTATGCCCGCTATTACAAATTCAGCTTTAGTTTTTGTGATATTGCTTTCATCGATAAGTTTGTGTAATGCCTTTTGACCCTGCTTGTACATTATATGACTCAATCCGCCAATAAATAGAGCAAATATCACTATCTCGTTTACTTTTTTGAAACCGTCATATATGTCATGAGAGAGTTGAATGATAGTATAGTCAAAAAAAGTCATCCCTAATACACTAGCAACAATTATATTTATAGTTATTGTTACTAAAGTAGTAACTTCAAATAACCCCATGATTATTAAAGAAATATAAGGAATAATCTTTATTACTGATAAATAATCTAAATTTGATGTAGGAATAATTTTTGTACTATCTGCCATAATTGCCAGATAGACAAGCGTTATAATGCTGGCAACAAATGCTACTTTAGAATTCACTTTAAGTTTATCCTTTATCGTGGCCCCCTGTGAAGAAACAGATGCAATAGTAGTGTCAGATATCATTGAAAGATTATCACCAAATACGGCACCTCCAACTACAGTTGCAGTTCCTATTTCAAGACCAAAAGCCCCATTTTTTGCTAAGTTAACAGCTATTGGTACCATTAATACAACAACTCCCATAGACGTACCAATTGCAGTTGATATCTTACTATTACCCACAAATATAAATGGACATAAAAATAAAGTATTACAACATTAAAGTTTGCAAACATTGAGGGTAAAAAATGGCAAACAGGAATAATGAATGGGCTGAAAATGAATTTGGAGATGCTGTACTTGGAGATAAAAGGTTAACTGACCGATTAGTAAATATTGCTGATAGTTTTACAAGTTTACCTGAAAGCTCAATCAATCAGGCGTGTGGAAGTTGGTCAGAAGCAAAAGCAGCATATCGTTTTTTTCAAAATGAGAACGTGAAAGAAGGCGATATTCTAGCTTCACACGTTGCTAAAACAGTTGAAAGAACAAAAGCCCATAAAAAAATTTTTGTGATCCAAGATACAAGTTATATTTCATACACAGACCATGAAAAAACAAGTGGATTGGGAGTTATTACAAGAAAACATAGTCAAGGTATTATAATGCATACAGCTCTAGCTGTTAGTATAGAAGGTTTGGTACTAGGGATACTAGATCAAAAAATTTATTCAAGACCTGAAGAATCTGAAAACATAAAAAAAAAGAACAATGACAGTATCCGCATTGAAGATAAAGAGAGTATAAAATGGTTAGAAACTTTAAGCAACACAAACAACATTATTGATTCAACTCAAACTGAGACTATAACTATATGCGATAGAGAAGCAGATATATATGAGTTTTTTGAGCTTGCATATAATCTTAATTCGGCAGTGTTAGTTAGAGCTTCCAAAGATAGGGCAGTAAATAGAAAATCTCGATATCCTGAAAAAGGTGAGCAGAAGTTATGGGAATTTATTAAATCCTCTCATTGTGCAGGTACGGTAAAAGTTGAAGTTCCTGCAAAAGATAATAAGCCAAAAAGAACAGCACATTTGGAAGTTAGATTCGGAAAGTTTATTATGCATCCATCTAAGAATAGTATTAGGCATAAGACAGAAGAATTACTTAAATTACCACACTATGCAGTTTACGTTGTTGAAAAAGACTTTCCTTCTGAAACAAATCCGCTAGAGTGGATGCTTTTAACAAATCTTCCAGTCAATACCTTTGATGAAGCTGTTGAAAAAGTTAGGTGGTATTGTCTTAGATGGAAAATAGAAATATTACATAAAATTTTAAAATCTGGTCTCAAAGTTGAAGAATGTAGGCTTGGAACAGCAGAAAGGTTGATGCGATATTTAACAGTAATGAGTATTATTGCTTGGAGAATTTTCTTTATTACAACAATTGCAAGAACTGATCCAACATTACCGTGTACTACCTTATTAGCCGAAGAAGAATGGAAAGTTCTATATGTAAAAATACATAGAAAACCATGTTCAAATGCAACTCCTACTATAAAAGAAGCTGTTTCATGGATTGCTCAACTTGGAGGACATTTGGCTAGAAAAAATGATCTAGAACCAGGCCCCATTACTATTTGGAAAGGATGGAGACGTCTCTTTGATCTAGCAGAAGGATGGCGACTTGCTCACGAACTTTATATTTGTGGGTAATAGTAAGAGTTGATATAAAAGCGGAAGCCAAAAATACTCCAGGCAGTAGTAATCTTGCTGGAAGGAATTTGAGAATTAAATCAGCAACAGTATCTGCACTACCAATTGATTGAGTCACCACAGAAAATGCTCCAGAAAATAGAAAAGTTAAACACATAGTAAGGGTGTTTTTATCGCCCATACCCTCGATGACAGTATCGATGTGACGTTGAATTTTACCTGCACTGCATGCAACAGCAAAAAATAGCGCCGGTAGTAGGCAAATTACCGGTGAAACTTGGCGAAGCGGATTATCAATTCCAATAAAGAAAAAATAGACACCACTTCCAAGGTATAAGATTAAAAAAATAACCAAAGGAAAAAAAGCTGTCATTTTACTGCCTTAAAAGCTATGATTATAATCAATTAAGTGATTTCAGGCAAGCTTGATTTTCTGTAAGTTAATAACAGTCCTTTTAGACTCTCAAGTTACGCTATGGAAAATGCGTTGACTATTCTACCATAATATATAGCATCAAAAAATACTCTATAGTATGAGGTAAAGCCATGGTAATGACATATGAACAGTGGAACATAATATTAGGTGTAATTGATCAAGAGGTAAATTTAAGTGAAGACAATGTAATTGAAAGAATAAAAGAGCTATTAAAGGAAGTAAAGATACTAGGGCAAGCAGAAATATTAAGAATGTTAGAAGAGATATCGCATGGATTAGAAGTACCAAGCAAGATTCCAAGAGTACAAGAGACACAAGAGCCATTAAAAAAGAGACTAAAGGTGGTAAATGTACCGCAGACAAAAGAAGAAGCAAAAAAGATACTAAAGGAGTCAAGGGTATCAAATGCTCAACAGATGGTAAAAAGAATGCTAAAAAGGTTAGGTGTACAAGAGACATCAGAAGAATCAAAAGCAGTGGCGCTAGAGGATGTGCTAAATGCACGAAAGATCTCAGAAAAGGTACCAGTGATGCTAGATGTAGGAAAGATATTAGAGACACTAAAGGCACTAAAGAGAGCAAGTAAAAATGTGTATAGAGAGTGGGAGAAAAATAAGTTTGATGTAAATCATTGGTTTAAAGTAGATTGTTTGCATGAACGCTTTTCATACACGTTATTGTATTTAGCTATTGATTTTAAGCTGAACAATTTAATAAATGCTATGCTTAAAGTAAAAGGAATCGATATTAATGCACCAAGTCCGTTTTCCGAATGGACTGCTTTACATTGGGCTGTTGAAGATAGGAACACAGAAGTAGCACGCAAGCTAATAGAAAAAGGGGCAAATGTTAATCAGTTGGATTCATCTCAACGAACTACTTTATATCAGCCAGCTGTAAATGGCGATATAGAAATAACAAAAATCTTAGTAAAAAATAATGCAGATGTTAATGCAGAGGATCTAGCGAGATTGACTGCTTTATATAAGGCTGCCGATAATGGCCATGAAGAAGTAGCAAAGTACTTAATGGAGAATGGAGCAGATGTTAAGAAGAATGGAGCGCTTAAACTTACTCCTTTACATATTGCTGTTGCAAATGTTGATGAAGCAATGGTGAATTGTATAATAAAAAATGATAAGAATATTGTTGAAAATATTGAGATAGTAGATGTATTTGGATGGAGTCCTTTATATTGGGCTGCTGCAAAGAATAATACATTAATATTAGAGATCCTATTACAGGCCACATCACGATATAGAGCAAGTGTTGATATAGAGGATAAGTTAATTGGGCGATCTCCCTTACATATTGCTGCTACGAATGATAATGTGGAAGCAGTAGAGCTCTTAATAAACTATGAAGCAAATGTTAACCATAAGGATGCATGGGGATGGACTCCTTTTAATTGTGCTGCCGCAAAAGGCAATAGAAAAGTAATGAATTATCTAATAGCCCATGGAGCAAGTATTGAGACAAATGATCCACAGAAAATATTACTTTCT
Organism: Wolbachia endosymbiont of Oryzaephilus surinamensis; assembly: GCF_025617515.1. NCBI lineage: Bacteria > Pseudomonadati > Pseudomonadota > Alphaproteobacteria > Rickettsiales > Anaplasmataceae > Wolbachia > Wolbachia endosymbiont of Oryzaephilus surinamensis. Next base: position 443,652 of record NZ_CP092526.1, on the reverse strand, counting down.
ATTTGTCCATATAATTATCTAGAAGCAGTAACTACTATAACACAACTTGGAATATGGAAGGATGTGATGAAATTGATGGTAGCTGAGTTTTTACGTTGTGCTGCCGGACATGGTGATACACTAATGGTACATGCTCTATTAGAATCTGGAATAAATGCTAATGCACGTGACGATTTAGAATCAACTGCTTTACATAAAGCTGCCAAAGGTGGCCATGCGGAAGTAGTAAGGACCTTAATTTTATATGGAGCAAATGTTAATGCACAGGATAGCTCAGGGCAATCTCCTTTAGCTTATGCTTTCGAACATAGACACTGGATAGTAGTAATGACTTTACTATGTTATGGCGCAAGTACTTTATTGCCTGATCACTGTGGTGAAACTGTAAGAGATTTAGCTGAACATCAAGGCATAAGTAATCTTCTAGTGGAAGCAGAACAAAGAGCACTAGATATACTTACGCGGCTTAACTTAGAATCAAGTATACTCAGAAACAAAAAATTAATGACAGTGCAACACATAGAATCACATATGTTGAGAGAAATAGAATCACATAATCTATCTATCAGCTTTGAACGTATGATAAGAGATCAAGCTAATCAAATTGAACAATTACAGTATAACGCTAAACTTAATGAAAAAGGAGTAGCATTTATAACTGACCACATTAAATGTGTGCAGTTAGAGACTAACACTAAAGCGTGTTCAGCTGAAATGGATGGAGTAAAAGAACAAATATTACATAGTCCTTGCAGGTGGTCATATCGCACTAAAAATGTTAATGTAAGAAGAGTAACATCTTTAGCTAACGGCATTGAGTGTATGAAGTTAGGGCCTAACACTGAAGCGTGTCAAGGCCCTAGTACTAAAGAGCCTAATACTCACCTCTCTATGATCGAGAAACTATCATTGTTACCACTTTACTCAGCTGTAGGAAAATATGAAGCCGTTATAAATAGTTAAATAATCCTCTAAATTCCAGCACGTAGCACTCGATGCAAGTAGCTGAAACTGAGAAGTACATTAGGTATGTTAGATTTTAGTTTACACAATAAAATTTTTATAAGTAAGATGTCAGAAGGTATCAAAACCATATTAGTAGAAGACAATAATGTTAGGCTCGATAGGTACATTAGAAGAATTTTTCCCAATTTGAAACAATCTGCAATTGAGAAGTCTTTAAGGAAAGGATTAATCAAGGTTGATAATTGCACGGCAAAATCCAGCGATAGGGTAAGCTCTGGGCAAACTATAATGATAAGATACTTAGACTATATTGAGAACACTAATTCTGACTGCAAATATAATGAAAAGTTAGTGAATCTACTAAGAGAGAACATATTATATGAAGACGAATATATACTAGCTATAAACAAACCCGCAGGGGTCATTGTTCAAGGCGGCATAAAGGTAAAAATTAGCATTAGTGATTTACTTGACCAAATAAGAGAGAGAGAAATATTTAAAATTGTTCACAGGCTGGATAGGGATACAAGCGGAGTAATAATATTCGCACGCAATGCCAGCGTTGCCAAATACCTTATGGAAGAATTTAAAGGACGGAGGATAAAAAAAACTTACCTAGCATTAACTTTTGGTATACCGAGCAAAGATAATGGAACAATAGACTATCCGTTGGTGAAAAAATATATTTCAGGGCAAGAAAAAGTAGTCGTTGATGAAGATTCACCTCAAAATGCCACTACGCATTTTTTAATTATAGCAAGGTTAAAACATAATGTTGCTTATTTAAAATTACAACCAATTACTGGCAGAACTCATCAATTACGTGCACATTTAGCTCATATAAATTGTCCTATTCTTGGTGACGGTAAATATGGCGGTAAAAAAGCTTTTATTGATGGAGTAGCAAATCAGATTCACCTACATTCATATTCTTTGTCTTTAAAATTGCCAAATAATAAAGAAGTCACTATTACTGCTCCTGTCCCTAAACATATCGAAAAATCTATTGAAGCGCTATCTTTTGACTAAAGCGATTTCACCAATCAATTTTTTTGTCTTTGGCTTTAATTTGAAGTACAGATATTAGGCTAATCAATGCACAAACAGTAAGGTAAATCCCTGCGGCAAGTTTTGTTTCGGTTTTTTCTATAAGCCACATGCATATCGATGGAGAAAGGCCGCCAAAAATACCTGCAGATATGTTATGTGCGAGGCTAAAGCCGGTGCACCTAACTTTTGTTGGAAATAACTCGCAGGCAAGAGAATTATATATTCCAAAAGATGCACCTATCGGCACACTTATCAACAGAAAAGAGAGCGTGACAATATAGTGGTTATCATTTGATAATAGCGAAAGTACCGGCAAACCAGCGCAAGCTAGAGCTACTAATGTAGGAATCATTACATTTTTTCTTCCAACTTTATCAGACAGTATTGCAAATAGCACTGCGGACGTTCCAAATGTAATTTCAACTATAATCCTTACTACATTTTTAATATCAATACCTGACAGAGTAAGCGCTTTTACAGATATGTTATAAAACATTATTACCGAATAAACGATTGCATTTTGAGCGATACCAAGCCCAATTGCTAATATAAATGCTTTTTTGTAGGTTTTGATTAATTCTAAAAATGGAGAATCAGATAAGCTTCTATTTTGATCATGAATTTTATATGCTAAGCTCTCTTCCATTATATATCTTGTTAAAAAGCCTATTATGCCCATAATGAAGCAGAAATAGAAGGGCAACCTCCAGCCCCAAATTTCATAATTTTCACCTGTAAACTTTTTGCAAATAGCTATCATTACAAAGCATGTGATAGAACCGAGAGCACCACTAAACGCTTTCATGCTCCCTAAGAATCCTAGATTTTTTTTATCGCTTGAATGCTCTATTAAAAAAGCAGAGTTAACACTTGTTTCTCCACCTGCTGCCATTCCTTGTACTATCCTACAAAACAGAAGCAGTATAGGAGAAAATATTCCTATTTCTCTAAAGCTAGGTATAACCGCAATTGCAGTAGACGATATCGAAGCTAATATTACGGAAGTCAGTAAAATTTTCCTCCTGCCATACTTATCTCCAATGTAACCAAAAATAAACGCACCAAGTGGTCTAAATCCAAAGCCAATTGCAAAACTGCCAAGGAATTTGATTTTTTTTATGTAGTCGCTTTCTGATGAAAAAAAAACGTCACTTATTATATGCGTCAAAACTCCAAACAGAGTTATTTCATACCATATAATCATATTGCAGATTATACTTGATAGTATTGCTTTTTGAATATCGCTCATAATTTTTAACTCACTATAATTTAACTTACTAATAACAAGTATTTTTGTCTATAGATTGTAGTTTAGAACTTTGTAACTGTTTTAGTATAAAATTGTTTACAATATGCTCACAAGATATTCATTAAATTTTCACTATTATATTCTATATTCAACATTTATTGTAATTATGAGGTTAGTATGAGTGAAAAAGGTATAGACGTATCTCATTGGAATGGAGAGATTGATTGGTTGAAAGTTGCAAAGGATGAGGTAAGGTTTGCATTTGCCAAAGCAACTGAGGGAGAAACTTTTCAAGACACTAAATTTGGACAAAATTTTCAAAGTATGAAAGATAATAATGTGCAAGCTGGGGCATATCACGTATTTAGGATGACCTCAACACCTGAAGGTCAGTTGAATAACATAGTTAACGAACTTAAAAAAGCTAATTTTGAGCCAGGTACAAATAAGTTAGCTGTTAGTGCTACAACTGGTATTTGCGAAGGAAGAACAACAAAATGTGATGATCCTACAAAACACACTAACACACAGAGAGCCGAAAAACTTCATTCTTTATTGACTCAATTGAATGAAAAAGGATACAGTCCAATTGTATATGCTTCACCAAAAACGTGGAATGATTACTATACACAAGAAGAACATAATTTTTCTCACTACCCATTATGGGTTGCTGATTGGAGAGGAAGATCGGAGCCTGAATTACCTAAAGATTGGAAGGATGCGGGTAAAAACTATACTTATTGGAATTACACCTCTCAAGGAGAAGTAAACGGAATAGAGGGCCAAGTCCCGCTAGACCAAACTTTTTGATATCCTAAAACTATAAAGTAGTGCTAGGGCCTAGCACTACTTTAACAGAATTCAATATTCTTGTTTTTTCCCCACCTAAACTCAAGTTATATACAACTTTATTCAACAACCTTTAAAGACAACTCACGTAAATGCTTATCATCTACTTTAGAAGGAGCGCCCATTAGAACATCTTCTCCTTGCTGATTCATAGGAAAACAGATTACTTCACGAATATTCGGCTCATCTGCAAGTAGCATAACCATTCTATCAACCCCTGGCGCTATTCCACCATGAGGTGGCGCTCCAAACCTGAATGCACGCACAAGCGCGCCAAATTTTGTATCAACTTCCTCTTTACTGTAGCCTGCAATGGCAAAAGCTCTGTACATAATATTCAGTTTGTTATTACGAATTGCTCCACTTGACAGCTCTATTCCATTGCAAACAAGATCATATTGGTAAGCAAGGATATCCAGCGGATCTTTTTCTTCTAAATCTTTCAAGCCACCATGTGGCATAGAGAATGGGTTGTGAAAGAAATCTATTTTTTTGCTCTTATCGTCATATACAAAATATGGAAAATCAATAATCCAACAGAATTTGAAGATATCGTCATCTATTAATCCCAATTCTGAACCTAAAAGAGTGAGCACTTTCCCTGCAATTGTTGCTGCTTCATTTTCCTTATCAGAAGCAAAAAATACACTATCTCCGGGCTTTACATTCGTTATTTCTTTTATGGAATTTAGCCTATTGTCATCGAGGAATTTAGCAATTGGCCCTTTTGCGATGCCATCTTTATCAAACGTTATATATCCAAGACCTTTAGCACCGAATTCTTTTTGCGCATGTTCTATTTTTTTATCAAAAAAACTGCGTGGTTCCTCTGCTGTTTTAGGAGCAGGGATGGCTCTGACTACCATACCTCGCTCGATATTGCTTTTGAAAATATTGAACTCTGAATCACGGAAAATCTCTGTAACATCGCTGATTAATAATGGATTACGCAGATCTGGCTTATCAGATCCATATTTGAGCATTGCTTCTTTGTATGTAATACGTGGAAAATCTTTATCAACTGATTTGCGAGAAAATTTGGCAAACACTTTATATAAGGTAGATTCAATAACCTGAAATATATCTTCTTGAGTTACAAAAGACATTTCAAGATCTAGCTGATAAAACTCCCCAGGAGAACGGTCAGCCCTTGCGTCCTCATCACGAAAACAAGGTGCAATTTGAAAATATTTATCAAACCCTGAAACCATAAGCAACTGCTTAAAAATCTGTGGAGCTTGTGGTAATGCATAGAATTTACCAGGATTTAGTCTGCTTGGCACTAAATAATCACGTGCTCCTTCAGGAGAAGAGGCAGTAAGTATGGGAGTTTGAATATCTAAGAATCCTTGCTCTATCATGAGCCTCCTGAGCTCTGAAATGATCTGTGAACGTAGAATAATGTTATTACGAACCTTTTCACGTCTTAAATCAAGAAAACGATATTTAAATCTCATGTTTTCTGGGTATTCTTGCTCACCGGCGATACTTGCTAATATACTCCTTTCTTCTTTTGCTATTTCTTCATCACAGTGGAACTCAACTTCAGATTCAACTTGTAAATTACTAACTATAACTTCAATTTCTCCTGTGGAAATAGAGCTATTTACCGTATCTTCAGTTCTAGCTTTGACTATTCCTGTGACAGTAATCACACTTTCTGATTTTAAATTCGAAATTTCATCAAAAAAATCTTTATCGTTATTGAATACCAACTGAGTAATCCCATGAAAATCTCTTAAATCAACAAAGATTAGGTTACCATGGTCACGTTTACGGTACAGCCACCCAGAGAGAGTAACTTCCTTTTCTACATCATTCTTCCTTAATTCATTACACTCGTGAGTTTTATAACAGTTCATTTAATTGAAATTTCTAGAATACAAAAAGATTATAAAATAAATTAACCTTTGGGCAAGATAATATCTAAAGATCCTTTACAAGCAATTCTGATTTAGATATACTTTTTTATTATGTGTGTTGAGGTGTATTTATGAACCCTGAAGAATTAAAAGAAATTTTAGCTAAAAATAGAGAGGGTGAATGCTGTAATAAAAGATCTTGTTGATACTGTCACCAAAAATGATTTAGAAAAAGTAAAGTCAATTTTTGAGGAAAATAGTTCCATTATTCGAGATGTTGTCACTGAGGTTAATTCCCAAAGCGGTACAAATTTATTAAAGTGTTCTACTAATAACAAAATGGCCGAATATCTAATAGAAAAGGGTATAAGCTTTAGCGCTGCAGTCACAAAGGCAGTTAAAAGAAGAGATTTAGAGTCAGTAAAATCAATCTGTCAGATTAACAGCTTAATAGCTAAAGATGAGTTATCGCAAAATCCTGAGCCACTAGAATCTGCAACTTATGATCACAAATTTAATGATAAAATTGCAAGGTATTTGATTGAACAAGGTGCAAATCCTAATGCAACTGATCATCTTGGTCGTTACTTACTTCATCTGCAAACTGCACAAGGCAATTTCGAAGGAGCTAAGGCTTTAATAGAAAACGGTGCGGATGTTAACTTAATAAATCAAGAGGTAAAAAGCTATCAGAACTTAATTATTGGTGGTAGTGCGTTAAAGGGTCAAACTGCGTTGAATTTTGCAATTAGAATATATTACAGACATAAAGACATAGACGATCAAAAATCTGATAAAACCTTAAAATTTATAAGTTATTTAATAGAACACAAAGCAAACTTAAATATCAAAGATTGTAATGAGATGGTCCCTTTAGATATTGCTATATTTCATAATTCTCCAAAGATAGTAGAATTATTGATAAAAGCTGGTGCTGATCTTAATGTTGGAAGGAAAAAAGCAGAAGGTGTTTTAAAGTATGCAATTACTGAAGGGCATATAGATATAGGGAAAGCTACAATTCGATATATTTTGGAACATGACTCACACTGGTTAACAACTTCAAATAAACCAGATCTTCTCAATGACCAACAAGAGTTATCAAACTATTGGGATGAATATAAAGCTCAAGTTAAAGAGCTTCATGATATAGTGGAAGATAGAATTGACTTGACTGGTGACGGCTCTACCCGTCCTATAATGAGAACAGTGAGTGGCTTTTTAGATCATGAAAGTAGAAAAAATCTAGTAAAATCATCATTTATATCTAGTGCTGAGGCACCAGAAAATTTTTGTCCGAGAAAGCTGGCTGTTATAAGTGTAGCTGCAATAACTTGCGCTTTAGCATTATATTTTCTTGCTCCATTAATCATTGGGTCTTCTGCTGGAATTGGTACTCAACTAGCATTAGGAGCTGTAGGTGCAGTTGTAGGTGGTGGAATTGGAATCTTGACTAATGTGGCAATCGATCAATGCTACGTTAATTCAGTTACTCAGAAAGCTGACTAAAATTAAAGCGCCATAGATTGCTAAAATCCATAATTGTGGAGTAATATAATGTTACTTTCCTCAAGCCTTTAGCTCCTCAAATACTTCTCTTGCTCTGTTTAAAACAGAATCAGGAAAACCAGCAAGTTTTGCTACATGTATTCCATATGACTCATCTGCAATGCCTTCAATTACTTCATGTAAAAAGATGACTTCTCCTTTCCATTCTTTTATTTTCATACAAAAACATTTCACATTTTCTAAGTATTCACCTACTTTAGTCAATTCATGATAATGAGTTGCAAAAATGGCGCGGCACTTATTTACATTGTGAATATGTTCAATCACTGCCTGTGCAATAGATAATCCATCATACACCCCTGTGCCCCTACCAATTTCATCAAGTATCACCAAGGAACGGTCCGTTGCCTGATTTACTATCGTTGCTGTTTCGATCATCTCTACCATGAAGGTAGAATAACCAGCTGTTATATTATCCGTTGCGCCAACCCTGCTGAATATCTTGTCAATCACTCCTACATGCGCACTCTCTGCTGGCACAAATGACCCCATGTGAGCTAAAACTGCAATGAGAGCGTTTTGCCTCAAGAAAGTGCTTTTTCCAGCCATATTAGGACCAGTAATTAGATGTATACCAGCTAAATTGATGCTATTTGCAATGAATTTATCGTTAACTTCAACCACTGGGTGTCTTCCGCTACAGATATTGAACTCTTTGCTGTCATCAATAATGGGTTTTACGTAATTATTTTGCACTGCAAGCTCTGCAAATGCGGTTCTAATATCAAGTTTTGCCAAAGCATTTGCAGCAAGAGCAATTTTTTCAGATTCTTTAGCGACTTCACTACACAGTTCACTAAAAATTTTCATTTCTAAGCCGATTGCAGCATCACGTGCCGTAAGAATTTTATTTTCTAGTTCTTTCAATTCATTAGTAGTGTAGCGCATGCTATTTGCTAAGCTTTGTCTATGAATAAATATATCCGAAGTTATTTTGTGATTTGCCGACACTTCAACGTAATAACCAAGTATATTGTTGTGTAATATTTTGAGTGCAGCAATGCCAGTTAGGTCGCGATAAGATTCACGGAGCTTAGTTACCAACTTGTTACTGTTGTTCAATATATAAGATAACTCAGATAATTCTGAGTTGTATTTTGGATTGATAAATCCTCCTTCTTTTACGGAACTGAGGTTGTTATCAAGTATAGCGCTGTTTAGAAGCTCGAATAGATCTTTATGATTACCAAGACTTTTATGTATTGTGCTTAGTTCACTCTCGTCACTACTTATCACCTGAACTGGTTCCTTTTCTCTGGTCAAGCACTGGAATGACATCTGAGAGTTAATTTCTGATTTTTCACTTAAACAATAATTATGCAAGGTAGACAGAAACTCAGACAATTCTAAAGTCTTTCCTAGGCCTATTTTCAATAGGTTCATATCCTTTGGTGAACCACGCCCTAGTATTAAGCGCGATAAAGACCTTTCAATATCCGGAATGTTAGATAATATCTCTCGTATTTTTCTGCGTGAATCATGATTATTTACAAAAAATTGAGCGGTGCTGAGCCTCAAATTAATTGCCTTAGAGCAAGCAAGGGGTGAAGCGAGCATTTGTTTGAGCAGGCGTCCACCAGAAGCTGTAACTGTATGATCAATAACTGAAATTAGTGAACCTTTCTTTTCACCAAATTGAGTTGAAAACAACTCAAGATTTCTCCTTGCTGAAGCATCAATAAGCATGAAATTTTGTTGCTTATAGGTTTTTGGGAATTCAAGCCTTGGAATGGAGCCCCTTTGCGTTACTCTGACATATTCAAGCAGTGCACCACACGCCATGATTTCTACTTTGCTGAAATTTCCTATACTCCCAAGTTCCCTGATTTTATAAAACTCGCATAATGTTCTGTGAGATTTACTATACTCAAAAAAGCTCTGTGCGTGTTGCGTAATTGATATTTTATAATTTTTTAAAATCGATCTAATTTTTTCATCCTCAGTGAATTTTTCAGAAATTAATAATTCTCTTGGTGATATACGCAATAAATCACTATCTAGAGCTTTCAAACTCGTTAAAGTGTGAAAAAATTTTCCCGTCGATAATTCAAGCCAACTAATAGCATATTCGTCATTTTGTTCAACTATGGATGCGAGATAATTATTGCTTTTATCCTCCAGTAGTGAATCTTCTATAATTGTACCTGGAGTTACAACTCGCACTACATCACGCTTTACTATGGATTTATAGCCCCTCTTTTTTGCTTCATCAGCAGTTTCTAATTGGTCACAGATTGCTACTTTGAATCCTAAATCTATTAGCTTGTGTAGGTAAGATTCGCTACTGTGTGCTGGCACTCCACACATTGGTATTTCTTGCCCATTTGAATTGCCCCTCTTGGTTAGCACTATATTCAGCAATTTCGCAGCTTTAATAGCATCATCGAAAAACAATTCATAAAAATCGCCCAGTCTATAAAACAATAGATGATCCGTGTATTGAGCTTTCAAATTTAAATATTGCTCCATTACAGGGGTATTTTTTTCTCTTATTAAGTTCATAACATTTTTAAATATGTTAGCAGCAAACCACTTACTCTGGTGTTGGTTATTTTATTATGGATCAATAATTTTTTTTAGCTATAGTACAAAAACAAATAGTTTGAGGTAGAATTATGAAATATGAACGGTTGTTAAAAATATTAAGGACAATAAGTGACTTAAATGAGAACAATATAATCGAAAGGGTAAAAGAGGAATTGGAAAAAGAAGATCCAGACACGTATAAAAAGTGGCAAGATAATGGATTTAACATAAATTATACATTCGATGATCAAAGTACATTGTTACATATAGCTGCTAGAAATGATCTTGTAAAGATAGCAGAGCTTTTAATAAAAAAAGGGGGTAATGTTAATACAGCAGATCAAGATGGATGGAATACTTTACACTTTGCTGCTGCAAGTAGCAGTATAGGAGTGGTAGAGATTCTCATAGCAAACGGGGTTAATGTTAATGTAGCAGATCAAAATGGGTTTACTCCTTTGCATTGTGCTGCTCACAATGAAAATAAAGAGATAGTAGAACTCATATTAGACAAGGGGGCTAATGTTGATGCAGTAAATCAAAATGGGTGTACTCCTTTGCATTGTGCTACTATCAATGGACATGAAGAAATAGTAGAACTCCTATTAGAGAAAAGGGCTAATGTTGACGTAGCGGATGAATACGGGCGTACTCCGTTATGCTGGGCTATTAGAAATGGCTATTCAGAAATAGCAAGAATTCTACTTGAAAACAAAGCAGATCCTTTATTGGGACATAAAAGTTTTAACACATTAAAGCTTTTGATTGAATTAATAAAAAATGATTTTAAGCACTCTAAGAAAGCAGAAGAAACACAGCAACAAGAAGATGATGAATATGAATTGATTAAATACTCGTTGCTACTTCGCAATGACTGCTCCTTAACGGATGTTGTCGAAAGAAGTGCATTTGGCAAGCTGATATCTACGTGGCTTGTTGACATGTCCAACTTAACAGAGAGTCAGAAGGAATTGAATAAAAAATTCTTAAGTACTTTTAAAGACTTTCCACATGTTACTTATAAGGATTATAAGAACGATGTTGAAAAAATTAAAAAATTTTTACTAGATCATAAAAGTAATCAAGATCTAAAAACCATTCTCAACCTTAAAAGAGGAGAATCTAAACTGACAATACTGCATATTCTATCAAGTATGGAATGTAGCAATTCAGAAGAATGCATAGATTTACTGTTGAATTCAGGTGCTGATCCTAATGAAAAGGACGACACAGGAAGGACGCCTTTGCATTATGCTACTCGTTCTGGTCATTGTGATACAATTATCAAATTGCTTCTAAGGAAAGGAGCTAATCTTGATATAAAGGATAAAAAAGGTAAAACCCCAATAGAATTTGCAGTTAATAACCCCCACCTTAATATTAAAGAGTGCTTTTTAACTGATGATGTTATTTATGGAACTTTTCGTAAAAAAACACAAGCTGACTATAATGGAAAAAAGTATTTGCGCAAAAGTGTAAATCTATGGGGGAATGATTTTCTACTAGATGAGCAAGATCCAGATAAATATTTTTGTAAATTAGATGAAGTTCAAGACATAAATCAGCTAGAACAGGTTGTAAATGAAGCTATAAAATCTAGGGTAAGGTTCAATCTTACTTGTGAGGGAAATATATATGAAAATACTTATGAGAATAAGTATAATTTTACAGATTATGTAATAAGAAGAATTAGTGAATTAAAGATTTTTCAAGTTGAAAGGGACATAGAAGTTGCTAGTCGCATAGTATGTAATTTGGTAAAAAGAGGTGCAGTACTTGAAACTCTAAGTAGTATAATTGTAATTGATAAACTAGAGAAGTTTAAAGACCACAAAGCTAATCTGAAAGAAGCACGTAAAAGCTATATACATTATTCTCTAAGGTTTTTGGAAGCTGCAAAAAACGCAACTACTGGTAAGGTAAAAGAGGCAAAAATGGACAACTTCACTTTCTGCTTGAAATACTCAAAGAATAGTATAGTCGAGGTTGCAAAAATCATAAATGGAACAGATGAAAGCACAGAATTTCGAAGAGACGTGATAGCAATCGGTGAAAGCGAGATAGAAATTTTAACGGAAGGTGGGGTAAGAAATTATACTGACCTTATAGGTAATATAGTACTGACTTTTCATACTGATTTGGGAAAAGTAGATGCTAGATTGTATTCTGATGTGCAAGATGAAGGAAAAATTATAGTAGAAGTGAGTAACAAGGAGGAAATATTGGAAAAGTTTAAAAATTATAAAGAAGAGTTAGGTGAGAACTGCTTGCTTGGTGGTTCTTCTGTCTACGACGCTATTAAGCAGGGATATTTTAAAAGGCCTGAGGAAGTAGATTCCATATATCATGTAAGTTCTTCATTAGAAAATATATCTTTATTTCCTATTGTACAACAGAACACAGAGAAAATTCGCTAGCGAGGTTAGTGTTGCTTAGCTTAAGTTTAAATTGCCAAAAAATGCAAACTTTATGATACTGAAGGAACTACTTTTTTGGTAGAAGGCAAAGCAGCAAGGAGCGAGCCAAAAGCGATAAGAAAGGATCCTAGCCAGATTATAGACATTCCAGGTTTATAGTGCACTTTAGCTGCGATTTTGCTCTTACTCTTATCAATCTCTCCAATTACAACATAAATATCAGAAAATAAATTGTGGTAGATACTGCTTTCAACATTTTTCTGACCTTCCGCAAGGTAAAATCTATATTCAGGAGTTACTTCACCTAATATCTTATTATTCAGCAAATTCCTGATATCCATTGTACCCCTCACTGCATGGAAATTTTTTTCTTTTATTAGCTCAATATTTCGTAAAGTAACTTTAAATTTATTGACTGTTATGCTGTCTCCTATTCCCAAGTAGTTTTCTTTTTTCTTCTGCCAACCAACGGAATAAGATATACCAAGCACTAGAATTGCCACTCCAGCATGAGCAAGCATCATTCCATAGTAGGACTTAGAAACTCTTCTTGCTAATAAAATTGATTCACCAAATGCTACCTTAAATAAACAAATTCTTTTACTATATGCTTCTAAAACAAAGATTAATAATGCTATGGAGATGGTAATTGATAGCACAATCATTAGCTCCATGTGAAAGATAAACGGCAAAATAGCTGCAGCACTACAAAATGAAAATCTATATTCACGGAATATTGGCAATAGACTATTTCCCTGCCAACTGCAGTATTGCCCTATCATGGTGAGTACTAGAATAGCTAGTGCAATAGAGTTAAATAAAGAATTGTAATATGGTGCTCCAACTGAAATTAATTCACCGGTTAAATACTCAAGCACTGTAGGGTATAAAGTGCCAACGAACACGATGAAAAAGGCAGTGATGAATAATAAATTGTTCATCAGCATCATCGTAAGGCGTGAAAAGAATCTTCTACCTTCTGTCACTTGAGTAGCAGATTTCTTTTCAGATTCCAATATCGAATACTGGAAAGATGTGTGATTCTTTCTCGTAAACACTACAAATATTACTAAGCTACTGACTGTAATTACACCAAGTAGAGCTAATATATACAGTCCATATCTTGGGTCATCTGCAAACGTGTGCACTGAGGTAAGTATTCCTGAGCGGACTAGAAATGTTCCAGTCACACTCAATATAAAAGTTGTAAGCGTAAGTAAAATAGCGAAATTCCTTAAAGTATTGAAATTTCGTACAACGAGCAACAAATGTGTCAGCGCCACTGCAATTAGCCAAGGCATCAAAGAAACGTTTTCCACTGGATCCCAGAACCAAAATCCACCCCAACCGAGTTCACGATATGCCCACCAGCTACCCAAGCTGATGCCCAAAGTGAGCAGCGACCAAGAAATAAGTACCCAAGGCCTGACAATTTTAGCCCAAACATTTCCTTCAGTATTTAAAATTAATCCAGCTATAGAGAGCGAAAAAGGAATGCTAAATCCAAGGTACCCCAAATATAATACCGGTGGATGAATAGCAAGGCCTATATCCTGCAATATCGGATTAAAACCCAGTCCATCTGTTTCAATGCCTGGCATTTTAGTGAAGGGGCTGGATTCAAGTAAAGTGAACAGTAAAAAACAAAAGCAAATCAAGCCTTGGGTGATAAGAGATATTTTTTTTAATTTACTACCATTAGTTCGTTCTGGTGTCATGCAAGTAGCTGACACTGGAATCCAGTTTTTATTACACTGCCATTTGATGTACTCATTTGCAATTAAATTGTCTGGATCCAAGTAGTCAAGCACTGGGATGACAGAAGGTATATAAATATCCATTAGTAATAAATACATGACAAGCACTAAGGTCCAAAGCAACATAGACCCTTCTTTATTTCCCCAAACACCACAAATCTTATAGATTAAAGGTTTTGTTGTGTGTGAGTGGTAATATACGTTTTCAAGTGAGAAATCATTTTTAATGTGGCAGTAGATCAAAATAGCCATTGATGCTGACACACAAAAAAATATGGCAGAGGAGACGAATCGGTAAGAACTAAACGGTAGAAACAAATACGTTAAAGATAACAAACAGGCTACCAATAACAATATATTCCCAAATTCAGGCATAAGATTCATATAATGATATTACTAATAATAAATTGGGAGTTAAAGTTTTAATATAGGAACAAAGTTAATCTTCAATTATATTAATAGTAAGTAAAAATTAAGCATTAAGCTTTTATACTTTATATTATATAACATTAATATTGTGAGGTAATATTATGGGCACAACTAAGATTAGTGAATTTCTATTCAATATAAAAGGTAAAGTGGCAAAACAACATGCTGAACCAATAATTGAAAAAAATCTCTATACTATTTTAGGATTCAAAGATGTAGAAGATTTAGAACATAAGACAAGTAAGTCCGTTAACAAAAAAATTTGGCAGCTATTTATTGATTGCTTTACAAAGGAAATAGATTATGTAGCAACTAAGCAAGTTGTAAAAAACGTTGTTTGTAATATTGCCAAAAGTGCCCAAGGCAATGCTTTTACTGAAGCTGAAAGCTTAATCTTAAACGAAAAACAAGATAATAAAAAGAGAGAAAGAGCGATTAAAAAAGCTACTAGTATTTTAAAAAAAATCAATCCAGAAAAAGCCTTCAATGAACTTTCAGTAATAAAAAAACAAGCCGAAGATTTTTTACAAACCGATTTTTATAAGGCGCAGAGCAAACCACTGCCAGGATTTGCTACATCTGGTGCACAGCTTTTTGCGGAAACTTTGAAATATATAGAAACACTAGAAAAATTATCAGAAGTTAAAAAGGAAGATTTAACTAAGAGTTTCCTATTAAATTATATTAGTTCACTGAACAAAAAGTATCCTAAATCACAAGGTAAAAGGGAAGATGCTATACGAATACTATCAAGCGATGAGTTGAAGAATTTTTATAATAAAGGTGTAGAGGAAGGAATACTACAACCGCTGGTATCATATAAAGAATGCAGAAATCTGTATGATAAAATGAGCCAAACAAAGGATGAATGTATAATCAAAAAAGAAGAACATGAGAAAGCAAGTAAGTCAATAACCAGTATAATTAGTGACATAAAAAAATGTAGAGAAGCAGTCCTTAGTTGCAAAAATTTTCAGAGCTCCTACATAAAGGAAAAAGCAGAACACCCATTTAGAGGCACCTCATGTCAAAAAATGATTGATATATATCAAGAGAGAATTGCTGGATATCAGGAAAAAATTCGTCAAAACCTAAACCAAATAAGAGCAATATTAAAAGATACGCCGCAAGATGTGGAAAAATTTAAGGAAATAATCAATTGTGTGCATGAAGCAGAGCAGTATGATGAAATTTTTGATTCGGCTTTAATTTGTTTATCGAACATACAGAATAAGCTAGATATTCAACCAGAAAATCCCCTAACAGAACTCAGAGCTTCACAAATCAACGTTGAAATTGAGCTAACTAGGCTCTGTGAACAAAATATTAGAGTAAGCATGTGAGTGCTTCAACAAAATTCAAAAAACCAATAAAGACCTCATAAGTCTTATCAAAATAGGAGATTTCTAATAGTGGCAAATACCATGTATTTCTTTCAATTTGCCACTACCTAAATCACACATTGTCTTCCAGAAGGAAAATTTTTGTTCCACTGGCAACCACCTCATGTATAGCTTTACTTTCATAATAAGAAAAATGGCAAAAGCAATTTTAGATCTACTCTAATAAAAGCCTATTTTCCTTGAAACTAAAATAGCTACTAAATGTGATAATAATATGATCTATTAATTCTATTCCTATGCTTTTGCAAGCTTCTGCAAGCTGTCTAGTGAGAAACATATCGCTACTTGAAGGCTGTATATCTCCACTTGGGTGATTGTGGGATATTACAATCGATGTTGAGCCAATCAAAAGAGCGCGTCTTATGATCTCTCTAACGTAAATAGGAGTTTGATCTACTGTACCAAAGTTCTGCAGATCTTCCGCTATTAGACGATATCTTTTATTCATATAGATGACGCGAAAATTTTCTTTATTAAGGCTTCCTATACTTACTTTTAAATAATCAAGCAAATTTTCCCAGTTATTGATTATAGGTAGGTCCTTTATTTCTTCTCGTGCAGAACGAACAAAAGCCTGTTTCACACAAAAGATAGCAGATATGGCTGCATTATTAACTCCTTCAATATTTTGCAGTGCTTCTAAATCGGCATTAAAAACTTTATTTAAACTGCCCAAATTTTCTATCAAACTCTTTGCTACTGGCTTTACATCGATTCTACTATATGCTGAATATAAAATGTGTTCTAAAATCTCATAATCAAGCAATGATTGTCCGTTATCTAAAATAATTCTCTCTCTTAGGCGCTTTCTATGACCTTTTTTGTAATCTTTCATTATTCATGAATTGCTTATCTCTTATAATAAGAAATTGAATTTTTAAGTAAAATATTTAATAAAACACATGAAGCATAATTGTAAATTTTTGAAGACAGCAAATGAAAGTAGCCCCTCTCTTGTCATCCCCTGCTCCCTCCTTCTTGTCATTCAAGTAGCCTCATCCCAGTGTCCCTTCTATATATCATCCCAGTGCTCCTTCTATGTCATCCCAGTGCTCCTTCTATGTCATCCCAGTGCTCCTTCTATGTCATCCCAGTGCTTGACACTGGTTTCTTACCAACAAAAACCTAGCATAACTTTTGTGCTCAAAAAATTTCCAGCATCAAGTGCTGGCCTGAAGCTTTAGCTGTAAATGTTAAGAAATTTACCAAGCGAAAAAAAAGGCAAAAAAATCCCCGTGTAACGAGTTTTGACCCTATAATAATGTAAATTGGCGCTGTAATAATGTGCTAACGCTTAAAATAAGCGCGTTTTGGCTGAATGTAGAAAAAATAAAAAAGACATGCAGCCGCTATAATTTTTATGTAATTTGCCAATAAATATCTGAGTTTTTTACTGAATTTTTGTTGTTGAACCCGCGCGGATCGAAAACAAGGATAAATACTCTTATTGTCATAATAAGGGGGCTGGCGCAGTTTGTCAAGGAAGTTTTATGCGAGAGATCTATTGAAATGCTCGTGCAAAATCATACTATTAATTAGTACACTATAAATTTAAAATTATAAATATGTTAAGCAAATTAGTAACTTTGCTATTAATTTTTATATTTCCTTTTTACTCATACTCATATCAGTTTAGAACCAAAGCAAAGCAAGCAATTGTCTTAGATTTAGCTTCAGACTCGTTCATTTTTGAACACAATTCCAGGGAAAAAATGGCCCCATCTTCAATGAGTAAGTTAATGACTTTATATGTAGCTTTTGACTATCTAAAAGCTGGAATAATAAAAATGGAAGATAAATTTCGAGTAAGTAGAAAAGCATGGGAAAGGAAAGGCTCTTCTATGTTTTTGAAAGAAGGTCAATTTGTTACGGTAAAAGAACTACTTGAAGGAATTACAATTGCCTCAGGTAATGATGCATGCATAGCGCTAGCCGAGGGTATCGCAGGATCAGAAGAGAATTTTGTTGCTGAAATGAATGAAGTTGCACAAGATTTAAATCTTAATGATAGTCATTTTGTTAACTCAAGCGGGTGGCCAGATGAAAACCATTTTATGAGCGCAAAAGACTTGGTAACACTGGCAAAAAGGATTTTTACTGATTTTCCTGAATACTATGATCTATTCTCTGAACAATATTTGACATATAACGATATTGTACAAAAAAATAAAAATCTTTTACTTTTCCATGATATTGGAGTTGATGGTCTAAAGACAGGTCATACAAGTGCTGGTGGTTATGGAATTATAGTATCTGCAAAACGGAACGATAGGAGAATTTTTGCTGTTGTGAATGGTTTGGACACCGAGAAAGAGCGAATAGAGGAAGCAAAAAGACTAATACAATATTCCTTAAATCATTTTAATACCAAGAAAATATTTGCTAAGGATAGCGTAGTTGAAGAAATAAATATTGTTTATGGAAAAGATAAAAAGGTGCCCGTTACAGTTGCAAACGATGTTACCATAACTTATAACCGCAGATTACATGATAAAATTAAAGTGCGTATTGAGTATAAAGATATGGTACCCGCACCAATTAAAAAAGGTCAAGAAGTGGGCAAAATTTTTGTAGAAATACCTGGTACTGAGCAACAAACTATACCTGTTTATACAGCAAATGATGTGCAGAAATTGAGCTATATAAAAAAAATTTTTAGAAAGTTGTTTTAATCAGCAAATGTAAGTTAAGGAGACCTGAAATACTAATCTACTTTCAACCTCTCAGCATGTAAACTGCGTGGTAAAGATTCCAACTCTTTTGCA
Organism: Wolbachia endosymbiont of Oryzaephilus surinamensis; assembly: GCF_025617515.1. Classification (NCBI taxonomy): domain Bacteria; kingdom Pseudomonadati; phylum Pseudomonadota; class Alphaproteobacteria; order Rickettsiales; family Anaplasmataceae; genus Wolbachia; species Wolbachia endosymbiont of Oryzaephilus surinamensis. The sequence continues at coordinate 424,810 of NZ_CP092526.1, read as the reverse complement.
GCAGTGAGTTCTTTATTTTTTGCATGTATACCAAGCTTATTGAATTCTCGGGCAGCAGGAAACACTCTTGCCTCAAGCGAACCAGCAGTTTTATTGTAATGATCAACAGCACTTTTTAAGCTTCTGCGTAAATTATCAAAATTTTCGCCCATTGTGCAGATTCGCTCATATAAAATATGGCCTAGTTCACTTATTTTCTTTGCATTTTCAGCTATCATCTCTTGCTTCCATCCATAGGCTACTGCCCTAAGTAGCGCGATTAAAGTGATTGGTGTTGCAATAATTACTTTTTTTTCTATTCCAATTTCTATCAAAGCTGGTTCACATTCTAGTGCTGCACTGAAAACCCCTTCTCCTGTTAAAAAAAGTACCACAAGCTCTGGCGTATTTTCAAATTGGTTCCAATATTCCTTTCTGCCTAGATCATTTATATGTTTTTTTATTGCCAGAGAATGATTCTTCAATTTTTCCTTTTGTATCTGTAAATCATTTTGCGACATAGCATCCATGTAAGAATCAAGTGGTACTTTAGCATCTATTATTATTTGCTTTCCTGATGGCATTTTTATTATCAAATCAGGACGCAACAAATTGTCCTCATTTTTATCAATTACTGAAGCTTGAGTCAAAAAATCGCAATATTCAATCATTCCCGCCATTTCTACTACTCTTTTTAGCTGCATTTCACCCCATTTTCCCCTAATGTGAGGCTTCCTCAGGGCGTTAGCAAGGCTAGAAGTTTGACTCATTAATGCTCCAATTTGCTCCCTTAAACCTTCATAGGCCCCTACCCTCTCCTTCTCTAGGTCACGTATTTCACTATCGAATTTTTCTAACTTTTCTTTTATTGGAGTGACAACTTCGTTGATCGTTGCTTGCCTTTTTTTGAAATCACTTTCTGTTTCTTTTAGCTTACTATCGATTACTTCCTTCGCTAAATTCAGAAAATTATTGTTGTTTACCTGCAAAGCATCAAGAGAGAGAGCTTTAAAAGTGTTTGTAAGCCTCTCCTCTGCTTTTGTCAGTAATTCTATTTCCTTTTTCTTTTCCTCACGCTCTTTTTGTAGAATTACTTCAAGCTCTGCTTTTTTGACTTTCAACCCAACTATCTCTTCATCCTTATTCAGTAAAGTTCGCTTTGCCTCTTGAAGCTCACGCTCTAATTTAAGTTCAAGATTTGCTTTCTCCTCACTTAGCTTTCTATTCTTTTTTACGACGAAAAAGAGAAATAACAGTAAAAAAAGAAAATTTAACCCGAGAACTATAGAATTGAGAAGCATCAGAATACAGAAAAAACCGCACTCACAATACTATCTAATTTTTCTATATATAAAAAAGAAAAAAGAGAATCAAATGAGGTACTCTTTTGTGAAGGATTTGGTTTACTAATTAATAATCGCCTACACTTGGATTAGTGACATAATGTCTTTTTATTAAAAATCTTATATAATAGTTATTTTTATCATATCAAATAGCACATATATTAACAACTCGATTTTACTCTCATTGCTTACTATTTACCACATTACAACACTTACAAACCGGTTATTTCATTAAAAACTTAGCTTCAGCCCAGCCAAAAGCACATACCCGGAGTTATTACTTTCGATTTCAGGTTCTTTGGTACTAAATTTTACAATATCGAAGTAGTATGAAGTGCCAAGAGCTAATGGATATTCAAGACTGAAAGCCTGTGATGTTAATTCGTTTGTACCTTTGCCTACAATATCCCTGCTACTACTAAAATATGTTAAGCTCACTTTACGAGAATCAGAATGATAAGCAACACCTGCATTTATATAATTCATATTACTTGTTTCAGGACTACGTTTCTCACCAGATTTACCGCCATTACCGTACGAAAAAATGCAATCAAGTTCAAAAAGTTTTAGCTTCAAGCCAAAATTCCAGTGTAGCAATTGATTACGGCATTTATAATTTTCAGAAGTACCATCCGAGCAATCAGTTAAATTTTCTCTTGCAAACTCACCAGTAAAAGCAGTAGTAAAATTTATTTCATCTGATAAGCCATTTTTATAGGAAAGACCAGCGGCTATTAGATTGTTATATTGCAAATTATTTTTTCCTGGAACATAACTGAGTCCAAGTTGAAAGTTATAGATTTCAGGAGAAATATAGTTTATCGTTGGTTGTTTTAACTTCAGCTCTAGTCCATTATAGTCGCTGTAAATATTGGGTTTTACCCAAAATACCTCATCTTTATCATACCCAGGATCATTATCTTTTTTTTCATTACCGCGCAAATTTGAGTAATTTGTCCAATGACCATTTATTCCTCCGGCAGCTGTGTAAATTTTTGAAGTGTTAATTAACATACTCTGACTAACTAAACTTCCTTTACCATATTCAATTGATCCAAATTCCTGGTTCTTTATGATAAAATACCACTTCTCCATTTCTAACTTTTCTATGTCTAGTGCCTTTAAGTTTGCAATACCAGAAACTCCTACCTTAACATTAAACCCCAGTTGTGTATTTGGATAAACTTGCTGCAAATAAAGAAAGCGCAGGTCTGAATAGCTTGAGGTCTTGTCTTTTGTAGAGCTAAAAGAATCTTTATTGAAAGCGTAGCCAAATCTTAAATCTACTTTTCCATCTAGTTCTACATAAAACATCTCCTTATCCAGAATTACCCTAGCGTTAGCACTTCCTCCCACAAGTAATGATAAAAATAGTGTGATTAGTAACCTCATAGGTAAGCTTAAATTCTTAATATAAGCTTAACAGAAATAAAAAACAATCCTTATATTGTGTAGAACTTAGATACTACAAACCAATTAATGACAAAAGCGTTTAAGCATTCTTCACACTATGTTTTTGAATTATATTTCCATAAATAATTGATATGCTTGATAGTTTTCGCTTTAATAACTGCTTGTTAATGGAAGAATGTATACGATTAACTATTTTAGATGTGTTATTTGCATCACAGTTCATCAAAATAAAAAGTACCTTATTCTCATCAATACATCCTAAAAAATCATCACTACGGCAATTTTTATAAAAATGTTCTATGATAATTTTTAGTGTATCATTTTCCTTATTACAACTGCTGTTTAAACCTATTATTCCTATAACTGCATTAATTTGATATTCAAAGGCAAAATTCAATATGACATATAACTCCAAAATCGTTGAATCATTGTCTGGTATATCAAACAAGTTGTGTTTTCTATATTTCTTACCCATCAGATATTTATCCCTAAACATTGCTAGCTTATGAAACAGGCTAATGTCACGTATCAATAGCTCATAATTAATCTTGCTATTAGTAAATTGCGTTGTGCGAAAAACTTTTACCTTTGTTTTTATATCTTCTCCTTTAGCGTCGATTAAAGAAAAGCCTATCACTTTTGGCAATATATCGGGCAAATCGCGCCCATCTTCAGTATACTCCAAATAGCTTTTCATATCTTCAGCTGCTCTTGCACTTAAAATATTGATTAACGGCTTATTAAGTAAATTCCCTTCTTCACATTTTAATAAATTCCTTGCTGCTTGATTGAGTCCCAAGATTAACACGTTTTTTTTCTCATTATCCTGAGAAACAGATATCACAGCATCATCTTTCCTTCTTGCCGTTATAAAATCTTCCATGCTTTCATTCTATAAAATGTATTTACCAGTATAATAAAGTTGTATTAAGATTTATTTACCTATTGATATACTTAATCAAGTATAGGCAAGCATAACATAACCAGCTATTTCTAAGTGATGATAAAGGAAGCAAAATTACAAATGTAATTTTGCTTGTTTTCTTTAATACCTTCATCACAACAACTGATTTTGCTGTATTGGATTAGATGGTTGAATATAACCTAAACTACTGTGACACGATTCTTCGTATGACGGTGGTGATGAACACGATTCCTCGTATGAAGGGGTTCTGTCGCATCTATAAATCCTGGTATGTAACATTTGTAGGAAAGTAGAAAAGAAGTGATATGATCATCTAAAAAAAAAGCAAAGATGTTTCGTATTAGTTCAAAATTATTGCCATATTTCAAAGGATTTAGCTTTTCAGCAGAGATAATAATGTTATCTGTATATATGAAATGTAGATTCTCTTTGAGCTATCGAGATTTGGAAGAAATGCTGAGTATAAGGGGAGCAAAAATTGATCATGCTACGTTACAAAGGTGGGTTATCAGATTTGTGCCACTGATAGATGAAGCGGTAAGGAAAAGGAAGAAGCAGGTTGGCAGTAGCTGGAGAATGGACGAGACCTACGTTAAATTAAACGGCAAATGGGTTTATCTATACAGAGCACTATTGGTAATACTGTAGACTTTCTGTTGTGTGCTCGTAGAGACAAGTCTGCGGCACTTGCGTTCTTTCGTAAAGCCTTTAGAGAGAATAACCTTCCTGAGAAAGTAGTAATTGATAAAAGCGGCAGTAATACTGCTGCTCTTGATGATTTGAATACAGAAATTTCTGAAGATTGTAGAATCATGGTTTTTCAAATAAAATATCTAAATAATATTGTCGAACAAGATCATAGATTTATCAAAAAACGAATAAAGCCAATGCTTGGTTTTAAGAGCTTCCACTCCGCAAAGATTACCATTACCGGCATAGAAAATATTCGTATGATTCAAAAAAGACAAATTATCGGGGCTAATGATAATGTTTCTACTTTTGAGAATTTTGCTATGCTAATTGCTCTATAACTCCCATAATCCCAGTTTAACGATCTTCTTGTACCACAATTTATAGATTCGACAGAACCGTATCAATTGCATATGGTGACCATGTTGTGAGATATGCTGAAGTTCAGATAAATGACCTGCTAAGCTTAAGACAACGTATTAAAGCTGAACTGAAAGTTGCAGGTGTGAGACCGAAGAGAAGAATTGTGATTGCGACAAGTAAGGGGATTGACAAAATTGTGTAAAAATGTTATAGTTTAAAATTGGTATTTTCTAGTTAAAATATGGATCAAAGTCAAGAAAGGCTTAATGTTAATGTAAATTTTGAGGGGGAATTTGCTCACTACCTTATAGAAATGGCAAAAGTTCAAAATAGAACTATAGGAGAAGTTGTAAAGGACCTAGTGGAAGAAGAAATTGAAGCAAGCAAATTATCTGAAGAAGATGATGAAATAGATGAAGTAGATATAAAGTTGGCTAAGCTTTCTCTTGAGCGTGATGCTAGAGGTGATGAAGAAATTAGAAGTGAGGATGTAGATTGGAATAGAATATTATCTGCAAAAACAGTCTAAAGGTGGAGATACAAGCTGGGATACGATATTATCTATTCAAAAAGAGTTCTTGAGGAGGACTTTCTTGCATTACCACAAACGATAAGATCTAGAGTGAGAAGAGCTGTAGATAGTCGTCTTGCAACCAACCCTAAAGCAATAGGTAAAGCATTATCGCATGAATTCAAAGGGTATTTTAGGATACGAGTAAGTGATTATCGTGTAATTTATAGGATAAACTACTTAAAACACACAGTAACTATTACTGCAATGGGACATCGGAAGGACATTTATGAACGCAGCCCAGAATAAGCGTTGGTATTTGTGCAAGAGCCTCATGCATAATTTATAAAGTGTTAACAGCCAGACTCTCCAGCAGCTTGCTGTAATTTTTTAATGTCAAATTGCGCAACAAACTGCTGCATAATCAAAGAGGCAAAATGCTATTAAAATCGTTCAAACAACTATTTAGTAAGCCAAAGATAAAAGGCTCAGCGTGGGATGCAGCAGACTCAGGAAGAAGATTTTTTCACTTTCAACCAGAGTTAGGAAGTATAAACAATTTGCTGTCTCAAAGCCTTGAAACTTTACGTAGTAGATCACGTGATATGGTGAGAAAAAATCCTTACGCTGCAAATATAATTGATACGATAGTAAGTAACTCTATTGGAACAGGAATAAAACCACAATCAAAAGCAAGAGATGGAGAATTTCGAAAGAAAGTACAAGGATTGTGGCTGAAATGGACAGATGAAGCAGATAGCTGTGGAATAAGTGATTTTTATGGATTACAAGCTCTAGTATGCAGAAGTATGATAGAGGGAGGAGAGTGTTTTGTACGTTTAAGAACGAGAAAGCTGGAAGATAAATTTTCTGTACCATTACAACTGCAAGTACTTGAGTCTGAACATTTAGATAATAAAACAAATCAAACTTTAGGAAATGGTAATGTAATAAGAAACGGGATTGAGTTCAATAGACTTGGGCAAAGAGAAGCATATTACTTATTTAGAGAACATCCAGGAGAAGGCTCATTTGGAGAATCAGTGAGAGTGCCAGCAAATGATGTTTTACATATCTATAGACCATTAAGACCTGGGCAAATTAGAGGAGAGCCATGGCTTTCGAGTATACTTCTGAAACTTTATGAGCTTGATCAATATGATGATGCAGAGCTGGTGAGAAAGAAAACTGCAGCAATGTTTGCTGGATTTATTACGAGACTCGATCCTGAAGCAAATATTTTAGGAGAAGGCGAAGCAAATGAGCAAGGAGTAGCACTATCAGGTTTAGAGCCAGGAACAATGCAGCTTTTAGACCCAGGAGAAGACATAAAATTTTCAGAACCATCTGATGTTGGTGGAAGTTATGAAGCGTTCATGAGACAGCAGCTGAGAGCTATTGCAATAGGCACAGGAATAACATATGAGCAACTAACAGGAGATTTAACAGGTGTTAATTATTCATCTATTCGTGCAGGGTTAATAGAGTTCAGAAGAAGATGCTCAATGTTGCAGCATAATATTATGGTATATCAGTTTTGCAGACCTATATGGAATAGATGGCTAGAGCTTGCTCTTTTATCTGGAAAACTTTCTACAACAGATGATCAAACGCTGAAAGAAGTAAAATGGATATCTCAAGGGTTTGATTGGGTGGATCCACTGAAAGACCAACAAGCACAACAGATGGCAGTAAGAAATGGATTTAAGAGTCGCTCAGAAGTTGTTTCAGAATTGGGTTACGATGTAGAAGAAATTGATCAAGAAATAGCAGAAGATCAAAAGCGTGCTGATTCTTTCAACCTTCTCTTTGATTCTGATGTCAGGACACAAACAAAATAAATCTCATTTACATTATGAAAATTTTACAAACCAACTGGCTATGTAGGCCGATGATGATAGAGCAAAAAAGCTTTGACCTGTTGTCACTATATAACGGAAAACAACCTATCTTTAAAAATATAAAACATGCAGTAAATCAGAATATAGAAAAAACAGCAGTAATAGCAATACATGGAATTTTGACCAAAAAACCAGGGGCTTTTGACGATTTTCTGGGAATGACATCATATGAGAAAATTCAAGAAGAAATAGAAGAAGCATTATCAAACAAAGATATAGAAACTATTCTGCTTGATATAGATAGCCCCGGAGGAGAGGTAAACGGTATATTTGACCTAGCTGACTTTATTTATGAATCAAGAGCAAAAAAGAGGATAATAGCGATAGCAAATGATGATGCATACTCTGCTGCATATGCTATAGCCTCTAGCGCTGAGAAGGTATTTGTGAGCAGAACTTCTGGTATTGGCAGTATAGGAGTAATAGCAAGTCATATAGATCAAAGTGGGTTTGATGAAAAACAGGGAATAAAATATACCACAGTATTTGCAGGAAGTAGAAAAAATGATTTAAATCCACATGAGCCAATGACGTCTGAAAGTCTGGAAAGCTTACAAAAAGAAGTAGACCGACTATATGAAATGTTTGTGCAGCTAATAGCGAGGAACAGAGGTCTTTCAATTGAAAAGATTCGATCAACGGAAGCAGGGCTATATTTTGGGGAGAAAGCAGTAGAGATAGGTCTTGCAGACGGAATTACAATTCTTTCATCTATTAATAAAAACAGGAGTATTACTATGAATGAACAAACTACAACTGACCTAGAAACTGATAATTTAACTAATAAAATCAAAAATGACAGTTATCATGCTGAAGTTCTTGAATTAATACGTTTATGCAACTTATCACGAATGCCAGAGAAAATAGGAGAATTTATAGAGCAGAATGTTAGCAGCAAACAAGCACAAGAAATATTAATGTCGATACTTGCAGAACGAACAATGAAGACTGAAATTTTAAGCACATTACCACAGAATTCGTCAGAAGATTTAATGATGCAGGTAGCAAGAAGTCGTGCACAATCTGGCATTTAGAATATTCGTAGTATAACAAAAGTAAAAAATAAAGGGGAAAAGCAAAATGAGTACTATAACAGAACAAAATAACCTTGGGGATCTTCTGAAATACGAAGTTTCAAATCTATATTCAAGAGACCAAATAACAGTAGCTAAAGGTCAAAATCTTAAGCTTGGTGCAGTAGTTGCCAAAAAGACGGAAGATGGTTTTATTAGAAAAAGGAGCTAGGATTGATGCCCAAAACAATGATGACTCCACTCCTCTACATCTGGCTGCTCTGAATGGTCATTTGAGCGCAGTAAAAAAACTCTTAGAACCTGTACATGATCTCAAGAAAAGGATAAATTAAGAGATAGTGAATATAGATTAGGATATATGAGAAGTTTATACCCAAGCGACATAAGTCGAGAAAAATTCAAGATTATTCTACCAGATCTAGAGTCCTGCAGAAGAAAGACAAAGCCAAGAAAGCTTGATTTATATGAAGTATTCTGTGCAGTATTGTATGTCTTAAAAAGTGGCTGCCAGTGGAGAATGTTGCCACAAGAATTCCCAAGATGGAGAAGTTGTTACGACTACTTTAAAAAATGGAGTGAAAAACCAAGCGAAGACAAAAAAAGTACTTTGGAATGTGTGTTAAAAAAAATTAGTTGGCGTGGTCCGACAAAACAATGGTCAGAAAGAGAAAACCAGTTTCTGTATAATTGATGCTCAGAGCGTAAAAAATGCAGATACTGCTCAAAATAAGGGCTACGACGCTGGTAAAAAGATTTCAGGAATAAAACGCCATATTGCAGTTGATACTGAAGGTTTACCACACGCAATTTATATCACAACAGCAGAAATAACTGACCGTAGCAGTGCTGTAAAAATGATCGAAAATGCAAGAGAAAACCTCTCTGAAGTCCAAAATATACTGGTTGATGCGGGTTATACGGGAGAAAAATTTGCAACTCAAATAAAAGATATTATTGGAGCAACTGTTGAAGTGATAAAGCGCAGCGAATTACACACCTTTGCTGTATTGCCGAAAAGATGGGTTGTTGAGAGATCTTTTGCTTGGTTGGAAAAATGTAGGCGATTGTGGAAAAATTGCGAGCGGAAACTCAATACTAGCCTGCAAATGGTTGTTCTAGCCTTTACTGCTTTACTCCTGAAAAGATTATGAACAGGCTCTTAGAACCTGTACATGATCTCAAGAAAAGGATAAATTAAGAGATAGTGAATATAGATTAGGATATATGAGAAGTTTATACCCAAGCGACATAAGTCGAGAAAAATTCAAGATTATTCTACCAGATCTAGAGTCCTGCAGAAGAAAGACAAAGCCAAGAAAGCTTGATTTATATGAAGTATTCTGTGCAGTATTGTATGTCTTAAAAAGTGGCTGCCAGTGGAGAATGTTGCCACAAGAATTCCCAAGATGGAGAAGTTGTTACGACTACTTTAAAAAATGGAGTGAAAAACCAAGCGAAGACAAAAAAAGTACTTTGGAATGTGTGTTAAAAAAAATTAGTTGGCGTGGTCCGACAAAACAATGGTCAGAAAGAGAAAACCAGTTTCTGTATAATTGATGCTCAGAGCGTAAAAAATGCAGATACTGCTCAAAATAAGGGCTACGACGCTGGTAAAAAGATTTCAGGAATAAAACGCCATATTGCAGTTGATACTGAAGGTTTACCACACGCAATTTATATCACAACAGCAGAAATAACTGACCGTAGCAGTGCTGTAAAAATGATCGAAAATGCAAGAGAAAACCTCTCTGAAGTCCAAAATATACTGGTTGATGCGGGTTATACGGGAGAAAAATTTGCAACTCAAATAAAAGATATTATTGGAGCAACTGTTGAAGTGATAAAGCGCAGCGAATTACACACCTTTGCTGTATTGCCGAAAAGATGGGTTGTTGAGAGATCTTTTGCTTGGTTGGAAAAATGTAGGCGATTGTGGAAAAATTGCGAGCGGAAACTCAATACTAGCCTGCAAATGGTTGTTCTAGCCTTTACTGCTTTACTCCTGAAAAGATTATGAACAGGCTCTTAGACAAAGGAGCTAGGATCAATGCTAAAAACAATGATGATTGTACTCCTCTACACTTGGCTGCGAGCTATGGTCAGTTAAAAGTAGTAAAAGAGCTTTTAGACAGAGGAGCCAATGTTGATGCTAAGAGTAATGATAGTTATACTTCTTTGCATTTTGCTGCTAAATTTGATCACTTGAATATAGTAAAATATCTCATAAAAGAAGGAGCTGATGTTAATGTTAAAAACAGTGATGGCGACACTCCTCTGAACATAGCTACTAAGCTTAATCGTTTAGATATAATAAAATACTTTAAGTCAGAAGGTGCTCTTCGTAGCCGTCGTAGTATCGAATCTAAAGAATTACCAAAAGAGATTGAAGATTTGCACTACTATTATAATGAGCTTGTATCAGATAATTCATTACAGAGTAATAAGATAGACTATAACAGGGAAAATAATAATCAAGCTGCAAGTGGGGCAAGTAAGCCATCTTCGTGGATAAACTGTTTATTTAGTTGGGTGAAAAGCTCTATGAGTGGGTTATTAGGTTCGAGAGCTACTCTGTCTGAGGAAAAATTAAATACTAAAAGTTCAATATCACAACCGATGGATGTAGATGGTACAATACTATTACTTGATGTGCTGGTTAGAAAGGTCACGGGTCAAAAGTATATTTCCACGGTAGGTCAGTCTATACCACCATTAGAAGCACAGGGCTATGCATTAAATATTACAGAGGGATTTGAGAAAGTAGTAAATCAAGCTGCATTAAGAAGTGGCATATCAATGCATCGATTAAATATTGATTTTGTGGAAATACAGCAAGAAGTTAAAAGAAAAATCATAAGAGGTAAATATAATGAGATTTCAGGAATTTTAAACTCACATATAGAGAAAGCATGTCCTGGCGGAGAAGCTGGTAAATTAAGTCCGAAGAAATTTGACAAACTTATAGCGCAATTTGATAAGGGCCTGCTAAATCAATCAATAGAGCAGATATTACACAACAGAGATGGTAGATTAGAAGTTGATGATACAAAGCAAATGAGTTTAGAGCCTCAAAGTTATTTAAGTAATGCTTCAGTTCACAGCCATTCAAAAGTATCAACTTGTCTTTCTGAGATAGGAGTAACCAAACTTGGAGGTAATATCAATAGGTAGGTTATAATATAAGAGGTGCAGCTATAATATGCCAAGTAGTGGAAAATTTAAAGTGAAGGTAGCCAAAATAATTAGGGATACCAGACCAAGTTTGATGGTCCTAATACTAAAATGGATGAAGTAGACATAAAATGCTAAGTGGTTAATGTGTTTTCCATATTGAACTTACAGCACGTAGCTTTGATATAGAAATTTGGGTAACGTTATGATATTAATTTATATAATTCTATGTGCAATCTTTATAGCTATTTTAGACAGTTCATTAGACTCTTAATTGGGGGTATGTTCGACTTAGGAAAGGTTTTCATAAATGTTGGAGTGAATAAGTAGGAATATTATGTTTTTTCTTTGAGTTGTGAAATTTCAGAATGAGAGAGGCCAGTTGTCTGGGAAATAACATCAATGGGGATATGTGTGATTCATATAAATTGCCATAATTTTTCTTCTCGAGAATACCTAGATGTTTTATTTACGTTTCGGTTTCTACAAGCTCTTATCAAAACCGCTGAATTAAGACGGTAAGCAAGCTCAAAAAAATCATAAATATCTGCTTCTCTATCACATACCGTTATAGTTTCTGTTTGAGTTGAATCTATAATTTCATTTGTTTTCTTTAAACTTTCTAGCCACTTTATGCTTTCTTTATCTTCAATACTAACGTTTCTACAACGTCTTCTTTTTTCTAGCTCTTGGTCTTCTTTAGATATAGATGGTCTCGAGTAAAGCTTTTGGTCTAGTATTCCTAATGTCAAGCCTTCTGTACTAATCGCAAAAGCTGTGTGCATCATAATACCTTTACTTTGTTTTTTTGAAACAACTGCCAATCCTCTTATTTTTTCATGTCCCATATATGAAATGCAACTTGTATCCTGAATCACAAGAATCCTTTTATGAGTTTTTGTTCTTTCAACAGTTTTTGCAATATGCGATGTTAAGATATCACTTCCTTTTACATTCTCATTTTGAAAAAAACGATAAGCTGCTTTTGCTTCTGACCAACTTCCACATGCTTGATTGATTGAACTTTCAGGTAAACTTATTAAACTATCAGCAATATTTACTAATCGATCTGTCAGTCTTTTATCTCCAAGTGCAGCATCCCCCAATTCATTTCTAGCCCATTCATTACCCTTGTTTGCCATTTTTATACCCTCAATATTCACAAACTTTAATATTCTAATCCTTTATTTATAAGTCCATTTACATTTGTGGGTAATAGTAAGGGTATAGGGACATAGCATCGCATGTAGAGGAGATGTATGACCACAAAATATCTGCAGCAGAGATATCAAGTATTACCGACAAATTACTGCCGTTAATCAATGAATGGCGCAGTCGTCCACTGCAATCTGTATATCCAATAGTATTCATGGATGGCATGTTTTTCAAAGTCAAGGAGGACGGGCATTGCGTAAGTAAATGCATGTATAATATATTAGGCATAGATCAAAATGGCAGAAAAGAAGTACTAGGCTTTTATTTAGCCGAAAGTGAAGTTCTGGTTAGGAGTGTTAAATGACCTAAAAGAGAGAGGGGTAGAGGATATTCTGATTGCATGTGTTGATGGTCTAAAAAGTTTTCCTGCGGCTATAAATAGTGTATTTCCCAAAGCAGAAGTACAAATATGTATAGTGCATCAGATAAGAAATTCATTGAAATATGTATCCAGCAAAGATGTGAAAATTTTCATGAATGATTTGAAAAAAATATATCGTGCTTCAAGTAAAGAAATCGCTGAAAATTATTTGCTTGAGCTGGAAGAAAAATGGGGTGAAAAATATCCTTTGGTCATAAAATCGTGGCAAAACAATTGGGAAAATTTGTCTGGTTATTTTAAGTATTCTGGCCCTGTTAGAAGGCTAATTTATACCACCAATCCAATTGAGGGGCTTACTATTACCCACAAATATAAAGTTCGTGAGCAAGTCGCCATCCTTCTGCTAGATCAAAGAGACGTCTCCATCCTTTCCAAATAGTAATGGGGCCTGGTTCTAGATCATTTTTTCTAGCCAAATGTCCTCCAAGTTGAGCAATCCATGAAACAGCTTCTTTTATAGTAGGAGTTGCATTTGAACATGGTTTTCTATGTATTTTTACATATAGAACTTTCCATTCTTCTTCGGCTAATAAGGTAGTACACGGTAATGTTGGATCAGTTCTTGCAATTGTTGTAATAAAGAAAATTCTCCAAGCAATAATACTCATTACTGTTAAATATCGCATCAACCTTTCTGCTGTTCCAAGCCTACATTCTTCAACTTTGAGACCAGATTTTAAAATTTTATGTAATATTTCTATTTTCCATCTAAGACAATACCACCTAACTTTTTCAACAGCTTCATCAAAGGTATTGACTGGAAGATTTGTTAAAAGCATCCACTCTAGCGGATTTGTTTCAGAAGGAAAGTCTTTTTCAACAACGTAAACTGCATAGTGTGGTAATTTAAGTAATTCTTCTGTCTTATGCCTAATACTATTCTTAGATGGATGCATAATAAACTTTCCGAATCTAACTTCCAAATGTGCTGTTCTTTTTGGCTTATTATCTTTTGCAGGAACTTCAACTTTTACCGTACCTGCACAATGAGAGGATTTAATAAATTCCCATAACTTCTGCTCACCTTTTTCAGGATATCGAGATTTTCTATTTACTGCCCTATCTTTGGAAGCTCTAACTAACACTGCCGAATTAAGATTATATGCAAGCTCAAAAAACTCATATATATCTGCTTCTCTATCGCATATAGTTATAGTCTCAGTTTGAGTTGAATCAATAATGTTGTTTGTGTTGCTTAAAGTTTCTAACCATTTTATACTCTCTTTATCTTCAATGCGGATACTGTCATTGTTCTTTTTTTTTATGTTTTCAGATTCTTCAGGTCTTGAATAAATTTTTTGATCTAGTATCCCTAGTACCAAACCTTCTATACTAACAGCTAGAGCTGTATGCATTATAATACCTTGACTATGTTTTCTTGTAATAACTCCCAATCCACTTGTTTTTTCATGGTCTGTGTATGAAATATAACTTGTATCTTGGATCACAAAAATTTTTTTATGGGCTTTTGTTCTTTCAACTGTTTTAGCAACGTGTGAAGCTAGAATATCGCCTTCTTTCACGTTCTCATTTTGAAAAAAACGATATGCTGCTTTTGCTTCTGACCAACTTCCACACGCCTGATTGATTGAGCTTTCAGGTAAACTTGTAAAACTATCAGCAATATTTACTAATCGGTCAGTTAACCTTTTATCTCCAAGTACAGCATCTCCAAATTCATTTTCAGCCCATTCATTATTCCTGTTTGCCATTTTTTACCCTCAATGTTTGCAAACTTTAATGTTGTAATACTTTATTTTTATGTCCATTTATATTTGTGGGTAATAGTAAGATATAAATTGGCATTGGTTTTCTCCGTTTTTAATTCCAAATTTTATGAGTGGCATCTAATCCTGGGCATTGCCAAGCTCTTAGCGTTCTCTCTACGTCCACCTCAAGTCCTGTGGTGAGAAAATTGCTACGTATGTTATAAATTCCCCACTGAATAAATTGACCATAGGTGTACACATCACCTGAAAACGCACCTTCACTAACTTTTGTTCTGGAATATAGATAAGATGATGTATAAAGTAATGTTGCAACTGTTTTTCCTGCTGGAATCTCCACATTACCAGATCCGGCTAACTTGCTATCAGAACTCGTGTATTGGTAAACATTTTTCCATATTATTCTTGAAATACTTGATTTATTAGAATTAGTGTTATCAGGAGTTCCCACAAATAATCCTGCTCCCCCATACTCCGTACTCGAATACGATGATCCGAGAAATTCCATTGTCTTATTTATGTTCACATTGGTTGTATTTTTTACAAATACTACTCCAAGTGCAGCATACGGGTAATAGTATATCTCATCATAACTACCCGAAAAACTTTTTGTGCATAACTCTCCGTAAATAAATGTTCCTTTACTTCCCTCTATAAAACTTAGTTGTCTTGGCCGATAAAAACTAACGTAATCTGTATCGTACGTATGGCTACCTGCTAGTAGTTGTAACATATAGTCAGTTTTTGTTATATCACTACTCCACTTTCCAAGCTCTGTCGTAAAAGTTCCGTGGCCAAAATAATTATTTTTTCTGCCAAGTACACCAAATAAGAAAGGTAATGACCCTGGTTCAACCATGTTGCGCTTTCTTATTTCATTTATAAGAGACGCTTTTAACTGTTCATCCCGAGTTTTTACCTCATTAGAGATGTTTTCAATTCGAGTTTCTATTTCTCCTATAATTGATGAGCCAGGTGGTACATTATTAACAGCACGAAAATCTTCTACTAAACCTTTAAGACCATCTTTATGACTGTTACTAATGCTATTTATTGCTGCAATATTGGCATTCTTTCTCGTATCAAGTAGCGATAAATTTGTTGTTCCTTTTTCATCAATTCTCTTTAATAACTGCTTCTCTGATTCAGAGATCATTGCTAAAGAGCTAGTTTTTTTAGTATCAAGATCAGTTAAGTGTTTTTTTGCACTATCAAGAAGTTCTTTTAGCTTACCATCAGTCATCTGCACAATTTCAGAAACTGAACTTTTATCGACTATTGATTCCAATGCTTTAGCAAGATATGCTAATTGATCTGGAGTACTGTTTGCTACTAAATCCTTAAGTCTTTTTTGTAGTGCATCAATTATCTCTTTTACCTCAGTCATCTGCACAATGTCAGCAATAGCTTTTTTATCTGCTATCAATTCCAGAGATTTTGCAAGATATGCCAGTTGATCAGGTGTGCTGGTTGCTGCTAAATCCTTTATCCTTTGGTATATTGCTTCCTTCATTCCCAAAAATTCAAAAAAGTTTCAAATCTAAATCGTTTAAAATTATTTTTTAGTTGATTATGCTCATCTTCTCTTTCGGTAATATCTTCATCTATTTTCTCAATTGTGGTACGGATACGAACAACATCTTGCACAGCAATGTTTTCTGGATGAGGCAAAGAGTATCCTCTACTTGTTTTATCATCTGACATTCTGCTACGTGACAATGATTCGTAGATTTTTGACTTTAGGACGATAAACAACCGTTCCACTTAAAACCAATTTTGTCCTTGTCTCATTGCCATTAAAGTTTGTCAGTACGTGAGTTCTTTCTACCCAATTTTCCCCAATAGGTTTTCCTGATGTTAAATTTACTAATTGCCAATCCACGTTTTTTTGTACATATGCTTTAACATCTGCAGTGCCAGGTATTATCGCATCATACGTTATGGTGATTTTAGTGTTAGCTCCTGCTGTAATGCTTCTTGTTACATAATCTCCAGACTCTGAAAGATTACCTAGAACTAGCTGTAACCCAGGATATAGCACTGGACTTTTTTCTCGCCCTCCTTTTAGGCTTGCCTTTACTGTTAGCTCTCCAGATAGTCTTTCACGCAGTGCAAGTGGCAAATTATCAGACAAAAAGTTCTCTTTTCCCTCTTCATCTGTTAAGATAAACTCTACATTGGTATCAAATGCTACTTTTTCGACGTTCGTCAAAACAATTAAATCTGAAGTATTGTTTGCAGTAACTTTACCAAGATCAATAACGTGAGAATTTTCAGTAAACTTCGCTGCTAAAAGCCTAAAAGTTAGATCTAAATTTTGATGTGGTGTCCAAGTACTTGCGTTGCTAGATGAAAGTAATACTCCTACTTGATATGGCTGACTTGTTACCCAACGGCTATTTACTGCATCATATTTGCCAAGTTCTGCTATCTTTACTGCAGTACCAGGATCATCAGTAAGCAGTACTATTGCATACTCCTCTCCTGCATGGCAAAACACTGGTGACCACTCTATACGTGTTGCTGTGCCATCTATCTTTATATCTTTTGGCTCAATATAACTTTCAGCAATGACAGTCTGCGAGGGCATGCCCACTGCTGTTTCTCTAATCTGCACAACAACACGTTTTTTGCCGCTATTTGTGAACCATAAATCTAGACCTCCTATGTGCCTACTCTCATTCAGAGTAAATGTTTGCGCTAAAGGATCAACTCTTCTTGCTGCGATAACTCTTCTTCTTTCCTCTATGATAATAGTTTTTTTACCAGTATAAGTTGCTTCTCCATAACTTCCTTTATCCCCGTAAAATTGCACTAATTTAGTGCCTGCTGGAATATTTGCTGGGATTTTTATCTTTCCACTTATTCGTCCTTGATTTTCCACTTTTTTTCTTTTTATTTTTACATAGGTTGGATACTGATGCCGTCAAATCTTACTTCTTTAAGCCTTTCACCTAGCTCAAAACCTTCAATTTTAAAATCTTGTACTGCTTCTCTCATAAATCTTGACAATAGCTCTGTGGTCTCTCTAGTATTAAATTCTCTAGTTACTGGACTGTTCCAATTTGTTTTTACCTCCGTCCAGTGATCAATGTTTTTATTTAGGGTAATTTGTGCTGGTACTGGATCAAAAGCTTGATACGGATTAATTTTTTCTCCTTTAGTCTGTAAAAGCTGCTCCAGTACTGGCTCAAGTTTATACGGCAATAAATAAGGTTCTTTACCTCTTTCAACATCAATAATTTCCACGTCTATCGGTAAAATTAGTTCCTTATTTACTATTGCTGCAGACTGAACAATTCCCTGATCACGCATATCATCATCAAAGAACGAATCTACAAATACTCCTTTTTTGGTGGTAGGTTCTCTTGAATTTGCATCACTGCGTAAACGCTCCTGTGCAACCAGCGCATAAAGATCATTTATTCCTTTTTTCATTGCTTCAAGCTCATTCATCGGTACAGCATGAATAGCATTATTCACTATTTTTACCCCTTCGCCTTTTTTCCACGTCTGATGAATGTAGCAGAGCAAAAGCTGTCCAGAGGGAGCTTTAGGCATCGATGGTCGCCAAGGGTGAGAAATTCCTTTTATTCTCCTTACCACTCCTTTGCTATCGATAGTAATTAAATCAAAGCGTGGCATTTTCCAGGTATAATCAATCAGAACCAAGCTGTTATCAACTGCTCCCCTTACTTTACATCCTTGTTCATTTATATCTTCAGGGCTCACCTGAGTACGACAGCGATAAGTTATTTGATAACTACTTCCAGGCGCTGGTTCTTTCCCTGCCAATGACCAATCAATGTTTCCTGCGTTTAGTTTATAATCTACACTATTTTCATAAATTACATCACCTTGTTTTATTTGAATAATCTCCAGTACTGCAGAGTCAGGTATCGGATCAATGGCTCCTGAATATGAACCGTGAGTAACAGTGATGGTTTTTTGAATGGTGATATCTACTTTCTTGATTTCATTAATTGGAAAATCATTAACTTTTAGCTCCATTACTCTTTGGCTATTTGGCTGAAAAGTATGTGGTTCTGATTCAACTGATTTTATATTCGGATCTTCATCAAAAGAAACACGAATACTATGAGGTAACTCAATCTCATAACCATCAACATGAGCTTTGCCCTCATTAATCACGAATACTTCTTTTCCACCTTCTTTATGTAGAAACATTACCTCTAGGCCATTTACAACGTAGGAACCATTG
Organism: Wolbachia endosymbiont of Oryzaephilus surinamensis; assembly: GCF_025617515.1. NCBI lineage: Bacteria > Pseudomonadati > Pseudomonadota > Alphaproteobacteria > Rickettsiales > Anaplasmataceae > Wolbachia > Wolbachia endosymbiont of Oryzaephilus surinamensis. The sequence continues at coordinate 405,934 of NZ_CP092526.1, read as the reverse complement.
GCTTCTTTATCATAACGAGCAAGAGCTGTAGTTACTATATTTGCTTGTGGTGGCGGTGAATGTTCTATCAATACTCCATTTTCAATATTGTAAATTGGGTAAAATTCCCCATTTGTAGAGTTAACAGTAACACTCTCTGCTTGATGACCCCAAATGGTGGAAACTTTAAGCCTTGCTGCCCCTACTTCTTGATAATTACGTGTACCAACAGCAGGATCACGAAGATTTTCATCCTCAAGTTCTGTAATGGTAGATTCTACGTAATAAACACCGATACGAACTATAGTATTAAGAGGAATAACAAACTCTTCTTTTTCGACTTTTCTAACTGCTCCACGAAGATAGATTTTTCCTCCTTCAAGTGTAACTTTACCAGTTTCTCTATCTATAATACAATTGCTTCCTGTTATAACATCACCATCACGAAATATTGCATCGCCTATGCCTTTAAGCTTAGAGAGAGCATATTCTTGCGTCTCGTTTAATTCTGCTGACTGTAGACCTCTTCCTGCTAGAAACAAGCTTTTTTCGTATTCTTTGTCAGGATTAAAGCGATTATAATAATTTTTAAGTGTCATTTTTTTCTAAAACGTTACAACGAAGGAAAAAGTCTCTCTTGTAGCAGAAGTCCTGATTAATGGTACTGTATGTTCCAAAATCAATAAAATCCCATGGTCTTCTATATCTTGTGGTTCAAAATACCTTTGTCCAGGAGGCAATGTTTCTTTTACCCTTGTACCAACCATAACTCCTAGTTCCCTTATCACTTGATTTGCTGCATCCGTGAAATCGAAAGTAAATTTAAGGTACAAGTTATTAGTTGGTACATTTAAGGGCCTAAACCTTCCAGAAGGAGTTATAAGTTCGCCATTTTCATCACCTGTGCAGAATAGCACTTCATCCGCAGTACGTCTGCCAAGTTCATTCAAGAGCTTTATAGAATTTATAGGTTCAGGTGGTGTGCTTTGAGTATATTCTACAGTAACTGCACTATTTGCCGTGATAGAGCTATTTTCCGTAAGTTTTATTACACCACTACTGCTATCAACTGTATAGTCAACACTTGACTGATACACTGTTTGTCCTGTAAAAACCCTTACATCTTTAATAGTGTGGTGATCTAGAGCTATTTCATCCTCAACAAAAACTTTTTCGACTTGATGACTACTTTCCCAGCTTGCATCACCACTGCCCCAGGCGAGATGTAGAGACTGCTCTTTTATACTTGCTGCTATTGCTGCTCTTCCTGATTGTGTGAGAATTGACATTTGAAAGTTTGACCCCTGTATTATATATATACACGGTTGCTCAACAATTCGTCCAAACAATATAAAAAAAGTTTAAATAATTTTAAGGCAGCTTTTGAAAATCAACTAAACCATAGAAAAGTAGTGCACCAATACAATATTCCACTGTTTAAATAAGATTTTTGGAAATTAGCCAATCTTTCTAACTAGCTTATATCAATTTTCGTTATTGGGAAGACCAAGGTGAATATATTTTACATTTCAGCAATTCACTGGAAATCAAATCCTCTCTTATTCGATTTTCATCTGTCTTATTTAATTTTAGAGAAGTCTTATTTGATCTATTAATAAAATAACTATTGTCTTATTCTATTTTTCATAATAGACAAATTACTCTTATTTAAATTCTGCAGGGTCTCGAAAGAAGAATTAGTAATAAATCTTTGATTATTCGAGGTTTTTATGAAATCTAAAAATTCTTTTTCAGGCGTTGATCCGATAATTGTTAAATATATAAAGTACTATGCTAGCTGTCTTAATTATACTAACTGTTTTATTGATAGGAGTCTTGAAGATATAGAGCTGGAACTTTTTTGTGAGGTTTGGCCTTGCCTTAGTTTGTATGATAAAACAAGAAGTAGCTTTAATACTTTTGTTGCTAATTTAACTAGACGTCGTGCTCGTAACCTCTTGCGTAACCAACTATGCACTAAACGTCAGATTAACTTTGGTATTGATGATAACATACCAGATTCTAAATATCTTGAAGATGATATAATGGTATACATTGACGTAAAAAATATAATCTCAAAATTACCGAAATCTCATAGAAAACTATGTGAGCTGCTTAAGGTTTCTACTATTACTGAAGCTGCAAAAATAACAGGTATACCAAAAACAACTGTCTACAACATTTTAAGGCAAATACGCGATAAATTTTCATCTTTAAAATGAGATTTGCTCGATAAGTTTTGGACGAATTACCTAGGTCACCGTGTATATATATCTGAGTGATTAAACCAGGAGAAAAATGAAAATAATTGATAGAGATGAACGAATGAAGACACAAACAGGAGCAAAAATTGTGATCTTTGGTCCTTATGGAATTGGTAAAACTAGTTTACTTAAAACTCTCGATGAAGCAACAACACTTTGCCTTGATTTTGAAGCAGGACTTCTAGCTGTACAAGACTGGAAAGGAGATTCAACTGAGATTCGCACTTGGAATGAGGCCAGAGACATTGCTTGTCTTATTGGTAAACCTAATCCTGCATTAAGGTCTGATCAGGCGTATAGTCAAAAACACTATGAGCATGTCTGTAGCAAATATAAAGATCTTCTTTCTGAGGTTTCTAAATACCAATGCATCTTTGTCGATAGTATAACCGTTGCTTCACGTTTATGTCTATTATGGGCAAGGATGCAACCTGAGTGTTTTTCTGATAGATCGGGAAAAGAAGACAAAAGAGCTGCTTACGGGTTACTCGCACAAGAGATGATGGCTTGGCTCAATCAATTTCAACACATCAGAGATAAAGACATCATCATAGTTGGCACATTAGGTCAATATCTTGATGACTGCAATCGTCCAACTTGGCTACCTCAATGTGAAGGTGCTAAAACCGCAAGTGAAATTCCAGGTATTGTTGACGAAGTAATCAGTATGGTTGGAATCAAGAAAGATGATGGTACAGAGGTTCGTTCATTTGTCTGTCAGACGATTAATTCTTGGGGATACCCTGCTAAAGATCGAAGTGGTTGTCTTAACATGGTTGAAGAACCGCATCTTGGTAGATTACTTGCGAAAATTAAAGCCAAAACCTTGGCTTCTGTTGCCTAATTTTAAAAGGAGTAATATGGAACAAAGCTTTTTCAATATCGGTCAAAAAATTCCTTTTTTCAGCGTAAAGGAGTATTTAAGTGATCAAACGCCAATACCAGAAGATATAATCTCACCAAGAATTTTGACAAAAAGAGGTCTATTGGTACTGGGTGGCCCACCTAAAATTGGCAAAAGTGACTTTTTGATCTCTTGGCTTATTCATATGGCAGCTGGAGTTTCATTTTTGGGTATGACTCCAAGCAAACCTATGAAAATTTTCTATCTGCAAACTGAAATTGAATATGAATATATGAAAGAACGTTTGCAACAACTTCAACTGGATAACGAACTTTTGAATATAGCTGCCAATAACTTAATCATTACACCAAGAGTACAATTATCTTTCAGCAGTGAAGAAATAGATGAAATTAAAAATGTTATTAAAGAGCGTTTTAAACCTGATATTATTGCAATCGATCCTCTTCGTAACATTTTTAACTCAAGTGAATATGGCAATGAAAATGACAACAGCGCTATGCTATTCTTTTTGCAAAAAACGCTTGAAAGACTGAGGAACATTATTAATCCAGATGCAGGTATAATCCTCACTCACCACACAAAAAAACTGTCCAAAAAGATGCTGGAAGAAGATCCATTTCAAGGCCTAAGCGGTGCTGGATCTTTACGTGGATTTTATAGCACTGGCATGGTGATGTTTGCTCATGATGAAGAAAGCACTACCCGTCAAATAGTGTTTGAGCTGCGAAATGGTGAACGTGTGGCAAGCAAGCTTGTCGATAAGATAAATGGTCATTGGAAGGTTGTAGACCAATGGAGTTGATTCTTTTTTTTACTTAATTTATAGGGAACAATATGCTAACAGATTTTTTAACTGATTTTAATAACGCAAAACTGCAGAGCAATTTAATACCGAAAGGTACAATAGTCAAGGTAAAAATGGCAATAAAGCCTGGAGGTTATGAAAATTGGTTCACTAAAAGCTATGCTACCGGCAGCATCTATTTAAACGCTGAATTTACCGTCACTGAAGGTCAATATGCAAAACGTAAGATTTTTCAAGTAATTGGTATTAAAAGTGGCAAAGCAAGCGTTGAAGGAGAAGATACTTGGGGAGAATCTGGTCGTTCTATGCTTAGAAGCATTTTGGAGTCAGCACGAAATATTCATGCACATGACACTTCAGAGAAAGCGGTTACTGCTAGAAAAATCAACTCTATAGCTGATTTTAACGGGTTAGAGTTTACTGCAAAAATTGGTATTGAATCTGATCGGTATGGAGAAAAAAACAAGATTGCTACTGTTATTACTCCAGAACAATCTGAAGTTGATTGGTTGCCATTTTGAAGTACGACGAAGAGAAGCTCTGGATTGCTGTAATTGAGAGAGCTATCAAAGATGCAGCAGGAAAAAATCTAGAGCTAAAGAAAGAAGCAATAAAATGGTTTGATTCAGAGTCTTTTGAAACTGTTTGTGAGCTAGCTAATCTCAGCTCTAAACGTATGAAAAGTATGTATGGGGGTTTTATGCAGAGAAAGGAAATAAAAGGATTATTGATTGATAATATTAAGAAGTGTGTACCTTACCTAATTCCAAACGGTAATTTTTATCGAGAGAGGACTTATGTTGGCAATTGTGATGGGGATACGATTACAGTTAAAATAGTGGGTAAAGAAGCTGGAAATTGGCGTAATTTTACTAAAGGAATCAGTGGTGATATCATTGATCTTTGGACTTTAGTGAAAGGTGATATAAATTCCACTAAGAAGTGGTTAAATACTAAAGAAAACACAACAGAACATAAAATTACATCGTTTTTAGCAAGGCATTACTTAAATGATAAATCACCAATGCCAAAAGATATAATAGGCCCAAGAATTCTAACTCCAAGTGGTCTTTTGGTCATAGGTGGAACTCCAAAAATAGGGAAAAGTAATTTTCTACTTTCCATGTTAGTACATTTAGCTGCTGGAGTATCATTTCTTGGTATGAAGCCTGCAAAGCCACTTAAGATATTCTATCTACAGAATGAAATGGAATATGATTACATAAGAGAGCGCTTACAGAAGCTAAGAATCAGCAAGAAAATCCTTGATGAAGGAACAGAAAACTTAGTTATTACTAAAAAAGTACAGTTAACTTTGAATGTGGAAAAAATAAAAGAAATTATGTCGGAAAATCTCGATGTAAAAACAGTTGATCTTATAGTGATAGACTCTCTTTTTGATTATAGGAGTATGATCTCTTTTCTGCAAAATAGTATTGATGAACTACGCTCTATAACTAATCCTACGGCTGGAGTAATAGTTACACATTACACCAAAAAAGTGTCAACAACCACGTTAAAAAAGAATCCATTTCAAGCATTGAGTGGTGCTAATGTTTTAAGAAGTTTATATACATCTGGAGTAATGATATTTAGGCCAGAAAGGAATACTCTGCAATTGATGTACGAACTTAAAAACGGCAAACCAATATCAACAAAATTCATAAATATGGTTAACGGACGCTGGATAGCTACAGCTTAACCAAATTTCTAAACTTTAAACATATTGGAGATTTTATGGATATCTATTGTGATTTTAATACTGTGCCTTCCAAAAAAAATGGAAGTTCTAAATTATCAGAAGAGAAAGAACAGCTAAAAGATCAACTTTTACTAAATATCAGATCTTGTCTTTCATACCTATTACCAAGAGGGATTTTTCGTGGTGATAAGTTTTATGTAGGCAATATACAAGGTGATAAAGGCAAGAGTCTAGTAGTAGAATTAAGTGGCAGTGAAGCTGGCCTATGGCATGATTTTGCAACAGGAGAAGGTGGTGACATTATCGACCTTTGGGCGGGAGTAAATAGAAAAAGTACTAGAACAGAGTTTACTGAAGTAATGGACTCTATAGCTGAATGGCTTGGTCATTTTAAAAAGATCAAAACTGACAAAACTGCAGGTAATCCAACTGCATATTGGGATTATTACGATGAAAAAGGCCAAGCTCTTGTTAGAGTATATCGTTATGATGATAATGGAAAGCGATATCTTCCTTTTGATATTAAAAGATCCGACTTTGGAACGCCAGAGATAAGACCACTCTACAACATTCCAGGTATCTTAAAGTCCGATAAAGTTGTTCTGGTTGAGGGAGAAAAATGTGCAGAAGCTCTGATAAAACAAGGTATTACAGCAACAACAGCAATGTCTGGAGCAAATGCACTTATTGAGAAAACAGATTGGACTCCACTTAAAGGTAAAAATATTATTATTTGGCCAGATAATGATGAACCAGGTAAAAAGTATGCTGAAAATACTACTACAAAACTTATTAGTTTAGGTATTGCATCACTTTCTATGATTAAAATTCCAGAGAATAAACCGAAAGGCTGGGATGCTGCTGACTATTTACAAGAAAGCACAAACGTCTCTGATTTTATCAAGAACAACGCAAAAAAAGTAATGATTAAACCGCCACTAAAGATTTTAGACTGGAGTGCAGAACGCTTTGTAGGTCCGGTACCAGAGCAAAAGTTTCTTGTTGAGGGAGTATTTCCTTTAGGAGTTACTTCAATAGTGGCTGCTATGGGAGATACAGGTAAAGGCATGCTTCTTCTTGATCTAGCACTTAAAGTTATAAGTGATAAAGATCAGATATGTAGTTTTGGTTCATTTGTTACTGAGCATGGATCAGTGGTAATTTTTTCAGCAGAAGATGATGCAAGTGAGATACACCGCCGCTTAGAACGACTTGACCCTAAGTGCGAAAGGTTAAAACATAAAGATAAATTATTTATTGTACCACTGCCAAATGTCAGAGGATCACTTACAATACTCAGAAATGTTCGTGGTAAAATCGTTGAAATTTCTCCTGAATTTGAATCAATCATGAAGCAGCTCGAGGAAATAAAAGATCTAAAACTGATAGTATTTGATCCACTTGCTTCATTTATTCATGCAGATATAAATGCTGATCCTGCTGTAGGAGATTATCTGATGTGTTTGCTATCTGATCTAGCGTGTAGTACTGGAGCTTCAATTATTACTGCTCACCATATGAGAAAACCAAAAGGAGAAAAACCTATACTAACTGTTGAGCAAGCAAGAGATGCAATTAGAGGTACCTCTGCCCTTGTTAATGGTGTTAGATGTTCATATGCTTTTTGGCCAATAGAAGATACAGCTAAGCAAGAAATCTTTAGGTCAATGGGTGAGACTCCAAGACAAAATGCTTTATTTTCCGGGGCAGTTGTTAAAGCAAATGGGTTAGCTGATCGCACTGTACGTACTTACCTAAGAAATCAAGAAACAGGACTACTAGAAGATATAACGGCACAATTAAAAGTTAAAGACATTAGTGATAAAAGTCTTAAGATATACCTTGTCAATGCAATTAAACGATCTGCTATTGCAGGACATCCATTTACTCATACAGGAAGCACAGGAGTATATAAACAACGGCATAGGCTACCTGAAATCTTTCACAGTATGGGAAGAGATAGATTAGAACGTGTGGTGCAGGAGCTTTTGCAGGCAAAACAATTAGTAAAAGGAATGTCTAAAGGTTCAAGAGAAGATAAGTGGCTTGACGTTATAACAGGACCATTTGCTTGTGGTATAGGAAAATTCACTCCTGGAGCTGAAGATTTTAGCTGTAGACAAAGCTTATAAGTCTCTATCTTTATTTACAAATCCCTCATACAGGTTTAAAATACTATAAATAGGGATTCTAAAATATACTATCAGTTTTCTTAATATATTATCAAATTATTTATCATTATATGATACAACTTACAGCATATTTATAGTAAGGTGTTAATCATGAAAGAGGCAAAGAAGAATCCAGTAGTTAGATTAAAGGCTACAGCTAAAGAATTTAATTTTCTTAAATTAAGAACAGATCAAGCTAATAAATTAGCGAATTCCGGTGAAACAATGTTCTTAGATTTTCAAAGGATGAATTTTATTATTAACGGAAAAGAGATAGATAAAAATCTTATTATTGCATTTAAGGAAGGAGCTAAAGATTATAAAAATGAGATTTTTAACCGTGATAATTTTGATAACCTCTCTGAAGAAGGTAAAGCTTTTATGGAACCAGTACTTAAGGAGCTTGATCAAGATAGACTATCTGAAGTTTGGGAAAATCATTGTAATAGCCCTACAGTTGCTGATGAAAAAAAAATTGATGAATATAGAAAGGAATTTGAGAGATTTTATAACACAGGGAGAAGCTCTTATCATCTATTCTCCAAAAAAGATTACCGTGCATTAGCAAAGGAAACTTTCAAGGAAATGTTTAGATACGCTGAAGCAGAAATACCAAGTGATGCTATTTTAGAAGAGTTAGTCACCAATTGTAATCAAGCAGGGTATGGGGCTGGTATATTTAATGAATCTCATGCAGCACTCAGTAGTTGTAGCTTAATTCCACACAGTCCTAAAAAAGCGCTAAACATTTACTGCACTGATCACAACTGCATAAAAGTGACGTCTGATATGGCAATGCCTATAACCACGGTTGACAATCCGGAAGAGAAAATATGCGACCTATCCAGCTCATTAGAATTCACACTCGAATCTCAAAATGACAAAGATGATATAATATATAAAGAAGGTAAATTATCACTCACTATTCCTGAAGAGTTAAAAAATTATAAAGATAATGGCAAGAGCTTGTTTGACATTATTAAAGAATATTTTCAGAAATTTTGTGCAGAATTAGGATTTAAACATAAGACAAAAATACAAATAGAGCATGACTTAGGTACTCAAATCAAAGTAAGTAACTACTTAGGTGACACAATATCAATCACAGGATCAGATGCAAATAAAGAGTTTATCCATCTTTTAAGCAAAAATCTCAGAGGGAGGTTATTGGAATCAGGAGTTGCTCTAGGAGATGAAGATGTTGATGGTATTATTGAAGTTAGAGTATCTGCAGTTATGGATCTACTTAGTGATTATGCCAAATTGGAAGATAATAAAGAAAACAGGGAGTTATTAATAAGTGAAGTAGCAGATAATTTAGGGCTTTCCTTTCAAGGTAAAATATCATCAGAAGTATTAGGATCTTTACCTTTTTTGATAAAAGATAAGGTTAATCATAACCAAGTTCAGTTTGTTGTAAATATTTTTACCAATTTAATTATTGAAGGGAAAAGCGAGATGTATGAAAAAAAGGGTGCGATTAATGCAATTGATGCAATTCATCAGAAGGTAGATAAGGCAATTGTTGAACAAGAAAAAAAAGCAACCAACAAACAAGATATAGAAAATGATAAATGGACAGATAGAATCAAAAAACAGAGATTATCTATGGAACCACATGAACATTTACATTAAAAACACTGGTATGCTCTTTAAATATCTTAGAACCTGTCTTGAAAAGAAAAAAAGGGAATGATGAGGTAAGTTAAAAATAGGAGGTAAGAATTGTATCCAAGCGATATAAGTGACAAGGAATGGGAAATTTTGGAGCCACATGTTGCACAAGGAGCAATAGGGAGGCCAAGGAAGCACAACATCAGAGCAATTATTAATGCAATAAGGTATATAATGAGAGGTGGCTGCCAATGGCGAATGCTGCCAAAAGACTTTCCGCCGTGGAAGACTGTGTATGATCATTATTTTAGATGGCGTAATAACGGAAAATTGCAGGAAATACATGACACTTTGGTGAAAAAGGTAAGAGAAATGGTTGGTAAAAATGATACACCATCAGTTGGGATAATAGACAGCCAGTTAGTAAAAACAACTCAAAAAGGGGATCTAGAGGTTACGATGCTGGCAAGACAATAAAAGGCCGTAAACGCCATATTATTGTAGATACATTAGGCCTAATCAATGTAGCTGACGTTCATAGTGCAAGCGTTCAAGATCGTGACGGCGCTCTGAATCTTTTTTCTCAAGCTAAACAGAAAACTCCAACATTACAGAAGTTTTTTGCTGATCAAGGATATACAGGTGAGCTTCAAAATCGCTGTTTTCTGAAGACAGGATGTCTACTCACAATTGCCAAAAAAGCTAGTGATTCTGTAGGGTTTTAGGTCATTCCTAAGCGATGGATTGTTGAAAGAACTTTCGCTTGGCTTTCGAATTTTAGGCGCATGAGTAAGGACTATGAACACTCGCCACTTACTTCAAAAACTAATATCTTCTTTGATATGATTACTATTATGCTTGCTAAATTAACCGTTTAAATCTTTTCAAGACATGCTCTTAGAGTTTAATCTATTTTTTTATTCAATCTACTTAATCAAAAATATTAACTTTGGAGCCAGAAACTACAACCTATTATAAGCTATGATTTCAATTAAAAAGGGATAAGACATCAAATGGTTGAATTACATTCCTGATTCCTGGGTTATTCACTAAACAGTTAGAAATCAAGGAAGCTAAAACCTGCATAAAACCTAGACTTTTTGACCTACATTCCTAAAAGCATTCCTAGTAACTACATACTTAAAGTTAGCTAATATGGCTGATTTTACCATTCCTAAAACTCTTATATATTATATATATATAATAACAATAGTAATAAATAATAAATAAAATAAATATATAAACTACAAATAAATAAAACTTATCAAAAAGAAGGAAGATCAAAAAGACCACCGAAAAACATTATTTAGATTTAATGAAAAAAATACAATTTAGAGACAATTGCGGTTAGTACGATTTTAAAGGGATTTTAGTGTGCCGTAGAGACACAAAGACTGTTCAGAAAAGAACAAGCTGAGTGCAAAAGCTACGCAACAGATGAGGGTGGGCCCCTTGAAGCCGGTTTACAAGAGCAGGCTTCAAACAACATACTGTAATTGCGATTGAATGATGGAGAGACATACTCCATTATTTTAGCACGAAGTAACAAGTTCAATGAATCTGTTCTTCAAAAATAATTTAAACCTTTACAGTAGGAGTAGTCTTATGAAATATTATAGCGGATTAGATGTGTCATTCAAAGAAACTTTTGTAAGTATCGTTGATGAGAAAGGAAAAATTGTTAAAGAAGAAGTTGTTGCAAGTGAGAGCAGTGCAATAGCTGAGTTTCTGCTTAGTCAAAGCAGAGAATACGAATCCATAGGAATAGAAAGTGGGCAATTGTCAATATCGATGTGCAAAGAGTTAAGGAGCTTTGAATTACCAGTAATTTGTGTAGATGCGAGGCATATGGCAGCAGCATTGTCTGCGAGAATCAATAAAAACGATAAAAATGATGCAAGGGGTATAGCACAAATGATGAGAGCTGGGCTGTATAAAGAGGTATTAGTAAAATCAGATGAGTCTTGTCAAGTTAAGGTAACGCTCGGAAGTAGAAGGCAGTTAATGTATTGCAGAGAGCAAATTATGGGAACAATAAGAGGGCTATTGAAGATATACGGAATAAAGCTTGGCAAGAAGTCAAAGATTGTAATCTTTTCTTTAAAAGTGCAAGAAGCAATAAAAGATCTAGATAAAGTCAGTAAGGATTCAATTGAAGCATTAGTTTGTAGTTTGGAAATAATAGAAGAATCAATAAAAAAGCTTGATAAAATATTATCAGAGAAAGGCAAGAAAGACGAAGATTGCAAATTATTAACTACTGTACCAGGAGTTGGTATTATAGTAGCAATGACGTATAAGGCTACAATTGATAATCCACATAGGTTTGAAACATCTGATACAGTCGGAGCCTATATGGGATTGACGCCAAGACAGTACGCTTCTGGAGAAGTTAATCGTCATGGTAGCATATCAAAGATGGGACCGGTAGAATGTAGAAATATGTTGTATGAAGCTGCGCATACAATACTGACAGTTAGCAAGAAAAAATTCAAATTAAAAAGCTGGGGAATAAAGCTTGCAAAAAAGAAGGGTGTAAAGAAAGCAGTAGTTGCATTAGCAAGAAAACTAGCTGTAATTATGCATAGAATGTTGGTTGATAAAACAGAATTTTATTATCAATAAACACTAAAGGAGTATAGGACAATAATTTTATTGAAAGTAAAGATAGTAATGCCGATGGAAGGGATAAGCAAGAGCTATGGTTGAAGCGTAGACTTCGTAAACAACATGTTGCCATCCACTTCCGCCCTAACAAGTATAGTGCGGCTTGGCTAAAATTAAACTAGCCATATCAGACCGCGGAGAGAACCATGGAAGCATGCTATTTTTAATTTATATCAAGGATTATGGAGGAAATATGCTATTTTGATCTATGTGAAAATTATTGTTGACTTGTACGCAATTAGAGAACCTTAGTCGCACTTTGCCAACGTCGTGATGACATTACGCAAATGAGAGTTCAAGAGAAATGTAGATTAGCAGCACCTGAAAACGACTATATAAAAGAAAGTTGCCAAAAGGCTGTTGACTTTTTTAACAATCAGATAAATGAACTCAACGATTCTATACAAAAAATTATTGATGGAAATCCAGAGTTACAAAAGCGCCAAAAAATCATAAGAACAGTACCAGGAATAGGTATAAAATTATCTCAAGACTTTGTGTGTCTGATGCCAGAGCTTGGCCATTTAAACAAAAAAGAAGTTGCAAGTCTCGCTGGAGTTGCACCGCATCCAAAAGAAAGTGGAAAAACTATTGGCTACAGAAGAATAACGGGTGGTAGAAGTAATGTCCGTAGAAAGCTTTTTACGGCTGCAATGGCTGCTGCAAAGTCCAAATCTGCACTTGGTGCCTTTTATTCTAAGCTTGTTGAAAGTGGCAAGAAGAAGATGGTAGCTATAACAGCTCTAATGCGTAAAATTATAGTTATTGCCAATGCCAGGCTTAAAGAAGCAATTAATTTGCATATTTAAAATTTACACAGCAGTAACTGAAATGGGTTAATGAATATTGTGAATAAGTTCTCTAATTGCATAAAAGTCAACAATAATTTTTTGTATCATGAAAAATATTTTTTGATGTAAAATTCAGCTCTAATACAACCTTTTATTTATTATTGTATTATCTTATTCAATCAAAAGAGGTTTTATTGGCAATAAAAACATCAACACTAATTTCCAATTAATCTCTTTTAAACTATGTAGCCAATGAATATGTGGATAAATACGTCCACACAAACTTAAAGTATTTATCCACATATTCATTAAGCTTATAAAAACTAAGGTATCATTCTTTTCCTCTATAGTCTTAATGATTTTACATAAGTTAAAAGTAGCATGCTTCCATTGTTCTCTCCGCGGTCTAATATGGCTAATTCATATTGTAGCCAAGCCGCACTATACTTGTTAGGCGGAAGTGGACGGCAACATGTACGCCACGAAGTCTATGCTTCAACTTATCCTCTTGCTTATCCCTTCCATCGGCATTGCTATCTTTACTTTCAGTAAAATTATTGTTTTATACTTCTTTAGTGTTTATTGATAGCAAAACTCTTTTCTATCGATTAGCATCTTATGCATAATCACGGCTAATTTTCTTGCTACTGCAACAATTGCTTTTTTCATGCCCTTTTTCTTTTTAAGCTTCAATCCCCAGCTTCTTAATTTAAATGTCCTTTTACATTTTACCAGTAAGACCTGCGCGGCTTCATATAACATATTCCTACAGTCCACTGGTCCCATTTTTGATATACTTCCGTGTCGATCAATCTCACCAGAAGCGTACTGTCTTGGACTTAATCCCATATAGGCTCCAACTGTATAAGATGTTTCAAACCTATGCAGATCATCTATTGCAGCTTTATATGTCATTGCTACTATAATACCAACTCCTGGAACAGTAGTTAATAATTTACAATCCTCATCTTTTTTGCTTTGTTCTGAGAGCATTTTATCAAGTTTTCTTATTGATTCTTCTATTATTTCTAAACTATGTACTAATGATTCAATTGAGGTTTGGCTAATTTCATCTAGATTATTAACCATTTCTTGCACTTTTAAAGCAAAGTTTGCAGAACTAAGACGTTGATTAACTTTTATCCCGTATATTTTCAGTAATCCCCTTATTGTTCCCGCAATTTGCTCTCTGCAACGTATTAATTGTCTTCTGCTTCCAAGTATTATTTTAACCTGACAAGCTTCGTCTGATTTTACTAATACCTCCTTAAATAGCCCAACTCTCATCATTTGTGCTATGCCTCTTGCATCATTTTTATCATTCTTATTGATTCTCGCAGATAATGCTGCTGCCATATGCCTTGCATCTACACAAGTTACTGGTAATCCAAGATTCCTCAACTCTTTGCACATCGATATTGATAATTGCCCGCTTTCTATTCCTATGGACTCGTATTTTTTGTTTTGACCAAGCAGAAACTCAGCTATTGCACTGCTTTCACTTGCAACAACCCCTTCTTTAACAATTTTTCCTTTCTCATCAATGATACTAATAAAAGTTTCTTTGAGTGAGACATCTAACCCGCTATAATGTTTCATGAGACTACTCCTACTGTAAAAGTTTAAATTATTCTTGAAGAACTAATTCATTGAATTTGTTACTTCGTGCTAAAATAATGGAGTATGTCTCTCCATCATTCAATAGCAATTACAGTATGTACGGGCTTAAATGTGCTGTGAGTCTTAAGCAAGAGCAGGCAGTGGAATTCTTCTGGAATAAAATAAAATCATTACCTGAAAGTGAGATGAGCGAACAGAAAAAGGATGAAATCTTGATGAAGACAGCAGTATATGTAGCAGGGAACCGTTGTAATAGTTATCCTGAAATATTCGAGTTTTATTTTAGTCAAATAAGTCCTGATAAATATCCAGAACTTCTAAAAAGAGACTTAGCTGAAAATGGTTATTATGGTAGTCTAAACACGCTACAGGGTGCACTTCGCTTTGATCAATTTCAAGCATTGTTTGACTATTTGAAACCAAGTAATGTTTCAGAAGATAAATATCTTGTCTGGCTACACTATATAAAAACAGAAAACAGCTCATATTATGCTGGTGAAGGTGCAAAGCTTTTCATGCATATGTGGAGAAAGGAGGGATTTGATAGCCATCGTACTTATGTGCTGAAGGAAGAAGTTTGTAATAGATCTTGCTTTCTTGTTACAAGTTTATTAGTACCTTGGGTAAATCAAAATTACATGGAACCGGTATGGGCAATATTAGATAAGGCTAATTCTGATCAAATTAAAGAATTTATGGATTCTAGGCAAGCGGAGTATATACGATCTGTGTTAGAGCAAAGAGATATTGATTCATTAAATAAATTTTTATCATACGGTAAGTCTACAGCTGAAGGGTTTACTAGCTTGACTGAGGTTAAATTAAGCAAAGCATGTGAGCAATTAGGGTTGGGCAATTAAGGTATTATAAGGCAATTCTATAAAACAGGTGATGGTTTCTTGTTACTACTTTAGCTTCTGTCAAAAAGGCGTTGCATTATAATATAAATGTTATATATCCAAGTTAGTATGCAGGTAAAAATAGCTTATATTGTTGATATCTCTGATAATAAATAGTGGATTTGGTATAATGTAATGAAGGGGGCTTTATGTTTAAGACACAATATCTAACAGATCACCTAAAAAAAGAAGGCGTTAATTCAAAGATTACCGAATTATCGGATCAAATACAATATATAGAGCAAGCTAAAGAATTTTATCAACTTAAGCGTTATCGTAGATCTGATGTTGATTCCGAAAGTGGAAGTCAGGTTAAGAGAATCGATGTTCCAGGAGACGGTAGTTGCTTATTTTGGTCTGTTACTATGGCTTACTTAATACCCGTCAGAAACGACGATGCTTTATTTCGACAAAGGTATGAAGTACTATTTGGAAATGATGGAACTGTAACCCAAAATTTAGATCATATTAGAGGTTTGGTTCGGAATTTAGGTGCTGCGAATTATGATGATACATTTGCAAATTTAGTAAGAAACGTATTTCGTAATCGAGTAGTTGATCACATAAGTTCTTATAGAAATGAGTTCAGAGATTTTGTTGAAGGTGATTTTGAGCGTTACTTGGAAAACATGAGGAACCCTGATACTTGGGGAGGTGAACCTGAAATAAGAGCAATGAGTGGAATGCTTAGCGCAACGATTAGTGTTTCTGGTGAGGTTGAAACTCAATATGGTAATGGAAATACTCAAATACAGTTATTTCATGTTGGTGCACCAGGTAAACGAAACCATTATAATTTTGGTCTTGAAAGGAATATTATTGATAATGATAAAGAGCTTGCAAAAGGCTTAAAAAGAGTCATGGGTAAAGTAAGACCACAAGACTTTGAGTTAATACAGTTATTGATAGAGGAAGCAAGTAAAGAAGTTGGTATAAGCCAGCAAGATGAGGATTTTAAATCTTTTGAACCGAGATTTCAGTCATTTGTGGATCAGATTCCATCTTATTTACACTCTGTAGAAAAAGCAGGATTTTTTACACACTTCTTCCTAGGGAGCTTTTCTACTTTGCCAGATATAAAAATTGCAGAAAAGTTAAATATTAAAAAGATTTATTTTAGTTTTGATACTTCAAAAACTTTAAAAGTAGCTATTGTTAAAAATGGTCAAATTGGAAATGCTGAAGATGCTATTAATAATATAGATTTATTTTCCATTTCAGAAGGTAAGCGTGGCCATCAGTTTACTGTTAATGAGTTGGAGAACATATTAAGAAAGAATATAGATAGGAGTAAGATTAGAGATCGGGATGTTGAGAATGAGATCCTAAATATTAAGAATGAAATTCAAGATAGAATAAAATCTAGATTAGTACAGATCTATAAAGGAAAGGGTGATATTTTTGTTAATATGGAAGCTAAAGAGATACTTGATTCTGCTACTAGCAAGGAATTTTATGAAATAGAAAAAGGAATATGGAATAATCCGGAAGGTGATATAGCGAAGCTATCTGATTCTGATGCGCAAACAGTTAGCAGGTCTTTAAAAAAAGTTCTTGAAAAAATTAATAACGTTCATTCTGAGTATGTAGGATCAGTAGTCTATGATAATAGTGCACGTGAAGCAGCACATCATGGATTTATGGTAGGCGTTTTCATGAATTTCCACTATAGGTATAATCTTAGAGTTTACCCAGAGCAATTTGCAGGAAGGGGTTATGCAGATATTATCTTGCTGGCTCGTGGTCCTGATCGTGCATTGGATTCTATTCCCATTATTATTGAATTAAAAGCGGGAGCAGGTTCTAATGCTACTCCAGATAAGGCTTTGCAGCAAGCAGAAAGGTATGCACAAGGTTTCCAACCAAATGTTCAGCGAGTTTTAACTACTGCAGATAACATTTTATATGTTGGTGTCAACCTTGATAATCCGTCTCCTATCTCTGATATTAAAGTATCAAATCGTGGAGAAGAAATAATTCCTCTTTTTCAAGATATGTTAAAATCCTCTGATGATTGGGATACGCAAGAGATTGGTAAAAGAGAATTAAAAGAACAGATAAAAGATAATATGGAACGTATTTATCATACGTTTCCTGGTACATCAGAGAAGGGAGATAATCATTATTTTAGTAGGTTTTTACTAGGGCAATCATTATTATTAAGTGAAGATTCAGGAACAAGTTTAAAAAAGTATATTTTTATCTATGGAGACAATATACCTACTGAAGTGCATCCTAATCTTCGTAGGCTTGGACGTCCGGCAGCTCAAAGAGCCAGAGAAAGACTGTCAGCTAACCTTGATGCAAGCCATGCAGTTGTAACAATGGTGCTCATCCCAGAAAATACAGAGAAGTTGGTTTATGTGATGAATATTGTTGAAGCTAACAGAAAAGATGTTTTGAACGGGCTGAATGAAGTTCTTCCTCTTGATAGATTAAATAGAGAAATAGGGAATAGGGAAATAATCGAATTAAGTCTTAATTTTGATACTAGATACAAGTCAGATTTTAAAAGATATCTTACTATTTGGGCTGAAAAATACAATTCTTTACAAGAGTACAACAACGGAGATAATAGATTTCAAGGTACTTTTAAAGAAGTTACTTATCCTAATGAGTTAAAAGAAACATTTGATAAAGCACTAGATATCCAATCCTTATCAATAAGAGGATATAGTAGATTATTAGAAAAAATTGGAGAAGGAATCTTTCCTTTTAAGAGTCTCGTTAATAAAGAAGCTCATTTCCAGGGAATATTGAATGGAGTGTTTAGTTATTATAGTGACTTAAAATTACAGGAATCACCAGAAACTAGAGCATTAGTTTTAACTGAGTTTCAAACTGGTAGAGGGGAACGTATTGACATGCTAGTTCATGGTATTAAGTTTGTGGCTCAAGGTGGAAATGCTGAGGAGTACACTCCAATAGGGTTAGAACTTAAGGCATCAAGGCAGGGTAAAGGGGCTCAAGCTTTATTGAGGGAAGCAAATGATCAAATAAATGAAGAGTACAAAGAAGGTGTTACCTATAAAACACTTACAGATGGTGATGAGGTAAAATTTATCGGTGTTGTTTTCGATAAAGGATCTAATAATCCGAATAAACTTATTTTAACAAGTAGGACAACCAAGGAAGGATTTATTCCTGTTGAAGTAGTTCATAGTTCAGTTCATATGCTGCCTACTGGTGAAGCAACACAATCTTTGAATAAGTTAAATCTTAATGGCTGTGCAAAGCAAAGCAATAGAAAGAAGAGAAGTATTAAATGTTTATTTTCAAAGGATGATGTGGAAAAGTTTAGTAAAGGAAGGGTAGATAAAAATAATGTAGGTAAGGTTATAATTGATAGTGAAAAGTTCCTAACTTATGTTAAAAGCAGTCAAGATGAAGGGAAAAATGCTCAGCTAATAGAGTTTATTGGAAACAAAAATATTGAGGGTGACTATAAATATTTAGTTGATAAGGTGATTGGAGACCAAGGGTATGAGCGCTATATTCAGAATGAGCGTATCAAGGATTTATATGGTGACGTTTTACAGCAAAACAGTGATTTAACAAAAAACCCGAAATTAAAAAGCAGATTAATGAATGCTGCAGGTGGAATACAATTAATAAGAGGAATTCATGGTGCTATTGTATCTTGCAAGGATGGAACAGCAACGGATTGTGGATTAAATCTAGGTGGAATAGGATGGTCTTTTGCGTCTCAACCAATTGAGAATGTAATGGTTAAAATTGCTCCAAAAGTTGTAACATCAGCTGAAAAAGTTGTAGGAAGGATTATACCGGGTACTTTAGGTAAGCAGACAAAATTTGTTGTTCAAGTTGCAGGAGTAAAATTTGGAAGTAAAATAGCGAAAGGCACGGCAGGAGCTATAGCTGGTATATTTGATATTATTGATATAGGCATATCAGCAAATAACCTTGTAGACTGTAAAAATAGAGAAGATAGTAATAATCCATGTGGAGAAAAGGAGATAAGAGATAATATAGCTTCTATAGCCTTTTCTGGTGTGTCATTTGTTTCTGGTGTTGCTCTTACAGCAGCTAGTCTGCCTGGAGTTGGTATTGGAGTTGGATTTGGACTCATGGTAACTCATGGAGTTTATAGTGGTATTAGCAATATTATAGAGTATGAAAAGAAGTATGATACAACTCATGGTGAGAATTTCGATATCTTTTTGCATACGCTTTTACTTTCATCTATGCCATATGATCTGGAACACCTTGCAGCCAGAAATAATATGGTTAATAGTCAAGCTAAAAGAGCCTGGAAAGCTTTAAGTGATAGCCCTAATGATGTAGTTGCCTATGGAGTTGGTTTTGGGGTGGATAGCGACACGCCATCTCTTCATGCAGGGTATGGAAAGATTCTAATGAATAGAACAGATGCTGATACAACAAACCTTTCACGTGTTATACCTGACCCAATTCAAAATGCTACGATGATTTGCTTACCACAAGTCACTAGCGAAATTTATGAAAAAGGTATTAAAAAATCAGTTCCAACAGCTGTGCATCACTGTGAAAATACAATGGTTATTGCTGATAGAAGAAGAATGCAAAATGGTACAATAATTCTTTATAATTTAGAAAGCATAGATGAAGGTACCATTGTTGGAAGTAATACATTAAATAACTACTTCTTGATTTTTAGAGGAAACACAGGAATAACTGGTGGTAATAATACTGTTAACAAATTTATTCTTGTGAAACCTGGAGGTTTTTCGGGTAAAATTATTGGTGGAAGTAATGCTACTAATATACTTGACCTAAGTCAATCAACAGAATACGACTTTGTACAAGCAAAAATTGACTATCGTTTTAGACCTAACGCTCCCGGTCTTTTAAGGTTAACAACAAATCTTCATCGATTGATCAATGATTATGTTGATAGCAATGTCGATGCTTTCAGGTATAGCTATATTGGAAGGCAAAATAAGACAGATAATGTTTTATGTACATATAATTCTAGGCGCCTTACTAGAAACGATAATCGTGACGTCTTTATAAATAGTGGTGGAGGTTTGAGCAAAAATGAGAAGGATACAGTTGATAATTGTAAAAAAGTAGCTATTGCGCCATACACTAAAGTTACAGGTGCAGAAAATGATTATACCTTTTATATAAAAACCACAGATTACGAGGCTAAAGATTTATATTCAGAAATTGATGTAAAAGGAACGGGAACTGTAATCTTTCCGGAAACTAATCTGCTAGATGATTGTGATGAAATATCTTATTTCTCGACTAATAATACTTTATCTTTAAAAATAGGGCTGGGTCAAGGTAATCAATATACCCTTGATATTAAAAATTATATTAAGCAAGGCAGTAATCAACCTAATTTTATGCTGATAGATAAAAATGGTAGTAATATTATTCCTAAAATTGAGAAACTAGAATCATCCATTACAAAAATTAACTCGTTCGAGTTACATACAGAACATTCTCTTGATAGCTTTGATGCTGCAGAAAATCATTACAAGGAAATACTCATTAATAATAAGGACTATAAAGTCTTTGGTGTTGTTAGAGCAAAACTACAAAGCAATAGCGCATTCCAACATATGGTATTTGGTTCTTCAGGAGAAGATATAATAAATTTTGACCAAAGGAGTATGTTTGCTAGAGGTGGAAATGGAAGTGATATGTATGTTATTGATAGCAACACAGAGAAAAGAGAGATTATTATTGATAATAACTCAGGTGATAAAAAATTAGATATGTTGGTTATGCCAGAAGTTCCTGAGGAGTTTTCAATTCAACAGTGTAACTTGCATTTAAACTATAGTAATACTCATGTTCAAGTAAGAAATTATCTTAAGGGTAACAGCTATAGGCACCTTATGGTTATGAACAGTAAAGGAGAAACCTTTATTCCTTATGTACAATCAATGTCATGTGCTGGCTCTTCCGTAGAAAGTGGCAAATTATCTCCCTTTTTCCATGCCACACAGACTCAGAATATGTTTTTGTTGCCTAAGGATTTTGAAGGTGATCATTTAGTGATTGATTCTAATCTTGAAGATATCGAGAAATATAAAGATGAAGATGATCTCTTATTAACAAGAGAAGGTGAGATTCCTTTTATTATTAGAGTAGAAGATTTTTATAATGACCAAAGTAAATGGAGAGATGTTAATTTTCTTCTGTGGAACAATGGTAATTTTTTTCCATATTTAGGTTTACAGCAAGAGGTTGATGGAATAATGGACTATCAAGATAAACTTAAGAATGATTATGAAAAAATTATAAAAGAATATGTTATAGATTTCACTAAGTCTATCAGTATCACACATAATCAAGATGGCACTTTAACTTCGGTGGGGCAAGATGAAGAACGCATAGGAGTAGTGATATTAAAAGATATTACTCCAGATCAGATTAGGGTTTCCAGTAGTAATACAGATTTGGTGTTTTCCGACGAAGTATCTAACCATGTAATCAATGTAAAAAATTGGAATAATTCTGAGTCTTATAGGATTTCTACATTGGAATTCGATTTAGGGTTAGAACCAATAATAATCCGGAGATTAGACAGGTTTAGTTTGTCTGATATAGCAGAAATACAAGGTCTGATTAATAAAGCTTCAGAGATTTGCCAAAAGAAGGCTGGGTGCGAAGCTAACATTGAAGCTAAAAATAACGATGGCCAAACACTTTTTCATGTTGCTGCTCAAGAAGGCAAATTGCGTTCTATTAGGTTTCTTATAGGTAAAATTGAAAGTATGAATTTTGAAGATAATTTGTATTCAGAACCTGATGAACTAGTAAAAGCAGTTCGCCAAAGAGAAAGATTAAAGTCTCTCATAAATGAAAAAGATAAGTTCGGTTATACACCGCTACAATATGCTGCTAAAAATGGCAAGTGGGATATAGTTAATCTTTTCCTTGATAAAACTGCTGAAAGAAATCAAGATGACGTTGCAGATAAAGATAAATTCTCAACAAGCTGGACTACCGTGCACTATGCCGTTTACAATGGTAATATGAGTCTATTTAATGATATATTTCAATTTCTTTCAGATAAAGAAACTATGATTAATACTAAAGACAGTAGTGATTGGACACCTCTACACTATGCTGTATATTACAATGCTTTAGATGTGGTAAAATTTCTTGTGAACAAAGGAGCTGATATCAGTGTTAAAGATAAGGATAGTAAAACACCTTTAGACTTAGCTGCTCAAGAGAATGACACAAATGTAGCAGAGTTTCTAAAGCAAACGGAATTAGATAAAAAATTGTTAGCTGCAGTGCAAGATGCAGGTCTTAATGAAGTTAAAGATCTTATTAATCAGAAGGCTAATATTAATGCTAAAGACATGTACGGTTGGACGCTTTTACACTTTGCTGCTTCTCGTGATAAACTTAGTGTAGTTGAGTTTCTCTTCAATAACAATGCTAATATTAATGCTAAAGATGTGTATGGTAATACACCATTACATGTAGCTGCCCAGTACAGTAGTAGTCTTGAAATAGTTAAGTTTCTTTTAGACAAGGATATTAGCGGTATTAATAATATAACCAATAATGGTTGGACACCATTGCATGTAGCTATACAAGGAAACAAATTAAATACAGTCGAACTCCTTCTTGGCAGAGGTGCTGATATTGAAGTTAGAGATATTTATAACCAAACATCTTTAGATTTGGCTACTCGAAAAGGTTACCTAGATATAGCAGGAATTTTGAAGCAAGTACAATTAGATAGAAAATTGTTGACTATTGTGGAAAGCGGTGGTTTTAATGAAGCTAAAGGTCTTATTGCTCAGGGTGCTAACATTGATACCAATGACAAGAACGGTAATACACTACTGTATTCAGCTGCTGAAATCGGTGATTTAAACCTAGTTAAACTCCTTCTTGATAACGGTGCTAATATTGAAGCTAAAAACGGAGAATATCAAGCAACTCCATTGCATGGAGCGGTTGAAAACTACAGGATAGATGTAGTCAAATTACTTCTTAATCGTGGTGCAAATGTTAACGCTGAAGACAAAGACAATTGGACACCTTTACATTATGGTGCTGATACCAACAGTTCTGATATAGTAAAAGTTCTTGTCGATGCTCATGCTAATCTTGGTGCTAAAGGTAATTACGGTAAAACACCGCTAGATATTGCGAAAGACAAGGGGCACAATAATATTGTGGAATACTTAGAAAAAAAGCTCAGGGGAGGAAGAGGAGAACGCAAACGCCGTCATCACCATGGAGATCACAATTCTCATAACTTATCACGCAAACCCCTTGCTATAGACCAACCTCAGATAGCAACAAGCAGTGGCGCAAAACCATCTTCATGGATAAATGATTTATTTAGTCGGGTGAAAAGCTCTGTAGGTAGATTATTGAGTTCTAAATCTGAGGGGACTGCAAGTTCATTATCACAAGTTGATGGGCAATTTGCCAAAGCGTCGATAAGTAATAGTAGTTTCACAGGTACCACACTACCATCTGATGGTACAGATAAAAGACAAGAAAATGGAGGTTTCTTTCGAGACAACGTCGATTATGTAAATGCAAATCTAAAACGAATGTGTGAAAGGCAAGCACCTGTTAAATTTAAGCCTAAGGATAGAAATACAATATTAGAAATGGGAGATCACTATCTATCACAGGTTGACTTTAATGGTACAATAACTTTATTTGACTTATTGATTAGAAGGGTTACAGGTCAAAAGTATATTTCTACAATAGATCAGTCTATATCTCCACTAGAGGCACAGGAATATACACTCAATATTACAAAGGGATTTGAGAAAGTAGTAGAGCAAGCTGGATTAAAAAGTGGTGTGTCAATGCATCGATTAAATATTGATTTTGTGGAAATACAGAAAGAAGTTACAGGAAAAATCATGAGTGGTAAATTTGATGAGATTTCGGGGATTTTCAACTCATATGTAGAGAAAGCATGTTCTGGTAAAGAAGCTGGTAAATTAAGTCCGAAGAAATTTGAAAAGTTTATAGCTCAATTTAATAAGGGTCTGCTAAATCAATCAATAGAGCAGATATTACACAACAGAGATGGTAGATTAGAAGTTGATGGTACAAAAAAACAGCAGATAAGTTTAGAGCCTCAAAGTTATTTAAGTAATGCTTCAGTTCACAGCCATTCAGAAGTATCAACTTGTCTTTCTGAGATAGGAGTAACCAAGCTTGGAGGTAATATCAATAGGTAGGTTATAATATAAGAGGTGCAGCTATAAAATGCCAAGTAGTGAAAATTTTAAAGTGAAGGTAGCAAAATTAGCCAAAATAATTAGGGAAACCAGTAGCAAGTTTGATGGTCCTAATACTAAAATGGATGAAGTAGACATTAAATACTAAGTGGTTAATGTGTTTTCCATATTGAACTTACAGCACGTAGCTTTGATATAGAAGTTTGAGTAACGTTATGATAGTAATTTATATAATTCTATGTGCAATCCTTATAGCTATTTTAGACAGTTCATTAGATTCTTAATTAGGGAATATATCTAACTTAAAGAAGATTTTCATAAATGTTGAAGTGAATAAGTTGTAGTATTTATGTTTTTTCCCTGAGTTGTAAAATTTCAGAATGAGAGAGACCGGTAATTTGAGCTATAACATCTATAGGGACATCGGCCTTGAGTGAATTTTTTGCAACTTCAATTTTACCTTCAATTTTACCTTTTTCATGGCCGATTTGGATGCCTTCTTTCCTGCCTTTCTCTTCTCCAATTTGGATTCCTTCATGTTTAGCATCATCGAGTTTTTGAGCAAGGATAGCGTTTTCTTTCTGCACGCTCAATATTCTTTCTTCATATGCGATCAAATCCTTTTCATTCCAGCGAAACCTGTCTAATTCATCATATGCTAGCTTTATTATCGGAGCTTCTGCTGCTATCTTTTTTAGATCTTCTTCAGTTGTATCTTCTGCGTATTTAAAAAAGAAACACCATCTCTCTGTAGTATTCTCTAATTGCTCTACCTTATTTTTTGTAAATTTAGGCAACTCAATAAAGACAAATTGTAAATCTTTCAAGTAATGCCCATTGGTTTTGATATCGCGTATATTATGAGTAGAAATATAGTCAACTTCTTCAGGCAGAAGGTTACAATTGGAAATAGCAATAAAGAAGACTTTCTGAAGATGAATGTAATTACCAGATTTATCTAATTGCCGAGAGTAAGCTTTAGCAGCATAAAGTTGAGCACGTTTCTCAAAGCCTTTATCACGAGCGAGTTGCATTTCGATAACAAATCTATTACCAATAGAGTCTTTGCAAAGAACATCAACAATGCTTTGTTTGTCAGAGGCAATTTCAGGATCCATAATGGTACTAAGGAATTCAATTTCCATTATTTGATCAGAAGTAGAAAAACCTAAGATATCGTTGAGGAAGTGAATTAAGATATTTTTATTCTTTTCAGAGCCAAAGATCTTTTTAAAGCTCAAGTCATTTTTGGGATCAAGAAATTTCGAAAGAGCCATGACGAATTAACCTAAAAAGCATTAGTAATTATACACAATTGTGAAGAAATATTCAACTAAAATTCAAACATAGAAAGAAGCATCCCTTTTGTATATCTTTATTTGGTAGTATTAAACTGTATAATATTTATGGCAAATATCTCTATAAGGTATCAGATAGCACAAAAAGTAAGGAGCTGGAGGTTAAAGCGAGGCTATACTCAAAAAGATTTAGCGGGAAAAATCGGCGTAACATATCAAATAGTACTACAATATGAAAAAGGAACACGAAAAATTTCGATTGAAAAGTTGTGCGCTATAGCAAAGGTGTTATCAATTAATATTACGGATCTTATTCCTGTATCAAATGAAAAAATCTGTTTTGAAGATAAGGGAGAGGAAATATTAAATCTAGTAAGAAAATATAAAACGATTAATGATCAAGAGTTGCGCAAGGTGTTTTACTTGCTAACAAAATTTACCCGAGTTGGTGAGAAAAGTAGTAAAAAAGCAGAGAAAGTAAAAATTGCAAAGGGCCTGGTTAAAGCAGGGATTTCTGTTGATATTGTTTCACAAGCAATTGGCCTCTCTGCTGATGAATGTGTTGAAGAAAAAATAGGTTCTATATACTGCAAAATAGGAAAGAAGATAAAAGAATGGACGGGAATATACTCAGAAGGATTTAGCAAAGAAAATGAGTACAACACGTGATGAAATAAGCAACTATGAACAAGGAAGAACTGCTGTTCCACTGGGAAGATTATATGAGATAGCAAAGGCGTTATCGATTAATATCATGGACCTACTTGAACTAACAGAGGATGCAGATGATAAAGTGGTACCTAATTTAATTGAAGAATACAAAAAAATTGAAAGCCAAGAACTACGTCATGCACTAATGAAATCTCTGTTTGAAAGCATACAAATTTGCGAAGAGAAAGTGAAAAGAGCAGAAAAGATGAAAATTGCAAAGGATTTAGTTAAGGAAGGAATTTCTATCAATATTATTTTAAAAACAGTAGGCATCTCTTTAGACGAAATTCAACAAATTTAAAATAAAAAATCAGTATCTATTAATATCTTTACTTTTTGATGAAAAAATAAGTAAAAAAGATTGAAAAATTGATTTGACTTCACTCGGAAGCTATGGCTCTATGCCAATGCTGATAAAGCAGTAAATATTAAAAAAAAGTTTGTTGTTAGTGAAGGGTAAATTATATGAATAATAATAAGAATAAAGAAGAAATAGAATTCAGAATATTAGAAAGCAAAGGCAAAGCACTACTTGATCGTGAAATAATGGAAACATTTTTAAGTGCAGTACATGAAAGGCCGCAAGCTCAAGAAATTGCTAAAAATCTGGTGAATACTTATGCAGGAGTAGGAAGGATTTTAGGTAGAGAAATGGATGACCTGAAAGTTATAGAAGGAGTAACTGATTCTGCAGTAGCAATGATTATGTGTGTTAAGGAAACACTAGAAAGGGTACTGAGAGAAAAGCTCAAAAGTGAGCCAATAATGGACTTACAAGGGCTAGTAGAGTACTTAAACGTAAGTATAGGACACTCAGAAAGGGAATGTGTAAAAATACTGTACTTGAATAAAAGGCGTCAACTAATTGGAGAAGAATCCTATATTGGTGAAATGGAAAAAGCACCAGTATACATAAAGGAAATTACAAGAAAAGCATTAATAAAGAATGCAACATTAGTAATAATGTCACACAACCACCCTGGGGGAAGTTTAGAACCTTCAGAAGAAGATCAAGAAGTAACAAAGAGCTTAGCAGCAGCATGTAGTACTGTAAGCGTTAGATTATTTGATCATATTATCATTACAAGTGGGGGTTATTTTAGCTTTAGAGAAAACGGATTGTTATAGCAGAAAGTATTTGCAAATCTACTCATATTAATTTATAATGAGTAATATAATGTATAATAACAAAGTTTATTGTACACTTAAAAAGTATTTTTAATATGAGGTTTATATGACTAGTAAAGATCAGAATAAAAAGACTAATGTTAATCACAAGAAAATATTTGGTGCTCTTGAAAGCGTTGATATAGAGCAGTCTAAATTTGTGAGTAAAATTAATAGCCAGAAGGAGATAAAACTGGAAGATACAATGCCTTTCCCTAGCAGAAACGTTCGCGAAAACAAAATCAACTATGGAAAAGGACTTGATTATATATATGGCACAAAACCTGTAAGTGATCAAGAAGATAAAAATCCATTTGCCTCAGCTTTGCAAAAAATAAAGCCAAATACAGAGAAGCTGAGCTGGTTTAAGAGTTCTATAGTAGAGGCAAAAAACGTAAATGAATTGCACAAAGTTATAGACAAAGTACTAGCTTCTGGAGCAAGGCTAAATGCATGTAATGATGGAGAATGGAGCTTCGCGGAATATGTGATACTGGGCACACATTTTCATAAATTTGATAAGGCTGATCGTAAAAAGCTAATACGTAAATTAATGCTAAGTGGTGCAGAGTTTCATGATACTCTACTGCAGAATAAACTGATAGGTGAAATCTATAATGAGCTACAGCCAGAAGTTCAGCCACAGATAGATAAGCAACTAGAAGAGCTAGAGGAAGCTGGCGAAAATGCTGTGCAAGAAGGAGAATTAATAGATGTTGAGATAGATAATACAACATCGGTGCGACCCGAAGTTGCGATTTTGTGATGGTTAGATTCCATCTTCCCTAGACATCAGGGATAATGTATGTCTCACATTTTAAAGAATGGCAACCTTTAGGATGCAAGCATGAGATAAAAGCAGGTAATGCTAAACCTTATAGCAAACTCCTGCAAACAGAGTTAGATATGGTTACAAGAGAAACTTATGATTGAATTGTCGTTATATTGAATATGCGAAATTAAGGTTGTTTTACGCATAGACCAAAATGGTATGAAGCATACGAGGAATTAAAGTTAGATGTCTTTGATTATAGATGTTCTCAGCTTCCGGTAAAAAGTAAGAACCTAAGTCTAACACGAAACAAAATCGTGAAACGGGATAACCATATAGGTGCTCTTATATTCATTTGAATGTAAGTAGGCAGCCAGCCATAAGCACTTACATTGGAGGGATTGTCCAAGAAGCTAATGCCCAAAGTAATATTTGGGATATGCAGACGTGGACACTATAATTTGGAGGGTAAAGTTGTGAATAGTAGTAAATATGTTATAGACCAACAATTTGTTAGGTATGAATGGAATACAATTCCTTGGCGTAAAGTTGAGAAATTTGTATTTAAGCTACAAAAGCGAATTTACCAAGCTGCAATATGTAATGATAAGAAGAAGGTACATAAACTTCAAAGATTATTACTCAATTCAATAAGTGCAAAACTACTTGCTGTCAGAAAAGTAACTCAAGATAACAGAGGGAAGAAAACTGCAGGTATTGATGGAAAAGCAAATCTTAATCATAAAGAAAGATTGCAATTAGCATATTCTTTAAATGTTAGAGAAAAAGCGAAACCATCAAAACGTGTTTGGATTCCAAAACCTGGAAAACCAATAGAATATCGCCCTCTTGGTATACTTACTATCTCAGATAGGGCAAAAGAAACACTTATGAAAATGGCACTAGAGCCAGAGTGGGAGGTAGGATTTGAACCGAACATGTATGGTTTTAGACCTGGTAGGTCATGTCATGATGCTATTGAAGCCATATTTAATTCACTGAATTGGAAAACAGCGTACTGTTTAGATGCTGATATTTCTGGATGTTTTGATAATATTAATCAAAATGCTCTGTTGGAAAAACTTAACACTACACCAACCTTTAGAAGAATTATAAAAGGATGGTTAAGAGCTGGAGTAATGGAAAACAGAAAATTTGAATCCACAAAACGTGGTACAATTCAAGGAGGGACGATCTCACCGTTACTTGCTTGTGTTGCATTAAATGGATTAGAACAATATATCAAAGAAACGTTATGGAGTGAACTTCTTCAATATAGGAAGATGAAATGTGGTGTTGCAAGCAGTAGAGAAGCAAAAAGCTCATTAAGTGTAATTTTCTACGCAGATGACTTTATCATCATACATGAGAGTAAGGAAATCATTCTGAAGGCAAAAATGATAGTTGAAGAATGGCTCAAAACCATTGGACTAGAATTGAAACCTTCAAAAACAAAGATTTCTCATACTCAAAATGGAGAAAAGCCAGGATTTAATTTTCTTGGTTTCTCAATAAGGCATTACTCTACGAAAAATAATAAGAGGGGTTATAAATTATTAGTCAAACCAAGTCGTGAATCCAGAAAACAGCATACACTCACTATAAAACATAAGATTAGAGGATTAAGAGGATCAACACAAGAAACAGTAATAAGACAGCTTAACCCAATTACTAGAGGGTGGAGCAAATATTATTCTTCGGTTGTGTCAAACAAGACCTTTAGGTTTATTGACAGTGTAATGTTTAGAAACATCTGGAAGTGGGCAGTCTACAGGCACCCAACCAAAGGAAAATACTGGATTAAAAATAAATACTTTAAAAAGTATAAAAACGATAATTGGCGATTTATGACAAATAACAAAGTTCTTCTTATTAAGCACGGAGATCATGCTATTAAAAGGCATGTCAAAGTGAAAGGAACCAAGTCTCCATATGATGGCGATTGGGTTTATTGGGGTAATCGTTTAAGGAAGATACCAGATAAACTACCAAGAGTAATAAAATTGTTGAAGTTACAACAAGGTAAATGTGGTCATTGTCAACTTTGGTTTAAAAATGATGATATCTTAGAAACACATCATATTGACCGAAACAGACGTAATAATATGAAAAAGAATTTATCCTTGTTACATGGACATTGTCACGATGAATTACATAGAAAGTGTGCATGACAAGCACCAAATTATAGAGGAGCCGTATGAGGCGAAAGTCTCACGTACGGTTCTGAAGTCGAGTGGGGAGAGGCGACTTTTCCCACTTAGATAACTATTTATTTTTTGCCAAATACTTTCATACTTTTCTTCTTCTCTTGTATTCGGTTTTACTTTCGCTAAAGAAAAAGAATCTTTTTGACGAATTAAAACAAAAGTATCTTTTTCTTTATGAATTATGGCTTCATCATAGAATAGTTGACTGTAACGCCTACCAAAACTTTCATCATAATCAGGGCAAGGGCTAACATTGTCACTTTCACTATCCGTTTCGTTCCATACTTCAATTGGGAAATCATTATTTTCAAGGTTTTCATCTTCACTTGTTCGACAATTTTCTGTTTTTCCATATAGCCAGGTTGATTTCTGGTCATCGCTACTTTCATCGTCAGCTTCATTCCATAATCCAATCTCGAAATCATTATTTTCAAGGTTTTTATCTTCACTTGTTCGATAATTTTCTGCTTCTCTATCTGGTAAGGTTGATTCTTGGTCATTATTATCAATAATATGTTTAATTTTCACTTCAGGTACAAACTGAAGCTTTGCTATTTCTTCTCTTACGTTTTCTTTGTTTATTTCATCTGTAAGAGACACTTCATTACTAATATAGAAATTTTTCTGTTTTAAACTTTCGTTTTCCTTCTGCAGTCTATTGAATTCTGCAAATAGTTCTTTATACTCTAATAAATAAATACAAAATTGATCTCTTACATCATTAAGTTCCTTCTCTTTTTCTAATATCTGATTTTCATAGTCACCTTTCAAATCCTCTATACTGTTTATCAGCACTGTACTTTCTTTTCTTACTCTGTTTAACTCAGCTTCAGTCAAATCCAGTTTTTGCTGTAACTCTTCATTTATTTTGTCTGTTAACTGAATTTCATTCTTTGCCTTTTTTAATTGGTTATTTAAGTTCTTAATTACATCACTTTTGTTCTGAGTTTCTAATAATAACATTTCTACTTTCTGTTTTAGCTGTTCGATGTCTTGATCATTTTCAGTTAAACTTCTCGTCTTTTTTTGTAATTTAACTTCAAGCTTTTTAATTTTCCCTTCTAGGGTTTGCATTTTTCTGGTAAGTTCACTTACTTCTTCGTAATACTCTTCTACTCTTTTCTTATAGTGTTTTTGTAACTCTACATTTTTTTTAAGATCAAAATTTTCTTGTTGTAGATTTTCTATTTTGCTTTCTAAACTATCTATTGCTTGATTTTCTTCATTGCTAATCTCAAATACCTCTTCAGGAAAATCTTCAAATTCACAAGATGAATTGCCTTCAAGGTCGTTACTACCAAATAAATTATATTGTACTACCTGCTTAAAACTAAACATACCTATACCCCCTACTAAAATAAACAAGTAATATATTGTATGCGCTATATATCATAAATACAATCAATTTGAATATAATCTATTTACTAATTCGTATTGTGAATTTTTATAGAGTAGGTTTAGGTGTAAAATATTATAATACCATTAAAGCAGGTGAATAAAGCATAGTCTTTTTGAAAGGATAAATTTAATGAAAAGACCATACTAATTAGTGTTATAAGGAATTGAATTATTTACTTTCTCCAAAAAACATAAAAAGATCGTATATTTGTGAGAACAATTTAAGCAAAAGCTGCGTTATGAAAATAGAAGCTTGAAATTTTTGCAACAAAGCCAAGTAAATTGGTTCGCATGTAAATATGGCTGAAGTAGGCTAATATAGCTGCTTTTACTATATAATAAATTGATATAAAGAAAAGTTCGCACGGATCTAGCGGTAGTCCAACGCATCCCAAAACAAACTCTTCTCTCACTAGCTAGTTTTGGGTTCTGGAAATGGCTGTGTCGTTTAGGTTTTTATTGATGTGTGAGATTAAGTGGGTATTAATTTATTTAAAAGTAGAAAGGATCAGTTAGTACATTAAAGTAAAAAAATAGAAGTATTTTTGCAAGCACTGGCTTTAGTTTTAAAAAAATATTAAAACATGAAAAAAGTTCTTGTTCTGCTAGATTTCTTTAGCTATAGTCGAGTTTAACATAATAAATACATGGGGTATTGAGTCAGATGCATTGTATTATGTACATCATTCAGAAAGCAATCCTGGCTTTTTTAAGAATATATCTAGTTTAGTAAGAAATCAAAAGAAAAGCACACTGTTACTCAGCAATCAAAGTTACTTGAAATTAACTTAAGGTTTCTACAGCAAATTGTTTTGGTACAGCTGTATAAGAATCAAATGTTGAAACCAATCTTTAGAAAAGAGGTTTACGACAAAATCATCAAAATATGAATATTAAAATATAGGGGGCTTTATGTTAGGTAAAGAAAATACAAAGGAACAAGTAATAGATAATCAATCTAGGTTAATAAGAATGCAAAAAGAAGACACACTACTATCTAGCAGTCAGCAAATATTAAAGCTGCCAGAAGGTTTTACAATAGGAAAAGCAATTGGAGGAGGAGATTGTTTCTTTGATGCAGTTGCACAGGGACTTAGACAGCTTAGGCCTGGCATGGAATTTACTGTTAAGTCTTTACGTCAGGTTTGTAAGAAGCTAACTTTAAATGATCAACAATTAAGAAAGCAAGTTATACAGGATGCTAGAAAGCTTGAGGGTTATGGAGTAATACTTCCGCAGCCTGGTATTAATGATGATGAATTATGGAGTGCTTACTTGGATAGCATAGAATATACTGTTGAAGATATAGAAAAAATGAAGAGCACAAATCTACCCTTGCATCAAGCATTAACTGGCTCAAAGTATGGAAGTACATTACAAGCTCCTATATGGGGTAGGGTTGAGATTGAGGGAAGGCTAATTTGTAAAAAGTATAATGTCAAGCTACATGTTATAGAGAGCAATCCATGGTATACTAATGATAATCAACAAGAGCCTTTTTTGCATCAATTAATAGATGACTCAGGTTTAAGAAATATAGGTGGATATGATAAAGTTGATTATAACGATGGTAGTATCTTGCATATAATAAATGGAGGATATTCTCATTTTGAGCCAATACTCAGAAAGGAAGTTCAGCAACCATTACCTTATTCTGACCTAACTCAAGTTCAGAGTATGTTGAAAGAACTGTCCTTGGAGCAAATATATGAAGAACTTATTAATACTATAGAGGACTGTAGTCTTTTAGAAATGGAAAAGCTTGAAAAGCTAAAAGTTTTTTTTAGAGCACATCCAAGGTTGGATGTTAATTGTCAGGTTAATCAACGTGGTGATACACTGTTACATATTGCTGTTTGTAATGACGAGTTAGAAATTATCAGG
Organism: Wolbachia endosymbiont of Oryzaephilus surinamensis; assembly: GCF_025617515.1. Classification (NCBI taxonomy): domain Bacteria; kingdom Pseudomonadati; phylum Pseudomonadota; class Alphaproteobacteria; order Rickettsiales; family Anaplasmataceae; genus Wolbachia; species Wolbachia endosymbiont of Oryzaephilus surinamensis. The sequence continues at coordinate 371,932 of NZ_CP092526.1, read as the reverse complement.
TTTCTATTGAGAAAAAGAGCTAACGCTAATATTTTAAACATGGAGGGTAAGACTTCCATAGACATCGCTAGAAGTAATAACAGGAAGGGTATTGCTAAGATACTGCAACCACTTGTTTCGTATAAAAGAATTGATGTCCCAGGAGATGGTAGTTGCCTATTTTGGTCTGTTGCTTTAGCTTATTTAACTCCTGTAAAATTTGACAATAATAAATTCTGCAAGAGATTTTACCAATTATTTGGAGACGGCCATGATGTACAAACAATCCAAAGGCTAATCCAAGGTGATGTACATATTTGCCAAAATGATATGCTAAGGTGGTTAGTAGAGAAAATATTTCGTGAAAGAGTTGTTGAAAAAATGCGTTCGTTTCAAGAGGAATTGAAAGACGAGATTAGTATGATAGACTTTTTTGAGAGTAAAAATGAAGGTTATATAACAAATGGTAGCTTTAAAGAAAAATTTCTTTCTGATTTTGGCTCTGAAATTGAAGTTAAGCAGCAGTATGGAATCGAGTCTAGTAAACTCCAGCCTAGCCACTTCAATAGTAATGCAGTAGATGACATTTGTATTGAGCTTGAGAAGATACATAACCCTAAAAAGGTTCGTAAATTTCAATTTGAAGCATATTTAGAATGTATGAGGAGTCCTAAAGCTTGGGGTGGTACATATGAGATAAAAGCAATGTCCCAGCTATTAGAAACTGCAATAACAGTATGTAAGGAAAATTCATCCGAAACTTATGGTAAACAAAGAGAATGTCATAATAATGAAATACGCTTGTTTTATAAAAATAGGAATCACTGTCAATTTTACCAAACAGAATATTCAGATTTAGTAAAGTTTGTTCAGAGCTTTGTACAATCATTTGAAATGAAGCTTATTATATATTCTACATTTGGAGAGATGATAAGAAGGAAAAAAGAAGTGCTTCCACAAGAAGTAATTAACAAAGATTTCGTACGAAGCATCTTTGGATTTTCAGTATGTAGAGGTGTAAGGACAATAGGTGGTGAGAGAGCATATAGGAGCAGAAGTTTTTCTTGTCTATCAGATTTAATAGAAATGTTTGACAGTTGTAAGCTCATTTTTAGGAAAGTGTTAGTAGATGCTGGGTGTGATATTTTTCAAAGCTTTGAAGCACAACTTGAGAAAATTGGTTTTGATCAAGTTTCAAGTGTAGTAGAGGATATTGTGGATAAGATAATTCAATATTATATTCAAAAAGAATATGATAGGAGTGTAGATGGTGCAAGCATAGTTGAAGCTCTTGTTCTAGATAAATATTCACAGAAAATACATGGTAAAGTGGCACAGTATGGAAAGAGGAGTTATAATATCATAGATCTGTATGAAAATATTGGAATTGTAACGGGGAAAGAAGACTCTCTTATCTATTATGAAAAAAGAGATAAATCTAGTCAGTATGGTTATCGTCGTCTTTTTATATGTGAGAAGTTGAGAAAAGTGTATGATGCAGTAAAAACTACAAGTACGGAATTTGAGGATTACGTATATACTTTAGATCAACAAAGCTTTGTAAACACTGTGGAAGAGGTGTTCTCTATTGTTAATGAAGAGATTCAAATACCAAGTAGAGGAAAATGGAATAATCTTGTCGAACAGGTTAGATCACACATTGAGAAAGAAGCAGAGTCTTTATTTAAGGAAATTAAGTTTCTTCATAGAAAAAGAAAAACAAGCCTACTCTGTCGTCAAGAATCTTTAATCACAGCAGAAAAAAGAAAGCCCATTAGTGCTCGAGATACGGCAGCAAGCATAAAGCGGCTAAAAAAATCTGAAAAAAATCTTGAATATATGTCTTTAGTAAAAGACAGTCTAGTAAAGTTACAAGATTTAGCTTATTATTCTAAGCTAGAAAAAATATTTAAAAGCCATACTGAGGAAATTTTTCAAGAGTATAAGAAATCCTTTGAATTACATTATAATGACACAAAAAAAACTGATGGATTTCAGCTTAGTATAAAGGGAATTAATCAATCTTTCTTTTCTATAAAAAGATTTAAATCTAAATTGAAGAAACAGAAGCTTAAAGATGTGTGTCCCGCAGTAGATGACTTTACAGGAAGGCAAGAGCAAGTAAAAAGGATATGTCAAGAACTGCAAAAGGAAAAAGGAGCAGTGGTAGTAATAACTGGTAAATATGGCATGGGCAAAACTCAACTGGCTAGAAAGTGTGCTGAGGAAAGTAGAGAAAGTTATAGCCATATCTATGAGATAGAAGACAGTAACATGTTACCTATAGAGAGGCGTTTTTCTTCTTTAACCAAAAGGAAATTAGGTATATATATGGAAGAAAAAAAATCACTAATAGGAAGTAAAAAATGTCTAATTATTTGTCATAATGCTAAAAGAGAAGACATAGAAGAGGTTCTAGAGGTAGAGGATCGAGTAGGTTTTGATTTTTTATTCACTTTTCCTGATCAGCCTTGTAAAGGCGTAGTAGAAGTCGCTTTGGATGCTTTTGAAGAAGATCAAGCTGTACAACTTACTAAAAGAATTTTAGGAATAGTAGATAAATCACAAGACGAACAAATAAAAGTATTTGTAAAAAGGCTTGAAGGTTTTCCATTAGCTATAAAGCTAGCAGCAGCTTATATTAGAAATAGTAAGTTAAGTAATTCAAAAGAAGCATTTGGAATTCATGAATATTTAATAAAATATGAAGATCTTGATCAGGTAATTCCAAAAAATAATAAGCAGGACAAATATGATAGGGTTTTATTAGTAACAACAGGCATTTCCATGGAGGTAATGGAAAAGAAAAATGGTGGAGTACCTTTTAGGTGTTTGAAAGTTATGGCTCATTTGGGTAATAGCTACATTGACCCTGATATGTTTTTAGTTTTGGTTGAACTAGAGTCTACTTTCAAATTGATGGAAAATTATTCTCTGCTTGATATAGAAATGATAGGCAGAAAAAAAATGTATGTTATACATGAATCGATAAAAGAAGCCATACGTTCGCAAATCGCTGAAGATCAAAAGGAGGATATACTGCTAACTGCTGTGGAAATATTTGAAGATGAATTTAGCAATTTGTTGGAAAAAACTGATACTTTGCATCTTATAGCCTTAGTCGATTACCTTGGAAACTATAACACTTTTAAAGAAGAAGAGCCTTTTGTGATTAGATCTATCACACGTTTACATTTAGAGGGCGAGTATAAGGAAGTTGTCAGGCTTTCAACAAGAATATTGCCGATTATTGAATCTTCAACGGAAAATTCTTTAAAAATTAGATATTTACGTGCCCTTGCGTTAGTTGCATTAGAAGATTGTTCAGGGTTAAAAGAGCTTTTTGAACTCAGAAAAAGCAGCTACAGGGGTTATTTTGAGCAAATGCTTCTAGATCATTTTATAGTTATTACTTACACCATAGAGGAGAAGTATGATTGTGCATTAGATTATTTACGAAGTTGTGCTTCTCTACTTTCTGTCAGTGATAACTTATCAAGTAGATTGGCAACTCTATCAATTGATTTGGCTAGAGTATTTGTAATGAAGGAAGAGTATCTATGTGCATTTACAGTATTGTACTACGTTGAACATTTTAAAGTAGAATTTAATTCTACGGGAAAAGATAATTTCTATCAAGATTTTTTTAAAAACCATGACTTATTGTATTTTTCATACCTCAAATACACCCGGACCTTAGGAAAACTTTATAGCATTCAAGATGAAAAATACTTCTATCTTACAACAACATCGCCACATATCAACTTACATAAATTGAATTCATCGATTTTACAAGAATGTTTATTTGATATTCTAAAATACCAAAAGCAAAGTCCTTTCATACTTAGAAGTCCTTTTATTGAAAAAATGATAAGTATAAAAGATAAAAGAAATCTATTAGATGAAGTGTTAACGGAGTTCAACAACTTGATTAGCTCAGGTGAGTTGTATGAAAGCAATCATATAGGTTTTTATAAAAATCTTATACAATTATCTGTTGGGTATGCCTATCTTGGAAAAAAAGGGGCATCACAAGAACTTAAAAACATGCAAGAGTTACAGGAGAGAAGAATAGGGTTAAATCATCTTGGTACTACACAAAAAATGTCTACTGAAAGTGAAAGAAAAAAATGTTTAGAAAAGGAAATAGAGAAAAAATCATTTCTTCCACAATCCAAAGTAATTGATTTTGCTGTTGGTAATACTTTATATGAAGATAGTGTAAATCTATATTGTAGAAACAGTATAAGCTTTTTACACTATGTTGTCACTGCTAGCTCAGATATTATTGAATACCTTACAGATAAATGGGCTAATATGAATCTAAAATTCAGTAGTCTCTTAAATATTATTCCTAGCCTTTTAGAGCGAGGAGCTTGCATAAATCTACAAGATAAGCGTGGTAGGGGGGTTCTGCACTATGCTGTTATTGCTGGTCACCTAAATATTGTTAAATACTTTGTAGAAAAAGGAGCTAATGTAAATCTACAGGATAGAAATGGTGTTAGTCCTCTACAATACGCTGTTATCGCTGGTCGCTTAGATATTATTGAATACCTTTTAGAGCAAGGGGCTACTATGAATCTAGAATACAAAGATCTTTTGCGTTATTGTATTGCTATTCATGACCAAAATGTTAAAGCGCAATCAATTATGTCCTCAGGCCCTTGTTCTTCAGACTTAAAAGTGCAATCACATAGAAAACAACAGAAGACAACTATACATTTAGGTAAGTCTAAGAAAAGAAGATTAGAAAATACAAGTGCAATATCTAAGGAAAATACGCCGAATATACAACTGCTTCAAGATAACGTATCAGACACATCAATGCAATTTGAAGATCTTGATCATAGAATGCAAGGTGACATTTGTAATAAGTTAGAGGAAAAAGTTAATAGTCAATTGGAAAATAGTGACTCACAGCAGTTAGTTGACAATAGGTACTGGTGCATGCAATAAAATGAAGGAGCATAAGTGATAAGGTATCCGTACCTTCATTTAACAGAATGGCGCTAGATCAACACATTCCAAGAAAAACACTTCTCACGTCTCTTGATTTTGAGCGCTGGAAATGGTTATTTTATTGTCCCAAACTTGGGACAATAAAATAGCCTAAAGATACAATATCTATAAAAGTTACTTGTATTATCGATTTCATTTACTAATATATAATAAAATCTAATATGATCTTAAATTTAAATATAAAATAAGTAATTAACTTTATGGTGAAGGTAATAGATTATCTCAGGACAGATTCACAAGCAGTTAAGTTAGATAGGGAAGAAAAATCTTTTCAATTTAAAAATAGAATAAGACGTCAATATAACCCTAATGATATTAATATTGCCAAGTTGTTTCTTGCGATACGTGAGCATAGAACGGATAATCCTCAGCTAAATAAGATTAGTGAAATTGAAGGGTTACTTACTCAAGTAGAAAATATTAATGATATTGATCTCAATGATGGTGGTAATACACCACTACATGTTGCTGTAAGCAAAAATCATCAAGACATTGTTGAACTTCTTTTGAATGTGTCTGGTATAGACCCAAATATTAAAAATAATCAAGGTAAAACTCCACTAGATATTGCTAAGCAACAAAATAAGGGAGAGATTATTAGGACTCTAGAAGAACATTTAAAAAAATTTTCTGATCAAGTAAAAGGACTTTCTGCACAGGAGGAGGAAGTACATGAAAAGCTAAGAAAGTTTGTTGAAGATTTTGTTTTTATTTATGAACGCTCTTTATCAGAGTACTATAAGAGACTAGAAAATCAAAGAGGAAAGCAAGGTAAATGGGCTGATTTTGTTAATATGATAATATATATAGGAAAAGGTGGAACAGAACAAGGAGAAGCGGAATCAAAAGTAATTCCTCTTATTGGAATTAACATTCTTCGAGCAACAATATCCAGCATTGGTAGTAGTTATAATAGAGCAGAGCTTAAAAAGCTGATAGATCAATTGTATATATTTAAAAAGGATCCAATCAAAGTCAGGGAAGAGTTAGTAAAATCTGGTATTGAAATCTTTCAAAGTTTTGAGAGCCAATTTATACAAGTAACAGCAGAAGGAAGTTGGCGGAGAGCAATGACAAAATTAGCAGAAGATGCTGTGAATAGAGTGGTTGATTACTATAGAAAAAATACTGAAAAAGAGCTTTGTGCTTCCTCAATTACTGAGGGTATTATTTTTGGAAAATCAAAAAGATATAAACAAACCTACACTGGTGTTCCTCATATTAAGCTAGGACATACTTTAGAAAGTAAAAATTCATGGAATACTGCAGAAATATTTGATAAAGCGGGATTAGTAACGATAAAGAGCGATGGTCGTGCTGATAAATACTATAGGAGAATAGACGGAAAGAGTGATACTAGCAAATATGGCTATCGTCTTCTTTTGAAGTGGGAGTTGGAAAATAAAATAAAAAAATTCATGAAAGAATACAGTGAAGAAAATCCTCCCAGAGAAGAGTATAGGTATGTTTTAAAGTCAGATGGGAAAACAAATGAAGAATGGGAAGATGAATTATTGAATGAGATTAATAAGCAAGATCCGAAGTTAGTCGAAGAGAGGTTACTAAGCAAATTCAAAGGAGAAATGGAACAGGAAGCTGAAAAAAACTTCAATGAATTAGAGGATTATATAGGTAAGAATTTTAATGAGTTATCAGGTTACATAGAAAGTAATCAAAATGAGATTAAGGGAGTCTTTGATGAATTAATGAGGGTTCTGTCGCATCTATAAATCCTGGTATGTAACATTTGTAGGAAAGTAGAAAAGAAGTGATATGATCATCTAAAAAAAAGCAAAGATGTTTCGTATTAGTTCAAAATTATTGCCATATTTCAAAGGATTTAGCTTTTCAGCAGAGATAATAATGTTATCTGTATATATGAAATGTAGATTCTCTTTGAGCTATTGAGATTTGGAAGAAATGCTGAGTATAAGGGGAGCAAAAATTGATCATGCTACGTTACAAAGGTGGGTTATCAGATTTGTGCCACTGATAGATGAAGCGGTAAGGAAAAGGAAGAAGCAGGTTGGCAGTAGCTGGAGAATGGACGAGACCTACGTTAAATTAAACGGCAAATGGGTTTATCTATACAGAGCACTATTGGTAATACTGTAGACTTTCTGTTGTGTGCTCGTAGAGACAAGTCTGCGGCACTTGCGTTCTTTCGTAAAGCCTTTAGAGAGAATAACCTTCCTGAGAAAGTAGTAATTGATAAAAGCGGCAGTAATACTGCTGCTCTTGATGATTTGAATACAGAAATTTCTGAAGATTGTAGAATCATGGTTTTTCAAATAAAATATCTAAATAATATTGTCGAACAAGATCATAGATTTATCAAAAAACGAATAAAGCCAATGCTTGGTTTTAAGAGCTTCCACTCCGCAAAGATTACCATTACCGGCATAGAAAATATTCGTATGATTCAAAAAAGACAAATTATCGGGGCTAATGATAATGTTTCTACTTTTGAGAATTTTGCTATGCTAATTGCTCTATAACTCCCATAATCCCAGTTTAACGATCTTCTTGTACCACAATTTATAGATGCGACAGAACCCCTCCCGAATCTCCTGGATAGGCATCTATCTCATCAAGAAAGAGGTATTTTACTGGCATAGATCGGAGGCCTACACTGCTGTTTGCTCCAGTTATTACTACTATTCCACCTGGAAATTCCTTACTTTGCACAGTATTGCCTGAATCTCTTGACCTTGGGTCTTTTACTTTACTTTTTAAACATGGTGTACTCTCTATTAACGGCGCAAATCTTCCTTTTGACCAACGCTTTCCCATTTCAACTGTTGGCTGTACTACCAGCATTGGACCTGGTGTCTGATCTATGATATAGCCTATCCAATTGTTACCAGCTTCTGTTCCTCCAATCTGCGCTCCTTTCATGAATACTATTTTTTCAGTTGGTGAAGAAGGAGATAGTGAATCCATAATTTCTTTTAAATAAGGAGTTCTTTCCGTTCTCCATTTTCCTGGCTCTGATGCTGCAGTTGGTGCTAGAACTCGATACTCATTCGCCCACTCTGATACTTTAAGCTCTGGATCTGGTTTTAAACCTTCAGAAAATGATGTGGCGTATATCATATTGCTAGCTCTTCACCATCATTAGATGATACTTCAACATCACTTAAATTAGGACTACTTGTTTTCTCACTTTCGAGTTCATTCAACCACTATGGATTAAAATCCAAAGATTGAGAGAGAGCATAGAATGCTAACTTTCGACTTGAAAGTCACCAAATTTATCTTCTTTTTTAGAGTGATTTTCAATATAATTTTTTATCATTTCGTCAGTTACATTTCCGCTAGTCCTGACAAAGTAGCCTACTGCCCACAACCCAATATCTCTTTTTTAGCTCTGGAAAGTTTTGCTGGATTTTTCTGGAACTTTTTCCTTTTATTAACTGCACTAACTTACTAATACTTAAGTATGGGGGTACAGAAACGTATACGTGTATATGACTTGACGCAACTCTACCTCTGATAATTTCTACTTGATTATTTGCACATACTTCTTGTACAACTTCTTTAGCTTTCTGTCCAATATCTCCAACTAGTACTGGATATCGATATTTTGTTATCCACACTATGTGATATATATACAGAGTGACTGCTTTTTCTATAATATTCCACATTCTTTCAGATTTTTCACCTTAAAATTATATTCTTAAAAGGATGGACTTCAAGTCCAGGGTTTTTCTCCCAAATTTGGGACAATAAATTATCCTTATCCTTAAGCTTTTCATTGCTAAATAATCTGTATGCACCCTTAGCTTCTTTCCATCCACTACAGCTTTGATTAATTGATCCAGACACCTTACCCTCTATACAATAGCCTGTTTTAATAAGTCTCTTATTAAGTCTTGTATCTCCTAAATTAACGTGTTTTAACTCTCTTTCCAGCCATTTATCCCCTAAGCCATCAGTATATTGCACATTTGTACTTACTTCACTCATTTTAATCCCAAATTTATTTGGTATCCATTTTACTCACTTTTTTATTTGTGGGTAAAAGTGAGATTTGAATCCGATTGAGAAGTTCTGATCAAGCACGCCATAAGAAAGTCTCTACAAACCTTTTGGCCCAATATTAATTCGGCTATTGATTTTGTCTTTCAGAGTGCTCGAGCAGATCTGACTTCGGTTAGCTATAGCAGCTATAATGTGCTTGCAACAACTAATTCACTACGGCAACTGCACCGTGACAGTGTTTGTATTTTTTTCCAGAGTTACAAGGGCACTTGTCATTTCTTGAAACTTTTGGAAGTCTGCTATTTTTAGTAGAGCGTGACCTATTGCCTATTTCTTGATTGTCTAGCAACTTAAAGTGCGCTAGGCGGTGAATGGTAAGCTCCCTCCACTTTTCAAGCATCGACTCAAACATTAAGAAAGCTTCGCGTTTAAATTCATTCAGTGGGTCTTTTTGCCCCATGGCACGCAAATTTATGCTTTGTCTTAGGCTCTCTAAGACCGAAAGGTGCTCCCTCCATAAATGATCAAGTGTCATGATCATCACTTGTTTCACTATCGTATTCCACAAATCTGTAGTTTGTTGACTATTGAAATATTTTTCTTTCTCAGTAAAAAATTCTTGTATTTTGTCATTTATATAATCCAAGGCTTCTTGTTTATTCAAAAACTCTGCTAGATTAAGCGTTATCCCGTATCTTATGTGGAATTCTTTTGCAATATCTTCAACATAATCTTCGTAATAACCACTTTGTACTATACCTTCTATTATATCCTCATTTACTTCACTATATACTTCAACTAAATCATTGATTTCATTGTTTAAAATATGATTTCTCTGCTTAAAAATAACCTTACGTTGATTGTTAATTACATCATCAAACTTTAGCAAAGACTTCCGCACATCATAATTTCTAACTTCAACTTTCTTCTGTGCTTTCTCAAGTGCTTTATTAATCCATGGGTGATGAATAGCTTCATTGTTCTTTAGTCCCACTTTTTGTAAAAAATTCCTCATTCTATCAGAGCCAAATATTCTCATTAAATCATCTTCAAGTGATAGAAAGAACTTAGAAAGTCCAGGGTCACCCTGACGACCAGAACGGCCACGCAGTTGATCATCTATTCTCCTGCTTTCATGCCTTTCGGTTCCGATAACACATAAGCCACCAGCTTTTATAGCAATTTCCTTATCTTTTTTTACTCTTTCGACTATTTCTTGATATTTTTTTTCTCTTTCATCAGCATTTTTTATTTTCTCGAGCTCTATTTTTGCAATCATTTCAACATTTCCACCAAGCTGAATATCAGTTCCACGTCCTGCCATGTTTGTTGCTATAGTAATGCTGCCTGGTATTCCAGCTTGCGCTATTATGTACGCTTCTTGTTCATGATAACGAGCATTTAGTACTGAATGCTTAAGAGAATAGCTTTGCAAAAGCGCAGAAAGTTTTTCAGAGTTTTCAATACTTACCGTACCAACAAGGATTGGTTGTAGGCGTTTGTGGCATTCTTCTATGAACTTCAATACAGCACTAAATTTTTCTTTTTCTGTGCCATAAATTTCATCGTCAACATCTATTCTTTTAACAGACACATTAGTTGGAATTTTTACTACATTTAATCTATATATATCATGAAACTCCTCTGCCTCTGTTACTGCTGTTCCTGTCATACCAGAAAGTTTGTTGTACATACGAAAGTAGTTCTGAAATGTGACTGATGCTAAAGTTTGACTTTCATGCTGAATTTCAAGATTCTCCTTTGCCTCCAATGCCTGGTGAAGACCATCAGAATATCTCCTACCTTCCATCATGCGCCCAGTAAACTCATCAATAATTACCACCTTACCGTTTTTCACTATATAATCTTTATCAGCAGTAAACAGCTTATGTGCACGAAGTGCTTGATCTATATAATGAGTCAGTATAATATTGCTAGTATCATAGAGCGAGGAATTTTCAGGAATGATGTTATACGATTTTAGTAATTCCTCCACTCGTGAAATGCCATTTTCAGTGAGGAACACTGCTCTACTCTTTTCATCGACTTCATAGTCAGAATCAACTAATTTGATTACTATTTTATTGATATGCTTATATATCTGATTATTTTCCTCAAGTGGGCCAGAAATAATGAGCGGAGTACGCGCTTCATCAATCAGTATAGAGTCTACTTCGTCTACTATCGCGTAATTGAAGCCTCTCTGAACCATATCTTCTTGAGAAAATTTCATATTATCTCGTAGATAATCAAAGGCAAGTTCATTATTTGTTGAGTATACGATATCTGCGCTATAAGCCTTTTTTCTCTCGTCGTCTGTCAAATTATTTGTAATAAATGCAACAGAAACTCCAAGAGAATTATATAATTTACTCATCCACTCTGTATCTCGTTTTGCAAGATAGTCGTTAACAGTTACGATGTGCACACCTTTTCCTTCTAAAGAATTTAGATATGCAGCTAAAGTTGCGACGAGTGTCTTTCCTTCTCCTGTTTTCATTTCTGATATCATGCCATTATGGAGAACCATGCCACCAATTAGCTGAACGTCGAAATGCCTCATGTTAAGGAATCTTCGTGATGCTTCTCGTACAACCGCAAATGCAGGTACGAGAAGGTCATTTAGTGTTTTTCCATTTTTCAGTTCTTGTTTTAATTCCGCAGTTTTACTAGCAAGATCCTCATCAGATAAGCTCTGCATTTCTTGCTCTAGCGCATTAATCTGCTGAGCAATTTTTCTGAAGGATTTTATTATCTTCTTGTTCGTTGATCCAAATATCCTTTTTATAAAAAAAAGTGACAACGTAAAGATGAAGAATATAAGAATAGTTGTTAAAACTAACGTAGAGTCTGGCATAAACTTAGGTAAAGTTTTATTTAATATGAGATTATATTACTAAACGTAACCTGCGGCAATTAGATTCAGAAAATCTTTATTTACAAACTAAGGAAAAGATTCTTGCAGATGAAATGTAAAAGAGTCTATTTATTTTATTAAATATTATAATTAATAATTAAACTTTCTTGATAAATTATTAAAATAGTCTTAAGCTACATGTATAAAACGGTTAGTGGAGTTACAATGTTAAGCAATATTATAAAAGTAAAATTAGAGAAAAATAGTTGTCCTTTTGAAGAATTAGAAGAATTTTTTGCTTCATTAAAATTTGGTACAAAAGGGTTTAAAGATTCTTCATTCAACCACTATGGATTAAAATCCAAAGATTGAGAGAGAGCATAGAAGGTTCTGTCGAATCTATAAATTGTGGTACAAGAAGATCGTTAAACTGGGATTATGGGAGTTATAGAGCAATTAGCATAGCAAAATTCTCAAAAGTAGAAACATTATCATTAGCCCCGATAATTTGTCTTTTTTGAATCATACGAATATTTTCTATGCCGGTAATGGTAATCTTTGCGGAGTGGAAGCTCTTAAAACCAAGCATTGGCTTTATTCGTTTTTTGATAAATCTATGATCTTGTTCGACAATATTATTTAGATATTTTATTTGAAAAACCATGATTCTACAATCTTCAGAAATTTCTGTATTCAAATCATCAAGAGCAGCAGTATTACTGCCGCTTTTATCAATTACTACTTTCTCAGGAAGGTTATTCTCTCTAAAGGCTTTACGAAAGAACGCAAGTGCCGCAGACTTGTCTCTACGAGCACACAACAGAAAGTCTACAGTATTACCAATAGTGCTCTGTATAGATAAACCCATTTGCCGTTTAATTTAACGTAGGTCTCGTCCATTCTCCAGCTACTGCCAACCTGCTTCTTCCTTTTCCTTACCGCTTCATCTATCAGTGGCACAAATCTGATAACCCACCTTTGTAACGTAGCATGATCAATTTTTGCTCCCCTTATACTCAGCATTTCTTCCAAATCTCGATAGCTCAAAGAGAATCTACATTTCATATATACAGATAACATTATTATCTCTGCTGAAAAGCTAAATCCTTTGAAATATGGCAATAATTTTGAACTAATACGAAACATCTTTGCTTTTTTTTTAGATGATCATATCACTTCTTTTCTACTTTCCTACAAATGTTACATACCAGGATTTATAGATGCGACAGAACCAATGTGAACTGTCTTGGGAAGACGTAGATGAATTCAATACAGAAAAAGATGAGAAAAGAGATTTTAGTAAAATTAAAATAGATAGTAAAAAGTTTATTGACTATATAAAAGATATACCAGAAGAAAAACGTTCTCAGCTAATTGAGCTAGCAGGTAAAGTTGAAGTTACAGGTGAGTTTCATGATTTAATCAATAAGCTTACCAGTAATCAGAAGGTTATGAATCATTTAAATAGAGTAAAAAAAATCTCTAGCATAACTATGCATGGAATGATGGCTAAAAATATTTTAGCTGATTTTTTAAACAGAGATTATCAGGGTGTAGCAATTAATATTGGTTTTATAGCAGGTGGTCAAGGATTTGCTAAAGTTGCTGAAGTTGCATCTCGTAAAGGATTAAATTTACTCTCAGAAGGAAAAGCATTACTCGGTAAATCTTTAAGAGTAGCATCTTCTTTTCTTGCTCGTGGTACTTCTACCTTTGTTGTTTATGATCTGGTAAATCAGGTAGAAGCATTTAGAAACGGTACGGAAGAAGAATTAGTTGGCGTAGTAGGAGATAGTATTTACCTAGGTGTTAATACTGCAGAGATTGGCATCGAAGTTGCTGAAGGTTTTGAAATATTAGAAGGAATATCAAGTGTTACTGGACTAATTGGAGCAGAAATTGGAGATGTAGTATTTATTGGTACTGATGTTTACATGGCAGTAAAGAGAGTTGATAAGATTGATCAATTGATTCACTTAAGTGGAAGAGAAAAATTTATTGAAGGATTGCGTGCATTTATAGGTATGCAACCTGAACAATATATAGAAGAATTAATAGAAGAAAAACAACTTTACAACCAATTAGTTAAGCAAGGATTTGAGTATTTGAAGCAGCATAATGATATTCAAAGTTATGTATTCCCTACTGGTCAATCAGTTGTTAGTTCTTGTCGTCAGGTGCCATACCAAGTGCTTCAGTGTGATGGCGCTGGATTTGGAGAATTATGCATGAGAAGAATTAATGTTACACTTTACACTGAAGAATGCAAAGTTAAGTTTAAGATAGACTTAGACAGTAAAGTACTGCTTGATGGAAAAGGAACCGATATAAAATGGAGTAGAGCAAGGCCGAATAATCCAAGTGGTGGAAAATTGTTTTGTTTCTCGCAGGGAAATGACGAACCTGCTCCAAATTATGGGTCATATTTATGCGAAAATGCGATTGGTTTATCTAATAACAAGATAGAAGGATATAATCTAATTAATTTAGGAGAAGGTGAAGATTATGCCAGGGGATTTAAGGATAGTCCGAACGTATTTGTAGTGAATGATGGGTCTAAAGAATATTATGGGGGAAATAAGAATGATATCTTTGTTTTACAGGGAGATCTGATAGAAGGGTCCTTGTACGGAGAAGATGGAATTGATACCTTAGATCTGACTGGATTTGCTCAAGAAGCTGTGAGTGTGAATGTGTATTTAAATACAAATATTGGCACTATTGTGTACAACAGATATGGTTATTCTGGATTTCAAATTAATTCAGTAGAAAGAGTGCTTGGTAGAAAAGCTAAGGCAGATCATATATTTAGTGCATGTGAAACTAAATTCTTGGATGGTAATGGTGGTAAGGAAGATCAACTTGATTATTTGGAAATAAAAGATAATAACTGTGTCTATGATATACAAGTAATAGTTAGAAATTACACTGAAGTAAATAATCTAGCACTCAAAGGTAACTTTAACTATATTGTACCATTTCAAAAAGGTAGTGCATCTGTTAAATTACTTGCTAATTTCGAAAATAACCATAGGTTTATATTCGACTACTTGCTTGCTGATATTCAGAGTATTGATATTAAAGATCACAATAGTATAAAGTTCGATTTTTCCTCAAAAGTTGCAAATAGTAACTTTAGTATATCTATCTCATATAACATAATGAACAATATAATCTATCAATTAAAAGACAGTGCTGAAATAAAAGTAGGTAAGGAAAGAAACTTGTATGCAATACAGAATACTAATAAAACTATTGATGAAATTATAGAAAGTTACCCAGCTATAGCAAATAAACTCAATATGACTATCGCTGTTCAAGATGGTGATGAATCTATACTTGTTGGCTATGGGAAGTGTGAGGTAATTTACAATAATCCAATCTATAACAGTCACTTAATTGGAAATGGTGGTAAAAACATATACGTAATTACTATAGCCTCAGGTGAGCAAAGATATGAACATAATATTTTTTCTATGCCACAAATAAACATCTACAATCCTGATCAAGCAAGTTCTATAGATACGTTAGATTTACGTAACGTGATAAAAATAATACAAGATGATTTGAAAATACATATTAATCTGCCAAGAATTTTTCAAGATGGAAATGATTTGCTAGTTAGGTTAGAAGCAGAAATGGGACAAAGTTTTTTATTAGAAGTGCTAACAGTAAGATTAAAAGACGGTTTGGATTGGTATGAAAATCTTCATATTATCTCAGATAGTGCGCCTATGAAAATAAGTTCTGAATTAGAATTAAAGCCACTACCTTTGATCTTTGAAAAGGATAAAGAAATTATTGTGGTAACGGGTCAAGATGTGGAGAAAGATGCTGAGCTTATCACGCCTAGAAAAGGAGGAAACAATACGTTTGTTCGTAGTAATGGTCATGATCTAATAATAACTAATGCTTTTGATTCGACTATTGCTAAGAATGATCTGTGCAGTATTACACTTAGTAAATTCTATAAAACACCTAAGATGAAAACGTTATCAATAAAATTTACTGATAAAGAGATAGTGTTAAAAGATTATGAGAAAGAAATAAGTACAGCAAGAGACGTTAATGTTGTGAAAAAAGAATATAAGGATCAAGTGTACGATGATGTGTTTACAGAAGTCATGTTATCTGATCAACCTCATAGACATAGGCAGCACATTAGAAACCGTAGAATGGTGAGTAGCAGTGCAAAACCATCTTCGTGGATAAATCATTTATTTGGTTGGGTAAAAAGCTCTGTGAGTGGGTTATTAGATTCGAGAGCTGCTCTACCTGAAACTTCAGCAAATTATTCTAATACATCTGGTACTAGCCAATTTAGTAGTGAAGTTTGTATCAGTAACAATTTTGGTTTAGGATTCTTCTTATTACAAAGTTTCCTAGATAAAAAATATCCTCTTCCTAAGTTTTGTTCTGCTACTCATGAAGAAGTGCTGGCTGATACACTTAATATAATGGAAGAATTTAAAAAGACACTTAAAAAAACAGCTAAACAATCTGGTGTATCAGTGAAAGGTTTTGACTTTTTTAAAGTGTATTCAGATATAGCAGGTCATGTAAGGAACGAAAGATATTCTAAAATACCAAGTACATTATATTCAGCCGCAGAAGAAGCCTATCCGGAAAATGAGAAGTTTTTGAGTATTTTAAAAGGCAATATTGAAAAGATGTTTGATAAGCAGCAGATAGTTAATGGTGGATATCAACCTAATGACATTGCTGATAATAAACCTAGAAGCTATTTTAATAACACAACAGTGGACAAAAAGCTACAAACCCCAGTTATGGATTATCCGAGTCAATAAAGCTTAGAAATAGAGGACTTTTTCGACTGCATGGAATACGAAACTAATGTTGAAAAAGTATGTACCAAAAAATTTATGGGGGATCTGTGCCGAAGCTCAAATTTATTTTTCAAACAACCAAAAACTGTCTCAATAATCAATTTTTCTCAATAGAATCTTCTCTTTTAAAGAAATCAGTGCGTTTTTCATGCCTTTTTTCACTTGAGTGACGAGTTTTAGACCTCTATCGAAGAGTTTCTCAAAGAGGTCCTTCTTCTTTATCTCTGAACAAAAGTCCTGTCAATTTTTTAGTCAAATTTGGTGTAGGTTTTCTGTCGTCAACGCTGCCTTTAGTTAGCGTAATAACTTGAACTTCGACTATTTCATTGATTACCAGATGCAATTTAAAACCGAACATAGGTAGTCTTTCCTATATTTGCCAACTCTTTGAAAACTTTATTTTTTGCGATCCTTTTTGTGTGGCAAACAGCGATTGCAGTTGTATCAATATAGAGTGATTTTTGCTTGCTCGCAGAACCACTGCAAAAGCATTGCCAAATACCATAAAACCCTGAGTTTTAGAGCAACAAATCTATGATACGAAGGGAGTTTTGAAAACTCAGAACTGTACAATAATTTAAGATAACTCAAGTAAAAAAACTTGAAATTTTTGCACAGCGATTGTGGTAAAGTAAGATTATAGTAAGTATTTCTGGCACGGTAATTTCAGGTATTCTTTTTGTTTTTTTGCCACTTGATAGAAGCTTTTCTGAAAGTTTTTCATCAGCAATGTGACAAAAATCTTCTATAAAACAGTAAAATATCTTTCTTCATGGATAACCTCTTAATTTTTGCTAAAATACCTGAGTTTACCCTATTCCTCTCTTTATTAATTCTACTTTCTAATCCATAACTGGGGTTAATAAGATTACTGAACTTGCTAAAGGAGTTGGTGCAGAAATTTTATATCTACCTCCTTATTCTCCAGATTTTAACAAAATTGAGCATAATTGGTTTGCTATAGAAAATAGAATTAGGAAAAACATTCCTCTATTCACATCTTTTCGTCATGCTGTCGATTCTTACTTCTTATGATTTTTTTGGACTATTATGGGAAGGGCTATATTTTAACAGTTTTAAAGCTGAAATAAAGAATATAGGCGTAACCACCGAAAAAGACTTTTTCTTATCAAAAAAACACCGTAAAACCCCATCCTTCAGGGCGGGGATATAAGGCGGAAGCGGGTGTTGACACCGAATATGCACAAAAGCATAATAGATTTAGCGGCAGGGCATGCCGTGTTGTGCCTGTGGAGGGGATAGTGCATTTAGCCTCCCGATGAAGCAGGAACCCACCGAGATGATTCAGACTTCGGTCTGAACGTGGTAGGAATCCTTGCCCTTTAGGGCGGGGAGGATGTCAACACACGAAGGCACCTCCCCTTCCTTTTTAATAAAAAATATCTATATACCTATTATAATATACGTAAATGTATATTATGCAAAATATAAGCAAGGTTATGCGCTGCTTAAACTTCTCTAATTAGTGACACTCAACTATAAGAGTAGCTTGCATAGCAAAGAAGATACTAAGTATCTTCTTTTTTATAGTTTTATTAGATTTAGATCTGATGACAACTCAGATAAATCGTTCAGCCCTTCCTGGAGCTGAGACGTAATAGAATTTAATTGATCACTAAATTTTACATCCTGTTCAAAGCTCCAATCACTTTCCCTACATTTACTAATGCATGCACTACGTAGTTCGTTATTATCCTGATGACTTTTAGGACATGCGCGTATGCAATGGTAATATTGTTCATACGCTTCTTCTCTAGTATTATACGCAGCAGCACTTTTTGTATTACTTTTCATAATATTCTCCTTAATTAAAAAACTAGTATAATATTAACATGTAACTATGAATTTTATACTAAATATAGTACATCTTCTTTTCAGAACAACATAAAAAATCAAACTACCCATACCCTCTCTAGCATTTGGTTAACCAGCAATCATTTATCGCTCTGCCGTAAGAAGTGTAGCCACTGCCAAGTATAGCCCTTCCCAGGTTTTGTTGAATGGCAAGGAATAAGGAGGAGTAATGAAAGGAATTTACGAGGCAAATTTGAAAATAGGCATACCTATATCAGTAAAGTTATTAATAAAATAGCATTTTAAAAGCACCTCTTGAGAGCGATTTACCTCAGATTTATTCTTAAAACTAAATCCAAATGTTTTTTTGAGCCTCAGGAAAAAACTCTCGATACGTGAACGTATTTCATACCTTGTCTTCTTTTTCCAGTGGGTAAGTTTTCCTTATACTAATGTTGTTGTTTCTTTCTGATAGATAATCTATATTGCTGCAGATTTTTGCATTTTTTCTTGGCTTTATGATGGGTTTCAAATTGTATTGATTGCACAACTTATATAAATTATCTGTATCATAAGTTCCATCTGCACGCAGAGACTTAATCTTATAGATATCACCCATTTCCTTTAGTATTTTAGATGCTATCATGTGAAAGAAAATTAGTATATCGAACTGCTATTGCCTTTTTGCTGTTTACGTCCAAAGCAACATATAGCTTTCTTATTTGATCTGTACCATTATACTTCCTTATCTTGGCGTTATCTTTGTTATGTTGAGTACTGTTACTATAAATATGCATTACAGTAATATCTATAGCAATTTCAATATTCTCTATGTCATTTTTATCTGTTCTGTGGTCACATAGTTTCAAATTAAGTTTGACGAGAAGCTTGTGAATACTTGGAGATTCTTCACTATACTTTGTAAATATCCTTTTATAAATCCAACTGCTTGCCTTAAGCCTATTCCAAATAGATTAACGACTATACGTACTGCAATAACAACCTTATCGCTATAAATCTCCAGGAATTTTTTCTGAACTTTCGTACCAGTTTTCTATAGCTTCATCGATAAAATGAAAGACATTTCCTCTTTTTTCTAAAAATTGATTATACTCTTTAATGATTACTGACCTTCATCTTCTTTGGCATATACTCTACACAATGTTCATTTCTTAATAAAGTAACCACTTTCTTTAGATTTTCTCCCTTTTTTCTCCCATCTCTACTCGCTATGCAACAAAGCCAACTCAGGTTACCTTACTATGTTGTCATCATCTTTGAGTAAGTAATGTTAATAAAAAATGAGTAAATGATCTATTTAATATTAAAAAGATGTTGAATATGGATAAATTGAGTCAAGATACAAAAAAAAAGCTGCATTTTTGGTGGCTTATAACATTAATAGTATGTATTATTGCTACCTATTACTACATGAAGTCAAAAGCTGCAGATAATTATAAAACGATATTACGCATTGCTTCTCAAAATTGTAACTTAGAAACTGTAAAATTCTCAGTAAAAAATTTATTAGATACTGATACACACATGCCTAAGTTAACTGCGTTACATTATGCTGCAGAAGGGGATATTTAGAGATAGTTAGGTTTTTAATAGATGAGGGAGTTAACGTAAACATTATTAACAAGTATGTAAGCACAGCACTACATAATGTTGCATATTATGGTGATTTAAGGATTATCAAATTTTTGCTAGAAAAAGGCGCTAATCCTAACATTATAAACGATGATGGAAAAACCTAGAAATGTAGCTGTGTTAAGGTCAAGGCATAACAAAGATAAGCCCTACGATCAAATATTCAACCACTATGGATTTTAATCCATAGTGGTTGAATGCTGAATGACTTTAAGTTTAAAATTGAGAAAGTAGTTGTTATATATATCAGCAAGTATGAGTTAAATTTGTATTATGGACTTGAATAAATTTACCGAAAAAGCAAAAAGCCTAATCCAGAGCGCTCAAATGAAAGCATTGGGAGCTGGGCATCAGATTTTTATGCCTGAACATTTACTTAAAGTAATGCTTGAAGATGAGTCAGGTTTAGTTCAGGATTTGATAGGCACCTGTGATGGAAATGTTCAGAATATTTCTGATGCTGTGAGTAGTACAATTAAAAAGTTTCCAGTGGTTGGAGGACCAGGTAGTGTTGGACTTCAGCTTTCAAGAGAGGTAGCAAAAGTTTTTGATGATTCAATTGGTATTGCGAGGAGAAATAAAGACACATTTGTTACTGTTGAGCGGTTGTTGCAGGGCCTTGCTGCACAAAAAGATGAAATTGTAGGTAAAATTTTAGCAGAAGGTGGTGTAACACCGCAAAAATTAAATTCAGTTATTGCAGAAATGAGAAAAGGTGGCAGTGCAGACTCTCCAAATAGCGAGGAAAAATTAAATGCGGCAAAGAGGTATACAAAAGATATTACAGAGCTTGCTATGCAAGGTAAGCTTGATCCTGTAATTGGTCGTGATGAGGAAATCAGAAGAACTATGCAGGTATCGTTGAGGCGAACAAAAAATAATCCAGTACTGATAGGTGAACCTGGTGTTGGAAAAACTGCAATAGTTGAAGGTTTAGCAAACAGAATTGTTGCAAATGATGTACCACTTGGTTTGCGTGATGCAAAAGTTTTAGCTTTGGATCTTGGTGCATTAATTGCTGGAACAAAATTTAGAGGGGAGTTTGAAGAGAGACTAAAAGCAGTGATTAATGAGATTTTAAAAGCAGAGGGCAAAGTTATTTTGTTTATAGATGAGCTTCATACTTTAGTGGGAGCAGGAGCGACAAGTGGTGCGATGGATGCTTCAAATTTGCTCAAGCCTGCTCTTGCGCGTGGAGAAATTCGCTGTATAGGGGCTACAACTTTGGATGAGTATCGTCAACATATAGAGAAAGACCCTGCGCTTGCAAGGCGTTTTCAGCCTGTGTTTATTTCTCAACCGACTGAGACTGATACTATTTCAATACTGAGGGGTTTGAAGGAGAGGTATGAGGTGCACCATGGTATTAGAATCACAGATGGTGCAATAATCGCTGCTGCAACGCTTTCTAATAGATATATAACAGATAGGTTTTTACCTGATAAAGCGATCGATTTAATTGATGAAGCAGCAAGTAGGGTTAGAATTGAAATGGACAGCAAGCCTGAGGTTGTTGATGAGCTTGAAAGAAAGATTATACAGCTGAAAATTGAGTCAGAGGCTTTGAAAAAAGAAAGTGATGAAAACTCTAAGCAACGTTTAAAAAAGATAAATGAGGAAATTGAGAGTCTAAACAGTAAATTTGCTGACTTAAGCAGTAAATGGCAGATGGAAAAGAATAAAATAGCTAAAATACAAGAAACTGCTGAAAAATTGGATAATGCGAGGAAAGAGCTAGAATTGGCTCAGCGGAATGGAAATTTAGGAAGGGCAGGGGAATTGATGTATGGTGTGATTCCTCAACTTGAAAATGAGTTAAAAAATCAGGAAAAAGTTACTGATAGTTTCCTAAAGAAAGAAGTTACTGAGAGTGATATTGCAAATATTGTTTCAAAATGGACAGGCATTCCAGTTGATAACATGATGCATAGTGAAAAGGAAAAGCTCCTTAACATGGAAAATGAAATAGGAAAAAGAGTAATAGGGCAGAGAGATGCAATTGAAGCGATAAGTAATGCAGTAAGGCGCTCCCGTTCTGGTGTTCAGGATACTAATCGACCTTTTGGTTCATTTTTATTCTTAGGTCCAACCGGAGTTGGAAAAACAGAGTTAGCAAAATCTCTTGCCGAATTTTTGTTTGATGATCAATCAGCACTTCTACGCTTTGATATGTCAGAGTATATGGAAAAACACTCCGTTTCAAAGTTAATTGGTGCGCCTCCAGGATATGTTGGTTATGAACAAGGTGGCAGATTAACCGAAGCAGTAAGGAGAAGACCATATCAGGTAATTTTGTTTGATGAGATAGAAAAGGCAAATCCAGATATATTTAATATACTACTGCAGATTTTGGATGAAGGTAGACTAACCGATAGCCATGGCAAATTAATTGATTTTCGTAATACCATACTAATTTTAACTTCTAACCTTGGAGCTGAGATGATGCTAAGAGGAGCTACCGAATCTGTGAAAGATGAGGTGATGAAAATAGTTAAGTCAGCGTTTCGTCCAGAATTTTTAAATAGACTGGATGAAATTATTATATTCCACAGCTTAACCAAAGATGACATTGATAAAATTATAGATGTTCAATTCTCTTATTTACAAAAGATGCTTGCTAAGCGTAAACTGAGTATTAGTTTATCGCAAGAAGCTAAAGAACTAATAGCACAAACTGGATATGACCCTGAATATGGAGCGCGGCCTCTGAAAAGGGTAATACAAGAATGCATTCAAAATAATCTAGCTAAGTTAGTTTTATCTGGGGAAATAGTAGAAGGAGATGAGCTAATAGTGTATACTTCTGGTAACGAAATCTTAGTTAAAAAGATCTAGATTCGCTGTGTATTTTTGTTTTGAAAAATGTGTATAAATCATAATGTTAATGTTGAGTCTTTATTTAAGCTAGTTGATCAAGGGAATAAAAAAGAGAAAGAAAAAATTAAAGAGTTTATACAGTACTTTTATAATTTTGTTTATAATAGTGACCTAAAAGTCAACGATAAATTTCTTTTATACATTGCAGAAGATGCGTACAACTTCATTCTTAAAAAAGAAAAAGAAGAAAGTAAATTGGCAGTAAGTAATGTAAATGATATTTCAGGAATAGAAGGCAATTTCACTATAATTAAAATCACAAATTATGACATGCCCTTTTTAGTGGATTCTGTCATTTCCACTATTAAGTCAAACGGTTTAACTATATGCTATTATAGTAACAGCATAATTAATGTTCAAAGAAAAAATAGCCTAATAGATAAAATTCATCTTTTAGAAGAAAGTAATGGAATCAAAGAGTCAGTAATATATGTAATTATTAA
Source organism: Wolbachia endosymbiont of Oryzaephilus surinamensis (assembly GCF_025617515.1). NCBI lineage: Bacteria > Pseudomonadati > Pseudomonadota > Alphaproteobacteria > Rickettsiales > Anaplasmataceae > Wolbachia > Wolbachia endosymbiont of Oryzaephilus surinamensis. Next base: position 348,455 of record NZ_CP092526.1, on the reverse strand, counting down.
AGGCATAAGCGGTAGCTTTGTTGATACACTAGAAGAATCTCTACGAAAGACGCTAAAAGCAGTTAACTGCGTTGTAAAGGACTGGCAATTGATGCTCAAGAAGCTTCTTGAGCATCCGGCATTGGATGCTGGAGGCAGAGATTTTCTAGCTTGGTTGAAAAATAACAATTTTGTATTTTTAGGTTATCAAGAATACATTACTAATAAAGAAGGGAAGCTTGCTCTAAGTGGTAAGGAGAGCCTCGGGTTAATGAGAGCAAGTGAAGAGTACCAAAATTCATCAATTTTTTCTGAAAGCTTGAATTCTTTATACATACTAAGATCAGACCTAATCTCAATAGTTCATCGGCGTACCTATATGAATTGTATAGGAGTGAAAGAATTTAATGATCAGGGTGATGTAATAAGGGAACAGCATTTTTTTGGGCTATTTACTTCTATAGCAGAAGTGCAAGATATTCGAACTATTCCGGTAATAAAGGATAAGGTTACAACAATAGAAAAAAAGGCAGGATTTGTTCCTGGTGGCCATAACAATAAAGCTTTAATTTCCATTTTACAGGCATTTTCTTGTGACGAATTATTCCAATCAAATGAAGACGAGTTATTTGAAATTTGCACCTCGATCATGTCTCTTGCGATTAGACCAAGAGTCAAATTATTTTTGAGAAAGGTAGGGAACTTTATTAGTTGCATAGTATTGATACCGATGCGTTATGCTAGTGCAAGACTAATGTTTAAGATACGCGATATATTGAAAGATGAAACGAATGCAGAAAGTTCAGATATTTATAACAATCACATTATCAATGAATATGATTTGATGAAATTACACGTGGTGCTAAGAACCAAAAGCGCTAGCATTTTTGATGATGAAGTTTTGCGTATCGAAAACAAGTTAAGAAACATTACAGAAAAGTGGGAAGATCGTTTTATAGACAATTTATATAATACTTTTAGCACTGTTGAGGATATATTTATCCGCTATTGCAAGGCATTTCCGATAAGTTATCAAGAGAATTTTGAACCTCATGATGCGTATTATGATATGAAAAAATTGGAGATAGTGAGAAAGAAAAAAGTCAGCGAAGTTGATTTGAGGCTTACTCGTGACAATCTCAACTATCAATTGAAGGTTTACACTCCAAGCAACGGAGGCCTTGAATTGTCAAAGATATTAAAGGTTACTAAGAATTTAGGGGCTAAGATTCTATCTCATAATGGTTATTATATAGAAATCAACGGTGGAATATGGATACATCATTTTGTGTTGTCAAGAGTTGATGAATTAATAGACAACATTACTTTAAAAGAGCAGTTTGAGGTAACACTTGTAAAAGTGTTCAGCAAGGAAATAAAAAATGACTATTTTAACAGCTTGATCATTATTGCTGGGCTCGAGTGGAAGGAAGTGCTTCTGATTAGAGCGCTAAGCGCCTACCTAAAGCAGACATCATTTAGCTATAACCCAGAATATATCCAGAAAGTAGTATCAGAGTATCCAAAAGTAGTAAGGTATTTAGTAGAATTATTTCATTCAAGATTTGATACTAAAATAGATATTGATAGGGCAGAAACTACTAGCATTTTGATAGAAAAAATTGAAGAACTACTAAAAGAGATCAGCAACGTTTCACATGATTACGTTTTGCGTTCGATATTTAACTTGATAATGGCAATTTTGAGAACCAGTTATTATCAAGATGATAAGCCATACTTATCTATCAAATTTGATTCAAGTAAAATAAATGGTTTACCTGACCCGCGCCCATACCGTGAATTGTATGTTTATTCAAACCTTTTTGAGGGAATACATCTAAGAGGAGGGAAGTTGGCTCGTGGTGGTTTGAGATGGTCGGATAGAACGGAAGATTTTCGCACTGAAGTTTTGGGACTCATGAAAGCCCAGATGACAAAAAATGCGGTCATTGTACCTGTTGGCGCAAAGGGTGGGTTTGTAATAAAGCAAGTTTATAAAGACAAAAACATTTTAAGGGAGAAAGGTGTTGAATGCTATAAGAATTTCATCAGAGGAATGCTTGATATTACTGATAATGTAGTTGATGGCAAAATAACTCCACCAGAAAATGTGATTAGGTATGACGAAGATGATCCATATTTGGTAGTTGCAGCAGATAAAGGCACTGCTTCATTTTCTGATTATGCAAACGAAATATCCTCTGAATGTAACTTTTGGCTCGAAGATGCATTTGCATCTGGTGGATCAGCAGGTTATGACCACAAAAAGATGGGTATTACAGCAAGAGGTGCATGGATTGCAGCACAACGCCATTTTTGGAGAATGAATAAGGATATTTACCAGGATACAACTGTTATTGGAATTGGAGATATGGCTGGCGATCTATTTGGGAACGGCATGCTGCTTTCAAGAAATATGAGTTTAATTGGAGCATTTAATCATATGCATATTTTTGTTGATCCAAATCCTGATGCGGAAAAGAGTTTCGTGGAGCGTAAACGGCTCTTTGAATTACCGTTTTCCACTTGGATGGATTACAATAGAGATTTGATTTCTCATGGTGGCGGGGTATTTGAACGTAGTAGCAAACAAGTAGAAATTTCTCAAGAAATGAAAAAGTGCTTTGATATAACGGAAGATACATTATCTCCAAATGATTTGATTCGATATTTGCTCAAGGCAAAAGTGGATTTCATATGGAATGGAGGAATTGGCACCTTTGTTAAGGCAAAAAGTGAAAGCCATGGCATGGTTGGCGATAAAGCAAATGATGAATTAAGAGTAAACGGTCATGATATTAGAGCTTCTATGTTTATAGAGGGTGGCAACCTTGGTTGCACGCAGCTTGGAAGGGTAGAATACGCTAAAATAGGTGGGTATATCAATGCAGATTTTATTGATAATTCAGCAGGAGTAATATGTTCTGATCTTGAAGTTAACATCAAGATTGCTTTTGTTGCAATTATGAAAGAAGGGGGAATTTCCTTGGAAAAAAGGAATGAAATACTGGCTAGCATGATAGATGAAGTTGCATCTAAGGTACTTGAAAACCATAACAGGATTGAAACAAAAGCATTGCTTCTTGAGTGCTTGCAAGCTAAAGAAAAGTTGGAGCAGCACCATAAATTATTACTCAGTTTAGAGAAATTTGGGCTGCTAAACCGAGATGTAGAATTTCTTCCAGCTGAAGAAGAGGTAGCAAGAATGTTAACTGATGGAGAAGGTTTCTGTTCTCCTCAGCTTTCTGTTCTGATGTCTTATGCAAGAACAGCAATAAAAAATGAAGTTATACACTCTGAGCTACCTGAAAAAGATTTTTTGTGCCGTGATTACTTACTAAATTACTTTCCACAAAGGATGGTAACAGAGTTCAAGGATTCCATATTGAAACACCAACTTTGTAGGGAAATTATTTCTACTTGCATTACAAACGATGTAGTAAATAGGATGGGCTGTATATTTATTAATAATTTGGTTGAGAGTACTGGAATTAAAGTACATGAAGCAGTTAACATATATATCGTTGTTAATCACCTATATAATTTAAGTAGCCTTTGGCAGAAAATTGATGAATTGGATGGAAAAATTGATGTTGATTCATATTTGCAAGTAGTGAGAAGTGTGCAAAAATTTATTGGTAGGGTATCATTTTGGTTAGTAAAAAATCTTGGTAAGCTTAATCTTGTAGAACTAGATGGTGTTACAAAATTTAGGGGTGCAATTGAAACTTTAGGCCATGATATTTTAGATGATCGCCTGTTAAAGATCTATAATCATGGATTAACCTCTTTGGTAGAGCTTAACATAAATAAAGATCTAGCAAAAAAGGTTGCTGATTTACGTATTCTTATTTATGCGCTGGACGTTATATCTATTGCTGAACAGACATCTTTATCAATCTTTGAAGCTGGTAGAATATACTTTAAATTAAAGTCGCTGCTAAGGTTTGATATGATTAGAACAATTGCTGTCAAGATTAAAAGCCATTCTTCTTATTGGGATCGCAGCTTAATTAATGATTTATTAGATGATTTAAGCAATTATCATCATAAGCTAGCTGTTAAAGTTATAAAAGCTACTGATAATCATATAGATAAGGTTCAAACTTGGGCTCTTAATGATAAGGATTATATAGAGCGTTACAATAGCTTTTTAGATGAGATGGTTGCTTCTAAACTTGATTTAAGTAAATTAATACTCATAATCAGGAGAATTAAAGTACTTGCTTCATAGGAAAAATGTTTAATATAGGTCTTTCAGAAATTTTAGTTGTAGCTTTAGTGAGTATAATTGTTTTTGATAAAAGTAAAGTACCTGTATTTCTTAATCTTATTAAAAATATATATAGGTATTTCTGGGTTGTAAAATCAAGAGTTAGGAAATTGTTGAAGGATACCGGAATTAAAGAATTATATGAAGGGCATAACGTTGAAAAAGTCAATTACATAATTGGTGAAGATGGCAAGCTTTATCCTACTTACAATGTAGATAGTACAAAAAATGACAGCAAAAATCCTAGTAGTAGATGATATACCATCTAATGTTAAGCTTTTGGAGGCTCAGCTAAAAGCAGAGTACTATACAGTTATTGTAGCTTATGATGGCGAGGAGGCGATAGATTTAGTAGCGGAACAGCAGCCAGATATTATCTTACTTGATGTCATGATGCCAAAAATGAATGGTTTTGAGGTTTGTAAGAAGCTAAAGAATGATCCCTTAACGACTTATATTCCAATCATTATGGTAACTGCGCTGCATGACACTCATGATAGAGTGGAAGGAATTAATGCTGGTGCGGATGACTTTCTAACTAAGCCGATAGATGAAACTGCTTTATCTGCAAGAATTAAGTCTCTTGTGCGCTTAAAGATGATAATAGATGAGTTGTGCTTGAGAGGAGAAACTAATGCTGAGATTGGTGGAGTAGCAGAAAGCAGTATTATGGATTATTCTAATCAGATTTTTGATGCTAACATACTTGTTGTAGATGAGGACACCTTTCAAGCAGAGCAGATACACAATGTTCTAAAGCAACGCTTCAGATCAATTAAAATACTGCACGATCCAAAAGAAGCATTAAAGGTTGGTATTAAGGATAATTACGACCTGATTATTTCTGACATGCAGTTTTCAAAAACTGACGGCCTACGGTTGTGTTCTAAGTTTCGTAGTAAAGTAGAAACACGTTATACACCAATTCTGATCCTTTCTGAAGATTATGATAAAAGCAATTTAGTAAAGGCACTTGATGTAGGTGCTAATGATTATTTAACAGTACCTTTAGATGAGAGTGAATTAATAGCTAGGGTTAATTTGCAAGTGAAACGCAAAAGGTATCAAGATGCCTTGAGAATGAATTTATTTAATAATGTAGAAATGTCTATAAAGGATCCATTAACTAACTGTTATAATAGAAGATATTTTGATGCACACTTAAGAAATATTGTTAAGGATTCTGTGGAAAAAGATAGAAGTTTATCTCTTATGATACTTGATATAGATTATTTTAAGATGGTGAATGATAACTTTGGGCATAATGCTGGAGATGAACTTTTAAAGGAAATACAGAAAAGAATTTCTGAAAATATCAGAGTGACAGATTTATTAGCTAGGTTTGGTGGTGAGGAATTTGTTGTTGTAATGCCAGATACCAATGTATCAGATGCGTATACTATTGCAGAGAGAATAAGGAAAATTATTGCCAAAGAACCTTTTATACTTGTGGGTAAAAATACAACCCATAATGTAACTGTGAGCATTGGAATTTCAGCAATGCAAAGATCTGACCTTGATGATGTTAAAAAATTTATAGTACGTGCTGACAAATATTTATATAAAGCAAAAAACAGTGGTAGAAATAGAGTGGTTACTGGTTGAAGTTCTTTCAAATAAGTAGTAACTAAGATTCAAATGATAGCATAAAATTTCTCAACTCCGGAAATTTCGCATTTAACTGCAGAAATAGATATTTATTTAAAAAATACCCTGTAATTTTTAACCCTAGTCTGAATTCTTGATATGAGTAGCTATTTTGTAGGTTGTTATTGTATACATCATGCAACATCTGTGGAAAAGGTAGTAATTTATCTGCATAACAGTCACCTACTTTTTTTGACACTGCTCTACCAGTTTTTGGAGAAATAAATTGTAGATTTTCTTTCACACCTGTTACAGCACATTTTGATAGGTCTAACTTAAATCCAAGTTGCGTAAGAAGCAGAAGCTCTAAGTTAAGGTAATGACTTTGCCAAAACTGGCTATTATGTTTTATTACATCGATGAAGTGTCTAAAATTATCATATAACTTGATGCAGGATTCACTTTCTGGAAGCACTTTTTCTAATATAGACGAGAAAGAAACAATAGCAATGCTTTTTAACCTATCTTGAAAGAAATGATGAAATGGAGATTCAATCAATTCGCACTTTAAAAAACCTAGATTTTCAGGTAGCTTAGCACTCCATTCTGCATGTAATAGATTACTTATTTGAAACTTATAATTGCTATTGTTTGTTAACCTAGTTAATCCTCTGCACTTTCCATGATTTTTTGTAAATAGAGAAAGAATTAAATTTTTATCACCGTATTTTTTAACAGCTATAATAACACCTTCATCTTTCCATCTCATTCAGAGTATATTGACCATATGATATTATAGAGATAATAAAATTAGTGTAGCAAATTTGAGTTTAAGTCAACTGAAATATATTGACTTTATGTGCAATATTAGCTTTAAACCAGTAAAACAAGCTGCTTAACATATGCGCCCTCTCTATTTTAATTATACTCTTCTTTTGTTTCTATGTTGTTTTTTGCTTTTTTCAATGAAAGCCCAAACGGATGATTCGTCAGTTATTCCTATACCACAAAGAAAAAAAGAATTAGTTGAGTTAGTACAACCGAGGCAAATTATTGAAATACAGGAAATTGATGAGGGTATTCCAATTCCCAAAAGAAAAAAGGGTGTAGAAAGAAAACTAAGAGAAGACATCAAAGAGGTGAAAAATGAAATAAGAGATAAGAAAAATATTGAGAACAAAGATGATGAATTGGCTGTAACAGAAATTATTAATTCTATAAGGGATAAACTGACAGAGTGTTGGAGCATTCCTGAGAGCATAGTTTATAAAGAAAATTTTAGTATAAAAATTAACTTATTATTATCCAGTAAAGGCGAGATCGTTGTAGCCAACGTAGCAGATAGTAGTTCTTATCAAAATAATCCTCTTTTTAGATCAGCAGCAGATAATGCAATGCGTGCAGTATATAAATGTAGCCCGTTAATTGGCTTACCTGCTGAGCAGCATCACATTTGGCGCGAAGTCACGTTAGATTTTATTGTCCCAAATTTAGGAGAAAAACACTGGACTTAAAGTCCATCCTTTTAAGAATATAATTTTAAGGTGAAAAATCTCAAAGAATGTGGAATATTATAGAAAAAGCAGTCACTCTGTATATATATCACATAGTGTGGATAACAAAATATCGATATCCAGTATTAGTTGGAGATATTGGATGGCTTTGTTGCATGGCTACCAATGAGAAGGTGTGATGTAAGGGATTTACGAGGCAAATTCGAATAGGCGGGAATGTTCAAAAAAGTGTGTCAAGCCGCATTTTTAGTTCAACTCAATTTTCAATCTGTTGGGAAAGAAGATGTCAAGTTGAGACATAGTTAAAGCCCAATTAGGGAGAGCCATAATCCACTTTTGCTCCACTTTTTTTATAGCACAATATACCAACTTATACAAGGCATTTGTACTGGTAAATGAGCCCTTGGTTTTAATGAATTTCCTGATTCATCTATGCAACCCCTCAATCTTACTATTACCCACAAATATAAATGGACATAAAAATAAAGTATTACAACATTAAAGTTTGCAAACATTGAGGGTAAAAAATGGCAAACAGGAATAATGAATGGGCTGAAAATGAATTTGGAGATGCTGTACTTGGAGATAAAAGGTTAACTGACCGATTAGTAAATATTGCTGATAGTTTTACAAGTTTACCTGAAAGCTCAATCAATCAGGCGTGTGGAAGTTGGTCAGAAGCAAAAGCAGCATATCGTTTTTTTCAAAATGAGAACGTGAAAGAAGGCGATATTCTAGCTTCACACGTTGCTAAAACAGTTGAAAGAACAAAAGCCCATAAAAAAATTTTTGTGATCCAAGATACAAGTTATATTTCATACACAGACCATGAAAAAACAAGTGGATTGGGAGTTATTACAAGAAAACATAGTCAAGGTATTATAATGCATACAGCTCTAGCTGTTAGTATAGAAGGTTTGGTACTAGGGATACTAGATCAAAAAATTTATTCAAGACCTGAAGAATCTGAAAACATAAAAAAAAAGAACAATGACAGTATCCGCATTGAAGATAAAGAGAGTATAAAATGGTTAGAAACTTTAAGCAACACAAACAACATTATTGATTCAACTCAAACTGAGACTATAACTATATGCGATAGAGAAGCAGATATATATGAGTTTTTTGAGCTTGCATATAATCTTAATTCGGCAGTGTTAGTTAGAGCTTCCAAAGATAGGGCAGTAAATAGAAAATCTCGATATCCTGAAAAAGGTGAGCAGAAGTTATGGGAATTTATTAAATCCTCTCATTGTGCAGGTACGGTAAAAGTTGAAGTTCCTGCAAAAGATAATAAGCCAAAAAGAACAGCACATTTGGAAGTTAGATTCGGAAAGTTTATTATGCATCCATCTAAGAATAGTATTAGGCATAAGACAGAAGAATTACTTAAATTACCACACTATGCAGTTTACGTTGTTGAAAAAGACTTTCCTTCTGAAACAAATCCGCTAGAGTGGATGCTTTTAACAAATCTTCCAGTCAATACCTTTGATGAAGCTGTTGAAAAAGTTAGGTGGTATTGTCTTAGATGGAAAATAGAAATATTACATAAAATTTTAAAATCTGGTCTCAAAGTTGAAGAATGTAGGCTTGGAACAGCAGAAAGGTTGATGCGATATTTAACAGTAATGAGTATTATTGCTTGGAGAATTTTCTTTATTACAACAATTGCAAGAACTGATCCAACATTACCGTGTACTACCTTATTAGCCGAAGAAGAATGGAAAGTTCTATATGTAAAAATACATAGAAAACCATGTTCAAATGCAACTCCTACTATAAAAGAAGCTGTTTCATGGATTGCTCAACTTGGAGGACATTTGGCTAGAAAAAATGATCTAGAACCAGGCCCCATTACTATTTGGAAAGGATGGAGACGTCTCTTTGATCTAGCAGAAGGATGGCGACTTGCTCACGAACTTTATATTTGTGGGTAATAGTAAGAATTTATATTAGATTTGAACATAACAAACAAGTAGAAACAACAACGCTTGAAAGTAAGCCAATTGGAAATGATTGGTATGAAGCGCCAAAGAATTTCGACTGGCAAAAAAGTTATTGTTTAACAGAAGGAGAGAAAATTGTTGAAAGGAATAAGGAAGATATTGAGCTGGAATTATTGGAAAATGCGAAGTTTTCTGCACTTTCTAATCTTCATGCTTATTATGATAACTATACTCACCAATACGCAGGATATTCTCATCAGAAGTCTAAGTCGTACGAAATACAAGCAAAAGCCGCAGAGAACATTTTAGCAGCACCAGAATCTATAGACAAAAAAGATGCAGAAATTATAGAGCCATTAGCAAAAGTCCGAGGAATTTCAGTAGTAGAAATGGCAAGAATAATTCAGGAAAAAGCAAAAAGAGCGAAAAAAGCAATAATCAAGTGCGAAGAATTGGTGGATATAGCTGAAAGGGAAATCGGTGAAGCTAAAAGTAAGGAAGAGCTGCAAACTTTGCTAGATGATTGTAAACAAAAAATGCAAGAAAGTTGAAAAGGGGAAAAAGAAATGACAGAACAGTTTCTACATGGAGTAAATGTTATCGAGGTTACCTCAGGAGCAAGAACAGTACGCACAGCTAAATCATCAGTGATAGGTATAATTGGTACTGCACCTGAAGCTGATGAGCAAAAATTTCCACTGAATAAACCGGTACTGATAGCAGGAAGCTTAAAAGAAGCAGCAAGACTTGGAAAGAATGGAAGTTTACCTTCTGCAGTAAATGGAATATTTTCCCAAATCGGTGCAACAGTAGTAGTTATTCGAGTTAAAGAAAGTGAAAACAGCGATTCAAAGCTCAAAGAAAGTGAAACTATTCAAAGTATAATCGGTGGAGTTGATAAAGAGACTGGAGAGTATCAAGGGATAGAGGCATTTCTCAGTAGTGAAAGTATAGTCCATGTTGCGCCAAGAATATTAATTGCACCTCAGTTTACTCATCAGTTACCTGAAATAGATGGAGTAAATCCAGTAGTGAGTGCTTTAATTTCCATAGCAGAAAAATTAAGAGCAATTATTGTTGCAGATGGACCAAATACCAATGATGAAGAAGCAATAAAATGGCGAAAAAGCATCAGTAATTCAAGAGTTTACGTAGTTGATCCATGGGTTAAGGTGTTTGAAGGGGAAGAAAAACCGGCAAGCCCATTTGTAGCAGGTTTAATAGCTAAAATAGATAGCGAGCAAGGATTTTGGCACTCACCTTCAAATAAAGAGATAAATGGTATTGTTGGAACAAGCAGGCCTATTGATTTTACGCTCGGTAATACAAATTGTAGAGCAAACCATTTAAATGAAAATGAAGTAACAACGATAATTCATCAAAATGGCTATAGGCTTTGGGGAAATAGAACATGTTCAAATGACTCAAAATGGGCTTTTTTATCAGTGAGAAGGACTGCAGATTTAATTAATGATAGTTTACTTCGAGCTCATCTCTGGGCAGTTGATCGCAATATCACCAAAACTTACATAGATGATGTGATTGAGGGGGTGAATTCTTATCTTGCAAATTTGAAAGCTCAAGGAGCTATTATCAGTGGAAAATGTTATGCAACTCCAGAACTCAACACACCGGCAAACATTGCAAGCGGGAAAGTATATTTTGACTTTGAGTTTACACCACCGTATCCAGCAGAACAGATTACTTTTAGATCACACTTGATCAATAGCGAAGTACTGTAAGAAAAGGAGAAAAACAAATGTTACCGAAAATACTGAGAAATTTTAACGTATTTGTTGATGGTAGAGGCTATGCAGGAAAAATAGATGAAATAACTTTGCCGAAGCTTACCATAAAAACAGAGGAGTACCGTGCTGGTGGTATGGATATTCCAATAAATATTGATATGGGCATTGAGAAGCTTGAAGCAGATTTCACTTTTGCTGAATACGATACAGAGCTCTTTCGGCTATTTGGCTTGATAAATGGAAATTCGGTATCTTTGACGCTCCGTGGTGGAATGCAAGGGAGTGGTAGTAACGATATTGAAGCTGTAGTAATCAATCTCAGGGGAATATTCAAAGAATTTGACTTTGGTAGCTGGAAACCTGCTGAAAAAGCCACTCTCAAATGCACTGTAGCTGCCCATTATTATAAACTTACGATAGGTGGCAATGAGCTGATAGAAATCGATGCTGAGAATATGATTCGCAAGATTAATGGTGTTGATCAGATGGCACTACTTCAAACGGTGCTTGGAATATGAAGATTTTTAGAATTCTATTTTTTAGATGTTGATCAAATAGTTACAACATTTTACAAGATTTTATTTTTTATAGGAGAATTTTATGCAAACTATAACACTAAACAACCCAATAACAGTTGATGGAATTTCTGTCTCAGAATTATCGATGCGTGAACCTAAAGTAAGAGATTTACTTACTATAGAACGCATAGAAGGCGAAGCTTTGAAAGAGGTAGCTTTAATTGCTAATCTAGCATCTGTGCCAAAAGAAGTAGTTGAAGATTTATGTATTAAAGATTATGTAGAAATACAAAAGGTACTAAAAGATTTTTTGTCGCCGCTGGAACAGAGGAGTTAAGATTCAATATTTTAAAACTTAGCTCAACAACAGGAAGTGGAATTGAGCAAATTATTAATATGAGTATAAAAGAGTTTCTAAAGTGGTTAGAAGTAAGTGAAGGAGTAACAAAAAAATGTCAATGCTTTCAATAAAGATCGGTGCAACGTTAGATGGCAGTTTTAATAGTGCAATGACAGGTAGTGCAGCAAAGCTTTCTAAGTTGGGTGATAGTATAAAGCAGCTTGATTCGTCAATGAAATCGGTTTCCAAATTTAAGCAACTAAATCATGATGCCCTTGAAGCTATGAAGAATTGGAAGGAAGCGGAGAAGAAAGCAAAAGAATCAGCCGCAGCAATTGCTAAAGAGAAGAAGGAAAAAAAAGAGCCAAGTAAAGCACTGAGAAATGAATTTGAAAAATTGAAAGCATCAGCATCAAAAGCAAAAGAGGCTTATATCAAAAAGAGAGATGCTCTTCACACATTAAATGAAGAAATCAGGAAAAGTGGAAAGGATGTCAAATCTTTAGTGAGAGATCAAACTAAACTTGGTTCATCTATTGAAGTACTAAAAGGAAAATACAGTAAATTAGGATCTGTAATACAAAAACAGCAAAATGCTTTGGCAAAAAAAGCGCATTATAGATCACAAGCAATGGAGACTATAGGACTAGGTCTTTCACTTGCAGCTCCAATTAAAGTTGCGATTGACTTTGAAAGTGCCATGGCTGATATTAAAAAGGTCGTAGACTTTACTTCTGGTACAAACGAAGCTGAAGAATTTGCTCAAAAATTGAAGAAATTATCCCGTGAAATACCATTATCAGCTGCAGAGTTAGCACAAATAGCTGCAAGTGGTGGACAGCTTGGTATCAACAAAGGTAAGCTACTTGAATTTACCACAACAGTAGCTAAAATGGCCACAGCATTTGATATGTCTGCCGAACAAGCTGGTGATTCCATAGCTAAACTCGCTAACATTTATGGAATTGCAGTAGAGAAGATGGAAGGAGTTGGTGATGTTATAAATTACCTATCAGATAATACTGCAGCTAAGGCAAACGATATGATTGAAGCACTTGCTAGAGTGGGTGGTAATGCAAAACAATTTGGTTTAGATATTAATCAGACAAGTAGTTTAGTAAATGCCTTCGTTAGTTTAGGTAAACAACCTGAAAAAGTAGCAACTGCTGTCAATGCTCTGCTTTCTAAACTTCAAACTGCTGAAGGGCAAGGAAAAGAGTTCAAAGCAGCATTGGAATCGATAGGTATCACTGCAGAGGAAATGTCACAAAAGGTTGCTGAAAACGGGCAAAACGCTCTACTTTATTTTTTTGAAACTCTAGAAAAAGTAGATAGACAGGAACGTTCACAAATCCTTCTCAATCTCTTTGGTCAAGAATATCAAGATGATATTGCATTAATAGTTGGAAGTTTGGAAGAATATAAAAAAGCAATAGATTTTGTGGCTGATAAAGAAAAGTATAACAAATCTATGCAAAAGGAATTTAATAACCGTGCAAGTACTACAGCAAATAATTTGCAGCTACTTAAAAATACAATAGCAGAGCTAGGAATGAACTTAGGGTCAGTTATGCTACCTCCTTTAAATTGGATAAGTAAGATTTTGAGGTCTATATCTATAGGTATAGCTTGGTTCGCAGAGAAGTGTCCAATTTTAACTACAGGAGTTATGAGCATAATTTCAGCTCTTATTATTGGCAAGATTGCAGTGGTAGGTTTTGGTTATGCATTTGCATTAGCTGGAGGTGGAATATTAACTTTTAAGGCTATTTTGCAGGGAACACTTTTGCCAGTATTAACTTCGTTATCAGCTCGAGTAATTCCAGCAGTAATCATGGGACTGAAAGCCTTAACGTTAGCCGTGGTTACCAATCCTATAGGAGCTGCTGTTGCTGGACTATCAGTTGGTGCAGCGCTTGTAATTGCTAATTGGCAAAAGGTGAAGGACTTTTTCTCAAGTATCTGGAAATCAATTACAAAACCTATAGAAAATTGGATTGGTATAGGAAAATTGTTTAATGATAATCCAATAAAAGCATTAGAGAAACCAGTAGAAGCAAAAATAGGCAGTGCAACTAGTGAAAATAGAAATGTTTTTAGTAAAGGAAATCCTTTATTAAATAATAATGCTTTTAGTAGAATTTCGAATAGTAGAACGAATATTGAAAGTGTGATTACAGAAAAAGGTTCTGTAGCAGATAATTCAGAGAAAGTTTTAAAAGACTGTGAAAAGTGTGAACAAAAAATTTTCAATCAAACTTTTACATTTAATATAAGTATAAAAGCAGAACCTAACCAAGATGTACGTAGTCTTGCTGATGCAGTAATAAAAAGAATAAGGGAAAAATCACGTGACGTTCTATTTGATTCAATAGAGCCGATTTACTAATGCTATCGTTTGGTCAACATAAGCTTTCTCCAACAAGTGTAAGGTACAGTAAAGAAAATCATTGGAGTACTATTGAGTGCATTGGTAAAATACCTTCATTACAAAATATTGGCCAAGGCACAGAAAATATAGACTTAGAAGGAGTAATTTATTTCCATAATCTCAATGATTTAAATCAATTAAAAAGTATGAAAGAAGCAGAAGAACCACATACTTTAGTAGACAGTTTAGGTAATGTTTTAGGGAGGTTTGTGATTGTACGGATAGAGAAAAAACAAACATCATTTTTTCCTTGTGGATTACCAAAAAAGGTTGAGTTTAGTTTAAGTTTGAGGAGATTTAACTAAAAATGGCAACATATTACTGGAGTAAGGAAGGAGAGATGATAGATCTAATTTGCTGGAGGCATTATGGAGCAACTAGAGGAGTAGTGGAAGTAGTTTTAGAGGCTAATCCTGGTCTTGCAGAGTATAGTGGTTCTTTGCCATCTGGATTAAGGATTAAACTGCCTTTAATACAAGAGCAATTAAAAAAATCGAAGTTAAAAGTGTGGGAATAAATGAAACCTGAATTTAGCATTGAGGGAATAAAAGATCATGTAATATCAGTGCATCTTACTGATGAATCTGGTACTATAGATGATGTTGCAGAGGTATGTATTGATTATGGTAATGAAAATGTAGAAATTCCAAATGAATTAAACATAGCACTAGGTTATAAGGAAATTGGAATCTTTCCAATGGGCATATATACAGTCAACGAAGTTACAATACAAAGTCCACCTAAGACTCTACTAATCAAAGCTCATGCAACAAATTTAAGAATATCTTTGAAGGCAAAAGTATCAAAAGAATGGCGCCAAATTACCATAGAAAACTTAGTAAAAGAAATAGCCCAAAAACATGGATATGGATACAAAGTCGCTGAGGAATTTAAGAATGTATTAATACCCCACATTAATCAGGTAGATGAAAGTGATATAAGTCTGTTAACAAAGATTGCAACAGAGCGTGAAGCAATGGCAAAGTTAGCTGGTGGGTATATATTGTTTATTTCAAAGAATATGGCAAAATCAGCCACAGGAAAAGCTTTAGGAACAACGACTATTAGACCTCAAGACACAATTAATTGGAAAGTGCATTTTACCGTACGTGATAAGTATAATTCAGTAGTAGCAAAATGGCATAGCTATGAAAAGGGCGAAACTATTAAAGAAACAGTTGGTAGCGGTGAACCAAGTTATATTATGCTGGAACTTTACTCAAATGCAGAGTCAGCACTAAGTGCAGCAAATGCCAAATTAAAACAATTGAAGCGTAACAATGAAACTTTAGATATAACTATGCCTGGTAATCCGGAGTTATTCGCAGAAGCTAAACTTAGTCTTATAGGTTTTAATCAAGCGGTGGATGGTGAATGGATAATTAATAGAGCGGAGCATACTTTAAATAGCTCAGGTTATTTTACTATATTATCAGCATCTTTAAGTAAATGAAAACGATGTTAAGGAAAAATAAGTATATAGTCTGTTCAATGTAAAGAAACTACTGAATATGAGTCAACTGAAATGTAATGAAAAAGAAAAAATACATTTTGTATGGTTTATAATATTAATGGTATGTATTGTTATTACATATTGCTATCAAAAATCTAGAGCTAACTCCTATTATAGGAAAATATTACAGACAGCGTCTGAAAGCTGCAGTTATGAGGTTATTGAGCTTTTGGTAGGAAAAAATGTAGTATATATTGATGAAATAGGGTCTTCTGGTTTAACACCTCTTGGCTATGCATCAAATTCAGGATGTCTAAAAGTTGTAAGATTTTTAGTGGATAAAGAAGCAAATATACATGTTACTAGTAAGTATGGAAGTACAGCACTACATAATGCTACACACTCGGGAAACTTAGAGGTTATCGAGTTTTTATTAGAGAAAGGAGCAAACCCTAATATCATAGATAATAACGGAAAGACACCAAGAGGAATTGCCGCACTAAGGTCAAGACACAATAAAGACAAGCCCTATGATCAAATAATAAAGCTACTTGCAGAAGCAGAGGACCGATACGAATCAACAAAAAGTAATCACTAAAGCTGTAAGTTTTCTATAATCTGTATATAAACTTCTAAAACTATCCATAACAAGTTAATATTTTCACATGAAAAAGCAAAAAATCCCAATAGCGGTAATAATAACAATAGTTGTACAGACTGTAGGATCCATCTGGTGGTTGGCAAAACTCGACTTACGAGTACACACCCATGATCAATTTATAGAAAAAAACCAAGGACTAATCGAAATAGTCTATCGACTTGAAGAGAGAGTGAAAAACCTCACTGAAGAAGTCAATGAACTTGAAGCTATTCACAAACACAAATAAGAACTAAATTTTCAGTGACAAAGTACATTTTATCTGTAGATGGAGGTGGCATTAGAGGGATAATACCTGCCATTATTCTAGCAGAAATAGAAAAGAGGGCAAAGAAACCGATAGCTGAAATCTTTGATCTTATGGCAGGAACCTCAACTGGTGGGATTATTGTTGCTGGACTTTGTAAAAGCAATAAACTTCAATACTCTGCCAATGATTTGGTTGAACTTTATCAAGAGTATGGAGCATATATCTTTCAATCATCATTTTGGAGAAAATCAATTGCTTCTTGGCTGAGTGGTTCTCAGTACTCATATAGAAATATGGAATTTATTCTCAACAAATACTTTGGTGAAAGTACTATGGCCGATGTTGCGAGTAATCTACTACTCACCAGTTATGACATTCACAATAGTTGTGAATTTTTCTTCAAAAGTTGGAAAGAAAAAAACATTAAGTTGAAAGATGCACTCAGAGCTACAACAGCTGCTCCAACGTACTTCACACCAAAACGTCTAAAAATTAGCCAAACAGAGAGAGTGTTGATAGATGGCGGAGTGTTTGCTAATAATCCAGCGGCTTGTGCATATGCAAGTGCTAAGAGGTTATTTCCAAATGATGAGATTATACTGCTATCAATAGGCACTGGTAGAACAGATAGAAGTATAAAGTATGCTAACTCAAGGAAATTTGGCAAGATAGGGTGGGTCAAGCCACTACTGAATGTGATGTTTGCCTCTGGATTGGATTGCGTTGATTATCAACTAGAACAAGTAATAGACGATAAATATATAAGAATACAATCGCAATTGAAAGTAGCATCGACTGAGATGGACAATATTACACTCAAAAATATCAAATTTCTTCAGCAAGAGGCAAAGGCAATGATAGAGGACAATCAGAAAGTGATAGAAAAATTCTGTATAGAAATATTAAATATATAACTATTTTTACTTATATCTTATATATTATTTAACACAATTCAATTATCACACTCATCAGCAGTTAGGCCACTTGCTCGCACAATAATATCAAGAGCAACACCTGCCTTTGCTAGATTTTTTGCAACCTTGATCCTTTCTGTTTTTTTAACTTTTTCCTTGCCGCTTTTCATATCTTCAGATAGAGATTTGACTAATGATTCTTGTTCTCCGTACTCATCCATTAAACTCAATAGCTTTTTGCTTTCTCTTGTTTTAGGTAGCAGAACTTTAATATTCACTGATAATGCATCTGATATTTCATATAATTTATCAAATGTTATAGCAGTATACCCTCTTTCATATTCGTGTATTTCCTTGAGTGTTAAACCAACTTTATCCGCCAAATCTTTTTGAGTGTATCTCCTTATCAATCTCCATTCTCTTATTCTTTGTCCTATTCTGTAATATATAGAATCAGTGCAGATTTCTCTCTCTGTACTATCATACTCGTAAATAGATAAGCCGGTTGCCTGGAAAATAATATCAGTAGAAACTCCTTCTTTTACTAGATTTTTTGCTATTTCCAACCTCGCCTCTTCTTGATTAATTTTTTCGCTAATATGAACAAACCTGACTAATGAAGGTACTATTTTGCCTAATTTTTGATTCTCATATATTTTCGTTAGATAGAATATTTCTTCGTCTTCATCTTCATACTCTCTTACTGTTATTGGTTTAGGTAATAGATCTACAACATTAACTGACAGTACTCTTGCTATTACATATAGTACTTCAATCGGAATAGGAATATACCCATTTTCATAATTGGTTACTTCTTTATATGCTAATTCGATTTTACTTGCTAACTCTGCTTGAGTACACCTTTGAATTAATCTACAATCTTCTATTTTTTGCCCTATTTTGTAGTGTATAGAACTAACATCTCTTACAGAAACAAACATATATAGCTTATTTAGAAATAAATTTTCATCCAATTTGATCAGCAGATAAACCAACTATTTGCAAAATAATATCAATAGGAATTCCCCCTTTTACTAAATCCCTTCCAACTTTAATCCTTTCTACCTCTCTCACTTTCTCTTCGCAAATTTGTATGCTTTCAAACAAAGATTTTATTAGTGCATTACGTAGTTCTTGGCTCTCAATTTCTTTGTATTCTTTAATCAAATCAGGTAGCTCATTTTTCACTTTACTCCCTTCCTCTATTAGTAGATCCGTAATATTAATCGATAATGCTTCTGCCATTTCATATAATTTATCAAGTGGAACAGCAGTCCTTCCTTGTTCATAGTTGCTTATTTCGTGACGTGTTGTATTCATTTTCTCTGCTAAATCTTTTTGAGTATACTCCCTCACTAGCCTCCATTCTTTTATCTTTTTTCCTATTTGGTAGTAGATAGAACCAACTTTTTCTTCAATACATTCATCAGCAGAGAGACCAATTATTTTTGAAACAATATCAGCAGAAATTCCTCCTTTAATCAGACCCTTTGCAATTTTTACTTTCTCTGCTTTCCTACTACTTTTCTCACTAACTTGAACAAATTTGGTTAATAAACAAAACATCCTACGTAACTCATGATCGTTAATTTTTTTATATTCTCTTACTAGATTTAATATTTCTCCTTCCTCATTTTTAAAGCCGATTTTCTCCTTTGATGCAGGAATGAGATCGGTAATACTTACTGACAATGCATCTGCTATAGCGTACAGCCTTTCGATTGAAATTCTACGGTTCCCTTTTTCATATTGCAGTATTACCCAGTACTTTACACCAAGTTTCTCTGCTAAACCCTTCTGAGTATAACCTCTCTCTAACCTCCAATTTTTCACTTTTTCCCCTACTTCACAGTCTAGACTTTTTTCCACGAAAACAACCATGCGTATAATATTTTCTACTATAGCTCAAAGGCTCCAGATATAATAGCCAGACTCTGGAACCTTTAAATTAAAGTGCCCTACAAGTTTCTTTACTATTTTCACGTACTTTGTCTGCCCATGAAAACAATTTTTCACTTACTTCCTTCTGCTTTTCACTCCATATGCCACATCTAGTGAAATTACCTCTTTCTACCACTTCCTTAAGCTTCACTCCCCCAAAAAGGCAGTTTTTTCCTATTTCTTCGCCTCTTTTTTCTAACTCAGCCCACATTTCCTTATTTTCTACTCTCACTTGCACCTGATCTGCCTCTTGGTACAATACAATATTTAGCTTACCAATGCTCGTAGGAAACTCTAACATGACAGAGCTGCCATTTGACATATCAGTATAGTTTCTTATATCTCCTTTCTCGCTTTTAACCTCAACTGCATTATTACCCATTTTTAAAATATTACTCCCTAACTCTCTCAGTATTTTGGCTACCTCTACCTTGCTATCTTCAGAGAATTCCATAAAAAGCATTTTATTATCTATCTCGATATCTATTAATTCTCCTTCCTGAACAGCACTTTCGCCAGCTTTCTCTAGTTCTTCTAGTTGCTTATCTATCTGTGGCTGAACTTCTGGTTGTAGCTCATTATAGATTTCACCTATTAGTTTATTCTGTAGTAGAGTATCATGAAACTCTGCACCGCTTAGCATTAATTTACGCATTATCTTTTTTCGATCAGTCTTATCAAATTTATGAAAATGTGTGCCCAGTATCACATATTCCGCGAAGCTCCATTCTCCATCATTACATGCATTTAGCCTTGCTCCAGAGGCTAGTACTTGGTCTATAGTTTTGTGCAATTCATTTACGTTTTTTGCCTCTACCACAGCACTCTTAAACCAGCTCAACTTTTCGCTTTCGCTTATACTTGGCTTTATTTTTTGCAAAGCTGAAGCAAATGGATTTTTATCTTCTTGATCATTTAAAGGTTTTGTACCATATATGTAGTCGAGCCCTTTTCCGTAGTTGATTTGAACGTCTCTATTAGGAAAGGGCACTTCTCCAAGCTTTTTAGCCTTATTAATTTTGCTTACAAAGGTGGACTGCTCTTTAGTACGACCAATTCCTACAATAGCATTTAACATCTCACCTTTTGATAATTTATCAAGATCAACGTTTAACTCGTAAACACCTCCTTTTTTGTCATCAAAAGGTACAATTATTTTATTACCCATATTACCTCCACTATTAAAAATACTTTTTAAGTATACAAACCTTAATTTATACATTATATTACTCATTATAAATTAATGTGAGTAGATTTGCAAATACTTTTTGCTATAACAATCCACTTTCTCTGAAGCTAAAATAGCCCGTACTTGTGATGATAATGTGATCAAATAATCTAACGCTTACAGTACTACACGCTACTGCTAAGCTCTTCGTTACTGCTTGATCTTCTTCTGACGGCTCTAAGCTCCCTCCAGGGTGGTTGTGTGACATTATTATTAATGCTGCATTTTTTATTAATGCTTTTCTTATAATTTCCTTTATGTACACTGGTGCTTTTTCCATTTCACCGATATAGGATTCTTCTCCAATTAGTTGACGCCTTTTATTCAAGTACAGTATTTTTACACATTCCCTTTCTGAGTGGCCTATACTTACGTTTAAGTACTCTACTAGCCTTTGTAAGTCCATTATTGGCTCACTTTTGAGCTTTTCTCTCAGTACCCTTTCTAGTGTTTCCTTAACACACATAATCATTGCTACTGCAGAATCAGTTACTCCTTCTATAACTTTCAGGTCATCCATTTCTCGGCCTAAAATCCTTCCTACTCCTGTATAAGTATTCACCAGATTTTTAGCAATTTCTTGAGCTTGTGGCCTTTCATGTACTGCACTTAGAAACGTTTCCATTATTTCACGATCAAGTAATGCTTTGCCTTTGCTTTCTAATATTCTGAACTCTATTTCCTCTTTACTTTTATTCATATAATTTACCCTTCACTAATAACAAAATGTTTTTATATATTTACTGCCATTTTTTAGCAGTCTTGGCATAAGGCCATAGCTTTTGAGTGAAGTCAAATCAATTTCTCAATCTTTTTTACTTATTTTTTCATCAAGAAATTAAGATATTAACAGATACTTATTTTATCTAATTGAAAATTAATTCTTTATGTAAAAGAAGTTGTTACTATTTTAGAAATAACATCAGTAGAAAAACCTAACTTGAGTAAATTATTTGCAACTTTCATTTCCTCTGTTTTGTAAATCTTTTCTTTGTAAATTTGCTTTCTTTGCAATAGAAATTCTACCAATATATTTAGCTCATCTCGTGATTCCTGATTGTCAATTTTTTTATATTCTCTTGCCAAACTTAATAATTCATTTTCTCCTTCACAATCACTTTCTTTGTATTCCTTTATTAGATCTTCAGCATCTACTGACAATTCTTTTGCTATTTCCCATAACCTTTCACTTAAAATGGTGACACTACCTTGTTCATAGTGATGTATCTGTGAGGGTCCTATATTAAGCTTTTTTGCCAATTCTTCTTGTGTATATCCTCTTATTATTCTCCACTTTTTTATCTCTTGTCCTCCGTTTGGCTCGTATCTCTCTTTATCAGCATATTCTTCAGTTGATAAGCCCGTTGCTCGATAGATAATGTCATTATCAAACTCTGCCTTAACTAGATTCTTTGCAATTCTTATTCTTGCTGCTTTTATATTACTTTCTTCTTCAGCTCGGACAGACTTGGTTAATACATAAATTGCTTTGTGTCCTCCTGTTTTTTCTATGAAATTATACATTTCCTGGCTTCTAGCTTCATCAAAACAACAGCTCTCTTTTAGTACTTTTCGTCTTGGAAAGAGATTTCCAACAGGAATTGATAATGCCCCTGCTAATATTTTTAACTTTTCAATTGGAATGCCACATGTTCCTTGTTCATATCTTAGCAGTGTATGATAGTTTATGTTTGCTTTGCCTGCTAAGTTTTTCAGGGTATATTTTCTTTTTAACCTCCAGCTCCTTACTTTTTGCGCTATTTGGTACCTTATGGAAACAGTAGTATGCTTTGCCATACAGAAATAGATATTATACAGGTTAATACTACCAAATAAAGATATACAAAATGTTTGCATTTTAGTTGAATATTTCTTCACAACTGTGTATAATTATTAATGCTTTTTATCTTACTTTCTCATGGCTCTTTCGAAGTTTCTCGATCCCAAGAATGATATATCGTTCAAGCGCATCTTTGGTACTGAAAAAAATAAGGACATTCTTATTCACTTCCTTAATGATATCCTTGGCTTCACTGGCAAAAGTACAATAAGGGATATAGAGTTCTTAAGTACTATTCAAGACCCTGATATTGCTTCTAAAAAACAAAGCATTGTTGATGTTCTTTGTAGGGATGAAAATGGGCTGCAAGTCATAGTCGAAATGGTGCGACCTGAAAGTCTTCGGTCATATTGTTTAAAAGGAGAGGAATTCATTCAGAAAGAAACTGAAAGGATTCTAAAACTTATTAAACCAGATGTTTTGCCGTCTGAGTCTACGCATCAGTGCGAATCGGGCAACCGGTTGGTGCCAAGCGATGCGGACAATGAACCTCCTCTTGAAAAAGAAGATGCTCAATCGTGAGAGGGGCATAAACTGCAAGCATCATGTGGTTGGAGGGCTAGGCTAGTGGTATGGTGAACGTAAGTGAAGCTTTATAAGTACCGATACGATGAAAGAGCTAAAGATGCTGATAAGCTCTGACCAAAAGGTAATGTGGATAAGTTACATTTTTCATTTCTAGATGTACGCAAATAATAACTCCACCGGTATAGAGAAGCCACCTAACCCACTGTTGTATGACTGGAGAAACAGGGTAAGCCTGTATTTTCGCCTACATGGCAAGCAAACCGCAAGGAATGCTGATGGAAGTGCAGGTAAAGGAGAATGGAGAAAGCGAATGCCATTTTGTAACGAAATGGATAGAATTTGTAACATTAATTCGCGTGAAAACGAGCAGACTTCCATTTGGTCCCTCGTGACAAGAAACTTTGTTAACCACTTAAGGTAGGAAAGCAGATGATTACAAGTAAACCTGTAAGTGCATCTACCGAAAGCTTTGAAGCATGGAAGCAATTGCCATGGAAGAAATGCCAGAAAGTTATTGTGAGGCTACAAAGACGTATTGTTAAGGCTGTCCAAGAAGGAAGATGGGGTAAGGTAAAAGCTTTACAACATCTTCTCACACGCTCTTTTAGCGGAAAAGCTTTGGCTGTTAAGAGAGTAACTGAAAACCAAGGAAAAACCACAGCAGGTGTAGATCGTCAACTATGGTCAACTTGCAATGCTAAATTTCAAGGAATAAAGCTGTTAAAACAAAGAGGATATAAACCTTCTCCGCTCAAACGAATTTATATCAGTAAATCTAATGGCAAAAGAAGGCCTCTCGGTATACCCACGATAAAAGATAGAGCGATGCAAGCATTATATCTGTTTGCTCTGGAACCGATAGCTGAAACGATCAGTGATCGTCACTCCTATGGCTTTAGACCTAAAAGATCCTGCGCGGATGCTATTGCTGCTTGTCACTTATTACTGGCAAGACGCAATCGACCACAATGGATACTAGAAGGTGATATCAAAGGGTGCTTTGACAACATTAACCATGAATGGCTTATGAAGCATATTCCTATGGAAAAGAAAATTCTTCATAGATGGTTAAAAGCTGGTTTCCTAGAATCGAAAACTCTGTATCCCACAACTGCTGGCACTCCGCAAGGAAGTATAATTTCTCCAATACTAGCTAACTTTACCTTAGATGGTCTTGAACAGTTATTAGAAAGTCGCTTTGGTAAATTAGGTAGCAAAAGAAGAGGAAAAATCAGAAGTGGAGTGAATGTAATCAGGTACGCAGACGACTTTATTATTTCAGGTTTCACACATGAAGTACTGGAAAAGGAAGTTAAGCCTTTAGTATCATCTTTTCTTCATGAGCGAGGTTTAATTCTGTCAGAAGAGAAGACAAAGATTACATCTATTACAACAGGGTTTGACTTTCTTGGTTGTAATGTACGTAGATATAATAAGAAGTTAATTATTAAACCTTCGAAAGAAAGTATTAAAAGACTTCTTAATAAAGCACGTACATTGATAAAAGCAAATATAGCGAACACTCAGGCTATAGTAATTAAGTCACTCAACTCTCTACTGAGAGGATGGGGAAATTACTATCACCATGTGTGTGCTAAAAAAGCGTTTAGAAAGATCGACAATGAAATTTGGCATAGTTTATGGAAATGGGCAAAGAAAAGACATCCTCGTAAAGGATTACGTTGGATAAAGAATCGTTACTTCAAAGTAATGGGTCAACGCCAATGGGTTTTTGCTGCACCCATATGCAAGAACAAACCAAAAGAGATACGGTATTTAAGACTGCTTAAGCTGATTGATATACCTATCAGACGACATGTTAAAATCAGAGCGGATGCAAATCCCCTTGACTTAAAATGGAAAAAGTATTTTGATGAGAGAGTGAAACGAACAAGAATGTTAGCAAGCTCCTTTTCAAGAGAAGGTTCTCTACTGTTGGTGTCACCATTAAGAATGATGTTTCCTGAGGAATCATGAAGGACAAGCCGGTTCTAGAAAAGAAGAACTTAGATAAGGGGCTCAAGCGTAGTGTGGGGAAACCTGCATGCTGCGTTTCTAAGGGAGGGGGTAGTAGTAATACTGCTTCCTTACCTGACCAGGTCGCTAAAACTAAGGGCTTTGAAAAACGTGCTCAATACTATGCTGCTAAAGCCTATTCAAGACAGGCTGATAAAGGCGATCAATATCATGACCTTAAGGAAATTATCTTTATTGCTATAGCAGACTGTATTTTATTTCCTGATAAGTCTGAGTACAAATCAAAGCATACTATTCGCGATGAAGATACTAATGAGCATGATCTAAAAGATTTTTACTTTATATTTATTGAGTTACCTAAATTTCCAAAAACCAAAGAAGATCAGCTTTCAAGTATAGTTGAAAAATGGGTCTACTTCTTTAGATATGCAGATGAAACTAGTGAAGAAGAGCTAGAGAGAATAATAGGAAGTGATCTAATAATTGAAAGAGCATATGAAGAACTAAATAGGTTCAACTGGTCAGAAAAAGAATTTATAGCCTACGAACAAGAGATCAAACGTATTCGTGATGAACAGGCTGTCCTTGCTCAAAAGCTCGATGATGCTAAACATGAAGGCATCCAAATCGGCCATCAAAAAGGTAAAATTGAAGGTAAAATTGAAGTTGCAAAAAACTCACTTAAGGCCGGTGTCTCTATTGATGTTATCGCTGAAATCACTGGCCTTTCTTTCGATGAGATTAAGAAATTAATTTAACCTTATCCCGAGTCAAATGGCCTTGAACTGAAGCATTACTTAAATAACTTTGAGGCTCTAAATTCATTTGCTTTGCATCATCAACTTCTAATCTACCATCTCTGTTGTGCTCTATTGATTGATTTAATGTTACATCTAGCCCCTTATTAAATTCAATCATAAACTTGTCAAATTTCTTCGGACTTAATTTACCAGCTTCTCTACTAGGACATGCCTTCTCTATATATGAGCTTAAAATCCCTGAAATCTCATTAAATTTACCACTCATGACTTTTCTAGTAATCTCTTTCTGCATTCCCATATAATCAATATTTAACAGGTGCATTGATACACCACTTTTCAATCCAGCTTGCTCTACTACTTTCTCAAATCCCTTTGTAATATTGAGCGCATAGCCCTGTGCTTCTAGTGGAGATATAGACTGATCTGCTGTAGAAATATACTTTTGACCTGTAACTTTTCTAATTAATAAATCAAGTAACATTATTGTACCATTAAAATCAACCTGTGATAGATAGTGATCTCCCATTTCTAGTATTATATTTCCGCTACTAGGTTTAAATTTAACAGGTGTTTGCCTTTCACGCATTTGTTTTATATTTGCATTTACATAATCGATGTTGTCTCGAAAGAAACCTCCATTTTCTTGTTTTTTATCTGTACCATCAGATGGTAGTGTGGTACTTGTTGAACTACTACTACTTACCGAAGCTTTGGCAAATTGCTCATCAACTTGTGGTATTGAACTTGCAGTATTTGATGCTTCCTCAGATAAAGCAGCTCTAAAACCACCTACAGAACCTTTTACCCACCCAAACAAACCATTTATCCATGAAGATGGTCTTGTGCCACTACTTGCTGCTATCTCAGGTTGACCACTCGAATCTAAGGATTGACTTAGCAAATAACGGCGGTTACGTTGTACAGGTTTTTCTCTTTCTTCCTTGATTTCTTTTAAATATCCTACAACATTATCATGTTTTTGATCGATAGCAATGTCTAAAGGTGTTTTACGATACCAGTCTTGAGCATTGATATTAGCTCCTAAGCTTACAAGGTATTCTACTACATCGAGACGACCACCCTTGGAAGCCCAATGTAATGGTGTCCACCAATTCCCATGAGATCTGTAACCATCTTCCCAATTAACATCCACTCCTTTCTCGACAACAAAAAATTTTACAATATTTTTATGACCATGAAAAGCAGCAATATGTATAGGAGCCTGACCATCTGTAGTCTCATATTTCTTAGAATAGAAGCCAGCACCTTTCTCTACAAGGAACTCAGCAGCCTCTAAGCTTCCAGCTTTAGCAGCATAGTGTAGAGGTCTCCAATAATCATCACCACAATCATTAACATTTTCTCCTTTTCTAACAAGAAAACGTAGATTTTCCATATCATTATTTTCAGCAGCAAAATGCATAGCTTTTTTACCACGGGCATAATCTCTACTTCTTTCTTCCAAATATTGAACGATATCTGTATGTTCTGCACCTCTAGCAATGTCTATAGGTGTTTTACGATACCAGTCTTGAGCATCGATATTAGCTCCTAAGCTTACAAGGTATTCTACTACATCAAGATGACCACCTTTGGAAGCCCAATGTAATGGTGTCCACCAATTTCCATGAGATCTGTAACTATCCTCCCAATTAATGTCTACTCCCTTCTCGACAACAAAAAACTTTACAATACTTTTATGACCATAATAAGCAGCAATATGTATAGGAGCCTGACCATCTGTAGTCTCATATTTCTTAGAATAGAAGCCAGCACCTTTCTCTACAAGGAACTCAGCAGCCTCTAAGCTTCCAGCTTTAGCAGCATAGTGTAGAGGTCTCCAATAATCATCACCACAATCATTAACATTTTCTCCTTTTCTAACAAGAAAACGTAGATTTTCCATATCATTATTTTCAGCAGCAAAATGCATAGCTTTTTTACCACGGGCATAATCTCTACTTCTTTCTTCCAAATATTGAACGATATCTGTATGTTCTGCACCTCTAGCAATGTCTATAGGTGTTTTACGATACCAGTCTTGAGCATCGATATTAGCTCCTAAGCTTACAAGGTATTCTACTACATCAAGATGACCACCTTTGGAAGCCCAATGTAATGGTGTCCACCAATTTCCATGAGATCTGTAACTATCCTCCCAATTAATGTCTACTCCCTTCTCGACAACAAAAAACTTTACAATACTTTTATGACCATAATAAGCAGCAATATGTATAGGAGCCTGACCATCTGTAGTCTCATATTTCTTAGAATAGAAGCCAGCACCATTCTCTACAAGGAACTTAGCAGCCTCTAAGCTTCCAGCTTTAGCAGCATAGTGTAGAGGTCTCCAATAATCATCACCACAATCATTAACATTTTCTCCTTTGCTGAGAAGAAACTCTATAATATTTTTATTATTGCTCTCAGCAGCAACATGCACAGGTCTTTTACCAGAGTTATCTGCAGCATTAATATTGGCACCTTTACGTATAAGGTACTC
This sequence comes from Wolbachia endosymbiont of Oryzaephilus surinamensis, assembly GCF_025617515.1. Lineage (NCBI taxonomy): Bacteria > Pseudomonadati > Pseudomonadota > Alphaproteobacteria > Rickettsiales > Anaplasmataceae > Wolbachia > Wolbachia endosymbiont of Oryzaephilus surinamensis. The sequence continues at coordinate 320,063 of NZ_CP092526.1, read as the reverse complement.
TACTACATCCAGATGGCCACTCCAAGAAGCCCAATGTAGTGGCGTCCAGCCGTCTTTGTCAACCTCATTAACGCTTACCCCTTTATTGAGAAGAAGTTCTATAATGTTTTTATTATCGTGCTCAGCAGCAATGTGGATAGGCTCTCTGCCATAAACATTTTGAGCATTAATATTAGCTCCTTTGTCAACGAGGAGTTGAGCAGCCTCTAATTGACTAAATCTAGCAGTGTAGTGTAACGGTGTCCAACCATTTTTATCAATCTCATCAACACTGACTCCCTTGCTGAGAAGAAACTCTATAACATTTTTATTATTGTTTTCAGCAGCAACATGTACAGGTTTTTTACCAGAGTTGTCTGCAGCGTTAATACTAGCCCCTCTGTCAACAAGAAACTCAGCAGCCTCTAAACCTCCTCTCCATGCAGCATAGTGTAGTGGTGTATTACCTACCCTTTCAGTATCGTCGATGCTTACTCCCCTGCTCAAGAGAAACTCTATAATGTTTTTATTATTGTTCTCAGCGGCAATATGTATAGGTTTTTTACCATAAATACCTACCTCTTGAGCATTAATGCTAGCACCTTGATTGATAAGCTCCCTCACTTTATCAAGATTATTTTGCCTTACAGCATTAAACAGCTGCTCAGTCGATAAAACTAATTTTTCCTTATTAAATTCCACTATAACATCTTCTGAGTTACAAATAGAAGCTATACACTTTGAGTTAGAAACTATTGCATCATTAAAAGCAAACATCATTTCTCTTGCCGGTTGATAAGTATTCCAGTTCTCTACTTTTACAAGAGTGTTATTTTTATGTGATAGCAATAAGGTATCATTTATAACTCTCATATTGAAATCTAATATAGACTTATCTTTCAAATCAACTAAACCAATATCATTCTTGTTAACAGGTTGATTATGATAAATCTGTAACCCTTGCTCATCTGGCTTATAATATCTGAAAGAACTAAATTCATCAGCTCTTTCTCCAAATTCTTCTGGTTCCATAATTTTGTCGCTCAACTCTATGGATAAATCCCAGTTTTTATGAACAGAAGAATAGTAATCCGATATTGATAATGCTCCTCTATCTGATAACAATAGCAAATCATTATTTAGCTTCAAAAAAAGAACTTTTTCTGAGTCAAATGTGAAACAATTATGATGATTTAAAAGGTTAGTACCATTAACACTAAATCTTCCATCTACTTTTAAGCTATGAGAGCAATAATCTCGCTCTAATTCTCCATTCTGAAGTTTGTAATATTCTTCCCCATTAAATGTAACTGTAACATCTTTATAATTTGATAGCAGGGTTATATTTAGGCCATTTTTGTTAATCTTTATTTCTCCTTTATTATCTTCTATAAATGGCATATCATTTAACGTACTATTTAGTAGACTAAAATCTAATATACCATTTGCTTGAGCAATCATAATATTAGCGTTTCTGTTATCGAAAAGATAAAGATGGCTTATATTACTTGGAGCTTTCCAGTAAAAATTATGGTGATCCTCATCAGGGTAAAAAATATGATTACTAGAACTACCTACAACACCATGATAATTAGTGTTTAATAATTGCTTTGTAATATTAAAGTTTGAATTGTCCATTTTTTGCAGATTATCCAACTTATTATCTAATTTTGTTATGTGCACATTTGTTACTCTATCAGTATTAATGTCTACTTTTGTTGGAGTTACAAACAAACCATCTGCTGTTTTTACTGATGTTTGTTTATCTACACTTATAAAAGCTCCACTTTTATTGTAGATATTTGTTATATTATTAGCATGAGTCATACTACCTATATCACTAAAATTTATTGGCAATAACACCAACCCTTTTCCACGAATAGAGTCACCAAAATAACCTTTTATTGTAGTAAAGTTTTTTGCTGTTATTACATCATTTCCACCTTTACCGTCTACATAACCTGCATGAGAAACTTCTATATGATTAGCTTTGCTACTTCCAATGACAGAGTGTATATTCTCTGAATCTGCAAAATTACCTCGTGTTACAACTATATTATTTTGTCCAGTAGAAGATCCACCTAAATTACATACAAAATTATCCTTTGCTATGTAGAAGAAATTTGTTCCTTGTTTATGAATATCACAATTACTTAACTGATCTGTAAAATAATACCTGTTCTGTACACTAGACCCCTGATTATCGATTCCATAACTATTAAGTAGTATATTCTTACCATTAAAAATAACATCAATAGTATAATTAGAAGTCACATTTATAAAAGCATCATTATTAGGTATGTAAAACAACATATTTGCAGGCAGCCTAGAAGAACTGCTTTTACTATACATAATTGCATTCTGGCAACCAGGCAGATACTCTTTTAAAGAAACTTTTTTCACTGTTGTAGACAATACCATATTCTCATACTCTGATCTGTAACCGCATTGTGCCACACCTTCTACTCTTTGTAAGGTTTTTTCACTTATCACTGTTAGATCAACATTATCCCCTTTAGGACCACAAATAGCACTATAATTTTTCATTGTACTTGGAAGAAGCCTGCTAATATGGTTGTTACCACTCTTTACATTGAGAGAGATATCTGAAACACGTGTTATCAATCGAAAATCAAATTTATTATCAACTATTCTTGTGTGACGGAAACAAGGAGTTATTCCCAAATACGCAGAAGCATCATCTGATTGCATCACCTCTCTTTTTCTCCTGAAAATAGACCCATCAAGGTATTTTTCTTCTGTAAGAAGTATAGAAGGTAATGATATGGCTATTTTATCATAACTACCCTTAAATTGATCTAAGATCTTTGATATATACTGTTTATATATTTCTTCTGCTTGCAGATCATTTCCTATATAATCTGGTAGTTTTTTACTAAGAAAGAAATCCCAATAAAGATCATGCTTTTCCTGATCTGTAAGACTCATTTGTTCTGTTAACTTTTCTACTTCAAGCTCTGCTTCTACAAATTGTGATATGATAATAACAGCAACTGAAATAGCAGCTCCAACCGGACCGGCAAATTCTCCTATTACTCCAGCTTCCATACCTATAGCCGACATTGTTTCAGTAACAACTGCAGGTACATCTGCAGCTATAAAAATGGAATTAGTTGCGATGTTTAGGTCAGCAATCTTTACATCTACAGGATCTGTTGCATTTTCCCTTGCTTTTATCGACTCCGCTAACCCTAAAAATGCTGCAAAGTTACCTATAGCACGTCCCATAACTGGAGCAAATCCCTTTAGCATCTGAGAATCAAGCTTTGTTCCTAACTCTAACATTTTTCCAGAGATTTTTTCACCAATCTTTGGCATTACCCAGAGATTTAATGCATCATAACCTAGCCCTTCTACATCTCCATTTGCTATATGTTTACCAACTAAAAATACCGTAAAGGCAAGACCTGCACCTTCTGCTACTTTCCCTATTTTTTCTGCTACTCCAGACCTTCTCAGGATATTTTTCATTTCTTCTTTATTTTCTATGTTGTCCTTCATCTCCTTCACAATATCCCTAATCTCTGGATCTATTGAACTTAGATCTATATTTTTAACTTTTGCGATAAATGCTTCTTCAACATTTTGGTCTATAGTTTCACCTCTAGATATTCGCTCAGAAACCTTGAAAAGCTGATCATAAAACTCAATATTCTTTACTCTTTCTGCTACCTTGTCAGCATTAAACAACTCTTTGATACGTTGTTCTTTTTCCTCTTCTGTAATCTCTTCTTCATCAAACGAATCCTTGCAGGCCATATTTACACTTCTTTCTCTTCTTGGTTTTTTACTTGGTGGATACTCTGGTGATGAAGGTTCTCTTTTTTCTCCTTTAGAACACTGCCCTACAGTAGGTAACATATGAACTGAACTATGAACTACACCAACAGGAATAAATCCTTCCTTAGCTGTCCTACTTGTTAAAATAAGTTTATTTGGATTATTAGATCCTTTATCGAAAACAACACCGATAAATTTCACCTCATCACCATCTGTGAGTGTTTTATAGGTAACGCCCTCTTTATACTCTTCATTTATTTGATCATTTGCTTCCCTCAATAAAGCTTTAGCTCCTTTGCCCTGCCTTGATGTCTTAAGTTCTAATCCTATTGGAGTGTACTCCTCAGCATTTCCACCTTGAGCTACAAACTTAATACCATGAACTAGCATATCAATGCGTTCCCCTCTACCAGTTTGAAACTCAGTTAAAACTAATGCTCTAGTTTCTGGTGATTCTTGTAATTTTAGGTCGCTATAATAACTAAATACTCCATTCAATATTCCCTGGAAATGAGCTTCTTTATTAACGAGGCTCTTAAAAGGGAATATTCCTTCTCCAATTTTTTCTAATAATCTACTATATCCTCCTATTGATAAAGATTGAATATCTAATGCTCTATCGAATGTTTCTTTTAACTCATTAGGATAAGGAACTTCTTTGAAAGTACCTTGAAATCTATTATCTCCGTTGTTGTACTCTTGTAAAGAATTGTATTTTTCAGCCCAAATAGTAAGATATCTTTTAAAATCTGACTTGTATCTAGTGTCAAAATTAAGATTTAATTCAACTATTTCCCTATTCCCTATTTCTCTATTTAATCTATCAAGAGGGAGCACTTCATTTAGCATGTTCAGAACATCTTTTCTGTTAGCTTCAATAATATTTATCACATAAACCAATTTCTCTGTATTTTCTGGAATAAGCACCATTGTTACAACTGCATGGCTTGCATCAAGATTAGCCGATAGTCTTTCTCTGGCTCTTTCAGCTGCTGGACGTCTAAGCCTACGAAGATTAGGATGCACTTCAGTAGGTATATTGCCTCCATAGATAAAAATGTATTTTTTTAAACTTGTTCCTGAATCTTCACTTAATAATAACAATTGCCCTAGTAAAAACCTACTAAAATAATGATTATCTCCCTTTTCCGGTGTACCAGGAAACGTGTGATAGATACGTTCCATATTATTTTTTATTCGTTTTTTTAGCGCATTTGTGTAGATTTCTTGCGTATCCCAATCATCAGCAGACTTTAATATATCTTGAAAAAGAGGAATTACTCTCCCCTCACGGCTCGACCCTCCGATATTAGAAATAGGAGATGAACTATCAAGATTGACACCAACACATAAAATTTCGTCCGCAGTGGTTAAAACCCGCATAACATTTGGTTGGAAGCCTTGTGCATACCTCTCTGCTTGTTGCAAAGCCTTATCTGGAGTGGCATTAGGACCTGCCCCTGCTTTTAATTCAATAATAATGGGAATAGAGTTTAATGCACGATCAGGACCACGAGCTAGCAGGATAATATCTGCATAACCCCTTCCTGCAAATTGCTCTGGATAAACTCTAAGATTATACCTATAGTGGAAATTCATGAAAACGCCTACCATAAATCCATGATGTGCTGCTTCACGTGCACTATTATCATAGACTACTGATTCTACATATTCAGAATGAACGTTATTAATTTTTTCAAGAACTTTTTTTAAAGACCTGCTAACTGTTTGCGCATCAGAATCAGATAGCTTCGCTATATCACCTTCGGGATTATTCCATATTCCTTTCTCTACTTCATGAAATTCTTTACCAGCAGGGGAATCAAGTATCTCTTTAACTTCCATATTAACAAAAATTCCATCCTTTCCTTTGTAGATCTGTACTAATCTGGATTTTATTCTATCTTGAATTTCATTCTTAATATTTTGCTCAACGTTCCGATCTCTAATCTTACTCCTATCTATATTATTTCTTAATATGCTCTCCAACTCATTAACAGTAAACTGATGGCCACGCTTACCTTCTGAAATGGAAAATAAATCTATATTATTAATAGCGTCTTCAGCATTTCCAATTTGACCATTTTTGACAATAGCTACTTTTAAAGTTTTCGAGGTATCAAAACTAAAATAAATCTTTTTAATATTTAACTTTTCTGCAATCCCTGTATCCAGCAAAGTAGAAAAGCTTCCTAAGAAGAAGTGCGTAAAAAATCCTGCTTTTTCTACAGAGTGTAAATAAGATGGAACCTGATCCACAAATGACTGAAATCTCGGTTCAAAAGATTTAAAGTCCTCATCTTGCCGGCTTATACCAACTCCTTTACCTGCTTCCTCTATTAATAACTGTATTAATTCAAAATCTTGTGGTCTTCCTTTACCCATGACTTTTTTTAAACCTTTCGCAAGCTCTACATCATTATCAACATTACCTCTCTCAAGACCAAAGTTATAATGATTTCGTTTACCTGGTGCGCCAACATGAAATAACTGTATTTGAGTATTTCCATTTTCATATCGACTTTCAGTTGCACCAGAAACACTAATCCTTGCTCTGAGCATTTCACTCATTGCTTTTATTTCAGGTTCACCTCCCCAAGCATTAGGTTTCCGCATGTTCTCTAAGTAATTATCAAAATTACCTTCAACAAAATCTCTGAACTCATTTTCATGATCACGTATATAATCAACTACTCGGTTGCGAAACACATTTCTTACTAAGTTTGCAAATGTATCATCATAATTGGCAGTACTTAAATTCCTTACCAAATTCCTAATAAGATCTAAATTTTGAATTACAGCTCCTTCATTTCCAAATAGTACTTCATACCTTTGTCGAAATAAATCATCGTCGTTTCTGACAGGTATTAAGTAAGCCATAGTAACAGACCAAAACAAGCAACTACCATCTCCTGGAACATCGATTCTCTTAACCTGACTTCCACTTTCGGAATCAACATCAGATCTACGATAACGCTTAAGTTGAGAAAATTCTTTAGCTTGCTCTATATATTGTATTTTACCCGATGATTCGGTAATTTTTGAATTAATGCCTCCTTTTTTTAGATGATCTATTGGATACTGTATCTTGAACATAAAACCCCCTTCATTATATTAAACTCACTATATCAAGCCTAATTAATATAAGCTGTTTTTATCTATATACTAATTTATATATAATATGTGTATTATAATGCAATATCTTTTTGACGAAAACTAAACAAGCTAAAGTAGTAACAAGAAACCACCACCTGTTTTATAGAATTGCCTCATAATACCTCTTAATTACCCAACCCTAATTGCTCACATGCTTTACTTAATTTAACCTCAGTTAAGCTAGTAAGCTCTTCAGCTGTAGACTTACCGTATGATAAAAATTTATTTAATGAATCAATATCTCTTTTCTCTAATACAGATCGTATATACTCCGCTTGTCTAGAATCCATAAATTCTTTGATTTGATCAGGATTAGCCTTATCTAATATTGCCCATACCGGTTCCATGTAACTTTGATTTACCCAAGGTACTAATAAACTTGTAACAAGAAAGCAAGATCTATTAGAAACTTCTTCCTTCAGCACATAAGTACGATGGCTATCAAATCCCTCCTTTCTCCACATATGCATAAAAAGCTTTGCACCTTCACCAGCATAATATGAGCTGTTCTCTGTTTTTATATAGTGTAGCCAGACAAGATATTTATCTTCTGAAACATTACTTGGTTTCAAATAGTCAAACAATGCTTGAAATTGATCAAAGCGAAGTGCACCCTGTAGCGTGTTTAGACTACCATAATAACCATTTTCAGCTAAATCTCTTTTTAGAAGTTCTGTATATTTATCAGGATTTATTTGACTAAAACAAAATTCGAATATTTCAGGATAACTATTACAACGACTACCTGCTGCATACACTGCTGTCTTCATGAAGATCTCATCCTTTTTCTGTGAGCCCATTTCATCTTCAGGTAATGACTTTATTTTATTCCAGAAGAATTCTACTGCTTCCGCTTGTTTCAAATCTATAGCACATTTAAGTCCATATTCATATGGATGACGACCATCTAGATTTAGTTTAGAGATGTAACCGCTAACAAAATGTGACCAAAAACCTGTTAAAAGGTCGCTTGTTAAAGATTTAACTAAGTGACCATACTCCAACAGACTACTTTTACCTTGAGCTGATAATCTTTTTTTTCTTTCCTCAAATAAAGCAATAATATCTTCCTCTAAGCAGCACCTACAGGCAATTTCATAGCTAGGGTTACTAAAGGGACTGCCTGGCATTATCAGCTTTTTACCTATCACCTGCCTATCAAGTTTAACTTTATGTAAATTGTCTACTTTCTTCCAACAATCCTCATTAGATAGCACTTGTGAAAGAAAATTGTGCCTCTTTTTACCACCCCTTTTGTGCAAGTCCCAATTTGCATAACACCAGCGCTCAATTTGAAAAAGCTTAGATGCTCTATAGGGATCATCCTCTTTAATAGACGAAAACAAAACTTTTGGAATATCTGAACGCAGCATAATTACCCCTCTATGAATGGAAAAACATGGAAACTGTTACGTCTAACATACACTATAGTAACTTGATACCATTTCGAGTAAGATATCCCTTTTCTAAGTTTTGTCAATCCTCAATTTGAAAAATTTTTTTAGACTTGAATAACTCTCAACAAAAGCCTCTTAATATGAGAGATACATGACGTTTTGTTTATTTTAAATTCTGTTTTTTATAAGTCTACCTTAGTTATTATTCTAAAATAAACTAGTATTAATTTAGCAGAATGTATTATTAAGATCTTAAGTAAGATAACCATTTCCAGAACTCAAAACCAGCTAATGAGAGAAGAGTTTGTTTTGGGATGGGTTGGTCTACCGCTAGATCCGTGCGAACTTTTTTATATGGTAATTTCATTGTACGCTAAAACCAACTATATTAGCCTACTTTAGCCATGTTTACATACGAACTAGTTTGCCTAATTTTGTTGCAAAAATTTCAAGCTTCTATTTTTACAACCTTATTTTTACACAACATGCTCTCACAAATATACGACCTTTTTTGCAATTTTAGAAAGAGTCAATAATTCAAATTTTTGCAGCACTAAAATAGACGTTTCTTTAGTTACAACAAGGTCTATTTTTTCGTAAATAAAAATGTTTTATAATAATTAATTATTAGAATGAAAATATCATACTTGGCTCTCAAGAAATTTCCTGTTGTGCAGTGGTAAGGTTTGGAGAAAAAGATTGGCTTGGCAACGATAATTTACTAGACTAAAGTTTATATTAAAATACAAAATGGGGTTGCGGGTATGGAATCTGGTTTGGATCACAATTACAATAAAATACTTGATATATTAAAAGGTGGTATTAAAGGCGACGATAATCAAGTTAAAGCAAGAAAACATCTTAGAGTAGAAAGATGGTTGAGGGTTTATATTCAATTAATTGAAGATTTTGATGAGGGAAAATTAAAATTTTTCTCTGATATATTCTCTGATAATTCTTGTTGGGATGGAATAAAATTAAAAAATAAAGCTGTTGGTGAAAGGCTAACTGAAGAAAAAAATAAAAATGGAAAAGAAAATCCGCTTGATCTTGCAGATAGATATTACTTGGCATGTAAATATTGTCTAGAAGATAAGATTCCTGGATTGTTTGAACAAGTATTTATGAGATTTAAGAGAAGTGTCTTTGAAGAGGATGGATCTGATGATGATCTGAGAAGAGAATTATTGGAAAATATCGAAGAAACTAGCCCTATAGAAGCTTTCTGGTCTTTTCTTATTGATAAGCAGATTGGAAAACTAAACGAATATAAATCAGTTGAAGGTTTGCAAAAATCCATACAGATAAATTCTAATAAAAACTGGGAAGAAGGTATAGAGTTCTTCTATAATAAATTACACAATGATTCCAGTATTTCTAGTCAAGATAAAAATAATTTGTTAATTGAAGCAGCTTTATCTGCAGTAAAGGGTTACAAAGAAGTAGACACTATAGAGTTTTGCCTGTCTAAAATGGATGATGAACAAAAGAAAAAATTACTAGATAGAGATTATAAGGAAAATACTTATTATGCAGTGTTGAATATGCTAGTAGGTCAGTATTACTTTGATTCTTTTATGGAATTAAGCCGATTGTGTAGTCAGATTGAATGTGAACGTTACACAACTTTTTTATCTTCATTATCAGATCAAGTACTGAAGAATCCAGATCTGTCTGAAGAAACAAAAAAATGTATGATGAATGTTTGGGAACGTATAATAAAATTAAAAACTCAAGACCGCGGGGAGCAATCTATTTCCTCTATTTTTGTAGACTATTCAGTTACATATACAATAGCAAATTTAATTGTGGATCCAAGTAGACAAGGGGTAAGTAAAGAAGAAATATTAGGGAAGATATTAAAGCATGTAAAAGAAATGAGTGGTGAAGAGATGATAAAGGTTAAAGATTCTGTATTAAGTAAAATTCAGTTATTTCATGGGGGTAAAAAATTGCAATTAGGAGAACAAGTGTTTTCTAAATTAGCTCAAGAAGCTTCTAAAGAATCAATTTTGCGTGAAGCTGGTGATACTTTGCCACAGTCAAGTCTCAGTACGACTGATACCCCATATAATATAAAATCTTTAGGCCATAGCAAATAGGAGAGTAATATGCCAAGTAATGTCAAGCCGCTTGAGTTGGTACAGCTTCTGTTGATGAGAAATAAATCAAAAGACGAGTTCCTAGATTTTCACAAAAGGTTCCAATCGTTTATCAATCAATCTCCTTCTTTTTTGCATTCAGTTGGAAAGCCAGGCTTTTTCCCTAGTTTCTTTTTTGGTATGTTTGCTACTGTATTAGACACAGAACTTGCTACTAAAATTGGTATCAAAAAACTTCGTTTTCGTTTTGATGATAACAGAACTTTAAAAATAGCTATATTAACTAATGAGGGACTTAAGTGTATAACGGTGTCTGATCAAGTTGATGGTAACATGCATCTAAAGTTCTCTCAAGGAGAGTTAGAAAAAATAGCACAGAAATGGAAAATGGGAGCAGAGTTTGATAAACTAGAAAAAGAAGAGCATGAAATAACAATTACAGGAAAAGAAGTAAAGTACGGAAATGTTGATCCAGCTTTTAGTAAAAAGACTGATTATTCACAAAAAGGTTTTACAGAAATAGAAAAAGATCGTGACCAACAAGACCTAGAGAGCTTAATTTCAAAATTGAGTAATCAAGATTTCGAAGAAGTAAAAAAGAACGCTAGAAGAATGTTTAATTATATTACAAATGTCTATAAGAAATATGAAAAAGAAACTCTATTTAGCGGTAAAGAATCAAGTCATCATGGGTTTTTAGCTGGGTTTTTGATAAATTTTAAGTATCGTTTTCACCTAAAACTTTATCTCGAATTATTTGCTGGAAAAGGTTACGCAGACATTATTTTACTTGTGCGCGGTTCTGATAAGTCGCTAAGCTGTATTCCTATTATTATTGAGCTTAAAGCAGGTACTGGTGAGATAAGTACAGTGATAAAAGCATTGAAGCAAGCACAAGATTATGTTAAGGGCTCTTTTTCTAACTCTATAAGAATGATTACTATAGCTAATGAAGCTATTTGTGTAGGATTAAATTTTGACATGGTTCATCACGAAAATGTTAAAATTGATGTAGAAAATTTTCTTAGTCGAGAAGGTAATTCTGTAATAGAAAAGTTACTTGGCACTGAAGCAGCGAATGCTGAGGTGATAAGAACACAGCTAGAGTATCTTTACTATGGAATTGTTTGGAGCAATGGTGGAAGTGATAATATTAATTATGTCAGCAGAATGATCTTAGGTCAGCTAGTACTTATTTCTAATATTATTAAGCGTGAAAAGTTAGGTAAACATATTTTTATTTATGATCAAAATGATAAAATGGTTACTGGATCACAGAAACGCCCAGAAGCAGCAAAAGAAAGTATTGCGGATTGTGTTACAACTATAGTGCTAACTTTAGGTAAGAAGGTGCTTATACTCAACATAAATGAAAAAAATGAATTTGCATTGATAGTGCCAGATAATAAAGGAATTCCTATTGAAAATATTAGGGGAATTCAAAACGTCAATGACATAAAGATACAAGAAATAACCTGTAACTTATACAGTACACCTAGTAATAAGAATCCATTTGATCAGTACTGTAATAAGAATAAGGGAATTAAAGTAAATACGTATGACTCATTGGACAAATACAAAAGAGGTAAAGAAATTTTACAAGGTAATTTTACTCGAATTGTGGAAAATAAAAAATTTAAAGCAGCTTTGAGCAAAGCTATAGAATCTGGTAAATATGATGATTACAAAAAACTATTTGAAGAAATTTCTCATATACTACATCCTTTCAAATCATTAATAAGCAATGAGGCTACATTTCAAGCTGTATTGCATGGTTTATTTAGTAGCTACGGAGAAGATAATATAAAAGTTATTACTGAATTTCAAATAGGTGGTGGAGAGAAGTTGGATGTTATGTTGGTTATAAATGCTACTGATCAAAAAAAAGAATACCCCCCAGTTGGAATAGAGCTAAAATTTGCTAAGAAAGGAGAATTGGATAAAAAAGAAAAAGATGCTAAGGACCAGTTGAAAAGATATAAAGAAGGTGAAGCGTATAAGGTAATTACTGATGCTGGCAAAGTGAAACTGATATATGCTGTTTTTAATAAAGGTGCAACAGATGAAGGTTCCCTTATAAAAATTGGTAATGAGTTTGTAGAGGTAGATGTAAGACATAGTTCTGTGGTTGCTTTTGGTCAACAGCCAGGTAGTCTCAAACAACCTTATGTTCAACAAGCAGGTCTATCTCGAGCAGTTAATCAGTGATCTAGTCTTAAGAAATAGTCATCTTAAGTAGGTTATGCTATCGGGAAGTTTTGTGACAAAGTTATAGAAGGAAAACAAAATGATCCTGATACGAGTACATGGAGTGCTGTTAAAAGTTCGTTTTCCGATACATTTATTACTAAGCATAATATGAATTACATTTATAGTAATCAATCTCCAGTGAATTCCTTAGATAGCTAAGAGCTAAAAGTATGTATTGTGTAAATAGTTACCAAGGCTGGAAGGTTTTGAACTTTTTTTCACAACACTGATGTTCTTGCTAAAATATTTTTGAAAAAGTTAGTTGACTTATAAATAATTCTCTACTAATACTGGCATGTATTTGTTTATTCTGCTGAAGTTGCTCCATACAGGTTTGCTGTAAAAACTTCAGCAGTTTCCGTACTCCTTTAAAGCATAATTCATCATGCTCTTATAGTAGTGATATCAAGTATAGTTTTAACTATGTTAATCTATAGTAAAATTAGCCCAAATTTGCAGCTATAAGCAACTTTTAACCTCTCTATATACTCCATTGTTACTCACCATAAAAACTTAACAAAAGCTTAACGACGTGAGTAGTAAAAAGATTATGGTTATTGACTTAATGTTATATATCGCATACAATATATCATATATCTTAGCTTAAGGGGTAAGTATGGGTGAGTCTACTGGGATAGTAAAATCTATCATCAATCTACTAAAACCAAAATCCAAACCAGAACCATCTGATTTTGAATATGAATCCATTATAGAACATTTATCATCTAAAGAGCATTTATTAAATGAACTGATGAATGATATGTGGTACTCAGGAGATTTACCATCAGTTAGAAACTATAATGAACCATCATCTTTGATAGATAGCAAACTTGGATTAAGTGAACAGATTTGTGTTTGGTTTGCTCTAGATCATGGTCTTACACCAAGTCAAAAAAATTTAAACAAAAAGTTACTTAGTGCTCTAAAATGTTTAGCTTCTAACTGTGGTTCATTTGATAATACTGAACCTCTTGAAGAATTTTTACATGATAATAGAAACAATAAAGATTTAAAAGTAATTCTTAACCTCAGAAGAGGAGAATCTCAATCAACAGTATTGCATGCGATTGCAGGAGCAAATATTGGTGGATTTCGTCGCACAGGAAATCAGGCTATAGATTTACTCTTAGAAGCAGGCGCAGATCCTAACATACAAGATAATAAAGGAAAAACACCATTATACCTTGCTGCTGCCAAAGGTCATTACAATAATGCAAACTCTCTTCTCTTAAAAGGAGCTAACCCTAATATAACAAGTAGAAAGGGCAAAACTCCACAACGAATAGCAACTAATAACCTCTGCTATAATATTGAAGAATTATTTTTAACTGATAAACAGAAAAAGATGAATAAGGAATTGTATGACTTACTTGTACTCGATTCAGACTGCACTGAAAATTTAAAGGAGTTTTTAAGTAAGCATAAAAGAGATTCAGACCTAAAAGTGGTGCTAAATATTCGGCAAGGAATGGGTGAATCAAAAGTGTTTTCGTATGTTGATCGTTTTGCTTGGGACAATGAAGGTCTTGCTCAAGAGTTAAGAAAGATATTTTTAGAAGCAGGAGCATTAGATTATGATATAAATATTTATCGTCAGCAAAAGAAAGGACAGGCCAGTACATTACTCGTCAATTTAACTTCAAATCAGAAGGAAAAGTTAAATAAGTTTTCTGATAAGGTGTTTCAAGCTCAAAATATGGCTGAACTTGAAAAGATTGTAAACGATGCTATAAAGTCTGGTGTACGTTTAAATTATTCTTCTTCACAAGATTTTTTTTTAGGTAATGAGTACACTTTTACCGATTATGTGATGAAAAAAATCAGTGAGTTAGAAAAGAATCCTAAAGTTGCTAGTAATATAATATGTCAATTAGTATCAAAAGGGGCAGTGTTTGGTAATACAGTTGATGCTAACACACTGACATCAGAATTTAAAGAGCATAAAACTAACCTAAAAAAAGCTTATAGAGATTATATTAGCAATTCTCATAAGTTTATTGAAATCGCAAAAAGTGCAACCAATAGCGAGCTAAAAGATGCAAGAGTAGACAACTCCGTTTTTTACTTAGAATATTCTAAAGATAGTAAAATAGACATTATAAAGATAACAGATGGGGCAAGGGATTTAGGTCTAACCGATGGAGATGTAAAGTGTGGAAGAAATATAGTAAAGATCGGTAGTAGTGAAGTAGAAATTCAAACTGAAGGTGGAATAAGGTATTACACAGATCTTACAGAAGGCAGCGATATAGTATTAACCTTCTATACTAGTTTGGGAAATGTAGATGTTAGACTGTATCCTGACATACAGGATAAAAGCAAAATTATAGTAAAAGTGAGTAATAGAGAGGAAATATTAGAAAAATTCAAAGATCGAAAAGAAGAATTAGGTAATGATTGCGCACTTGGTGAAGATTTGGTTTATGATGCTATTGAAAATGGGTACTTTGAAAGATCTGGTGGATTAATGCGCCCTGAGGTAATAACCGAGTCTAATAACAAATGGACAGAACGTGAAGAGTTAAGAAGGACTTCTGATCCTAGGAGAGAAGTTTCTAGGTAGATTAATTTGCTAAAAAAGTTGAAGATTATTATTTAAATATAAACTACTGTAATTTATAGATTAAGGAGTTCGTACCAATGTCTATGATCTTTTAAGAATACTCTTTTATATTGTTTTTAAGCTGGCTACAAAATGAGGATATGGAACATACAATTGGCTGAGCCGCCTTTTACAGAATTTCTCTCCAGATCTACTATTAAAATATGCAGCTAAAATTGGATACATCTTCTACCGCTGTTGCATCTAATATGTCAAAATCTTCATCATTTATATTGATATTTTCGCATAATTGATTTTGTAACATTTATTTGCTCTTCTGTATCAATTTCAACATCTTTTTGTGTGGCTCTTTGTAGTAGCTCCTTTTGCAATAACCTTTTTTAATTTTCTGGCACATACTTTTTTCGATGTTTTTTCATATTGTTGTTTTTATAAACGTTACGATGCTAAGCCGTAAAATTTCTTCAATTGCTCACCCCAAAGCATCGGTATTTCCCTTAATTCAGCTAACTTCAAATCTCTTGGCTGCCTCCCATTTACTATGTCTTCTTTTATTTTCGGAGCTAAATAATTTAGCCTTAAAATTTGCTGTATACGTCTTGTACCTATATTAATTTTGGCACTCAGATCTTTCACACTTTCGTATTTTCCTTCCTCCAGTTGCCGTTTCCACAGATGGGCTCTTACCACTGCTTTCAGTAGCGCATTGTTTGTTTTACCTTCTGGTTCTACTACCGTGCATTTATTTCCTTTCTTCTTTATTGGTATAAATTTTTCCTCTGATTCAGAACTCACCTCCATTCCATCCTCTCTCACCATTACTCCTTTTATTAACTTTTTCACTACTTCTTTCTGCTTTCCAAAACTTAAATTTTTCCATTTTTCTTCGGTCTTTTCTTTCCCATTTTCATATAGCTGCTCTGTCTTTCTCATTACTTCTTTTTCCACCTCTCCTGCTACTATAGTTCTGTTTATTGATTCACAACCTTTTCCCCTTAAATGATTATTGCACACGTAATATCGGTACCTTTTATTTTCTTTTTTCGCATACGTTAGTGTCATATTTACACCACAGCTCTTGCACTTTATTATTCCCTTTAGTAGCGCCTCCTCATATTTTGCCTTTCTATACGGCTGATTCTTTATCAATTCCTGCGCTTTTTGCCATTTTTCTTCTTCTATTATTGCTTCATGTTTTCCTTCATACTCTTTCTCATAATGCCGTATTTTTCCCATATATATTGGATTTGTTATTATTCTTCTCACCGTCGCTTTTTTAAAGATATCTGATTTTCCTTTCGTACGGTACCCTTCTCTGTTTAACTCCCTTGCCAACTCTGCCATTGACTTCAGCTTCAAATATCTCTCAAATATATACCTTACCACCTTTGCTTCTTTTTCATTTATTATTAATTCTTTATCTTTTACATCATATCCAAGCGGCAAAGTTCCTCCCATCCATAATCCTTGTTCTTTTGATGTTGCTATTTTATTTTTTACCCTTTCTACAATCATTTCTCTTTCTAGTTGTGCTGCTCCTGACAATACTGTTTGTACAAACTTTCCCATTGGCGTATTATTGTCAAATATCTGCGTTACTGCTACAAAATTTACTCTATGCCTTCTAAAAAATGACGTTACTTCTATGCTGTCTTTTGTTTCTCTTGATAACCTATCTAGTGTATATACTACCACACAGTCCACTTCTCCTTTTTTTACATCTTCAAACAACTCCTTTATCGCTGGTCTTTCTAAATTCTTTCCTGAGAAACCTCCATCATCGTACCTTTTTGCCAATGCTACCCAACTCTCTCTGCTCTTTATGTATTTTTCACATGCTACTCGCTGCGCATCAAGACTGTTAAACTTTTGTTCTAGTCCATCCTCATTTGATTTTCTTGTATATATCGCACATCTTACTTCTTTTAGCATTCTCAACTTCCATTTTTATCACGCAAACCAAATAGGAGCGGCCCATTATAGCTCATTCCCATTATTTTTCCGGCTACTGCTGATAATGATGTGAAAAATTCTTCTCTGTAGATTAAACCCTTATCTGTTACCATTACTGCGTGAGTCTCTTCCCCTCTTTCTAATATTAGCTCTGTTCCTTCTACTGGTAATTTGTCACTACTTATTCTTTTTCCCTGCTCCAGCCGATCTGCCAGATACTCTAGTCTTTTTGTCCCCTTTCTTGACATTTTTCCATACGCTTCCTCCTGCATTCTATAAGATAATCTTGGTATCAGATATTTCTTTGAGTATCTAGGCGCCTCTTCCCCATATACCTTCTTCCATATTTTTCTCAGCTCACCCAAAGGTTTTCTCTCTAAATTCATTACTTTCTTTTCTATTTCTTCCTCCATATTTTTAGCCTTTCATAAATAACTTTTCAATTCTGTCTATTTCTTTCTTCAATACTTCAGTTACTTCTTTACTGGTTTTCGCATAATCCATCGCTGTCATTCCAAATTTATCCGCTTGCTCTATTTCTGCTCCTGCTTCCACTAACTCTTTTACTATTTCAACTTTCCCCACCATGCACGCAAGGTGTAGAGGTATGCATTTATTTCCATATTCCTCAGCATTTACGTCTGCTCCTGATTTTATCAATTCCCTCACGATTTCTAGACGTTTCTCCGTTACCGCTAGGTGCAGTGCTGTGTATCCTTTCACATCTGCTGCATTCACATTCACTCCTTTTTCAACTAACAACTTCACTGTTTTTGCGTCTACTGCATAATGCAGAGCTGTTCTTTCCTTCTTGTCTCTTTCATAAATATTTTCATATGAGTTCTCTAATAATTCTTTTGCTGACTTATTAAATTTGCCAAACTTTAACATAATTTACCTCACCTTTTCTTTGACCTTTTTTTTAAGCTTTCCTTCTCACCACCTCATCTATCATTTCGTTTACTTGGCTCATTATCTCGCTTGCTAAATTTTTACATTCTTCCTTTATTAGTGACTTATCTTTCTTCCTTATTTCTCCTATCTCTATTATTTTTAGCTCTGGTAAATAACTCCCATTCAACATGTCTGCTATTTCTCCCACTAGCCTCTCTATTCCATAGCACGTCAGTTCTCTACTTTTTGTTACTCCTCCTTTTTCTCTCAAAAATTTACTTGCCTTTTCACTCTCTTTGCTATCACATAGACGATACTTTTCACTTTCCCAGATGTAATACATTGGCGTTGCGCCGTACTTATTCAGTTGATTAACTTCAGCTCCAGCCTTTACCAGCTCTTTTATTATTTCAACTCCTGCTCCTTTGCATGCAGAGTGCAGTGGCGTACATCCACTGACATATTGAGTGGCATTTACTTCCGCTCCTTCCCTTAGCAGCACTTTTACATTTTCTAAGCTTTTCGCAAATACTGCACAGTGCAGAGGTGTATAACCATTTTTATCTCTTGCATTGATCTCCGCTCCTTTTTTTATTAATAATCTCACTGTTTTGTAATCAGAGATTTCTACTGCTTGATGCAATATCGTCTCTCCTTCTTCATTTCTTCTATTAATATCGTTACTTGATACTTCTTTAAAAAACTTACTAAAAGATTCTTTGCTAAACTTCATACTTACCTCACAAAACTAGCTTTTCTAGCGCCAGATAAATTTCTTATATTTACCTGCTGCTATTCAAGTCATGTCCTTTTTAGCATGAGAAAGCAAGTCCTTTTCTTTTTATTTCATACATTTTAACCTATTATTAACATAATATATGAGTATCTAAATATAAGCACTTAACTTATTAGAGATATTATTCGACTATCTTTCCAACTTCTGTGCAAATGTCGATGTTCATGCCACTTCAGTACTCCTGGATAAAATACTAAAATGTGCTTTTCTAATTCGTGTATTGAGTCTTTTTGCTCTAAATCATTTTTATAGTAAACATTGTGTTCTGCTATAACGCATCCTACTATTTTCTGGTCAATGAAATTCTTTGTTTGATAAAAATGAGTGACGCTAAATCTTTCTAAAATTGGCTTGTGTTTTAAATTCCAATATTGCCCTGAAAGTTTATCGCTTCCCAATACAAATTTATTTCCTCTTTCTTCTACGCTACTAACTGGAAAGCACTCATTTATTTCTCCTAAGTTCCAACTGTCCGATAATACTATCTGCGCTTTTGCAAATTTAATCGATGGTAATAAGCTTTGAGTTAGAGGATACAGGGCTTTTAAGTTATACCACTGATGACTTCTTTCATAAATGCCTTGGTAATCCTTTATGTGAGGCTCTGTTTCTCCAAGTACTGCCACATCTAACCGATATACATCATTACTAAATGCTTGCTCATAATGAACACGAAAAGTACTAAACTTAAAACTTGGATTTAAGATTTTTAGCTCAAATGCGTTCTTTCTACCAAATGACAACACTGGTCCATCTTTTTCAACTTTTCTACCTGAATAGTCTGACAATAAGCTGCCGAATAAACTTTCATCTAAAATAAACCTATCAACGTTATAGTGATCATTGAAAATCCTCATTAGCCGCGATCTTGCTGGTAACGATAGTTTTGCAAGTTCTACTACTGCATCCACAAAAAAGTCATTTGGAACATCTTTTATTCCTATCTGTAATTCAAAAAAGTGCTTGCCAGGTGGCTCCTCAATAATTGTAATATCTTCTATATTTGCCCACTTGAGTGCTATTTTAAGTGATTTAGGTGTTCCTCGCAGTCTTTGAAATTTTACTCCTTCTACTACGGCTTTTCTTCTATCTTTTACCCAGCGTAGTATTTCCCCCAATTCATATTCCTCAATTAGCCAAGGTAATATTCTTTCTTCTAATCTAAATTTAAACCCTCTTATACAGCTTGGATCTACTTTATAATCTATCGCATCTACCAGCGCTTTTTCTTGTTTTGTTGCGTTTAGTGGCAATAGCATTTTAAATTTCGCAAATTTGCACACTCGTTACCTAGCACCACAACATCCTCTCTTGGCTCAATTAATTCCACATTTTTTACACCATCTACAAATAGATTCGCTATTATCCAAGATCTTGTTACACTCCACCCTAATCTTTTTGCTAATTCAAATTTCTCAATAAACTGCTTCTTGATTTCTTCCTCTGATATTATATAATTCGTGCTGATTCTGCTGTGGATATCTATTTCCATAATATTGCAACCAGCTACTGTTATTGTATCTGTTAAAACCCTTATATCATCTCTAGTAACCTGCTTTTTTACAATTTCTAGTAGCTCTTCTGACACTATGCCAGTTGTGGATAATTGTGTTGATAAGATTGAAATTTGTACTTTCCCTGGTATAGTTGATTCCACTAGTGCATCTTTTACTCTACTATCTGCTGACAGTGCATGATATTTATAATATTCCTTACTTCCTCCTGTTGACCAACCTGCTATCTTTGCTTTAATTCTTTTTCTAAATCGTTCATCATCTTCTTCTTTCTGCCTCTCTACTCCATAAAACTCAGCTAAATTACCAAGATCTTCTCCTGTTGCAAATTTTAGTAAATTACTTTTTACAGCTTCATTTATTCTTTCTCTGAGTAACAACTCTCTCCATGCTGCTACTTCTAATACCTTTATCGCTGGGTCACTTTCAATTAGTGCTGTAAAACTTTTATCTCGACTTATTAATTCTTCTTTCATCCGAGCAAAAATCTCTTCAAAGTTCAGTGGCTCAATAATGTTAGTCTGCTGCATCTTTATACTACGACTCCATCAAAGCGAATGTTTTTCCCACTTGGTACGTATAATCCTTCTAGGTCAAGCGTTACTTTTCCTTCTTTCACCTCTGTCATCTTTACTTTTTCCAGTTTCAACCTCTTTTCCCATTTTTCCAAAGCTTCTGCAGTTGCTGCATATATCTCAAGTGTTAAATCTCTATTTATTGGCTTATCCACCAATTCAAATAATCTTGACCCATAATCTCTCCTCATTATTCTACTGTTTACTGGAGTGGTCAGTATATCAATTATCGATTGTTTCAGATGTTCTATTCCCTCTAATTCTTTCCCTGTTTTAGCATCCATTCCTCTCATATATTTTTCATGGCTCTGACTTAATACTTGCATGTTTTTCACGTGCTATAGAAATAGCCTTTCTCAACTTCTTTTCAAGAATTTCTTTAGAAGGAAGCTGTGTTAAATACTGTGCAACATGAATATTAGAGCCTTCGAGTTCAAGATATTCTATATCCTCTTGATCCTTATCAGCACATAAAATAATCCCTAACGGTTTTTCTTCACCTGCTTTTCGTTCATTTTTATCTAACCAATTTAAATACCATTCCATCTGTCCTTTATAAGCTGGTTCAAAGCGACCTATTTTTAGTTCTATTGCTATAAGGCGTTTTAATCCTCTGTGAAAAAATAGCAGGTCCAAATACCTGTCAGTTGTTTTAGTACTCATCCTTTTTTGACGTGTTACAAAACAAAAATCATTTCCAAACTCTTGTAAAAATTTTGTCAATTCATCCAAGATTGTATTTTCTAGATCAGTCTCACTATAACTTGATGGCAATTCCATGAAGCTAAGGAAGTATGGGTCATGAAAAATGAATTCTGGTGCTAACATATTTTCTTCACGTAAATTTTTTATACTCCTTCTTATAAACTCTTCAGGTTTTTTTGCTAGCGCTGTACGTTCATACAACATAGTATCGATTTTACTACGTAGTGCCCTAACACTCCACCTTTCAATACGACACATTTCTATATAATAATTACGCTTCAGCTCATCAGAAATTGCAATAATTTCTACAAAATGTGACCAACTCAATTGTTGTGACAGTGTCGCGACAATTTCTTGATCAGAAAAGAATTTAGAAAATTGCACCATACGAAATAATGACGCTCTATCAAAACCACGTCCATATTTAATCTGAAGTTCTTTTGCAAGTTGGGAGATGATTTGCTTCCCATAATCTGCACGTTTGTGCTTTAGAATATCTTGATCAATTCTAGAGCCAATTTCCCAGTTTAACAATACTAGAGTAGAATTGAATTGAACAGAAAGATGATTTTTTGCTCTATCTATTAAATTACTAATGTCTCCTAATAGGCTAGTAGTTATATCCATATTCATAACTTTATTTTTAATAAGTATAGCATATTTTATCCTGAAAAAATGTTACTGCTACCACTGATCACCTTGGAACCACAAGAAACCATATCACCAACTCTTCCCACTCCAAACCCATTTGCAAACACTGTTTTTGATCCTTCAGTTAATACTCTACCTTCTGTAAAATTATCTCCTTTTCGGCAAACTGGCTTACCATTTACAAAAACATTGTTACTGCCACTAACGCAAAAATGTAGTGTTGCTTCTGCACAATGATCTCCTACTCGCACAACCGATTTATTCATTTAATTAAGGTTTATTTTATCTGCCTTCAATTTTATTCCACTTTTTGTCATTTCTATTCTCGATTCCCCAGCTTTCAGTGTTATTTTGTCTACTACTTCAATCTCTAAATGATGTTTATCTTTATCGTATGACAACTTTGTTCCATCTTGAAATGTTAAGCTACTCACCTCTTTTTTATTCTCTGATGCAGGGTATTTTTCCTGGTATATCCCTCCTAATACCACTCCTAATGATAGTTCACCAAAAGGAGAAAATACCACAACTTGTTCATCGATACCTGGTGAAGACCAATTTCTATCTTTTCCTGCTTTACTTGTTATCCACGGTAAATAATCTGTTAAAAATTCTCCTATTTTCACTCTTACTTTTGCTTTTTCATAATCTACTTCTTTTACAACTCCTATACGAATGATATTCGCTACTTTTCTCTGTAACTCTGCAATGGCAAAATTATTTTCCAACATGCATTTCTCCTACTGCTATTTTATGTGGCTTAATTTTCCCCTCTTCCCATACTGATTTACCTAAATGAAGCTGATGACTCCAATCAACCATCCACACCAAATATGCATCTAATTCGGGTCTAAATCCATCAGGCTCTGCAGAGAGAAATTCAGCAGGAGAAATATTCTTTACGTTCCAAGTATTTTTATTTACTACTCTTGCTACTTCTGCTGCTAATGACCTTACAACTACCGAGGAATCCTCGACTGTTCCATCAACTACAATTCGTGCTTCAAATTTTGCTCTCAACGCTAATTCTTCTGTTCCTGGATCTTTTCCCGATTCTAAACTCACAAGCTCTACAAATAACGCTGGCGCTAATAATTCTTTTCTTATCGATGGATAAATTTCACATGTCTGTATTGCTGGTATTTCTCTCTTCAGCGTAGTGCAGATTGCGTTATGCAAATCTTTAAAATTCATACACTTCCTGTAATATAACTTAATTCACGTTCAAAAAATTTTGTAAATACTTTCTCAACCTCATAATTAACAAGATTTCCTATTATCCTTGAAGCCTCAGGTTCTAGTGGCAACTTAACTTCCTTTATTGGCAATGCTGCTCTTCCTTCACGTTTAAAAATACCGCTATTTCCTTTTGGCATAACTGCTGCAAATCCTCCTATAAACTCATGCTTTCCTACTTTCGATCCTCTTCTTGTTTTTTGTATTTTGCCAATTGTCGATGCTCTAATGTCATAGAGATTTGCTCTAATTAACACTTCTAATCTGCTAGTTTTCGCCTTAAAAATTCTTAGCCTTCTTCTCATTAACGTCAATTTTATCTGCTTTTCCTCACTAATTTCCTTAGCTGCTTGCGCTTTTAACCATAGTGCCGTTTTGTTTAATGCCTTTACCGTTGCTAATTCTACTTTTCTTCTTTTAGCATTTACACTTTCTATTACCTCAACTTCTATATGAATAGACATTTTACACCCCAGACGCTTTTATTTTCCACGTTATTCCAGACTTGTCTCTAAGTGGCGGTGAGTGTACTTTATATCTTCGATCACCTATAACAAAAACATCTCCTACTATTGGCTTTAACACATCAAACGCACTTACTTCTAACGCTAAAGTTTCTTCCACAAATTGTCCTTCACCAATCTCGTATAATTTATCTGGCTGTTGCTTTAATACTTGTACCATGTATGACTTATCCTTTGATTTATACAAAGCCACTTCTCCTAAATGGGCAAAACAATCTTCTAATAATCGCTTAATATTCTCTTGCATATTTCTTTTTGATATACTAACCTTTACATGCTAAGAAAGCGCATACTGGTAGAGTCGTTCTGTGCCTCACCACCTTGTAGTTACTCTACCAGTATGTTATGCTATAGCGACTTTTACTAATACGCCAGGTCTATGGCACATTGGCAATGGATTTGACTGCGTATGTAAATCTGTTCCTCTATCAAATCTTCTTGGCTCTTGTTTTGCATAAAGTGGTTGTCCTAGTGTGTTTACCGTTTCATTAAAATCTGCTGGTGCAAAATATGTTGTAAATGTGCTCGCTGTTCCTAGTGGAAAACAGTGCCCTGTATCTTTCTCAATAAATCTTCTCACGGTTCCTTCAGGGTCAGTTGCTTGCCCTCTATATTCCTCAAATGTTATACCACAAAACGTAAATCCTGACCTCATATCATTTCGAAGCGCTGCTCCTTCTTGCCATCTCTCGTATGCTTCTTTCACTTTAGTATGTGAAGTTAGTGCATCAAAAAACTCAGGGCTTACCAAGGCATGAATTCCGGTCATATATTCACCACTTAGATTATCTTCTATATGCCGGAGTACTTCCATACACTTACGCTTTACATCAGTTGTTGCAGTTCCTAGTGCAAAATTTACTACTTTTGGTGTGATTTCAAATTCGTTGTACAGATTTAATAATTCTGACCCATCAGCATCTAAAATTATTCCTTTTAGCGCTCCCATTCGCAAATGCTCTAATGTTATTGCATGTTTGTTTCTCATTAGCTGCAAATGATCAGTTATTACATCTGCCAGCGCTTTAAGTTCACTCTCTGATCCAAATGCCCTTATTCCTTGTACTTCCTCTGGCAGCACTACATCATCATGTGGAATATGCGGAATCGTAAACGTTCTTACCTTTCTTTTTCCTCTTTTTCCTACTGTTGCTGGTGCTCCTGGAATTTGCGTTGGCAATAGGCTTAAAACTCCGTTGTGTTCTTCTATGGTAATATGTCTAAATCTTACTGACCTACTTGGAAACAAATTTAAATTTTCAATTCGTCCATAATTTATCGGCAATATATTTATCGCATTTGTTAGCGCCGTCATGCTAAATGCTGTATTTGTAAATGGATTTTGCATTCTTTTTCCCCCTTATTAATTTAAGTTACACTCCCTTGCGGACAATGATCCCTCGTGCTTCAAGTTGCTTTATTGCTTCAGCTTTCTGTTCTTCAGTGATATTTGCTGGCCACACAACTGCATGATCTGCTAGTATTGCACCACGAGTAATAATTACTGCTTTGGAATTTTCTGTCGCATTTACATCACTTACTATTGCACCTATTGCTGTTTGTGTGCCATCTGTTCCAACAGGATTAAGTACTCTAATAAAACCATCTTCCGTCTTTTTGGCAACTACTTCACCAAGCTTAAGATTTTGACCTTTAGCTACTGTTATTTGATCTCTTGAATATAGGTTGGACACTTCATATTTCAGAAGATCGCCTAAATTATTTCCTTCACTTATACTTATCATGTCTTTTTCTCTCCTTTTTTTATTTTTTTACCGCCGTGTTTATAAATGCTATACACCGCGGTTATTACCTTATAATTAGCCATTATGGCGCATTTTGGACACTTATTTACCGCAGAGCACTATATATGGCGGTTATAAAATTTAAATGCACCGACTTTTCGCTACCTGTGTCATCAAATCTTCCTGCGAATTCTGTGGTATTGCACTCAGTATCTCTGTCTTCTTCGTTCTCTCTGCAAGTAATTCCATTAAAACCTCCCTTGCTTGCTCAACACTTACGCTTTGCTCAATAAATTCTCCTATTTTCTCTGGCATTCGTGATAAGTTACATAAACGTATTAATTCAACAACTTCAGTACGATACTTAGTTAAATTATCAGTTTCTAGGTCAGTTGTAGTTTGTTTATTCATAGTATTTTCTCCTTTGTTAATAAATTCAAAAAATGTTGTAACTCCATCTGCAAGACCTATTTCTACTGCTTTCTCGCCAAAATATAGACCTGCTTCTGTTGATCGAATCTTTTCAATTGAAAGACCTCTGTTTCTTGCTATTAGCTGCACAAACATTTCATATAGTCGGTCTACTTCTTTTTGTAAGCTTCCCAGACTTTCAGACGTCATTGGCTCATGCGGGTTTAAATCATTCTTTCGACTACCAGCAAAGATTGTGGTGTACTTAATACCTTGCCTTTCATCAAACCTACTTTGATCTATGTGACTTGCTATTACTCCAACACTTCCTACTCCTGAAGTTCTACTCACAAATACCTTTTCAGCGCTAGAGGCTATAGCGTACGCAGCAGAATATGCATCATCATTTGCTATTGCAATAATTCTCTTTTTTGCTCTTGATTCATAAATAAAATCAGCTAGGTCAAAGACACCGTTTACTTCCCCTCCTGGACTGTCTATGTCAAGTAGAATCGTCTCTATGCTTTTATCTTCTAAAGCACTCTCTATCTCTTCATGAATATTTTCATACGAAGTCATATCTAAAATATGATCAAAAGCTTCTGTTTTTTTTGTCAAAACTCCATAAAGACGTATTATTGCTATTCCTTTTGGGTTTATATGAAAATGCTTTAAGTTCTTAAAGATAGGTTGTTTGCTATTATATAATGATAATAGTTCAAAGCTTCTTCTCTCTACCATTACTGGTTTATTTATCCACATCACCTTCCTTCCCTTTTA
Organism: Wolbachia endosymbiont of Oryzaephilus surinamensis; assembly: GCF_025617515.1. Taxonomy (NCBI): domain Bacteria; kingdom Pseudomonadati; phylum Pseudomonadota; class Alphaproteobacteria; order Rickettsiales; family Anaplasmataceae; genus Wolbachia; species Wolbachia endosymbiont of Oryzaephilus surinamensis. Next base: position 293,031 of record NZ_CP092526.1, on the reverse strand, counting down.
TGATTAATGTCAGAATCGAAACAAAGTCCAAAAGAATCAGCTCGCTTTTGATCTTCGGCAATCTCTTGATCAATTTCTTCAACATCGTAACCCAATTCTGAAACAACTTCTGAGCGACTCTTGAAGCCATTTCTTACTGCCATCTGTTGTGCTTGTTGATCTTTCAGTGGATCCACCCAATCAAATCCCTGTGGTATCCATTTTACTTCTTCTTTCGCTGCTTTTGCCACTTTTTCATCTATACGGAGTTCTCCACAAAGTACTGCTAACTCTAGCCATCTACTCCATACTGGTCTACAAAATTGGAATACCATAATGTTATGTTGCAGCATAGCGCATCGACGACGAAACTCTATTAATCCCGCTCTGATTGATGAATAATTAACGCCTGTTAAATCTCCTGTTAGCTGCTCATATGTTATCCCTGTACCAATCGCTATTGCCCTGAGTTGCTGTCTTATAAACGCTTCATAACTTCCTCCAACATCTGACGGTTCTGAAAATTTTATGTCTTCTCCTGGGTCTAAAAGCTGCATTGTTCCAGGTTCCAATCCAGATAGTGCTACTCCTTGCTCATTACTTTCACCTTCTCCTAAAATATTTGCCTCAGGATCAAGTCTCGTAATAAACCCTGCAAACATCGCTGCTGTCTTTTTTCTCACTAATTCTGCATCATCATATTGATCAAGTTCATAGAGCTTTAGCAGTATACTTGAAAGCCATGGCTCTCCTCTAACTTGCCCAGGTCTTAATGGTTTATAGATATGTAAAACATCGTTTGCTGGCACTCTTACTGACTCTCCAAAGGTATTTTCACCAGGGTGTTCTTTAAATAGGTAATATGCTTCTCTTTGCCCAAGTCTATTGAACTCAATCCCGTTTCTTATTACATTACCATTTCCTAAAGTTTGATTTGTTTTATTGTCTAAATGTTCAGACTCAAGTACTTGCAGTTGTAATGGCACAGAAAATCTATCTTCCAGCTTTCTCGTTCTTAATCTTACAAAACATTCTCCACCCTCTATCATACTTCTGCATACCAGAGCTTGTAATCCATAAAAATCACTTATTCCACAGCTATCTGCTTCATCTGTCCATTTTAGCCATAATTCTTGCACCTTCTTTCGAAATTCTCCATCTCTTGCTTTTGATTGTGGTTTTATTCCTGTTCCAATAGAATTACTCACTATTGTATCAATGATATTTGCTGCATATGGATTTTTTCTCACCATATCACGTGATCTACTACGTAAAGTTTCAAGGTTTTGAGACAGCAAATTGTTTATACTTCCTAACTCTGGTTGAAAGTGAAAAAATCTTCTTCCTGAACCTGCTGCATCCCACGCTGAACTTTTGATTTTTGGCTTGTTGAATAATTGTTTGAAGGTTTTTAGTAGCATTTATAAAATTCCTTTACTCGTTGAAAAAATAATCTTTCTTTTGGCTACGGTTTTCAGTTCAGCTTTAATACGTTGTCTTAAGCTCAGTAGATCCTTTATCTGAACTTCAGCATATCTCACAACACGGTCACCATATGCAATTGATACTACTCGCTCTCCGTTTTGCAGCTTCTTTATCGCTTCTTCGACTTGACTTAAATATTCTTGATTGTACATTTTACTTCTCATTCAACCATTTACTTTGCCTCACTTTTTTAGGCTTTTTACTTTCCATTTTTCCACTCAAACTATTCCATTTACTCTCTGGCCATCTGTCTATTCCCAGTGCTATTGATGCTGCTCTCGCATAAATTCGGCAATCTAGTACTTCATTTCTGTCTCTTACCTTTTGCCACTCCTGTTTGGTGTATCCTTTTACTACCTTGCTGACTAATTGCTCTGCCGTTAGCTGCTTAAAATATTCAGGTGCATACTCAGGAAAATGACAGTATCCTGCTGGCACTTTCTCTTCTTCTTTTAAAACATTAAGTAATTGAAAAAGTTCTGACTTTAATATTGATACTCCTACTGGCCAGAGCTTTATTCCTCTCTTTAGCTTTTGACCACCAACTGTTATATCTACTCTACTTGGGCTGCTAAGTGGTACTAGGGCTTTATTTACACCTTTCACTGCCATTACTCTTCCAGATCCTTGATGACCTCTTACCCAGTTGTATACTTCTTGCGTTGCATATCCAGCATCTACTGCCATCATGCTTATCATATATTCAAGCCCATTTTCACCGACAAAATGATGATTGAGTAACTCTGAAAGCTTTCCCCATACTTCTCTACTCCCAGTATCTCCTTCAAATACTCGATAATCTATTGACCAATTTTCACGGCTTTTTCCCCATGCTACAACTTCTACTTCTAAACGATCTTTTTGGACATCTACTCCTGCTGTGAGAACTACTTCGCCTTTTGGTACTGTGCCAATCTGAAAAAATTCTCTCCTGTTAAATAATTGCTTCCAATCAGGTACTTCTCCTTTATCTACCCAAGTTTCTCCAAGCGTAGTATTTATCCAAACCTTCAGTAATTGTTCACTTTCTTTTGCATGTAGAAAATCTTCTACTGCTTGTTGCCAACTATACCAGCCAACTGGACTATAAAGACTTGAAAGATGAAATCCTTTTTTCTCACCTTTTACTCTATTAGTAGGTCTCCATTCTCCACGCTCAAGCATCTCTGTCTTTTGATGATTTTCTATTTTGCCGCTACATTCAGTGCAGACATAATGTGCTGTTCTTGAGTCGTTATTTTCCCATTTTATTTGTGACCATTTTAGAACTTGATAGTAACTACAACGCGGACAGGGAACAAAAAAATATCTCTTATCTGTTGCTTCAAATTCTTTCTCAATTCTGCTTATTCCATGAATCGTTGGTGTTGATACTAAAAAAATCTTTCGCCGTGCAAATGTATTGGTACGAGCTATGCTGAGTAAAACTGGATCTCCTTCTCCACCTGAGTCTCCTGGATAGGCATCTATTTCATCAAGAAAGAGATATTTTACTGGCATAGATCGGAGGCCTACACTGCTATTTGCTCCAGTTATTACTACTATTCCACCTGGAAATTCCTTACTTTGTACAGTATTGCCTGAGTCTCTTGACCTTGGGTCTTTTACTTTACTTTTTAAACATGGTGTACTCTCTATTAACGGTGCAAATCTTCCCTTCGACCAACGCTTTCCCATTTCAACTGTTGGCTGCACAACTAACATTGGACCTGGTGTTTGATCGATGATATAGCCTATCCAATTGTTACCAGCTTCTGTTCCCCCAATCTGCGCTCCTTTCATGAATACTACTTTTTCTGCTGGTGAGGACGGAGAAAGTGAATCCATGATTTCTTTTAAATAAGGAGTTCTTTCCGTTCTCCATTTACCTGGCTCTGATGCTGCAGTTGCTGCTAAAACTCGATACTCATTCGCCCACTCTGACACCTTAAGTTGCGGATCTGGTTTTAAACCTTCAGAAAAAGATGTGGCGTATATCATATTTCTAGCTCTTCACCATCATTAGATGATATTTCCACATCACTTAAATTAGGACTACTTGTTTTCTCACTTTCGAGTTCAATAAACATTTTCTTTTCAAGCGCTTCTTCTATATACTTCTGAATTAAATTACTCATTATTATTGCAGCTATGAGTGCAACTATTCCCACCATTACCGCAGCTATAATGTTAGGGTAAATTCCTACTATCGCTATTGCGCATATTGTTATAGTGACACAGATGATATTGGTATATTTCTTTATTTTTTTATCTGCTATTTTTCTTTCTTCAAAATATTTATTGCTCAATAAATGAAATGTTGGAAAGTTGTCATTTTTTCCAAATAAAACTATATCCTTTTCCTTGTTTAGTAACTTTACCAGTTTTACGTTATTTGTTGTTATTGCGTACTCAAAAACATCTGTAGCATCTGCTCTTTTCTTTAGCAGTAATTTTACTATATTAAAATGCCTATTTATTGCAGCAAGATATACTGCTGATTCTCCTTGATCGTTTAAAACATCTACTTCAACTCCTTCTTTTAAAATCGCCCCTAGAATCTCCCCATATCCTTTTTTTGCTGCTAAGTGAAGTAAATTGTTCTTCTCTACTCCATACCTATTACTTATTAAAGCTTTTACTACTTCAGATTTGTTCTCTTCTTTCGCATAACAAAATGGTGTCTTGCCATTATCATCTTTAATCAAAGGATCTATATCCTCTCGGGTTAGTAATACTTCTACTGTTTTAAGTCTTTCAGCGTAATGTAGTGGTGTTTTATTTTCATAGTCTTGTAAATTAACTCCAGCATTAGGAACATTTATTAAGCATCTTACAATATCTAAACATAAGTCTCTTTCGTCGTAATTACTGCCACTTATAGCTACGTGCAAAGGAGATAATTTCATTGCATTTCTGCCGCTACCAGCTATATTGACATTCGCACCAAGATTTGAAAGTAATTTTACTACTTCTAGCTTCTTGTTGTTTACTGCATAATGCATTGCTGCATGATTTCTCACGTCAAGAACATCTTTATCCGCATTTCCTTCTCTAATTAAAATTTCTACTATCCCTTCATGTCCAGCTCCTGCCGCTAAATGTAACGGTGTATGTAGTAAAGCATTCTGCTCATTAACATTAACTCCTTTGTTGAGTAAAAACCTTACAGCATTTGCTTCATTCAACATCGCAGCTAAATGAAGTAAGCTATCTTTCTCCAATCCATATTTGTGATTGATTAGTGCTTGTAATATCTCTTCTCTTGCACAAGAGAGCGCACTTTTACCATCATCATCAGTGATCAGTGGATTAATATTTTTCCTATTTAGTAAGAGCGCAACCATACTAAGCTCGTTAATTTCTACTGCATAATGTAGCGGTGTCTTTCCATTTAATCCTCTAACATTTACATCCACTCCTTGCTGATTAATGAGACACTTTATTAATTCTAAACTTAAGTTAGCAGACATTATTTAAAACTTAATATTAGATAATTCTTGTAATGAGTTTGTAATCTCTTCGGTTAGCGCCATATGAATCTTTTCAGTGTCACTCAGTGATGCAAGCAGTGCTGAAACTCTATTTGGAATATTAAGCAAATTATTACGGACAACTCTTGCTACGTTAAATGCCTCACTTTTTACTTCTTCTACTGCTACAAGTTCTCCTATCTCAGCTTTTGCTTTTGCCTCAAGCAATTTGCCACGTTCCATCTCATTTTTTATTCGCGTTTTTAGCAACATTGTGGAGAGGTTACTTGTATTTTCGTTTTCTGGATTTTTCCTCCTCAGTGGCTGACTTGGATCTCGTATTGCTGCCACTGCTTCATTTGCTTGTTCTCTATTTACCAAACCATTCTCCAACTCAATTATTCCTTTTTTTACTAAATAACAGACATATTGCTTTGAAACTCCTATCTCTCTTGCCCATTCCGTTTGTGTGATTTTTTCCACTCTTTTCCTCCTCTCTTTTTGCTCCTTTTTACGAATTTTCTTCTTGAATTTCTGCAAAAGTTTTACCAGTACCAGAAAGAATTGCTTCCCTACCTGTGTACACTTGCCAACGTTTTATGGTTACATCTACAAATTTTGAATCTAGCTCTATTGTCCTACAAATTCTTCCTGTTCTCTCACATGCAATCAGTGTGCTGCCAGAACCGCTAAATGGATCAAGAACTATGTCTCCTGGTCTACTGCTGTTTACTATTGCTCTCTCCATTAGCTCTACTGGCTTCATTGTTGGATGCAGTGAGTTGTGTGTTGGCTTATCATAAAACCACAGATCACTTTGATTTCTACCACCATGCCACTCACGTTTATTGCCGCTTTTCCATCCATAGAGCATTGCTTCATATTGTCTCTGATAATCAGATCTTCCTAGCGTAAAGTGATTCTTTGCCCAAATGATGAATGTCGACCATTTTCCTCCTGCTTCCTCAAATACTTTTTGCAACGTTGAAAACTCTGATGATGATATGCAGATGTAAATTGCACCTTTCGTATATGCTAAAATATGAGTACAAATGTCATACAGAAAAAGTTCGTATTTTTCACCTTGATTGTCGTTTAATATCTTTTTGCCTTGGCTACTACCATAATCAACATTATACGGAGGATCACAAACAGTAATGTCTGCCATTTTATCATCTAACAGCGCTTTATATGATTCAACTACAGAGCTATCACCACAATAGATTCTATGATCACCTAAAATCCATAAATTCCCTGGTTTTGTTACTTCTACTTTTTTATCATCACCAGCTAAGTCAGAAAGATCTTCTTTTTCACCATCAAAATCATCGAGAAAACGTTGAACTTTTTCTAGCTCAAATCCAGTCATTTTAAGGTCAAACTGCAAATCTTCTAACTCTTGAATTTCCACCTTCAAAAGCTCATCATCCCACTTTGCCCAATTAGCTGATTGATTTGCCAGTAACCGAAAAGCTTTAGTTTGTGGTTCATTTAAATTATCACTTAAGACCACTGGAATACTTTCCATACCAAGTTTTCTTGCTGCTTTAAGTCTTAAATGACCATCAACCACAGTTCCATCGCTTTTTGCAACTATTGGTATACGAAAGCCAAATTCCCGAATAGAAGCACACATTCTATTTACTACGTCATCATTCTTACGTGGATTACGCTCATATTCGACTAGATTTTCAACAGGATAGTAGTGGATTGCTAAATTCATATCTTAATAATTAAAAAGTTAATATTCAAAATATCTCTGACGCTAAAGAAGGCCTGGGGTCAGCACCACCAAACCCGCCAGTATGGCCGAAAGGACCCACTTTTTATGGATTTTTCGTCTTGTTAATATCTTTACTAATGTAGAACATTAATGCCAAAGCATCTGCCTCATTATCATCTCTAGGTGAAAAACCTTTTTCACGTACCGCTTCAATAACTTCACTCTTACTTGCATTGCCTTTGCCTGTTATAAAGCGCTTTATAGTCTTTACAGGAACACCTTTGTATGGCACATGATGGTTCTTCACACCAAGCAGTCAAATGCGCCAAGAAACCTCCGTAGCAATGAGCTGCATCAGTTCCTAGATGTCTTCTTACTTCCTCAAAATACACTGCAGAAATGTCCTTCAAAGAATTAAGCCAATTACGAAAGTTTAAGAAGCACATTCCGCCTCCACTGAAACGACTACCATGAAAGCTTTTGCTTCCACTTTCAATTACTCCATCTGTAAGAATTGCCCAGCCCGTTTGTTTGCCGAGATCGAGTGTTAGGATTGACATTTTCTTTGTGTTTGAAGCGTATTGAGGTAAACTAACCTCGTTGAAACAATGCCCTTCTATTATATATATACCGGATTTCTTACTACTTTTTCCGGGATTTTTTGAAAAAAAGTGAAAACAATTTAAAAACTGCTTACCAGCTAAAGAATAAAGTAGATAGTTCTCTATTTTTAGAGTTTGACAGTTGCTTGTCTTTTTTACAAATAACCTATATGCTACTTGAAGTAAGGTAGAGTAGATATGATAATAAATGAAAACGAAATTTTATTATATACAACTCCAGATGGAGACGTAAGAATTGATGTTTTGTATCGAGATGAAAACATTTGGCTTACACAAAAAAGAATGGCGGAGTTGTTTGATGTTAATATTAGAACAATTAGTGAGCATTTACAGAACATATTTGCTAGTCAAGAGTTAGATAAAGATTCAGTTATCCGGATTTTCCGGAATACTGCTGAAGATGGTAAACAGTACCCTACACAATTTTATAATTTGGATAGCTATTGGTTATCGAGTTAATTCTAAAAAGGCTACATCTTTCAGAGTATGGGCTACAAAAATTTTGAGAGATTTCATCATCAAAGGATTTGCATTAGATAGCGAACGATTAAAAAACGGAAGGAAGTTCGGTAAAGACTACTTCAATGAGTTACTTGAAAAAATCAGGGAAATACGAGCATCCGAACGCAGATTTTACCAGAAGATTACAGACATTTATGCTGAATGCTCTGCAGACTATGATCCAAATTCAGAAATAACAAAACAATTTTATGCAAAAGTACAGAATAAATTATATTGGGCGATTTATGGCCTGACTGCAGCAGAGCTATCGAGTTGACCACAAAAAACCAAATATGGGGCTAACTACATGGAAAGATGGTCCTGGCAACAAAATTCATAAGAGTGATTGCAAAAAACTACTTGACTGAAAAAGAGTTGAGTGCATATTGTTTCCTAGATTATGCGGAACTTCAAGCAAGAAAGCATCGGCTAATAAAAATGCAGAATTGGGTTGAAAAGTTGGATGCATTTTTATTGTTCAATGATTATGAAGTGCTTAAAGATGCTGAGTGCTGAAGTTGCAAAAGCCCTAGCTGAAGGAGAATACCAGAGTTGTACAGACATGAATCTGATTTTGATGAATTAATTAAAGCAAGTAAAGAAAGTGAGAAAATAACTACAACAAAAACCAGCTTGTAGTTGAGCTATCTGTGTTTGACATCTTGTCTACCACCTTTTGTTTTAATTTCAAGGGGGGTGAAAAATTGTCCCCACCCTTTAGAAAGCCCTACCTGCCAATAAATAGTGGAAACATAAATCTTTATCTCTATCATACATGATAAAATTGGAGACGTAAATAAATAAATTTTGATCTTTGTCTCCATTTTAAGCGGTACATAAACTTTAGATGCAGAAAAAGCTCAATAGAAAAAAATGATCCATTTCTGCAATTTTAGACACCTATGCTTAAAGAACAAACAAATCGTATCCTCTTTTTCCGGAATACTCCCAAATTGGCTGAAATCTTGAACGGAATACATATTTTAATTTAATTGTTAGGACATTTATATTATAAGTAAAACAGAAATTTAATAACTAAAGGAGAAAACCTACGTTTTAAAGCTAGCTACAATTTTTAAGTAAAGCAAGTAGCCACCTGATTAAAGATCGCTTATAAAACAACTCTAAACTCAACTAAAAGGTATTTTTAGTAGTCTTACCATCACAAAAGAAACTTATGTATAAGTTTAACACGATTTTCATGCCTTGTAAAGAAAATTTTTTAAAAAGAATTTAACCTTTCCTGTCTCAAATCCTTTTTTTAGAGAGCTATCTATAAGGGTTAAAAAATTAAAGAATAAATAAGAATGAAAAATATAAAATATAAATAGGGTATTATCATATACCTTATTTTTATTATTTATAATAATAGGTTTTTTCTCTAAACTAAGAAACACTCAAAATCAGCCAAGGAGCAACCTTTTATGATATTATAGTAGTTTGCTTGACTTGTAACCTTAAATTATGTTAAACTCCTCTACAGTAGCCCACTTCTCAGCTTAATGAGATTTCATTTTATAATCTAAAATGGCTTAAACTGCCAAAAGTCTATGTAATCTCGAATCTAAAGTGCTTAATTCACAAATAATTATTATGAATAGTTTTACTAATACAGCATTTTTATGGCTACTTCTTATAGACGGAAAATCTCTCCCCTGGGTATATTGTAAACACGTTAAGCTCTATTAAAGTTTAATAGAAAAATCGTAATGAAAAAAAATTTAGAGCAATTCATATTTCGGACTACATTTCTAGTCTTTAAAAAAGAGGTCATTTAGTGGAGTATGAAAGCGGAGTTGTGCAAAATTTTTTAAAAAAGTGAACAGTTTTTGTAATTTTGTCGAACTTACTATAGTAAGACCTAGCAAACCTGGTCTTCTGAATTGCAAATATTTGGAGTAAATATGGACAGTTTCAACTTACGCTTGAAAAAAAACTTCTCCACTCTTCCGGAAAAATCTATGAGAAATCCGGTATTACTATAGTAAAAGGTACAGAGACATCTCTCTACCCATTTATGACTGTATTTTAAATTACCAGCCTTTAAGAACATCATCATGAGCTATGTAGCTGAAAAAAAGACATTTTGTCAACAAACATAGCTTATTTTAACAGGAGAAAACAATATGCATGATAAGCAAGCTTTATTTGAAAGAGCAGCAGAAGTAAAAGCAGAACTACTCTCAAGAATAGAATCATCTTTATCCTACTTATTACCAAATGGTACTTTCCACGGGGGTAAGTTCTATGTTGGTAATATTAGAGGAGATAGGGGAAAAAGCTTAGTAGTAGAAATAAGAGGAGAAAAAGCTGGATTATGGGTTGATTTTGCCACGAGCGACGGTGGTGACATCTTTGATCTCTGGCGGGATGTTACTGGCAAGACGAAGTTTCTTGATACCATAGAAGATATAGAAAAATGGCTTGGCCGTTCAACATTTCAACCAAATCAGTTGGAATACTTAAATCAATCAGAAATACATTGGGATTACCACGATGAAAACAACCAAGTAATAGCTAAAATTTATCGTTATTATGATGCTGCAGGAAGAAAACGATATAGCTGTTTTGATGTAAAAAACTCAAGTAGTACTGCACCAAACCCAAGACCTTTATATAATATTCCAGGTATAATTAAATCTGACAAAATTGTTTTCGTTGAAGGTGAAAAATGTGCTGAAAGTTTAATAAATAAAGGCATAACGGCAACAACAACAATGTTTGGGGCAAATGCACCTATTGAGAAAACAGATTGGACTTTACTAAAAGGTAAACATATTATCATTTGGCCAGACAATGATGAAGCAGGCAATAAATATGCCAAAAACGCTGAAAAGAAACTTTTAGAACTTGGTGTTGCATCACTTGTTACGCTTAAGATTCCTCAAGATAAACCAAAGGGCTGGGATGCTGCTGATTGTATTCAAGAAGGAATAGATGTTGAAAAGTTTTTAGCTACAACTGTTCGCATACCATGTAGAAAAAACGTTACCTTCTTTCTTGCAGATCAATACTTAAACGAGAAATCTTCTGGACCAGGTGATATTATTGAGCCAAGAGTTTTAACCCCAGGTGGTCTTTTAGTATTTGGTGGAGCTCCGAAGGTTGGTAAAAGCGATTTTCTCATCTCATGGCTTACATATATGGCTGCAGGAAAATCATTTCTTAGCATGTCACCTACTAAACCTTTACGAATTCTTTATCTTCAAACAGAGGTTGGTTATTTCTACATGTGTGAGCGCATGAAACAACTTAAACTTGATCTGGAGGTTCGTAAATTAGTTTCCTGTAATTTAGCTATTACACCACAAACAAGGCTGCTTTTAAATGAAGACGGCATTAAAGACATTGTCACTGAAGCAGAAAAGATCTTTGATCCAAGTACAGTTGATGTCATTGCCATTGATCCATTGCGTAATATCTTTGATGCTGATGAACATGGTAGTGAGAATGATAATAATGCCATGATTTTCTTTCTCCAGGAGAGAGTTGAAAAACTGCGTTCTCTAATCAATCCAGATGCTGGAGTAATTTTAGTGCATCATACAAAAAAAATGCCAAAGAAGTTATTGGAAGAAGATCCATTTCAAAGCTTTAGTGGCGCAAGTAGTCTGAGGGGATTTTATACTACTGGAATGGTCATGTTTAGGCCAGATGAGAAAAACAGCAATCGTCAATTGATATTTGAGTTACGCAACGGTCATTCTATTTCACCAAAATGCGTTGATAAAGTTAATGACCATTGGTATGAGATTGATCCAGAGTCACATAGGCTAGTGAATAAAGATTATGGTGAAAAACTAGATGCCGAACGTTCTCGTAGATATGACATCATCTTGGACTTAATATGTGCAGAAGGACGTAAGGGTCATGCTTATACAATTAATCAGTTTTGTCAGGCATTTGAAAATAAAGAAGGTCTCGGCAGTACACATTCTATTCGTGATCGTCTCGATGTTCTTGCTACCAAAGGCTACGTTAAATTCAACAAAGAAGGCAAAAACGCTGCAAGAAACAAATACGGAGTACTTTGCGTTGAAGGTATGGAATTTGGGCAAAAAATATTTGATCCAGAGAAGAATAAAAAGGTTACAGTCTATCACAGATTACTACCCACACACTACAAGTCACCACACTATGGCAGCGTAATTCCTGTAGAAAATCCAAATACTTGGGTTTATCACAATTAAATTATTAACACTTTAATCATTTCTTAATTAGAGGGAGAAAATATGCATTCTAAAAATTCCTATACTGGTATTAACCCAAAAGTTGTTAAACACATACGACACTATGCTAAACTTCTGAAGAGAGGAAAAGCTTTTGCTTATAAAGACATTGAAGATGTTGAGCAAGATCTTTTACTTGACTGTTTGCCTGGCCTTAATGAACTTGAAGGGCATTTTATAAAACAGTACGTTAAATGCCGTGCTCTTAATTTAAAAGAAAAAGAACTATGTAAAAAACGTACCATTAATTTTGTTGATGAAACTTTACACGAAGAGAGTGATGAAAGTCTTGAATATAGCTCCGCGGTACGGATTGATGTAAATGAGGCAATTGCAAAGTTACCTCGAGAGTTAAGAAAAATATGTAAACTATTGGCAGAAGATCACAGCATTTGTGAAATTTCCAGAAGGACTGGTATACCAAAATCAACTCTCTACGACACAATTAACAAATTACGCAAAGAGTTTTCCCACCTAAAAACATACCTAAAACGAGATTTCTAACTATAGGGGGAAAATATGAAAATAATAAACAGCAAAGAAAGGACAAAAATGGTCACAGGTGTAAAGATAGTAATCTTTGGTCCTTATGGTATAGGTAAAACTAGTCTCTTAAAGACCATAAATGAACCAACACTTTGTCTTGATTTTGAAGCAGGACTTCTTGCTGTTCAAGATTGGCAAGGAGATTCAATCAGTATTCGCACTTGGAATGAGGCCAGAGATATTGCTTGTCTTATTGGTGGGCCAAACCCTGCACTAAAATCTGATCAAGCATATAGTCAAAAGCACTATGAACATGTATCTGGTAAGTACAAAGATTTTTTTCTCTGAGTTTTCTAAATACCGATGCATCTTTGTAGATAGTATAACCGTTGCTTCACGTTTATGTCTATTATGGGCAAGGATGCAACCTGAAGCTTTTTCTGATAGATCAGGAAAAGAAGATAAAAGAGCTGCTTATGGGTTGCTTGCTCAAGAGATGATGGCTTGGCTCAATCAGTTTCAACATATCAGAGATAAAGACATCATAATAGTTGGCACATTAGGTCAATATCTCGATGACTGCAATCGTCCAACTTGGCTACCTCAATGTGAAGGAGCTAAAACTGCTAGTGAGATTCCAGGGATAGTTGATGAGGTAATCAGCATGGTTGGAATCAAGAAAGATGATGGTACAGAGAAACGTTCATTTGTCTGTCAGACTATTAATACTTGGGGATACCCTGCTAAAGATCGAAGTGGCTGCCTTGATATGGTTGAAGAACCGCATTTAGGTAAATTACTTGCGAAAATTAAAGCCAAAACTTTGCTGTTTAATTAAAAATTGGAGAAATTATTATGGAACAAAGCTTTTTCAATATCGGTCAAAAAATTCCCTTTTTCAGTGTAAAAGAATACTTGGATGATCAATCGCCAATACCAGAAGATATAATCGCACCAAGGATTCTAACTAAAAGAGGTCTATTGGTACTGGGTGGCCCACCTAAGATTGGCAAGAGTGATTTTCTAATTTCATGGCTTGTCCACGTGGCTGCTGGAGTTTCATTTTTGGGTATGACTCCAAGCAAACCTATGAAAATTTTCTATCTGCAAACTGAAATCGAATATGACTACATGAAAGAACGGTTGCAACAACTTCAGCTTGATGAGGAACTTCTGAATATAGCTGCCAATAACTTAATTATCACGCCAAGAGTGCAATTATCTTTTACCAGTGAAGAAATAGATGAAATTAAAAATGTTGTCAAAGAGCGTTTCAAACCTGATATTATCGCCGTCGATCCTCTTCGCAACATCTTCAACTCAAGTGAATATGGTAATGAAAATGACAACAGCGCTATGCTATTCTTTTTGCAAAAAACGCTTGAAAGACTGAGAAATGTTATCAATCCAGATTCGGGCATAATACTCACTCACCACACAAAAAAACTGTCCAAAAAGATGCTGGAAGAAGATCCATTTCAAGGCCTAAGCGGTGCTGGATCTTTACGTGGATTTTATAGCACTGGCATGGTGATGTTTGCTCATGATGAAGAAAGCACTACCCGTCAAATAGTGTTTGAGCTGCGAAATGGTGAACGTGTGGCAAGCAAGCTTGTCGATAAGATAAATGGTCGTTGGAAGGTTGTAGACCAATGGAGTTGATTCTTTTTTTCACTTAATTTATAGGAGGACAATATGTTATCAGATTTTTTAACTGATTTTAATACTGCAAAATTACAAAGTAATTTAATACCAAAAGGTACAATAGTCAAGGTAAAAATGGCAATAAAGCCTGGAGGTTATGAAAATTGGTTCACTAAAAGCTATGCTACCGGCAGCATCTATTTAAACGCTGAATTTATTGTTACTGAAGGTCCATACGCAAAACGCAAGATTTTTCAAGTAATTGGTATTAAAAGTGGCAAAGCAAGCGTTGAAGGAGAAGATACTTGGGGAGAATCTGGACGTTCTATGCTTAGAAGTATTTTAGAGTCAGCACGGAACATTCATTCAAATGACACTTCAGAAAAAGCAGTTATTGCTAGAAAAATCAACTCTATAGCTGATTTTAACGGATTAGAGTTTACTGCAAAAGTCGGTGTTGAAGCTGATCGATATGGAGAAAAAAACAAGATTGCTACGGTTATTACCCCGGAGAATGCTGAGATTGACTGGATCCCATTTTGAGGTACGACGAAGAAAAGCTATGGTCTGCTGTCATTGAGAGGGCTATGAAAGATGCAGTAGGAAAAAACGTAAAGCTGAAAGAAGAAGCGATAAAATGGTTAAATTCTGAATCTTTTGAAACTGTTTGTGAGCTTTGATTTTCAATATGTCAAAAAGCATTGTCTCGGTATTCTCGAAAGAAAAAAGTAGTTCTAGTTTTTTAAGATAAAAGAATGTTTAAGCATAAAAATGCACTTCAAAAAAAATTTTCATTTTTCCCGGAAAAACCTGTGAGAAATCCGGTATATATATAATAAGAGAGGCAAACATGTCAATACTCACACAGTCAGGAAGAGCAGCAATAGCAGCAAGTATAAAAGAACAGCCTATACATCTTGCTTGGGGCAGTGGTGATGCCAATTGGGAAAGTAGTCATCAAGTCGAAAAAGTTTTTGTTGAGGATGAAATAGCCCTAGATCACCATCCCATTAAAGACGTAAAAGTTTTTATCGGACAAACAACTTATCAGCCAAGTGTTGACTATACAGTTGATAGTAGTACTGGTCTAATAAAACGTACGGAAAATAGCTCTATTGTAGAGAATAGTACAGTTACCATAGAGTATACTGAAAGCACACCACCTGAACCTATAAATTCTATAAAGCTCTTGAATGAACTTGGCAGACGTACTGCAGACGAAGTTCTCTTCTGCACAGGTGATGAGAATGGAGAACTTGTAACTCCTTCTGGAAGGTTTAGGCCCTTAAATGTACCAACTAATAACTTGTACCTTAAATTTACTTTCGATTTCACGGACGCAGCAAATCAAGTAATCAAAGAGCTAGGAGTTATGGTTGGCACCAAAGTAAAAGAAGCTTTACCACCAGGGCAAAGATATTTTGAACCTAAAGATATTGAAAATCCTGGGATTTTATTGGTTTTAGAGCACACTGTGCCACTTATCAGAACCGCAGCTACAAGAGAAACTTTTTCCTTTGTTGTAACATTTTGACATATGGCAATAGTCTATTTTTTGAAAGAAAAACACTTAGATCAGAAGAATCAACAAAATCTAAGCTCATTTTTATTGACATGCAAGACGGTATCTCTATCTCAAATTTACTTTCGATTTCACGGACGCAGCAAATCAAGTTATACGGGAATTAGGGGTTATGGTTGGTACTAAAATAAAAGAAGGATTACCTGAAGGACAGAGATATTTCGAGCCAAAAGACGTGGAAAATCCTGGAATTTTGTTAGTTTTAGAACACACCGTACCACTTATCAGAACATCTGCAACTCGGGAAACTTTTTCATTTGTAGTGACTTTTTAACTATGACACTGAGTAGCTATTATAACCGTTTTAATCCTGACAAAGAGTACGAAAAAAGTTTGTTCCTGGCAGGAAGAGGTCTACAGTCAGCAGAATTAAACGAGACTCAGGAGTATGCTCTCTCTAAGCTTAAAGGCATAGGTGATGCAATATTTCGTGATGGTGATGTTATAACAGGCAGTAATTGTATTATAGATAGAGAAACTGGTAAAGTTACACTTGAAGGAGGAAAAATCTATCTTCGTGGAGCAGTTAGAAAAGTAGAAGCAAAAGAGTTTGTTGTTCCACTGAGTACCACAGTGCGTATAGGTGTTTATTACGTAGAATCTACCATTACAGAACTTGAGGACGAAAATCTTCGTGATCCTGCAGTTGGTACAAGAAACTATCAGGAAGTAGGAGCTGCAAGACTTAAAGTTTCTACCATTTGGGGTTATCAATCTGAAGGTGTTTCTTCCCCTTTTTCTGTAAATGGAGAATTTTATCCAATTTATAACATTGAAAATGGAGTATTAATAGAACATTCACCGCCACCACAAGCAAATATAGTAACTACTGCTCTTGCTCGTTATGACAAAGAAGCCAATGGTTCCTATGTCGTAAATGGTCTTGAAGTAATGTTCCTGCAAAAGGAAGAGGGAGAAGGAGGAAAAAAAATATTTGTGATTAATGAGGGCAAAGCTCATGTTGATGGCTATGAGATTGAACTTCCTCACAGTATTCGTGTTTCTTTTGATGAAGATCCGGATATAAAATCAGTTGAATCAGAACCACATACTTTTCAGCCAAATAGCCAAAGAGTAATGGAACTGAAGGTTAATGATTTTCCAATAAGTGAAATTAAAAAAGTAGATATAACTGTTCAAAAAACCATTACTGTTACTCACGGTTCATATTCAGGAGCCATTGATCCGATACCTGATTCTGCAATACTTGAGCTTATTCAAGCTAAACAAGGCAATGTTATTTATGAAAACAGTATAGATTACAAACTAAACGCAGGAAACGTTGATTGGTCATTACCCGGTAAAGAACCAGCTCCTGGAAGTAGTTATCAAATAACTTACCGCTGTCGCACTCATGTAAGTCCTGAAGATATAAGTGAGCAGGGGTGTAAAGTAAAAGGAGCAGTTGATAACAGCTTGGTTTTGATAGATTATACCTGGAAAATGCCCCGCTTTGATTTAATTACTATAGATGCAAAAGGCGCAATAAGAAGAATAAAAGGCATAGCTCACCCTTGGCAACCATCGATGCCTAAAGCACCTAGTGGACAACTTTTGCTCTGCTACATTCACCAAACATGGAAAAACGGAGAAAAAGAAGGGGTAAAAATAGTGAATAATGCTATTCATGCTATACCGATGAATGAGCTTGAAGCAATGAAAAGGGGAATAAATGATCTTTATGCGCTGGTTGCACAGGAACGTCTACGCAGTGATGCAAATTCAAGAGAACCTACCACCAAAAAAGGAGTATTTGTTGACCCATTCTTTGATGATGATATGCGTGATCAAGGAATTTCGCAGTCTGCAGCAATAGTAAATAAGGAACTAATTTTACCAATAGATGTAACGATTGCTGATATTGATGGAGGAGAAAAAACTTATTTGTTGCCATATGAACTTGAACCGGTACTGGAGCAGCTTTTACAGACTAAAGGAGAAAAAATTAATCCGTATCAAGCTTTTGATCCAGTTCCGGCACAAATTACTCTAAATAAAAATATAGACCACTGGACGGAGGTTACCACGAATTGGAAAAGTCCAGTAACTAGAGTATTTAATGTTAAAGAAACAACAGAGCTGCTGTCAAGTACTTCATACGAAGCTGAATTTATGAGAGAAGCAGTACAGAATTTTGAGATCGAAGGTTTTGAGCCAAGTGAGAAGCTTAAAGAGATAAAATTTGACGGAATAAACATTCAACCTATAACTTAAAACTGGAAAACCAAATGTTAACAGCTAACAATCAGGGAAAATTAAAGGGAAAGGTGAAAGTACCAGCAAATATTCCAGCCGGTACTAAATTAGTGCAATTTTACGGGGATAAAGGAAGTTATGGAGAAGCAACTTATACTGGTAAAAAAACAATTACCATAGAGGAAAGAAGAAGAGTTATCGCAGCAAGAAGAGTTGATCCTTTAGCACAAACATTTACTTTAAATGAGAGCAGACACATAGGGGGTCTAGATTTATGGTTCACAAATAGCGGCAAAAAACGTGTTGTTGTGCAGATTAGAGAAACAGCAGTGGGAATGCCCTCGCAGACTGTCATTGCTGAAAGTTATATTGAGCCAAAAGATATAAAGATAGATGGCACAGCAACATGTATAGAATGGCCACCAGTGTTTTGCCATGCAGGAGAGGAGTATGCAATAGTACTGCTTACTGATGATCCTGGTACTGCAGTAAAGATAGCAGAACTTGGCAAATATGATGCAGTAAATAGCCGTTGGGTAACAAGTCAGCCATATCAAGTAGGAGTATTACTTTCATCTAGCAACGCAAGTACTTGGACTCCACATCAGAACTTAGACTTAACGTTTCGGCTTTTGGCTGCAAAATTTAGCGAAGTTTCTCACATTATTGATCTTGGCAAGGTTACTGCAAATAACGTATCAGATTTAATTGTTTTGACGAACGTCGAAAAAGTAGCATTTGATACCAATGTAGAATTTATCTTAACAGATGAAGAGGGAAGAGAAAACTTTTTGTCTGATAATTTGCCGCTTGCACTGCGTGAAAGAATAAATGGGGAATTAACGGTAAAAGCAAGCCTAAAAGGAGGGCGAGAGAAAAGTCCAGTGCTATATCCAGGGTTACAGCTAGTTCTAGGTAATCTTTTAGAGTCTGGAGATTATGTTACAAGAAGTATTACAGCAGGAGCTAACACTAAGATTACCATAACATATGATGCGCTAATACCTGGCACTGCAGATGTTAAAGCATATGTACAAAAAAACGTGGATTGGCAATTAGTAAATTTAACATCAGGAAAACCAATTGGAGAAAATTTGGTAGAGAGAACTCATGTGCTATCAAATTTTAATGGTAATGATACAAGGATAAAATTGGTTTTAAGTGGAACAGTTGTTTATCGCCCTAAAGTCAAAAATCTACGAATCATTATCACTTAGCAGAATGTCAGATGATAAAACAAGTAGAGGATATTCTTTGCCTCATCCAGAAAACATTGCTGTGCAAGATGTTGTTCGTATCCGTACCACAATTAAGAAAATAGATGAAGATATTACCGAAAGAGAAGATGAGCATAATCAACTAAAAAATAATTTTAAACGATTTAGATTTGAAACTTTTTTGAATTTTTGGGAATGAAAGAAGCAATATACCAAAGGATAAAGGATTTAGCAGCAAATAGCACGGCTGATCAACTGGCATATCTTGCAAAATCGCTGGAATTGATAGCAGATAAAAAAGCTATTGCTGACATTGTGCAGATGACTGAGGTAAAAGAGATAATTGATGCACTACAAAAAAGACTTAAGGATTTAGCGGCAAATAGTACACCAGATCAATTAGCATATCTTGCTAAAGCACTTGAATCAATAATCGGCAAAAGTTCAGTTTCTGAAATTGTACAGATGACTGATGGTAAGCTAAAAGAACTTCTTGATAGTGCAAAAAAACACTTAACTGATCTGGATAATAAAAAAGCTAGTTCTTTAGCAGTGATCTCTGAATCAGAGAAGCAGTTATTAAAGAGAATTGATGAAAAAGGAACAACAAATTTATCGCTACTTGATACGAGAAAGAATGCCAATATTGCAGCAATAAACAGTGTTGGCAATGATCATAAAGATGGTCTTAAAGGTTTAGTGAATAACTTCCGTACTGTTAATGATGTACCAAGTGGCTCATCAATCATGAAAGAAGTAAGAAATCGTCATATGATTGAACCTGGAGCATTACCTTTTTTATTTGGTGTACTAAGTAGAAAAAATAATTACTTTGGCCACGGAACTTTTACAACTGAGCTTGGTCAGTGGAGTAGTGATGTAACAAAAACAGACTATATGCTACAACTACTAGCAGGTACTCACACATATGAAAGCTATGTTAGTTTTTATCGGCCAAGACAACTCAGTTTTTTAGAGGGAAGCAAAGGTACATTTATCTATGGAGAATCATACCCAAGATTTATGTATGATGGATTTTCTGAGCAATTCAATATGCTGAAATACCCTTATGCTGCACTGGGAGTAATATTCGTAAAAAACACAAGCAATGTAGATATAAGTAAAACTCTAAACTTTGTTGGATCTGCAATGTGGTATAAAGATGAAGTTAATTATGGAGGAGCAGGATTATTTATAGGTACACCTGATAAAACTAATACAAGGAAGTCAGAGATTTCGAGAATTACTTGGACACGTATTTACCAGCATGAAATTAACAGTCCTGAATTTATTGCATCAGGTAACATACTCATTCCAGAAGGAAAAACTGTTGCAGTGTTACTTTATACGTCATCTAATCTTCACTCAGAAGGTGAAAGAGTTGGTGAGACACCTGAGTTCTTTGCAAGTGAGCACACGTATAGCACAATCTATGGTCAATTTATTCAGTGGGGAATATATAATTTTCGCAGCAATTTTCTAACCACGGGACTTGAGGTGGACGTAGAGAGAACGCTAAGAGCTTGGCAATGCCCAGGATTAGATGCCACTCATAAAATTTGGAATTGATACTAGAAAACGGAGAAAACCAATGCCAATTTATATTAGATTTGAACATAACAAACAAGTAGAAACAACAACGCTTGAAAGTAAGCCAATTGGAAATGATTGGTATGAAGCGCCAAAGAATTTTGACTGGCAAAAGAGTTATCAGTTAACAGAAGGAGGAGAAATTGCTCAGCGGAGTCAAGAAGATATTGAATTGGAGTTACTACAAAATGCGAAGTTTTCTGCACTTTCTAATCTTCGTGCTTATTATGATAACTATACTAACGAATACGCTGGAAATTCTCACCAAAAAGCTAAATCGTATCAAATACAAGAAAAAGCCGCAAAAAGCATTCTAGCAGCACCAGAATCTATAGATGAAAAGGATAAAGAAATTATAGAACCATTAGCAAAAGTCCGTGGTATTACAGTTATTGAAATGGCAAGAATAATTGAAGAAAAAGCAAAAAAAGCAGTAAAAGAAATAATTAAATGTGAAGAGTTGGAAGACATTACCAAGAAGAAAATTGCAGAAGCCAAAAGTAAAAATGAGCTAGAGAACTTACTAAACGATTTTAAACAAAAGATACAAAGAAATGGCTGAAGAATTTTTACACGGAGTAAATGTTATAGAGGTAACCTCAGGGGCAAGATCAGTACGTACAGCTAAATCATCAGTGATAGGTGTAATTGGTACTGCACCTGAAGCTGATGAGCAAAAATTTCCACTGAATAAACCAGTACTGATAGCAGGAAGCTTAAAAGAAGCAGCAAGGCTTGGAAAGAGTGGAAGTTTACCTTCTGCAGTAAATGGAATATTTTCCCAAATGGGAGCAACAATAGTAGTTATTCGAGTTGAAGAAAGTGAAAACAGCGATCCAAAATTAAAAAAAGAAGAAACGCTGAAGAATATAATTGGCGGTGTTGATAAAGAAACCGGAGAATATCAGGGAATAGAGGCATTCCTCAGTAGTGAAAGCATAGTTCATGTTGCGCCAAGAATACTAATTGCACCTCAGTTTACTCATCAATTATCTGGAGATGCTGGAAATCCAGTGGTTAGCGCTTTAATTCCTATAGCAGAAAAGCTAAGAGCAATAATAGTAGCAGATGGATCAAATACCAATGATGAAGAAGTAATAAAATGGAGAAAAAGTGTAGGCAGCTCAAGAGTTTATATTGTTGATCCATGGGTTAAGGTATTTATTGAAGGAAAAGAAGAAATTTTACCATCTAGCCCATTTGTAGCAGGTTTAATAGCGAAAGTAGATAGCGAGCAAGGATTTTGGCATTCACCTTCAAACAAAGAGATAAATGGTATTGTTGGCACAAGCAGGCCTATTGATTTTACGCTCGGTAATACAAATTGCAGAGCAAACCACTTAAATGAAAATGAAGTAACAACGATAATTCATCAAAACGGCTATAGGCTTTGGGGAAATAGAACATGTTCAAATGACTCAAAATGGGCTTTTCTGTCAGTGAGAAGGACTGCAGATTTAATCAATGATAGTTTACTTCGAGCTCATTTATGGGCAGTTGATCGCAATATCACCAAAACTTATATAGATGATGTAATTGAGGGGGTGAATTCTTATCTGGCAAGTTTAAAAGCACAAGGGGCGATTATTAGCGGAAAATGTTATGCAACCCCAGAACTCAATACACCAACAAACATTGCAAGTGGAAAAGTATACTTTGACTTTGAGTTTACACCACCATATCCAGCAGAACAGATTACTTTCAGGTCACATCTTGTGAGTGGTACAATATTATAAAAAAGAGGAAAAAATGTTACCGAAGATTTTAAAGAATTTTAACGTATTCGTAGATGGTCGGGGTTACGCAGGAAAAATAGATGAAATTACCCTACCAAAGCTTACCATAAAAACTGAAGAATATAGAGCTGGTGGTATGGATATCCCAATAAATATTGACATGGGCATGGAAAAGCTTGAAGCAGATTTCACTTTTTCTGAATACGATACAGAGCTCTTTCGGCTATTTGGGCTGATAAATGGGAATTCAGTAGCTTTGACGCTCCGTGGAGGGATGCAAGGAAGTGGTAGCAATGATATTGAAGGAGTAATAATCAACCTTAGGGGCATATTCAGAGAATTTGATTTTGGCAGCTGGAAACCTGCTGAAAAAGCCACTCTCAAATGCACTGTAGCTGCCCATTACTATAAACTTACGATAGGTGGTAATGAATTAATAGAAATCGATGCTGAAAATATGATTAGAAAGATAAATGGTGTTGATCAAATGGCCTTGCTGCAAACGGTTTTAGGTATTTAGGTTTAGTTTTAAAAAGATTTTAGAATTTTATTTTTTAGGAGAAAGTATGACAACAGTAAAACTTAATAACCCAATAACAGTTGATGGAATTTCTGTCTCAGAACTTACCATTAGACGTCCAAAAGTTAGAGATTATTTAGCTATTGAGAGACTTAATGGTAGTGATCTAAGTAAGGAAGTAACTTTGACTGCCAATCTGACATCAGTTGCAAAAGAAGCAATTGAAGAGTTGGATATTGCTGATTATGTAAAAATGCAAGAAGTATTAAAGGATTTTTTTTCACCAATTATCCAAAAAACTTGAGATTAGAAATACTAGTGCTTGGCTCTATCATAGGTGGTGGAGTTGAGCACATTCTTGATATGGAGATTAGTGAATTTATTTCATGGAGCAAATTAGCAAGGGAGCTTAAATGTCAACGTTATCTATAAAAATAGGAGCTGTTTTAGATGGCAGTTTTAATACTGTAATAAAGGGCAGTAGTAATCAACTTACTTATCTTGGTGAGAACATAAGGAAGCTTGACTCATCTTTAAAATCAGTATCAAAATTTAAGCAGTTGGGTCATGATGTTTTGACTAGCAGGAGGTCGTGGAAGGGCTTTGAAGATCAAGTAAAATCTTTAGCTAAACAAATGAAGGCAATAGAGAAACCGAGCAAAACCTTAAAAGCAGAATTTGACAAGGCCAAAACCTCCGCAATAAAAGCAAAAGAAGCATATTTGAAAAAGAGAGATGCTTTGCATTCATTTAATGAAGCAGTAAGAAAAAGTGGAAGAAATATTAAGTCATTAGTAAGTGATCAATATAAACTTGGTTCTTCTATTGAAGTGCTAAAAGGTAAGTATGGTAAGCTTGGGTCTGCAATACGTAGTCACCAAAGTTTTTTAGCAAGCAAAGCACATTTTAAGTCACAAATTATAGAGACTATTGGGCTAGGGCTAACGCTTGCAGCGCCAATTAAAGTTGCTGTTGATTTTGAATCGGCTATGGCTGATGTAAAGAAAGTAGTAAAATTTGTGCAAAATGACACTAAAGATGAAGCATTAAAGTTTGCTAAAGAGTTAAAGAAATTATCTCGGGAGATACCCTTGTCAGCTGCAGAATTAGCACAAATAGCTGCAAGTGGTGGTCAACTTGGTATTGACAAAAATGATCTTATTAAGTTTACAACAGTAGTTGCCAAAATGACCACAGCGTTTGATATGTCGGCAGAAGAAGCTGGTAATGCTATTGCGAAAATATCCAACGTCTATGGAATTAAAGTTGATGGTATGGAAAATGTAGGTAACATAATAAACCATCTCTCAGACAATACCGCTGCTAAAGCACAAGAAGTGGTTCTTACATTAAATAGAATTGGTGGTAATGCTAAACAGTTTGGTTTAGAAGTTGATCAAGCAAGTAGCTTAGCAAGTACGTTCATAAGTTTAGGTAAACAACCTGAAAAAGCAGCAACTGCTATAAATAACTTTCTTAGTAAACTACAGACTGCAAGAGAGCAAAGTCCTGAATTTCACGATGCATTAGATGAGATGGGAACAAGTATAGAAGAGCTCGAACAAACCATTAAAAAAAATCCTCAAGAGGCAATATTACAATTCCTTGAAACTTTAAAAAGAATAGACGATCAAGAGCGTGCCGGTATTCTTATGAATCTATTTGGCGCTGGGTTTCAAGATGACATTGCTCTTTTAGTAGGAAGCTTAGACATTTATAAGAAAGCTATTGAACAGGTAGCTGATAAAGGAAAATACCGCTCCTCAATGCAGAAAGAATTTGAAAATCGGGCAAACACTACAGCTAATAAATTACAATTACTTAAAAATGCAGTATTTGAAGCTGGAATGAATCTAGGGTCAGTGATGTTGCCTACTTTAAATTATGTAGCTGGAAGTTTGAAAGCAATAACAGAGCGTATAGCTTCTTTTGCAGAAAAATATCCAACTTTAACTACAGTAATCATGAGTACTTTAGCAGCTTTGATAAGTTTGAAAGTCTTAGTAGTGGGAGTAGGCTATGGAATTACTTTATTAGGAAGTACAATTTTTGGTCTTAAAGCAACGATATTGGCAACATTTTCATTTTTATCAGCTATAGTTTTCCCTGCAGTAATAACAGGGCTAAGAGCAATAACACTAGCTGTAATGACTAACCCAATTGGACTTTTAATAGCGAGTCTTGTTTCTGGTGCAGCTTATGTTCTAACTAACTGGCAAAAAGTGAAAGACTTTTTCTCTAGCTTTTGGAAATCACTCATTGAACCTATAGGAAAAGCTTTTTCATGGATGGGAAATACAGTTAGTAGCATATTTGCTGAGAATAACCCGATTAGAAAATTTGAAAATAATGGAAATTTTGTTAATAAGCTTTCTAAAAATAGCATTTTCAGTAACGGAAACCCATTGACAAGTAATAGTGCTATTAAACAATTTTCAGAAAATAGTAAAGGCAATTTTGAGAGTTTTAAAGTTAAAGGTGTTATAGAAGAAAAAAGAGCTATAGAACAAGAAGAAATTGAGAAAGCATTCAAGAAAAGTAGATATGAAAATAGGGAATCTAAAGTATATAACCAAGCATTCTATCAAACGTTTAATATCAACATTAAGTCTGAAGATGTCCGCAGCGTTGCTGATGCAGTAATAGAACGATTTAGAGAACAAGCACGTGGGGCACTTTTTGATATAGTTGAAGAGTTACATTGATGTTGCTTGGAAAATGTAAGCTTGAACCAATAAGCCTAAGATACAGTAAAGAAAAAAGGTGGTATACAATTGAATGTATTGAAAAAACGTCGCTACAAAACATTGGTTCAGGAATTGAATGTATTGATTTAACAGGAGTGATTTATTCACGTTATCAGAGTAATGGCTTAGAACAGCTAAAAAATATACGTAACACTCAAGAACCACACGTTCTAGTTGATAATTCAGGAAGTGTATTTGGAAATTTTGTCATTACTAATGTAGAAGAAAAGCAGATATTATTTTTTCCTGATGGAAAACCGAGAAAAGTTGAGTTTATTTTGAAGTTAAAAAGTTACAGTAAGTGATTTATTATTACACGAAAGAAAACGAAATGTTGGATTACATTTGCTGGAAACATTATGGATACAGTAGTGAAGCAGTGGAGGAAGTATTGCTTGAAAATCCAGGCCTTGCAGAATACGCAAGCTTTTTGCCCGCTGGATTAAGAATTAAGCTTCCTAAAATTCAGAAAATATCGAAAGAATCTGTCATAAATATTTTAGATGAATGACGCCAGACTTTGATATAGTAGCAAAAAATAACCCAGTAACAGAGGTTTTAAAAAAGAGTTTAATATTATTACGTGTTACTGATGGATCCGGTACTACAAGTGACGAAGCTGAGATATATATTAGTTATAACTCTAGCGCTTTAGAACTTAAGGGTAATTTACAGGTTTTTCTAGGATATAAAGAAACAGGTTTATTACCTATGGGGGTATATAAGGCAAATCAAATTACAATACAAAGTCCACCACAAACTTTAAGAATAAAATGTGACGCTGCAAGTTTAAGAGGATCATTAAAGGAAAGAAAATCAAAGGAATGGAAAGACATTACCTTGGAAGATTTGATTAAAGAAATAGCACAAGAACATGGGTATGAAGGTAAAGTCGCTGAAAGATTTGAAAATATATTTATACCACATACCATTCAAGCAGATGAAAGCGACATGAGTTTTTTGGAAGGATTAGGCAAAAAATATGATGCACTAGTAAAACCAGCAGGAGGATATATAATTTTTATTCCAAAGGGAGAAGCAAGATCAGCGACTGGAAAGATGTTAGGTACAACAGTATTAACACCTAAAGATATTATAAATTGGGAGGTAAATTTTAATGTGCGTAACAAATATGGATCTGTTATTGCAAAATGGCACAGTTATGAAAAGGGAGAAACTATAGAAGAGAAAGTGGGAAATGAGGGTCCAAGTTATACCCTGCAAACGCTTTACTCTACCGCAGAATCAGCAATTAGTGCAGCAGCAGCTAAGTTAAAACAACTAAAACGTAGTACATCAAATTTAAATGTAACTGTTCCTGGTAATCCAGAATTATTTGCAGAAGCTAAGATCAGCCTTTCAGGATTTTGTCAGGAAATTGAAGGTGAATGGATAATTAGCAAGGCAGAACATATTCTGAATAATAGAGGATATCAAACTATAGTAGAGGCAACAGTGAGCAAAGCTGTTTAAGTGAAACTTAAGCAAATGGTCATTTAATTCCAAATAAATATATAATACATGAACATAAATTCGATCATATATAAAAATAGACTAATTTTATTAATAGCACTAGCAGTATGTATTGTAATCGTATGTATTTCCTTATCTGAAAAGAGATATAAAGATAGCATTACTAAATTAGAGATTGCATCTGAAACTTGTGACCTAGAAAATATCGAGCTCTTGATACAAAATAATGTAAATATTGGCGAAAAAGCATTGCATTATGCTGCAGAAAAAGGATGTTTAGAAATTATAAAATTTTTAGTAGAAAAGGATGTTGATATAAATACTGCCAATAAATTTAAGCGAACAGCACTACATTATGCTGCAGATAATGGACATTTAGAAATTGTCAAATTCTTATTAGATAAAGGATCAAATCCTATAGCTACAGATCGAGATGGAAGAAGACCAAGAGATATGGCTGTAGTGGAATTGCGATATGATAAAAACAAAGGCAAAACATATAGAGAAATCATAAAGCTACTTGCTAAAGCAGAGGATCAATACGAATCAACAAAAAGTAATCACTAAAGCTGTAAGTTTTCTATAATCTATACATAAATTTCTAAAACTATCCATAACAAGTTAATATTTTCACATGAAAAAGCAAAAAATCCCAATTACGGTAATTATTACCATATTAATCCAAACCGTAGCATTGATATGGTGGTTATCCAAGCTAGACTCAAGGGTACAATTTCACGATAAACTCATTGAATATGGTTTAATGGAAAAAGTGTTAGTACTTGAGGAAAGGGTAAAAAATCTTTCTGAGGAATTGGATGAACTTAAAGCTGATTTAAAGTAATTATTCTTCTACTTTTGGTGTATAAGGATCAGATTGAGATTGACGATCCTTCCAGTTTTCGATGTATTGCTCAACTAATTGAGGATCCCCTGTTATAATCAGTAGATTCTCAGCATTTCTTGATTCAGCTGCATAGGTGAAATTAAAAGAGCCAGTTATTATTTTGTTATCATCAATAATCATTATTTTACTATGAGCAATCGCTGGTTTAAAGTCTACCCAAATTGGGATTTTTTGCTCAAACAGCTCATTGATAACACTATACTTTGAGCTAACTTGCGATTCGTCGAGAATAACCATGACATCAACTCCACGCTTTTTAGCTTGAACCAAGGATTCAGCAATAGGCTTCGAGGTAAATTGGTATGCCTGAACCAACACGGATTTTTTAGCATGACCCACAGAATCAATTATTAGATTGGTGCAATTTTCTCTAGGAGTGAAACATACAGTAGTACTTGGACAAGAAACACAACCTGATAAAAGCAAACAAGTTAAAAAAATCAATAAATATCTAAACATGGCCAAATATATTCTTTCAGTCGACGGTGGAGGCATAAGAGGTATTATACCTGCTATTGTTCTAGCTGAAATAGAGTATAGAACAAAAAAGCCAATCTCTCAAATGTTTGACTTAATGGTCGGAACTTCTACAGGTGGTATTATCGTTGCCGGATTATGTAATAAACAATACTCTGCTCTCGACTTAGTTGATCTCTATCAGAAAGACGGGTCACATATCTTTAAGTCTTCATTTTTCAGAAGATCAATATTTTCCTGGCTAAATTGTGCACAGTATTCATGCAAAAATATTGAATGCGTTCTGAATAGATATTTTGGTGATTCTACTCTTGCAGATGCAACAAATAATTTAATGCTTACAAGCTACGATATTAAGAACAATTATCCCTTCTTCTTTAAAAGCTGGAGAGAAGATAGAAATTTTATCAAATTGAAAGATGCATTACGATCTACAACTGCAGCACCTACTTACTTTGCACCTAAATATCTTAAAATCAACCAAAAGGAAATGGTATTAGTGGATGGCGGAGTATTTGCAAATAATCCAGCGGCTTGTGCATATGCAAGTGGTAAGAGGTTATTTCCAAATGATGATATTCTACTGTTATCGATAGGTACTGGCAGAACAGATAGAAGCATAGCCAATTCAAAGAGATTGGGAAAAATAGGCTGGATAAAACCACTAATACATGTGATGTTTTCTTCAAGTTTAGATGCAGTGAACTATCAACTTAATCAAGTTATAGCTGATAAATATATACGCATACAATCGCAATTGAAAATAGCATCACCTGACATGGATAATATTACATCAAAAAATATCAAATCTCTTCAGCAAGAGGCAAAGGCAATGATAGAGGACAATCAGGAACTGATAGATAAATTCTGTGATGTTTTATCTTGATACGTCAAATTCTGCAGAGCTAAACAAGTTTTTAGAATAGAAGTGGGAGTATTAAATATATAACTACTTTCACTTATATCTTAATATATTATTTCTGAGTCAGTAAACTACTGAGGTTTTTAACCCAGGCTAAGTTTTGAAAGCATAATTTTCAAGCTCCTCAATAGATAAATCTGTTATTTTAGAAATAGCATCAATAGAAACGTCCAACATACGTAAATTATTCGCAACTTTTATTGCCTCCGCTTTGTAAATCTTTTCTTTGTAAACTTGCTTTCTTTGCGATAAAAATTCTACCCATATATCCAGTTCATCTCGTGATTCTTGATTGTCAATCTTTTTAGACTCTCTCACCCAACTTAATAGCTCGTTTTCTGCTTTATAATTATCTTCTTCTTTCTTCATCAGATCTTCAGGATTAACTGATAACTTTTCTGCTATTTCCCATAATCTTTCACTTAAAATGGTAGCACTCCCTTGTTCATAGTGATGTATCTGTGAGGGTCCTATATCTAGCTTTTTTGCTAATTCTTCTTGAGTATACCCTCTTATTATTCTCCATTTTTTTATCTCTTGTCCTTCGTTTGAATGCTCAGAGCCTTTTTCCTCATCATATTCATCAGTTGATAAACCAGTTGCCCGATAGATAATATCATTATCAAATCCTACTTTCGCTAAGTTCTTGGCCATGCTTACCCTTGCAGCTTTTACATTATTTTCCTCTTCAGCTTGAATAAACCCAGTCAAGTCGCGAATCAACTTGCATGACTCTTGTCCCTTTATTTTTGCTATCATCCATTCTTTGTTAAAAGAACAATTTTCTCTCAGTACTTTTTGTCTAGGAAATAAGCTGCCAACATGAACTGATAATGCTTCCGCTATTACTTTTAATTTTTTAGTTGGAATGCCACATGCTCCTTGCTCATATCTTAGTAATGTATGATATTTTATGCCTGTTTTCTCTACTAAATCTTTTAGGGTATACTTTTGTTTTAGCCTCCAGCTTCTTACTTTTTGTGCTATTTTGTATCTTATAGAGATATTTGCCATATCGTAACAATTTTACCGAAATAAACATCTGTTAGAAAGCCTTTTTCAATTTTATGGTTGTAAGTAAGAAGGGAAGAAAACCTCCCTTCGTTTAAAGTTTCCGAGAAGTTTCTTTACTACCTCCACATACCTTATCAACCCACGATAATGTTTCGCTATTACTAATTGTCTTTTCAACCTTATCTTTACTCCACTTGCCACTCCTAGGAAAACTTCCTTTTTCTACTGCTTCTGTGACTGTCATTCCTCCAAAAAAACACCCTTTTCCTATAGTTTCCCCTTTTTTTTGTAGCTCAGACCACATTTCTTTATCTGCTACTCTGACCTCTACTTTATCTCTATTATGGTATATTACAATTTTTAGGCTACCAATACTTGTAGGAAATGTTATCTCAAAAGCACTATTATCAGACACATCAACGTAATTCCTCTCACCTTCTTTTTCACTTCTAACTTCAACCTTACTATTTCCTACTTCTATTACATCACCTCCTAATTTTACCTCTCCTGTGGTTAACCCTAAATTTCTTGTACCTTCCAATACTCTTGCAATATTTACCTTACTATTCTCAGAAAATTTCATAAAAAACGTCTGATTATCCATTTCCACGTCTTCTATGATTCCTTCATTTTCAATAGCACTTTCACCGATTTCTCTCAGTTCTTTAAGCCACTCATCTATCTGTGGACGAACCTCTTGATACAGTTTGTTATGCATTTCACTTATTCCCTTATCCTGCAATAGATCGTAACTGAATATTGCTCCATTTAGCATCAATTCACATATTATGTCTTCCTTCTCATTTTCTTTGCATTTGATCGAAGGCATTTTCGATATCACCGTATCAGCAAAACTCTTCTGTCCTTCGCTATACGCATTTATCCTGATTCCAGCACTTAGTGCTTGGTCTATAGTCTTGTTCAGTTCTTCTACGCTTTTTGCCTTTACCACTCTACTTTTAAACCACCTCAATTCTGCATTTTCACTTGCACTTAGCTCTATCTTGCTTAAAGATGGAATAAATGGATTTTGACGATTTGAAGATTTTTTGTTATAAACCTCACGTCCTTCTCCAAGATTGATTGATTTTTCAGAAACATCGCTAGGGGAAGGCACACCTTCAGGATTCTCAAACCTACTTTTATCATCAAATATTTTCGGATCAGTCTCGTCTAAAAGTATAAGCTGCTGATTTTTTTTGCTAGTACGCCTAATAGCACTATATAGTCCTTTTGGTAACTTTTTAGAATCAATGATTAACTCATAAGTATTTCCATCTGTATCATCAAATGATACTGTTTTTTTAGTAGTCATATAGCCTCCTATTAATCATGTTATTCAAGTCTACAGAGCAACTTATTGCTTTATAATTAACTTAATACGCAAATTATAAAAAGATCTTGTATATCTTGCAACTATTTATACTAAAAGAATAGCTTTATCAGGACTTTTATTCTTTAACTACAACTTAATATACAAACTATACAAAGATCTTTTATATTTTATAATTCTCCAATATCTCTCTCCAGATTCTTGACTAAGTTTTTTTGCTACTGTGTGGTAGCCAAACTTCTCAAGCAATTGAAATTTGGTTTATAACAGCTCTCTTTCCTTAAAACTGCAATATCCTTTGTCTGTCATAATAATGTGATCCTCTAACTCAATTCCCACTCCTTGACATGCTGATACTAATTCTCTAGTCATAACCTTATCATCTTCTGATGGCTCTAAACTCCCTCCTGGATGATTGTGAGATAATATTATCGATGCTGCTTCCATTGATAACGCCTTTTTTACCACTTTCCTTTCAGATAGGTGTACTTCATCTATTGTACCAAAATACACTTCATCTCTTATCAAACGGTTCTGTTTATCCAAATATATTATCTGAACAGCTTCTTTTGCTGAAAAGCCTATGTTTACCCTTACATACTCTATCAGCTTTTCTTGGCTATCCATTACTGGGCCTCTCTTTAATCCTTCTCTGAGTGCTCTTTTATAAGCTTCTTTTACACATTCAATTGCTGCAGCTGCATGTTCGGTCATTCCTTCTATCATTTTCAGATCATCGATTTCTCGCCCTAAAATTTCTCCTATTCCTGGACAATTATCCATTAGAGTTTTAGTAACATCTTGTGCTTGCTTTCTGTCATGAACTGCTCCTAAAAGCACTGACACTATTTCACGGTCAAATAAAGCACTTCCTCCTCCGCTTTGTAGTACTCTCTCAATTTCTTCTGTAAGTTTTTTACCATTATTCATAAAATATACTCCTCGTTAATAACAAATTGTTTTTAATTATTTACTGCTGTTTTTTATCAGCATTGGCATAGAGCCATAGCTTCCGAGTGAAGTCAAATCAATTTTTAAATCTTTTTTACTTATTTTTTCATGAATAGGTAAAGATATTAATACATATTTATTTTCAAGTTATGTAAAAAGGTTGTTGTTAATCAATTATTTTAGAAATAACATCAGTAGAAAAACCTAACTGAAGTAAATTATTTGCAACTTTCATTTCCTCTGTTTTATTAATCTTCTCTTTGTAAATTTGCTTTCTTTGCAATAAAAATTCTACCCATGTATCCAGCTCATCTCGTAATTCCTGATTGTCAATTTTTCTATATTCTCTTGCCAAACTTAATAATTCACTTTCTCCTTCGCAATCACTTTCTTTGTACTCCTTTATTAGATCTTCAGCATCTACTGACAATTCTCTTGCTATTTCCCATAACCTTTCACTTAAAATAGTAACACTACCTTGTTCATAGTGATGTATCTGTGAGGGACCTACATCTAGCTTTTTTGCTAATTCTTCTTGAGTATATCCCCTTATTATTCTCCACTTTTTTATCTCTTGTCCTCCGTTTGGCTCGTATCTCTCTTTATCAGCATATTCTTCAGCTGATAAGCCTGTTGCTCGATAGATAATCTCAGTATCAAACCCCGCCTTAACTAGATTCCTCGCAATTCTTATTCTTGCTGCTTTGATATTACTTTCCTTTTCAGCTTGAATAGATTGGGTCAAAGCATAAACCACCTTGCGTAATTCTCGCTCTCCTATTTGTATGTATCTTTGCATTAGATTATACATTGCTTGCTCCTTAGCTTTATCAAAACAGCTATTTTCTCTTAGCACCTTTCGTTTGGGAAATAGATTTCTAATAGGAATTGATAATGCCCCTGCTAATATTTTTAACTTTTCAATTGGAATGCCACATGTTCCTTGCTCATATCTTAGCAGTGTATGATAGTTTATGTTTGCTTTGCCTGCTAAATCTTTCAGGGTATATTTTTGTTTTAACCTCCAGCTTCTTACTTTTTGTGCTATTTGGTATCTTAGAGAGATATTCGCCATAAATATTATACAGGTTAATACTACCAAATAAAG
Source organism: Wolbachia endosymbiont of Oryzaephilus surinamensis (assembly GCF_025617515.1). Taxonomy (NCBI): domain Bacteria; kingdom Pseudomonadati; phylum Pseudomonadota; class Alphaproteobacteria; order Rickettsiales; family Anaplasmataceae; genus Wolbachia; species Wolbachia endosymbiont of Oryzaephilus surinamensis. The sequence goes on along the minus strand of NZ_CP092526.1, from coordinate 259,136 downwards.
ATATACAAAAGGGATGCTTCTTTCTATGTTTGCATTTTAGTTGAATATTTCTTCACAATTGTGTATAATTATTAATGTTTTTTATCTTACTTTCTCATGGCTTTATCTAAATTTCTTGATCCAAAAAACGACCTTAGCTTTAAAAAAATATTTGGCTCTGAAAAGAATAAAAATATCCTCATTCACTTCCTCAACGATATCTTGGACTTTTCTACTTCTGATCAAATAATAGAAATTGAATTCCTTAGTACCATCATGGATCCTGAAATTGCCTCTGACAAACAAAGTATTGTTGATGTTCTTTGCAAAGACTCCATTGGTAATAGATTTGTCATCGAAATGCAGCTCGCTCGTGATAAAGGCTTTGAAAAACGTGCTCAACTTTATGCTGCTAAGGCTTACTCAAGACAATTAGATAAATCTGGTAATTACATTGATCTTCAGAAAGTCTTCTTTATTGCTATTTCCAATTGTAACCTTCTACCTGAAGAAGTTGACTATATTTCTACTCATAATATACGCGATATCAAAACCAATGGGCATTACTTGAAAGATCTACAATTTGTCTTTATTGAGTTGCCTAAATTTACAAAAAATAAGGTAGAGCAGTTAGAGAATACTACAGAGAGATGGTGTTTCTTTTTTAAATACGCAGAAGATACAACTGAAGAAGATTTGAAAAAGATAGCAGCAGAAGCTCCGATAATAAAGCTAGCATATGATGAATTAGACAGGTTCCGCTGGAATGAAAAGGATTTGATCGCATATGAAGAAAGAATATTGAGCGTGCAAAAAGAAAAAGCTATTCTTGCTCAAAAACTTGATGATGCTACTCATAAAGGTAGACAAGAAGGTAGACAAGAAGGCATCCAAATCGGCCATGAAAAAGGTAAAGTTGAAGGTAAAATTGAAGGTAAAATTGAAGTTGCAAAAAACTCACTCAAGGCCGGTGTATCTATAGATGTTATAGCTCAAATTACCGGTCTCTCTCATTCTGAAATTTTACAACTCAGGGAAAAAACATAATATTCCTACTTATTCACTTTAACATTTATGAAAACCTTCTTTAAGTTAGACATATCCCCTAATTAAGAATCTAGTGAACTGTCTAAAATGGCTATAAAGATTGCACATAGAATTATATAAATTACTATCATAATGTGTATTAAACAAGATTTAATCTGACACTTTAAAAAAGTAAGTTATAAAATAATAAAAGAAAGGAGTGTTAGAAATGAATACAATACAAACAAAAATATTAAAACCAAAACTAGGTTTATTAGAGCTAGCAAAACAGCTCGGGAATGTATCTCAAGCGTGCAAGGTAATGAAGAGATACGTTTTATAGATTCAAGGAGTTATACGAAAATGGAGGAGAAGAGGCGTTACATGAAATCAGCAAGAAAAAACCGCTATTTGCAAACAGAGTTTCCGAAGATATAGAAAGAGCAGTAGTAAATATTGCAATAGAATTTCCAGCATATGGACAGCAAAGAGCTGCAAATGAGCTGAGAAAAAGAGGTATAATAATTTCCGAAGGTGGTTGTATGGCTAAGAAACGACATTGAAACGTTCAAAAAAAAAGACTTAAAGCCCTTGAAGCGAAGGTTGCACAAGATGGCATAATTTTAATTGAAGAGCAACTTGCAGCTTTAGAGAAAGTGAAAGAACAAAGGGAAGCACATGGTGAAATTGAAACAGAGCATCCTGGTTATTTGGGTTCTCAAGAGACTTATTATGTAGGCAATATAAAAGGTATAGGAAGGATCTACCAGCAAACTTTCATTGATACCTATTCAAGGGTTGCTATGGCAAACAGACAAAACTGCAATCACTGCCGCAGATCTTCTTAATGATAGAGTCATACCATTCTTTGATGGACAAAATGTGCCATTATCCCGCATTTTGACTGATAGGGGTACAGAATACTGTGGCAAACCAGAGAATCATGCTTATCAGCTTTACTTGGGAATTGAAAACATTGATCATTCAAGAACTAAGGCCAATTCTCCACAAACTAACGGCATATGTGAGAGGTTTCATAAAACTATGCAAGATGAGTGTTACAATATTATCTTTAGAAAGAAAATCTACAGTTCTTTGGAAGATCTGCAGATTGATGTTGATCATTGGCTGCGTTCTTACAATGAGACAAGGCCTCATTCAGGCAAATATTGCTATGGCAAAACACCTATGCAAACTTTTCTTGATAGCAAACAAATTGCTTTTCAGAAAAATATTAGTAACATTAAACAAAAGACTGATATTAGTTTTAACTACCTCAATTCTTCTGTCAGTTAATTCTCATCTGTCAGATTAAGTTGTGTCTAGTACACATAATGTTACCCAAACTTCTATATCAAAGCTACGTGCTGTAAGTCCAATATGGAAAACACATTAACCACTTAGCATTTAATGTCTACTTCATCCATTTTAGTATTAAGACCATCAAACTTGATACTGGTTTCCCTAATTATTTTGGCTAATTTTGCTACTTTCACTTTAAACTTTCCACTACTTGGCATATTATAGCTCCACCTCTTATATTATAACTTACCTATTGAGATTACCTCTAAGCTTGGTTACTCCTATCTCAGAAAGACAAGTTGATACTTTTGAATGGATTTGAACAGAAGCATTACTTAAATAACTTTGAGGTTCTAAACTCATTTGCTGTTTTTTTCCATCATCAACTTCTAATGTACCATCTCTGTTGTGTAATATCTGCTCTATTGATTGATTTAGCAGACCCTTATTAAATTGAGCTATAAACTTTTCAAATTTCTTCGGACTTAATTTACCAGCTTCTTCACCAGGACACGCTTTCTCTACATACGATTTTAAAATCCCTGAAATTTCATTAAATTTACCACTCATGACTTTTCTAGTAATCTCTTTCTGCATTCCCATATAATCAATATTTAACCGGTGCATTGATATGCCACTTTTTAATGCAGCTTGCTCTACTACTTTCTCAAATCCCTTTGTAATACTGAGTGCATAGCCCTTTGCTTCTAGTGGAGATATAGACTGATCTACTGTAGAAATATACTTTCGACCCGTAACCTTTCTAATCAATAAGTCAAGCAACATTATTGTACCATTTACATCCATTGGTGCATCAACTTGTGAGATTGAACTTTTATAGCCTTTTTTATAATAGTCCGAATGCGATAAGATATGTGTTTATGGCTATAGCAGGCCAGTAGCGTATTACGGTCTGTTCGGATTATTGTAAAAAGGGCTATAGATCCAATTTTTATAATTTTCTTTTTGACTAGCTAGACAATATCTATTTTTATGTCTTTACTTTATCGGCTAATCCATAACTGGGGTTTGATAGAGTTTTTGCCTCATTACACCAAATAAAACTGAAAAATTTAAACGATACTCTAATTTGATCTGGGCTATTTAGAGCACCTTGTCTACCCTGCCGCTCTGCTGAACGGATACACTCATCATTGCTTTAAATATACTTTTCTTCAAGGTTATCAGTTATTCAATCAAAAACTTTGAGACCGCATTCGAGGTTGAGCAAATTTATGCACGCTCTCTATATCAATGCTGGTATTAGGGATATATTGCAAACCTCGAAACTCCACTTTAGCTCTAGCATTATCTGTAGTAGACGTAGTAACTGACTCTGTAGAACATGAAATTTGTTGAAAATCTGCATCTTCTTGGAAGTTTTGTGGCTTTTTTGAAACTGGAAGATTTTTTACATTTGTAGCATTAGGCTTCATATTGCGAACCATAGGTTTCATAGATGTAGAACTTTGTTGAAACCTTAAACTTTGAAAGTTCTGACGTTTCTCCTGAGTTTCAAGAATTTCATGTGTATGCACAACTTTCACTTTGATATCTTTAGGTTTCTTCCAATTTTTAGGGTTAATATTAACCCCTGGGCGTTCACGGTAATTTATCCCTACATTATCCATAACACCCATACAACAAGCACAAGGCGGTTTAGAAGTATCTATATAATCAAAACTAATTCCATTTTGTTTTGCAAAAGCACATAACTGCATTTCAGCGTGTGGAGCTCTATTTTCGGTGTAGTTTGTTGGTTTTTCTTCTGGTTCAATAAAAAACACTCTTTTAATACCCTTAGTTCTACACATTTTTTCTAACTTGTTCGTTATAAAAATATGATCTTCTCCCCACCCATACTCTGAAGTATTTATAATAGGCTTGCCTTTATTATCCACTTTTCCACTATCTTTACTAACTTGATAATTACATGCCAAATACAAGACTCCATCTTTTTCAGCAGCTGCAATTGTTTCATAATTCCTTTGCTCTTGATAAGTTGGAAGGGTTTCTACACTATGATCTTTTTCAAACTTGACTTTCAACACATAATTAGAATAAAAAGAAATGTTACTACTATGCTTGTGTTGTTCCTTACTACCTTCCATTTTAAGAGCTTTTTCAAAGGCTGGTTTGCATGCAGTCAAATACTTTGCTTTGTTCAATTCATCAATTGCCATATCCAATAGTCTCTTCGTCTTAGAAAATTTGGTTTTTCCTATCAGTCCTCCGAGTTTACCTTTATCGCTTTCTCTCATTTGACCTGTATATTTTACGTCTTTTTTTCCTTCCATTTTATCATTCATATATTTTTTTAATTCTTCATCATCTAGTTTTTCTATTATTCTCTTTATTTCACGTTCTAATTTTCCCTTTGCTTTTTCTGCTTCCTTTAAGGGTTTATTTATGAATTCCTCCACACTTTTTAATAATTTTTCCATAGATCTTTGAACACCTCTATTTTTGCTATTATCAAGTTCTTCAAGAATATCATCAATTAATTTAGGATCTTCTGTTCGCTCAAGCAATTTACACAAAATTTTATGATACTTTTCTGTAATATGGTTTTCTACTTTAGATATATTGTCACATTGTTGTTCGCTCTGTAGCTTTTCCTTATACTCCTGTTTCTGTTTTTCAAAATATTCAAGGTATCCACTTTCTTTATAGGATTGATATGCTTCTTGCATTTTTTTTCCAACATATCTCACTAGATGATTAGCGCCTTCTTTAAGGACAGGGCTCACAATATGCTGTGATATAACTCGTCCAGCCTTTTCGTGAAGCAATGATTTCCACTGATCAATTACTTCTTTTTTAAAGCTCTCATAATCTTTCTCTGTTTCTTGTTTTTGACTTAACTGGTCCTGCTCTACATCTTTTTCCGACTTATTTAGTCTATCTTTTATTTCTTGATCTAAGTTATTTAAAAGATTATTAGTAATCATTGTTATATTAGCAATCTGAGTGGAACGTTCTGACCAAACCACTATTTTGCTAATAGTATGAATAGGTAATTCTAAATTATTACCCATCTTACTTCTTTTCTCGGCAGCCTCTGCAATTCCCTGAGTTACGCTGCTAACTATCTTGTTGGCTATAGACAAGAACTTTTCCACACAATTTTGTTCAGTAAAAACACTCTCGGTTAAATCACTTACCATTTTTCTTGCACTTTCTTCTCCTAATGTCTTATAGGCTTTCCCCAGACTTTTGGAAATGTTATGCTTTTCAACCTCTTGTTCAATATTTGGTAAAATTTCAGAAGCTATGCCTTCACATAACGCTTGAAGGTAATTTTCAATAATCGTATCAACTCCTGCATTAGCTAAACCAAGGGCTACCCCTTCTATGGCTTTTAACGTAATACGCTTTGTAACTTCTTTCCCTACTACTTTCCAACCTGCAGTTTTAATCAATTGAGTACCAGACATTTCTGCTACTTTCTTACCAAATTCAAAATTAGGTCCGGCTAGTTTATGGCCAAAACGTGATACCTTAGCACCTCTTGAAAGATAAGCTCCTATACCAACAGTAACAGCTGTCATCATTAAACTTTCAAGCTTATGCTGTCCATAATCTTCCCAACTAAAATAACCTGATTTTAGAGCACTAGCAGCAAAGAAGAGATCATTTACACCCTCATTAACAAATGCAGCACCAACATGAGTCATAATACCCACTGAATATAACTCTATAGCAGTACCTATAGCTATTTGACTTACTCCCATAGCAGTTACTACTGCAGTGTTAAGAAGCATTTCTCGTGTCCATTTCTTTTCTTCTAACTGTAGAAGTTGATCTAACCCATTTAGAGAAAAAGCATGCACTTCTTCTATATTTCCAAATACACCTTGATCACTAAACTCAGTTAGAGGTTTTAGCTTACTATCAGGCACTTCTAAAGCTTTTAATGAACTTCTTGATCTTTTCAAAGTGCTGACAATATTTTTAATTGTATCTTCTTTCGCTAGCTGTAATCGGTTATCTAAAACTTTTTCCACTGTTTTATCAATACTTTGCGACGTGGTCAGTACATTTTCTTGGCTTCCTTCGGAAGAAAAGCTTAAGGGTTTTTGTCTTTTGTCAGGACTACTAATATAATAAAGATCGAGTAATAAAGATGCGCTAGCATTTTTAATATTTTCCTTGCTAATAGCTCTAATACCCTCATCTTGTATAGACTGTATTGGATCGTACTTGATAATCCACCCTTTCTCAACCAAGCAATCAAAAAGCTCTTCTACACACTTTTCTGGAATGAGTTTACTTTGAGAAAGTATACATTTAAATTTATCTTTAGTCATTTTTTGACTATATATACTCTTCAACTTTTCCTCTAAGTCCTTATCTTTGGTTGTCACCATGGTAGGTTTGATGATCTTCTGTTCTAATAATTCCAAGACTAAACTTTGATGTGGCTTGGTTATCAATTGCAGACGAACAGGAAATTTTTTTTCTTTTAGCCGTACTGCAATTTTTTGAAGGGCTATTCTATAGGTAAAACATGTAGATAATAGTCCTTTTACAACATTCTCATAAACTGGACAGAAAGAAAGTTGAACTTGTTTGATTTTATCAAATTTGATCTTTAGTCCATAAGCACTATTTTCTGAGTCATCCTTTTTCTCAAGAACTTTTCGCTCAACAAGCTCTGCTAAAATTTTTTCAGCTTCACTTGTAGTGATATTTACTTTAGTAAAGTCTTCTAGAGTAATAGAATCGTAACAAGGAAAAGTCATAGATTCAATTTTACTTAGGTCTATATGCGCTTTTCTGTTAAATGAAAGTACTCCTCTCTCTTTCAATACTTTATATTTGTCTTTGCCTACAATCTTTATAAAGTCATCTTTTTTAAAAATATTACCATTATTCTTTTGTTGCGTAACCCATTCTGCGTTTAAAAGGATCTGCTCATTGTTGAGCTCTAGAGTTTGCTTTTCTAACTCTTTTTGGTTTATTTTTCCAGTCAGATGGTCCAACAATGAAGGATTTATTTCTTTCAATTTTTCATTATTAACTACAACATACTTAACTTTTTCACTTAAGACTTCTTTTTTAATGAGCAATGTCCAAAATGCTTCTCTGCTAGGTAATGGTACTGCTTTTTTTAACGCTTTTTGAAATTCTTTCTCATTAATTTCCTTCCCTTCATGTTTGGAAAGAAAATTTTTTAGTGTTTTAACTGATACTCCATATCCAGCACTGATCACTTTTAGCTCTTCTTCAGAAATGCTCTTTTTTACTCTCGGCTTTTTTAGCATGCCCTTTTCAAGAAGATTTTTATATAGACTTTCAGCCAGCTCTTCCTTAATATCATAATTGACAAAAGATTGTGGAGTAATAGTGTGGCCAAAAATATCATCTATAGATCGTGAAAACATATAGTAAAGGTTAGCCAAGCTCTTTTGTTGTTCTTCATAAGCATCAATTTGAATAATGCTTTCATTATTATTTTTCTTGATTTCACCAATAATACCTGCAGCATTGATAGCAAACTTACTGTGCTCATCTAAAAATCTTGTAGCTTCTCGTAATTCTTTCTTGAATTCTTGTAGGTTTTGCTTATCTTCTTCTCCAATTTTTTCCCAATCAATTTTCTTTGCTAATGCAAATGCTTTATAATAATGCGCTGCTTCAGAAAAATATGGTTCTCTTGTAACTACATCGTCAAATAGTTTAATGGCACTTTCATGAGCATTTTTATGCTCATTATTTTGAGAGAGATACCTTCCAAGTTTAACCATTTGAACTGGATCCCCTTCAACCCAAGCTAACCAGCTTGTGCTATCATGTTCAATAATTGGAGTTGAAGGCCCGTCATCATAAGATGGTAACCACTTTTCGTTATACCTAGTGTCTAAATTTTTTAATTGTGAAATAAATTTGTCCAGTAGGTTGTGAAGATTTCTTTTATCCTGTTCATCTTTCAAATCTCTTATATATTTATTGTGTTCATCTAACCAGAAAGCCCATTTGTCCAAGCAACTCTGCAATAAAATTTCTTTAACGTCAGTAGGTACTTTTTTATCATTAAGGTTTTTCTTCAATTGTTTGTACTGCTCTTTGAATGTTTTAAAGCAGCTTTCTTCCATAGTAATCCTAGTATCATAGTAAGCTTTAATGTCAGATATACGATGTAATTCTTCCGCATCACGCTCTTTTTTTAAATCAAGTATTTTTAAGTTACTGTATTCTTGTCCTTTTGAATCTATAATGATTAATTGACCAGAACCCTGGTCTCCACTTCTTGCTGCTCGCCCAAATGCTTGCTGTTCAATTCGAATATTGTTAGGTAGATAAGTTAAATAAACATGCAATCCTCCTGCTTTTCTCAATTCTTCTGTAATTTTTATATCAGTTCCACGGCCAGCTAAGTTCGTTGCAATAATAATCTGTCCTTGCCCCAACTCTTTGTTACCTTGAACAATTTTAAATCCTTTATCAAACTCTTCGTAATCTCTTGTATATGTATGAACATGTTTTGCATCCTTTCCTCCAAAAGCTTTGTATAAAGTCTCTACATCATTTACTGTTTCACAGATGATTAAAATAGATCGTTTTTTTTCCTCAGTTAGCCTTTTTGTTTCATTACATATGCGCTTTATCCATTCATCTTTGCCAGTACAAAGAATAGGTTTTTCCTCATGAAATTGCTTAGACTTGGCTGTAGGGATAGTTACAAAGTCTACCTCATGTATCTCCTGTAATAAATCTCTTTCTCTCTGTGACCCTAAGGTCCCTGTCAGCCCATATAAATTGCTATACAATTTAAAAAAAGAAACGTTAGAGATAAAAACAGCTTTTAAGCTTTGTAAAGATAATTTACACCCATGTTTGAGTTGCAAAAATTGGTGTAGTGCTTCATCCCACTGAGAATTTGCTTGATCTGTTCCTGTATCTCTATCAAGAATTGTAATATTAGGATTGCGATCTGGACTACTTCCAGTTCTATCTACATCCACTACATAATCCTCTCCTGCTTTCATGAAGAACGCGGTTATAGCATTATTAATCCAAGATTCTAAGTGCTGTTCAATAAACGGTCTGAGATTATTGGGAACATGTATAAATTTTTCTCTTTCAATACACTCCTTTAAAAGGTAATTGAGACGATCTTTGTAACTAGAGAATTCAGGTAAAAGTATTTCATTGAGTTTATTATCATCAATATTTTCTTTTAATAATTTACCCTGATCGTCTAATACCTCAGCTTTAACCAAACATTCCCATATAATATTTTTTTGCTGCTCATTTAATTCAGACCCAAGTTTTCCAATATCTTCTTTTTTTATTAAACCATATAAGTCATTTAGTACTGCTTCTTTAATTGCCTTAGCGTTAAAAGTGTAGGAAAGTTCCTCATGGTCTCTAGCTGGTCTATTAATCCACTGCCAAATGTAAATGTAAACAGATTCCAGCTTATCTAGGCCTGCCAGATCATGAGATAAGTTCTCTAATTGCATAAAAGTCAACAATAATTTTTTGTATCATGAAAAATATTTTTTGATGTAAAATTCAGCTCTAATACAACCTTTTATTTATTATTGTATTATCTTATTCAATCAAAAGAGGTTTTATTGGCAATAAAAACATCAACACTAATTTCCAATTAATCTCTTTTAAACTATGTAGCCAATGAATATGTGGATAAATACGTCCACACAAACTTAAAGTATTTATCCACATATTCATTAAGCTTATAAAAACTAAGGTATCATTCTTTTCCTCTATAGTCTTAATGATTTTACATAAGTTAAAAGTAGCATGCTTCCATTGTTCTCTCCGCGGTCTAATATGGCTAATTCATATTGTAGCCAAGCCGCACTATACTTGTTAGGCGGAAGTGGACGGCAACATGTACGCCACGAAGTCTATGCTTCAACTTATCCTCTTGCTTATCCCTTCCATCGGCATTGCTATCTTTACTTTCAGTAAAATTATTGTTTTATACTTCTTTAGTGTTTATTGATAGCAAAACTCTTTTCTATCGATTAGCATCTTATGCATAATCACGGCTAATTTTCTTGCTACTGCAACAATTGCTTTTTTCATGCCCTTTTTCTTTTTAAGCTTCAATCCCCAGCTTCTTAATTTAAATGTCCTTTTACATTTTACCAGTAAGACCTGCGCGGCTTCATATAACATATTCCTACAGTCCACTGGTCCCATTTTTGATATACTTCCGTGTCGATCAATCTCACCAGAAGCGTACTGTCTTGGACTTAATCCCATATAGGCTCCAACTGTATAAGATGTTTCAAACCTATGCAGATCATCTATTGCAGCTTTATATGTCATTGCTACTATAATACCAACTCCTGGAACAGTAGTTAATAATTTACAATCCTCATCTTTTTTGCTTTGTTCTGAGAGCATTTTATCAAGTTTTCTTATTGATTCTTCTATTATTTCTAAACTATGTACTAATGATTCAATTGAGGTTTGGCTAATTTCATCTAGATTATTAACCATTTCTTGCACTTTTAAAGCAAAGTTTGCAGAACTAAGACGTTGATTAACTTTTATCCCGTATATTTTCAGTAATCCCCTTATTGTTCCCGCAATTTGCTCTCTGCAACGTATTAATTGTCTTCTGCTTCCAAGTATTATTTTAACCTGACAAGCTTCGTCTGATTTTACTAATACCTCCTTAAATAGCCCAACTCTCATCATTTGTGCTATGCCTCTTGCATCATTTTTATCATTCTTATTGATTCTCGCAGATAATGCTGCTGCCATATGCCTTGCATCTACACAAGTTACTGGTAATCCAAGATTCCTCAACTCTTTGCACATCGATATTGATAATTGCCCGCTTTCTATTCCTATGGACTCGTATTTTTTGTTTTGACCAAGCAGAAACTCAGCTATTGCACTGCTTTCACTTGCAACAACCCCTTCTTTAACAATTTTTCCTTTCTCATCAATGATACTAATAAAAGTTTCTTTGAGTGAGACATCTAACCCGCTATAATGTTTCATGAGACTACTCCTACTGTAAAAGTTTAAATTATTCTTGAAGAACTAATTCATTGAATTTGTTACTTCGTGCTAAAATAATGGAGTATGTCTCTCCATCATTCAATAGCAATTACAGTATGTACAACATATTGTTACCTTTATCAAGCAACATACTATCTACTTCATCAACAATTACATTGTTAAAATCACGATCTCCTAAAATATTCTTTTCATTATTCTTTACATAGAATCTATCCAGCAAATAGTCGCGCTGAAAATTAGATAGATCACCATATACCACCTCACATGAATATGCTTCCTTTCTTTTTTCAATATCTTCGCTACAGTTATGTGATACATTAATACCAAACAAGTTATAGATATCTCTATTACCTTCAGCATCACGTTTTGCCAATACTGAAGAGCTAGTTATAATATCTACTTTCTCTCCACAAAGTGCTTTCATAATTGATGCTGCTACTACAATCAATGATTTGCCTTCTCCAGTAGACACTTGTGCTAGGGTACTACGATCATTTGTCAATAATGCTAATACAGTTAATTTTTGAGTATCACGAAGCTTAAATACTCTTTTTAGTTCTAATTCTTTTTTTAACTCTATTGCTCTACATATTACAGCAAGCATTTCCTCTTTAACATCTTGCTTTCCTTTACCAATATTGCTGTGAAATTCTTTTACCCAATTTTTAATATCATCTTCTGTAAAACTACCTACAGATTTTCCACCGATTACATATTTCTCATCACAAATACTCTTAATGGAGTCTGCAATTTTTGATAAATTGTCTTTAATTTTTTCTGAAGTATTACCTTTACCTTTAATTAGTTCAACTAACTGCGTTATCTTCCGTTCTTCTTTATTAGCAGTAAACTCCTGCTGCATTTTCTGTTCCCACTTATCAATGCTACAACTGTTAAGGGTATTTAACTCTTTTTCACTTAAGTTCCATTTTTCATTATGAAAATTAGATAAAATATTAGTAAGCTTATCAGATGACAATTCTTGTTTTTTCTTCTCTAGAGCCTCTATAAATTTCTCCGCTAAAAGAGTGCCAAAAATATTCTCTATAGATAAAAGATAGTAAGAAGCTGTTGGTAAGTCACCCTTTTGCCAATTTACTAATTCTAATAGCTTGCATGTCCAGTATTTTTCTTTCAGTGCATAAGGCCACTCAGATAACTCTAGTCCTTCTAAACTAACTGTTTCATTTGGAATATTACTTAATAAATGCAGAATATCTTCAATGCATTGAGTAGAAATAGGATTGCTTGATTTATGTTGATCCAACTTTACTTTAAATAACAGTAAAACGTCCTTACTTTCTATTTTTGATAAGTACTTTCTCCATTCAGGTTTCTCTATTAATGTTTTTTTGAAATAATCTTCGAGTTGTAATAATATCAATTCATCTATCCAACTCTTTTGAGGATAAGCTGCAACTATCCAACAAAAGATATTCAATTCTTTTTTATCTTCAATAACAGAAGTTAGAATTGAGTTCACTAAACAATATAATTCTTGAGAGGATACATGTCTTCCTTCGCTAGAAAAGCTTTTCAACATGTTATGCAAAATTCCTTGCTGCCCAATATATTGAGATGTAATTTTGTTCAATCGCTCTTTTAACTGTTGTTTTTTCCCTTTAGGAAAGTATTCTATAATTTTTTCTATATCTTCCTCTTCATTAAAATATTGTTCATCTTCTGAAGGACTGTTATTGGATAAAAAAGCTTTATTCTTTAAGTAATTATCAAATTCTTGTTTTTGTTTAAATGGTTCAATTTCTATAAGAATCCTTGCGTAAAAATTATCTTTTTTCTTACGCTCTTGCTCTAACTTTAAGTAGTTTCCATCTATATTTAATTGTATAAATTCATTATCTCTACATAATATGTGAATAATTTGCTTAGATGAAGGATTGTGATCACCTTGCAGAAACAATTTATTATCTTGATTTTCAGCGTATAATCTAATATTAACATCGAAAATGTAGGCTAATAATTCCCTATAGCTTTCTGATAATAAGCCTTTTTCTTGAATATAATCATCGTATTTCTGAAGAACAGCTTGATCTTTGCAACACTCTTTCCAATCATATTCTTGTCTAAGTTGATTATTAAAACGATTATAAAGAGCCTTCAAAAAATCGTCTTTTTGTATTTTTTCTTCTAGCTTACTTCTTAGAGATTTATCTTTAATACTTTCAATCCATAAACCAAATACTTCTGCATGTCTTGGCTGGGATAGCTCTCTTTTAAACGCCTCAAAGAATATATTCAAACTATGTTCTTGATCTTTTAGAAATTTTTTATGTTTGTTATAATATTTTTTAACATCTGTATGTTCCTCTTCTAATTTTCCTACTTCTAAAACAAACGCTCTAATTGAGTATTTTAAAGCTTTATTCTCTGTATTCTGTAATTCTTCTTTATAAAATTTAGAAATTTTTTCACGCTGTTCTTTGCTATTTTCATAAAGATATTGATTCAGAGTTCCTAAAATATGGTGAGAAATATTGTTATCATTTTCTTTTGCTTCAATAAGATATCTTGCTGCATTTTCAGGTGTTAATTCTATATTATCTGTAACTTCCTGATAAAGTGGTAATTGCTTTGCAATTTCTTGCAATATAGCAAATCTATACTTATCAAGTAAAAGCTTTTCTATATCTTTTAGCTTGCTGTTCTCTGTGTTACTCTGCAAGCTTCTCGTGTTAGTAAAGCTACTTTCTAAAGCGCCAAAGACTAAAAATAGCTGACTAAGCTGAGATAAATTCAGTTCTGTCTTTTTTAACTGAAACCAATTATCTAGAAGCGATGGTTCTTTTGCTAGCTTGTCAATCAAACTTTTAACATCAACTGTCTCTCTGTAAGTGGTACTAGATGTTGTAATAAAGATATCATTATAATGCTTACTTTTATTCTGGTAAGGAGAATGACGCTTAATTCCTAATTCTGTAGTTTGCTTTTCCTGCTGCTCTTGATTTTCAACAATTGCTTGCAAAGCACGTTGTTTAGTACTCTCTAAATCGAATTGTAAATTCCGTAACGTGCTTCTTTCCATAAAGCTCAAATGATGAGAATAGTTAGCTAAAATGCTACTTTGTGAAATGTTCTTTTTCCTTACAGCTTGTGCATGATGCTGTCGGTCGTTATTCTGTCTGGTACTCTTCCTTTCTTCATACCTTTTTTGCTTTTTGTGCTCAATCTTAGAAGGCTTCAGTTCAGCATATATATCCCCTTCACCTTTACGTTCTTTATAGGGACATCGTATACGTTTTGGTGAATTATCACTATAGTACCTTAACTCAACTTTACTTTTTTCTTTTACACCAGAAAATTTAGGCCATTCTTCTGTAAAAAACTTCGAAATTGAATAGTCCATATAACCCATATCCCAACCATTTTCTCCACGATCACCATATAAGCCTCCCTGTCCTTTTTCTCCTTCTTTCCCTTGCTTAACTTCTTTTATAATATTGAATTCCTGGCTGCTTTCTGGGTTTTTTACTGTTATTTCTCCAGCATATCCACCTTGACCACCTAATCCGTATTCTCCACCATGTCCTCCAGGTTGACCTAATGATCCTTTATAAAGCAGAAAAGCTTGGCAATTTGTAGTCATACCTGCACGTTCAAAAGAAAAGATAATCTCGTTTTCTTGATTCGTCATTGCATTTATGAAAATATTTCCCTCAAAAGGATATTTCTCTTTGCCTCCCCTTCCATAACTCCTACCATGACGTTCTTTTGTTTTTTTAGAATCTTCTATAACCTCTTCAATAACTTCTTCATTAAAAGTCACATCACTTTTGAAAGGAAATGTACCTCGTTTGCTTTCATACCACTCAGATATTATGACTCGTGAATCTTTTTTGATGTTAGTAACAGTTTTTAATATATTAGTTGCTCTTTCTACGTGGGTAAATTTAGCGGCCGGAGGAAATTTTTCATCAAATTCTGTCTTTGTAACACCTTTTCCATCTTCACCATCCCTTCCATCACCACCATCTTGTCCTTTACTACCCTTACCACCATTTGAAATAATGGTAAAATTTTTCGGATTTTCTATTTTCTCTACTAGAATCAAGACATTGCCACCACTTTCCCCAGGATAACCATCTGCTCCTTGTTTACCATGACCATCTTTTCTAGTACCTGCATTATCGGAATAGGTATGATCGTTGTCTTTTCCAGATATATCCCAGATTACTTGATCATGAACTTTTATTGCTTTTGTTAAAATAACTACATTCCTTCCCTGCCAAACTTCACTCTTAAGATTTATATCAATATGTATAATATCAGCACCAACAAAACGTACTTCATCTATGTTTGGATTTTCTAAAAGTGTATTTTCTAATTGCCGTAAAATTTCACTGACAACAATGTTCTTTCCTTTCACTTCAACAACCAACCGACCATCTATTCCTCTTTTTTGTATTCCTACTGGTTTTATATAAGCACCTATAACTTCCTTAAACTTGTCTATTAAAAAAAGACCTTCTTCCTTTAAGCCCTCTGTTGCTTCTTGCAAAACTATAAGATTTTCACCATAAATACCTACTTCAAGCTTCATAATATTATTGATCAACTCATCAAACGATAAATTACCACGATAAAAATCTTCTAATTCTAGTTCAGCAATAATTGATTGAAGACTTTTAGAGAAACTTAAAAAATTAACAAAAGCTTCTAGAAGCACTAACTCTTTTTTGGCAGAATCACTATAGGCAACTATTTGTTCCAAGCACTCTTTTTTAAACTGACTTATGAAAAATTTTTCATCTTCTTTCCTAACCAATTTATAGTGCTCCATTAAAAGGGTATAATACTCAAGTTGGTTCAAAGGATTAGGAATCTGGCTTAAACCTTTTATATTATCTAATGAATTAAAAATCTCTTGAATAACAGTACGGCTTTTACTTCCAGTTAGTTCTTTGAGTAAATTTGTTGTTTCTCGTAGCCAAAACCTTGTGCAATATTTTACATATTTTCTCTCAATATAAGCGTTGTCAATAGTGCTAAGCAGTTTATGAAACTTTTCCTCTATATAACTTTTAACCTGCACTAAGTTACTTTTGTGCTCTGCAATTTCTTTACTAATAATATCTTTTATCTCCTGTTTCTTATCACTATGTTCCTTCGTTGCATTTACAGTTTTTTTGAGATTGTCACTAGTTCTCTGATACCGCATACTCAGTGCAGATTGGCCAGCCAATTGATACACTTGACCTAAATAATCAGACTGCTCTGCAGTAATGAAAGTATTTTTATGCTCAGGTACAGTAATCGCATCTTCTAGTATGCTAATTACTCTTAACAGCTGAATATTTTGAATCTGCTGCCTATTCTCATTAGAGCATTGTTGCAAAGGAATATGGTTGATATGACCTAAAACAATACATAACTTTATATACTTTTTCATATTAGAAGCTCTATATTGTGTTAGCAGATTGTTCTGCTGCTTATATATTTCATTTATTTCTGCCAAAAATTTTTCAGCATCATTCTTTAATCCTTTTGTCTCGCCTGAATAGTCTTCGCTAGAAACTTCAGCAAGCTTCTCTAAACATTTTTCTAGATATCTTTGAATACTGTCTAAATCAATCTTATACTTATTGAATAATTCATCATTATAATAGCACGCAAGGTTAAAATAATGGTAAGCTAAGC
Organism: Wolbachia endosymbiont of Oryzaephilus surinamensis; assembly: GCF_025617515.1. Classification (NCBI taxonomy): domain Bacteria; kingdom Pseudomonadati; phylum Pseudomonadota; class Alphaproteobacteria; order Rickettsiales; family Anaplasmataceae; genus Wolbachia; species Wolbachia endosymbiont of Oryzaephilus surinamensis. Next base: position 242,165 of record NZ_CP092526.1, on the reverse strand, counting down.
GTTTACAATACTGCGAATAAGACCAAGAATTAGTATTTTCTCTTATGTCCTTCCTTAGCTCTCTATACCGTTTATTTAATTCTTCTGACACGTTTGCTAGCCAAGGCTCATTTCCTACCCAACTCCCCAAAGAATTTAAATACTGAATAGCTTGCTCAATATTCAAAAAAGAGCTTACATTTTTTCCACTGTCACTAATCTGTTGATTTTGAACATTAAACATATATAACTCCTACCTATTTTGTTGTCTACTTACTGCTGGTTCCACAGATGGCTGATCTATATTAGTGCTACATTCTTTTTGAAAAAAAGATTCAAGAAAATCCATCGTTGTCTTATGATCACTTTCTGACTTTTTAATTCTCTCTTCATTATTTGAGCCTTTTTCTTCTATCTTCAATTTTCTTGCTGTATTTAAGCTTTGATAATCTATAGGAGCTTCTTTTTCTTCCAGAAATCCAGCATTTATCAAATGTTCTTTGCAGAGTATCAATTCATAACTGCCCTTATTATCTTTACGTGCAGTTCTGCCCTTAATCTGTGTTTCTTCTTTTATATCAAGTGAAAAGAATGTCTGTATAACATGCACCCCGCCGCTATTTTCTACAGCAACACTAGACCTAAAATCAACACCACGACCCATACCTCTTGTTGCTAGCGTTATTGTTTTTGCAATACCTGCTTCATCAATGTACTTTTCTTTGGTATGCTCTTCCGTATTTTCTGTTAATATGTGTAAGCGATAAAATCTACCGAAGAATTTTTCTTTAAACTTGCTTATTTCTATATCTGTATTAAAAAATATTAATACTGATTGTCCTAAACCAACCCTAGAGTTTGCATGACTAAAAATTTTACTGAGCCATTCTTCTTCTGAATTCTGAGATGTAAAATTTTCACTTGAATTAAATTTTAAATGAGAATCACCAAAAAAAGATGGCATGATGGAATTTTCTCTGATGTTATAAGATTCTCTTACTGCTTTTTTTTCATGCTCATCTAGCGTAGTCAAGGTACCACTCACTCCTAAGATAAGAGGATATTCCTTAGGCAATTCTGCATAAGACACTTTGCCACAGTTTATATTCAAATATCCATAATTTTCACGATTAAAGTCTTTTTTCTTCAATCTAAAATAATTAAATATGTTATAGTAACCAGAGTAAGTGTAAATGGAATATACTCCATCCGATCGTATATAACTTATGATTCCTTTATCGTTAATTTTATAGTTGTTAATGTACCAGTCTTTATCACTTCCTTTTGCAACCTTTATTGCAGCATCAATCATTTCCTCTAGATGTTCTTGATAGAGAGAACGATTAGCATATTCTTTTTTAATAACCACATTATCTTCTTCTTTCAAAAGATAGTATTTTCCAGGTTTAAATAAAAATTTATTAAATTCTTTAAAATTTTGATTTCTTTCTCCTATTTTTTTATTAGTAAATTCTTCCAACTCTTTCAAAATAGTACTTTTTTCATAATTTTTGCTGGCCATTTTCCATATTTTTTCTTGAATACTAGCTAGTTCTGGAATACCTGTAGTGTTACATGCACCATAAGTATTCCCATAGAATTGATCAGAAAAGAAAACATCCACTTCATCTATTAAAAGAGTAGTATTACTGATATCCTCTTGCTTTATCTGTCCAGATTGCTCCGCGCTGTGATTTAAAATACGACCTTCAACTAATTCTCTTAAACCTTGCTTCTTGCCATTTACCTCAGGCTTTATCACTTCATTTGCCATCTCCTCAAATGTACCATAAGTTATCTTGTCACCAATACCAAACTCCTTAAAAAAGCCGTTAAAATCTTGTTGATCTCGAGTTGCTAAGTATTCACTATAACAAACAGTTCTGACCTTATGACCTGTCAATACTAATAGTGAAGAGAGTAAACCTAGTACAAGCGATTTGCCTTGTCCTGTTAAGACTTGCGCAAGATGCTTATCAACACCTTTAGAGTCTTTATCAACACTTAACAATCGCAAAATGCATAATATTTGAATGCAATGCGGCTTTAAGCTCTTTCCTGTACTTGTAATATCTTTTGATTCCTGTATAGACCACACAGCAGCTAATCCAGCAAGAAGATCAGGTAAAGTTTCTTTCTTGAATGTTAAATCCCACTCATGGATTTTAATTTCTTTAGATTGCTTCTTTACTTCTTTAGTAATAAAATCGATCTTATCTTGATAGCTTTTCCCGAAAGTCTCTTGTATGTAAGAATTAAATTTTTCTAAGTATCTATTATAGCAATCTCTTAGTGCTTCTACTGTGCTGTTACTGTTTTCTTTTCTATATAGCTCTAAAGCTTTATCTATATCAATCTCATCTTGTTTTCTTAAATACCAAAAAGATTCCCCTATGATACCAATTCGTTTTTTAAAATCCTTATAAGAGCTGCTATTATCTACTACAGAAATAAACGGCTTGGTACTTTCTTCTTTGAATGTATCGAAAGATATATAATTAGGTTGTTCCTTGAGATAAAGAAAAGATTTCTTAATTGCTGATAGTAACTCACTTGCCGCACTTAAATTATTGTCATTAGACCATTTCTTTTGCCTCAGTAAATTACTTACTCTATTTAATAGATCTTGAGTGATTTCAATAAGGTAATGATTAGGGATCTTTTGGCAATTTTTAATGAAATTTTCAGGATTTAAAACTTTATATGAATTTTTATCTTTATTGGCTACCTCTACTTCAGTTAAGTCATTAGCTTCTTTAATAAGCCAATTGAATTCTATACTATTTAAATCCTCTAAAAATTCATTAAACGATCTAAAGTACTTAATGAACCCTTGTGATTTTACTTTTTTATCAAGTGCAGTACTTGCAATATCAAGTAGTGTGTTACGTATTGCTTCCATGTTTTGCTTGAACTCCCCATAAGGAAACTTATCAGGAATTTTTTCTAAAATAAATTCTCTATTCTTCCAATACTCGTTATATACATCTACCAAGTCTCTAAAATCACCGGATTGTTCATCTAAAAACGCCTTCTTAATAGATTCTATTTGTTTTGTTAAAATATCTCGATCAATTTCTGAAACTTCTTTTGAGAGATAAGGACTTGTTTGTGCTATAAATCTTATAACATTATGTGTTGCTATTCGAAATGACTCATAATGATCACCTTCTGTGTTTTTAATAAAATCAGTATAGCCTTTTATGAGAGGTTCAAATAACTTTAATTCTTCTTTGGAAAGTAGGTTGGCAATAGCATTGTTAAGAATATAAATCCATACTAAGCGCTCCTCAGGTATAGCTGACAACTTGTCACTGCTAACAAACAAGTTCTTGATGATAGATTGCCGTAATGTTTTATCATTCTCAAATTTCCTTTTGTTAGAATAATAACCTGGTTCAAAATGTTTCATTAGTGTAAAGATAAAGCGATATTGCTGCTCAAGAGAGTCATTTAAAGAGGAAGTTGATGGCCAATTTATAGTTTTTATCAAGCCCCATTTTCCTTGTTCATTTTTTTTAAGCAAATTATTAACAGGAATATCTGTTTTATCGCTAATCTCTAAAATTAACTCCTGAAAGCTCTTACAAAGATAAAAATAAATAGGATGAGTTAAAGGTGCAAAATCCTTCAGCGAATTGTACTTCATTATTTCATTTACCTTTCTAAATAAAGCACCCCACACATCACCTACAAGGTCCAGAAAAGGTTGCTCACTCATCATATCAACTAGATCTGCAAACAACACCATATCTTTATTACTGATATAAAATATCGATTTATCATGCAAGTCAGATAAGTGATCTACCATAACAGATGGAGCCATCACAAAAATAGATCCGAAATATTTATCATGTAAGGTGTTTCTATGATTATTTATTCCTTCTTTACAGATTTGCTGTAATCCTATCAGTAAATCACTTGTGTAAAATTGATCAACTCGAGAAAACTCTTTCTTTCTTACATCCAGAGTTCTTTCTCTATTAAGTAATCGTTGACTACTACTATTTGTCTCGTGTGAAATGCCCTTATTCTTAACTATATCATCTAATATTGATATATTACTAGGGAGCTTTCTCCAATCTTCTAATCTTTTAGAAAACTGAAAAAGATCCTCTGCATACTCAAGATTATCTGCAGTTTTACCATTTCTACCATGCAAAAGCTGTTTAAACTGTTCATAAGCTTTATCCCTGTCATTTAATAATTCATCTTCTATAATTTTAGTAATTTTAAGCTTTTTAAGAAAATTTCGTTTTATATCTATAGGATGCCCAGCAAAATCCAACTCTTCAATCTTGTCGAAGCTCACTCTTGCAATAAAGTTTTCCTGATCAAAAGTAAATAAATAACCTGGACTTTGCTTCCTGATATAAACTGTTTTATTATTATGTGGATGAGTAAATTGACACGAATCTAATTCTATCAAATGATTATTCTTCCATTGTCCCTCTATATATCCATTTTCACCAAATGACTTCCTTGTTCCCTTATTTTCATTAAAGCTACTTTGGCCAACTTTTTTAGATTTGCCGTCTTTCCAAGTATGCTGCTTAAAATTTGATACAGTAGGAATAGACTCTAGGTCAGAATCACTTTCGCAAGATATAGAAGATCTCTCAACCTTACTAGGATTATCACTAGCATCACAGTACTCCTCATAAGAAGACAACAATTCCTGTTGACTAAGGCCATTATTAGATCTTTTCTTCCTATTTTCTGATAAACCTGATGGTTGTTCTCTTAGGCTACCGACTTGATTAGAAGGACCTGGCTGAAGTTTTTGCTTTTGGCCTGATTTAGGCTGACGATCATCAGAGGATTTTGAATGTTTTTTCTCTATCAGCTCAAGAATTTCTGAATTAATTTTCTCTTTATTTTGAATCACTTGCGTTTGCTCATCAAATGAATCACTGCTCTTTATAGTCTTAATTAATTCTTCTTCAGGTGTTATCTCATCGTCATAATCAGAAAAAGATTGTTGCTTATTGTGTTGTGTACTCAGTATTGGCTCGAAATGTGCATTACCCCTATTTATTATGTGTATAGTATATTGATCATCATAGTTTATATTATCTAACGAAAGAGGGCCTGAAAAACTGATAAGCTGATGTATATTATCCAATCCATCAAAAGCTGTCATATCTACTAATAGACTAGATGCCTCTTCAGAATTATCTTTTTGTAATTGTGAAGCGAGTTCTTTATCAGAATTAGAATTGCTTATTATTAATCTGATGTTATCACTAAACTCTCTTGCATTATTCAATACTTGTTGTTGCAAATGTAAAAGATATGATGACTTTTCAACAATATGAAGCTTTACCTGATACTCTTTGCAGAGTATTCTACCTTCAACTTCAGGGTCACCCCATCTGTTACTATTGAGGATGTTACTCGTATAAGAATCTAGAGTTTCACTACGTACTCTGCCACTATTGTCATGACTGTTAGCAATAGCATTTATGAACCATTCTGGTGGACTATTTTGCGCAAACTTTTTGCAATATTGTCGCAGTTGTTCAACAGTAACTTCTATTCCTAATTTCTCCTCTAACCCTTGCTTAAATGAATCAAAGAAACAGTTTCCATCAGCAATTGCCTGTCCTATCTTGAAATTCTCTGGCAATCCTAGATTATCATCTGATCGTTTGAAGCGGAGTTGCTGCTTTACATATTGTACTCCTTCCAATGTTTCTGGACTAGTTTTCTCTTTTTTAAAGTAATCTATTGAATGTTCCACCTTCAGCATAAAACCCCACTTTATTTTACATAAAAACCTATGATTATATTAGATTTCTTATATGATTATATTAGATTTCTTATATGCTAATAGATAAAATTGGCAATGCAAGTAATTTTTATGTATATTTTGGTATTTTATCTTCGGGCTATTTTTTTAAGTTTTTAAGCTGGTAATTGATGTTGATCTTTATTTATCATTAAATTCTATTTTTACTATAAATTAGCTCAATTTTTCTTCTTATTATCAAATGAATTATTATTAATCCAGCAATATATTTTACTAATAACTTAAATAAAACAACCATTCCCAGCAACCAAAACCAAGAGGCGTGAGAACTGTTTTTCTTGGGATCCATTGGTCTACCATTTGTACCGTACGAACTTTTTTATATTCTGACTTTGATATACGCTAAAACTAGCCACATTAGCACATTTCATCCATGTCTACATACGAACTGTTTTGCCTAAGATTATGGAAATAATTTAAATTTTCTATTTTTATAACCCTATTTTACGAGGCTTGTTCTCACAAATGTATGACCTTTTTTGAAGGAGTAAATAATTGAAATCCTTATGACACTAAGTTGAAGTATTTTTCTATCAAATTCGAAATAAAAGATATTTTTCTATACCTATGTACAACAAATTTGCAGTTTCGAGAAACATATAAAACTCTTGCTGATCATATCAAGTATGTAATAATCAAAGCATAGGTTTTTAAAATGAGGTAAAATTATGTGTTCTAATCAGTTGAAAGAACAAGATTTTTATGCAACATGCACCATACCAATTTATCAAGTTGGTGTGAGTGTGAGAACTACGCTGTCATATTTAGCTACTCTCAGTAGTTACTTAAAAATAGATGAACATCATGTACAAGAAAGTAATAGTAATACTGAGTTACATTGTGCTGCTTTTCATGGTAACTTAGAAGTAGTTCAAGCTCTGTTAGAAAAAGGAGCTAGTGTTGAAGAACGAAATAGCAAAGGCTGTACTGCTCTTCATTGTGCTACTGAAGGTGGTTGCTTAGCAGTAGTTAAGTACTTTATAGACGAAAAAGGAATCGACGTTAATCAAGAGAACGATGATAATGAAACTCCTTTGCATATTGCTGTTAGAGAGGACCACTTAGAAGTAGTTCGATTTCTATTAGAAAAAGGAGCTAGTGTTGAGGAACTAGGTAGCGGAGGATGTACTGCTTTGCATTATGCTGCTAGCGGTGGCAATTTAGAAGTAGTTCAACTTCTATTAGAAAAAGGGGCTAACGTTACCGCGTTAATGATAAACCTTGATACTACTTTGCATTGTGCTGCTAAAGGTGGCAACTTAGAAGTAGTTCAAGCTTTATTAGGCAAAGTGGCTAATATTAATGCACAAAACAGTTATAGAGATACTGCTTTGCATATTGCTGCTGGATTTGGTCATTTGGAAGTAGTTCAATTTCTGTTAGAAAAGGGTGCTAGTTTTGAAACACGAAACAACGAAGGATGTACTGCTTTGCATATTGCTGCTGAAACTGGTCACTTAGAAGTAGTTCAAGCTCTGTTAAAAAAAGGGGCTAACATTGAAGCAAAAAGCAAAAATGGCAGTACTGCGTTGCATGAAGCTGCTAGAATGGGTCGCTCAGACATAGTTCAATATCTTGTAGAGGAAAAAAAGGCTACTATTGACGTAAAGGACGTTGATTGTAATACCCCCCTGGATTTAGCTGATAGAAACGGCCACAAAAATATTGTTGAGTATCTTAATTTTCAAGAAAAGAAGCATTCTGAAACTTCAAAAGCAATAAAGACTAGTTTCTCTGTAGGTGTAATAGCCATGTTGACAGTAACTATGGGATGTATTGTTACTCATGTTAGTTTATCAATATTAGTTATTGCTGCATTGATAGTTGGAGCCATTGCTGGTGGCATGACATATACAGTATTAAAGCCTAGTACTAAGCTAAATGAATATGAAGTAGAGAGACAAAGTTTACCAGAAACCGTAATACCTTAATAGTGAATGTTATATAGCAAATTAGATCTTGTCTTTTATGTCGGGTATATAATAATAAAATATGAGGTTTTGAATTGAGGTAGAGTTATGAGCTTTGATAAGTTGGAAGAAATACTAGCTTTTATTGATGCTGACGTTGGTTTAAGTAAGAGTAATGTCGTTGGAAAAATAGAAGAGAAGCTAAAACAAGTAGATACATCTGGCCTATTACAGTTTGCTGTTTTGAAAAACAATAAACGAATGGTAGAGACTCTTATACAAAAAGGGGTTGATGTTAATGGAATGGATATATACAATCGTGATCCATTATATTATGCTATTTTACATGGAAATACACGAATAGTAGAGGTCCTGATAAAAAATGGGGCAAGTGTTAGGAAGAAATATAATGATGGAAGTACTCCTTTGCATCATGCTATCTTGGGTAACAAAACAAAAATAGTAGAGCACCTAATAAACAATGGGGCTGATCTTAATGCAGTAGATGAAAAAGGTAGGACTCCATTATACTTGGCTGGCCGAAATACAAAAATGATCTTGATTCTTATAAAGAATGGAGCATGTCCCTTACTGGAAAATAGAAATGTTGAATTTTTGAAGTATTTAATTGCACTCATTAAAGATGGTGATATAGATAATTTGGAGAAGAGAGAAGCGAAACAGAAAGAAGAGCAAGTAGATGATGAATATGAATCACTTAAATACTCATTGCTGCTTAGTGATAACAGCTCTTTGATCTCTATTATAAAAAGGGAAGAATTCAATAATTTAATATCTGAGTGGTCTTCAGGTGCACCTGACTTAAAAGAGGGCCAAAAAAATTTGAATAAGGCGTTGTTAAGTCTCCTAAAAGACTTTCCATTTTGTAACATTACAAGGTTTGAGAATTTTTTACAAGACAACAAAAGTAATGATGATCTAAAGATTGTTCTCAATCTTCAAAGAGGAAAGTCCAAGTTGACAATACTGCATATAATACAAAGTATGGAGCATTTGGCAGTAGAAAAAGATATGGCCTGGGCAGTTGGAGCATTTATAACTTTACTTTTAAAAGCTGGAGCTGACCCTAACATAGTTGACAGTGAAGGACAAACACCTTTGCACTATGCTGCTTATTATAATACTTTAAATATACCTTTACTTCTGAACAAAGGAGCACGTAATCAACCTGACAAACAAGGAAAAACTCCTCTAGATATTGTAATTATTAACAAAAAACCTTTTGAAGTGAATATTTTAGAACAAATCTTTTTAACTCAGGAGCAAATGAGAGCAAAAAGCCATTTAGAAAATATTTGCGGTTATAGCCTTGACACTAATCAACTAAGAGAGTTTTTAAATCAGCACAGAGGAAATGAAGGTCTTAAAGAGATTTTAAATCTTCGTGATTGCAAAGGAAAGTCTCGTATTTTTCAAAAGATTAGAGATGCTTGTTATGGTGATAAAATTCGTTTTAAAGAAGCAGAAAGGTTGCTGTTAGAAGCAGGAGCAATTGATTACAAAGGATGGAAGGACAAAGAACATTTACCTAAAGCTTCCACTTTATGGGACATTTTAATATTAAACCAACGGGAGGAATTAAAAGCTTTTTTAGATATGGCCAATGCAACCGAAAACATGAACGAGTTAGAGCAAGTTGTAAAAAGAGCTATAGAAGCAGGAGTAATGCTGAACTTTGCTGTGTCAGGAAGTTTATATGACAAGAAATATGAGAGTAAATATGGCTTTGCAGATTGTGTAATAAGAAAAATTAGTGAATTAAAAAAGAACTCTAGAATTGCAAGTGATGTAGAGGTTGCTAGTCGTATAGTATGTAACTTAGTATCAAAAGGAGTAGTACTACATACCATAAGCAGCATCCTTGTCATTGATGAACTAGAAGAGTTTAAAAGCCACAAAGCTAATATGGTAAAAGCCTATGAAAGTTATGCAAAGCGTAGTTTGAAATTTATGGAAATTGTTAAAAGTGCAACTACTGGCAAGGTGAAAAATGTAAAAGTGGATAACTCTATTCTCTATTTGGAATATTCAGAAAATAGTGTAGTTGAGGTTGCGAAAATCATAAATGAAGCAAATTTAACTCATGGAAGTATAGAATCTAGAAGAGATGTAATAGCAATCGGTGAAAGTGAGGTAGAAATTATAACGGAAGATGGGATAAGAAATTATACTAATCTTACGGGCAATATAGTACTGACTTTCTATACTAGTTTGGGAAAGATAGACGTTAAACTGTATCCTGACGTACAAGATAAAAGCAAAATTATAGTAGAAGTGAGTAATAGAGAGGAAATATTAGAAAAATTCAAAGATCGAAAAGAAGAATTAGGTAATGATTGCGCACTTGGTGAAGATTTGGTTTATGATGCTATTGAAAATGGGTACTTTGAAAGATCTGGTGGATTAATGCGCCCTGAGGTAATAACCGAGTCTAACAACAAATGGACAGAACGTGAAGAGTTAAGAAGGACTTCTGATCCTAGGAGAGAAGTTTCTAGGTAGATTAATTTGCTAAAAAAGTTGAAGATTATTATTTAAATATAAACTACTATAATTTATAGATTAAGGAAGTTGTACCAATGTCTTCTAAGAATACTCTTTTATATTGTTTTTAAGCTGGCTACAAAATGAGGATATGGAACATACAATTGGCTGAGCTGCCTTTTACAGAATTTCTCTCCAGATCTACTATTAAAATATGCAGCTAAAATTGGATACATCTTCTACCATTGTTGCACCTAATATGCTAAAATCTTCATCACTTATATTGATTTTGTAACATTTATGTGCTCTTCTATATCAATTTCAACATCTTTTTATTTAGCCCTTTGTAGTAGCTCCTTTTGCAATAACCTTTTTTAATTTTCTGGCACATACTTTTTTCGATGTTTTTTCATATTGTTGTTTTTATAAACGTTACGACGCTGAGCCGTAAAATTTCTCCATCTGCTCACTCCATAACATAGGTATTTCCCTCAAGTCAGCTAACTTCAAACTCCTTGGCTGCCTCCCATTTACTATGTCTTCTTTAATCTTTGGTGCTAAATAGTTCAACCTCAAAATTTGCTGTATACGTCTTGTACCTATATTAATTTTGGCACTCAGCTCTTTTATATTTGCGTATTTTCCTTCCTCTAGTTGCCGTTTCCATAGGTGAGCTCTTACCACTGCTTTGAGTAACGCATTGTTTGTTTTGCCTTCTGGTTCTACTACCGTGCATTTGTTTCCTTTCTTTTTTATTGGTATAAATTCCACCTTATCCTCTGAACTCAGCTCTATTCCATCCTCTCTCACCATTACTCCCTTTATTAACTTTTTCACTATTTCTTTTTGCTTTCCAAAACTTAAATTTTCCCATTTTTCTTCAGTCTTTTCTTTCCACTTTCCATATAGCTGCTCCGCTTTCCTCATTACTTCTTTTTCTACTTCTCCTGCTATTACATTTTGGTTTTCTGATCCACAACCTTTTCCCCTTAAATGATTGTTGCATACGTAATATCGGTACCTTTTATTTTCTTTTTTTGAGTATGTCAGCGTCATATTTACACTACAGCTCTTGCACTTAATTATTCCCCTAAGCAATGCTTCCTCATATTTTGCTTTTCTATATAGTTGATTCTTTATCAATTCCTGCGCTTTTTGCCATTTTTCTTCCTCTATTATCGCCTCATGTTTTCCTTCATATTCTTTCTCATAATGTCTGATTTTTCCCATATATATTGGATTTGTTATTATTCTTCTCACCGTTGCTTTTTTAAAAATATCTGATTTTGTTCGGTAGCCTTGACTATTTAACTCCCTTGCCAATTCTGCCATTGATCTCAGCTCCATATACCTCTCAAATATATGTTTCACCGTCTTTGCTTCTTTCTCATTTATTATTAATTCTTTATCTTTTACATCATATCCAAGCGGCAAAGTTCCTCCCATCCATAAACCTTGTTCCTTTGATGTTGCTATTTTATTTTTTACCCTTTCTACTATCATTTCTCTTTCTAGTTGTGCTGCTCCTGATAACACCGTTTGTACGAACTTTCCCATTGGCGTATTATTGTCAAATATCTGCGTTACTGCTATAAAATTTACTCTATGCCTTCTAAAAAATGATGTCACTTCTATACTATCTTTTGTTTCTCTTGAGAGCCTATCGAGCGTATATACCACTACACAGTCTATCTCTCCTCCTTTGACATCTTCAAATAATTCCTTTATCGCTGGTCTTTCTAAGTTCTTTCCTGAGAAACCTCCATCATCGTACCTTTTGGCCAATGCTACCCAGCCTTCTCTGCTCTTTATGTACTTTTCACATGCTACTCGCTGCGCATCTAAACTATTAAACTTTTGTTCTAGACCATCTTCATTTGATTTTCTTGTATATATCGCGCATCTTACCTCTTTCAGCATTCTTTCTCCTTATCTCTCATTCCAAATAGAAGCGGCCCGTTGTAGCTCATTCCCATTATTTTCCCTGCTACTGCTGACAATGACGTGAAAAATTCTTCTCGGTAGATTAAACCCTTATCTGTTACCATTACCGCATGCGTTTCTTCCCCTCTCTCTAATATTAGCTCTGTCCCTTCTACTGGTAATTTATCGCTACTTATTCTTTTTCCCTTCTCTAGCCGATCTGCCAGATACTCTAGTCTTTTTGTCCCCTTTCTTGACATTTCTCCATACGCTTCCTCCTGTATTCTATATGCTAGTCTCGGTATCAGATATTTCTTTGAATGTTTAGGTGCCTCTTCCCCAAATACCTTCTTCCACATTTTTCTCAGCTCACCCAAAGGTTTTCTCTCTAAATTCATTATTTTCTTTTCTATTTCTTTCTCCATATTTTTAGCCATTCATAAATAGCTTTTCAATTCTGTCTATTTCTTTCTTCAATATTTCAGTGATCTCCTTACTGTTTTTCGCATAATCCATTGCTGTCATTCCAAATTTATCCGCTTGTTCTATTTCTCCTCCAGCCTTCACTAATTCTTTCACTATCTCTTTTTCGCCTATCATGCATGCAAGGTGCAGCGGTGTGCATTTATTTCCATATTCTTCCGCATTTACATTCCCTCCTGATTTTATCAATTCCCTCACGATTTCTAGACGTTTCTCCGTTACCGCTAGGTGCAGTGCTGTGTGTCCTTCTACATCTGCTGCATTCACATTCGCTCCTTTTTCGACTAATAACCTCACTGTTTTTGCGTCTATTGCATAATGTAGAGCTGTTCTGTCTCTTTCATAAATATTTTCATATGAGTTCTCTAATAATTCTTTTGCTGACTTATTAAATTTGCCAAGCTTTAACATAATCCACCTCACCTTTTCTTTAAATTTAAATCCCTCTTTTAAACCTTCCTTTTCGCTACCTCATCTATCATTTCGTTCACTTGGCTCATTATCTTGCTTGCTAAATTTTGACATTCTTTCTTTATTAGCGATTTGTCTCTCTTCCTTATTTCTTCTATCTCTATTATTTTTAACTCCGGCAAATAACTCCCATTCAACATGTCTGCTATTTCTCCCACTAGCCTCTCTATTCCATAGCACGTCAGTTCTCTACTTTTTGTTATTCCTCCTTGTTCTCTCAGAAATTTACTCGCCTCTTCACTCTCTTTGCTATCACATAGACGATACTTTTCACTTTCCCAGATGTAATACATTGGTGTTGCACCGTACTTATTCAGTTGATTAACTTCAGCTCCCGCTTTTACTAGCTCTTTTATTATTTCAACTTTTGCTCCTCCTATTTTGCACGCAGAGTGCAGTGGCGTACATCCAGTAACATATTGAGTGGCATTTACTTCTGCTCCTTCTCTTAGCAGCACTTTTACATTTTCTAAGCTTTTCGCAAATACTGCACAGTGCAGAGGTGTATAACCATTTTTATCTCTTGCATTTACCTCTGCTCCTTTCTTTATTAAGAACCTCACTGTTTTGTAATTGGAGATTTCTACTGCTTGGTGTAATATCGTCTCTCCTTCTTCATTTCTTTTATTAATATCCTTACTTGATACTTCTTTACAAAACTTACTAAAAGATTCTTTGCTAAACTTCATACTTACCTCACAAAATTAGCTTTTCTAGCGCCAGACAAATTTCTTATATTTACCTGCCGCTATTCAAGTCATGTCCTTTTTAGCATGAGAAAGCAAGTCTTTTTCTTTTTATTTCATACACTTTAACCTATTATTAATATAATATATGAGGATCTAAATATAAGTACTTAACTTATTATAGATATAACTTGACTACTTTTCCAACTTCTGTGCAAATGTCGATGTTCGTGCCACTTCAGTACTCCTGAATAAAATACTAAAATGTAATTTTCTAATTCGTGTATTGAGTCTTTTTGCTCTGAATCTGAGTCGTTTTTATAGTAAATGTTGTGTTCTGCTAAAACATATTTTCTGACCTTCTGATCTGTATAATTTTCTACTTTGTAACGATGGATAATACTGAATCTTTCTAAAATTGGCTTGTGTTTTAAATTCCAACGTTGCCCTGAAAGTTTATCGTTTCCCAATACAAATTTATTTCCTTTTTCTTCTACGCTACTTACTGGAAAGCACCCATTTATTTCTCCTAATTTCCAGCTATCTGACAGTACAATCTGTGCTTTGGCAAACTTTATTTCTGGTAATAAGCTCTGTGATAGAGGATATAGTGCTTTTAAGTTGTACCACTGATGACTTCTTTCATAAATGCCTTTGTAATCCTTTGTATGAGCCTCTGTTTCTCCAAGTACTGCTACATCTAATCGATATATGTCATTACTAAATGTTTGTTCATAATGCTCTCTTAAATAGTTGTCTACAATCTCTACTAACGGACCTCTAGAACTGAAAAAATTTATTCTTCCAAACGATAACACTGGCCCATTTTTTTCAACTTTTATACCAGAGTAGTCTGATAACAAACTTCCAAATAAACTTTCATCTAAAATAAACCTATCAACGTTATAGTGATCATTGAAAATCCTCATTAGCCGCGATCTTGCTGGCAATGACAGCTTTGCAAGTTCTACTACTGCATCTACAAAAAAGTCATTTGGAACATCTTTTATACCTATCTGCAGCTCAAAGAAGTGCTTGCCAGGTGGTTCTTCGATAATTGTAATATCTTCTATATTTGCCCATTTTAGTGCTATTTTGAGTGATGCTGGGGTTCCTCTTAAACGCTGAAATTTTACTCCTTCTACTATGGCTTTTCTTCTATCTTTTACCCAGCGTAATATTTCCCCCAATTCATATTCCTCAATTAGCCAAGGTAATATTCTTTCTTCTAATCTAAATTTAAACCCTCTTATGCAACTTGGATTAACTTTGTAGTCGATTGCTTCTACTAATGCTTGCTCTTGCTTTGTTGCGTTTGGGGGCAATAGCATTACTCAATCTTTAAATTTCGCAAATTTGCACACTCGTTACCTAGCACCACAACATCCTCTCTTGGCTCGATTAATTCCACATTTTTTACACCATCTACAAATAGATTCGCTATTATCCAAGATCTTGTTACACTCCACCCTAATCTTTTTGCTAATTCAAATTTCTCAATAAACTGCTTCTTGATTTCTTCCTCTGATATTATATAATTCGTGCTGATTCTGCTGTGGATATCTATTTCCATAATATTGCAACCAGCTACTGTTATTGTATCTGTTAAAACCCTTATATCATCTCTAGTAACCTGCTTTTTTACAATTTCTAGTAGCTCTTCTAACGCTATGCCAGTTGTGGATAATTGTGTTGATAAGATTGAAATTTGTACTTTTCCTGGTATAGGTGATTCCACTAGTGCATCTTTTACTCTACTATCTGCTGACAGTGCATGATATTTATAATATTCCTTACTTCCTCCTGTTGACCAACCTGCTATTTTTGCTTTTACCCTCTTTCTAAATCGTTCGTCATCTTCTTCTTTCTGCCTCTCTACTCCATAAAATTCAGCCAAATTATCAAGATCTTCTCCCGTTGCAAATTTAAGTAAATTACCCTTTACAGCTTCGTTTATCCTCTGTCTGAGCAAAAGTTCTCTCCACGCTGCTACTTCCAGAACCTTCATTGCTGGATCGGATTCTACTAATGCTGAAAAGGTTTCATCTCTACAGACTAACTCTTCCTTCATTCTTGAAAATATTTCCTCGAAATTTGGCTTTTCTACAATATTTAGCTGCTGCATCTTTATACCACAACCCCATCAAAGCGAATGTTTTTCCCACTTGGCACGTATAATCCTCCCAGGTCAAGCGTTACTTTTCCCTCTTTTACTTCTGTAATTTTTACTTTTTCTAACTTAAATCTCTTTTCCCATTTTTCCAAAGCTTCTGCTGTTGCTGCATATATCTCAAGTGTTAAATCTCTATTTATTGGCTTATCCACCAATTCAAATAATCTTGAGCCATAATCTCTCCTCATTATTCTACTGTTTACTGGAGTGGTCAGTATATCAATTATCGATTGTTTCAGATGTTCTATTCCCTCTAATTCTTTCCCTGTTTTAGCATCCATTCCTCTCATTTTTCGACTACTTTAATTTTTTTTATTTTGAAAACACACTTTGATTTTTACTTACTACTTGAAAACTACAGGACGCCACATCACCTGTTCTCGCTACACCAATACCATTTACAAATACGCTATTTGATCCTTGCGTTAGTGTCTCTCCCATAGTTAAGGTATCACTTCTACGACAGACAGATCTACCATTAATACGCACATCTTTACTCCCGCTTACGCAAACATGAATAGGTACTCCAGTACAATTATCGCCTGTACAAACTATAGCTCTTCTCATGTCAATTTAAATCTATTATACTTCCTTTCAGTTTTATTCCACTTTTTGTCATTTCTATACTCGATTCTCCAGCCTTCAGTGTTATTTTATCTACTACTTCAATCTCTAAATGATGTTTATCTTTATCATATGACAACTTTGTTCCATCTTGAAATGTTAAGCTACTCACCTCTTTTTTATTTTCTGGTGCAGAGTACTTTTGTTGATATATTCCAGGAAGTACTACTCCTAAAGATAATTCTCCCAGCGGGGAAAGTATAACTACTTGCTCATCAATATCTGGCGGACACCAATCTCTATCTTTTCCTGCTTTACTTGTTATCCACGGTAAATAATCTGTTAAAAATTCTCCTATTTTCACTCTTACTTTTGCTTTTTCATAATCTATTTCTTTTACAATTCCTATACGAATAACGTTTGCTAGCTTCCTATTCAGCTCTGAAATCGCAAAACTATGATCCAACATTTATATTTCCTACGTTTATTGTATGTGGTTTAATTCTCCCCTCTTCCCATACTGATTTACCTAAATGAAGCTGATGACTCCAATCAACCATCCACACCAAATACGCATCTAACTCCGGCCTAAAATCATCTCCTCCTCCTGATATAAATTCTCCTGGTGAAACATTTTTCACGTTCCAAGTATTTTTATTTACTACTCTTGCAACCTCAGTAGCTAATGTTCTGATAATAATAGGTGCATTTTCTACCGTGCTATCAATCACAATTCGTGCTTCAAATCTTGCTTTCAGTGCTAATTCTTCTGTTCCTGGATCTTTTCCAGATTCTAAACTCACAAGCTCTACAAATAACGCTGGCGCTAATAATTCTTTCCTTATCGATGGATAAATTTCACAAGTTTGAATTGCTGGTATTTCTTTCTTCAGCGTAGTGCAGATTGCTTGATGTAAATCTTGCCAATTCATATAGGTGTAATGTAACTTAATTCGCGGTGGAAGAATTTTTCAAATACCTTTTCAACTTCATAATTAACAAGATTCCCTATTATCCTTGAAGCCTCAGGTTCTAGTGGCAACTTAACTTCCTTTATTAGTAATGCTGCTCTTCCTTCACGTTTAAAAATACCGCTATTTCCTTTTGGCATAACTGCTGCAAATCCTCCTATAAACTCATGCTTTCCTACTTTCGATCCTCTTCTTGTTTTTTGTATTTTACCAATTGTCGATGCTCTAATGTCGTAGAGATTTGCTCTAATTAACACTTCTAATCTGCTTGTTTTTGCTTTAAAAATTCTTAATCTCTTTCTTATCAAACTTAATTTTATCTTCTTTTCCTCACTAATTTCTTTTGCTGTCTTCAATTTTAGCCATAGTGCTGTTCTGTTTAACGCTCTCACTATTGCTAATTCTATTTTTTTTCTTTTAGCATTTACACTTTCTATTACCTCAACTTCTATATGCACAGACATTTTACACCCCATACGCTTCGATTCGCCAGACCATTCCAGATTTATCTCTAAGTGGTGGTGTGTGTATTTTGTATTTGCAATCACCTATAACAAAAATATCTCCTACAATTGGCCTCAGTATATCAAAAATGCTTACCTCAAGAAAAATCATCTCTCCCACAAATTGTCCTTCACCAATCTCGTATAATTTATCTGGCTGTTGCTTTAATACCTGTACCATATATGACTTATCCTTTGATTTATATAAAGCCACTTCTCCTAAATGGGCAAAACAATCTTTAAATAATCTCTTAATATTCTCTTGCACGTTTCTCCGCTATATACTAACATTTATATGCTAAGAAGAGGTAAAGCATTCTTCTGCCTCACACCGCTTTATATTTGCTCTACCTATGTTGCAACGATCTTGACTAGTATCGCTGGACGGTGGCACATTGGCAGAGGGTTTGACTGCGTATGCAAATCAGTCCCTCTATCAAATCTTCTTGGCTCTTGTTTTGCATAGAGTGGCTGTCCAAGAGTATTTACTGTTTCATTAAAGTCTGCTGGTGCAAAATATGTTGTAAATGTACTTGCTGTTCCTAGTGGAAAACAGTGCCCTGTATCTTTTTCTATAAATCTTCTTACTGTTCCTTCAGGATCAGTTGCTTGCCCTCTATATTCCTCAAATGTTATACCACAAAACGTAAATCCTGACCTCATATCATTTCGAAGCGCTGCTCCTTCTTGCCATCTCTCGTATGCTTCTTTCACTTTACTATGCGAAGTTAGTGCATCAAAAAACTCAGGGCTTACCAAGGCATGAATTCCGGTCATATATTCACCACTTAGATTATCTTCTATATGCCGGAGTACTTCCATACACTTACGCTTTACATCAGTTGTTGCAGTTCCTAGTGCAAAATTTACTACTTTTGGTGTGATTTCAAATTCGTTGTACAGATTTAATAATTCTGACCCATCAGCATCTAAAATTATTCCTTTTAGCGCTCCCATTCGCAAATGCTCTAATGTTATTGCATGTTTGTTTCTCATTGATTGCAAATGATCAGTTATTACATCTGCCAGCGCTTTCAGTTCACTCTCTGATCCAAATGCCCTTATTCCTTGCACTTCCTCTGGTAACACCACATCATCATGAGGAATATGAGGAATGGTAAATGTTCTTACCTTTCTTTTACCACGTTTTCCTACTGTTGCTGGTGCCCCTGGTACTTGCGTTGGTAGTAGACTTAAAACTCCATTATGTTCTTCTATGGTAATATGTCTAAATCTTACTGACTTACTTGGAAATAAATTTAAATTTTCAACTCGTCCATAATTTATCGGCAATATATTCATCGCATTTGTTAGTGCCGTCATGCTAAATGCTGTATTTGTAAATGGATTTTGCATTTTTTATTTTCCCCTTTTGTGTTTTTAATAGTTTTTTTAAGCTCCCTTGCGGATAATGATCCCTCGTGCTTCAAGTTGCTTTATTGCTTCAGCTTTCTGTTCTTCAGTGATATTTGCTGGCCACACAACTGCATGATCTGCTAGTATTGCACCACGAGTAATAATTACTGCTTTGGCATTTTCTGTCGCATTTACATCACTTACTATTGCACCTATTGCTGTTTGTGTGCCGTCTGTTCCAGTGGGATTAAGGACTCTAATAAAACCATCTTCCGTCTTTTTGGCAACTACTGCACCAAGCTTAAGATTTTGACCTTTAGCTACTGTTATTTGGTCTCTTGAATATAGATTTGAAACTTCGTATTTCAGAAGATCCCCAAGGTTATTTTGTTCTGTTATAGTACTCATTCTGCTTTTCCCCTTTATTTTTTACTTTTGTTATACTATGAATATTCTAAATGCCAGATTGTGCACGACTTCTTGCTACCTGCATCATTAAATCTTCTGACGAATTCTGTGGTAATGTGCTTAAAATTTCAGTCTTCATTGTTCGTTCTGCAAGTATCGACATTAATATTTCTTGTGCTTGTTTGCTGCTAACATTCTGCTCTATAAATTCTCCTATTTTCTCTGGCATTCGTGATAAGTTGCATAAACGTATTAATTCAAGAACTTCAGCATGATAACTGTCATTTTTGATTTTATTAGTTAAATTATCAGTTTCTAGGTCAGTTGTAGTTTGTTCATTCATAGTAATACTCCTGTTTTTATTAATAGATGAAAGAATTGTCATTCCGTCTGCAAGGCCTATTTCTACTGCTTTCTCCCCAAAATATAGCCCTGCTTCCGTTGATTTGATTGCTTCTATAGAAAGATTTCGATTCCGTGCTATTAGCTGGACGAACATCTCATATAAACGATCTATTTCCTCTCTCAAACTTTTTAAACCTTCAGAGTTAATAGGCTCATGCGGATTTAAATCATTCTTTCGACTGCCAGCAAAGATTGTGGTGTATTTTATTCCCTGTTTTTCATCAAACCCACTTTGATCTATATGACTTGCTATTACTCCTATACTCCCAACTCCTGAAGTGCGGGTGAGAAAAATCTTTTCAGCGCTAGAGGCTATAGCGTACGCAGCAGAGTATGCATCATCATTTGCTAATGCCACAATTCTCTTTTTTGCTCTTGATTCATAAATAAAATCAGCCAGGTCAAATATACCGTTTACCTCTCCTCCGGGGCTGTCTATTTCCAGTATAATTGTCTCTATGCTACTATCTGCTAATGCTTGTGTAATTTGTTCTTCTATTTGCTCATATGATGTCATTCCCAGAAAGACGTCAAAAGCTCCTGGTTTTTTGGTCAAAATTCCATGTATTTCTATTACTGCTGTTTTTTCTATATTCTGATTTACTGCATGTTTTATCTTTTTAAAGATAGGTTGTTTTCCGTTATATAGTGACAACAGGTCAAAGCTTTTTTGCTCTATCATCATCGGCCTACATAGCCAGTTGGTTTGTAAAATTTCCATAAAGTAAACGAGATTTATTTTGTTTGTGTCCTAACATCAGAATCAAAGAAAAGGTTGAGAGAATCAGCACGCTTTTGATCTTCTGCTATTTCTTGGTCAATTTCTTCTACATCGTAACCCATTTCTGATACTACTTCTGAGCGGCTCTTGAAGCCATTTCTTACCGCCATTTGCTGTGCTTGCTGGTCTTTCAGTGGATCTACCCAATCAAATCCCTGTGGTATCCATTTTACTTCTTCTTTCGCTGCTTTTACTACTTTTTCATCTATACTCAGTTCTCCACAAAGTACTGCTAACTCTAGCCATTTACTCCATACTGGTCTGCAAAACTGGAATACCATAATGTTGTGTTGCAGCATAGCACATCGACGACGAAACTCTATTAATCCTGCTCGAATGGATGAATAATTAACACCTGTTAAATCTCCTGTTAGCTGCTCATATGTTATTCCTGTACCTATTGCTATTGCCCTCAGTTGCTGTCTCATGAATGCTTCATAACTTCCTCCTACATCTGATGGCTCTGAAAATTTTATGTCCTCTCCTGGGTCTAAAAGTTGCATTGTTCCAGGTTCTAGGCCAGATAGTGCTACTCCTTGCTCATTACTTTCACCTTCTCCTAAAATATTTGCTTCAGGATCGAGCCTTGTAATAAACCCTGCAAACATCGCTGCTGTCTTTTTTCTCACTAATTCTGCATCATCATATTGATCAAGTTCATAGAGCTTTAGCAGTATACTCGAAAGCCATGGCTCTCCTCTAATTTGCCCAGGTCTCAGTGGTTTATAGATATGTAAAACATCGTTTGCTGGTACTCTAACTGATTCGCCAAATGAGCCTTCTCCTGGATGTTCTCTAAATAAGTAATATGCTTCTCTTTGCCCAAGCCTGTTAAACTCAATCCCGTTTCTTATTACATTACCATTTCCTAAAGTTTGATTTGTTTTATTATCTAGATGTTCGGACTCAAGTACTTGCAGTTGTAATGGCACAGAAAATCTATCTTCCAGCTTTCTCGTTCTTAAACGTACAAAACATTCTCCTCCCTCTATCATACTTCTACATACTAGAGCTTGTAATCCATAAAAATCACTTACTCCATTACTGTCTGCTTCATCTGTCCATTTTAGCCATAATTCTTGTACTTTTTTGCGAAATTCTCCATCTCTTGCTTTTGATTGTGGTTTTATTCCTGTTCCAATAGAGTTACTTACTATCGTATCAATTATATTTGCTGCATATGGATTTTTTCTCACCATATCACGTGATCTACTACGCAGGTGCTCAAGGCTTTGAGAAAGCAAATTATTTATGCTTCCCGCTTCTCCTTGCCAATACATTACCCTTCTTCCTGAGCCCGCTGCATCCCATGCTAAACTTTTTATCTTTGGTTTGCTAAATAATTGCTTGAACGATTTTAACAGCATTACTTTTCCTTATCTGAAACTTTGGATAACTCAGCCTCTAGCTCTTCTATTGTTGGCAAGGCTGTCTTTACATTCTCTGGTAGATTTTCAGTAATTTTATATTCTGCCAACCCTATCGGTTTATTTATGTCTTTCAGTGTATACTTAGCTAGTACGTTATCCTTTGACTTGCATAAAATTAATCCTATAGATGGTTGATCTGTCTCGTGCTTTAGTAAATCATCAACGGCTGAAAGATAAAAATTCATTTTACCTGCATATTCTGGCTTGAAATCTTTGTCTTTTAGCTCAATTACTACAAAGCAACGTAACTTTAAATGGTAAAACAATAAATCAATATAGAAGTCTTTATTTCCAACATCTAAGTGAAATTGCCTACCTACAAATGCAAATCCTTCCCCTAGCTCAAGCAAAAACTTCTCTACATGGCCTACAAGACCTTTTTCCACTTCTCTTTCATGAGCGTCATCTCCTATACTCAAAAAATCAAAAATATATGGATCTTTTAATGTATAATGTGCTAAATCTGACTGGGGAGAAGGTAACTTATCTTTGAAGTTAGTAACAGCTTTTCCTTGACGTTTGTGCAATTCACGTTCGATTTGCATCACCATTATACTACGTGACCAACCGTGCTCTATAGCTTTTTGAAAATAAAATAGTCTTTCTTTTGGATCTTTTACTTTATCTAAAATAACTACAATATGAAACCAAGGCAATTGTGCAGCAACCTGCTGCGTAAATTCAGTATCTTGATATTCTGCAGCAAATTGACGCATATAAGTAAGATTCCTAGCACTAAATCCCTTCATTTCTGGAAATGCGCTTCTCAAATCCTTACTTAGCTGATCTATGATTTTAGCACCCCAACCATGTTCTTTTTGGCGCCTTAAGATCTCTGTACCAATATAGTGATAAAGCACAATGAGTTTGCTATTTACTGCTAGTGCTGCTTTATAACGACTAGTAGCAATCTGTTCTTTGAGCTGCTCTAAAAATTCTGTATATTCTTTTGCTATAATTTTTGTCATACGGTTCCTTTTAACGATTTTTATCATTATATGATCCCTTTACTCGTTGAAAAAACAATTTTCCTCTTTGACCTCATGCCTGCAACTTTTAACCCCGCTTTTATTCGTTGCCTGAGCTCCAATAAATCCTTTATTTGAACTTCCCCGTACCGCACAACATGGTCACCATATGCAATTGAGACAACTCTTTCTCCGCTTTGCAGTTTTTGAATTGCTTTCTCAACTTGAGTTAAATATTTTTCACTGTACATTTTGATTACCAAGCCACTTACTCTGTCTTACTTTTTTAGGCTTTTTGCTTTCCATTTTTCCACTCAAACTATTCCATTTACTCTCTGGCCAACGATCAATTCCAAGTGCAATAGATGCAGCTCTTGCATAAATTCGGCAATCTAGTACTTCATTTCTTTCTCTTACCTTTTGCCACTCTTGTTTGGTGTATCCTTTCACTACCTTGCTGACTAATTGTTCTGCCGTTAGCTGCTTAAAATATTCAGGTGCATACTCAGGAAAATGACAGTATCCTGCTGGCACTTCTTCTTTTTCCCCGTTTTTTAAAACATTAAGTAGCTGAAAAAGCTCTGACTTTAATATCGATACTCCTACTGGCCAGAGCTTTATTCCTCTTTTTAGCTTTTGACCACCAACTGTTATATCAACTCTACTTGGGCTGCTAAGTGGCACTAGGGCTTTATTTACACCTTTAACTGCCATTACTCTTCCAGATCCTTGATGACCTCTTACCCAGTTGTATACTTCTTGCGTTGCATATCCAGCATCTACTGCCATCATACTTATCATATATTCAAGCCCATTTTCACCGATAAAATGATGATTGAGGAGCTCCGAAAGCTTTCCCCATACTTCTCCACCTCCTGTATCTCCTTCAAATACTCGGTAGTCTATTGACCAACTTTCACGGCTTTTTCCCCAGGCTACAACTTCCACCTCTAGACGATCTTTTTGGACATCTACTCCTGCAGTAAGTACCACTTCTCTCCTTGGCACTGTGCCAATCTGAAAAAATTCTCTCCTGTTAAATAATTGCTTCCAATCAGGTACTTCTCCTTTATCTACCCAAGTTTCTCCAAGCGTAGTATTTATCCAAACTTTCAGTAATTGTTCACTTTCTTTTGCATGGAGAAAATCTTCTACTGCTTGTTGCCAACTATACCAGCCAACTGGACTATAAAGACTTGAAAGATGAAATCCTTTTTTCTCATCTTTTACTCTATTAGTAGGCCTCCATTCTCCACGCTCAAGCATCTCTGTCTTTTGATGATTTTCTATCTTTTCACCACATTCTATACATATATAGTGTGCTGTATTTGGATTTTTATCTTCCCATTTTATTTGTGACCATTTTAATATTTGGTAATAATTACAATGTGGACATGGTACAAAAAAGTATCTCTTATCTGTTGCTTCAAATTCTTTCTCAATTCTGCTTATTCCATGAATCGTTGGCGTTGACACTAAAAAAATCTTTCGCCGTGCAAATGTATTAGTTCGAGCAATACTAAGCAGTACTGGATCTCCTTCTCCTCCTGAATCTCCTGGATACGCATCTATTTCATCAAGAAAGAGATATTTTACTGGCATAGACCTCAGTCCTACACTGCTGTTTGCTCCAGTAATCACAACTATTCCACCTGGAAATTCCTTACTTTGCACAGTATTGCCCGAATCTCTTGACCTTGGGTCTTTTACTTTACTTTTTAAGCATGGTGTACTCTCTATTAACGGCGCAAACCTTCCTTTTGACCAACGCTTTCCCATTTCAACTGTTGGCTGTACTACTAGCATTGGACCTGGTGTTTGATCGATAATATAGCCTATCCAATTGTTACCAGCTTCTGTTCCCCCAATCTGCGCTCCTTTCATGAATACTACTTTTTCTGCAGGTGAAGATGGTGATAGTGAATCCATTATTTCTTTTAAATAAGGAGTTCTTTCTGTTCTCCATTTACCTGGCTCTGATGCTGCAGTTGATGCTAGAACTCGATACTCATTCGCCCACTCTGATACTTTAAGCTCTGGATCTGGTTTTAAACCTTCAGAAAAAGATGTAGCATATATCATATCGCTAGCTCTTCACCATCATTAGATGATACCTCAACATCACTTAAAATAGAACTGCACTCACTTGTTTTCTCACTTTCAAGTTCAATAAACATTTTCTTTTCAAGTGCTTCTTCTATGTACTTCTGAGTTAAATTACTCATTGTTATTGCAGCTATGAACGCAACTATTCCCACCATTACCGCAGCTATAATGTTAGGGTAAATTCCCACTATCGCTATTGCACATACTGTTATAGAAACACAGACGATATTGATATATTTCTTTATTTTTTTGTCTGCTATTTTCCTTTCTTCAAAATATTTATTGCTCAATAAATGAAATGTTGGAAAGTTCTTCTGTCTTCCAAATAGCACTATTTCCTTCTCTTTGCTCAGTAATTTTATTAATTTTGCGTTGTTCGTTATTATTGCATACTGAAAAACATCCGTGGCATCTGCTCCTCTCTTTAGCAACAACTTTACTACGTTAAAGTGACCATGCTTTGCAGCAACATAAATTCCCGTTTTTCCACTCTCATCTACAGCATCTATTTCAACTCCTTCACCCAGAATACCGTCTATTAGGTCTTCATATCCTTTTCTGGCAGCTAAATGAAGCAAACTGTTTTTATCAGCTCCGTATCTATTACTTGCTAAAATCTTTACTATATCTAATCTATTTGCTTCTTTTGCATAACAAAATGGTGTCTTGCCATTATCATCCTTAATTAAAGGGTCTATATCTTCTCGCGTTAGTAAAACTTCTATTGTTTTCAGCCTTTCAGCATAATGTAGTGGCGTTTTATTTTCATAATCTTGTAAGTTAACCCCAGCATTAGGAACATTTATTAAGCATCTTACAATATCTAAACATAAGTCCCTTTCGTCGTAATTACTACTACTTATAGCTACGTGCAAAGAAGATAATTTCATTGCATTTCTGCCGCTACCAGCTATATTGACATTCGCACCAAGATTTGAAAGTAATTTTACTACTTCTAGCTTCTTGTTGTTTACTGCATAATGAATTGCTGCATGATTTCTCACGTCAAGAACATCCTTATCCGCGTTTCCTTCTCTAATTAAAATTTCTACTATTTCTTCATGTCCAGCTCCTGCCGCTAAGTGTAATGGTGTATGTAGTAAAGCATTCTGCTCATTAACATTAACTCCTTTGTTAAGTAAAAATCTTACAGCATTTGCTTCATTCAACATCGCAGCTAAGTGAAGCAAGCTATCTCCCTCTGATCCATATTTATGATTGATTAGTGCTTGTAATATTTCTTCTCTTGCACAAGAAAGCGCACTTTTACCATCATCATCAGCGATCAGTGGATTAATATTTTTCCTGTTCAGTAAGAGTGCAACCATACTAAGCTCGTTAATTTCTACTGCATAATGCAGTGGTGTCTTTCCGTTTGATCCTCTGACATTAACATCTAATCCAGGTTGATTAATGAGGCACTTTATTAATTCTAAACTTAACTTAGCAGACATTATTCAAATTTAGCGTTAGATAATTCTTGTAATGAGTTTGTAATCTCTTCGGTTAGCGCCATATGAATCTTTTCAGTGTCACTCAGTGATGCAAGCAGTGCTGAAACTCTATTTGGAATATTAAGCAAATTATTACGGACAACTCTTGCTACGTTAAATGCATCGCGCTTTACTTCCTCTACTGCTACAAGTTCTCCTATTTCAGCCTTAGCTTTTGCCTCAAGCAATTTACCACGTTCCATCTCATTTTTTATTCGCGTTTTTAGCAACATTGTGGAAAGCTTTTCTCCGTTTTCTGAATAGTTTTTTCTTCTCAGCGGTTGACTTGGATCTCTGATTGTTTCTATAGCCCTATTTGCTTGTTCTCGGTCAATGAGTCCATTCTCCAGCTCAACTATTCCTTTCTTTACTAAATAACAGACGTATTGCTTTGAAAATCCTTGTTCTCTTGCCCACTCTGTTTGTGTGATTTTTTCCACTCTTTTCCTCCTCTCTTTATTGCTCCTTTTTACGAATTTTCTTCTTGAATTTCTGCAAAAGTTTTACCAGTACTGGCTAAAAGGGCATCTCTTCCGGTATATATTTGCCAACGTTTTATGGTTACATCTACAAATTTTGAATCTAACTCTATTGTCCTACAAATTCTTCCTGTTCTCTCACATGCAATCAGTGTACTTCCAGAGCCGCTAAATGGATCAAGAACTATGTCTCCTGATCTGCTGCTGTTTACTATTGCTCTCTCCATTAGCTCTACTGGCTTCATCGTTGGGTGTAGTGTATTGTGCGTTGGCTTATCATAAAACCACAGATCACTTTGATTTCTTCCTCCATGCCACTCACGTTTATTGCCATTTTTCCAACCGTAGAGCATTGCTTCGTATTGTCTTTGATAATCTGATCTGCCTAGTGTAAAATGATTCTTTGCCCAAATGATAAATGTTGACCAACGACCACCTGCTTCTTCAAATACTTTTTGCAACGTTGAAAACTCTGATGATGATATGCAGATGTAAATTGCACCTTTCGTATATGCTAAAATATTGGAACAGATGTCGTAGAGAAAAAGTTCGTACTTTTCACCTTGATTATCATTTAATATTTTTTTATCTTCTCTCTCCTGACTGCTACCATAATCAACATTATATGGAGGATCACACACAGTAATATCTGCCATTTTATCATCTAACAGCGCTTTATATGATTCAACTATAGAGCTATCACCACAATAGATTCGATGATCACCTAAAATCCAAAGATCACCTGGTTTTGTTACTTTTTTGTCATCAATAGCTAAGTCAGAAAGATCTTCTTTTTCACTATCTAAATCATCAAGGAAATGTTGAACTTTTTCTAATTCAAATCCAGTCATTTTAAGATCAAACTGTAAATCTTCTAACTCTTGAATTTCTACTTTCAAAAGCTCATCATCCCACTTTGCCCAATTAGCTGATTGATTTGCCAGTAACCGAAAAGCTTTAGTTTGTGGTTCATTTAGATTATCACTTAAAACAACTGGAATACTCTCCATACCAAGCTTTCTTGCTGCTTTAAGTCTTAAATGACCATCAACCACAGTTCCATCGCTTTTTGCAACTATTGGTATACGAAAACCAAACTCCCGAATAGAAGCACACATTCTATTTACTACATCATCATTTTTACGAGGATTACGCTTATATTCGACGAGGTTTTCAACAGGATAGTAGTGGATTGCTAAATTCATATCTTAATAATTAAAAAGTTAATATTCAAAATATCTCTGACGCTAAAGAAGGCCTGGGGTCAAACCCACCAAACCCGCCATTATGGACGAAAGGACCCATTTTTATGGCATTCTTGATATGTTAAAATCTTTACTAAGATTCATAACGTAAAACATTAATGCCAAAGCATCGGCCTCATTATCATCTCTAGGTGCAAAACCTTTTTCACGTATCGCTTCAATAACTTCACTCTTACTTGCATTACCTTTGCCTGTTACAAAGCGTTTTATAGTTTTAACATTAACACCTTTGTATGGCACATGATGTTCTTCACACCAAGCAGAGAGAACTGCAAGAAAACCACCATAACAATGCGCTGCATCAGTTCCAAGGTGTCTTCTCACTTCCTCAAAATAAACTGTTTCAATACTTGGAAATTTTTCTTTCATTTCATTCAACCACTTACGAAAATTTAGAAATACCATGCCACCTCCACTAAAACGACTAGTATGAAAACTCTCACTGCCACTTTGAACTATTCCATCATGTAGAATAGCCCATCCGGTTTGTTTCCCTAAATCTAGTGTTAGTATTGACATTCTGTAAGATATTTGTTTGGAGGTAGCCTAAGCAATAACATGGACACTTAAGTTACCTCTTGAAAATAGTGGGAGTGAAAATTACGAGTTTCAAACTTTCATACCCCTCTACTAATATATATCGCAAAAACTTCACAGAATGTTCAAAAAAATATTATTTTTTATGTTTTTTCAAATTACGCTGAACAAATTCATTTCATTTTGCGATTAATTACTTATGAGGAAACAGAA
Source organism: Wolbachia endosymbiont of Oryzaephilus surinamensis (assembly GCF_025617515.1). Taxonomy (NCBI): domain Bacteria; kingdom Pseudomonadati; phylum Pseudomonadota; class Alphaproteobacteria; order Rickettsiales; family Anaplasmataceae; genus Wolbachia; species Wolbachia endosymbiont of Oryzaephilus surinamensis. The sequence continues at coordinate 212,744 of NZ_CP092526.1, read as the reverse complement.
AAAATCCCTGATAAGTTTTAATGGAGAATTTATGAATATTTCATGCGATTTCAACAATACTATTTCACAAAGTTATCTACCATCATCAGAAGAAACAGCGAACATAAAATTAAGGCTTCTGGCCGATCTCAGATCTTGTCTTTCTTACTTGCTACCAAATGGGGTTTTTCATGGTAATAGGTTTTATGTAGGTGATGTACATGGTAATCGAGGAAAAAGTTTAGTAGTAGAATTAACTGGTAGTAAAGCTGGGCTTTGGAAAGATTTTGCAACAAATCAAGGTGGTGATATTATTGATCTTTGGGCAGAAGTACACTCCAAAACAGAATTTCATGAGATAATGGCTTCTATAGCTGAGTGGCTTGGGTATAACAAAAAATATACAGAGAAGCAATACATTGACGAAGACTTTGAGAAATTTATTACCTACAGTTGGAATTATTATGATGAAAATGGTCAGGTGATTGTAAAAGTTTACCGTTCTGATTTTCCTGGAAAGAAAAAAGTATACAAGCCTTTTAATGTTAAAACGTTGAGTTATAAAGCACCTGATACAAGACCACTATACAATATCCCTGGTATTTTGAAGTCTGATAAAATCATTCTTGTTGAAGGTGAAAAATGCGCAGAAGCACTAATAGAAAAAGGAATTACTGCAACAACCACAATGTCTGGAGCAAATGCAGATGCGGACAAAACTGACTGGTCACAACTTAAAGGCAAGCATATTGTTATTTGGCCGGATAACGATGAGCCTGGTAAACAATATGCTGAAAATGCTACTACAAAACTTCTCAGCTTAGGTATTGCATCGCTTTCTATAGTCAAAATTCCAGAAGGTAAACCAAAAGGTTGGGATGCTGCGGACTATGTACAAGAAAACACAAATGTTTCTGACTTCATTGAAAATAACTTGAAAAAGGTAATTATTAGACCACCACTGAACATTTTAGACTGGAGTGCAGATCGTTTTGTAGGTCCAGTACCAGAGCAAAAGTTTCTTGTTGAAGGAATATTTCCTTTGGGTGTTACTTCAATAGTAGCTGCTATGGGAGATACAGGTAAGGGTATGCTACTCCTCGATTTGGCGCTTAAGGTTGCAAGTGACACAGATCAGATATGTGGTTTTGGTTCACCTGTTACTGAACATGGATCAGTAGTAATCTTTTCAGCAGAAGATGATGCAGGCGAGGTACACCGTCGGCTTGAACGTCTTGATCCTGAATGTAAAAGATTAAAATTTAAAGATAAGCTGTTTATAGTACCACTACCAAACGTAAGAGGATCACTGACAATACTGAGAAGTATTCGTGGTAAAATTATTGAAGTTTCGCCTGAATTTGAGTCTATAATAAAACAACTTGATAAAATTAAAGATCTGAAATTAGTTGTGTTTGATCCTCTTGCATCGTTTATTCATGCAGACATAAATGCTGATCCTGCTGTAGGAGATTATCTAATGTGTTTATTGTCTGATTTAGCATGTAGTACCGGAGCTTCGATAGTTACTGCTCATCATCTGAGAAAACCAAAAGGAGAAAAGCCTATATTAACTGCTGAACAAGCACGTGATGCAATTAGAGGCACATCTGCTCTTGTTAATGGTGTAAGATGCTCATATGCTTTTTGGCCAGTAGAAGGTACAGCTAAGCCAGAGATCTTTCAATCAATAGGAGAAGCTCCAAGACAGAATGCGTTATTTTATGGAGCAGTTGTTAAGGCAAATGGTTTAGCTGACCGAACTGTACGTACTTACCTGAGAAACCAAGAAACAGGGCTATTAGAAGATATAACAGTGCAACTAAAAGGTAAAAATGCTAGTGAAAAAGACCTTAAAATGTATCTTGTTGATGCAATTGCAAGCTCTGCTGTTGCAGGGCATCCATTCACTCATACAGGAAATACAGGAGTATACAAACAACGGCACAGATTACCTGATATTCTTCATGGTCTAGGGAGAGATAGACTAGAGCGTATAGTACAAGAACTTCTACAAACAAAGAAGTTAGTAAAAGGAATGTCTACAGGCTCGAGAGAAGATAAATGGCTTGATGTTAGAGAAGGCCCTTTTGCTCGTGGTGTTGGAAAATTTACTCATGGAGCTGAAGGTATTATACCAAATCTCATTGCTAACAAGACAAATTAGAAACAGCCCTTTTTGACTATAATTGAAGAGTTTAAGCAAATTCATAATATGTTCTATTTGTCTTTCCAATAACAAAATTAGTTGTAGATAAAATTACGGGTAAGCTCTTCAAGCATCTGAGGGTTTACCCTATTTTTTTATTACAAGCATTGGAATACATTATATATTATAACTTCAACTAGAAGTTGATAGAATATATAAAAAATCATACCACTAATAATTGAATTATGTTCCTATTCCTGCGTTACTGAATCAGTAATCAGAAATTAAGGAATGAAAAATACCTCTAGAAACCTAAACTTTATACTCTCTATTCCTAAAAGTGTTCCTAGAAAGCACCCCTCTAAAGTTGGCCATTATGGCTGATTCTACGTTCCTAAAACCCTTATATTATTATATAATATATATGAGTAATAAATAAAAGTAATAATAAATATAAATAATAGTAAATTACAAACAGTATAAAATGTTAATGAAAGTAAAAAGACTACAAAAATATTACTAAGATATTTAAATTGAATAAAAAAGAACAAATGACTGACAATAGCGTTTTTAAAAGATTCTACGACTTTAAGGTCAATTATCTACCTTGAACTAAAGAACGCTTATAAACCACATTAAAACCGATTAAAAGGCAATTAACACTACATTTTAACTTCGCAAAAGATTCCTACCCAACTTTATCATGTTTTATTTTAGTTATAAAGAAATTTTTTTTAAAGCTGAATTAACTTGAAAGAACATAAAAAACCTAACAAACAGTGGAAGGATAAACATGCTGAGTTTTAAAATCAAAGTCTTTAGTAGATTTAAAAGGCCTAATCATTTTTGTCTTTTTGATGAGCTTTATCGAACCAATTTTAAAATTATTTAAACTTTTTTTGAAAAATTTCCGGAAAAAGTTGTGACTAATCCGGTATAATTATTATAGAGGACTATGAATTTTAGATGCTCCAGAAAGAAGCGGTTAAACAAATGCTTAGAAAAAAATAAAATGACCTTCAATTGCGTTTCAAGACGATTCTGTAATGAATTATACCACCTCTATGCAATAACGCTTTTTGTTTGTAAAGAAATTTCTTACAAGCCTGACAAAAAAATTCACCTTTCTTTATAGGGTTAAAAAAGTTTTATAAAATCTTTAATTCTTTAGTAGAAATCTTATTGGATCAACCTATTTTTCTTCTTTTCACCGAACCATGTCTGAACAAATTTTTCACATGGGGGATGCTTCAAGAAAAAAGGCCAGAATATCAATAGTTTTATTTTTTCATATGGGGGAACGAATTTTTCCCATGCCGTACAAAGTGAGGTTAAAACCCTTCATCCTTATTCCTTTCAATCTTTCATGGAGTGCTATATGCAATCTAAAAATAAATATCCTGGTATTGATCCTTCAATCATTAAACAAATACGAAAACGTGCTAGACAAATTAAATCTTATAAATGCTGTGTTAATTCTGATATTGAAGATATAAAGCAGCAGCTCTTATGTGAAACTTGGTCTGATTTAAGCCAGTATAATGGTGAAGAAAGTGGTAGAAATGCATTTATTCATAGTGTCATAAAAAACCATGCAATAAGCCTTCTACGCAAACAATCCTGTGCTAAACGTGGTAGTAAAGCAGGCGTAGCATTTGTTGATATTACTGACTTGGATGATGTTATTGATGAAAATAGTAATTTTGCAGATAAAGTAGCAGCTAGTGTTGATATAAACGAAGCAATTTCAAAACTACCAAAGCTCTGGCAGGACATTTGTTATCAGCTTGAATCTCATAGTATCTCTGAAATCGCAGAAATACATGGAATATCTAGAACAACCATCTATGACATTAGAGAACAAATACGCGCTAAACTTGCTCATCTCAAAATATATTTATGAAAATTTTTGAACAAATCGTCGTCATTTTGCGATTACATATTATGAAGGGGTAATAAAACTATGACTTTAAAAATAATAAATAGTGAACAAAGAGTAAAAATGGTAACAGGTGTGAAGATAGTAATCTTCGGACCATATGGAATTGGTAAGACCAGTCTGCTTAAAACTTTGAATGAACCGACACTTTGTCTTGATTTTGAAGCTGGGCTACTTGCTGTTCAAGATTGGCAAGGGGATTCTATAAGTATTCGTACCTGGAATCAAGCTCGCGATATTGCCTGCCTAATTGGTGGACCTAATCCTGCATTAAAATCTGATTCAGCATATAGTCAAAGACACTATGAGCATGTATTCAGTAAGTACAAAGATCTAGAATTCTCTAAATATAGCTATATTTTTATCGACAGTATTACAGTAGCCTCGCGGTTATGTCTTTTATGGGCAAAAATGCAACCAGAAGCTTTCTCTGACAGAAATGGCAAACAAGACATGAGAGCTGCATACGGGTTACTTGCTCAAGAAATGATGGCTTGGCTCAATCAGTTTCAACATATTCCCAATAAAGATATCATTACAGTTGGTACGTTAGGTCAATATTTAGATGACTTCAATCGTCCAACTTGGCTACCACAATGCGAAGGAGCTAAAACTGCCAGTGAAATACCTGGTATTGTTGATGAAGTAATTAGCATGGTAAGCATCAAGAAGGATGATGGTACAGAGGTACGTTCCTTTGTTTGCCATACTATTAATTCTTGGGGATATCCTGCTAAAGATCGTAGTGGTTGCCTTGATATGGTTGAAGAGCCGCATTTAGGTAAATTACTTACAAAAATCAAAACTAAAACCTTTTCTACTTCTACTCAATTTATGCCACACAACTAACTTTTGGAGGTTACATATGTTACAAGACTTTTTAACTACTGGTCAAAAGATTCCCTTTTTCAGTATGAAAGAATATTTGAATGACCAATCACCTATACCGAAAGACATCGTCTCACCAAGAATTTTAACTCAGAGAAGTTTATTGGTTCTAGGTGGCCCTCCTAAAATAGGTAAAAGTGACTTTTTGATCTCTTGGCTTGTCCATATGGCTGCAGGTGTTTCTTTTCTTGGTATGACTCCAAGTAGACCTTTGAAAATCTTCTACATGCAAACTGAAATTGAATACGAATATATGAAGGAACGTTTGCAATGTCTTCAACTTGATCCAGAACTTTTGGCAATAGCTGCTAATAACCTAATAATTACGCCAAAAGTGCATTTATCATTTTGCCATGAAGAAATAAATTACATAAAAGAAATTGCGAAGGAACGCTTTAAGCCTGATATTTTGGCAGTGGACCCTCTGCGCAACATCTTTAGTAGTGAGTATGGCAATGAAAACGATAATAGCGCTATGCTATTCTTTCTGCAAAAAACTCTTGAAAAACTACGTAATGCTATTAACCCAAATGCTGGAATAATATTAACGCATCACACGAAAAAATTATCCAAGAAAATGCTCGAAGAAGATCCATTTCAGGGCTTAAGTGGTGCTGGATCTCTCAGGGGATTTTACACTACTGGCATGGTGATGGTTGCTTATGATGAGGAAAGTACCAGACGTCAAATAGTATTTGAGCTACGCAATGGTGAACGTGTGCCAAATAAACTTATCGATAAGATCAACGGTAGCTGGCAGTTTCTTGATCAATGGAATAACTGAGCTTTTTTTAAAAATCAATTGATATATAGGGGGCAACTTATGCTGCAAGATTTTTTAACTGATTTCAATAATGCGAAACTACAGAGTAGTTTAATACCTAAAGGTACAATAGTCAAGGTAAAAATGGCAATTAAGCCTGGTGGTTACGAAAATTGGTTCACTAAAAGCTATGATACTGGCAGCATCTATTTAAACGCTGAATTTACCGTCATTGAAGGTCCATACGCAAAATGTAAGATTTACCAAATAATTGGTATTAAAAGTGGCAAATCAGAAGGTAAAGAAGATACTTGGGGAGAATCTGGACGTTCTATGATTCGCAGTATTTTAGAGTCAGCACGAAATATTCATACAAATGACACATCAGAAAAAGCAGTTCTTGCGCGAAAAATCAACTCAATTGCAGATTTAAACGGCCTGGAGTTCACAGCAAAAGTAGGCATTGAGGCTAATAATACCTATGGAGATAGGAACAGAATTGCTACGGTCATTACTCCTGAACAAGAGAAAAATTCAGACGCTGATTGGATACCATTCTAAATAAATTGCAACTATTTTTATAGTAAATTAATCGGAGGTTACATGGAGTTTTGCATTACTGAATCAAGACAAGAGATAAAAATGTTATTGGCTCACAATATTAAAGAGTGTCTGTCTTACTTATTGCCTGGTGGTAAATTTGGTTATGGGTTCTATTCTGGAAATATTAATAAAGACCACTTGATGGTAGTGGCAGAAGGTAAGCAAACTGGCACTTGGTATAACTGTGATAAGAAAACTAACGGAGATATTATTGAACTCTGGAGCATAATAACCAATAAAACTGATTTTTCTGAGATTACCAGCCTTATAACCAAGTGGCTTAGTGAGCGTATAATAGCAAAATATAGCTACCTTGATAAAAATAATGAGGCTATAGCTTATGTTTATTTGTATAAAAACAATTATAGACATATATGGAATCTAAGAACCTCTAGGAATGGTCTGAAGCCATTATATAACATTCCCGGTATTATTAAGTCTGATGAAGTGATTATAGTTAAAGGTGAAAACCGTGCTGATAGTTTAATAAAGAGAGGTTTTACAGCAACAACTGCAATAGATGATGATATTGAGAAAACGGATTGGTCTATGCTAACAGATAAGCATATAATAATTTGGCCGGAAAAAGATGAACAATATGTTAAAAAAGTAGCAGTGGAACTAGACAATTTAGGTATGTCCTGTGAGAATCCTGAAAGTTTAGGTATATCATCTGAGAACCGTGAAAGTTTAAGTGTATTATCTGAGAAAAAAGCATTTCCTGCTAGTCATTATCTAAATGATAAATCTCCATCACCAGAGGATATAATTTTACCGAGAATTCTTACTCCTGGAGGACTTTTACTACTTGGAGGAGCTCCAAAGGTTGGCAAGACTGATCTACTGCTTTCTTGGTTAGCACATCTGTCAGCGGGACTACCGTTTTTGAGTATGGTTCCAATTAGACCATTAAAGATCTTTTATCTTCAAACTGATCTTGAATATCCCTACATTAAGGAACGGCTACAACAATTGAAATTTGATGATAAATCTCTAGAATTAATATCAAAAAATTTAATTATTACACCAAAAACAAGCTTACTTTTGAATTCTCAAGGAGTAGAAGAAGTAAAAGATATTATAGCAGAGAGACTAGACGTTAAAACAGTTGATATCATTGCTATAGATACACTACGTGGTGTTTTTGATTTCAATCAATATAAAGGAGAAAATAGTAATAGCTCGATGTTTTGTTTTTTAAAAGATAGAGTTGAAAAATTGAGGTCTATAACAAACCCTAGTTGTGGAATCATTTTAACGCACAATACTAACAAGGTATCGAAAAAGTCATTAGTAGAGGAACCATTTCAAAACTTTAGCGGAGCATCGGCTTTAAGAAGTTTTTATACTTCAGGGATAATGATGATCAAGCCAAACGGAGAACAAAATACTCGTCAATTGATATTTGAACTTAGAAATGGTAAATCTATTTTACCTATGCAGATCGAAAAAGTAAATGACAGTTGGCAAACTGTATCAGAAAAACCAACTGTAAAACAACGTCGAAAAAAAAGTTATGACATCATTTTACGGTTAATTAATGAGAGAGCAGCTAAGGGAAAATTTTATACTAAAAGCCAATTTTGCTATTTATTTGAAGATACATTTGGTTTGAAGAGTTGTCATTCCATTCGTAGATATGTTAACGCATTAGTTGCTTCAGGTTATATTAAATTCTATGAAAAAGAAATACCAGAGCGCGTAAAAGTTATGAAAGTGGCTGAGCATTTAACGAGGAGAGATATTTAATAACACTCATTTTTTAAGAACAATAGTAAAAGGATTAAGCCTGTAGCCATATTCCTTAGTACCTATCCCTGACCATGGCAGAGTTTGAATAATATCGTCTTTTTTGACATTTAAACCTAAAGTTATAGCCAATTTCTCTGCTATAGTTTTTTGCATTCTATTTATTGGTTTGCGAATTTGTTGTTCAACATCGTGAATGTTTTCTAAGCGATTTGCAATTTCTCCAACGTTTAAAGTTTTGTATTGCTCTGGAGAAATTCCACTTTTAAAGTCATGAAAAAATTGATCTAAGAAAATAAAAAATATTCTTCCAGACTTTGACTGTGTTTCGATAACTCCTATACCATTAACACAAATGTCATTGCCTTTAATATGGAGCTGAAAAGTCTTTTCTGCTGGAGTAGACTTAGTCTGTTGCAATGGAATGTAAGAATAGCAATTGAATGCCTGAAAAGAAACATTAGGTAATAATTCTGGTACTCCTTTTTCTACTGTTTGATGCAATACTTCATTTAAACTTTGATCTTCGCAAATTAGATCTGCTATACGAACAATGTGTAGATTCAGTGGTGGCTTAAGACTCTCCTTATTAAAAGTTATTAAAGCAGTAGGGGTGGTTTTTAACTTATCCACAGCAGAGTATGAGTTATCAGGACAGCATTCGGGAATAATTAAGCTGATAAGGCTTGTGTCAACAATAACATAATAAACTCCGGTTGCTACTTTATTACAAGTAATCTTTAAACTTGCTAATTGCTTTTCAAACCATTCTATAACTTTCAAATGATTAACTTTTACCTCTAAAGAAAAGTAACGCTGTTTTTTATAAGTATCAGGTAAAATATCACGTTCACAGAGGTCACACATTATTGGGTTATCATAATCTTCATCATAATCGCTGACAATTTCTAATCTATTGTTGCAGAAAGGATTTATTACATGAAAATCAAACTCATCTTCATCATTAGCACAGATTATAAAGTAATATTCTCTTAAATTTACAAACCCAAGACTTGACAGGTATTGTGCAACTTCTAAATAATCTCTGCTAGGTGTATCATAAGAGTCACTCCACCGTAGCAGATTAGTAACTATTTGCCTGTAGAAAGTTGGATTTTGCTTTTGACAGAATGGTAAGTCCATAAGTATTGGAAAACATTAACTTAAAATCTTCACGTTCTTTTTTATCAAGTACGTGTTCTGAATAATTGATCGCTATATAGTCTGTATTGGCATGAAAAGATAGAGTAACTTTTTTGTTTCTAAATATCACCTTTATATGTTGAACAAGACTAATATTGTAGATTATACTGCCAATTGAAGGCTCTAACACCTTTAACCACTTTTCTATGGAATTTGTGTTTAATGTAAAATAAGTGCTTGGTTCAGGTGACGTAAACTTTAATTCAATTAATTTGATGTCTTTTATTAATTCATGTACACAGTCAGTCAAGAATGTACGCACTTGGGCAACTTTATTCTGATTACGTAGATTAATAAATGAGCATTCACGTTGAAAATATCGACTGGCAATGCTGTTTGCTATTTCTAAGCCACGTTTGAGGTTTTTAGTACACAAATTTACCTGATTGCTATTTAAAGAGAAGTCAAGAATAATCCAGTCAGGTTTGTAACCGTGTATTACTTGGTTTGAGCTAAGTACCAGGTCTGAATCACTAGCACGACGTATAAATAAGTAAATGCGGTCTTGGTAGTAAAAAAAACCTTTGAACTTACTTTCAAAGTTGTCATTTGCTAGAGAATCATGTTGAGTTAATATCTCTCGCAGTACCTCTTTCGACAAAAAATCTTTAAATGAGCTCTGTCTTTGTCTTGGAGGATTATTTAAAATAAATGATGAAAAACTTCTTTTTTGAACTTTATTAAAAAGAAAGACGTGCTTCAGCAAGTTATGGTCAATAAGAAAGAGAGTAAATAGTATAGATTTTTTATCATATTTTACATCGCCACTCAATATAGGCTTTGCTATCTCAATTATGGCTGAATCAGACTTCAAACGGCTAAAGTAGCTGATTAAATAATAATTAGGTAAATAATCAAGGTTGCTGTCGATAAGGAATTTACGCTTTTGCTGAACTGACCTATAGTCATAATAAGGACTATTATCAAACAAATGCTGTTGATAATTGAAGTGTTGTTTAAGAATAACATTTAATTGCTTATTATTAAGAGAGTTAATCCAACTTTTGCACAAATCAGGATTTTGAAAACTCAATAGTAACTCAGTAGCAGGAACTTCAAGATCATCTTCCCAGAATTCTTGATTGGCAATCATTATCCAAAAGAAAAAATATTATGATAACTGTAGTATATTAAACAGTTGCGTCAATACTACCATAAAAAAATAATAAAAAAAAATTGAACAAATTGAAGAGAAAAAGCGATTATATATAATAGGAGGGTTGAAAACAGATAATGTCAATTCTAACGCAATCAGGCAGAGCAGCAATAGCAGCCAGCATAAAAAAGCAATCTATCCATCTTGCTTGGGGAACAGGTGATTCAAGCTCTGGAAGTAGCCATAAAGTAGAAAAAACTTTCGTTAAGGGTGAAATAAAACTTGATCATCAACCTGTTAAAGATGTGAAGGTTGTTACAGGACAAACAATGCATCAGCCAAGTGTTGACTATACAGTTGATAGCAGTACTGGTGTAATTAAACGTACGGAAAATAGCTCTATTCCAGTAAGTGATAAAGTTACCATAGAGTACATTCAAAGCACACCACCTGAACCTATAAATTCTATAAAGCTCTTGAATGAACTTGGCAGACGTACTGCAGATGAAGTGCTATTCTGCACAGGTGATGAAAACGGCGAACTTATAACTCCTTCTGGAAGGTTTAGGCCTTCTGATGTACCAACCAATAATCTTTTTCTCAAATTCACTTTCGATTTCACGGATGCAGCAAATCGAGTGATCAGAGAGCTAGGGGTTATGGTTGGTACTAAAGTAAAAAAAGAATTACCTGAAGGACAGAGATATTTTGAACCTCAAGATATAGAAGACCATGGGATTTTATTGGTTTTGGAACATACCGTACCACTTATCAGAACATCTGCAACTCGGGAAACTTTTTCATTTGTTGTAACTTTTTGAAACAAAATGACTTTAAACGCCTATTATAACCGTTTTAATCCTGACAAAGAATACGAAAAAAGCTTGTTCCTGGCAGGAAGAGGTCTACAGTCAGCAGAATTAAACGAGACTCAGGAGTATGCTCTTTCTAAGCTTAAAGGCATAGGTGATGCAATATTTCGTGATGGTGATGTTATAACAGGAAGCAATTGTATTATAGATAGAGACACTGGTAAAGCTACACTTGAGGGAGGAAAAATCTATCTGCGCGGTGCAGTTAGAAAAGTTGAAAAAGAAGAATTTGTTATTTCACTGAGTACCACAGTTCGCATAGGTGTTTATTATGTAGAATCTACGATTACAGAACTTGAGGATGAAAACCTTCGTGATCCTGCTGTTGGTACACGTAATTATCAAGAAGTAGGAGCTGCAAGGCTTAAAGTTTCCACCATTTGGGGTTATCAATATGAAGGTCTTTCTCCACGTTTTTCTGAAGGGGAGTTTTATCCAATCTATAACATTGAAAATGGAGTATTAATAGAACACTCACCGTCACCACAAGCAAATATAGTAACTACCGCTCTTGCTCGTTATGACAAAGAGGCAAATGGTTCCTACGTTGTAAATGGCCTTGAAGTGATGTTCCTCCACAAAGAAGAAAAGGGAGAAGAAGGGGTAAAAAAGGGTAAAAAAGAAATATTTGTGATTAATGAGGGCAAAGCTCATGTTGATGGCTATGAGATTGAACTTCCTCACAGTATTCGAGTTTCTTTTGATGAAGATCCGGATATAAAATCAGTTGAATCAGAGCCACATACTTTTCAGCCAAATAGCCAAAGAGTAATGGAACTGAAGGTTAATGATTTTCCAATAAGTGAAATCAAAAAAGTAGATATAACTGTTCAAAAAACTATTACCATTACTCACGGTTCATATTCAGGAGCCATTGATCCGATACCTGACTCTGCAGTACTTGAAATTATTCAAATTAAACAAGGCAATGTTATTTATGAAAATAGTATAGATTACAAATTAAACGCAGGAAACGTCGATTGGTCATTACCTGGTAAAGAGCCAGCTCCTGGAAGTAGTTATCAAATAACCTATCGCTGTCGCACTCATGTAAGTCCTGAAGATATAAGTGAAGAGGGATGTAAAGTAAGAGGTGCCGTTGATAACAGCTTGGTTCTGATTGATTACACCTGGAAAATGCCCCGCTATGATTTAATTACTATCGATAGCAAAGGGGTGGTAAGGAGAATAAAAGGTATAGCTCACCCTTGGCGACCATCAATGCCTAAAGCACCTAGCGGACAACTTTTGCTCTGCTACATTCATCAGACATGGAAAAACGGAGAAAAAGAAGGGGTAAAAATAGTGAATAATGCTATTCATGCTGTACCGATGAATGAGCTTGAAGCAATGAAAAAAGGAATAAATGATCTTTATGCTCTTGTTGCACAGGAACGTCTACGCAATGATGCAAATTCAAGAGAACCTACTACCAAAAAAGGAGTATTTGTTGATTCGTTCTTTGATGATGATATGCGTGATCAAGGAATTTCACAGTCTGCAGCAATAGTAAATAGAGAGCTAGTTCTGCCAATAGATGTAGAAGTTGCAGATATTGAAAAAGGTGGGGAAAGATATCTTTTGCCTTATAAACTTGAACCGGTACTGGAGCAGCTTTTACAGACCAAAGGAGAAAAGATCAATCCATATCAAGCTTTTGATCCAGTCCCGGCGCAAATTACTCTAAATAAAAACATTGACCACTGGACAGAGGTTACCACGAATTGGAAAAGTCCAGTAACTAGAGTGTTTAATACTAGAGAAACAACAGAGCTATTGTCAAGTAATTCTTATGAAACTGAATTTATGCGAGAAGCAGTACAGAATTTTGAGATCGAAGGTTTTGAGCCAAATGAAAAGCTCAAGGAGGTGAAGTTCGATGGTATCTTCATTCAGCCTACTGCGTAAGAGGTAAAAATATGCTCACAGCCAACAACCAGGGAAAATTAAAGGGAAAGATAAAAATCCCAGCAAATATTCCAGCAGGTACTAAATTAGTACAGTTTTATGGGGATAAAGGAAGCTATGGAGAGACAACTTATACTGGTAAAAAAACTATTACTATAGAAGAAAGAAGAAGAGTTATCGCAGCAAGAAGAATTGACCCTTTAGCCCAAACATTTACTTTAAATGAGAGCAGACACATAGGAGGCCTAAACTTATGGTTCACAAATAGCGGCAAAAAACGTGTTGTTGTGCAGATTAGAGAAACAGCAGTGGGAATGCCCTCGCAGACTGTCATTGCTGAAAGCTATATTGAGCCAAAAGATATAAAGATAGATGGCACAGCAACACGTATAGAGTGGTCACCAGTGTTTTGCCATGCAGGAGAGGAGTATGCAATAGTACTGCTTACTGATGATCCTGGTACTGCAGTAAAGATAGCAGAACTTGGCAAATATGATGCAGTAAATAGCCGTTGGGTAACAAGTCAGCCATATCAAGTAGGAGTATTACTTTCATCTAGCAATGCAAGCACCTGGACTCCACATCAAAATTTAGATTTAACGTTTCGACTACTAGCTGCAAAATTTAGCGAAAATTCTCACGTTATTGATCTTGGTAAAGTTACTGCAAATAACGTATCAGATTTAATTGTTTTGACGAACGTCGAAAAAGTAGCATTTGATACCAATGTAGAATTTATTCTGACAGATGAAGAAGGAAAAGAAAATTTTCTATCTGATAACTTGCCGCTCGCGCTGCGTGAAAGACTATCTGGAGAGCTAACAGTAAAGGCAAATTTAAAAGGGTCAAAAGAAAAAAGTCCAGTGCTATATCCTGGGTTACAGCTAGTTATGGGTAATATAGGGGAAAAAGGAGATTATGTAACTAGAAGCATTACAGCAGGAGCTAACACTAAAATCACCATAACGTATGATGCGCTGATACCTGGCACTGCAGATGTTAAAGCATATGTACAAAAAAACGTGGATTGGCAATTAGTAAATTTAACATCAGGAAAACCAATTGGAGAAAGCTGGGTGGAGAGAACTCATGTACTGACAAACTTTAATGCTAATGAGACAAGGATAAAATTGGTTTTAAGTGGAACGGTTGTTTATCGGCCAAAGGTAAAAAACTTGCGGATTGTTATAACATAAAAAAAATGCCAAATGATAAAACAAGCAGAGAGTATCCATTACCTCATCCAGAAAATATTGCAGTGGAAGATGTAGTACGTATTCGAAGAGCTATAGAAAAAGTAGATGAAGATATTACCGAAAGAGAAGATGAGCATAATCAACTAAAAAATAATTTTAAACGATTTAGATTTGAAACTTTTTTGAATTTTTGGGAATGAAAGAAGCAATATACCAAAGGATAAAGGATTTAGCAGCAAACAGCACACCTGATCAACTTGCATATCTTGCAAAATCGCTGGAATTGATAGCAGATAAAAAAGCTATTTCTGATATTGTGCAAATGGCTAAAATAAAAGAAATAATTGATGCACTACAAGAAAGGCTTAGGGATTTAGCAGTAAACAGTACACCAGATCAATTAGCATATCTTGCTAAAGCACTGGAATCAATAATCGACAAAAGTGCGGTTTCTGAAATTGTACAGATGACTGATGGTAAGCTAAAAGAACTTCTTGATAGTGCAAAAAAACACTTAACTGATCTGGATAATAAAAAAGCTAGTTCTTTAGCAGTGATCTCTGAATCAGAGAAGCAGTTATTAAAGAGAATTGATGAAAAAGGAACAACAAATTTATCGCTACTTGATACGAGAAAGAATGCCAATATTGCAGCAATAAACAGTGTTGGCAATGATCATAAAGATGGTCTTAAAGGTTTAGTAGAAGATTTTCGTGCTGTTAATAATGTACCATCTGGCTCATCAATTATTAGGGAAATAGAAACTCGTGATAACCAATTAAAAACATCCCTGATAAATGAGGTAAAAACTCGGGATGAACAGTTAAAAGCGTCTCTTATAAATGAAATAAGAAAGCGCAACATGGTTGAATCAGGGTCATTACCTTTCTTATTTGGTGTACTTGGCAGAAAAAATAATTACTATGGCCACGGAACTTTTACAACAGAGCTTGGAAAGTGGAGTAGTGATATAACAAAAACTGACTATATGTTACAACTACTAGCAGGTAGCCATACGTACAATACAGATTACGTTAGTTTTTATCGGCCAAGACAACTAAGTTTTATAGAGGGAAGTAAAGGAACATTTATTTACGGAGAGTTATGCACAAAAAGTTTTTCGGGTAGTTATGATGAGATATACTATTACCCGTATGCTGCACTTGGAGTAGTATTTGTAAAAAATACAACGAATGTGAACATAAATAAGACAATGGAATTTGTTGGATCATCGTACTCGAGTACAGAGTATGGGGGAGCAGGATTATTTGTAGGAACTCCTGATAACACTAATTCTAATAAATCAAGAATTTCAAGAATAATATGGAAAAATGTTTACCAATACACGAGTTCTGATAGCAAGTTAGCCGGATCTGGTAATGTGGAGATTCCAGCAGGAAAAACAGTTGCAACATTACTTTACACATCATCTTACCTATGTTCCAGAACACAAGTCAGTCAAGGTATGCTTGCATCAAATTATGTATACAACTATGGTCAATTTATCCAGTGGGGAATATATAACATACGTAGCAATTTTCTAACCACAGGGCTTGAGGTGGATGTAGAGAGAACACTAAAGGCTTGGCAATGTCCAGGGTTATCTGAAACTTATGAGCTCTGGAGGTAGCAAAGAATGCCAATTTATATTAGATTTGAAAATAACAAACAGATAGAAGTAACAGTACTTGAAAATAAGCCAACTGGGAATGATTGGTATGAAGCACCAGAAGATTTTGATTGGCAAAAAAGCTATTGTTTAACAGAGGGAGGAGAAATTGCTCAGCGTACTAAAGAAGATATACAAAAGGAGTTACTGGATAATGCAAAGCTTTGTGCATTTGATAGTATGCGCTTCTATTATGATAATCATACTCACCAATATGCAGGTCATTCTCACCAAAAAGCTAAATCTTATGAGATTCAAGCGGAAGCCGCAAAAAGCATTCTAGCAGCACCAGAATCTATGAATGAAAAGGATAAAGAAATTATAGAACCTTTAGCAAAAGTCCGTGGTATTACGGTTATTGAAATGGCAAGAATAATCGAGGAAAAAGTGAAAAAAGCAGTAAAAGCAATAGTGAAATGCGAGGAGTTGGAAGACATGGCGAAGAGGAAAATTGAAGAAGCTAAAAGTGAAGTAGAGCTACAGACTTTGCTCGATGATTTTAAACAAAAGATGCAAAAAAATGGCTGAAGAATTTTTACATGCCCATAATAGCCCTATTCCTATAGTGAGTAGGGTTATCTTTCTCTCTTATTTATTTATATCATATGTTTAACTTACAACATGGTGTAAATGTTATTGAGGTAACCTCAGGAGCAAAGACAGTACGTACAGCTAAATCATCAGTGATAGGTGTAATTGGTACTGCACCTGAAGCGGATGAGCAAAAATTTCCGCTAAATAAACCAGTGTTAGTTGCAGGAAGCTTAAAGGAAGCAGCAAAGCTTGGAAGGAGTGGAACTCTTTTCTCAGCAGTAAAAGGAATATTTTCCCAAATTGGTGCAACAGTAGTAGTTATTCGAGTTGAAGAAAGTGATCCAAAATTAAAAGAAGAAGAGACGCTGAAGAATATAATTGGCGGTGTTGATAAAGAGACTGGAGAGTATCAAGGGATAGAAGCATTCCTCAGTAGTGAAAGCATAGTTCATGTTGCTCCAAGAATATTAATTGCACCTCAATTTACTCACCAACTACCAGAAGATGGCAAAAATCCAGTGGTTGCAGCATTAATTCCTATAGCAGAAAAGCTGAGAAGCATAATAGTAGCAGATGGTCCAAATACCAATGATGAAGAAGCAATAAAATGGAGAAAAAGTGTAGGCAGCTCAAGAGTTTACGTGGTTGACCCATGGGTTAAGGTGTATATTGAAGGAAAAGAAGAAATCTTGCCTCCAAGTTCATTTGTAGCTGGTTTAATAGCGAGAGTAGATAGCGAACAAGGATTTTGGCACTCACCTTCAAATAAAGAGATAAATGGTATTGTTGGAACAAGCAGGCCTATTGATTTTACGCTCGGTAATATAAATTGTAGAGCAAACCACTTAAATGAAAATGAAGTAACAACGATAATTCATCAAAATGGCTATAGGCTTTGGGGCAATAGAACATGTTCAAATGACTCAAAATGGGCTTTTCTGTCAGTAAGAAGAACTGCAGATTTAATCAACGATAGTTTACTTCGAGCTCATTTATGGGCAGTTGATCGAAATATTACCAAAACTTATATAGATGATGTGATTGAGGGGGTGAATTCCTATCTGGCAAGTTTAAAAGCACAAGGAGCGATTATCAGTGGAAGATGTTATGCAACCCCAGAACTCAATACGCCAGCAAATATTGCAAGTGGAAAAGTATACTTCGACTTTGAGTTTACACTACCATATCCAGCAGAGCAGATTACTTTCAGGTCACATCTTGTGAGTGGTACAATATTATAAAAATGGGAGAAAGAGATGTTACCGAAGATTTTAAAGAATTTTAATGTATTCGTAGATGGTCGGGGTTATGCAGGGAAAATTGATGAAATTACCCTACCAAAACTCACCATTAAAACAGAGGAATATAGAGCTGGTGGTATGGATATCCCAATAAATATTGACATGGGCATGGAAAAGCTTGAAGCAGACTTTACTTTCGCTGAGTATGATTCAGAACTATTTAGACTTTTTGGCTTGATAGATGGAAACTCAGTATCTTTAACTCTTCGTGGAGGAATGCAAGGAAGTGGTAGTAATGATATTGAAGGAGTAATAATCAATTTAAGAGGCATTTTTAAAGAATTTGATTTTGGTAGCTGGAAACCTGCTGAAAAAGCCACTCTTAAATGTACTGTAGCTGCCCATTACTATAAACTTACTATAGGTGGTAATGAGCTGATAGAGATCGACGCTGAGAATATGATTAGAAAGATAAATGGTGTGGATCAGATGGCCTTGCTGCAAACGGTTTTAGGTATTTAGGTTTAATTTTAAAAAGATTTTAGAATTTTATTTTTTAGGAGAAAGTATGACAACAGTAAAACTTGATAATCCAATAACAGTTGATGGTATTTCTATCTCAGAATTATCGATGCGTGAACCTAAAGTAAGAGATTTACTGGCTATAGAACGCATAGAAGGAGAAGCTTTGAAAGAAGTAGCTTTAATTACTAATCTAGCATCCGTACCAAAAGAAGTAGTTGAAGATTTATGTATTAAAGATTATGTAGAAATACAGAAGGTGCTAAAAGGTTTTTTGTCGCCGCTGGAACAGAGGAGTTAAGATTCAATATTTTAAAACTTAGCTCAACAACAGGAAGTGGAATTGAGCAAATTATTAATATGAGTACAAAAGAGTTTCTAAAGTGGTTAGAAGTAAGTGAAGGAGTAACAAAAAAATGTCAATGCTTTCAATAAAAATAGGTGCAACGTTAGATGGCAGTTTTAATAATGCAATGACAGGTAGTGCAGCAAAGCTTTCTAAGTTGGGTGATAGTATAAAGCAGCTTGATTCATCAATGAAATCTGTTTCCAAATTTAAGCAACTAAATCATGATGCCCTTGAAGCCATGAAGAATTGGAAGGAAGCGGAGAAGAAAGCGAAAGAATCAGCTACAGCAGTTGCTAAAGAGAAGAAGGAAAAAAAAGAGCCAAGCAAAGCACTGAGAAATGAATTCGAAAAATTGAAAGCATCGGCATCAAGGGCAAAAGAGGCTTATATTAAAAAGAGAGATGCACTTCACACATTAAATGAAGAAATAAGGAAAAGTGGAAAGGATATTAAATCTTTAGTGAGGGATCAAACTAAACTTGGTTCATCTATTGAAGTGCTAAAAGGGAAATATAGTAAACTAGGATCTGTGATACAAAAACAGCAAAATGCTTTAGCAAGAAAAGCACATTATAAATCACAAGTAATGGAGACTATAGGGCTAGGACTTTCGCTTGCAACGCCAATTAAAGTTGCTATTGACTTTGAAAGTGCTATGGCTGATGTTAAGAAAGTAGTAGGCTTTCAAGAAGGGACAAACGAAGCTAATGAATTTGCTCAAAAATTAAAGAAGTTATCTCGTGAAATACCGCTATCAGCTGCA
The DNA here is from genome assembly GCF_025617515.1 of Wolbachia endosymbiont of Oryzaephilus surinamensis. NCBI lineage: Bacteria > Pseudomonadati > Pseudomonadota > Alphaproteobacteria > Rickettsiales > Anaplasmataceae > Wolbachia > Wolbachia endosymbiont of Oryzaephilus surinamensis. The sequence goes on along the minus strand of NZ_CP092526.1, from coordinate 193,321 downwards.
GAGTTAGCACAAATAGCTGCAAGTGGTGGTCAACTTGGTATTGACAAAAATAAGCTACTTGAATTTACCACAACAGTAGCTAAAATGGCTACAGCATTTGACATGTCTGCTGAACAAGCTGGTGATTCTATTGCCAAACTCGCTAACATTTATGGAATTGCAGAAGAAAAAATGGAAGGAGTTGGCAACGTTATAAATCACCTCTCAGATAACACTGCTGCCAAAGCAAAAGATATGGTTGAAGCTCTAGCAATAGTTGGTGGTACCGCAAAACAATTTGGTTTAGATATTAATCAGACAAGTAGTTTAGTAAATGCCTTAGTTAGTTTAGGTAAACAACCAGCAAAAGCAGGAACTGCCATAAACGCTTTACTTTCTAAGCTCCAAACTGCTGAGGGACAAGGAAAAGAATTTAAAGCAACATTGGAATCCATGGGCATAACTGCAGAAGAGATGTCACAAAAAGTTGCTCAAAACGGTCAAGAAGCATTACTCTATTTTTTTAAAACTTTAGAGAAAATAGATAAACAAGAACGTTCACAAATCCTTCTCAATCTCTTTGGTCAAGAATATCAAGATGATATTGCATTGATAGTTGGAAGTCTAAAAAAATATGAAGGTGCCATAGCTCTTGTAGCTGACAAAGAAAAGTATAAACATTCCATGCAAGAAGAATTTGACAATCGCGCAAGTACTACAGCAAATAATTTGCAGCTACTCAAAAATACAATAGCAGAGCTAGGAATGAACTTAGGGTCAGTTATGCTACCTACTTTAAATTGGATAAGTAAGATTTTGAGGTCTATATCTACAGGTATAGCTTGGTTCGCAGAGAAGTGTCCAATTTTGACTACAGGAGTTATGAGCATAATTTCAGCTCTTATTATTGGCAAGATTGCAGTGGTAGGTTTTGGTTATGCATTTGCATTAGCTGGGGGTGGAATATTAACTTTTAAGGCTATTTTGCAGGGAACACTTTTACCAGTACTAACTTCGTTATCAGCGCGAGTAATTCCAGCAGTGATCATGGGACTGAAAGCTTTAACGCTAACCAATCCTATAGGAGCTGCTGTTGCTGGACTATCAGTTGGTGCAGCGCTTGTAATTGCTGATTGGCAAAAGGTGAAGGACTTTTTTTCAAGTATCTGGAAATCAATTACAAAACCTATAGAAAATTGGATTGGTATAGGAAAATTGTTTAATGATAATCCAATAAAAGCATTAGAGATACCAGTAGAAGCAAAAATAGGCAGTGCAACTAGTGAAAATAGAAATGTTTTTAGTAAAGGAAATCCTTTATTGAATAATAATGCTTTTAGTGGAGTTTCGAATAGTAGAACGAATATTATTGAAAGTGTGATTACAGAAAAAGGTTCTATAGCAGATAATTCAGAGAAAGTTTTAAAAGACTGTGAAAAGTGTGAACAAAAAATTTTCAATCAAACTTTTACATTTAATATAAGTATTAAAGCAGAACCTAACCAAGATGTACGTAGTCTTGCTGATGCAGTAATAAAAAGAATAAGAGAAAAATCGCGAGACGTTCTATTTGATTCAATAGAGCCAATTTACTAATGCTATCACTTGGTCAACATAAGCTTTCTCCAACAAGTGTAAGGTACAGTAAAGAAAATCGTTGGAGTACTATTGAGTGTATTGGTAAAATACCTTCATTACAAAATATTGGCCAAGGTACAGAAAATATAGACTTAGAAGGAGTAATTTATTTACATAATCTCAATGATTTAAATCAATTAAAAAGTATGAAAGAAGCTGAGAAAAATCAGGAACCAAGTATCTTAATAGACAATTTAGGAAATGTTTTGGGAAGATTTGTTATTGTGCGGTTAGAAGAAAAGCAAACGTCGTATTTTCCATGTGGATTAGCAAAAAAGGTTCAATTTAGCTTAAGTTTAAGGCGTTATGCATGACAGTACATTATATAACCCGAGAAAACGAAATGTTAGATTACGTATGTTTTAAACACTATGGATATAGCTCTGGAGCAGTAGAAATAGTATTGGAGGAAAACCCTGGACTTGCAGATTATGGAAGTTTTTTGCCTGCAGGATTAAAGATCAGGTTACCTACAATACAAGAGCAATTAAAAAAGTCGAAGTTAAAAGTGTGGGAATAAATGAAACCTGAATTTAGCATTGAAGGAATAAAAGATCATGTAATATCGGTGCATCTTACCGACGAATCTGGTACTATAGATGATGTTGCAGAGGTATGTATTGATCATGGCAATGAAAATGTAGAAATTCCAAATGAATTGAACATAGCACTAGGTTATAAGGAAACGGGAATCTTTCCAATGGGTGTATATACAGTCAACGAAGTTACGATACAAGGCCCACCTAAGACTCTACTAATCAAAGCTCATGCAACAAATTTAAGAATATCTTTGAAGGCAAAAGTATCAAAAGAATGGCGCCAAATTACCATAGAAAACTTAGTAAAAGAAATAGCCCAAAAACATGGATATGGATACAAAGTCGCTGAGGAATTTAAGAATGTATTAATACCCCATATTAATCAGGTAGATGAAAGTGATATAAGTCTGTTAACAAAGATCGCAACAGAGCGTGAAGCAATGGCAAAATTAGCTGGTGGGTACATATTATTTATTTCAAAAAACATGGCAAAATCAGCCACAGGAAAAGCTTTAGGAACAACGACTATTAGACCTCAAGACAGAATTAATTGGAAAGTGCATTTTACTGTACGTGATAAGTATAATTCAGTAGTAGCAAAATGGCATAGCTATGAAAAGGGTGAGACTATTAAAGAAACAGTTGGTAGTGGCGAGCCAAGTTATATTATGCTAGAAATCTATCCAAATGCAGAGTCAGCATTAAGTGCAGCAAATGCCAAGTTGAAACAATTGAAGCGTAACAATGAAACTTTAGATATAACTATGCCTGGTAATCCAGAGTTATTTGCAGAAGCTAAACTTAATCTTATAGGTTTTAATCAAGCGGTAGATGGTAAATGGATAGTTAATAGAGCGGAGCATACTTTAAATAGCTCAGGTTACCTTACTATGTTGTCAGCATCTTTGAGTAAGTAATGTTAATAAAAAATGAGTAAATGATCTATTTAATATTAAAAAGATGTTGAATATGGATAAATTGGGTCAAGATACAAAAAACAAGCTGCATTTTTGGTGGCTTATAACAGTAATAGTATGTATTATTGCTACCTATTCCTACATGAAGGCAAAAGCTGTAGATAATTATAAAACGATATTACGCATTGCTTCTCAAAATTGTAACTTAGAGACTGTAAAATTCTCAGTAAAAAATTTATTAGATATTGATACACACATGCCTAAGTTAACTGCGTTACATTACGCTGCAGAAGGGGGATGTTTAGAGATAGTTAGGTTTTTAATAGATGAGGGAGTTAACGTAAACATTATTAACAAGTATGGAAGCACAGCACTACATAATGCTGCATATTATGGTGATTTAAGGATTATCAAATTTTTGCTAGAAAAAGGCGCTAATCCTAACATTATAAACGATGATGGAAAAAAACCTAGAAATGTAGCTGTGTTAAGGTCAAGGCACAACAAAGACAAGCCCTACGATCAAATAATAAAGTTACTTGCAGAAGCAGAGGATCAATACGAATCAACAAAAAGTAATCACTAAAGCTATAAGTTTTCTATAATCTGTACATAAACTTCCAAAACTATCCATAATAAATTCACATTTTAAATTATTATGCAAAATCAAAAAATCCCAATTACAGTAATTATCACGTTATTAATACAAACAGTAGCATTTATATGGTGGTTATCCAAGCTAGACTCAAGGGTACAATTTCACGATAAACTTATTGAATATGGTTTAATGGAAAAAGTGTTAGTACTTGAGGAAAGGGTAAAAAATCTTTCTGAGGAATTGGATGAGTTTAAATTACACGTTCTAAGCGGAAAAATTAAATCTTAATACCTTTACCCAAATTCACAATGATTAAATATATTTTATCCGTTGATGGAGGTGGCATTAGAGGCATCATACCAGCCATTATTCTAGCAGAAATAGAGCAAAGGACAAGAAAACCGATAGCTGAAATCTTTGATCTTATGGCAGGGACCTCAACCGGTGGAATTGTTGTAGCTGGATTATGTAAAAAAGATAAACCTCAATATTCTGCTAATGATTTAGTCGAGTTCTATCGGGAATATGGACCATATATTTTCAAGTCTTCATTTTTTAGGCGATCAATATTATCTTGGTTTAACTGTGCACAATACCCATATAAAAATATTGAATTTGTATTGGACAAATATTTTGGTGATGATACTCTACAAAACACTTTAAATAATGTACTGCTTACCAGTTACGACATTCAGAATAATTGCCCATTTTTCTTCAAAAGCTGGAAAGAAGGTAATATTAAGCTGAAAGATGCACTCAGAGCTGCAACGGCTGCACCTACTTACTTTGCACCTAAATATCTTAAAATCAACCACAAGGAAATGGTATTAGTGGATGGCGGGGTATTTGCAAATAATCCAGCGGCTTGTGCATATGCAAGTGGTAAGAGGTTATTTCCAAATGATGATATTCTACTGTTATCGATAGGTACTGGAAGAACAGATAGAAGCATAGAGTATGCCAATTCAAAGAGATTTGGAAAAATAGGCTGGATAAAACCTTTGTTAAATGTGATGTTTGCCTCTGGATTGGACTGCGTAAATTATCAGATGAATCAAGTAATAGGCAATAGATACGTAAGAATACAATCGCAATTGAAGCTAGCGTCGGCTGACATGGATAACATTACATCAAAAAATATCAAATCTCTTCAACAAGAGGCAAATGCAATGATAGAGGACAATCAGAAATTAATAGATAAACTTTGCGATTTCATATCTTAATTTATACCAAGCAAAATTCAACTGAGCCAAAAAAGTTGGTTAGCAAATTCTGCTGGTTAAATCATTAACTAACTTTACTTATATCTTAAACACATTCAATTTTCACACTCACCCAACTCATCAGCAGTTAGGCCACTTGCTCGCACAATAATATCAATAGCAACACCTTCCTTAACTAGATCTTTTGCAATCTTGATTTTCTCTGCTTTTTTAACCTTTTCTTTACCAGTTTGCATTCCTTCAGATAAAGATCTGGCTACCGTATTCAGTAATTCTTGATCCTCAATTTTTTCGCATTTACCTATAAACCCAAAAACTGGCTCATTTTCATATTCTGTTAGTCCAAGAGCTTTAATGTTAACTGATAATGTCTTTGCTATCTTATATAATATTTCAATTGGAATGTCTGTATATCCTCGTTCATAGTCGTGTATTTCTTTAGGTGTTGAACCAATTTTATTTGCCAAGTCCTCCTGAGTGTATTCCCGTATTAATCTCTGCTCTTTTATCCTTTTTCCCACTTTGTAGAGTATAGAATCAGTACAAATTTCTTTCTCTATATCATCATATTCATAAGTAGATAAGCGAGTCACTTGGGAAATAATATCAACTGAAACTCCTTCTTTCACTAGATTCTTTGCTACTTCTATTTTCGCTTCTTCTTGGCTAATTTTCTCGCTAATATATACAAACCTTACTAATGGATACAGCTTCTTGCGTAATTCCTGATCCTTAATTTCTCTATGTATTTTTGTTAGATAGACTATTTCTTTATCCTCATCTTCATACCAACTGTTTTCTCTTAGTACTGTTGGTCCTGGAAGTAGATCTATAACATTGACTGACAATGCTCCTGCTATTATATACGATTCTTTGATTGTAATAGCCTTGCACCCTAGTTCAAAGTTATGTATTTCCTTATGTGTTAAACCAATTTTGCTTGCTAATTTTGCCTGAGTATACCCTTGTACTATCCTACAACCTTCTATTTTTTTCCCCAGCTCGTAGCTTGCTGAGCCAATATGCTCTGAATTATCATAGATAAATCCTCTAAAAGCTGTTTTTCCTACAGAAGCAAACATATATTCTATCACAAAAAAATCCACTATTGGCTAAGTTTTTATGAAATCACAAAAATTTCTCAATCATATAATTTGATAAGCCTGTCGTTTGCAAGATAATATCAACAGAAATTCCTTCTTTCACTAAATTCCTTGCAACTTCAATCTTCTTTTCCTCTCTGACCTTTTCTCTACAAACATGTATACCTTCAAATAAAGACTTGATTAGCATATCGCGTAATTCCCGGCTCTCAATCTTTTTGTATTCTCCTATCAAATTTGATAGCTTTTCTTCCGCTTCTTCATCTGATTCGGGAAGCAGATCTATGATGCTGATTGATAATACCTTTGCTATTTCATCTAACATTTCAAGTGAAACAGCAGCTCTCCCTTGTTCATACTCGTATATTCCTTGATTTGTTATGCCAACTTTATTCGCTAAATCTTTTTGTGTATATCCTCGTATCAATCTCCACTCTTTTATCCTTTGCCCTACTTTGTATGGAACCGAAATTTTGTTCTCCTCATACTCACCAATAGATAGGTTAGTTGTTCGAGAGATAACATGAGCAGAAACTCCTACTTTCATCAAACCCCTTGCTACTTCTATTTTTACCGCTTTTCTGCTTCTTTCCTCGCTCAAACGAATAAATTTGGTTAATAAATAAAATACCTCGCTTAATTCTTCATCCTTATACCCCTTTACTAAATTTAATATTTCTTCATCTTCAAAATATCTTTTTTCATTTGGTAGTGTCTCTCCACAAACTAGACCTTTAACATTCACTGATAATGCTTCTGCTATGGCATATAACTTCTTAATTGGAATTTTACGACTCCCTTTTTCATATTGCAGTATTGCCCAGTACTTTACACCAACCTTCTCCGCTAAATCCTTTTGAGTATACCCTCTCTCTAACCTCCAACTTTTCACTTTTTGCCCTACTTCACAGTCTAGACTTTTTTCCATACAAAGAACCATACATATAATATCTTCTACTATAGCTCAAAGGCTCCAGATATAACGGCAAGAAAAAACCTCTGGAACCTTAAAGTTGGCTGTAGACGCATTAAAGTTCTCTAAAGGTTTCTTTACTACCTTCACGTATTCTATTTACCCATGAAGACAATACTTCATCATTGCTAATCTCTTTTATAGCATACTTTTCATTCCATATGCCACATCTAGTGAAATTACCTTTCTCTACTGCTTCTTGAAGTTTCACTCCCCCAAAAAGGCAGTTTTTTCCTATTTCTTCGCCTCTTTTTTGTAACTCAGCCCACATTTCCTTGTTTTCTACTCTGACTTGTACTTGATCATATTTTTTTACATCGTGGTACAATATAATATTTAGCTGACCAATGCTTGTAGGAAATTGTAATATAATAGAGCTTTCATCTGACATATCGATATAGTTTCTTATACCTCCCTTCTCGCTTTTAACCTCAACTGCATCATTACCAATTTTTAAAATATTACTTCCTAACTTTCTGTTTGCTTCCAGTATTTTGGCTACCTCTACCTTGCTATTATCAGAAAATTCTATATAGTTATCTAAGTGGGAAAAGTCGCCTCTTCCCACTCGACTTCAGAACCGTACGTGAGACTTTCACCTCATACGGCTCCTCTATAATTTGGTGCTTGTCATGCACACTTTCTATGTAATTCATCGTGACAATGTCCATGTAACAAGGATAAATTCTTTTTCATATTATTACGTCTGTTTCGGTCAATATGATGTGTTTCTAAGATATCATCATTTTTAAACCAAAGTTGACAATGACCACATTTACCTTGTTGTAACTTTAACAATTTTATTACTCTTGGTAGTTTATCTGGTATCTTCCTTAAACGATTACCCCAATAAACCCAATCGCCATCATATGGAGACTTGTTTCCTCTCACTTTGACATGCCTTTTAATAGCATGATCTCCGTGCTTAATAAGAAGAACTTTGTTATTTGTCATAAATCGCCAATTATCGTTTTTATACTTTTTAAAGTATTTATTTTTAATCCAGTATTTTCCTTTGGTTGGGTGCCTGTAGACTGCCCACTTCCAGATGTTTCTAAACACTACACTGTCAATAAACCTAAAGGTCTTGTTTGACACAACCGAAGAATAATATTTGCTCCACCCTCTAGTAATTGGGTTAAGCTGTCTTATTACTGTTTCTTGTGTTGATCCTCTTAATCCTCTAATCTTATGTTTTATAGTAAGTGTATGCTGTTTTCTGGATTCACGACTTGGTTTGACTAATAATTTATAACCCCTCTTATTATTTTTCGTAGAGTAATGCCTTATTGAGAAACCAAGAAAATTAAATCCTGGCTTTTCTCCATTTTGAGTATGAGAAATCTTTGTTTTTGAAGGTTTCAATTCTAGTCCAATGGTTTTGAGCCATTCTTCAACTATCATTTTTGCCTTCAGAATGATTTCCTTACTCTCATGTATGATGATAAAGTCATCTGCGTAGAAAATTACACTTAATGAGCTTTTTGCTTCTCTACTGCTTGCAACACCACATTTCATCTTCCTATATTGAAGAAGTTCATTCCATAACGTTTCTTTGATATATTGTTCTAATCCATTTAATGCAACACAAGCAAGTAACGGTGAGATCGTCCCTCCTTGAATTGTACCACGTTTTGTGGATTCAAATTTTCTGTTTTCCATTACTCCAGCTCTTAACCATCCTTTTATAATTCTTCTAAAGGTTGGTGTAGTGTTAAGTTTTTCCAACAGAGCATTTTGATTAATATTATCAAAACATCCAGAAATATCAGCATCTAAACAGTACGCTGTTTTCCAATTCAGTGAATTAAATATGGCTTCAATAGCATCATGACATGACCTACCAGGTCTAAAACCATACATGTTCGGTTCAAATCCTACCTCCCACTCTGGCTCTAGTGCCATTTTCATAAGTGTTTCTTTTGCCCTATCTGAGATAGTAAGTATACCAAGAGGGCGATATTCTATTGGTTTTCCAGGTTTTGGAATCCAAACACGTTTTGATGGTTTCGCTTTTTCTCTTACATTTAAAGAATATGCTAATTGTAATCTTTCTTTATGATTAAGATTTGCTTTTCCATCAATACCTGCAGTTTTCTTCCCTCTGTTATCTTGAGTTACTTTTCTGACAGCAAGTAGTTTTGCACTTATTGAATTGAGTAATAATCTTTGAAGTTTATGTACCTTCTTCTTATCATTACATATTGCAGCTTGGTAAATTCGCTTTTGTAGCTTAAATACAAATTTCTCAACTTTACGCCAAGGAATTGTATTCCATTCATACCTAACAAATTGTTGGTCTATAACATATTTACTACTATTCACAACTTTACCCTCCAAATTATAGTGTCCACGTCTGCATATCCCAAATATTACTTTGGGCATTAGCTTCTTGGACAATCCCTCCAATGTAAGTGCTTATGGCTGGCTGCCTACTTACATTCAAATGAATATAAGAGCACCTATATGGTTATCCCGTTTCACGATTTTGTTTCGTATTAGACTTAGGTTCTTACTTTTTACCGGAAGCTGAGAACATCTATAATCAAAGACATCTAACTTTAATTCCTCGTATGCTTCATACCATTTTGGTCTATGCGTAAAACAACCTTAATTTCGCATATTCAATATAACGACAATTCAATCATAAGTTTCTCTCGTAACCATATCTAACTCTGTTTGCAGGAGTTTGCTATAAGGTTTAGCATTACCTGCTTTTATCTCATGCTTGCATCCTAAAGGTTGCCATTCTTTAAAATGTGAGACATACATTATCCCTGATGTCTAGGGAAGATGGAATCTAACCATCACAAAATCGCAACTTCGGGTCGCACTGATGTTGTATTGTCTATCTCGAGATCTATTAAGGATCCTTCTTGAACAGCACTTTCGCCAGCTTTTTCTAGTTCTTCTAGTTGCTTATCTATCTGTAGCTGAACTTCTGGTTGTAGCTCATCATAGATTTCACCTATCAGTTTATTCTGTAGTAGAGTATCATGAAACTCTGCACCGCTTAACATTAATTTACGTATTACCTTTTTACGATCAACCTTATCAAATTTATGAAAATGTGTACCTAATACTACATACTCTGAGAAACTCCATTCCCCATCATTACATGCATTTAGCCTTGTTCCATCACCTATTACTTCATCTATAACTTTGTTCATCTCTTTTGGGGTTTTTGCTTTTACCACCCCACTCTTAAACCAGCTCAACTTTTCACTTTCGCTTATACTTGGCTTTATTTTTTGCAAGGCGGAGGTAAATGGATTTTTATCTTCTTGATCACTTGCAGGTTTTGTGCCATAAACATAGTCAAATCCTTTCCCACAGTTGATTTTGTTTTCGCGAACTTCTCTACCAGGGAAAGGTGCTATTTCCTCAGGCTTTTTAGCCTTATTAATTTTGCTTACAAAGGTGTTAGTACGACCTATTCCTACAATAGCATTTAACACCTCACCTTTTGATAATCTATCAAGATCAATGTTTAACTCGTAAGTACCTCCTTCTTGATCATCAAAAGGTACAATTATTTTATTACTCATATTAGCCTCCGCTATTAAATATATTTAACTAAGTCTATAACCGACTTTATTACTTTATTATTAATTTAATATATACTTTCTCATTAATTGTAAGCAATAATTAATGTACTTGCAAATACTTTCTTCATTCAAGTAGTTAAACAACTCATGAAAATCTGGGAACGTTCAAAAAAGTGTGTCAAGCCGCATTTTTAGTTCAACTCAATTTTCAATCTATCTGGAAAGAAAATATCAAGTTGAGACATAGTTAAAGCCCAATTAGGGAGAGCCATAATCCACTTTTGCTCTACCTTTTTTATAGCACAATATACCTGTTTGTACAAGGCATTTGTACTAGTAAATGAACCTTTAGTTTTAGTAAATTTCCTGATTTGTCTATGCAACCCCTCAATTGGATTGGTGGTGTAAATCAGCTTCCTAACTGGTCCAGAATACTTAAAATAACTGGATAAGTTTTCCCAATTGTTCTGCCAGGATTTTATAACTAAAGGATACTTCTCTCCCCATTTTTCTTCCAGCTCAAGCAGATAATTCTCAGCAATTTCTTTACTTGAAGCACGATATATTTTTTTCAGATCATTCATGAAAACTTTCACATCTTTACTGGATACATATTTCAGAGAATTTCTTATTTGGTGTACTATACATAGCTGCACTTCTGCACTGGGAAATACACTGTTGATGGCTGTAGGAAAGCTTTTTAGTCCATCAATGCAGGCAATTAGAATATCTTCTACTCCTCTTTCTTTGAGGTCATTTAAAACTCCCAACCAGAAGTTAGCTCCCTCACTTTCAGCCAAATAAAAACCTAATACTTCTTTTCTGCCATTTTGATTTATACCCAATATATTATACATGCATTTACTTACGCAATGTCCGTCCTCCTTGACCTTAAAAAACATGCCATCCATGAACACTATTGGATACACTGATTGCAGTGGACGGCTGCGCCATTCATTGATTACTGGTAGCAGTTTATCAGTAATACTGGATATCTCTGCTGCTGATATTTTATGGTCATATATTTCCTCAACGTGTGAAGCTATGTCTCTGTATCCCATGCCACTGGCGTATGTACTTAAGACCTTTGCTTCAAGTTCTGGATGTAGGCTTGTTTGCCTTTTTTTGACTATTTGCGGTTCAAAGCTTCCTTCTCTGTCTCTTGGTGTTAATAGTTCAAATGAGCCTGAACTTGTATTCAAAGTCTTTGAATTTCTACCATTTCTTCGGTTATTTTCTTCACTTTTAGCTGACATGTGGCTTTCTATTTCACCTTCCAGACTTGCCTCTAGCAACCTTTTTATAAACGGTGTTAATGCTCCATCTCTTCCTGTCAATGGTCTTCCTTCTCGTATAGATGACAGGATATTTGTTTCTAATTCTTTATAATCTACCAAACCAGTAGTTCTATTTGCTTGACTCATATCAAACCTCCATTTTTTATATCAATTTATTACTTTTTTTTCGGTTTGACACACTTTTTTGAACGTTCCCGAAAATCTTCAAATATCTGCTTTATAACAGTCCTTGCTCTTTAAAGCTAAAATACCCAACACTTGTGATGATAATGTGATCCAGTAACCTAATCCCTATAGCCTGACAAGCTTTAGCCAAGTCTTTAGTTACAGCTTCATCCTCATCAGATGGCTTTAACCTTCCTTCTGGGTGGTTATGCGATATTATTATTGACGTTGCTTTTCTTATTAATGCCTTTCTTGTTACTTCTCTTATGTAAAAAGGTACCTTATCCACTGTACCAGTAAACACTTCTTCCCCCTTTAAACGGCACTTTTGATCAAAATATATTATTTTCATCTTTTCCTCCTCTGAATAACCAATACTCACCCTCAAATATTTTACTATGGTTTCCAAGTTATCCATTACAGGTCCTTTCTTTAACTCTTCTCTTGGTACTCTCTTTGCAGCTTCCTTTAGGCATAAAATTACTGCTACTGTAGAGTCAGTTATCCCTTCTATAGTTTTCAAGTCATCTATTTCCTGGCCTAAAACTCCTCCTATTCCAAAACTATCTATTAGCTTTCTAGCAATAATTCGAGCTTCTTCCCTGTCATGCACTGCACTTAGAAACGTTTCTATTACTTCACGATCAAGTAGAGCTTTACCGTTGCTTTCTAATGCTCTGAACTCTATTTCTTCTCTACGATCTTTCTTATTATTCATAAAAATTACCCTTCACTAATAACAAAATGTTTTTATATATTTACTGCTGTTTTTTTGTCAGTATTGGCATAAAGCCATAGCTTTTGAGTGAAGTCAAATCAATTTCTCAATCTTTTTTACTTATTTTTTCATGAATAGGTAAAGATATTAATATATACTGATTTTTTATTTTAAATTTGTTGAATTTCGTCTAAAGAGATGCCCACTGTTTTTAAAATAATATTGATAGAAATTCCTTCCTTAACTAAATTCTTTGCAATTCTCATCTTTTCTACTCTCTTCACTTTCTCTTTGCAAACTTGTATGCTTTCAAACAGAGATTTTATTAGTACATTACGTAGCTCTTGGCTTTTAATCTTTTTATATTCTTCTATTAACCTTGATAGCTCTGCTTCACTATTCTCATTTTCTCTTGTTTCTGGAAGTAGGTCTGTAATACTAATTGATAGTACCTTTGCTATTTCATCTAACATTTCAAGTGAAACACCAGCTCGTCCTTGTTCATATTCATATATTCTTTGATTTATTATACCCACTTTACTTGCTAAATCTTCCTGAGTGTATCCTCTTCTCAACCTCCATTCTTTTATTCTTTGACCTACTTTATACGGAATGGAAATTTTTTTCTCATCATTATCATATTCATCAATAGATAAACTGGTCGTTTGAGAGATAACATGAGCAGAAACTCCTTCCTTAACTAAACCCTTTGCCACCTCTACTTTTACTGCCTTTCCACTTTCTTCCTCACTAATACGGATGAATTTAGTTAATAAATAAAACGTTTCACGTAATTCTTGGTCCTTAATCTCTTTATGTCTTCTTACTAGATTTAATATCTCTTCTTCCTCATACCTTTCCTCATTTGATACTTCTTGTCCGCAAGCTAGATCTCTAGCAGTTGTTGATAATGCTTCTGCTAATTCATATAACTTCTTAATTGAAATTCTGCGTGTTCCTTTTTCATATTGCAGTATTACCTGATATGTTGTTCCGATTTTTTTTGCTAAATCTTTTTGAGTATATCCCTTTGCTAATCTACGATTTCTTACTTCCTGTCCTATTACTTTGTAATCTAAAAAATTAGAGCATTTATTCTCTTTTTTCACATTTTATACTCCATAACCAGAAGAGCTGTTACGTATACTTAATTGGGAACCTTTTTGACAAACTGAACTCATCTCCTTTCAAACAATTTTTCTATATCACTTAGTTTCATTTCTATATACGTTAGTCTTCCGTGATCAGAATATGGAGTTTTCTCAATTTGTCTTAGTATCTCATTCATCTCTTCCAATTTCATTTTTCTTCCTGCTCCGTGGCAAGCGATTATGGATGATATTTTGTTCACCTTATCCTCTATTGGTAGCGTATCTTCTATTTCCATTAACTTATCTACTATATCAACTAGCATCTCTTTTATATCTATTGTTCCCAAGATTGCAGGTATTTCTTTTACCCTTACTTTATCTTCTGATTCTATTTCAATACCAAAACCCATTTCAAAAAGCTTATCTTTATAAGTTTTAACCATCTCCATTCCAGCTTGGTTTTTAATCTCAACTATTTCAGGAAGAAGAAGTTTTTGTCTTTTTATGCTTGATTTTTGCTTTAAGCACTCGTATATCAATCTCTCATGAGCTGCGTGCTGATCTACTATAATCAATTTGCCTTTAGCCTCAGCAATAATATAAGTATTGTAGACATGACAGCGTGCATACCCTAGAGGATGATCCGCTATTAAATCAATTTGCTCTCTTTCTAGAACCATAACTCCTTTCTGTGGTGTAGATTTCTCTATACCTTCATACTTAAAACTTCCTGATAAGCTTCGCTTTCTTTCATCTGGTGCATTGAATTCTTTCATTAGACGATTTTCTAAAAGACTTGGCTTCCTTTCGTAAAATTCTTTTTGACCCTTTACTTCTCTGCTTTTTCCATTATTAACACGCTCACTATTCCTTTGACTTTCACTAACATCAAAAGGCGAACCACCCAGTTCTTCTCCAATACCTTGACACCTAGATCCATCAATATCACTCACTGAAGAGGTACCTATTCTCATTGACAACGCTTTTATTAGCCCTCTTCTCACTATTTCATATATTAACCTCTTATTTTGAAATCTTACTTCCGATTTATTTGGATGCACATTTACATCTACTTGGTCATATGGTACTTCTAAATGCAACACTGCAAAAGGATACCTATTGTTTGGAATAAAATCGTGATACGCATACCTAATTGCACCAACAAGTAGATTGTCTTTCATTGGCCTTCCATTAACAAACGTATAAATCTGAGTTGAGTTGCCACGATTGACATTAGGTTTACAGATGTGTCCCTTAAGTTTGATGCCTTCTTCTTCCTCTTTAACTTCCAGTGAATTGCTTTGAAATTCTTTTTCTATTTCACATAATCTGTTGAACAGCGAAGTTTGCTTAACATATTTTAAGAGCTTTTTATTACCAGAAGTGAGAGTAAACCCAATACTATAATTAATCATCGCTAAGTTATTCACAATATCAACAATACTTTGTGTTTCTGTCCTTTCGGTTTTTAGAAACTTTAGTCTATTTGGTGTAGCAAAAAATAAGTCACGAACTTCAATATATGTACCTTGCAACAAAGAACAAGGGGTAATCTCTCTTACTTTTTCTCCTCCCTCATACCTTATAGACCATGCTTCCTTTGCTCCACTTGCCTTAGACGATAATTTCATTCTGCTTACTGCTGCAATTGAAGGTAAAGCTTCTCCCCTAAACCCAAGGTGCTTGATTTCTATTAACTCACTATCGCTTAATTTTGAAGTAGCGTGGCGCATAAACGCAAGTTCCAAATCTTCCTTTTCTATTCCACTTCCATCGTCTGTTACAGTTATAAGATTACGCCCACCACTTTCTATTTTGATCTCTATCTCTGAACTTCCAGCATCTATTGCATTTTCTACTAATTCCTTTACTACACTTGCTGGCCTTTCGATTACTTCACCCGCTGCTATACGGTTTATTGTTTTTGTATCTAAAAGAATTATTGCCATATTTCCAACTCTCAGTCTTATCAGGATATAGCTTGAATATCAATGCAAATCAAGTTCTCTATTAGATGTCTCAACTAATTTAAAAACAGAAATAGTTGTAAAAACCCAGCCCGAAATGTTATCTCCTGTGGTTTGAATTTTAGTTGAATATTTCTTCACAATTGTGTATAATTATTAATGCTTTTTATCTTACTTTCTCATGGCTCTTTCGAAGTTTCTCGATCCAAAATTAGACTTAACATTTAAAAAAATATTCGGTACTGAAAAAAATAAGAATATCCTTATCCACTTTTTGAATGATATTTTAGGGTTTACTGAAATAAATACTATACAAGAAGTCGAATTCCTTAGCACCATTATGGACCCTGAAATTGCTTCTGATAAGCAGAGTATTGTTGATGTCCTGTGCAGGGATTCTACTGGGGCAAGGTACGTGATTGAGATGCAACTCGCTCGTGATAAAGGATTTGAAAAACGCGCTCAACTTTACGCTGCTAAGGCTTATTCAAGACAGGCTGATAAAGGTGGTAAGTATATTGATTTAAAGAAGGTTTTCTTTATTGCTATTTCCAATTGTAATTTATTTCCTGATAAGCTTGATTATATATCTAGTCATACCATAAGAGATGAAAAAACTAACGAGCATGATTTAAAAGATTTTCAATTTATCTTCATTGAGTTGCCAAAGTTTCCTAAGAGCAGAGAAGAGCAGCTAGAAAATGTAGTAGATCGTTGGCTATTTTTCTTCAAATACGCAGAAGAAACAACTGATGAAGATTTAAGAAAAATAGCAGAAAAATCACCAATAATAAAGCTAGCATATGATGAATTAGATAAGTTCCATTGGAATGAGAAGGACCTATTAGCTTATGAAGAAAGGGTAATGGATTTACAGAAAGAAGCTGCTATCTTGGAACAAAAACTAGATGATGCTACTCACAAAGGTAGACAAGAAGGTAGACAAGAAGGCATCCAAATCGGTCACGAAAAAGGCAGAAAAGAAAGGGAAATTGAAGTTGCAAAAAACTTACTGAAAGCTGGCGTATCTGTTAACTTAATAGCTGAGTCTACCGGCCTTTCGATAGATGAAACTGAACAACTTAAAGAAAAAGCCTAAGTATTGCAACTCCCTTAAAGCTCTGTCCATTTTTAACTTATTATATTTCTTTATCCACTAGTCTAGAGCCTATATCTAACTCTTTCGCTACTCTCGCTATGGCCTGTTTGATTTTCTCACCAATTCTACGTATCAGTTAAACGCATAATATCTAAATATAGAAAATGTTTTTCATAAAATTTTTCTTATTCTTGATAAATTTAGTGTTGATATTTGATTCTAACTTTTGCATAATGCAGTAAGTATTTTTATATGGAGAGTGCAATGCCAAGAAAAACAGATCGTCATGCTGCAGTCCTTAAAAAATTACAGGGTGTTATAAAATATATAGATTCTAAAATTGCTGCTGGAAAGCGTTTAGCTATTGAAAGATGGGTAAAAGCCTATACTAGGCAAGTGAAACATCTAGAAGACAGCAAATTAGAATTCTTATGCAACATATTTCGCGATGAAAATTGTTGGTCAGGTACTAGATTGAACAACACAATTTTAGGACAAAGGTTTACTGAAGAAAAATCAGGTGAAATAGATAACCCGCTTTCGAGATATGACATGGCATGTAGGTATTGTCTGGTAGATAAGATTCATCCTCTCTTTCAAGAGCAATTTGCATCTTACAAGGATAGTTTTCCTTCTGATGCAGTTGATGGTGACGGCAATCCAATAACTGACAGATACATGAGAGACTCATTACTAGAATATATGAAGAGTCAGGATCCTGTATTCAGTTTTTGGATCAATAAAGAGTCTGGAGAATTAGAGCAACATGATAATGCGGTAGATGGTTTTGAGAGAGCTGTAAAATTTAAGTGGAGCGAAGGAGTAGAATATTTTTGTAACCGTTTGAAAAGAGAAGATAAAGATAAGAAGATTACTGAAACAATTATTGCTTTATCCTCTGCTCAATGTAACCAAAATAGTGCTGCCATTCTAGATTTTTGTGTGCGTAACATAGGTGATAAAAATGCCCTGCTAGATAAATTATCACAGGAAGATGAGGGAATATACTCACTTCTTAACCCATTGATACGTTGGGGGTTTATTGATACAGTTGAGGATGTTGTTGAAAATTTGACTCTTGAACAAACTGTAATACCAGCAAATAAAATACTTTCAAGCCAAAATTACTCACTTCTTCTTTTTTCTATTTCAAAGGTCATGTTACAAAATCCTGGTCTAGAAATTAGAAAGATGATAATAAATCTCTGGAAGTGTGATCGCTTTGATCAGCATAAAAGAGCTGCTGTTGTTTCTGATATATCAATACAAGATACTCTTGCAGCGTTAGTTGTTGATTGGAAACACGATGATGATAAAGGTGATTCTGGAAAGAGAGAAGAAATATTAGAAATTTTATTGTTTGCTAAAAAGTGTTGCTCACCTAAAGATTTTTCATCTTTTAAGGAATGTATAGTTGAAAATTTAAAAATGGTCGGTAGAAAAGGTATGAAAGAGGGTATTGACTACAGTGAATTAGCAAGAAGATTATTTTCTCAGTTAGAGGGGGAGAAGATGCCCTTATCTCCTGAGGTTGTTGCCTATGGTGATCATCCACAGTCCATGTTAGGAACTCCTGGTGTTAGCGGTTTGTCTGGTCATAGTAAATAGAGGTGTTTCATGGATAACAATGACGAAAATATCGGATTAATTAGAAGTCTGTTAAGTGGAGAATGTAGTGATGAAAATTGTGATGATTGTATGGATTGCCATGATTTTATTAAAAGATTTGAATCTTTTTTAGATCAATGCCCATCTTTCTTACATTCAGTAGGTAAAGATCGTTTCTTCCCTGCATTCTTTTTCGGCATGTTTGCCACTGCATTTGATGCTGGTATTTTAAATAATGAAATGGTTTATTTTCGTTTTGATAATTATGATGGGAACAAAAAAGGAAACCTAAAGGTTGCTATTCTTACTAATGAAGCTGATGAGCAAGGCAGAAGGATAGTTAAATGTTTCACCATTGCTGATAGGCGGAATAGTGCTGGTTCGAGGTTTAGTGAATGGGAAAGGCTAGAAGTGGAGAGGGAACTTATTGGACAAAACCAACAGTTACAAGGAAATTTGGTTTTTATAGAGTACAAGGTGTATGTATGGAGGCAGAATGATGAAGAACCTACAAAATGTGAAGAGTTAGGGAATAGATTTAATGGAAATGATACAGGAAACAGAAATAATAGATTCCAAATCATTACTCCTCATATTGAGCAAAATAACTTACCAAATTTAGCAGGACTTGTGAGTAACAATACAGACAATGTAGAGTATTTAACGGGACAGGTTCTTCGGTATATTTTGAATATCCATAATAGATATAAAAATGCATTGAGTTTTTATGGTAAAGAGTCAGATTATCATGGGTTTTTAGCAGGCTTTTTTATGAATTTTAGGTATCAGCATACAGCTAATATTTACCTTGAGCTATTTGTAGGAGGTGGGTATGCAGATATCACTTTCCTTGTACGTGGTCAAGAAAGATTGACAGATTCTGTTCCCATTATTATTGAACTTAAGGCAGGAGCTACTAGAGATAAATATGCTGATAGAGCATTGGAACAAGCTGAAAATTATGTTAGAAAATGTCCTATTTCATCTATATCTATCTATACTTCATCAGAAGATGCCGTCTGTGTTGGATTGAATTTTGATCTACAACAGCAGCATTTTATGACTAGTGTGGAAAATTTTTTAGAGAGAGGCTTTCCTTTGGTAGAAAGATTGTTTGAAGCTGTAGTAGAAGGAGAAGTTGAAGTTGAAGAAAACGTTAGAGATTATCTACTTTATCCATCTTTTGGTGTACCTGCAGTACCAAGTGCTAGAAGTGGCAGTGATAGGATATTTTCTTATATGAATGGTTTTACTTTTGGAAGTGCTGCATTTGCAAGAGACACTGTATCAATCGGCAGAAGTAGAATAAATGTGACTAAGTATTTGTTTCACTATCATGATGATGATAGGATGCTGGGTCCACGAGGAAGAATTGCACAAGTAAATGTTGGAGATCGTGCTTTAACTATGGTTTTACGTGCATCTTTTACGAAACAGGAGAGAGTTATTGTATTTCATCTCCACCATATGTTGCGTCATCAATTTCCAGATATGGAGTTAGATTTATCACGATGGCCAAATGCTAGAGTTTATGAAGTAATATGTGAGCTAAATCCTGATAGAAGAGCTGAGGATGATCTAGGTATAACTGTTGGTGTAAGACTATTTCAATCACCTCATAATTATCTGAGAAATAGAGGTACTTTTATTGGTCAACTTGTACCAGTATTAAGTGCTAGAAATGTATATGATATTTCTAATATGGTTATGGAAGATGATTGGCAAAATATAGATAGGCATAATCAACTATTTGAAGCCATTTCTAGAGTGCTAATTCCATTAAAGAATGCAATAAATGTGAATAGTGAGGCCAGATTTCATTCTATATTGCATGGGATATTTTATGCTTGTGATAATCCTGCTAGAGTGCTTATTGAATACCAAGTGGGAAGAGGAAAGAAGTTAGATCTTTTGTTATTAAGACCTATAGAGCACAGTCGAAATACTCATCCAATTGGAGAAGAATTGAAATTTGCTTGTAATGAAGGAGAGGTACAGCAGAAAATGAATGAAGGAGAAGAACAGTCAGCAGGATATATGAGTCAGAGAGGGTATAAGCGTGTTACTGATGGGAATGAGATAGTTTTATCTTGTGCTGTATTCAATAATGATGCAGAACTGCCAAATACTCTTATATCTCTTCCAGAAACTCTTCAGGTATATAATCAACTGGATCATAGTTCTATACGAAGATAATTAGTGTCTACTCAGTGGCTCGTAGAAAATAGCTAAACAGCAAAGTTGTTAGGATAAAAATAAGTTAAATATAGTGTGATTTGGCTGTTTTTTTTGATCTCCTATATAGTGCAAAGCAAAAAATGGATTACTTAAGCTTTTTAAGTTGTATTTTGGCTGTATTACTAACAGATACACTTTCTCTACCATGCTCCTATTAGATACCAAAAAAGATCTATTTTTACTATAAATTTATTCTGATTTTTTATCATTTCCAAATGAATTATTATTAATTTATCAAAAAAATTAAGTTAATAACTTAAATAAAACAACCATTTCCAGCACTCAAAACCAAGGGCGGTGAGAAGAGTTTGTTTTGGGATGGGATGGTCTACCAAACGATACATACGAACTTTTTAATATAGTGATTTTGCTATACGCTAAAACTAGCCATATTAGCCCATTTCACCCACATCTACATATGAACTAGTTTGCCTAACTTTATTGCAAAGATTTCAAACTTCTATTTTTACAACCTCATTTTTACGCAACTTGTTCTCACAAATATACGATCTATTTTTATCTTTTTGAACAGAGTAAACATTTAAAATCTTTATGACGCTGAGGAGTATTGTATTTCCTGTAAATTCCAATAAAATTTTTGTATCTATTAATATAGAAAATGTTTTTCTTGAAGTTTTTTTATCCTTGGCAATTGTTAGGTTGCTGTTTAATTCTAACTTTTACATAATACCATATATGGGCCAAGAACGTCATACTACAGAGGTTGTCCAGAAACGATTTTTTGTTGGATAGCAAAGATACATGAAGTGACAGCAGGAGAAGACAACTCTCTAAAAAATATGAAAAATTATACTTGCATTAGCTTTTATTCATGCTAATTATGTACATAATATATCTATAGATTGAGGGATTATGATATTAGAATATATTTTAGGAACTAAGCAAGTTCATGCAAATGGTGGATTAGCTACTGAAGAACAGCACATGGAACGTTTTGGTCAGCAAACTCTGGAGCCTAGTCCATCATTGTTAGATCAAGAACAAACTGATGACTGGCATGAGTCCGTTGTTGAAGACAACAATACTGTTGTTGAAAGTTCTTTTATTCCAGAGAACTCAATTTTAATGAATTTAGTAAATCTGTTAACTGAGAGCGAAAAAGTTTCGATTGATGAATTTCATGACAAGATGGAAAGTATAATGAAAGAGTTTCATGAAAATAGATACGAAAGTTCTGCAAAGGTCACTCTAGAAAAGATGGAACGTTTAATAGATGAACATTTGAAAAGAAAAATAAAGCTAAATTTACGCTGTGATCACTATGAACGTAGTGTGTCGAATTTTATATTTAAAAAAATAATTGACATTGCTAATGCTAGCAGTGTTATGCGTATAACTCCTACTACTATATCACGTTATAAGGACAATGGGGAAGAGGCAATAGATGAGTGGGAAGAGGCTTTAGAACCTTTATTCAATATTGTCAATAAGCTACTATCAGCAGGTGCAAAAATAGAGTCTGATTTTTACAATGATAGAATGATAGGTGAAGCTATGTGGGGAAGTGATGAGCCTATTTTTACAGAGTGTAAAAAAATTAAGGACAAACTGAAAAGTATCGCATATGAAGGTTTAATAAATAAGAATGAACAAGTTCAAGATGATGATCTGCAAGTAGAAGTAGATAACAATCTTGTTCTTTTTAGGTGGCCAAAAAACAGTATTGTTGAAGTTGGAAAGGTTATGAATAGTAAGGTGAATGAAAACTTTAGTATAGAAAGTAGCATCCTACAGATTGGAGAGAGTATAGTAAGAGTTGAAAATATAGGAGGAAAAAGAAATTATACAGATGTCTTAGGAGATAGCATTGAAATGTCCTTTACCACTGAAGTAGGCGAGATTAGTATTCATCTGTATCCTAGTGATAGTAATATAATAAAAGTAAAGCTTGATGGAGAGAACCAGGAGAAGTTTAACAAATTAAAAGATAAATCAAGTCTAGGAGAAAGCTGCTTTTTAGGAGGAAAAAGTGTTCTACAAGCTGTTAACGATAAAGGTTTTGAAAGAAACGGTAGAATACTTATAGAGTCAGCTGAAACTATTAAACAATCAAATTTTGTAGTGAAAGAATCAGGTGTCCCATCTACTCTTATGAGGCCAATCGATAGTTTAGACCAGCTGCAAAAGATGGGAGCTTCGAAAGAAATAGTAGTGTGTTAATGAAGTCAACTAAAATTAGTAAACAAAAGAAAGGTCTTGGAGGGTAAAAAAATTGATGTATCTTCAAAGTAAGACTTTTTGAGGTATAAACTATACTCTCAAGGTGAGAAGAAATAGTAGGGGGATAAGTGTTGACTTAATAATTTAGAGATTCTTCTAGAGAAATTATTTTTCTCTCTTGATGTTTATTCTTTTATAGGTATAGCCTTTTGTGTTTGATTGAATTGACTTTTGTGATACCTACAGAATTTCCTTTATCAGACCCACCACATGATTCAGCGGGAGAAGGGCTATCAGGAACATTTATCTCTTACGCAATAACTTTGGAGTTCTGGAATCGTTTCACATGTATGTTTAAGATTATCAATATTTTTATTACATAGTTAAGTATCAGTTCCTGTAAAACTAGTTTACCTTAATTCTTTGTTTTAAAGTATTGGTTTTCTGGCACATAGTCTTTTCCATTGCCTATTGCTTTTGTAAATTAAGATTCTAAGCCGTAAAACTTCTCCAGTTGGTCACTCCATAACATTGGTACTTCTCTTAAATAAGCTAGCTTCAAATCTCTTGGCTGTCTTCCATTTACTATGTCTTCTTTAATTTTGGGAGCTAAATAATTTAATCTTAAAATTTGTTGTATACGTCTTGTACCTATATTAATTTTGGCACTCAGCTCTTTCACACTTCTATACTTTCCCTCTTCTAGTTGCCGTTTCCACAGATGGGCTCTTACCACTGCTTTGAGTAACGCATTGTTTGCTTTCCCTTCTGGTTCTACTACCGTGCATTTATTTCCTTTCTTTTTTATTGGTATAAATGTTTCCTCTGACTCAGAATGTACCTCTATTCCATCTTCTCTTATCATTACTCCCTTTATTAACTTTTTCACTACTTCTTTCTGCTTTCCAAAACTTAAATTTTCCCATTTTTCTTCGGTCTTTTCTCTCCAATTTTCATATATCTGCTCCGCTTTCCTCATCACTTCTTTTTCTACTTCTCCTGCTATTACATTTCGGTTTTCTGATTCACAACCTTTTCCCCTTAAATGATTGTTGCATACGTAATATCGATATCTCTTATTCTCCTTTTTTGCATATGTCAGTGTCATATTCACATCACAGCTCTTGCACTTAATTATTCCCCTAAGCAGTGCTTCCTCATATTTTGCTTTTCTATATGGTTGATTCCTTATCAATTCCTGCGCTTTTTGCCACTTTTCTTCTTCTATTATTGCTTCATGCTTTCCCTCATACTCTTTTTCATAATGTTTGATTTTTCCCATATATATTAGATTTGTTATTATTCTCCTTACCGTCGCTTTTTTAAAGATATCTGATTTTGTCCGGTATCCTTGACTATTTAACTCCCTTGCCAATTCTGCCATTGACTTCAGCTCCAAATATCTTTCAAATATATGCTGCACTGTTTTTGCTTCTTTTTCATTTATTATTAATTCCTTATCTTTTACATCATACCCAAGCGGTAAAGTTCCTCCCATCCATAAACCTTGTTCTTTTGATGTTGCTATTTTATTTTTTACTCTCTCTACTATCATCTCTCTTTCTAGTTGTGCTGCTCCTGATAATACTGTCTGTACGAATTTTCCCATTGGCGTATTATTGTCAAATATCTGTGTTACTGCTACAAAATTTACTCGGTGCCTTCTAAAAAATGACGTTACTTCTATGCTGTCTTTTGTTTCTCTTGATAACCTATCTAGTGTATATACTACTACACAGTCTATCTCTCCTCCTCTGACATCTTCAAATAATTCCTTTATCGCTGGTCTTTCTAAATTTTTTCCTGAATATCCTCCATCATCGTACTTTTTTGCCAATGCTACCCAGCCTTCTTTGCTCTTTATATACTTTTCACATGCTACTCGTTGCGCATCAAGACTGTTAAACTTTTGTTCTAGTCCATCCTCATTTGACTTTCTCGTATATATTGCACATCTTACTTCTTTTAGCATTTTCAACTTCCATTTTTTTCACGCATTCCAAATAATAAAGGGCCGTTGTAACTCATTCCCATTATTTTTCCGGCTACTGCTGACAATGACGTAAAAAATTCTTCTCTGTAGATTAAACCCTTATCTGTTACTATTACCGCATGCGTCTCTTCCCCTCTCTCTAATATTAGCTCTGTTCCTGCTACTGGCAGTTTATCGCTACTTATTCTTTTTCCCTTCTCTAGCCGATCTGCCAGATACTCTAGTCTTTTTCTCCCCTTTCTTGACATTTCTCCATACGCTTTTTCCTGCATTCTATAAGCTAATCTTGGTATCAGATATTTCTTTGAATGTTTAGGTGCCTCTTCCCCAAATACCTTCTTCCACATTCTCCTTAGCTCTTCTAACGTTTTTTTCTCCAAATTCATTACTTTCTTTTCTATTTCTTTCTCCATATTTTTAGCCCTTCATAAATAGCTTTTCAATTCTGTCTGTTTCTTTCTTTAATACCTCGGTTATCTTTTTGCTACTTTTAGCATAATCCATCCCTGTCATTCCAAATTTATCTGCTTGCTCTATTTCAGCCCCTGCTTTTACTAGCTCCTCCACTATTTCTTTTTCACCTACCATACATGCAAGGTGCAGCGGTGTGCATTTACTTCCATATTCTTCCGCATTTACATTCCCTCCTGATTTTATTAATTCTCTCACGGTTTCTAGGCGTTTCTCGGTTACCGCTAGATGCAGTGCTGTATATCCTCTTGCATCTGCTGCATTCACATTCGCTCCTTTTTCGACTAATAACTTCACTGTTTTTGCGTTTATCACATAATGCAAAACTGTTCTTCCTTTTTCGTCTCTTGCATAAATATTTTTATATGAGTTCTCTAATAATTCTTTTGCTGACTTCTCTTTCTTGCCAAGCTTTAACATAATCCACCCCATCTTTTCTTTAAAAAATTTAAATCCCTTTTTTAAGCCTTCCCTCTCACTACATTTTCTATCTCATCTATCATTTCGTTCACTTGGCCCATTATCTTGCTTGCTAAATTTTTACATTCTTTCTTTATTAGCGACTTGTCTCTCTTCCTTATTTCTTCTATCTCTATTATTTTTAGCTCCGGCATATAGCTCCCATTCAACATGTCTGCTATTTCTCCCACTATCCTCTCTATTCCATAGCACGTCAGTTCTCTACTTTTTGTTATTCCTCCTTTTTCTCTCAGAAATTTACTTGCCCTTTCACTCTCTTTGCTATCACACAGACGATACTTTTCACTTTCCCAAATGTAATACATTGGTGTTGCACCATATTTATTCAGTTGATTAACCTCAGCTCCTGCTTTTACTAGCTCTTTTATTATTTCAACTCCTGCTCCTTTGCACGCAGAGTGCAGTGGCGTACATCCAGTGACATATTGAGTGGCATTTACTTCTGCTCCCGACCTTAGCAGCACTTTTACATTTTCTAAGCTTTTCGCAAATACTGCACAGTGTAGTGGCGTATAACCATTTTTATCTCTTGCATTAACCTCTGCCCCTTTTTTTATTAATAATCTCACTGTTTTGTAATCGGAGATTTCTACTGCTTGATGCAAGATCGTTTCTCCTTCTTCATTTCTTTTATTAATATCGTTACTTGATACTTTTTTAAAAAACTTACTCTTTCTAAAACTCATTTCATACCTCACAAAATTAGCTTTTCTAGCGCCAGACAAATTTCTTATATTTACCTGCTGCTATTCAAGTCATGTCCTTTTTAGCATGAGAAAGCAAGTCCTTTTCTTTTTATTTCATACATTTTAACCTATTATTAATATAATATATGAGGATCTAAATATAAGTACTTAACTTATTAGAGATATTACTTGACTATTTTTCCAACTTCTGTGCAAATGTCGATGTTCATGCCACTTCAGTACTCCTGGGTAAAACACTAAAATGTAATTTTCTAATTCGTGTATTGAATCTTCTTTTCCTGAACTTCTATCATTTTTGCAACTAACGTGATATTCCGTTAAATTAGCTTTCGCAACCTTTTGATCAGTAAGATTCTTTGCTTCATATTCATAGCTGATATTAAATCTTTCCAAAATTGGTGTGTATTCCAAGTTCCATAGCTGATCAGAAAGTTTATCATTACCAAGGAAAAGTGTGCCTCCTATCTCTTCTTGATAACAAAGAGGAAAACAGCTATTTATTTCTCCTAATTTCCAGCTATCTGACAGTACAATCTGTGCTTTCGCAAACTTAATTTCTGGTAATAAACTTTGTGGTAATGGATATAGTGCTTTTACGTTATACCACTGATGACTTCTTTCATAAATGCCTTTGTAATCCTTTGTGTGAGGCTCTGTTTCTCCAAGTACTGCTACATCTAATCGATATATGTCATTACTAAATGTTTGTTCATAATGCTCTCTTAAATAGTTGTCTACAATCTCTACTAACGGACCTCTAGAACTGAAAAAATTTATTCTTCCAAACGATAACACTGGCCCATTTTTTTCAACTTTTATACCAGAGTAGTCTGATAACAAACTTCCAAATAAACTTTCATCTAAAATAAACCTATCAACGTTATAGTGATCATTGAAAATCCTCATTAGCCGCGATCTTGCTGGTAACGATAGTTTTGCAAGTTCTACTACTGCATCTACAAAAAAGTCATTTGGAACATCTTTTATTCCTATTTGTAATTCAAAGAAGTGTTTACCAGGTGGTTCTTCGATGATTGTAATATCTTCTATATTTGCCCATTTTAGTGCTACTTTTAGTGATGCTGGAGTTCCTCTCAGTCTTTGAAATTTTACTCCTTCTATTACGGCTTTTCTTCTATCTTTTACCCAGCGCAGTATTTCTTCTAAACCATATTCTTCTATTATCCACGGCAGTATTTCATCTTTAAGACTAAACTTAAATCCTCTGATACAGCTCGGATCAACCTTATAATCTGTTGCATCAACCAGTGCTTGCTCTTGCTTTGTTGCGTTTGGGGGTAATAACATTAATTCAACTCAATCTTTAAATTTTTCAAATTTGCAGATTCATTTCCCAGAACCACAACATCCTCTCTTGGCTCGATCAATTCCACATTTTCTACACCATCTACAAATAGATTCGCTATTATCCATGATCTTGTTACACTCCACCCTAATCTTTTTGCTAATTCAAACTTCTTAATAAACTGCTTCAATATTGCAGCCAATTACTGTTACTGTATCGGTTAAAACCCT
Source organism: Wolbachia endosymbiont of Oryzaephilus surinamensis (assembly GCF_025617515.1). Classification (NCBI taxonomy): domain Bacteria; kingdom Pseudomonadati; phylum Pseudomonadota; class Alphaproteobacteria; order Rickettsiales; family Anaplasmataceae; genus Wolbachia; species Wolbachia endosymbiont of Oryzaephilus surinamensis. The sequence continues at coordinate 165,251 of NZ_CP092526.1, read as the reverse complement.
TATATCATCTCTAGTAACCTGCTTTTTTACAATTTCTAGTAGCTCTTCTGACACTATGCCAGTTTGTGTTGATAAGATTGAGATTTGTACTTTCCCTGGTATAGTTGATTCCACTAGTGCATCTTTTACTCTACTATCTGCTGACAGTGCATGATATTTATAATATTCCTTACTTCCTCCTGTTAACCAACCTGCTATTTTTGCTTTTACCCTCTTTCTAAATCTTTCATCCTCTTCTTCTTTTTCTCTCTCTACTCCATAAAACTCAGCCAAATTATCAAGATCTTCTCCTGTCGCAAATTTAAGTAAGTTACTCTTTACTGCTTCATTTATTCTTTCTCTAAGCAAAAGTTCTCGCCATGCTGCTACTTCTAATACCTTCATTGCTGGATCACTTTCCACCAATCCTGTAAAACTTGCATCTCGCTTTACTAACTCTTCCTTCATTCTCGAAAAGATTTCCTCAAAGCTCAGTGATTCAATAATATTTGGCTGCTGCATCTTTATACTACAACCCCATCGAAGCGAATCTTTCTTCCCATTGGCAGATACAATCCTTCTAGATCAAGCGTCACTTTTCCTTCTTTTACTCCTTCAACTTTTACTTTTTCTAACTTAAATCTCTTCTCAAATTTCCCCAGTGCTTCTGCAGTTGATGCGTAAATTTCCAAAGTTAAATCCCTATTTATTGGCTTATCTACTAATTCAAATAGTCTTGAGCCATAATCTCTTCTCATTATTCTACTGTTAATAGGAGTGGTCAATATATCAATTATCGATTGTTTCAGATGTTCTATTCCCTCTAATTCTTTACCTGTTTTAGCGTCCATTCCTTTCATTTTTCGACTATTTTAATTTTTTTATTTTGAAAACACACTTTGATTTTTACTTACTATTTGAAAACTACAGGATGCCACATCACCTGTTCTCGCTACACCAATACCATTTACAAATACGTTGTTTGATCCTTGCGTTAGTGTTTCCCCAATACTCAAGATATCACCCTTACGACAAGCAGGTCTACCATTAACAAATACATCTTCACTCCCGCTCACACAGACATGAATCGGCATACCTGTACAATGATCTCCTATGCAAACAACTGCTTTACTCATATATATCAATTTAAATCTACTCTTCTTGCTTTTAATTTAATACTATCTTTTGTCATTTCTATACTCGATTCCCCAGCCTTCAGTGTTATTTTGTCCACTACTTCAATCTCTAAATGATGCTTCCCTTTATCATATGTAAACTTTGTCCCATCCTGAAATTTTACACTATTTATTTCCTTTTTATTCTCTGGTGCAGCATACTTCTGTTGATATATTCCAGACAGTACTACTCCTAATGATAACTCTCCCAATGGTGACAATATTACTACCTGTTCATTTATGCTTGGTGGTAGCCAGCTTCTTTCCTCTCCTGCTCTAGAAGTTATCCATGGAAGAAAATCTGTTAAAAGTTCACCTATTTTTACTCTTACTTTTGCTTTTTCATAATCTATTTCTTTTACAACTCCTATACGAATGATATTCGCTACTTTTCTATTTAGCTCTGAAATTGCAAAACTATGGTCTAACATGCACTTCACCTATATCAATAACATGTGGCATTATGCCAGTTGACCATACTGATTTACCCGCATGCACTTCATGAGTCCACTCTACTAACCACACTAAATATGCATCAAGCTCTGGCCTAAAATCATCTCCTCCTCCTGATATAAATTCTCCTGGCGAAACATTTTCCACATTCCAAGTATTTTTATTTACTACTTTTGCAACTTCGCTAGCTAAAGATCTGACAATAATAGCTGCATTTTCTATTGTGCTATCAATCACAATTCGTGCCTCAAATCTTGCTTTCAGCGCTAATTCTTCTGTTCCTGGATCATGTCCTTTTTCAAAGCTACTAAGTTCTACAAATACCGCTGGTGCTAACAGTTCTTTCCTTATTGGTGGAATCGTAAATGTTCTTACCTTTCTTTTTCCTCTTTTTCCTACTGTTGCTGGTGCTCCGGGTAACTGCGTTGGTAGTAAACTTAATACTCCGTTTTGCTCTTCTATGGTAATATGTCTAAATCTTACTGACCTACTTGGAAACAAATTTAAATTTTCAACTCGTCCATAATTTACCGGCAATATATTCATCGCATTTGTTAGTGCCGTCATACTAAATGCTGTATTTGTAAATGGATTTTGCATTCTTTTTCCCCCTTATTAATTTAAGTTACACTCCCTTGCGGACAATGATCCCTCGTCCTTCAAGTTGCTTTATTGCTGCAGCTTTCTGCTCTTCAGTGATATTTGCTGGCCATACAACTGCATGATCTGCTAGCATTGCTATACGTGTAATGATTACTGCTTTGGCATTTTCTGTCGCATTTACATCACTTACTATTGCACCTATCGCTGTTTGTGTACCATCTGTGGCAGTTGGATTTATTATCTTAACCATGCTATCTTTATCGAGAGCCACTACTGTACCAAGCTTTAGGTTCTGCCCTTTTGCTACTGTTATTTGATCTCTTGAATACAGGCTTGATGCCTCATACTTTAATAAGTCACTCAGATTATTTTGTTCGGTTATAGTACTCATTTTGCTTTTCTCCTTTTGTTATATATTTTAAATGCCTACGACTTTTCGCTACCTGCATCATCAACTCTTCTCCTGAATTCTGTGGTATTGTACTTATTATCTCTGTCTTCTTTGTTCTTTCTGCAAGTAATTCCATTAAAACCTCCCTTGCTTGCTCAACACTTACACCCTGCTCAATAAATTCTCCTATTTTCTCTGGCATTCGTGATAAGTTACACAAACGTATTAATTCAACAACTTCAGTACGATACTTAGTTAAATTATTAGTTTTTAGGTCATTTGTAGTTTGTTCGTTCATAATAATACTCCTGTTTTGATTAATAGATGAAAGAATTGTAATTCCATCTGCAAGACCTATCTCTACTGCTTTCTCGCCAAAATATAGCCCTGCTTCTGTTGATTTGATTGCTTCTACAGAAAGGTTTCTATTGCGTGCTATTAGCTCAACCAGCATTCCATATAAACGATTCACTTCGCTTTTTAGGTTTTCTAAACTCTCAGAAGTTATTGGCTCATGTGGATTTAAATCATTTTTTCTACTTCCTGCAAATACTGTCGTATATTTTATTCCCTGTTTTTCATCAAACCCACTTTGATCTATATGACTTGCTATTACTCCAATACTGCCAACACCAGAAGTTCTGCTCACAAATACCTTCTCAGCGCTTGAAGCTATAGCATATGCAGCAGAGTATGCATCATCATTTGCTATCGCTATTATCCTCTTTTTTGCTCTTGATTCATAAATAAAGTCAGCTAGGTCAAATATACCGTTTACCTCTCCTCCGGGGCTATCTATTTCCAGTATAATTGTCTCTATGCTACTATCTGCTAATGCTTGTGTAATTTGTTCTTCTATTTGCTCATATGATGTCATTCCGAGCATTTCATCAAATGCACCAGGTTTTTTAGTTAAAATGCCATGTATCGGTATTATTCCTCTTTCACTATTTCTTACTGCATGTTTTATATTTTTAAAGATAGGCTGCTTTCCTGTTTGTAGTGACAGTAACTCAAAACTCCTTGGTTCTACCATTACACATCTGTTTAGCCATTGTTGTTTCATATCACCTCTTGATTGGCCGTAACGTCAGAATCAAAACTTAAGCCCAGTTCACTTGCACGTCTTTGATCTTCTGCTATTTCTTGGTCAATTTCTTCTACATCATAACCCATTTCTGATACTACTTCCGCTCGACTCTTGAATCCATTTCTTACTGCCATTTGCTGTGCTTGCTGATCTTTTAGCGGATCGACCCAATCAAATCCCTGTGGTATCCATTTTACTTCTTTTTTTGCTCCTTCTTTTCCCTTTGTCCATTCTTCACCTATGTCTAGCTCTCCAGAAAGTAGTGCTAACTCTAACCACCTATCCCATACAGGACGGCAAAACTGAAATACCATTATGTTATGCTGTAACATTGTACATCTCCTACGAAACTCTATTAATCCTGCTCTAATTGATGAATAATTAACACCGGTTAAATCTCCTGTTAGTTGCTCATATGTTATCCCTGTACCAATCGCTATTGCCCTGAGTTGCTGTCTTATAAACGCTTCATAACTTCCTCCAACATCTGACGGTTCTGAAAATTTTATGTCTTCTCCTGGGTCTAAAAGCTGCATTGTTCCTGGCTCTAAACCTGATAGTGCCACTCCTTGCTCATTACTTTCACTTTCTCCCATGATATTTGCTTCTGGATCGAGTCTCGTAATAAATCCAGCAAACATTGCTGCAGTTTTCTTTCTCACCAGCTCTGCATCATCATATTGATCAAGCTCATAAAGCTTCAGCAGTATATTAGAAAGCCAAGGCTCCCCTCTGATTTGCCCAGGTCTTAATGGTCTATAAATATGTAAAACATCATTTGCTGGCACTCTCACTGATTCTCCAAACATACTTTCACCAGGGTGTTCTTTAAATAGGTAGTATGCTTCTCTTTGCCCAAGCCTGTTAAACTCAATCCCGTTTCTTATTACATTACCATTTCCTAAAGTTTGATTTGTTTTATTATCTAAATGTTCAGACTCAAGTACTTGTAGTTGTAATGGTACAGAAAATCTATCTTCCAGCTTTCTCGTTCTTAAACGTACAAAACATTCTCCTCCCTCTATCATACTTCTGCACACTAGAGCTTGTAATCCATAAAAATCACTTACTCCGTTACTGTCTGCTTCATCTGTCCATTTTAGCCATAATTCTTGCACCTTCTTTCGAAATTCTCCATCTCTTGCTTTTGATTGTGGTTTTATTCCTGTTCCAATAGAGTTACTTACTATCGTATCAATTATATTTGCAGCGTAAGGATTTTTTCTCACCATATCACGTGATCTACTACGTAAAGTTTCAAGGCTTTGAGACAGCAAATTGTTTATACTTCCTAACTCTGGTTGAAAGTGAAAAAATCTTCTTCCTGATCCTGCTGCATCCCAGGCTGAGCTTTTGATTTTTGGCTTACTAAATAGTTGTTTGAATGATTTGAGTAGCATTACTTCTCTTTATCTGAAACTTTAGATAACTCAGCTTCTAATTCCTCTATCGTTGGTAAAGCTGTCTTTATATTCTCTGGTAGACTTTCAGTTATTCGATATTCTGCTAGTCCTATTGGTTTTGTCATATCTTTTAGAGTGTATTTTGCTAGTACATCATTTTTAGATTTACATAAAATCAACCCTACAGATGGTTGATCTGTCTCGTGTTTTAGCAAGTCATCTACTGCTGAAAGGTAGAAATTCATTTTACCGGCGTATTCTGGTTTAAACTTATTATCTTTCAATTCAATTACTATAAAACAACGTAATTTTAGATGGTAGAATAATAGATCGACAAAGAAGTCTTCATCACCAACATCTAAATGAAATTGTCTACCTACAAATGCAAAGCCTTCACCAAGTTCTAACAAAAACTTCTCCATATGTCCTACAAGACCTTTTTCTACTTCTCTTTCATGAGCATCCTTTCCTATACTTAAAAAATCAAAAATATATGGATCTTTTAACGTGTAATGCGCTAGATCTGATTGAGGTGAAGGTAACTTCTCTTTAAAATTAGTGATAGCCTTTCCTTGACGTTTATGTAACCCAAGTTCAATCTGCATTACCATGATGTTTCTTGACCAGCCATGTTCTATAGCTTCTTTTATGTAGAATAGCCTCGCTTCTTTGTCCCGAACTAAGTCCATCAGAAATACATTATGTCCCCATGGCAATTGGGCAACAAGTTGTTGCACAAATTCAATATCTTGATATTCCCCTGCAAACTGCCTCATATATTTTAGATTTCTTGTGCTAAAACCTTTCATTTCTGGAAACTCAGCCTTTAAGTCTCTACTTAACTGCTCAATTACTTTGGATCCCCAACCTTGGCTCTTTTGTTTTTCTAGAATCTGTGTTCCAATATAATGATAAAGTAGTAGTAGCTCTTTATTTACTGTTCTTGCTGCTTTATAACGACTAATAGCAATCTGTTCTTTCAGCTGCTCTAAAAATTCTGTATATTCTTTTGCTATAATTTTTGTCATACGGTTCCTTTCAACGATTTTCATCATTATATGATCCCCTTACTCGTTGAAAAAACAATTTTCCTCTTTGGCTTCATGCCCGCAACTTTTAACCCCGCTTTTATTCGTTGCCTGAGCTCCAATAAATCCTTTATTTGAACTTCCCCGTACCGTACAATATGGTCACCATATGCAATTGATACTACTCTCTCTCCATTTTGTAGTTTCTTTATCGCTTCTTCGACTTGAATTAAATCAACTATGTTTTTTTTTAATTTTTCATTTGTATAATTTTGCAACTTTACCCAACCATATAGATAATAAAAACCCGTTTGTCATAGAAACAGAATTCTATATCAAACAGCTACTGCAACAATTTTCGTTTAAGCTATGTGAACAAGCACTTTAAGTTTATGTGGATGCACAATATTCATTTCAATTACTGCTATGTAAATTTTTAAACATTCAAATTAATTGCCTCTTTAAGCCTTGCATTAGCAATTACTATAATTTTACGCATTAGAGCTGTTATAGCTACCATCTTCTTCTTACCACTTTCAACAAGCTTAGAATAAAAGGTGCCAAGTGCAGATTTGGACCTTGCAGCAGACATGGCAGATGTAAAGAGCTTTGAACGAACATTACTTCTACCTCCTATAATCCTTCGGTAACCAACAGTTTTACCACTTTCCCTAGGATGAGGTGCAACTCCGGCAAGACTTGCTACTTCTTTTCTACTTAAGTAACCAAGCTCTGGCATTAAACACAGAAAATCTTGTGATAACTTTTTACCTATTCCAGAAACTGTTTTAAGGATTTTTTGACGTTGTTGTAGTTCATGGCTTCCATCAATAATTTTTTGTATAGTATCATTGAGTTCGTTTATTTGACTATCGAAAAATTCAATGGTCTTCTGACAACTTTTCTTTATATGATCATTTTCAGGAGCTTCCAGTCTACACTTTTCCTGAGCTCTCATTTGCGTAATGTCATCACGACGTTGACAAAGTGCAACCAGGGTTAATTGTTCTTTTGATGTAGGTACAAATAGAGAGAGAGTTCTATGGCGTTCAAATCCATATTGAGCAAGAGCCCTCGCATCTGATTTATCAGACTTTGCTACAGTTCCGTGAGACAAGATAAAGCTTTTTACTTTACGAGTATTAGCTCGATGTACTGCAATATTCTTGTCAATAAGAAAATGTGACAAACCAAGCTCATATTTTCCTGTGTTTTCCAAAGTTACTAAAGAATTAGGTAGAATATCTGAAAACTTTTGAAATAATTGTTGCCAACCATCAGAATCATTGTCAAATTTGACAGCGTTCTTCTGTTTGTGAATTGCAACGACATTTTTAAATTTTCCGATGTCAATGCCAATAAAATTTTGATAAGATGTAACCATAATAAACCTCGATAGTTTTAGTTAATTTAAGATTGTAAACGGGTGCATATATATGTCCCAAGCAACTATTCAAACGTATCGAGAGATGGGCTAGTGTACCTTGATTTAAACGGTTGTAGTACCAATATTCTTCCGGTCGCACACGCCCATGATAGTCCTATTCCTATAGTGAGTAGGGCTATCTTTCCCTCTTATCCTCTTTTATATCACATTTTCAACTTACAATATTCTTCGTTATACATTTCACTTCTCATTCAACCATTGGCTTTGCCTTACTTTTTTAGGCTTTTTGCTTTCCATTTTTCCACTCAAACTATTCCATTTACTCTCTGGCCAACGATCGATTCCAAGCGCAATAGATGCTGCTCTCGCATAAATTCGGCAATCTAGCACTTCATTTCTTTCTCTTACCTTTTGCCACTCTTGTTTGGTGTATCCTTTTACTACCTTGCTGACTAATTGCTCTGCCGTTAGCTGTTTAAAATATTCAGGTGCATACTCGGGAAAATGACAATATCCAGGTAGAGCTTTTCCCTCTTCTTCTTTCAAAATATTAAGTAATTGAAAAAGCTCTGACTTTAATATCGATACTCCCACTGGCCAGAGCTTTATTCCTCTTTTCAGCTTTTGACCACCAACTGTTATATCTACTCTACTTGGGCTGCTAAGTGGCACTAGTGCTTTATTTACACCTTTTACTGCCATTACTCTTCCAGAGCCTTGATGACTCCTTACCCAATTATACACTTCCTGCGTTGCATACCCTGCATCAACCGCCATCATACTTATCATATATTCAAGACCATTTTCACCAATAAAATGATGATTGAGGAGCTCCGAAAGCTTTCCCCATACTTCTCCTCCTCCTGTATCTCCTTCAAATACTCGGTAGTCTATTGACCAACTTTCACGGCTTTTTCCCCATGCTACAACTTCTACTTCTAACCGATCTTTTTGGACATCTACTCCTGCTGTGAGAACCACTTCACCTTTTGGTACTGTGCCTACGGGAAAAAATTCTCTCCTGTTAAATAATTGCTTCCAATCTGGTACTTCTCCTTTATCTACCCAGGTTTCTCCAAGCGTAGTATTTATCCAAACCTTCAGTAATTGTTCGCTTTCCTTTGCATGGAGAAAGTCCTCTACTGCTTGTTGCCAACTATACCAGCCTACTGGACTATAAAGACTTGAAAGATGAAATCCTTTTTTCTCCCCTTCTTTTGCCCCTGTAGCTCTCCATTCTCCACGGTCTAGCATCTCTGTCTTTTGATGATTTTCTATCTTTTCACCACATTCTATACACATATAGTGTGCTGTATTTGGATTTTTATCTTCCCATTTTATTTGTGACCACTTTAAAATTTGGTAATAATTACAATGCGGACATGGTACAAAAAAATATCTCTTGTCTGTAGCTTCAAATTCCTTCTCAATTCTGCTTATTCCATGAATCGTTGGCGTTGATACTAAAAAAATCTTTCGCCGTGCAAATGTATTAGTACGGGCTATGCTGAGTAAAACTGGATCTCCTTCACCTCCCGAATCTCCTGGATAGGCATCTATTTCATCAAGAAAGAGATATTTTACTGGCATAGATCGGAGGCCTACACTGCTATTTGCTCCGGTTATTACTACTATTCCACCTGGAAATTCCTTACTTTGTACAGTATTCCCTGAATCTCTTGATCTTGGGTCTTTTACTTTACTTTTTAAACATGGTGTGCTTTCAATCAGTGGTGCAAATCTTCCTTTTGACCAACGCTTTCCCATTTCAACTGTTGGCTGTACTACTAGCATTGGACCTGGTGTTTGATCGATGATATAGCCTATCCAATTGTTACCAGCTTCTGTTCCCCCAATCTGCGCTCCTTTCATGAATACTACTTTTTCTGCAGGTGAAGAAGGAGTTCTTTCTGTTCTCCATTTCCCTGGCTCTGATGCTGCAGTTGGTGCTAGAACTCGATACTCATTTGCCCACTCTGATACTTTAAGCTCTGGATCTGGTTTTAAACCTTCAGAAAATGATGTGGCGTATATCATTGTCTGCATCTACTCATAACTGGTTCTATCTCGACATCATTAACAATAGAACTACACTCCTCCATCTCCATAAACATCTTTTTCTGAAATTCCTTTTCTATATATCTTTTGCTCATTTCACTTACAATTATTGCTACAGCAAGAGCAAATATCCCTGTTATTGTTGCAAAAATGATTGCACTACTTATTGTTGTTGCTGTTAACCCTATATATACCGATATTGCTACTGCACTTACTGAGGTAAAAATACAGATCACATTATTGTATTTTCTTACTTTTGCATCTCTATATTCTATACATCTATAATAAACTGGTACAGACTTGCCTATCTCATCTGGTAATTTGATACTCTTTTCTTTAAATAAAGTTTTTAGCAATTCTAAATTATTTGACTTGATTGCTGAGTGCAGAACAGGTGTATAGTTTGCTCCTTTTTTCAGTAGTAATTTTACTACATGTAAATGTCCTTTTTCTGCAGCAAGGTAAATCGGTGATAGACCTTTATTGTTTGAAATATCAATATCAATTTCTTCTTTTAAAATAGACTCTACAAGCTCAATTTCTCCTCTTTGTGCAGCTAAATGGAGCAGACTATTCTTTTCAGAACCGTATTTATTACTTATCAAAGCCTTCTTTATCTCAGGTTTAGCGTAATCAAATGGTGTTTTACCGCTATCGTCTTTTACCAGAGGGTCTATATCTTCTCGCGTTAGTAAAACTTCTATTGTTTTAAGTCTTTCAGCATAGTGTAGTGGTGTTTTATTTTCGTAGTCTTGCAAATTGACTTGAGCATTAGGCTCCCTTATTAAGCATTTGAGGATATCCAAACACAAATCTCTTTCATCGTAATTAGTATTACTTACAGCTATATGCACAGGTGACAATTTCATTGAGTTTTGTCCCATGCGTGCACTATTCACATCTGCTCCAAGCTTCAGCAGTAACTTTACTATCTCCAACTTTTTATTATTAACTGCATAGTGCATTGGTGTCTGATTTCGTGCATCAAAGACATCTATTTCAGCTTTTCCTTCTCTTATCAAAATCTTTACAACTTCTGCATGTCCTATTCCTGCTGCTAGATGTAATGGAGTATGATGCAAAGTATTTCGTACATTAACGTCAATACCTTTTCCTATCAAATACCTAACTGCATTAACTTCACCTATCATTGCAGCTAAATGAAGTAAACTATCTTGTTCTAACCCGTATTTGTTACTAATTAACGCTTTCAATATTTCTGCTTTTTTCCCTTCTTTGGCGTAATCAAGAGATGTTTTACCTTCATTATCTTCTACAAAAGGATTAATGTTCTTTTTCGTGAGTAACAGATCTACCATGCTTAATTCATCAAACTCTATAGCGCAATGCAGTGGAGTTTTTCCGTTTAACCCTCTGACATTAACATCTAATCCAGGTTGATTGATTAAACACTTTATTAACTCTAAACTTAAGTTATCAGCCATTTTGTATTCAAAATCTTTTTATATTTTAAATTTAGCGTTAGATAATTCTTCAAGTGAGTTTGTAATCTCTTCAGTTAGCGTCTCGTGAATTTTTTCAGTGTCACTTAGTGATGCAAGCAGTGCTGAAACTCTATTTGGAATATTAAGCAAATTATTACGGACAACTCTTGCTACATTAAATGCATCGCGCTTTACTTCCTCTACTGCTACAAGTTCTCCTATTTCAGCCTTAGCTTTTGCCTCAAGCAATTTACCACGTTCCATCTCATTTTTTATTCGCGTTTTAAGCAACATTGTGGAAAGATTACTTGTATTTTCGTTTTCTAGATTTTTCCTCCTCAGTGGCTGACTTGGATCTCTTATTGCCGCTACTGCTTCATTTGCTTGTTCTCGGTCGATCAAACCATCCTCCAACTTAACTATTCCTTTTTTTACTAAATAACAGACATATTGCTTTGATACTCCTATCTCTCTTGCCCATTCTATTTGTGTGATTTTTTCCACTCTTTTTGCTCCTTTTTACGAATTTTCTTCTTGAATTTCTGCAAAAGTTTTACCAGTACTGGCTAAAAGGGCATCTCTTCCGGTATATATTTGCCAACGTTTTATGGTTACATCTACAAATTTTGAATCTAGTTCTATTGTTCTGCAAATTCTTCCTGTTCTCTCACATGCAATCAGTGTACTTCCAGAGCCGCTAAATGGATCAAGTACGATATCTCCAGGTCTACTGCTATTAACTATTGCTTTCTCCATTAGCTCTACTGGCTTCATCGTTGGGTGTAGTGTATTGTGCGTTGGCTTATCATAAAACCACAGATCGCTTTGATTTCTACCTCCATGCCACTCACGTTTATTGCCATTCTTCCACCCATAGAGCATTGCTTCGTATTGTCTCTGATAATCAGATCTTCCTAGTGTAAAATGATTCTTTGCCCAAATGATGAATGTCGACCATTTTCCTCCTGCTTCCTCAAATACTTTTTGCAAAGTTGAAAACTCTGATGATGATATGCAGATGTAAATTGCACCTTTCGTATATGCCAAAATATGGGAACAGATGTCATAGAGAAAAAGCTCATACTTTTCACCTTGATTATCGTTTAATATTTTTTTATCTTGACTGCTACCATAATCAACGTTGTACGGAGGATCACACACAGTAATGTCTGCCATTTTATCATCTAACAGCGCTTTATATGATTCAACTACAGAGCTATCACCACAATAGATTCTATGATCACCTAAAATCCATAAATCCCCTGGTTTTGTTATTTCTACCCTTTTTTCATCACCAACCAAGTCAGAAAAATCTTCTTTTTCACCATCTAAATCATCAAGGAAATGTTGAACTTTTTCCAATTCAAATCCAGTCATTTTAAGGTCAAACTGCAAATCTTCTAACTCTTGAATTTCCACTCTCAAAAGATCATCATCCCACTTTGCCCAATTAGCTGATTGATTGGCCAGTAACCGAAAAGCTTTGGTTTGTGGTTCATTTAAATTATCACTGAGGACTACTGGAATACTCTCCATACCAAGTTTTCTTGCTGCTTTAAGGCGTAAATGGCCATCTACAACAGTACCATCGCTTTTTGCAACTATTGGAATACGAAAGCCAAATTCCCGTATTGAAGCACACATTCTATTTACTACGTCATCATTTTTACGTGGATTACGCTCATATTCGATGAGATCTTGAGTAGGATAATAGTGGATTGCTAAATTCATATCTCAATAATTAAAAAGTTAATATTCAAAATATCTCTGACGCTAAAGAAGGCCTGGGGTCGAACCCACCAAACCCGCCATTATGGCCGAAAGGACCCACTTTCTATGGGCTTTTTGATATGTTAAAATCTTTACTAATATTCATAACGTAAAACATTAATGCCAAAGCATCTGCTTGATTATCATCTCTAGGTGAAAAACTTTTTTCACGTATCGCTTCAATAACTTCACTCTTACTTGCATTGCCTTTGCCTGTGATAAAGCGTTTTATAGTCTTAACAGGAACGCTCTGATAGGGAATATGATTCTCTTCACACCAAGCAGACAAATGTGCCAAGAAACCTCCGTAGCAATGAGCAGCATCAGTTCCTAAGTGTCTTCTAACTTCCTCAAAATAAACTGTTTCAATACTTGGAAATTTTTCCTTCATTTCATTTAGCCAGCTACGAAAATTTAAGAAGTGCATTCCACCACCACTAAACCGACTAGTATGAAAACTCTCACTTCCACTTTGAATTACTCCGTTGTGAAGAATAGACCATCCTGTTTGTTTGCCTAGATCTAGTGTTAGGGTTGACATTTGCTATTATTAAAATTACAAGTAGCACTTACTCCAAAATATCGTCTGGTTTCTGCAAAATACACTAGAAATTCATAGGTTTTTGTAGGCCAACAACGAGAATCATGTGCTACTGCAGAAAGTTGTTTTCTTGTTATATATATTCACCAAAATTACGAAAACTGTTCACTTTTTTTTTGCAAAGGATAAAAATCGTGTTAGACTTAAAGGGAGGTTTGTTCTATAATGGTAAGATTACCGAGAATGCCGTTTAATTAAGTTTTAGAGGGTACTACGTGTGTTCTTTGGTGAATTGCTATTGTTATCTATAAAATCACATCTAGCTTTAAAACGAAGTTTTTACCTTATCTAAAAAAATACAAATCTACTCAATGTTTGTTTGCCGAGTTTCGGATTGACACTTAAAGTTTTTGTATTTGAAGCGCATCCACAAACTGCATCAATGCCCTTCTATAATATATATATACCGGATTTCTTACTACTTTTTCCGGAATTTTCTCAAAAAAAGTTAAAATAATTTTAATGCAGCTCAGAAATTACATGAGTTTTTGGTAAAAGCATACAAAACAAACTATCTAAATCAGAGATAACGCTATAATAACCTTCTAAAACATTTTAAACCATAAAATTCAGAGATTTCTTATAGTGAGAACTTTAATCTTTAATCCTCTTTAAAAAGTTATCTGAAGAAACGACTTTCACACCTCTAGCTTTTTCAAATGCCTCTCTTGCTGTGCCTGCGTTCTTACCTCCTTCCTTTGCCGCTTCTAAATTTTTATTATAGCCCTGTGCATCTTTATCTTTTATTTCATCAATTGTAGCCTGTTCTCCTAGCATATTGAAAATTAATTCAATTGGTGTCATATGGTCTCTTAGTGGTTGTTTCCTCAAGCCTTTTATTTCCTTATGATGCTTTGTTTTTACTCCAAATGTTCCCTCAGAAATTACGTCTGTCAATATTGCGTATTCCCTACCTTCAATATACTTGTTATTGTGGTCAGATATATTTCTATTACCCCATTCTTTTGTTAGTTGATTTCTGACAGCTATCGATTCTATTCTCTTTTGTATCCATTCCTGAGGGTACCCTTTTGCAGCATAATCGGCATAGATTCGTTTGAGTGCAAGTTCAGGGTTTTCATATTCTTGTAGCCTCTCATATCCGACTTTTGCAAGCCAACGTTTAAATTGTTCAACTCTTTTGGAAGGAATAGACTGCAAAATACGAAACAACCCCTCAACATTTGTACAATTAACATTCTGTTTACCACCTTTTGTTTTAATTTCAAGGGGGGTGACAAATTGTCCCCATCCTTCAGAAAGCCCTATATCTCTGCTTTTTATCTTTTTTAGATAGTCAGATGGGTTCTTACTACCTGTCAGAAAAGCTATTACTTCTGTTATTACATACCACCATTCTCCATCGTGTAATACTCTAGTAAAATTGCTATTATCAAAAGCAGTAGTTTCAATATCTCCTTCTTTTAAAGTTAAAGTATCAGTCATAAGCAACCTCTATAAGTTAAGAATAAACATAAAAACTAAAAAGACACTATTTTTAAGTCAGAAAAAATATTACTTACAATTCAATAACTTTCCAAAATCAATTATGTGTGAAAAGTAACCACTATCCATAACATCATCACTTACATCATTAACGTGGATAAGAACTGGACGACATGAAAAGCCTTTTGGACGATTTAGTGCATCTATTTTCTTTTGTACCTCTTGTATTATTGAATGACCAATTTTATCTTTTGAAAATTTGATTTCGCAAATGTAGAGAGTGTTAAACTTTGTTTGAATCATATAATCAATTTGACAGCCTGCACTATTACGCGTTTTCTTCTGAAAAAATGGATTCTCGCTTATTATTCCATCAATTCCTAAGATGTTGTGTATACTCTTTCTATTATTTAGCACCAAATTTTCAAATTGAAGCCCAATAATTGTATACCACTCTGGTAAGAACCCTATAGAATAGGTGTCACGATTAATTTTCCCTAGATCTTTTTCAATATATTTTAAATAAAACCTTAAATAATTATCTTGAAGTCTGTATCTCCTGAGTCGTGAATCAGTACCAGTTTTTATACTCCAAGTATGATCTTTTGCAATAAAACCAGCAAGCTCAAGCTCATGTAGATACTCAGAAATGCGTCCATGTCTTACGATATTTAAAGTAGCACAAATTTCTTCTTGTTCTTTAGCTCCAGTAGAAAGAGCTCTGACTATTTGCTTATAAAAAGCCGTTTTTCGCATGAATAAATCTGAGAATATTGTAAGTTGAAAATGTGATATAAAAGAGGATAAGAGGGAAAGATAGCCCTACTCACTATAGGAATAGGACTATCATGGGCGTGTGCGACCGGAAGAATATTGGTACTACAACCGTTTAAATCAAGGTACACTAGCCCATCTCTCGATACGTTTGAATAGTTGCTTGGGACATATATATGCACCCGTTTACAATCTTAAATTAACTAAAACTATCGAGGTTTATTATGGTTACATCTTATCAAAATTTTATTGGCATTGACATCGGAAAATTTAAAAATGTCGTTGCAATTCACAAACAGAAGAACGCTGTCAAATTTGACAATGATTCTGATGGTTGGCAACAATTATTTCAAAAGTTTTCAGATATTCTACCTAATTCTTTAGTAACTTTGGAAAACACAGGAAAATATGAGCTTGGTTTGTCACATTTTCTTATTGACAAGAATATTGCAGTACATCGAGCTAATACTCGTAAAGTAAAAAGCTTTATCTTGTCTCACGGAACTGTAGCAAAGTCTGATAAATCAGATGCGAGGGCTCTTGCTCAATATGGATTTGAACGCCATAGAACTCTCTCTCTATTTGTACCTACATCAAAAGAACAATTAACCCTGGTTGCACTTTGTCAACGTCGTGATGACATTACGCAAATGAGAGCTCAGGAAAAGTGTAGACTGGAAGCTCCTGAAAATGATCATATAAAGAAAAGTTGTCAGAAGACCATTGAATTTTTCGATAGTCAAATAAACGAACTCAATGATACTATACAAAAAATTATTGATGGAAGCCATGAACTACAACAACGTCAAAAAATCCTTAAAACAGTTTCTGGAATAGGTAAAAAGTTATCACAAGATTTTCTGTGTTTAATGCCAGAGCTTGGTTACTTAAGTAGAAAAGAAGTAGCAAGTCTTGCCGGAGTTGCACCTCATCCTAGGGAAAGTGGTAAAACTGTTGGTTACCGAAGGATTATAGGAGGTAGAAGTAATGTTCGTTCAAAGCTCTTTACATCTGCCATGTCTGCTGCAAGGTCCAAATCTGCACTTGGCACCTTTTATTCTAAGCTTGTTGAAAGTGGTAAGAAGAAGATGGTAGCTATAACAGCTCTAATGCGTAAAATTATAGTAATTGCTAATGCAAGGCTTAAAGAGGCAATTAATTTGAATGTTTAAAAATTTACATAGCAGTAATTGAAATGAATATTGTGCATCCACATAAACTTAAAGTGCTTGTTCACATAGCTTAAACGAAAATTGTTGCAGTAGCTGTTTGATATAGAATTCTGTTTCTATGACAAACGGGTTTTTATTATCTATATGGTTGGGTAAAGTTGCAAAATTATACAAATGAAAAATTAAAAAAAAACATAGTTGATTTGATTAAATTCTTCAACTAAAAACCCACCTTTTGTAAAACAAAGCCTTTTAATATTTTCTTCAGCGCTATGTTTAAAATTTACCTCCTCTAAATACTTTGGAATTCCGCCAGTTACTGCAAGCACCTTAAATTTTTCATATGCTGAAATATTTTTCGGCCAAAATTCATTGCAATCAGAAAGTGATAATTCTCCGAGTGTTAAAGTTAACGATATTCTCCCTACGAAACCAGTGCTGCTAAGTATATTTTTCTCGATCCAGGATGAAGCTGATCCACAAACAACGAAAATTAACTTGTTATTATTTTTTAGCTGCGTATCCCAAAAATTTTTTATTTTGCCTAAAAAGGTTGGATCTTTTGAGCCCATCCAAGAAATTTCATCAAACAGCAATAATGTTTTTCCTGATAGTAGACGTTCACCAACTGCCCATAGTAAATCGCTCCAGTCATCATACCTAGCAAAAGATGTATTAAATTGTCTAGCAACTTGTCTAGAAAATTCATTAAGTTGGTAGGACATTGTAGTATGCTTTTCTGGTGGCAAACCTATAAAGGAGTAATATTGCTCGAAGTATTTACCAAACTCTTGAATTAAACGACTTTTTCCTATACGACGCCTTCCTTTGACTACTACAAAAGATGCAGTATTTTTTTCTGTAAGCTCCAGTAGTTGTTTTAACTCAGTTTGCCTACCAATAAATGATGGAGACATAAAACACAAAATATAAATCTTTGTCTCCATTATACGAGATAAAATTAGAGACGTAAATAAATAAATTTAGATCTTTGTCTCCATCTTGAATTATTGAGAGGGTTTTGTAGCTTATGTTTATGGCAAAACTTTTTTCCTTTAGCTTCATCTACAAATTATTTATAGAGATTACCTAAAGACTCAACTTAAGAATTTTAGATAAAAGTCGTTATATCTCAATAAGACCTCCAAAACCAGCTCTTGTTTCACCTAAATTACAAAAACTTTTCACTTTTTTGAAAAAAATGTTTTACAACGAATAAAAAGCGTGATAGGGTACAATAGGTTTTTTTTTATAATAAGTAAAACTTTAAAGCAAGAAATAATTTAGAAATGCCTCATAATCGAGTTTTAAGCTACCCTACGTGAGTAACTTAGGTCTTGGTGGTATAATTGTACCCTGAGGTTGGGAGAGTAGACCGGCGGAACTTCCCCACCAGTCTCTCGCAGAACTGTGCATGAACTTCTCAGCTCACACAGCTCCCATTATTTAGCCTTTTGATCCTTGTCCTAGTTCCCAGTGGTAGAAAATATTTGGAGACCTTTTTCTCACCTTTCCTAGAAATTGGCTCGCTAGTCTTCCATGAGCTCGAAGTTTCTTATATTTTTTCCTAGCCCACTTTATTAGGTATCTCTCTATATTTCTGAGAGTTGGATGCATCTCTGATTTATAAAACCTGCCATAATACTGAAACCAGCCTCTGACTATGGGATTTACTTTCTTTGATATCTCCTCCATGGTTGTAGATGTTTGCCTGTGTATTTTCCATGATTTTATAGCTTGGTGGATCTTTTTCTTGGCTTTGTTGCTAATTGCAGGCATAAATAAGACTCTATAACCCTTAACTTTGTTCTTTGCTAACCTAGGTCTAAAAGTGTAGCCTAGAAAATCAAAGCTTTGTTTGGGAAATTCGCCCTTCCTGTAGTGGTCCTTACAGTACACTATTTGTGTCTTCTCAGGATGTAGTTTTAGCTTATACTCAGCCAATCTTTTTCCGATCATTACCTTGATAAATTCCGCCTGCTTCTGAGTTTTGCAGTGTACTATCGCGTCGTCTACATACCTCTCAAATGGCATGGTTGGATAGTTTTGTCTCATCCACATATCAAATACATGATGCATAAATATGTTCGAAATTATAGGGCTTATCGAACCTCCTTGCGGAACTCCTTTATCCCTAACTACCTTACTACCATCTGCTTGCTGAATAGGGACTTTCATCCACCGTTCAACGTACAGTATGACCCATTTGCAGTCTGTATGCTTCTTGATTGCTTCCAATGCTAACTCGTGATCCAAATTGTCGAAAAATCCAGATATATCCAGATCTACCGTCCAATCATTCTTCCAGCATCTCTTGCAAGTCGTACTTACCGCGTCCAGTGCAGATTTGTTTGGTCTATAGCCATACGAATCTTCATGAAACTTCTGGTCTACCAACGGCTCAAGATACATTGTGGCAGCTGTTTGTGCTATCCTATCTGTTACTGAAGGGATGCCTAATATTCTCTCTCCTCCTGTAGCTTTTGGTATTACAACAGCTTTTACTGGCTCTGGAAAATAACTTCCGGATGACATCCGATTCCATAATTTGTATAGATTATCTTTTAGATTTTCCTCAAACTTTGTTATCGAGACCCCATCTACACCTGCCGCTCCTTTATTTTTCGATACTTGTTTATAAGCTTTCCAAATAAGTTGCTTTGGTATATCAAAAGACTTTGTTTTATTCATTAACTCCTCCCTTTCGGTTGATAAATAATTAAAACTAAATAACTCAGCCCCTTCGCTCCATTTCCATTACAGAAACTTCTTCACTACTACGAGCTGATCCGTCCCTGTTTTTCGCATCGGTACTCTCACCCTCAGAGATCAGCTCTTTGGATTTCTCCCTTATCATCGAAACGACAGGTTCCCGCAGTTCCACACAATAGCCTGAAATAGATTCATGCCACCTCTATGCCGGACGCCACCTACCCAGTAAACAAGCTCCCGATAGGTTTATCCCAAGTGAATTCTACGCACCTGGTTTTGACATCATCGCATTAAGTTTCGACACGTGTTCAGTGGTTCACTTTCGTTCATCTCTCTATTTCACACATGACACATAATTGTGCCTTTTCCATAACGCTCACTACCTTGGCTCTTTACCAAAGCAGCTTATGGTTCTCTAATTGCGTACAAGTCAACAATAATTTTCACATAGATCAAAATAGCATATTTCCTCCATAATCCTTGATATAAATTAAAAATAGCATGCTTCCATGGTTCTCTCCGCGGTCTGATATGGCTAGTTTAATTTTAGCCAAGCCGCACTATACTTGTTAGGGCGGAAGTGGATGGCAACATGTTGTTTACGAAGTCTACGCTTCAACCATAGCTCTTGCTTATCCCTTCCATCGGCATTACTATCTTTACTTTCAATAAAATTATTGTCCTATACTCCTTTAGTGTTTATTGATAATAAAATTCTGTTTTATCAACCAACATTCTATGCATAATTACAGCTAGTTTTCTTGCTAATGCAACTACTGCTTTCTTTACACCCTTCTTTTTTGCAAGCTTTATTCCCCAGCTTTTTAATTTGAATTTTTTCTTGCTAACTGTCAGTATTGTATGCGCAGCTTCATACAACATATTTCTACATTCTACCGGTCCCATCTTTGATATGCTACCATGACGATTAACTTCTCCAGAAGCGTACTGTCTTGGCGTCAATCCCATATAGGCTCCGACTGTATCAGATGTTTCAAACCTATGTGGATTATCAATTGTAGCCTTATACGTCATTGCTACTATAATACCAACTCCTGGTACAGTAGTTAATAATTTGCAATCTTCGTCTTTCTTGCCTTTCTCTGATAATATTTTATCAAGCTTTTTTATTGATTCTTCTATTATTTCCAAACTACAAACTAATGCTTCAATTGAATCCTTACTGACTTTATCTAGATCTTTTATTGCTTCTTGCACTTTTAAAGAAAAGATTACAATCTTTGACTTCTTGCCAAGCTTTATTCCGTATATCTTCAATAGCCCTCTTATTGTTCCCATAATTTGCTCTCTGCAATACATTAACTGCCTTCTACTTCCGAGCGTTACCTTAACTTGACAAGACTCATCTGATTTTACTAATACCTCTTTATACAGCCCAGCTCTCATCATTTGTGCTATACCCCTTGCATCATTTTTATCGTTTTTATTGATTCTCGCAGACAATGCTGCTGCCATATGCCTCGCATCTACACAAATTACTGGTAATTCAAAGCTCCTTAACTCTTTGCACATCGATATTGACAATTGCCCACTTTCTATTCCTATGGATTCGTATTCTCTGCTTTGACTAAGCAGAAACTCAGCTATTGCACTGCTCTCACTTGCAACAACTTCTTCTTTAACAATTTTTCCTTTCTCATCAACGATACTTACAAAAGTTTCTTTGAATGACACATCTAATCCGCTATAATATTTCATAAGACTACTCCTACTGTAAAGGTTTAAATTATTTTTGAAGAACAGATTCATTGAACTTGTTACTTCGTGCTAAAATAATGGAGTATGTCTCTCCATCATTCAATCGCAATTACAGTATGTTGTTTGAAGCCTGCTCTTGTAAACCGGCTTCAAGGGGCCCACCCTCATCTGTTGCGTAGCTTTTGCACTCAGCTTGTTCTTTTCTGAACAGTCTTTGTGTCTCTACGGCACACTAGAATCGCTTTAAAACCCAATTACGGGTATCCGTTCAGAGGTGCGGCTTAAGAGACAATAGATAAAAGGTTTTGAAATGGATTTAACTTTTTTTTGTCTCCAAGTGAGATACAGAGAAATTATCCGCTCAAGGAATCTATTCCCTCGCTCTGACTGTGCAAAATATGAATTCTTACGATAGACAACATAACGCCGTATTTGTCGTTCAACATGATTATTCGTTAATGGAATATTCTTTGGGTCATCCAAAAATGTCCACATCATTGGCTCGGATTTTATAATACCCTTTACCGTTCGTGAAGCTCCTTTTGCTTCAAGTATATAAGATATTTTTATCATGCAGTACTGCATAAATCTTCGCAACTCTTTAGATTGCTTAGTGAACTTTGAAATACTAATTTCATTTTCTGACAAAGCATTTTTTAATGCAAATAATCCATTAGCTGCATCTTTTAAACAATTGCCAAGTCTCATTACTTCACTATTCCAGCTATGAGATAACCTCTCGAAATTTCTCAACAAGTGAGCCCAACAAATTTGTCGTTTTTCATCACTGAAGTAGTTGTAAACTGCATATCTGTCGGTAATTACACGATTTTTGTAATCACAAAATGCACTATTCTTTAAAAACCTCATTCCTCTTGTATCTGCTAACTTCATAAGACTTGCGT
This sequence comes from Wolbachia endosymbiont of Oryzaephilus surinamensis, assembly GCF_025617515.1. NCBI lineage: Bacteria > Pseudomonadati > Pseudomonadota > Alphaproteobacteria > Rickettsiales > Anaplasmataceae > Wolbachia > Wolbachia endosymbiont of Oryzaephilus surinamensis. The sequence goes on along the minus strand of NZ_CP092526.1, from coordinate 143,140 downwards.
TATTGTTGGCAAACATCCAGCACCATCCCAACTTGCCTTTGTTGTAGTGACTGATTTCATCAATATGCAAAATTTCGCTTGCTTTCATTTCTTCCTCTATTTGTTCATAGACTTCTTTACATTTTGATGAGACCCTTGCTTCGCTGTTGGACACACTACCAACACTTATACTCATGTTAATGCTGGGGTTATAACATTTCTCATAATAGTCCGAACAGGTCATAGGAAGGCAGAATCAACAGCACGACGAAAGGATTCGAATAGAGGAATGTTTTTCCTGGCTCTGTTTTTTATAGCAAACCAATAATGCTCAATTTTGTTGAAATCTGGAGAATATGGAGGAAGATATAAAATTTCTGCACCAACTCCTTTAGCAAATCTTATTAGACTTATGAAAAGTAGCATTATCAAGGATAACAGTTTGTCCAGGTTCCAAAATCGGTGTCAGAAACTGCTCAAACCATTTATTAAAGATATCCATATTGCAGTGGCCTTTAAAGGTTAACGGAGCAATTATTTTTCTTCCACTTAAGGCTGCAACCATGCTAATTCGTTGAGTTTTCTTTCCAGATTTTAGGGCATAAAACCGCTGTCCTTTCTGGCAATACCCATAGGTTCAGTGTTATCAATGCCAGACTCATCTATATACACTAATTCTTTAGGTTCTTTTGTTGCTATAACCTTTGAAAATTGAGCTCGCTTTTCTTCATTTCTTTCTTTATATCCGTAGGTCTTTTTTTTCTTGTGAATCCTATATTTTTAAGTGCTCGATGAACTGTTTGTCTACTAATATTGCCCCAGCATCTCTGACTGAGTTTTGCCACCTTGCTCATTTGCAAATTCGGCAAATGCATTCCAGTCGGTAATTTTATGCCACGCTTCCAAGCTTTTTTGATTGAAAATCTCCCGTTTTCTCACGTCTTTTCTTCCACTCATATAAAGTTGTTTCTCCAATCTTAAATCTCTTGGCAACAGTTTCTCCACTCTCTCCTTCATCCAATGCTTCCATTACCTTTTTCCTTAAGTCATAACTATATGCTGCTGGCATGCTTACCATCACTACTATAAATCCATATCTTACCTTTTTTGGACTATTATGAGAAGTGCTATAACTTCTAAAGATGCTATCCTTTTTGGCTTGTTATCTCTAGCCGGAATTTCAACTTCTACTTTTCCAGTACAAGGAACCCTTTCTATAAATTGCCATAATTTTTCTTCTCGAGAATACCTAGATGTTTTATTTACGTTTCGGTTTCTACAAGCTCTTATCAAAACCGCTGAATTAAGACGGTAAGCAAGCTCAAAAAAATCATAAATATCTGCTTCTCTATCACATACCGTTATAGTTTCTGTTTGAGTTGAATCTATAATTTCATTTGTTTTCTTTAAACTTTCTAGCCACTTTATGCTTTCTTTATCTTCAATACTAACGTTTCTACAACGTCTTCTTTTTTCTAGCTCTTGGTCTTCTTTAGATATAGATGGTCTCGAGTAAAGCTTTTGGTCTAGTATTCCTAATGTCAAGCCTTCTGTACTAATCGCAAAAGCTGTGTGCATCATAATACCTTTACTTTGTTTTTTTGAAACAACTGCCAATCCTCTTATTTTTTCATGTCCCATATATGAAATGCAACTTGTATCCTGAATCACAAGAATCCTTTTATGAGTTTTTGTTCTTTCAACAGTTTTTGCAATATGCGATGTTAAGATATCACTTCCTTTTACATTCTCATTTTGAAAAAAACGATAAGCTGCTTTTGCTTCTGACCAACTTCCACATGCTTGATTGATTGAACTTTCAGGTAAACTTATTAAACTATCAGCAATATTTACTAATCGATCTGTCAGTCTTTTATCTCCAAGTGCAGCATCCCCCAATTCATTTCTAGCCCATTCATTACCCTTGTTTGCCATTTTTATACCCTCAATATTCACAAACTTTAATATTCTAATCCTTTATTTATAAGTCCATTTACATTTGTGGGTAATAGTAAGGGTATAGGGACATAGCATCGCATGTAGAGGAGATGTATGACCACAAAATATCTGCAGCAGAGATATCAAGTATTACCGACAAATTACTGCCGTTAATCAATGAATGGCGCAGTCGTCCACTGCAATCTGTATATCCAATAGTATTCATGGATGGCATGTTTTTCAAAGTCAAGGAGGACGGGCATTGCGTAAGTAAATGCATGTATAATATATTAGGCATAGATCAAAATGGCAGAAAAGAAGTACTAGGCTTTTATTTAGCCGAAAGTGAAGTTCTGGTTAGGAGTGTTAAATGACCTAAAAGAGAGAGGGGTAGAGGATATTCTGATTGCATGTGTTGATGGTCTAAAAAGTTTTCCTGCGGCTATAAATAGTGTATTTCCCAAAGCAGAAGTACAAATATGTATAGTGCATCAGATAAGAAATTCATTGAAATATGTATCCAGCAAAGATGTGAAAATTTTCATGAATGATTTGAAAAAAATATATCGTGCTTCAAGTAAAGAAATCGCTGAAAATTATTTGCTTGAGCTGGAAGAAAAATGGGGTGAAAAATATCCTTTGGTCATAAAATCGTGGCAAAACAATTGGGAAAATTTGTCTGGTTATTTTAAGTATTCTGGCCCTGTTAGAAGGCTAATTTATACCACCAATCCAATTGAGGGGTTGCATAGATGAATCAGGAAATTCATTAAAACCAAGGGCTCATTTACCAGTACAAATGCCTTGTATAAGTTGGTATATTGTGCTATAAAAAAAGTGGAGCAAAAGTGGATTATGGCTCTCCCTAATTGGGCTTTAACTATGTCTCAACTTGACATCTTCTTTCCCAACAGATTGAAAATTGAGTTGAACTAAAAATGCGGCTTGACACACTTTTTTGAACATTCCCGATTAAGTCTAAACTATTACAGATAAATTAATCTTTTCTTCATCATTTATTTTAACAGTTACAAGCTTATTTTTACCATTACAAAAAGCACCTCCCGGCTCTAAATTAAAACGCATCTTCATCCCCCTTATTTTTATATCTACAATGTACAGCAACTATCATAATCCCCGACCATAAGCTCTTGCATTTACTCTGAGTAATTGATTTTTATTCACCCCCTCTAGAAAGCTAGATGGATTTTCCATTGTACACTCTGACTGTTTAATAGTCTTACCTGACTCTTTAAAAACACTACTATTTCTTTCGAAATATCCATTTTCTATAGCTGTCAAAACACTTTTTCCCCCTAACAGACAACTCTGCCCTAAACTTGATTTATTCTCTAACTTGTTAAATCTTACTTCATCGACAAGCCTCACCTCTATTTTATTACTATCTTTCTCACTAGGACATAGATGAATACTGATTTCTCCTACTTCGGTAGTAAAAGACATTCTAATGCTATCTCCTGATACGTCTGTGTAATTTCTACTTCCTCCTATATTTTCAACTCTAATTATACTTTTTCCAACTTGAAGTACACCAATGTTTAGATTTAAATCTTTAGCTTTTTGATTATTGAATATCTTTGCAACTTCAATAGTACTATTTTGTGGGTAATCTATACAAAAATATCCATTATCTATTTCTAGTTCAAAGTCATGTTTATCAATTTGCTCATTTTTACTTATAATACTTTCAAGTGCTAACTCCTTCAGCTTTGAAAGGTTTGCTTTTCGCTGACCTAAGGTATCTTTATCTGAACAAATTACGTTTACTACATCTCCATGCTCTTCATCGCTAAATCTGTTTAAAGATGCACCTTCTGATATTATCTGAAATATTTTTTTCTTGTGTAAAAACTCATAAATTCGAGTAGTGTCAGCAGATAAATATAGCTTTGGGAATGTGTCAGCTATACGATCTATCAAGGACATATCAGATTTATATGGAAAAGTGAACATTATTCCTTGTTTCAGTGCTTCGTTTATAACTTTATCAAGTTCTTTTTCGCACTCCTCATAATCTTCTTCGCTACCAGAGTAACCTAAAGTGTCCAGATAATCATGGATCTGTGCGACCCGAAGTTGCGATTTTGTGATGGTTAGATTCCATCTTCCCTAGACATCAGGGATAATGTATGTCTCACATTTTAAAGAATGGCAACCTTTAGGATGCAAGCATGAGATAAAAGCAGGTAATGCTAAACCTTATAGCAAACTCCTGCAAACAGAGTTAGATATGGTTACAAGAGAAACTTATGATTGAATTGTCGTTATATTGAATATGCGAAATTAAGGTTGTTTTACGCATAGACCAAAATGGTATGAAGCATACGAGGAATTAAAGTTAGATGTCTTTGATTATAGATGTTCTCAGCTTCCGGTAAAAAGTAAGAACCTAAGTCTAACACGAAACAAAATCGTGAAACGGGATAACCATATAGGTGCTCTTATATTCATTTGAATGTAAGTAGGCAGCCAGCCATAAGCACTTACATTGGAGGGATTGTCCAAGAAGCTAATGCCCAAAGTAATATTTGGGATATGCAGACGTGGACACTATAATTTGGAGGGTAAAGTTGTGAATAGTAGTAAATATGTTATAGACCAACAATTTGTTAGGTATGAATGGAATACAATTCCTTGGCGTAAAGTTGAGAAATTTGTATTTAAGCTACAAAAGCGAATTTACCAAGCTGCAATATGTAATGATAAGAAGAAGGTACATAAACTTCAAAGATTATTACTCAATTCAATAAGTGCAAAACTACTTGCTGTCAGAAAAGTAACTCAAGATAACAGAGGGAAGAAAACTGCAGGTATTGATGGAAAAGCAAATCTTAATCATAAAGAAAGATTGCAATTAGCATATTCTTTAAATGTTAGAGAAAAAGCGAAACCATCAAAACGTGTTTGGATTCCAAAACCTGGAAAACCAATAGAATATCGCCCTCTTGGTATACTTACTATCTCAGATAGGGCAAAAGAAACACTTATGAAAATGGCACTAGAGCCAGAGTGGGAGGTAGGATTTGAACCGAACATGTATGGTTTTAGACCTGGTAGGTCATGTCATGATGCTATTGAAGCCATATTTAATTCACTGAATTGGAAAACAGCGTACTGTTTAGATGCTGATATTTCTGGATGTTTTGATAATATTAATCAAAATGCTCTGTTGGAAAAACTTAACACTACACCAACCTTTAGAAGAATTATAAAAGGATGGTTAAGAGCTGGAGTAATGGAAAACAGAAAATTTGAATCCACAAAACGTGGTACAATTCAAGGAGGGACGATCTCACCGTTACTTGCTTGTGTTGCATTAAATGGATTAGAACAATATATCAAAGAAACGTTATGGAGTGAACTTCTTCAATATAGGAAGATGAAATGTGGTGTTGCAAGCAGTAGAGAAGCAAAAAGCTCATTAAGTGTAATTTTCTACGCAGATGACTTTATCATCATACATGAGAGTAAGGAAATCATTCTGAAGGCAAAAATGATAGTTGAAGAATGGCTCAAAACCATTGGACTAGAATTGAAACCTTCAAAAACAAAGATTTCTCATACTCAAAATGGAGAAAAGCCAGGATTTAATTTTCTTGGTTTCTCAATAAGGCATTACTCTACGAAAAATAATAAGAGGGGTTATAAATTATTAGTCAAACCAAGTCGTGAATCCAGAAAACAGCATACACTCACTATAAAACATAAGATTAGAGGATTAAGAGGATCAACACAAGAAACAGTAATAAGACAGCTTAACCCAATTACTAGAGGGTGGAGCAAATATTATTCTTCGGTTGTGTCAAACAAGACCTTTAGGTTTATTGACAGTGTAATGTTTAGAAACATCTGGAAGTGGGCAGTCTACAGGCACCCAACCAAAGGAAAATACTGGATTAAAAATAAATACTTTAAAAAGTATAAAAACGATAATTGGCGATTTATGACAAATAACAAAGTTCTTCTTATTAAGCACGGAGATCATGCTATTAAAAGGCATGTCAAAGTGAAAGGAACCAAGTCTCCATATGATGGCGATTGGGTTTATTGGGGTAATCGTTTAAGGAAGATACCAGATAAACTACCAAGAGTAATAAAATTGTTGAAGTTACAACAAGGTAAATGTGGTCATTGTCAACTTTGGTTTAAAAATGATGATATCTTAGAAACACATCATATTGACCGAAACAGACGTAATAATATGAAAAAGAATTTATCCTTGTTACATGGACATTGTCACGATGAATTACATAGAAAGTGTGCATGACAAGCACCAAATTATAGAGGAGCCGTATGAGGCGAAAGTCTCACGTACGGTTCTGAAGTCGAGTGGGGAGAGGCGACTTTTCCCACTTAGATAACTATATAGAATTTTCTGGGAATAGTAAGGTAGAGGTAGCCAAAATACCGAGAAAGTTAGGAAGTAATATCTTAAAAATTGGTAATGATGCAGTTGAAGTTAAAAGTGAGAAGGGAGGTATAAGAAACTATACCGATATTTCAGATGGCAGCTCTATCATGTTAGAATTTCCTACAAGCATTGGTAAGCTAAATATTATATTGTACCAAGAGGCAGATCAGGTGCAAGTGAGAGTAGAAAATAAGGAAATGTGGGCTGAGTTACAAAAAAGAGGCGAAGAAATAGGAAAAAACTGTCTCTTTGGAGGAGTGAAACTTAAAGAAGCGGTAGAAAGAGGTAGTTTCACTAGATGTGGCATATGGAGTGAAAAGCAGAAGGAAGTAAGTGAAAAATTGTTTTCATGGGCAGACAAAGTACGTGAAAATAGTAAAGAAACTTGTAGGGCACTTTAATTTAAAGGTTCCAGAGTCTGGCTATTATATCTGGAGCCTTTGAGCTATAATAGAAAATATTATATGCAAGGTTCTTTTTGTGGAAAAAAGTCTAGATTATAAAGTGGGAGAAAAATTAAAAAGCTGGAGGTTAGAGCGAGGGTACACTCAGAAAGATTTAGCAGAGAAAATTGGTGTAAAATACTGGGTGATATTGCAATATGAGAAAGGGAATCGTAGAGTTCCAATTGAAAGGTTGTATGCTATAACTGAGGCACTATCAATCAGTATTACGGATCTTATTCCTGTATCAAAAAGCTGTCTTGAAGATGAAGAAGAAATATTAAATCTAGTAAGAGAATATAAAAAGATTAACGATCAGGAGTTACGTAAGATGTTTTGTTTGCTAACCAAATTTGTCCAAGTTAGTGAGAAAAGTAGTAGAAAATCGGAAAAAATAAAAATTGCAAAGAGTCTGGTTAAAGCAGGAGTTTCTGTTGATATTGTTGCAAAAACAATTGGTCTGTCTGCTGATGAATGTGTTGAAGAAAAAGTTGGTTCTATCTACTACCAAATAGGCAAAAAGATAAAGGAATGGAGACTAGTGAGAGAGTATACTCAAAAGGATTTAGCGGAGAAAATGAGTACAACACGTGACGAAATAAGCAACTATGAACAAGGACGCGTAGCTACTCCACTGGGAAAATTATATGAGATAGCAGAAACATTATCGATTAGTATTACAGATCTACTAACAGAGGAAGATGAAGGTAGTAAAGTGGAAAATGAGCTACCGAATTTGATTAAAGAATACAAAGAAATTGAGAGCCAAGAACTACGTCATGCACTAATAAAATCTTTGTTTGAAGGGATACGTATTTGTGAGGAGAAAGTGAGAGAGATAGAAAGGATTAAAGTTGCAAAGGATCTAGTAAAAGGGGGAATTTCTATTGATACTATTTTGCAAGCGGTAGGTTTATCTATTGATATGGTTTTAGATGGATAGCTCGTAAAAAAATTATAGCAATAAAGTTTTTTTCTTAAATGGAGGATAAATGTTTGTTTCTGCAAGCAATGTTAGTTACGGAATAGGGCAAAGAATAGAAAATTGTAGGTTAATGCGAGGGCATACTCAAATAGGATTAGTAAGTCAAATAGGTTTAACATACCAAGAAGTAAACAGCTATGAAGATGGGTATATTCCTATTCCAATTGAAGTACTATATATAATAGCAAGAGTATTATCAGTTGACGTTGTAGATTTATTACCTGAACCAGTAATAGTAAGGGAAGACAGCTATGAAGACGAGGAAATACTCTATCTAACGAAAATATACGAGAATCAAAAGTTAGGCAAAATAGTACCTTCATTAGTCAGGTTTGTTCATATTAGCGAAAAAATTAATCAAGAAGAGGCAAGGTTGGAAATAGCAAAAAATCTAGTGAAAGAAGGGGTTTCAGTTGACATAATTTCCCAAGCAACCGGCTTATCTATTTACGAGTATGATAATACAGAGAAAGAAGTCTGCACTGATTCTATATACTACAGAATAGGGCAAAGAATAAGAGAATGGAGATTGATAAAAAGGTATACTCAGAAAGATTTAGCAAACAAAGTTGGTTTAACACTCAAGGAAATACACGAGTATGAAATAGGATACACTGCCATATCATTTGACAAATTATATCAAATAGCAGAAGGATTATCAGTGAATATTAAAGTTCTGCTGCCTAAAACAAATGAAGATAGTGAACTACTTAATTTACTAAGAAAAACTGAAGAGCAAGAATTAGTGAAGAAATTTTTATCTAGGGATATGAAGAATAGCAAAGAGAAAGTTAAAAAAACAGAAAAGATCAAGGTTGCGAAAAATCTAGTGAAGGCGGGTGTTTCTACTGATGTTATTTTGCGAGCAAGTGGCCTAACTGCTGATGAGTGTGAAAATTGAATTGTGTTTAAGATACAAGTAAAAATAGTCAATATATTAACCATTCTAAATCCTTGTTTAGCTGACTCAACTGAAGCATTTTCATAAAGTTTTGCTGCTAATTTGTGTTGTTTGATAAACTTCAAATTTAATGCTTTTAAAATTGATGCTGAAAACACATATTGCTAATGCTAGCAGAGAAGCTAGTTGGCACAGCCGTCAGTACTCCCGATTACTTTTCCTGATAATGTGATAGTATTCGCAAGTATTATCATATATTACAAAAAAATCAGTTAGCATTTCTGTTTATTAAAATTATGCAATAAAGCTGCATTTTATATAACACTTCTCAAATTATTTCTACTAAATATTTATGAATATGGTTAAACAGTAGATAGAAGAAACCTTTTCTATTATTGATCTTTTGTACAGTAAAGTTATCTCATAAAATATTAAATTTGGAGTTTTATGGATCACAGACTAAGAGCTTATTTGCTTGGAGTTACCTGGTTTATACTCAGTTTACTTAGTAGTGTAGTTAATGATACTATATCAAAGTGTCTCGGTTTACACCTTCAAAGTTTTAAGATAATCTTTTTCCGTTTTTTATTTAGCACTATTACTCTTATACCTTTTATATTTTACTATGGAATAGGAGTTTGTAAAACAAGTCGAATATCTATTCAAATAACTAGAGGTGCATTGTTGTTTTGTGGAATGACCTTATGGACCTATGGGTTGACTATTTGCCCAATAGTAACTGCAACAATTATAGGTTTCTCAATACCATTATTTGTTATGCTTCTTGCAATTCCTTTTCTGGAAGAAAATATAATTTGGCAAAGATGGGTAGTAGCTGTCATTGGTTTTATTGGTATTGCTATTACTACTAAAGCTTATAGTGAGGATTTTAATCCTAAAATTCTTATTTTTATTGTATCCGCATTAATCTTCGCTATACTAGATGTACTTAATAAGAAGCTTGTAATGAAGGAGACAATAATAAGTATATTATTTTACTCAGCTCTAACAACAACAATTTTTTCCACTCCATCTTTGTTATTTTATTGGCATATGCCTTCCTTGTTGGAGTTAGTATTACTGCTGATTTTAGGAATAAGTTCAAACCTAATTCTGTTCTTCATGTTAAAAGCTTTTGCTCTTACTGATGCTACTGCACTTGCACCGTATAGATACATAGAACTAATAATTTCTGCAATAGTAGCATACGTTATATTTAATGAATTACCTGATAAAAGTGCTTTATATGGTACTTTGATATTAATACCATCAACCTTGTTCATAGCTTATTCGGAAGGTAAGGCAATTAAGAAAAATAATGTAACAACAAAAGTGTATGACTCAAATTGTTAATGATGTTTATTTTAGATGCTAAGCTACATTTTTAAGGATTAGGAGTAGTATCTGGTACAATGTAAGCGTCTGACATAAATACTAAGAATTTTTGAAATCAGGAAAAATTCCATTATATGAACCTGGATTAGCAGACATTGACCTTTTAGCTAACATTATGGCCATAATCTTGAATTTCTGCTGGATTTTCCAGTTCAGCTTCTTTAGATTTTGCTGCTAATGTGCGTTAACTTCTTTAATGTTTTTAAAATTGATGCTGATGGTTAGTACTGGCTAAATTGAACACTGGTGTGGCAACTGTTAGTAAAAATGCTAATCTCTTGCTCCCTATATTGGATTTAATTTTTTTATTTTTCTTTTCAGTTTTTTGAAGCCATTTTTGAAGTAGTATTTTTGGCTTAGCTTCTTAAAACATTTTTTTGGAGAAGAGATATCCATTGCTACAGAATTTTTTTGGCATTTCTACGTATCAAGATATAAGATCATAGAATTTGTCTATCACTTTCTGGTTATCCTCTATCATTTTACTTGCCTCTTGCTGAAGAAACTTGATATTTTTGAGTGTAATATTGTCCATCTCAGTCGATGCTACTTTCAATTGCGATTGTATTCTTATATATTTATCGTCTATTACTTGTTCTAGTTGATAATCAACGCAATCCAATCCAGAGGCAAACATCACATTCAGTAGTGGCTTGACCCACCCTATTTTACCAAATTTCCTTGAGTTAGCATACTTTATACTTCTATCTGTTCTGCCAGTACCTACCGATAGCAGTATAATCTCATCATTTGGAAATAACCTCTTAGCACTTGCATATGCACAAGCCGCTGGATTATTAGCAAACACTCCGCCATCCACTAATACTCTTTCTATCTGGTCAATTTTTAGATGTTTTGGTATGAAATAAGTAGGTGCAGCCGTTGCAGCTCTGAGTGCATCTTTCAGCTTAATATTACCTTCTTTCCAGCTTTTGAAGAAAAATGGGCAATTATTGTGAATATCGTAACTTGCAATCAGTACCTTATTTAAGGTGCTTTGTAAAGTATCATCACCAAAATATTTATCCAGTACAAATTCAATATTTTTATGTGGGTATTGTGCACAGTTAAACCAAGATAATATTGATCGCCTGAAGAATGAAGACTTGAAAATATATGACCCGTATTTTTGGTAAAGCTCGACTAAATCATTGGCTGAATATTGAGGGTTTCCTTGTTTATCTTTTTTACATAATCCTGCTACAACAATTCCACCGGTTGAGGTTCCTGCCATTAAGTCAAAGATTTCAGCTATAGTTCTTCTTGTTCTTTTTTCTATTTCTGCTAATATTATGGTTGGTATTATGCCCCTTATGCCTCCTCCGTCAACTGAAAGGATATATTTAATCATGTTTAGATATTTAATAATTTTATTAACTTGTTCTCTTTTATCAGGTTGTGTTTCTTGTCCTAGTACTACTGTATGTTTCACTCCTAGAGAAAATTGCACCAACCTAATAATTGATTCCGTGGATCATGCTAAAAAATCCGTGTTGGTTCAGGCATATTCATTTACTTCTAAATCTATTGCAAAGTCGCTAATCGAAGCTAAGGAACGTGGTGTTGATATTAAGGTTATCCTAGATGAATCACAAACTAGTTCAAAACATAGTGTAATTAACGAATTATTTGAGCACAAAATCCCGATATGGATTGACTTTAAACCTGCTATTGCTCATAGCAAGGTAATTATTATTGATAATCAAAAAGTCATAACTGGATCATTTAACTTTTCAGATGCCGCTCAGCAAAGAAATAAGGTCTTGTTTGACACAACCGAAGAATAATATTTGCTCCACCCTCTAGTAATTGGGTTAAGCTGTCTTATTACTGTTTCTTGTGTTGATCCTCTTAATCCTCTAATCTTATGTTTTATAGTGAGTGTATGCTGTTTTCTGGATTCACGACTTGGTTTGACTAATAATTTATAACCCCTCTTATTATTTTTCGTAGAGTAATGCCTTATTGAGAAACCAAGAAAATTAAATCCTGGCTTTTCTCCATTTTGAGTATGAGAAATCTTTGTTTTTGAAGGTTTCAATTCTAGTCCAATGGTTTTGAGCCATTCTTCAACTATCATTTTTGCCTTCAGAATGATTTCCTTACTCTCATGTATGATGATAAAGTCATCTGCGTAGAAAATTACACTTAATGAGCTTTTTGCTTCTCTACTGCTTGCAACACCACATTTCATCTTCCTATATTGAAGAAGTTCACTCCATAACGTTTCTTTGATATATTGTTCTAATCCATTTAATGCAACACAAGCAAGTAACGGTGAGATCGTCCCTCCTTGAATTGTACCACGTTTTGTGGATTCAAATTTTCTGTTTTCCATTACTCCAGCTCTTAACCATCCTTTTATAATTCTTCTAAAGGTTGGTGTAGTGTTAAGTTTTTCCAACAGAGCATTTTGATTAATATTATCAAAACATCCAGAAATATCAGCATCTAAACAGTACGCTGTTTTCCAATTCAGTGAATTAAATATGGCTTCAATAGCATCATGACATGACCTACCAGGTCTAAAACCATACATGTTCGGTTCAAATCCTACCTCCCACTCTGGCTCTAGTGCCATTTTCATAAGTGTTTCTTTTGCCCTATCTGAGATAGTAAGTATACCAAGAGGGCGATATTCTATTGGTTTTCCAGGTTTTGGAATCCAAACACGTTTTGATGGTTTCGCTTTTTCTCTAACATTTAAAGAATATGCTAATTGCAATCTTTCTTTATGATTAAGATTTGCTTTTCCATCAATACCTGCAGTTTTCTTCCCTCTGTTATCTTGAGTTACTTTTCTGACAGCAAGTAGTTTTGCACTTATTGAATTGAGTAATAATCTTTGAAGTTTATGTACCTTCTTCTTATCATTACATATTGCAGCTTGGTAAATTCGCTTTTGTAGCTTAAATACAAATTTCTCAACTTTACGCCAAGGAATTGTATTCCATTCATACCTAACAAATTGTTGGTCTATAACATATTTACTACTATTCACAACTTTACCCTCCAAATTATAGTGTCCACGTCTGCATATCCCAAATATTACTTTGGGCATTAGCTTCTTGGACAATCCCTCCAATGTAAGTGCTTATGGCTGGCTGCCTACTTACATTCAAATGAATATAAGAGCACCTATATGGTTATCCCGTTTCACGATTTTGTTTCGTGTTAGACTTAGGTTCTTACTTTTTACCGGAAGCTGAGAACATCTATAATCAAAGACATCTAACTTTAATTCCTCGTATGCTTCATACCATTTTGGTCTATGCGTAAAACAACCTTAATTTCGCATATTCAATATAACGACAATTCAATCATAAGTTTCTCTTGTAACCATATCTAACTCTGTTTGCAGGAGTTTGCTATAAGGTTTAGCATTACCTGCTTTTATCTCATGCTTGCATCCTAAAGGTTGCCATTCTTTAAAATGTGAGACATACATTATCCCTGATGTCTAGGGAAGATGGAATCTAACCATCACAAAATCGCAACTTCGGGTCGCACCGATGTTGTATTATCTATCTCAACATCTATTAATTCTCCTTCTTGCACAGCATTTTCGCCAGCTTCCTCTAGCTCTTCTAGTTGCTTATCTATCTGTGGCTGAACTTCTGGCTGTAGCTCATTATAGATTTCACCTATCAGTTTATTCTCCAATAAAGTATCATGAAACTCTGCACCGCTTAGCATTAATTTACGTATTAGCTTTTTACGATCAGCCTTATCAAGTTTATGAAAATGTGTACCTAATACTAGATATTCTGCAAAACTCCATTCCCCATCATTACATGCATTTAGCCTTGCTCCAGCAGCTAGCGCTTCGTCTACAGCCTTGTGCAGTTCATTTGGACTTTTTGCTCTTACCACAGCACTTTTAAGCCAGCTCAACTTTTCTGCACTTGGCTTTATTTTTTGCAAAGCTGAAGCAAATGGATTCAACCCTTCTGGATAATCTGCTTGATTACTCAAAGGTTTTGTGCCATATATGTAGTCAAGTCCTTTTCCATAGTTGATTTTGTTTTCGTGAACGTTTCTGCTAGGGAAAGGCATTGTATCTTCCGGTTTTATCTCCTTCTGATTATCAATTTTGCTCACAAACTTAGACTGCTTTATATCAACGCCTTCAAGAGCACCAAATATTTTCTTCAATAACTTGTCTTTACTAGTCATATAACCCCCATATTAAAAATACTTTTTAAGTATATAAATCTTAGTTTATACATTCTATTACTCAGTATAAATTATAATGAGTAGATTTGCAAATACTTTCTGCTATAACAATCCGTTTTCTCGAAAGCTGAAATAGCCTCCACTTGTGATGATAATATGGTCAAACAATTTTACGCTTACAGTACTACATGCTGCTGCTAAGCTCTTTGTTACTGCTTGATCTTCTTCTGAAGGTTCTAAGCTTCCTCCAGGATGGTTATGTGACATTATTATTGATGTTGCATTTTTTATTAATGCCTTTCTTGTAATCTCCTTTATGTATACTGGTGCTTTTTCCATTTCACCAATATAGGATTCTTCTCCGATTAGTTGGCGCCTTTTATTCAAGTACAGTATTTTTACACATTCCCTTTCTGAGTGTCCTATACTTACGTTCAAGTACTCTACTAGCCCTTGTAAGTCCATTATTGGCTCACTCTTGAGCTTTTCTCTCAGTACCCTTTCTAGTGTTTCCTTAACACACATAATCATTGCTACTGCAGAATCAGTTACTCCTTCTATGACTTTCAGGTCATCCATTTCTCTACCTAAAATCCTTCCTACTCCTGCATAAGTATTCACCAGATTTTTAGCAATTTCTTGAGCTTGCGGCCTTTCATGTACTGCACTTAGAAACGTTTCCATTATTTCACGATCAAGTAGTGCTTTGCCTTTGCTTTCTAATATTCTGAATTCGATTTCTTCTTTACTTTTATTCATATAATTTACCCTTCACTAACAACAAACTTTTTTTTAATATTTACTGCTGTTTTTTTATCAGCATTGGCATAAAGCCATAGCTTTCACGTGAAGTCAAATCAATTTTTCAATCTTTTTTACTTATTTTTTCATGAATGAGTGAAGATATTAATATATGGTGATTTTTTTACTTAAATTTGTTGAATTTCGTCTAAAGAGATGCCTATTGTTTTTAAAATAATATTGATAGAAATTCCTTTTTTTACTAAGTCTTTTGCAATTTTGATCTTTTCTGCTCTTTTCACTTTTTCTTCGCAAATCCGTATCCCTTCAAACAGAGATTTTATTAGTGCATTACGTAGTTCTTGGCTCTCAATTTCTTTGTATTCTTTTATCAAATCAGGCAGCTCATTTTCTATCTTATCTCCTGTTAGTTCAAGTAGGTCCATGATGTTAATTGATAACACCCCCGCTATTTCATATAATTTTCCCAGTGGAGTAGCTACGCGTCCTTGTTCATAATTGCTTATTTCGTCACGTGTTGTACTCATTTTCTCTGCTAAATCTTTTTGAGTATATTCCCTCACTAGCCTCCATTCTTTTATCTTTTTTCCTATTTGGTAGTAGATAGAACCCGTTTTTTCTTCAACACATTCATCAGCAGACAGACCAATTGTTTTTGCAACAATATCAACAGAAATTCCTGCTTTAACCAGACCCTTTGCAATTTTTATTTTTTCCGATTTTCTACTACTTTTTTCACTGACTTGGACAAATTTGGTTAGTAAACAAAATATTTTACGTAGCTCCTGATCATTAATCTTTTTATATTCTCTTACTAGATCTAATATTTCCTCTTCCTCGTCTTCAAGGCGGATTTTTTCATTTGATACAGGAATCAGATCCGTAATACTAATTGATAACACCTTTGCTATAGCGTATAACTTTTCAATCGAAATTTTTCGTGTTCCTTTTTCATATTGTAATACTATTTGATATGTTACACCAATTTTTCCCGCTAAATCTTTTTGAGTATATCCCTTTGCTAATCTACGATTTCTTACTTCCTTTCCTATTACTTTGTAATCTAAAAAATTAGAGCATTTATTCTCTTTTTTCACATTTTATACTCCATAACCAGAAGAGCTGTTACGTATACTTAATTGGTAATCTTTTTTGACAAATTGAACTCATTTCCTTTCAAATAATTTTTCTATATCACTTAGTTTCATTTCTATGTAAGTTGGTCTTCCGTGATCAGCATACGGTGTTTCTTCCATTTGTCTCATCAACTCATTCATCTCCTCCAACTTCATTTCCCTTCCAGCTCTAATTGACCCATGGCACGCAATAGTAGCTAATATCTTGTTCACTTTTTCTTCTATAGGTAGCGTATCTCCTATCTCTATTAATCTATCAACTATATTCATCACCATCTCTTTCACATTTATTGTTCCTAAAATTGCAGGTATTTCTTTAACCCTTACTTTATCTTCTGATTCTATTTCAATACCAAAACCCATTTCAAAAAGCTTATCTTTATAAGTTTCAACCATCTCCATTCCTGCTTGGTTTTTGATTTCAACTGTTTCAGGAAAAAGAAGTTTTTGTCTTTTTATGCTTGATTTTTGCTTTAAGCACTCGTATATCAATCTCTCATGAGCTGCGTGCTGATCTACTATAATTAGTTTGCCTTTAGCCTCAGCAATAATGTAAGTATTGTAGACCTGACAGCGTGCATATCCTAGAGGATGATCCTCTATCAAATCGATTTGTTCTCTTTCTAGGACCATAGATCCCCTTTGGGGTGGAGATTCTCCATACTTAAAAGTTTCTGGTAAGCTTTGCCTTCTTTCATCTGGTGCATTGAATTCTTTCATTAGACGATTTTCTAAAAGACTTGGTCTCTTCTCATAAAACTCTTTTTGATTTTTTTTCTCTTTACTATTGACTTGCTCTTGACTTTTACTAGCATCACACTCTTCAATACTTTGATCACTTGCTGCGAACGTGCCTATTCTCATCGATAATGCTTTTATTATCCCTCTTCTCACTATTTCATATATTAACCTTTTATTCTGAAATCTTACTTCTGATTTATTTGGATGCACATTTACGTCCACTTGATCATACGGTATCTCTAAGTGCAACGCTGCAAAAGGATATCTATTGCTTGGAATAAGGTCATGATACGCATAACGGATCGCACCAATAAGCAGATTATCCTTAATTGGCCTACCATTAACAAATGTATAGATCATATCAGACTTACCACGATTGACAGTTGATTTGCAGATGTGTCCTGTAAGTCTAATACCGTCTTCTTCTTCATTAATGCCCAGAGAATTATTCTGAAATTCCTTCTCTACTTCACATAGTCTACTAAATAACGAGGCCTGCTTAGCATATTTCAAAAGCTTTTTATTACCGGAAGTGAGAGTAAACCCAATACTATAGTTAATTATTGCTAAGTTATTTACAATATCAACAATGCTTTGTGTTTCTGCCCTTTCGGTTTTTAGAAATTTTAGTCTATTTGGTGTGGCAAAAAATAAGTCACGAACTTCAATATATGTACCCTTTAGCAAAGAACAAGGTGTAATCTCTCTTATTTTTTCTCCTCCCTCATACCTTATAGACCATGCTTCCTTTGCTCCACTTGCCTTAGATGATAATTTCATTCTGCTTACTGCTGCAATTGAAGGTAAAGCTTCTCCCCTAAATCCAAGATGCTTAATTTCTATTAACTCACTATCGCTTAATTTTGAAGTGGCATGCCTCATAAATGCTAGTTCTAGATCTTCCTTTTCTATTCCATTTCCATCATCTGTTACAGTGATAAGGTTACGCCCACCACTTTCTATTTTGATCTCTATCTCTGAACTTCCAGCATCTATTGCATTTTCTACTAATTCCTTTACTACACTTGCTGGCCTCTCTATTACCTCTCCCGCTGCTATACGATTTATAGTTTTTGTGTCTAAAAGAATTATTGCCATGTTTCTAATTCTCAGTCTGATCAGGATATAGCTTGAATATCAATGCAAATCAAGTTCTCTATTAAATAAGCCCTTTCATGAAGATCATTCTCTGATTAACATGTTGGAATTTAGTTGAATATTTCTTCAGAATTATGTATAATTATTAGTGCTTTTTATCTTACTTTCTCATGGCTCTTTCGAAGTTCCTTGATGCTTGCAATGATATAGCTTTTCGCCGTATCTTTGGTACTGAAAAAAATAAAGATATTCTTATTCACTTTCTTAATGATATACTAGGTCTTACCGATGACAACAAGATTAAAGATGTCTCCTTTCTCAGTCCCATTCAAGACCCTGTCATTGCCTCTCAAAAGCAAAGCATTGTTGATGTTCTCTGTGTTGATTCTACAGGGGTCAAAACCATCATTGAGATGGTGCGACCTGAAAGTCTTCGGTCATATTGTTTAAAAGGAGAGGAATTCATTCAGAAAGAAACTGAAAGGATTCTAAAACTTATTAAACCAGATGTTTTGCCGTCTGAGTCTACGCATCAGTGCGAATCGGGCAACCGGTTGGTGCCAAGCGATGCGGACAATGAACCTCCTCTTGAAAAAGAAGATGCTCAATCGTGAGAGGGGCATAAACTGCAAGCATCATGTGGTTGGAGGGCTAGGCTAGTGGTATGGTGAACGTAAGTGAAGCTTTATAAGTACCGATACGATGAAAGAGCTAAAGATGCTGATAAGCTCTGACCAAAAGGTAATGTGGATAAGTTACATTTTTCATTTCTAGATGTACGCAAATAATAACTCCACCGGTATAGAGAAGCCACCTAACCCACTGTTGTATGACTGGAGAAACAGGGTAAGCCTGTATTTTCGCCTACATGGCAAGCAAACCGCAAGGAATGCTGATGGAAGTGCAGGTAAAGGAGAATGGAGAAAGCGAATGCCATTTTGTAACGAAATGGATAGAATTTGTAACATTAATTCGCGTGAAAACGAGCAGACTTCCATTTGGTCCCTCGTGACAAGAAACTTTGTTAACCACTTAAGGTAGGAAAGCAGATGATTACAAGTAAACCTGTAAGTGCATCTACCGAAAGCTTTGAAGCATGGAAGCAATTGCCATGGAAGAAATGCCAGAAAGTTATTGTGAGGCTACAAAGACGTATTGTTAAGGCTGTCCAAGAAGGAAGATGGGGTAAGGTAAAAGCTTTACAACATCTTCTCACACGCTCTTTTAGCGGAAAAGCTTTGGCTGTTAAGAGAGTAACTGAAAACCAAGGAAAAACCACAGCAGGTGTAGATCGTCAACTATGGTCAACTTGCAATGCTAAATTTCAAGGAATAAAGCTGTTAAAACAAAGAGGATATAAACCTTCTCCGCTCAAACGAATTTATATCAGTAAATCTAATGGCAAAAGAAGGCCTCTCGGTATACCCACGATAAAAGATAGAGCGATGCAAGCATTATATCTGTTTGCTCTGGAACCGATAGCTGAAACGATCAGTGATCGTCACTCCTATGGCTTTAGACCTAAAAGATCCTGCGCGGATGCTATTGCTGCTTGTCACTTATTACTGGCAAGACGCAATCGACCACAATGGATACTAGAAGGTGATATCAAAGGGTGCTTTGACAACATTAACCATGAATGGCTTATGAAGCATATTCCTATGGAAAAGAAAATTCTTCATAGATGGTTAAAAGCTGGTTTCCTAGAATCGAAAACTCTGTATCCCACAACTGCTGGCACTCCGCAAGGAAGTATAATTTCTCCAATACTAGCTAACTTTACCTTAGATGGTCTTGAACAGTTATTAGAAAGTCGCTTTGGTAAATTAGGTAGCAAAAGAAGAGGAAAAATCAGAAGTGGAGTGAATGTAATCAGGTACGCAGACGACTTTATTATTTCAGGTTTCACACATGAAGTACTGGAAAAGGAAGTTAAGCCTTTAGTATCATCTTTTCTTCATGAGCGAGGTTTAATTCTGTCAGAAGAGAAGACAAAGATTACATCTATTACAACAGGGTTTGACTTTCTTGGTTGTAATGTACGTAGATATAATAAGAAGTTAATTATTAAACCTTCGAAAGAAAGTATTAAAAGACTTCTTAATAAAGCACGTACATTGATAAAAGCAAATATAGCGAACACTCAGGCTATAGTAATTAAGTCACTCAACTCTCTACTGAGAGGATGGGGAAATTACTATCACCATGTGTGTGCTAAAAAAGCGTTTAGAAAGATCGACAATGAAATTTGGCATAGTTTATGGAAATGGGCAAAGAAAAGACATCCTCGTAAAGGATTACGTTGGATAAAGAATCGTTACTTCAAAGTAATGGGTCAACGCCAATGGGTTTTTGCTGCACCCATATGCAAGAACAAACCAAAAGAGATACGGTATTTAAGACTGCTTAAGCTGATTGATATACCTATCAGACGACATGTTAAAATCAGAGCGGATGCAAATCCCCTTGACTTAAAATGGAAAAAGTATTTTGATGAGAGAGTGAAACGAACAAGAATGTTAGCAAGCTCCTTTTCAAGAGAAGGTTCTCTACTGTTGGTGTCACCATTAAGAATGATGTTTCCTGAGGAATCATGAAGGACAAGCCGGTTCTAGAAAAGAAGAACTTAGATAAGGGGCTCAAGCGTAGTGTGGGGAAACCTGCATGCTGCGTTTCTAAGGGAGGGGGTAGTAGTAATACTGCTTCCTTACCTGACCAAGTCGCTAAAACAAGAGGCTTTGAAAAACGTGCCCAATATTACGCTGCCAAAGCTTATTCAAGTCAAGCTGACGTAGGTGACCAGTATCATGATCTTAAAGGCGTTATCTTTATTGCCATTGCCGATTTTATCTTATTTCCTAATAAGCTAGCTTATAAGTCTGATCATATTACTTTTGATAAGATAACTTTTGAACATGATCTCAAAGACTTTAGTTTTACTTTTATAGAGTTACCTAAATTTAAGAAAAGAGAAGATCAATTAAAAAATATAATAGAAAAATGGTGTTATTTTTTTAAAAACGCCGGTGAAACAAGTGAAGAGGATCTAAAAAAAATAATAGGAAGTGATTTAATTATTGGCAGAGCTTATGATGAGCTGAACCAATATAATTGGAGTAAAGAAGAACGTCTTGCTTATGATCAAGCTAAGAAACGTACCGATGATTATTTATCTACCCTTGAAGAAAAACTTCATGAAGGCATCCAAATCGGCCATCAAAAAGGTAAAATTGAAGGTAAAATTGAAGTAGCCAAAAACTCACTCAAGGCCGGTGTCTCTATTGATGTTATCGCTGAAATCACTGGCCTTTCTCACGATGAAATTGTGCAACTAAAGGAAGAAACTTTCTAGTTCACTACCTTCTTCCAGCAACTAATTCTCTGATATTACCTGCAATTAATATTTCATCTAATCTACTTCTTGGAGATGAACCTAAATTTTGCGGCTCTTTTATATTATCCGCTTCGTTATTTTTATTGTGTAGCATTTGTGGTATTAATTGGTCCAATGTTATATTTAGCTTATCATTAAATGTAGTCATAAACTTATCAAAATTCTTCAAATTTAACTTACCAGCTTCTCTACTAGAACATGCTTTCTCTACATATGAGTTTAAAATTCCTGAAATTTCATTAAATTTACCGCCCATGATTTTTCTAGTAATCTCTTTGTGCATTCCCACAAAATCAATATTTAATCAATATTTTGCTATCCTTTGCAGCTTGTTCTACTATAACCTTTCTTATAATAGTCCGAACATGATAAGATATGTATTTATTGCTATCGTAGGACAGTAGGGTATTATGATCCGTTCGGATTATTACAAAAGAGCTATACAATTTGAGTTGTCCATATGAGTTATGCAAGAGTTCTATTCTCATAAACTGGGCAGGAAAGAAGCTGAACTTGTTTAATTTCATCAAATTTGATCTTTAGTCCATAAGCACTATTTTCTGAATCATCCTTTTTCTCAAGAACTTTTTGCTTAACAAGCTCTGCTAAAATTTTTCAGCTTCACTTTTAGTGATATTTACTTGAGTAAAGTCTTCCAGAGTAATAGAATCGTAACAAGGAAAAGTTATAGATTCAATTTTACTTGGGTCTATATGCGCTTTTCTGTTAAATGAAAGTACTCTTCTCTCTTTCAATACTTTATATTTGTCTTTGCCTATAATCTTTATAAAATCATCCTTTTTAAAAATATTCCCTTTATTTTTTTGTTGTGTAACCTATTTTGCGTTTAAAAGAACCTGTTCATTATTGAGCCCTAGAGTTTGCTTTTCTAACTCTTTTTGGTTTGTTTTTCCATTCCAGACAGTCCAACAATGAAGGATCTATTTCTTTCAATTTTTCATTACTAACTACAACACACTTAACTTCTTCACTTAGGACTTCTCCTTGAACAAGCAATATCCACAACGCTTTTCGTCAGCATTGAGCTCGGATCTTGCTTATCTTTGGATTGGTCGCTTAATTCATTCATTGTATCATTCAGCAAATTCTTAATTTTTTCTAAATTTTTATTTTCTGGATCTTTAGCTAATCTCTCTTGAACTAAATCTAATGGAGTTTTTCTATTATTATCTTGAATATTAGGATCTGCTTGTTTCTCTAGTAGTAATTGTACAAATTCTTGATCATCACCTTTAGCAGCCCAATGTAATGCTGATTCACCATTACTATTTTGGACATTAACATTAGCCCCATACTTAAGAAGTATTTTGGTTGCATTAACTTTTCCGCCTTGAACAGCCCACATTAATGGTGTATCACTTTCATTATCCTTAGCATCTATGTGTTTAGAGAAGTTTTGCGGATCTTTTTCCTTAATTATATCCAGAATAAACCTGATTAACTCTATATTATTACTGACTACTGCTAGGTGCAATACAGTACCGCAGTCATTCCTTGCAAAAATATCAGCTTTCTTGTTCAATAAAGCCTCTACTACCTCTTTGTGACCATTGTGTACTGCTAAGTGTAATGGAGTCCAATCTGTATCAGTATTAGTATTAGCACTAACTTTATTCAAAAAATCCATCTTTATCTCTTCTTTAACGTTAGCCTCTAAGCCTTCTACCTCAAATATAGGGGCTAAAGCATTAATCAAGTCATTGTAACCACTTTGCGTTAAGTGTAATAGTGTTGTACCTTTAGCATTAACCTCTATACCATCTACCTCCAATAAAGAATCAACCACGTCCTTGTGACCATTTTGTGCTGCATAGTGTAATGGTATCCAACTTTTATCGGTAGTTTTAGCATTAACCTCTATACCATCTACCTCCAATAAAGAATCAACCACATTCTTGTGACCATTTTGTGCTGCATAGTGTAGTGGTGTACATTTATTCTTATCTTTAGCATTGACCTCTATATCCTTTGCCTTTAATAAAGAATCAACCACGTCCTTGCGACCATTTTGTGCTGCTAAGTGTAATGGAGTTACGTTTTCGTCAGTAGTCTTAACATTAATCTCTATACCATCTACCTTCAATAAAGCATCAACCACGTCTCTGTGACCACTTTGTGCCGCAACGTGTAATGGTGTCCAATGTGTATCACCTTTAGCATTAACCTCTATATCAGTGACCTTAAGTAAAGCATTAACCACGTCCTTGTGACCATTTTGTGCTGCCAAGTGTAATGGCGTCCAACCTGTATCAGTAGTTCTAGCATTGACCTTTATACCCTCTGCCTTTAATAAAGAATCAACCACATTCTTGTGACCATTTTGTGCTGCTAAGTGTAATGGAGTTACGTCTTCATCAGTAGTCTTAGCATTAACATTTACCTTCAATAAAGCATCAACCACGTCCTTGTGACCATTTTGTGCTGCTAAGTGTAATGGTGTTATACCTTTATCAGTAGTTTTAGCATTAACCTCTATACCATCTACCTCCAATAAAGAATCAACCACATTCTTGTGACCACTTTGTGCTGCTACGTACAATGGTGTCATACCTTTATCAGTAGTTTTAGCGTTAACCTTTATACCATCTACCTCCAATAAAGCATCAACCACGTCCTTGTGACCAATCTGCGCTGCTACGTGTAATGGTGTTATACCTTTATCAGTAGTTTCATTAACCTCTATACCATTTACCTTTAATAAAGAATCAACCACGTCCTTGTGACCATTTTGTGCTGCTAAGTGTAATGGCGTTGCACCTTTATTAGTATTATCAGTAGTCTGAGCGTTAACCTCTATACCATTTACCTCCAATAAATCATCAACCACGTCCTTGTGACCATTTTGTGCTGCTAAGTGTAATGGTGTCCAACCTGTATCAGTAGTTTTAGCATTGACCTCTATACCATTTACCTCCAATAAATCATCAACCACGTCCTTGTGACCATTTTGTGCTGCTAAGTGTAATGGTGTCCAACCTGTATCAGTAGTTTTAGCATTGACCTCTATACCATCTACCTCCAATAAAGCATCAACCACGTCCTTGTGACCATTTTGTGCTGCCAAGTGTAATGGCGTCCAATGCATATCATTTTTAGCATTAACCTCTATACCATTTACCTTTAATAAAGCATCAACCACACCCTTGTGACCATTTTGTGCTGCTAAGTGTAATGGAACATCTTCATCAGTAGTCTTAGCATTAACTTCTATACCATCTACCTCCAATAAATCATCAACCACGTCCTTGTGACCATTTTGTGCTGCTAAGTGTAATGGTGTCCAACCTGTATCAGTATTAGCATTGACCTCTATACCATTTACCTTCAATAAAGCATCAACCACGTCCTTGTGACCATTTTGTGCTGCATAGTGTAATGATACTCTACCCATATCAGTAGGCTTATTAACATCCGCTCCTTTTTTACTCAGTAAAATATCAACTATTTCTTTATAACCATTTCCTGCTGCTAAGCATAACAAATGATTAACGTCTGGATCTTTATATTTCACAAAAGACCTTATAATTCCTTTACTGCCAAAACAAGCAGCAATATGTAGCGGTGTTTCACCTTTATTATTCTTAGTATCAATACTTAAATTTTGATCCAGAAAAAACTTAGTAACATTTATCTTATCTCCACGAGCAGCATAATGAAGTGCATTCCATCCATTAATATCCCTAGCATTAACGTCTGCTCCCTTTCTTATACAATCTTTCACTTCGTCAATATTACCTTCTTCTGCAGCAGAAAACATCTTCTTTTGAATATTTAAGATTTCAAGATTTTGTTTGTGCTGTTCTTCTAACGAAAAAGGATCATCCTCTATTACTTGACCTATTAACTTTTTACCTCCAATTGTTATATCCTTTTTTTCTACGAAGGTTCTTGCATTAGAAATAATTGACATTAGAGTATCAAATGACAATGCATTAATTAAAGGATCTCCATGTGCCAAATAGTTTCGTAACTGTTTTCCAATTAAAATAGAAGATGTTTTGTCTAAAAAATACCTATTTTCTGTTAAAAGTCTTTTTGCGTTTAAAACTTCTGTTATGTCAAGCACAAGCATCTCTACTATAGCCTGTAACTTTCGATTCACCTTATAAGAAGAAAATTTTTCAATTAATTTGCTGTTTAATTCGTTTTCATCTAGAATACTTTCAAGCTTAGATAACTTCTGACTTATTACTGAGCTACTCTTTAAATTCTCTTCTATCTCCCCCTTAAAACTTTTATTCAAATTTTCTTTCTGATTGCTTTCCATGGTTAATGACCGAGAAAATTTATTGAATAGCTGAGAAACTTTATTAATGGAGTCTTGATTTATATGATCAATCAACCCCAAAAATTCTTCATACTCACTATCTAATTTCTCTATCTCGCTTTTTCCGCTATTCCAGTTATTACTCTCATAATAACCTGCGATCAATGCTTTATCACCTTTTTTTAATTCATCTAATAGACCCTCAAATTCTTCTCGTTTTTCTTTAGCTTTTTGTCCTATTTTTCCTTTATTATTTTCTTCCTCAGTAATTAGTGCTTCAAAAATATCTGTTATTTTTGACTGAATATTTGAATCAGTGATTTTTTCACATAAATGCTTTATATTTTCTTTTCTTTCTATTAATTGGCCTAACTTTTTTGTTTTTGTTAGAGACCCTTTTAGCATCTCTTTTTCCTGTCTTTCTAGCCCTGATTTATCAATTGAACTCTCATATCCTTCTTCTTTATATCTTGCACGTATTTTTAATTTTATTTCTTTTTCTCCTTGACTTTCTTCACTAGCAAGTTCATTAAGAATTAAGAGTAATTTTTCTTTAGTAGCAGAAAATTGCTCTTGATCTTCCCTACCTTTATTTTTTAATTCTTTTATTATCTCTACTACCTTATCTTCTTGTAAGTTTAGTTTTTCTCTTAATATCTTACCAAAAATGCCATCTAACTTTGCTTGCTTTTCTTCAATAGTGGCACGCCTAGTACCTTTATTACCTTCCCTTTTTAACTTTTCATGAAATTCTTCAATTAAACTAGTACTTCCTAGCGCAAACTGATCAGTATAAAAAACGTTGTACACTAGCTCATTAACTAAACTACTGTGTGTTTTGCTATTTGCAATCCTGACCACTAAATCCGCAATTTTTTCCTGTTTATCCTGATCTCTTTTTAGAAAGTTTTTTAAATCATGTTGAACTAAGGTTTTCATTGTTTTAATATTGCCACTGCGAACCATACTTACAACTTCTTCTAGGGTGTAAAGTTTGTTTAAATACTCGACTTTAGTATTTGTTAATTTACTTTCTTCCAACTTAAGAATCTCACTAATTTTATCGAACAATTCTTTTTGATAATCTGTCTTATCTTTAATACAATTATTCAAATCTCCCATTAACTTCTTGACATTTCTATGTTCTTTTATCTTAATTTTCTCTAAGTTTATTTCATCAAATTGCACATCTTCTAGTACTTTAGCTATTTCTTTCATCTCATCTAAGCTGTTGCTATTTGCAATTTTGCTTAGAAGTGTTCTGATCGCTTCCACTTTATTTTTGTAAAAAATATCAATAATTTTCTCACTAATTTTCTTTAAATCATTTTGAACATTAGAAAGAAACTCAGAACTTCGACTTTCTGCAATTTTCATCCGACTTGCTAAAGAATAAGAGTGCGACAAGGAATCCCGTAGACTTGTAAGAATTTTACTTGTGCTTTCTGATACAGATTGAATTATCAGCTCACTCAAAGTACTAGACATATTAGGTGATGTCAAAGTACTTTTTAAATACTCCCCAGTTACCTGTAGAGCGCGTTCAATAACATGCTGTTTTATTTCTTCTTCTATATTGTCTGACAATACTATATTTATGTAGTGTTCTATTTGTTTTAATGAATAAATATCTCTCATTTGTTCATAATCATCGTATAGCCCACTAAAAGTAGGATTACAATAAATAATGTTATCTATAATATCCCTTCGTTGAGTGCTTGGTAATTTTCCGCCAAGATCTTGATCTCGTAGGGTATCTTTCTTCTCACTAAGCGTATCTTTAAATATACTCAAGTAATCCAATAGCTTTTGCTTATCCAGTATTGTCTTAAATACAAAATTGATCTCTTGATCTTTCGTATAAGAAGAAACAAAACTTGTTAAGCTAAACTCAATTTCTTCCCATGGCAGCTTATCATAGGTAAATGGTAATTGCCGTTTTAATATTCTAATATTTTTTACAATAAATGTACTGGTATATAAGAACTTTCCATCTACTTCTTTTGTACCTGAATACTCTTGTCCTAAGGAATTTATACCTTCGATTACTATATCTATTCGCTTCTTTATATTATCAAGTAAAGTTTGGCTTTCATTAACACTGCGACTGTCACTTCTTTCAGAAAAAAAGCGCAGATTTATCAATTTATCTTGAATAAAAACTTCTATTCCTTCTGATAACGGTACGTTTTTTAACTTTAGCTCATCGTAAGCCTTTGAAAGAAGATCATCCAGCTCTTGTAACTTAGTAGGATTATTAAAGTAATTGCCTTGCCACTTATTTATGAGTGTATTAAGAAGTTCAACATTCCCTGAACGTATTGCATAATAAAATGCATTATGATCTTTACTATCCATATCATCTGGGTTAACGTCTTTTTTTATATCAGTTGATAAACTACTTAATATTTTATTCTGCTCATCAAACAAGTATTTCAGAGCTTCAAGATTATTGTACTCACATGCCAATATAACTAAATTGGTATCTTTGATAGAATTACTATTGTCTTGATAGAAAGATTCAGGCAAAAATACGTTCTTATGACTATCTTTCTTCTCTATTTCTCCTATTTTGCTAATTAGCTCAGCAAACTTTTGAAATTTATTAGTGTCGCCTTTTTGTATTGAATCTTTAATTTTAGATAAAACATCAAGATATAAATTTTTTCTTTTTTCCAGATTAATCTCACCTTCTTCCATATAAACTTTTCGTCCGCCATCTTTGTAATAAAATTTATTTCTTCTCTGATCATAATGAATAGGTTTATCCTTATCTGAATAAAGCTTTCGATATTCAGTTTCAAATTTGTCTTCAGGCAAATGAAAACAAACAAAAGATAAATATTGATCTAGGCTAAGTTCATCTAATCTTGCACCTCTATTAAATAAAACTAATGCTGTTTCCCAATGATCACCTTTGGCTGCTAAGTTTAATGCAGTTTCACCTTTATCATTCTTAAATACAATATCTGCTTCACGTCTCAGAAGTTCTCTAACTGCCTTAACCCTACCTTTTCGCGCAGCCCACATTAATGGAGTCTTTTTAGGGGTTTTAGCATTAATATCGGCTTTTCCTTTTTTACCGAGCAGAGCCTTAATAACTTCTATATGATCACCTTCTGCTGCTAGATGTAATGGAGTAATCTTGTATTCAACATCAAAATTTTCAACTTTTGCTCCTTTATCCAGTAATGCATTAACAACTTCCAGATGACCATTTTGTGCTGCAAAATGCAATGGTGTAAACTTCTGTTTGGTTTGAGCGTTAATATTAGCTTTTTTTGCTAATAAAGCATTAATAATATCCAAATGATTCTCTTTTGCTGCAAGGTGTAGCGGTGTAAACTTCTGTTGAGTTTCAGAATTAACTTTAGCCTCACTATCTAATAAAATATTAACAACCCCTAGATAACCGTTTTTTGCAGCTAAATGTAGAGGTGTATTACCTATCTGATCACGTGCATCTATGCTAGCTTTTTTGTTTATAAGTAAACGTACTATTGATTTATTACCACCTAAAGCTGCACAATGTAGTAGTGTTTTCTGATCTTTCTTTTTTACGTTAATAATTTGCTCAAGCTTATCAGGGCTTATACTGTTTAATACTTTACCAGCAACATCATTGCTACTCTTTTCTACAATCAGATGAAGATATGTTGTAAAATCTGATTCATTATAATCAGCATTAGTAATAAAATCTTCTATCAACTTATCGTACTTACTTGCATAATTCCAAACTGATATTATGTGAGATTCATAGTGTTCTACGCTATCAGGCTCTTTCATATGACCCTTAAACAAATTAAGAGCCTGCTTTAAAGTTTCTTCTTCTAATGGTTGATTTTGTAATTCTGATCTTATTATTCGCTGTACTAATTCGTGCATATTTATACTCCTATGATTATTGTCCAGTAAAAATTTCAAATTTTGTAAAATCTTTAAAAACCCAGTTATTTTTAAGAGTGTAGAAAATAGTTATAAGAAATTTCCTAGCAGTAGCAGTTATAGCCTTAGCAGAACCACGCTTCTTTTTTATATGTTCATAAAAGCTTTTCAAGTAAGGACTGTAACGTACAGCAATCCAAGTACATTGAACTAAAGAAGTACGCGCTATTTTTGACCCTCGTTTGGTAATTCTTCCAATTGTACATTGCTGATTAGATTGAGAAACTCTTGGCACAACTCCAAAATATGCAGTAAGTTTCTCAGGTCTACGGAAATCATTAATGTCTCCAATTGTTACAATAAAAACAGCTGCAGAAATTGGACCTATTCCCTTTATGCTGATAAGATTGCTGAACCCAGGAAGTTGTTTAGCGAAAGCTATAATTTCCTTTTCAAGCTTTTTAAGGCTTTCTCGGATAGCTTCTAAATGATAGCTAATCACTTCAATTTCAACTTTTTCTAAAGTATCCCAATTATGCTTTTGAGTAGCACGTTCAAATCCTACTTTAGTTGTAAGTACTTCTTTTTTAATTTTTATTCCATGGTAATTAAAAAGACCATGAACTTTATTGATTAAAGATACCCGTGACTTTACTAACTGATCTCTCATTTGAAGAAGAGAAGCTAACTGCTGGCATTGTTTGTTTTTGCACCTTGCCTCAGGCAACATATCTTTGCTGAGAAAGAAAGCAATAGCTCGTGCATCATGCTTATCTGTTTTGTTCACAGAGCGACGAACAACTTCAAACTGCCCAGGAGCAATTATTACTATGCGTTTAACGTAAGGTGAAACTGCATCATAAAAGAAACAGCTGTTACCTGTTGCTTCTATGGCTACTTCATCTGTTTCTTGAAGATCTTTGGTGAAATTATCCAAGTCTTTTAAGCGAAACGTTTGAATATGCTCAGGTTTCCCTTCCTGTAAGTAACAAACAGTAAAACTATTGGTATGTAAATCAACTCCAATGTGACGCATATTTTTTCCTCCAATTGCATATTTCAATATATCAGAGTAGAATATTGCCGGTTGTTCCAAACTCCTATACGAGGTCATCACATTTTGTGAGCCTCACGATGATTTTCGGTGGCAGGGGCAGTTAATCTCCCCTACGAAGTCTTCTTTCTACTCCCTGAGCAGAAAGTTGCTTCAGAAAAATATCCAACCTGCCACCTATCCACTCTGAGAAGTCATTATCTTCTCTTGCTTCCAACCAAGCAATACTTATTCATACCATCTCCCTTGTTTAAGTATTGAATATTGTTGTAATAGGCCAATTTCATCATCTGAGTCAGAAAATATTCCTTTTGGTAAATTTTGAGAAGCACAATAAGCCATTACATGTGCTATTTTTAAAGCTCTTTCTCCATATTCTTCTTGTCTTATTTGATCAAGCCTAATCCTTAAAAGCTCAGCAAGAACATCATTATGAGGTGTCAGACCAAGATTAAGACGTTCAATATATTCATCGATTATAGAATTATAATCACCGATCTTAAAATTTTGATTGCCTTCTTGATATCTTTTAATATCTCTAACTGCATATTCCAAAAGGAGGGGAAAATGGTATAATTTATTTGCAAGATCTTTTATACTTTTACCTTGCGAATCATCACTTACCCCCAGAGACGTTTTAATAAATTTTATGGATTCTGACTCTTGAAATTTATCTAATTCTTCTATTTTCACTTTTGAACTAGGCCACTCTAACTTGTTTAGGTTATCAGAAGTAATTAAAACCAAAGGCTTACTGGCACCAGGTGGTAATCTAAGTGGCAAAAATTTTTTAATATCAATATACCTTTGAGCATTATCAAAAATGAAAAGACTTCTTTTGTTGCTAAAGTAGTCATACACATCATCTACCATTGAATTTATAGTTTTTTCCCCTCCATCTATATCTTTGCAGCTAATCTTTAGCTTATCTTTAGCTAATATACGAAATGAATTTTCCGCATCTTTAGCGTCTATCAATATTGCACTACCTTGTGCATTTTCACTGTATTTACCACGGGCAAATTTTATGGCTAATTCTGTCTTACCTACTCCCCTCAAACCACTAATAACAACTATTCCCTGTTTTATGTCATCAGCTATTCGATCCAACGTGTCTTGTCTTCCAGGGGTGAGAGCAATAAATGATTTCACCAAATCCTCAACACCAAACCAAACCGGCTCTCTATCTTTGACTTGCTGATAACTCACTCCTGCAATTTTTGCAGGTAATGCTTCTATTTCATCTCGAATCGCTCCTTGTCCTACTTTTAATTCGTCTATTCCCTCTTGAGTTTTTTTATGTTCTCTCTTATTATCATCATGATGAATATCTTGCTTCTGGCTCAATTGATTGAAATTTTCTCTACTCTCTTCTCGGCTTGCTTCAATAGATTTTGCTATTTTTTGACGTTCTCTTTCAGCTTCTTCAAAATATTTTCTATTTTCTTCTTGTCCTTCTACAATAGATCCTAACACTTTTCCTTCTAAATTTTCTATTACTCTTTCTATCTCATCAAAGTTTTGAATATTTGCCTTAATTTCTTTAAACTCTGTAATAATCTCTCCTTTAACTTCTTTGCATGTTTCTTTTATTCTATCCTCCATGCCATTTGGATCTCTCTGATTCAGGTCTTTTAATATATCTTCTATATATTTTGACTTCTGCTCTAAACTTTCTGGATGTAACTTATATTCATACTCACTATATGTAAATTGTATACTCTTTTCGATATCACTATCGATTTTATATTGCTCTTTTAATACATCCCAATTTTCTGATGCAAAGAGACGACGATAACCATATTTGTCAGGCTCAGTTAACCCTTCTTTTTTCCTATAATAGTTATATGGCTTCACGTAATCATCTAGATTTTTCACTGCTAAGCCCACTCTACTGTATAATTCCGCTGTGTTCCACTCTTCTTTGCTAAGTTTATCTTTTACTGTACGTCCTGGTTTAGGTGCTTTTTTTAAAATTTTTTGTAGAATTTGTGGTACAAACTTAGATACAGTACCTCCTTTTGATTCGCCTAAAACTAAGCCTTTAGTTATTAGCTCAAGTGTTAAATCCTTTGCTTGTTCTTCTTTTTGTGCACAATGATTTATTACTCTATATACCGCATCTTTTGCTAATTTCATCATTGCTCTTGTTTCTTTTCCTTTTTCTACAGTAGCTTTCATGAATTGTATTTCAAAACTTTGAAAAATATCAAAGCTAGCCTCAATTAGTATTTTTCTTACTTCAGGCTGATTTGCCTTTCTTTTAAAATGATATACCAAATCCGATAAACTAGCAGCTTTTCCTTTATGCTTTCCTGCACCAACTTTATTTCCTACTACTTCTCCTAATTTCCCTGCACCTGTTGCTCCTGCACCTGCTGTTGCACTTGCTACCGCCGGTACTGGCATTCCTAAAACAAGAGAGCCTACAACTCCTACAGTTCCTCCTACTACACCCGCCCCACTTACTGTTATTATTGATTTTATTACGTCCGCCAATGTGCCAGGCTTTTTATCTATTTCTTCTAGAACTATACGGTACCAATTTAGCTTGGCTTCAAATTCATCAACAAAATATTCAGTAAACTCTCTTAACCTTTCATCTACTTGATTTTTTTGCTTTAGATTAGGTAATCTTTTAAGTCCTTCGTGCTTTCTCTCATACAAATACCTCTGGTCAGAAAAATGATCTTCTATAGGGGAACTTTTGCCTTTATTTACCTTAGAGGTTGTCTGAGCTTGCTCTGTTTCTTCTAGCCGCTCATTAGCTTCTAAGTTAACCCCTTCTTTTAGATGATAAGTTTTTAGCATAAAACTCCTCACTATTTTTAAAATCAAACCCGCTATACTAAGCTTACTATATAATAATTAGGGAAATTAGAAACACAAGTTTTTAATGCATATTTCGACATTTTATTTCTACGCATTTTATTTAAGTTTTTGAGCTGAGCTTCATTCTATCTTTAAATTTTATTTTCTCTACATTACCTCAATTTTTCTTTGTTACTGTCAAATAAATTATTGTTAACCTGATAATGTATTTCACTCATAACTTAAATAATATGACCATTTCCAGCGCCCAAAACTGCTACACGTGAGAACAAGTTTCTTTGGAATCAGTTGGTCTACCAAGTGTACCATACGAACTTTTTAATATAGTGATTTCATTATACGCTAAAACTAGCCACATTAGCACATTTCATCCATATCTACATACGAACTGTTTTGCCTAAGATTATGGAAATAATTTAAATTTTCTATTTTTAGAACCTTATTTTTACGCGGCTTGTTCTCATGAATGTACGACCTTTTTTGCAATTTTAGGAAGAGTCAATAATTCAATTCATTGTGGTACTAAAACACCTAGTATTTTCTGCAAACTATAATATAGCTTGGTTAATGTATTAATAAAGTTGACAATTGCTGCAATCTTCATTAAAATATTAATTAGATTATATTGGCAAGGTAAAAATGAATTTTAGTGAGTATGTTAAAGGAAATAGCTTATCTTTAAGTAAAGTATGGGTAGATATCAATCAACTGATAAGTTTTTTGCAAGAGAATAAAAATATCACAGAACTTTCTCTCAAAGATTGTGATATTGGTGACGAAGGAGCAAAAGCTTTAGCTAATGGTAATCTTACAAACCTTACTCAACTTTGTTTATGGTCCAATCATATTGGTGAAGAAGGAGCAAAAGCTTTAGCTAATGGTAATCTTACAAACCTTACTCAACTTGTTTTAATGAGGAATAATATTGGTGACGAAGGAGCAAAAGCTTTAGCTGATGGTAATCTTACAAACCTTACTGAACTTGATTTACATTGCAATAATATTGGTAACGAAGGAGCAAAAGCTTTAGCTAATGGTAATCTTACAAACCTTACTCAACTTTTTTTAATGAGGAATAATATTGGTGATGCAGGAGTAAAAGCTTTAGCTAATGGTAATCTTACAAACCTTACTGTATTTTGTTGTACTGGGGATAATTTTGGTGCAAAAGAAGCAAAAGCTTTAGCTGAATCTGAGGAATGCTGGGAATTCATAGATAAATTTGCTTCTACAGATGGAAACAACATTACAGGTCTTTGTCACCGTCTGAAAGAGTTATGGTCTCAAGCAAGAAAAGAATCTAACGGTAATGTTAGCAAGCTAGATAAAAAGGTTGCAAAGGACTTCTTCTTTCATCTTGTGCGATATAATTATTCAAAAGAGGTCATAGAGCCTTTTTTGGATGATTTTGATAAATATCCTTTTAACATTAATTCAAGAAATGAGCAAGGACACACACTAGCTCATTTTTATACTCATGATCCTGAGATGCAAAAGTTTTTTTTTGAACGTGGCATGATTCCAGAAGAAAGGAATCAGGAAAGAGAGGATAAACGCATTGCACAAGATAATCAATCTGTTCATACAAGTCCAATAGTTAAACGGACAAATTTTTTAACTAAAAAACTGGTTGAATCCACAAAAGCCAATAAAGAAGAGTTAAAGCAAGCAGTATCTTCTTACGTAGAAAGTATAGAACTATTTAATAAAGAATATCAGAATGATACAATAAGATTAAGACTTCTTGATTTGAATGATGATGACAAAAAAAGTGTGATGGAAAAAACATTAGGTAATAATCCTGTACCAAACGATAAAGAGTTTATAAAAACTGTAATCGACGCAGCTAAAGATGCATTAGAAACTAAATTCTTAAGAAAAAATGAACTTGGTGAATATGACGCAGGA
Organism: Wolbachia endosymbiont of Oryzaephilus surinamensis; assembly: GCF_025617515.1. Taxonomy (NCBI): domain Bacteria; kingdom Pseudomonadati; phylum Pseudomonadota; class Alphaproteobacteria; order Rickettsiales; family Anaplasmataceae; genus Wolbachia; species Wolbachia endosymbiont of Oryzaephilus surinamensis. The sequence goes on along the minus strand of NZ_CP092526.1, from coordinate 107,793 downwards.
TATCCTACATCAAGGATAAAGTATGGAAATAATGAAACGATTACTATACCTGAATCTATAGGTTATATAAAACTACTGATTGATAATTTTTGCGTTCCGCTGGAAGAAAAAAAACAATTGCTAGTTACTCTTATGGAACAAAACCCAGAACTAGTAAGAGAAAAATTACCTGTAATAAGAAAAGAACTTGGAAATAGTGACATCTTGAATAAAGAACAATTTGAGAAAAAAGAATTATATGTATTGTTAAATAGTATAGATGATAGTGAAAAAATAAATAAGCTCTTTAAAGAAATCAGTGGCTTAGATATAGAAAAGGTCTGGAGAGAGCAAAAAGAGTTTGTTCTTCTAAAACAAATATATATAGCAGCAACGACATATGGTGAAGGTAGTAGTGCTTGTATCCAAGGGACATGGAGCCAAATTATTAATAGTATAAACGAAATTAGTACCGAAATCTTGGCACAATATGATGACTATTTAAAAGAAGAACAAAAGCTAGAAGCACAGAAAAATACTATCACAGAAGAGAATATTAAACCATTTATGGAAGATTTAGCTAAGAAGTTAATTGAATATATAGAACTTTATCCCGAATTAAAACAAACCCTAGAAGATTTTGCCGCAAGCGTCGTAGATATTGATGAGCCTGAAGAAATTACCCTTGAACAGGAAAAAATTTTAGCAGAGATAAATAAGTACTTTAGCCAAAATATTAAAAAATATTTACAGAATTACGATAGAAATATACCAAGTAGAAATGCATATGATCTTATCATCAAAGGATTATCAGAAGTGGGAGTAATGCAACGTTTTGTACAAGAAGGTCAAGCGCCATCTAATGCAGAAGATAATAGTAACAGTTACGCAACTATTGGTACAGATGAAGAGCTGTTTAAGTTTCAGGCAGAGGAAATTGAAACTAAAGATAGTATGAATAAAGTAAGTATGGACTTGTTTACAAGTCATGAATCCAATAGTAGAACTGTCGATGCTATTACTAATTTTTCTACTGTTAAAAAGCCAGCTTTAGGACAAGAAAGTAAAGAGCATGTAATACAAGAGGATTTCATACAAGTATTACAGCCGAAAAGTTCAGCAAGTATTGGAGATAGTAACATTCAATTTGTAGGCGAAATAACACCCGTGTTAAAGGTTAATGCAGATAGGACTTTACACCATGCTGCTGAGATTGGTGATAAAGAGGAAGTAAAGGCTCTAATAGAGATAGAGGAAGATATTAATTCAAGGGATAAATATGGTAGGACTCCTCTACATTATGCCGCTAGCAAAGGCCACATAGAAATATTGCGATCCTTACTAGATGCAGGAGCAAAGTTTGATGAAAAGGATAATGTAGGGATGACTCCTTTATGTCTTGCTATTGTAAATGACTATCAAGAAATAGTTGAAACTCTAGTAGAAAAAGGAGCAAATGTTAATGTAGTAAGTAAAAGTGGAAAAACTCCTTTAGACTCGCTTTCTATTTCTAGACACACATCGGATGATTTATGTAGTGGCAATTGCAGCCATAGGGAAATAGAGGAAATTTTACTAAAAAATGGAGCAGTAGGTAATACTGAAAACTCAACAATATATGATAATGTTCAAGCCAAGAGCATACAGCTTAATAACCCAGAAAATAAAAGTACTTCCACAATAAGCGATCAACTGCAAACATTAACACAAAGACATGCTATTTCTTCTGATAATGAGTATGAACAAGCGGAATGTTCAGTAACTATACCAGAAAATCAAAGCAACTTTAGAACTGTTGGTGGTAACTCTGTTCCTTATTCTTCTGAAGAGCAACCTTTATTAAAGGTGTCAGCAAGCGATAATAAACAAGGTGTAGAATCAGGAAGTGAATCCGAAAGTGAAGATAATAAGAGCAATATTACTGTGATATTAGCTGATACTAAGAAGGAAAAACAAACCCCTACTCATAAGCAAGATGTTAGTACTAAGGACAATAGCAAAAGTAAACCGAAAGAAAATAATGTGATTTCTCAAAATAAAAAAATGCATATTTTAGCTGCTTCTGCACTTGGAATATCTGGAATTATTTCAGGAATAGCTATTGCAGTTTACTTAGAAATGCTAGCAGTGGGCGTAGCAGTTGGAGCTTGTTGCTTAGTTGTTGCCGCAATCATACACTATTGTAATAAGCCTTTAAAGTCACTTGAGAATAGCAATGATGAAGCTGTAGTGAATCAAATAACAGTGAAAAATATATAACTTAAGGTAAGAAATATGGTTCTGTCGCATCTATAAATTGTGGTACAAGAAGATCGTTAGGTTCTGTCGCATCTATAAATCCTGGTATGTAACATTTGTAGGAAAGTAGAAAAGAAGTGATATGATCATCTAAAAAAAAAGCAAAGATGTTTCGTATTAGTTCAAAATTATTGCCATATTTCAAAGGATTTAGCTTTTCAGCAGAGATAATAATGTTATCTGTATATATGAAATGTAGATTCTCTTTGAGCTATCGAGATTTGGAAGAAATGCTGAGTATAAGGGGAGCAAAAATTGATCATGCTACGTTACAAAGGTGGGTTATCAGATTTGTGCCACTGATAGATGAAGCGGTAAGGAAAAGGAAGAAGCAGGTTGGCAGTAGCTGGAGAATGGACGAGACCTACGTTAAATTAAACGGCAAATGGGTTTATCTATACAGAGCACTATTGGTAATACTGTAGACTTTCTGTTGTGTGCTCGTAGAGACAAGTCTGCGGCACTTGCGTTCTTTCGTAAAGCCTTTAGAGAGAATAACCTTCCTGAGAAAGTAGTAATTGATAAAAGCGGCAGTAATACTGCTGCTCTTGATGATTTGAATACAGAAATTTCTGAAGATTGTAGAATCATGGTTTTTCAAATAAAATATCTAAATAATATTGTCGAACAAGATCATAGATTTATCAAAAAACGAATAAAGCCAATGCTTGGTTTTAAGAGCTTCCACTCCGCAAAGATTACCATTACCGGCATAGAAAATATTCGTATGATTCAAAAAAGACAAATTATCGGGGCTAATGATAATGTTTCTACTTTTGAGAATTTTGCTATGCTAATTGCTCTATAACTCCCATAATCCCAGTTTAACGATCTTCTTGTACCACAATTTATAGATTCGACAGAACCGACTTTTCTTTGGGATGGATTGGTTTACCAAGCGATACATACGAACTTTTCTTTATATCAATTTATTACTTTATTTCTCTGTTTTTTTTTAAATTCCCCTAATGAAATTAAATAGCTTACTGTAAAATTAGCTTCCTTTTAAGTTCTTGTTATTCACAGATTCTACAGCAACACTATTAAATGAATATGCGGGCATCTCACTATTTATATTAACAATGCTTTCCGTTCTATCAGCAAGACCTTCAAATTGCATTGACATGTCAGATGGTGGATTCTGACTACCTTGAAGCAATTGTATATTTGATGCATTTTCTTCAAATGTTGCACTTATATTTTCTAATTTTCTTTTTTTAGGCTCGTTTAAATGCGCAGATCTCCTCTGTTTTCTTTCATGCAAAAAATTCTTGAGTTTAAGTTTCACATTAACTTCTTCTTGCACTAAAGAACAATATTCAATAAGGTGGCAAGCAATATCTGGGCGGCCAATGACAATGGTAAGAGCATAAAATAAAGGACTCATACCACCTTCGTCCTGTATATTTATATCAGCCCCTTTTTCTACAATGTATTCAACAATACCTGAGTGACCATATATGACAGCATAGTGCAAAGGACTCACATCTTTTTTATCCTGTTCATTTACATTAGCCCCCTTTCCTACAATGTATTCAACAATACCTGAGTGACCATATATGACAGCATAGTGCAAAGGACTCATACCATCTTTGTCCTTTTCATTTACATTAGCTCCCTCTTCTACAAGATAGTTAATAACATTTGAATAACCACGTATAGCAGCAAAGTGCAAAAGACTCACACTACCTTTGTTCCATGGATCTACCCTAGTTCTTTGCGTTATAAGGTACTTAATATTATCTAAGTGATCACACACGGTAACATAACATTCAAACCTCATATTATTTTTATCATGTAGATTTACATTCATACTCATCACCTTTTTCTTTATAAGGTATTTAGCAATATTTAATCTAACACTTTCAGCAGCATGGCAAAAAGGACTTATATAATCTTTATTCTGTAGATTTACATTGGCACCTTTTTCTACAAGGTGGATAACAATATCTAAACGACCATTTTGAGTAGCAAAGTACAAAGGAGTTATACCATTTCTATCACATGAACTTACATTGGCACCTTTTTCTACAAGACATTTAACAATATCTATATTACCACTGATAACAGCATAGTGCAAAGGACTCATATCATTTTTATCATGTAGATTTATATCAGCTCCCCCTTCCTCTACAAGGTATTTAACAATATCTAACCGATTCTCCTCAATAGCAAAATGTAAAGGCCCTGCACTTTCATCCTGTAGATTTACATTGGCCCCTTTTTCTACAAGATATTTAACAATATCTATATTACCACTGATAACAGCATAGTGTAAAGGAGCACCACCCTCTCCACTCAACTTATCAACCTCCCAATATTTATTGTCAATAAAATGCTTAACTACTTCTAATTGACCAGATAGAGTAGCCCAGTGTAAAGGGCTAAGGTCGCGATTACCTCCATCCAAATCACTTCCTTTCTCTATAAAGCATTTAACTATCTTTAAGTGACCATGCATGGCAGCACAGTCTAAAGGAGTAAATTTCATTTTATCAACAGCATTAACAATTTTACTTAATTTATTTGAATCTACTTTCTTTAATATACGTTTAATAACTTTCTCATTACCATCTTTGGCTAGTAAATGTAAGATAGTACTTCCATCATAAAGAGAATCAATAAATTCATTAACTAACCTGTAATATTTACTTGCATGACTCCAAACAGATATAGCGTGATTTGCATTTGTAAGGCAAAATGATGTCATAATCTCTCTTAAAATTTCTTCTTCTGTTCCTGCTTGTTCTTTCTCTAATCTTATTGTTTTTTGTACTCCCATATGAACTCTTGCTATTGATTCCTCTAACTCAATCACTGAGAACTTATCAAGTAGATTAAGTGCATCCAAAACCTTTTGCTGATCGTTTTCTGATTTCTTATGAAGAAAAATTTCTGCTGTATCAATTTTATCAGGACTCAAGTAAGCCATAGAGGCTAAAATATCATGCGATTGTTGTCCAACATCTTTTTCTTCTTTTATTTTACCAAAGTTGATTTGCAAAGTCGTAAATAATTCTGGAGAGATATCTTGTTTCTTCAGACGATCAAGATTTGATTCTTTCATTACTTTACTATAGCATTCTAGGTATTGACTAATACTAATATTTTCTTCTTTAATGTATTTTGTTGCTTCTTTCAAAGCTAATGGAAAATAATTTAACACCTTTACTAAGTTTACCATCTCGTCAATCTGTAAGTGTGAGTTATCATCTATTCCTAAGGTTTTTTCAATAAACATCAAGGCTTCTGCTGAAGAAAATCCTTTATCCAAATTTATCTTTTCTATCTCTTCTTTCCAATCCTTATTGCGAGAAGTAATTAAGATGTAAGGCTGTTTTCCACCAAAAATGAAACCATAAGGCGGTAAAAATTTTTTAATCTCCTCATATTGATTGGCGTTGTCAAAAATAAAATAACTTTCCACATCTTGAAGTTTCTCATATACATTATCAACAATAGATTCAATTCTTTTCTTTTGAACATCATTGTAATCTACTTGCTCTCTACCTTCCATACCAGAATTTATTTTTTGTATACCTTGATAACCTTCTGTAGGAATTCCTAATTTTTTAGCTAAACTATAAAATGAATTTGAAAGAGTGCTACATGATTTGGCATTTATCCATATAACGTTACCTTTACTCTTTATATTATGTGCATAACTTTTAGCTAGTTCACTTTTTCCTACTCCATAGCCTCCATGAATTAAGACCATTCGTGGTATTTCTTCTTGTTTTTCAATGTCTAACTTCTCGTTTAACATCTTTAACATATTTCCTCTTTCTACAAAGAATTGTGGTAAATGGTCCAAATTAAAGAAAAACGGACGTACACTTTCCTCTTTTTTTGTTTGGAAATTCTTGATCTTTTCATACAGTTCTTCTATATCTTTTCTTTTCGTTGGATCGTTTCCATTAATCTCTTTTAATATATTATCAGCCAATTCTTTCTTTTTTTTCTCATTTAAAATATGCACATACTCTTCTTCTTTAGGTAAGTTAACAAGCCTATACTTTTTGTCTACCTCCCACCACTTTTCTAATTCCCATGTAAAAGGAAGTCTATATCCATATTTTTCAGCATTATCATGTTTCCTCAACTGATAATATTCAGTAGTATCATAATTTACTTTTTTTATTCCTACTCCTGTATATAATTCTGGGGTTATCCAAATTTTACCACTTTGCTTATCTTTCACTTTATATCCAGACTGAAATGCTTCTGACTTAAAAAGTTTCGCTGGTTTTTTTAAAACTTGCTTAGCAAATGTTCTCGCTTTTGATTCACCTAAAACAACACCTTTTGTTATAAGATCAACGGAAAGTTCTTCTTTATTATCTGAAATATAATTTATTACTCTAGATACAGCATCTATTGCTAATTTCTCAATCCCTCTCTCCCAAGAAAGGCTACTAACATCCATAATCCCAGTAAACTGCCCCTCAAATTTTTGAAAAATTTCCAAACTAGCATCTACTAAAATCTCTCTTGTGCTACCTCCTAAAGGCATAACTGTTGAAGAAACACTTTTTGCTCCTTTCTTATGCTCTTTTGCAGAAAGACAACCTATCATTTCAATTGCTTTATCAGGAATTATTCGCATACCTGGTGTAATAGCACTCTTTATAGTTGAATCAGCCAGACCTAATATTTTACCTGTTTTTTTTATTTTTGAACCTGGTTTTACTTCTTCAGAGTATTGAAATAGTTTTTTTTCGAATTCTTTAACAAAAGTCTTAACAAAAAAAGTTGCTCTTTTCACTATTTCATCATCTGTAAGACCTATATCCTCTACCGTTAACCTACAATCAACCAATGCACTATACCATGTACTACTGCTGCTTATAGATGAAGCTCTTGTTACTCTAGGACTATCTTGACTTCGTTCATGCTGAAGTTCTTCATCAGATAATCTGTCTTCATAATCAACTGTTGCTTCCATTATTGACTCATCAGGCAACACCTCTACACCAGGGCTAGATTCTTTATAATCTTCACAGTCCATTTGATTGTCTGTGACATCTTTCATTTCTGCTTCGAAATTTTGTCGAAAATAAACAGACTCACTGTCCAATTTTTTTTCACTAGCCATGGTTTTATAATAATAAAGTGACGTTTGCTGTACTGTCCCTCTTAAGATTGGTTGAAAATGAAGATCTCCTTGATTTACTATATGTATAGTGTCTTTTGTATAGTAAACTTTCTTACTAAGAATCTCGCTATTTAATATATCCTTTTGGTAACCTTCCCTATCAATAATGTGATGCATTATTACATTTTCTCCATCAGAATTAATAGCTGCTTCAATAAAATGCAACCTTACCTTATATACTATACAAATTATTCTTCCCTCAATCTCTGGTAGACCCCATATAGGTACATTTAATTTTAATCTATCTATTACTTTAGATCCTTTCTCAATATCATTTGCGGTAAACTCAATTCGTGAAATATAATAAGAAATACTTCTATATTCATTTTTTAAAGCTTTTTTAAGCCACGACGAGTCAATATCAAGTTGACTCTCTGCAAACAGCCTACAAATAAGTCTTAAAGATTTTACAGTAAAGCCCTTATGAGGTTTAAGCTGTTCAAGTCCCTGTGCAACTGCGTGAAAGAAACAATCTCCTCCTCCGATTGCTTCCCCTATTGTAAAACCTTCTGGCAAATCTAAATCAATCGTTACTTGTTGACTACTAGATGGTAGTGTATCTTTTTTTTGCTCTCTTATTAACTTAGATCGATTAACTGCTTGTTTAAAATAATTTACAGAATTCAATGTCTTTAACACAATACTCCCACATATTTATTACGTAAAATGCAACTTTATTATGACTAATAAAGATCTAACAAGGCAAGATTTTTTGCATGTTTTAGCATTTTATTATAGTTTGTATTTTTAAAACTAAACCAATACAGCCATTTCCAGAACCCAAAACCACTATTGTGAGAAGTGTTTGTTTTGGGATGGTTTGGTCTACCATGTGATACATACGAACTTTTTATTATAGTGATTTTACTATACGCTAAAACTACCCACATTAGCTTACTTCAGCTAAATTCATATATGAACTAATCTGCCTAATTTTGTTGCAATAATTTTATGCTTTGATTTTTACAACCCTATTTTTAGACAGCTTGTTCTCACAAATGTACGTACTTTTTGCGTTTTCATAAAAAAGTAAATAATCGAATCCTGTGTAACGCTAATTCTATGGTATTTTGCTAAAATATTTTTTGAAACAATGGATTGACTTATGAGTAGAGTTGGCTATCTTACAGTTAATTAACATTAAGATATACTTATAATGGTTTATAAAAGCTCCTGGATCTTTTGTAAAAGACTTAATGATTATTGTACAGTCTTAGCAGAAGGCACAGTAGTATTTTCTAAGCAAAATAACAAACAAGTTCACACATAATTATTTTCTGCTGTTTAGAAATACTATAGTAGCCTTACAAACGCGAATTCTGGATTAGATCTTAGGTAAATTATTGAAAATCTTGACTCTTTTAACTAAGTCCGATCAAATTTAAAAATGGCAGTTTATTGCATGCCTCATACGGCTAAGCCACTGAAATTCTTGGATTTTACTAAATTGACTGGTAGCTTTAAGATACCTGCTGCTTAAATTTAGGTGCCCATTAATTTTTCTATCGTAAATGTTTAAATTATAAGCTATTGATATTCTTGCTCTTTTTTCATCCTTAATCCAGAATTCGGGTGTATAGCATTTTTTCCTGCTAATAAAAGTATACAAAACTTTAGCACTGCGATTAGTCATCTACTAAATAATTGTACTGAATAAAAAATAGTAGCTTGACTTTTAAATTTATCACTACATTATGTAAATTAATTTTACAGTATGGAGGTTATATGGAAGCAAATATGCAGCCACAAGAGTCAACTAAGGAAGAAATAAAAAAGTATGAGGATATAACAGAAGCTTCGTTGTCTCTTGGATCAACTAGTTACAAGGGCACAGTTGAGCAAAGCGCTAGCTAAAATATGGTACATGAGTAAGGTTTCATTTATGCAAATCTTACTCATGTGGAAATTTTACTTTTTAAGTGAGGTACAGTATTAGTATTATGGTATTTTTAATTATTAATCCTAATTTTCAATATAGGCTAGAGTATTTTGGTTCTTTACTTAGAAATAAGAAAACAGGTCAAGTTTATAAATTAGGTAAAATAAATACATTAGTTTTACTAATCTATCAAGTTTCAAGGTATCAGGATATAATACAAAGTGGTTATAAAAGTTTCAGTAAAGATTTCGGTATTAGTTGTACTCAATTTAACGAAGCTGTTGAGGATCTTGTATCACAAGGCATCATTGTGCCTACTAATAACCGCCCTATAAGCCTACTGGAGGATGTACCTAAAATAAAAAAGCATTTTGAAGAAAATTCTCCAAAAAAAAAATATAATTAAGCCTTTCTGGTCACACCTTCAACCTTTTACTAGATGCAATCAAAAATGTATTCATTGCTATTGTAAGGGTGGTACTAAGGCAGATCCATTCCTTCTGAGCATTGAACAATGGAAATGTATTATAGAAAGGTTAGGAGGTTATGGGATTTTTGATATTTATATAACAGGTGGGGAAAATTTAATGTTCCCACAATTTTTTGAGCTAGCTTCAATTATTCTATCAAAGAATTTAGGCTTTGGGTTAAGTACAAATGCAAGTATTATTACTTCAACAGTAGTATCAAAATTACGGGAACTTAATATAAAAAAAATACAAGTTTCCTTAGATGGTGCTACATCTAAAACTTATGAGTTTATTAGAGGAGCAAGTCTTGGATCATTCAATAGGAGTGTATTAAAGGGAATAAGAAAGCTGACAGAAATTGCTGAAGTTGTGATAAATACTGTAGTTAACAAGCTAAACTTTCCAGAACTAAAAGATATTATTACAATAGGTCAAAGTTTTGGGGTAAAAAAATTTAAATTTTTTCCTCAGAAAAATTGTGGTAGGTCTAAGGGATATTCTGACATAATTTTAAGTGATAGAGAAATAATTGATGTATTAATACCAGAATGTGAAAGACTTGCAAAACAATACTCCACAAAAATAGAAACTATTGGTAGTGGAAATTGTGGCTCCGGTATATCAGGATTCGCAATTGAACAAAAAGGAGACATTTATCCGTGTATATTTGGAGTCAGTGATAAAACTCAATGTATGGGTAATATACTAAGTGATTCTTTAGATGATGTATGGTTTAATTCTGTAAAGTTAGATAAATTTAGAAAACTTGACGAAGGTAGGTTATGCCATAGGTGTGAAACTCCAATGAGTCTATTTGGTTAATATTAATGGACAGGGAAGTAATAATTTATTCTCCACAGTTATTTGATGCACATTTTAAGCAACGTGTAGTAACAGGTAGGTGTTTACATTAAGTACATATCTTAAGTCTTTAGGCTATAATACTACTTTATTAGATTCCAATTATAAAATTAGCAAACAAGTAGATCTCTTAGCTTATTTATCAAATAACTCACTAAAGTTTTACTTTATACTTGTATTTCTTAACAAAACTGATGCTTATGGTATAGTTTTAAAAAAAGTAGCTGATGAGTTAAGATTAATAAAATTAAGTTATAAAGTTGTAATAATAGGTTTCGGTTATCTAGCAGCAAGTGCTTCTGAGGAACTGATGGAGTATGAAGCTGTTGACCTTGTTGTGACTAAGATATCAATACTTTCTTTTATACAGTATGATAGTTATGTACAAACACTTGCAGAAAATGTTCAAGCCAATATTGATAAGTTTTATCAGATTAGAGGTCTACAAAATAGCATCAAATTTTATGAAAATAGTATTATTTCTATAGAAGGTAGTAGTGGATGTAATGCTCGGTGCACTTTTTGTGCATATAATGAAGATGTAGGTCATGGTTGGTATGGGCGTAATGTAACTGAAGCTGCAAAGGATATTCATTACTTGTATGAAGTACATAATATTACAAGATTTGCTTTCAGTGATAATGAATTTGGTGGCAATTTATATGAGTGTAGCTATAGAGCTAAAATTCTAGCAGATCATCTAAATGATATTCGCGACAAAATATCAATAGCACTCAATATTAGGTCCGAAGTATTAGATGCAGATTCCATTTTAAATTTCTCAAATGCTGGTGTAAAAACTTTTTTGATTGGAATAGAATCCTTCAATGAAAGAACATTAAAAAAAATTTTTGGAAAGTTAGTTGATCAGGCTCATTTACATAAAGTTATTAAAGAATGTGATAAAAATAATATAAAAACTGTAACAAGTTATATACTGTGGCATCCATGGCAAACTATTGAAAGTATAAAGTTCGAGCTTGATAAAATTGAGAAATTTGGTAGGTATCGAATTCCCCAATTTTTAACTAATAGCATATTGAAGGTAATGCCAGGAACCCCTATCGAGCTAAAAATTAAACGAGATAATCTTTTAAAAAAGTCATTATTTCACAGAAGTTTTGAATTTCAAGACAATAACACAAAAGTTTTATATAACTTACTTAAAACTTGGTATGAAGAAAACGTATATCCTACTTTAAGGCAGCTAAATGATGAAAATAAAGGTGATATACGGCAAATAGCTGAGTTAAAAATAAAAGAATTTGAATGGCTAAAACAACAACTTATTTAACATGATATCTCAAACTATTAACCCTAAACAGTTATATAATTTAATTAATGAATTATATGTGCATATTGATAACGAAGATACCTTTATAGCTAATTTTACGTCTTTATGCAATAATGGATATAAAGTTATTGGCAAATACGTAGATAATGATCTTATTGCTATTTTAGCGTATAGATTACTCTATAAGTTTGCGTTTGGAAAATATGTTTATGTCGATGATTTAGTAACTCTACCTGAGTATCGATCAAGAGGCTACGGGCACCAGCTAATTGAATGGCTCAAAGAAGAAAGTAAAAGAATTGGTTACCATCAAATTCACCTCGATGTAAGTATGAGTAATCATTTGGGTTCGAAATTTTATTTAAATAATGGCTTTCAAGCTAAAGCATATCACCTGTCATGTAAAGTTTAATAGTATTAAATTATGGTAAAAACAAATCGCTTGATTAGTAATACTAACTATATTAACTTAGTTATTGCTGACTTTATTTCCAGTTTAGGTGACTGGATGGTAATACCTATTATTGGCTCATTATTCTTTTATGATATTGGTTTATCATCACAAATGCTTGCTATTGTTGAAATTATTATTGCAGCTCCAAGCGTTTTTTTTGGATCAATTATAGGAGTATCTGTAGATAATAAAATCCAATACCTATTTTGATTTATTCTGATATTTCTCGAGCAGTTTTATCAATTATTTTATATTTTTTAGCTTATCATTACGAAATAGTTTTGTTATTACTCTTTTTGGAGGGAATATGCCGTTGTTTTTTCTTACCTTCTAGGCAAATAGCCTTAAAAGTACTAGTTCTTAATGATCTATTACCAAAAGCATCAGGTTTTTTGCATACTTCAAGTCAACTTGCAAAAATTATTGGTCCAGCATTTGGTGGTTTGTTGATCTTGTATTGCAATATAAAATTTTTGTTTATTATCAATGCCTTAACTTTTCTAGCATCTGCATGCTTTATCAAAGCTATTAGTCTACCTATGAAAATTACAGAAACAAAATTGTCTAACAATAAGATTAGTAAATTGACTTTTATATATAAGAAACTAATAAATGTTGCCAGTACAATTAAAAACAATAAGCTTTTAAGAATTGTTATTATTAATAGTGCATTAAGGTTTGCCATAATATTTATATTCGATCTTTATATAATAGTTTTCAACAAATTTATGAATTTTAGTGCATCAATATATGCAATAGCAATAAGTGCTATAGGAATGGGCAGTGTTGTTGGTGCAGTAGTAGTTACTACTTACATTACGCGCTTTAGATACATACTGTTGATTTCTGCAGGGCAAACTCTTGGTGGATTATTATTATTCCTTTTAGGTTCATTAGCTTTTTATCATATAAATTTGTCTGTGTATTTTTATGTATTAATATGGTTTTTATTTGGAATAACGGGGGCGCTGATTAATGTACCATATGCTAGTCTATTACAGACAGAAGTTGACCAAAGTATAATAGGCTCAGTTTCTGCCTTTAGCGAATCTATTCAAAACTTTTTCATGATTATTTCTCCTTTGGTTGGTGCATTGCTAATCAGTTTTATTACAATTGATATAATGTTTTTATTAGTTGGCTTATTATTAGTGTTACTTGGACTATCATTAATAATGAATAATCAAAGATTGTTGCTAAGTAATTTTTTTTAATGTTAGTGCAGAACAGATCTTTTATGCTACCCTATAACCGATACAGGGAAAGTTTAGGGTTCTGTCGCATCTATAAATTGTATTAAATAAGAGTCTGATATTAGTTTTCAATTCTTCTATCAGTTAATTCATTCCCGTCAGATTAAGTTGTGTTTAGCACAATCTGTTCCACTGTTCTTCATCTAAAATTTCCACACCCAATTCCATTGCTTTTTTATATTTTGAACCTGGATCTTCTCCTGCAATTAAATAGTCAGTTTTAGTAGAAAGGCTTGAACTGATCTTTGCCCCTAAAACTTTAGCTCTTACTTTTGCCTCCCCTCTACTCATAGCACGTAGCTTACCAGTAAACACTATAATTTTGTTATTCAAAAAAGAATCGCTAGAGTTGGAGCTCACGGGAAGAATTTGCAGATATGCAGTAAGATCATTTAACATTTTAATGTTACGTTCCTGAGAAAAAAACGATTTTAAAGATTCAGCTACTTTTTCTCCTATACCATCTATACCTACCAACTCAACATCATTTGATGACATCGAATTATACCAGTTATCATAAGATACATAATAATTTGCGAGCAATTCTGCTACAACTTGGCCGATAAATCTGATACCCAAAGAAAATATGAACCTATCTAGAGAGATTACTCTTCTGCTTTGTATAGCACTTAATAGATTAGCTATTGACTTCTCGCCCCAACCATGATGCTCTTTTAAGGAAAACTCTTTTAATCTTTCCTCTAAAATAAAAATGTCTGGAATTTGTCTTATTAGTTCCAGATCATAAAAAAACTTTATTTGTTTTTCACCAAGGCCAACAATGTCAAATGCATCTTTTGACACAAAATGTTTTAGTTTTTCTACTATTTGAGCCTTGCAATTAAATTCTTTAGGACATCTTACTGCAACTCCTTCAATCTGCACTTTACTACCACATTCAGGACATATGTCAGGAAACACAAATTCAGGCATATTTGCATGACGAGAACCTTCATCTACTTTGACAATTTGAGGAATTACATCTCCAGCTCTTTTAATTGTTACAACATCTCCTTCTCTTATGTCTTTACGTTTTATCTCATCTTGGTTATGTAGACTTGCTCTGCTAACTAGCACTCCGCCAATATTGACTGGTACCAAATCTGCAACTGGAGTTAAAACCCCCGTTCTACCCACCTGTATAAATATTTTATTTAACTTTGTCTTTGCATAAACCGCAGAAAACTTATATGCAAGCGCTGAGCGTGGCGCTTTGTGTGTACTTCCCAGACGACTTTGTAGCACCAAATCATTCACTTTATAGACTATCCCATCGATATCATAATCCAAGTTATAACGATAATCATAGATCTCGTTATAGAACTTTAGCATTCCATTCAAACTACTTGTTAAGGAACGATGCTCATTTACGCAAAAACCAAGTTTCTCAAGTTTTTCTAGTACTTCACTTTGACTTTTCTCTATTCCACCAATTAAAGAATAAGAAAAATATCTAAGAGGCCTTTTTGCTGTAATGTTCGCATTCAATTGCTTTAAAGAACCAGCAGCTGCATTTCGAGGATTAGCGAATTCATTATTTTCATTTAACTTTAAAAAGTCGCTGTTACTGATATATATTTCACCCCTTACTTCTAGTCTTCCTTGCACATCTTGTAAAAACTTAGGAAAGCCTTTTATTGTTGCAACATTGTGAGTTACATCCTCTCCTACAAAACCGTCACCTCGAGTTGCAGCTTTAACAAATTTCCCATCTTCATAAATTGCAGAAAATGACAATCCATCAATTTTTGGCTCACATAATATCTCTATTTCATCTGCAATTAAAAATCTCTTTATTTTAGACAAAAATTTTTCTACACCTTGTTCATCATAAGCATTCTCAAGAGAAAGCATAGGTTCTTGATGTTCCACCTTAAAAAATCTCTCATCAGGCGGAGCACCAACACTATCTTGTGTTGCATAAGCTTCTGGCTCTATTGCAGCTAACTTTTTTTTCAGTTCATCATATTCAGCATCACTTATCTCTGGCTTACTTTTTTGATAATATAAGATATTATGATAATTAATTTGATTTTGCAGTTTTTCTCTCATCTTTTCCAAGTCAGTCATGATACCAATATAATGCTCTTTGCCGTCAAGTCATGAATTTTTTCAAAAGGTACTATAAATTTATACTACTGCCCTGAAAAGCAATACTAATATTAGTATAATTTTTGTACTTGTATATTAATATTAGTATAGTTTTTAAATTAAGGAGTACATTATGAAAGAATACAATTACAAAAATTTGGCTGACGAATCAAACTTCGGCTCTCAAGTGTATCGTGCAGGAATGTTTGATAAAATTCTTGGTATAAGCAAAACAGCAAAAGAAGCTGCGAATCAAGTAATATCTAAAATGGGTAACGATTTAAAACTAGAAGCTAGAAAAGCAGCTCAAGATGAAGTAAAAAAAATAGAAGGAAAAATGCTAACTTTAGCTGAAGAAAAAGCTAACAAAATAGCTAGCGAAAAAGCTAATCAAATAGAAAAAAAAATATCGACTTCAATTGATAAGACAGTAAAGTCAGTAGAAGCAAATGCTGAAAAAGCAGCAAAAAATGCAGCTGAAAAAGCAGTGAAAAAAGTAGGACCAGAAGTTGCAGATTTGCTAAAGCCAGAAATAAAAACTCAGGTAGAAGAAGCAGTAAAAAAATACACTGAAGAAAAAATTGAAAGTCTTATCAAACCTGAAATCACAAGCAAAATAGGTGATTTCCTCACTGAACAAAGTGAAAAATCAAGCAAATTTCTAGAATATGAAATGAATAAGTTAATCGAAAATGCACATAGGGATTTGGATACAAGAATAGACAAGATTGAATGCGAACTTATAGAAGCAAAATCTGAGGTTTTAAAGACTGCTGCAAATAGTTTGAATGAGAGTGCAGACTTATTGTTTTCTGCTGCACGAGATGAAACATGTGAAAACCAAGATTTAGTGTATTTTTAGTTATAACAGGGTTTTTATGGGCAAAATTCATAAAAACCTTAGCTAAATCAAGAGAAAAGTATTTGTCAAGTTGCATGGCTACTGTGCAAAATATTGAAGCAAAAAGGTTTCATCCCAGTGCTTCCTACCTTGTCATCCCAGTGCTCAGACACTGGGATCCATTGTTCCTTTCTGGATTCCATCGTCACGCGCTGGAATGACACCTATTATTGTTTTACTTTATATCTTTATTTGTCTATCTTATTTTGCCATTCTGCTGAACGAATACAGGGAAAATAAACTGTAATATCTAACTTTGGTGAAAAAAATATAACACGTAAAAGTTACTGAACCACTTGAGCCATATATAGAATTACTTTGTTAAATATTCTCTACTTCCAGGTTTCATTATAGGTAATTGTTTTAATTCACTTGGCAGTTCTTTCTCGCTATAGTTTTGAATGTTTAGTTCAATCAAAGATATAACAGAAAAAGGTAGTTTTGTCTCACTACTTCTCTTTATCAAAGAAGCTTCAGCAACAACTTTACCTCCCTTCTCTTCTCCACATTTTACTGCTTCAAGTGAAGATTTACCTGTGGTAATCACATCTTCAATTAGTAAGATTTTCTCACCTTGTTTAATCTCAAATCCACGGCGTAATTCAAATTTACCATTAACACGTTCGCAAAATATTGTTCGGATTCCAAGCTGTCTACCAATCTCATAACCCACGATTATTCCACCAATCGCAGGAGATAGTATTAAATCTATGGGTTCAATAAGCTCTTTTCTTATTTTATTCGCCAATAGCTCACAAACGTTCATTGCTCTGCTTGGATTTTCAAAAATTTTAGCGCATTGTATGTAAGTGTTGCTGTGCAGCCCTGACGAGAGTACAAAATGTCCGTGCAAAATCGCACCAACCTCTTCAAATTCTTTTATTATTGTATTATCTAATATCATTCTTGAGTTTGAAATTCTTTATTAATTATCTGCGTTATACAGATATCAGACCACACATTTATTGCAGTTTCAAACATATCAATGATTGTATAAATAGGCAAAATCAATCCCATAATGTACAAAGGAACATTCATTGATACCAAATAACTAGTTGCCATAAAATAGCACCCCATCGGCACTCCAGCGTTACCAATTGCAGCTCCTGTAGCTAAAAAAATCCATATGAACATCTCACTTAAGGAAAATGTGTGCCCATTCATCTCTGCAACAAACATCACTGTAATCAAAATAAATGCAGCACACGCATTCATATTGATAGTTGTACATATTGGTAGAATAAAAGATGACAATTTCTTTGGCACTTTTAGCTGATTTTGCACACAGTCTATGGTTGTAGGCAGCGTTGCACTAGATGATTTAGAAAAAAACGCAAGTGTAAGTGCTGGCATAACACCTTTCATCGTTTGAATTGGTGATATACCTTTATACCACATGAGTAGTGGCAAAATCACAAATGCTTGCACGAAATTTGCAGACATTATGCAAGCAAAATACCAAAAAAGACTATGGAATTCGCTGCCACCTTTTAACTCGTATAAAAAACATGTGATAAAAGACCATACAGCAAGAGGAATAAACTTTAACAACCCTTGAGCAATTTTAAGAAGTGTATCAAACAGTGCAGAGAATATTTGGTGTAATATATCCTGTTTTTCTTTTGAGAGCGAAATAATAGCTCCACCCATCAAAAAAGCAATCAATATGCTGCCAATAACGTTATTTTCAAGAAAAACTTGCACAAAATTTGATGGAATGAGTGATTTTAAGTATGAAAAGTAATTGTGATTGCTGTCACTCACACTTTCTATTGTGTTGCTTATGAAATTTTTTCTTACTGGGTCTATGAATAAATAGAAAGATAACGCAACAAATGCAGCTACAATTGTTGTAAACAGCGTGTAAAACAGCGTCTTCTTAAGTAATACTTTAATTTCAATTGAGTCTTTAAGCCCTGAAATTGTGGACACTATAGATAGAAAAACTAAAGGTAAGCTAATCAATTTCAACAGACTGATGAATATATCGCTAAATAGCTTTGCTATTTCAAATATTACTTCATTGTTTAAATAGTAAGCAATTACCGCAAACAGTATAGAAAAGAGTATTGCAAGTTTGCGCATTGAAAATAAAACCTCAAAATGATATTATACAATAATTTTTGAAATTAGGTTAAGATAACTTTACAGGTTAAGTAAAGATGAGTAACATTTTATTATTAATTAAGTGTTAAGGAGGGGTATGGATAAAAAAACTAAAGAAGAGTTAATCCTTGTTGGAATATTAATGGGAATGAATATTTCAATAGGAGTGCTTGTAGGTCTTGGTCCAAGTTTCGCAATTTTATCACCTTCCATTATAGGTGGAATTATTGCTGCTGTTTCTACAATATTATCTATCGCATACCTTACATATTGTGATTATAAGGAAGATAAAGTAAATCGAGAATGCACTTTCCCTATATTTTGTATGGGCGTTACTAGCACTGCAATCGGGATTGGTCTTGGTGCAGCTATAGGTGCTATTTTTCCTGGTGTAATGTTAAATACAGGATCAGCAGTTTTGATGGGTGCGACAATAGGAATTATTGCCCCAATTACAGGCCTTATTGTTGGAAATATGATTGTAGAACCTATGATTAAGAAAATAAATCACTACATTATAGAGCCGGTAATTGAAAAAATAAAAGAATGCTTTTCTTCAAAGGAAGCATAAATTATCCTCGCAAAATAGTGTACCTTGGACTTAAATTGAAGTGTACTCAATTGAAATAGGTCATATTAGAGAAGGTTAGAAGTTACCTACCCAAAACCCTTATCTCCCACTCAAGTTCAATGTTAAATTTATCTTTTACTGCATCTTTTACTCTGTTGCCAAGGTTTTCTAAGTCAAGTGCAGTTGCATTATTGTAATTGAGTAGAAAATTACAATGTTTCTTAGAAATTTTAGCTACACCATTATCTAATCCTCGGCAGCCAGATTCATCAATCAGTTTCCATGCCTTGCAGCCTATTGGATTTTTGAATATACAACCAGCAGTTTTTCCTCTTACTGGTTGACTTTTATTTTTTTTATCAATAACTTCTTTCAATCTTTGCAATATAAGCTCATACTCTGAACTTACTCCTTTAAATTCAGCTTCAATAAAAATCCACCTGCCTTTTAGACTATGTCCACGATAAAAATATCCCATTTCTTCGCTGGAGAATTCATATAAATTTCCATCTTCTAGATTCACTGCCCTTATAAATTTTACAACACTCGCAATATCACTACCATATGCACCTGCATTCATTTCTATTCCACCGCCAACTGTTCCTGGAATTCCAGCAAGAAACTCAAGCCCACTAATTTGCTGTTCCCCTGCAAAGTAGGCAAGGTTACTAAGCAGTGCAGCACCACCTGCAACTATGGAGCTATTATCTTTACATTTAATATACGCAAATTCCTTACCTAATTTCACCGTTATTCCTCGAATGCCACTATCTCGAATTATTATGTTGGATGTTGCACCGATAACGCTAATTGGTAACTCCGCATCTTTTATCAAGCACATTAGATCTTCAATGTCACGTGGCTTAAATAGTACATCAGCTTGGCCACCAACATTTAACCAAGTCATTTTAGACATTAAAACATTATAACGGTAGATTCCACATACTTTAGGTAAGCTTATAAGCATTTTGATTTTAACTCTAATCCTGCATCCATACCCATTTTTTCTGCATCTTCTACAAACGAAGTGCGTTCAGTAAAGTATATAACTCTCTCGCCCGCTAACATACAATAAAGATGTAGCATGTTTTCACTCACATATTCTGCTAAAGCTGCAAGCGGCGTAAAGCATGAACCATTTACTGTCTTCATGAAACTGCGCTCTGATTTTGCCCTTATAAAAGACATATTATTATTAATTTTCTCTAAAAGATCGATAACTTTTATATCATTCTTTCGGCATTGAATGCAAATTGCCCCCTGCCCTACTGCGCTTAACATGACTTTTGGTGGCAATACCTCTGTAATTAAGTAATATTTTTTTAATCTTATCAGCCCTGCTTCAGCTAAAATCATTCCATCAAAATTCTGATTTTGCAGTCTAGTTGTCACATTTCCACGCAGTGGCACTACATTTAAGTCTGGCCTGAGATTTAACAGCTGAACTTTTCTTCTTATTGAAGAAGTTGCAATTGTAGCCTGCTGTGGCAAAGTTTTTAGGCTCTTATATTTATGAGAAATAAATACATCACATGGACTTAGCCTCTCTAAAACACAAGGAATTGTTAAGTCCTTCGAGAAAAACGCAGGTACATCTTTTAGCGAATGAACCGCCATATCTATATTATTTTTGAGTAATTCAGCCTCAATCTCCCTGAGGAACAGTCCTTTACCTCCTATTTCAGCAAGGGTTACATTAGCATATTTATCACCAGAAGTTTTGATTTTAATGATCTCAACGGATAGATTAGGAAAAGACTCTAATAATCTTTGTTTTGCTTCCAAAGCTTGGATGAGCGCAAGGTCGCTTCCTCTCGTACCTATTTTAACTAGCATATATCCTTCATATTATATGTCTATATTCTATGCCCATTTTTTATTATCTCCAATTTAGTTATTGAACATTTTACAATTAGCCCTTAGTATCACGAACATTTAGTAATCTAGGAGTATGTATGTTTGATATTTTAAAAGATTCTAATGGCAGATTTAATAAAAAGAATATTTTACCTCTTGTATGTACTACTGTCGCTATTATTCTAACAGCATTAAGTGCAGTAGTAGCAATTCCCAGATTTTCCTCTCATCCTTCTCTATCTAGTCCTCTCGGTTGGAAAGATCCAAGTTATAGTGAATTTCTTGCTATTCACATACCAGCTACCATAGTTACTTTCTCAATACTTGGTTTATGCATTTACCTTCCGATTGATAGCATTAGAAAAAATAAACAAATAGAGAATCTTAAAGCTACCTCTGAACCTCATTCATGGATTTATAATGATATTTTAGAAAAACAAACGCAGACCATCAATTATAGATCAGGGCTTTAGGCGGTCCTAATCTTTTAGGTGCTTGTGATTAGCAACTATTCGGTCTACAATGCACTAATATAGTTTAAATTTATGCCAAACAAGATAATAGTTAAATCTCTTTCAGTGTTACTAATTTTTTTGCTGTCCTTATATATAATACTGCCAAATTTTATTGATAATAAGTTCTTTACCTCAAAAAAGAGAATAAATTTAGGGCTTGACCTGAAAGGTGGATCATCTCTGCTTCTAAATGTAGACTTAGATTTTTACTTCAAAGAGAAACTAAGCATGCTAACCGATGAAATAAAAGAAGGTCTGTTAACACAAAAGATTGAATTTAGCGCAAAAAACGATAAACAAGTGGTTGTAACTTTAAATAATATTGATGATTACAAAAAAGTTTCAACGTTAATACATAAAATAAACCCAAATTTAGAATTGAGTAGAAAAAATACTGCAATTTTCATTTCATATAAACCGCATTATAAGAATTCATTAATCAATGAAGTAGTTTCAGAGTCAATAGTTAATGTTCAAAGACGCTTAGATAAGCTTGGTACTAAGGAAGTAAGTGTGCAAAAACAAGGACAAAATAAGATATTAGTCCAAGTTCCTGGAGTAGAAGACACTCAGCAGATAAAATCTCTGCTTGGCAAAACAGCCAAGCTGGCCTTCCATTTGGCAAACACCAATGTAGCTAAAATGCAAGATATCGATCATGACACTACGATTATGCTCAAGGATTCTTTGGGTAATTCCTACCCGATATTCCGCAAAACTGAAATAGGCGGTGATTCATTAGTTAACGCATCAGTTAGATTTGGCAATTTAGGTAAACCAACAGTACATTTCAAATTCGACAGCATAGCAAGTAAAAAATTTGCAAAAATTACTAAAGAAAATGTAGGAAAGCCTTTTGCAATTGTTTTAGATAACACAGTCTTAACTGTACCAACAATACGTGAACCTATTCTAAATGGAGAGGGAGAAATTAGCGGTAATTTCACTGAAAAACAAGCGAGTGAACTTGCAATACTTTTAAAATCAGGTGCACTACCTGCACCACTTAAAATAATTGAAGAAAAAAACATTGGTCCAAGCCTTGGAGAAGAGTCAATAAAAGCAGGAGAAATTGCAGCAATAATCTCTATCATAGCCGTTGGTTTATCTATAATCATTACTTACGGCAAATTAGGCTTATTAGCGTCTGTTGCACTCGTTTTTAATGTAATCTCTATACTACTCATTCTTACCTTACTTGAAGCAACTCTTACTCTCCCTGGAATTGCTGGAATTGCGCTAACTGTTGGCATGTCAGTGGATGCAAATGTTTTAATATTTGAACGCATCCGCGAAGAAATAAGAGCAGGAAAAAGAACAGCTCGTGCCATTGAAGAAGGATTTAAAAACGCAATAAAAACAATTCTTGATTCAAACCTCACTACACTAATTGCTTCAGGAATAATGTTCATTATTGGTAGCGGAGCAATTAGAGGATTTTCTATCACTTTATCGATAGGAGTTTTATGCTCGATGTTTTCTGCAATTATAGTCACAAAACTTCTGATAGAATTGTGCATCAACCCACAAAAGCTAGTACTTTAGTATCTGTTCAGCAGAGTGACAAAATAAGATAGACGAGAAAAGACAACTAAATGGTTGTCATGAAAGTAGCTATCCAGTCTTTTCGTCGTCAAAAACGTTGTAACATGCTCACCAATTTAGTGAGCATAAAACCAATATATTTGTGGAAGAAAAGGAAAAAAGAAACAGAAACCATCTTCAGGCTATCACAAAGGATATGGCCATAAGATTAAAGATATGGATAGATTTATCAAATTTCTGAATGGAAATCAGGATATTAGAATTGAAAAGATATTATTACTAAAAATTAAACATCAAACCAACTTCAATATTATGAGTGGATATATCGTCTGCAATAGGTGTTGGAATATTAAAGTAACGATAGCCGAGAAAGGTTTTAACTTCTGGAATTACTGAGTAATCAACACCAAGCTTTATTTGATAAACAAGCCAAGGAACATTCAGTGGCATTAAATTTTTAGATGATTTATCAATCCTTTTTAATCTAAAAACTGTTGATCCTATACCAAGACCAATATACGGAGCAAATTGAGTATTTTGAACATTAGGGTTATAGTAAAAATTTAATAAGAATGCAGATACACTTGCTGATTTATCAAATACCGGAGGAGAGTTACTATCTTCAATATTGACTTTAGAATACATGGTCTCAAAATCAACTCGGCCATTTTCTCCAGCATAGTAACCTACAGATATGCTGCTAAGCCACTGAAAATCAATTTTACCGTTAAATTTTTTTATGTTTTTAATTTCATCTCCTAAGAATAGGTCTAAAAGAAAACCACCATAACGGCCCTCAGCTAAAGCAAGAATTCTTTTTCCTATTGCACGTATACCCTCCACAAATACTTCTGAGCTATCAGAATATATCTTACCACCATTAGCACTAACATAGAAATCAAGTTTTTTTGATTTTTCCTTTGTAGGTTCAGCTTGATCTGCAATACTTGGCCATATATTTTTCTGATTAGCTACTTGGAAAACAGAAGGTGAACTACTTTCAAGTTCTTGACATTTTATTGGCACTTCTTTTTCAGTAACTTCTTCAGAATGTATCACACTTTCATTATTGTCCGTTTCTAATTTTAAGGGCTGCACTTGCTCAATGTGTGTATTGTTACTGATATAAGTAATAAAAAAATAGACACACGGAACGAAGATGAAAAATAAAGCAATAGATATTCTAATTATCATAAATGAATTATCACTTATAGTATAACTACTATATCATATATTCCTTTAATGTACAAAAATTAAGAAATAATATTTCCAATTAAACAATTATTTTCTATTCCTTTAACATGAGCTTTCACAATACTTTTAGCTTGAACTCTTGATGTAAGTTTTATTAATGCAAAATTTTCTGTTCTACCAATATTATTCTGCTCAACCAAAACGCTTTGCTCAGTGCCGAGCAAAGATTGATAAAAACTGCTCATCATTTCTTTATTTATTTCTCTTAGATGCTTTACTCGTTCTTTACGTACATTCTCTGATATTTGTGGCATCCGTGCAGCAGGTGTGTTTTTCCGCTCTGAATATGGAAAAGCATGTAGATAAACTACATTTATTTTTTTCAGTAAATCAACTGTATCCTGAAACATTTCATCAGTTTCTGTTGGAAATCCAGCAATAATATCAGCGCCAAATGCTATATTAGGTCTTAAGCTCTTCATTTTATGATAAAATTCTATCACTTGTTCTCTATTGTGACGACGTTTCATTCTCTTTAGTATTAAATTATTACCAGACTGTAGACTCAAGTGTAAGTGAGGCATAAGTCTTGACTCATTAGCTATTAAATCCATTAGTTCATCATCAACTTCAGCAACATCAATAGAGGAAAGTCTTAGTCTCTTTAACTGTGGTATATCCTTTAAAACTCTTCTAATCATTGAACTGAGTGATTGCTTACCAAACAAATCTGTACCAAAATCAGTAATATCAACACCTGTAAACACCACTTCTTGATACCCATTTTCTATAAAAATCTTAATTTGCTCTATAATATTGTTTACTGGCACAGATCGATTATTTCCTCTTGCCTCAGTAATTGAGCAAAATGTACAACTATGATTACAACCATTTTGAATTTCAATAAATGCCCTTGATTTATCTTCAAATCCATTAATGAGAATAGGTTCTACTTGGTTATCACTGACTAAGATTTCATCATTATTTAGTAGATAATTTTCAGCTCTTAGCTTGTCTTGATTACCTAGCACTTTACTTACACCAGGAATATCACTATATGATTTAGGATCTAATTGAACGGCACAGCCAACTACGATAATTTCTTTACTTGGGTCGTTTTTATAGATCTTACGTATTTTTTGCTTCACTTGGCGTTCTGCTTCGTTTGTCACTGCACAGCTATGCACTACAACAACATTTTCTCTCTTTGCTTTTTTTAATGCTTCTTTGATTAACTCACTCTCGTAGAAATTTAGACGACAACCAAATGTTATTACTTCATTCATGCTTTTGCTTTAATAGATCTAAATTATATCAAATATCCAAGCAAAATGACTATTTTTTTGGTAGATATTATAATTTAAGCATAACCTCTAGAGTTGAAAATCACAGGAAGAATTTGTAGATATACAGTAAGATCATTTAGCATTAAAAAAAGCTTAAGGCCAATGATGTTAACCTCAAGCGAATATAAACCAAAAAACATTTTGCTAAACCTTGAAGCTCTACCATGCAAATTCATCTATATCATTTGGTACATAAGTGTCAGAATAAGCTTCATCCAAACTTTCTGCTTTCCATGGAAGCCATGAAGAAGGTTTTATCTTCTCTAAAACTTT
Source organism: Wolbachia endosymbiont of Oryzaephilus surinamensis (assembly GCF_025617515.1). NCBI lineage: Bacteria > Pseudomonadati > Pseudomonadota > Alphaproteobacteria > Rickettsiales > Anaplasmataceae > Wolbachia > Wolbachia endosymbiont of Oryzaephilus surinamensis. The sequence goes on along the minus strand of NZ_CP092526.1, from coordinate 81,751 downwards.
ACCTGGTATTGATGTTATCTCTTGCTTTACGTCTTCTTTTAATTTTTCTATTTGTAACCGAGCAAAATCTTCCACGCGAACCATGAGTTTATCTGTTAGCTCTTTTATCATGTCTTGATTTTGTTCTGCAACTTTCTTTGTAATAGGTACGACAATTTTACTTATAATCTCCGTTCCTAATGGAACAACGATTTGCTTTGCAACCTGATCACTAACAGGTTTAATAAGGTAATCTGCTATACTCTTTGCTGTATCTCCAGTCAGATTTGTTACTTTTTTTAAACTATCACCAATAATACCATAGTTTTTTTGGTACATCATATCTTCATCAGCAACTTCATATCTTCCTAAATCATCATACATTCCCATTTGTTGGTGAGACAATCCATTTGCATCAGATACATATCCGTATTTATTAAGTGAATTGGAATTAGACCGCATAACATTCTCCTAATTATTTATATATGCCTATTTTAGTATGAAACAACTAACAAAACATTAACTTTTAAGAACTCTTCTCAATTAATACATCAATAAAGGTAAGACCATATAATTTTCTCCTTTCTTGATACTATTCTCCTCCGAACTTAGTTCACACAGTTATTCAGACACTTCTGAATTTACCACCCCAAATTCCACTGCTTTTTTATATTTTGACTAGGTCTTCTCCTACAATTAGATAATCAGTACTCTTATCTGAAATGTACCATATAACTACACCAAGCTACAAATATGACACAAGAGTTTAGATTATTTTAGTTATTCTCTTGTATAAGATACTCTTTATATCAAAAAGAGGACCATATGAGTGAAGCAACTTTTTCTGAAAAAAATCAGCTTTCTAGAGAAGACATAGCAGAGTTAACAGAACTTATGTGTCTTGAACGAAGTGAAGTAAGTGAAAGTGGAACAGGGCTATTAGAACTTATAGCTGAACAGGAGCAAATACTTGAGGATTTAGGAATAGAATCAAAAGAGCTTTTATGTTCTCAGCATACAGGAATGTATGAGAACCTTAGTCAGCCCTATTCTACGGATCTCGAGGTTTTATAGCAGATATATAGATTATCATTATTACTGATACCTACTCAAGAGTTGCTATGGCAAACAGAGAAAACTGCAATTACTGCCGCTAATCTTTTTAATATATCTTTCTTTGATGGTGCTATTATCGCGCATTTTGACTGATATGGGCTATGATAAACCAGAAAATCACAGCTATATTTAGGAATTGAGACAAGGCCTCATTTAGGTAAATATTGCTATGCAGACTTTTCTTGATAGCAAGCATATTGCTTTTTAGAAAAATATTAGTAGCATCAAACATAGAGATTGACATTAGTTTTTCTGTCAGATTAAGTTGCGTCTAGTACATATTATCAAGGTGAAATTTCACGTTTTTTATTAAGAGGATCCACATCTGGATCTTCTATATAGTTTTGAGGTTGTTCTTGAAACACAAGACGTGCTCCCTCAAAGTTATACTCCTCACCTTCATATAAAGAATCTTCTTCTTCAAAATTGTGTTCTATTTCTACTTCAAACTTGAATCCTAACTTCTCGCAGAATTTGTAGAAATATTCTTTAATGGTATCAAATAAACTTCTGCCATCAATTTTGTAATCTCTCAATTTTCTAGGCACAGTAAGTGACAATTTGCCATCTTTATATATCACATCATCTTTCCCATCTTGAGATTCAAGTGTAAATTCTAGTGAGCTGGATAGATCGCATACCTTGTCACCTAATTGAACATCACTCTCTTGGGAGAGTATTGGTAATGTCATATCAGATCTAACACTCACATTATTTTGGTCAACATAATAGATATTTATAACTTTTTTAGGTGAGAGTATTTTCAATGAATGTTGGCTAAGTGCAAATTGAGATTCTATAAATACACCAGCTTCATACCCTGCCTGATTACAATTGGTAACCAATTCCTCTAAGATAGAGTCACTTGGAACCTGAGCGTTGGCATATTCAAATATTTCCTTAAAAACTTCTTTTGCAAATGCACGATAACTCTTGTTTTTATCTCCTTCTTTCGGTAATAGATGCGTGTGTTCTTTGCCTAAATCGTAAAATCTTTTAATCTCTTCTTTATATTGATCAGTTTTTTTATCACTAGGGATTTCCGGATCTTCACAATATTCTTCCCAAATCTTATCAAATCCTTCCTTATTTCTGTTTACCAGCGCTTTAATTAAGATTTTGTCTATATTTCTGTCTTTAATAACAAAGTCCATTCTGTCAAAATCTTTATATATAGCTTCACCAGAATTTGCTGCTTTATTATCTCTTGGAGCTCTTAACTTACTGAAATCAAACTTTTCTGCCTGAGCTTTTAGTGTAACGACTGGATTTTCATTTTTTTCCTGTGTAGAGTTGTTCATTGTTAATACTTTGATATGAATTGCTGATAGTATAATAATACATAAAAATAGTTAATATGTCAATAATATACTTAACATAGACAGTCATAATAGGGTGACAGGATTTTAGTAAGGCTCTATTATGAATAAACGGTTTTACACAGTATGAATGTTGATGAGCAGTCAAGTGTGCTGACTTTTCTAAATAGTAAAATTGAGAATATACCAAAGTTTCATTCCGCAATATTGCCTAAACTTTGCGGTGGAGACAGAGTAATGGACTTGCTGTTTTATAGGCCGCTCAGTTATGTGGATAGAAGTAAATCACTACCTGATGCTCAAGTAGGAGAATTTACAACTTTTATGGCAAAAGTGTATGAGCACCAGCGCCCCACTGTTAGAGGTAGGCCATATAAAATAATCGTTGAAAGTGAAAGTCAGTATTTATTTATAGTTTTTTTTAATTACTCAGTTAAATATTTGTATAAATTATTTCCAGTTGGAACAGATATAGTAATCAGTGGTAAACTTGAAAAGTTTGCCGAACATTGGCAAATTACTCACCCAGATTATATGTTATCTGATATCAATCAATTTAAAGAAATAGCCTGCATAGAGCCAGTTTACCAATTATGTCGCGGTATTACTAACAAGAGCATTAGAAACATAATAAGTTCTAATCTAAAAGATTTGCCTGATTTGCCAGAGTGGATAGATGAAACATTAATCAAGCAAAAGAAATGGCTGAATTGGAAAGAAAGCATCATAAGATTGCACAGACCGAGCTCACTCGCAGAAGCAGAAGTTTGCAGAGAAAGACTTGCTTATGATGAGCTATTTGCGTACCAGTTGGCACTAAAGCTTGCAAGGGAAAATCATGTAAAAAAAGAGGGAAAAGAATTTATAATATTGAGTAAATACAAAGAGCAGGTCTTAAATGAATTACCGTTCCAATTAACAAATGATCAAATTCGAGCGATAGATGAAATCTCAGAAAGACAAAAATCCAGATACCGCATGGTAAGTCTGCTGCAAGGTGACGTTGGGAGTGGCAAAACTGTAGTTGCACTCTTTGCGATGCTGAATGTGGTAGAAAATAACATGCAAGCAGCTCTAATGGCACCAACTACTATCTTGGCTGAGCAACATTATAATTGGATCGAAGAAGCTCTATCTTGTACTGATATAAAAGTTGCTTTGCTTACCGGTAAAACTGCGCGCAAGGAAAGAAAGATTATTATGAACGAACTTGCAAGTGGTATTTTAAATATAGTAATTGGTACTCATGCATTATTTCAAGCTAACGTTACATTTAAAAATTTAGGACTCGCAGTCATAGACGAACAACAGCGATTTGGAGTGATACAGAGGAATCGGTTGGTAGGAAAAGGAGAAAATACCGATATACTTTTTGTTACTGCAACTCCCATTCCAAGAACCTTGCAGCAAGCTATGTATGGTGATGTTGAATGTTCTATTTTAAGGGAAAAACCAAAATCTAGATTGCCAATAAAAACCGTTATTATGAACGTTAAAAAAGTATCAGATATTATTCAAAGACTGAAAAATGCTATAAATAGAGGCGAAAAAGCATATTGGATTTGTCCATACATAGAAGAAAACGAAGAACTCAATATTGCCGCAGCAGAAATGCGCTTTCAGGAACTACAAAAGACATTTTTTGATAGAGTCGGAATAATACACGGAAAACTAACTCAAGAGCAGAAAGATCAAGTGATGTTTTCCTTCAAGAGAAATGAATTTTCTCTGCTTGTTGCAACCACTGTGATAGAAGTTGGCATAGATGTACCAGATGCAACTATTATGATTATAGAGAATGCAGAGCAGTTCGGGTTATCGCAATTACATCAGTTAAGAGGTAGAGTAGGACGAGGAAATAAACCGTCTTTTTGTGTACTGTTATATGACAATCTCAGTAAAAGTTCGTATTCAAAGTTAAAGATTATGTGTGAGTCACAAGATGGATTTTATATTGCTGAAAAGGATATGATGCTGAGGGGTAGCGGAGATATTCTAGGCACAAAACAATCAGGGTGCATGGAGTTTAAATTTGCTGATTTATATGAGGACAGAGAATTGCTCAACCTTGCATATAATAGTGCAAAAGGTACAATAGCTAATTTTGAATTACTGCTTGATATATTTGAATATAGAAGTAGACTACATTTTTCAAAATTTCAGTAATCTTCCAAGCCATAACCTTCATGAGTAGAAATTCCTTGACAGACGGGAGTATTTAACAAACCATATGCGTCAAGTTAAGGAAAAATAAGAGTGAAGAAGAAGTTTTTACCATAAGAATAAATTGTGCAGAGTTAATAGCAGGCCCTGTAAACAAAATGTTAGCAGGTCAAATTAATCAAGGGCAGGAAGTATAAAAATGGAAAAAAAGCGGTAACTTAGCCTAATGACAATAAATATATATATAGAAGGTACCGTTTTAAAGAGCACAAAAGGAATACACAGTAAAAGCGAGAAGAAGTTGAGAATATGTATGGAAGCAGTGTGGAGAAGTGGCTGCCAATGATCAAAAATTTACCACAATTACAGAAGTATACACAAGAGGTTTAAAAGGTGATGCAAAAAGGGAATTTTGGCAAAATGACTTAAGTATGCACAACAAGATTTGCATAATTGATGATCAGATGTCATTCATGCTCAGCCTATATATAGAAAAAATTCTCAAGCTCAAGAGGGCTTAGGGTGGAACTAAAATTCATGGACTTGTTGACGCACGTAATTAATTTCTTTTTTTTAAGTTAATTAATGTTAACAAGCCACGTCTGCCTGTAATCATGTTAATACCAAAATATAATGTAAGAGAAGAAATGGGCAGTGCTATGCAACAGTTTTTGTTTCTTTCTAACCATGCTTCCATATGAAAAACATATGACATAAAAAGGAAAACAAAAAGCTAAGAACCTTGACGCGCTTTACATCTTGGCTTTACCTTATTTATAATATAAACCTTACCACCCCTTTTCACAACTTTACAATTTTTATCTCTGTTACGATGAGATTTTAGCGATCCTTTAACTTTCATATCTACAGTAAGAATAGAATTACCTTACATTATTATCACTTACAGCGAGTTAGTCAATTGATTAAATTTTATTAAAATATTGTATAATTGTTGCTGATACTTCTTCGATCGACCTTTGCGTAACATCAATAATTGGCCAGTTATTTTGCTTAAAGAACTCCTCTGCTTCTTTAATTTCCTTTTCTACTTTTCTAGGGTCAGCATATATATTATTACCTTCATTATTAATTGAAGTCAGTCTATTTTTGCGTATTTCTATTAGCCTTCTTACGTCTATTGTTACTCCTATAGTCAGTTTATTTCTTAATTTTGCTAAGTCGACGTAAAAGGGTATCTCGCTAACAAAAGGAACATTTGCAACTTTATAGCCTCGGTAAGCTAAATACATACTAGTGGGAGATTTTGATGTGCGTGAAACTCCAACCAAAATTATATCGGCTTTATCAATATCTTGAATATTTTGTCCATCATCGTGATTGATGGTATAGTTTATTGCCTCAATACGCTGAAAATACTCGTTATTTATTTCAGTATACAGGTCAAGTTTTTCATCCTTTTCAATTTCAAGATAGGATGAGATTTCTCTAATAATATGTGATAATATTGCTCGATATGGAATTTTTAACTTGATACAATTATCTTTTAGATATTTTCTGAGCCCATCATCAGTAATAGTGCATATAACAAAGTTATGCTCATCACTTTTTCTCTCAATTTCCTCCAGAATTTTATCGATCTGCTCTTCTCCTTTTACAAAAGACCAAACATATTCGATAGTTTCTACAGAACGAAAATGTTTCAGGGCTGATTTTGCAACTGATATAACAGTTTCACCACTTGAATCTGACACTAAGTGTAGGTTAAGCTTTTTAAGGGTCATCAACGTTATACTAAAAATAATAGCAAGCAATCTGCTACTGAAATTGTGCTAATTTATTATACTACGTAAATATAGAAAAACTATCTTGTTGATAAAACTCAAACTAATTGATAAATTCTTAACACAATTATTCTCAAAACAAATGTTTTTATTAAAGCCTACAAATTTCACTTCTTTTACTAAAAAAGCTCTACCTTGGCTTGGGGTTATTTGTTTCGCATGTTTTTTAATTGGAATGTTCTTAGCATTATTCTTCTCCCCAGGAGATTATAAACAAGGAGAAATCGTACGAATTATGTATCTTCATGTGCCTTCTGCATGGCTTGCTCTTGGAATATACGGACTCATTGCATCACTCAGTTTCATTTCATTGGTGTGGAACAATAGCGTTGCTAGTGTTTTGGCACATGCTGCTGCTCCTGCAGGGACAGTCTTTTCGGCAATATGCTTAATCACAGGTAGCGTCTGGGGAAAAGGAACATGGGGTACTTGGTGGGTATGGGATGCAAGGCTTACTTCAATGCTGATTTTGTTTTTTCTGTATGTTGGTTATCTTTCATTGTGGAGCGCTTTTGATAATCAAGCAAGAGCAGAGAAATCATCAGCAGTATTTGCCATTTTTAGTGCTATAAATATTCCCATAGTAAAATTTTCTGTGAATTTATGGTCTACTCTTCATCAGCCAGCAAGTATTTTTAGAAAAGGTGGAGTAGCAATAGAAGGTTCTTTACTGCTGCCACTCATTGCAATGTTTATATTTTGTACCACACTTTTTTTAGTAGTGTGGATACTTAATGCCCTTCATTTAATTAATTTGCAGAAGATAAAGAGAGAAATCAGTATGCGGTATTAGGTATGCAGTTCCAGAGTGTAATGTTGTGAACAGCGACAGAGATTAAAATGTAGAGCAATCATCCATTAGCAAGTTCCAGAACTAATTACGTACAAACCACACTTCAAGATTATAGTGATTAATCACATGAAAGTAGAAGAATCATGACTCTCTAAGGTGAACTGTATGCAAAATTAGCAAAGATACGTTAGAAATTGAAAGAAAATTTCTATTGATAGATATGCTATATTTATAATTCAAGTTATTAAATTTTTAATTACTTTAGCTTATAATAGCTCCTAAGTTACCATGAAGTTTCTTGAAATGTGGTTTCTTTTACTCACATTAAATTTGTAGTTTTTTTATTTTAATACAATTTCAATTTTGACTGTAGAGGAGGTTCCGATGTCAAAAAACACCTATAGTGACCAAATTAATAATAGTTATTTATATAACAACAAACTTTTTTATGGTGAAGAGGATATAGATGAGATCACTGAAGGTGAAACTACGACTGAGAAGGAATTTACAAATAGTTCCGTAGTAAAAGAGGATTTTGAACTAGTAGAAAAGAAGCTTACGAAATGTGAAGAGGAAGTTAAGCGAGCAAAAGCAGAGACTGAGTGGTATAAAAAAATAGCTGAAGAATGTAAAAAAGGAAGTGGTACGGGCGAACCTGTTACCGATGAAGGAGAGAATGAAAATGGAGAAATTACATCTCGAAAAGTAACCTCAGATTGTTCCAAGTATGAAAATTGTGGGCCGTATTCTCATTTTTATAAAGTTGATAATAAGATAGGTTGTCAAGGTTTTAGTTCATCTGATTTACTAAAGGAATTATATCCTGAGATGTACAGTAATCCTAAGATTGCAAAATATATAGAAGAGGGAGCAAATGGTAATTATGGTGCAGTAAATTTTAAATTTGCCTTTACAGAGGATCTTAATTCAATATCCTGGCTTGGTAATATAGAATGTGAAAAATGTGTGGATGATCAAATAGAGTTAGCGTGTCAAGAAGAAGAGATTAAGAGTTTCTGTTACCCGAACGTTTACCATAGTAATCCAGAATTCAACAAAAGCTTTTTTTCCAGAGGAGCATGTCCTAATCTCTTTAGAGAGCCCAGTGAAACAAGTGTTGTAAAAGCAAAACAAGTTGCACCATTGATACTTGTTAATACCTTAGGACAAATGATAGATAAAGAGGGTAATAACACTAAAGTATACTATGATGCATTGAAGCGTTATCTAAATGATGATGGTAAAATCAAGGATTGTGGAGATAATCAAAAGTGTAAGGATTATATTCCAATTATGGAGAAAGTTGCATGGAATAGTGATAAGGAAGTACTATTAAAAACTGCTGTTAATAATACGCAAGAAGCAAATCCTTACTATTATGGAAATGAGGATAATTCTACTTCCGTTGAATTTGGTTCTATATAAGGCTGAATTTGTCTAATTTTTTCTACACTAGACACAATTTAGTCGTATCTGAACAAATACATAATCTATATAAAGAGGACGTAGGTACCATCTGTCCTTTTAAGGCATTTATGTCAATGATATGCGTAATCCATGATTTTAAACATGATGATCCTCCTAAGTAATACAAAAAAACTCAGAAAAATGTATATAGCTATGATAGAAGTTATCTATACATAAGTACAATATACTTTAACTAGAGATTATAAATTAATGAAGTTGAAAAGTCTGCAGACGAAGATAGATTTCGAGCTCTAGAATATCTTCACTATCAAAATAACAAAGCTGTCAAAATTTGTCAAGTAATTTTTATCGCAACTGTACAAACATTGCACAGGACAAATTTAAAATGCTGTAAAATGGTGTCTGTTCAGACGCATGTGAAACCAGTGCTTCTTTTCATCCCACTTCCATGCGGCTAAACCCTTTTCATAATCTCCTATCTATCATTTCTTAAACCACTCCCCTGAACGGATACAATTAAATACATTTTTAACATTTTTATAGAAAACTATTAGTATAGATTTGTATGCTGCCCTCATGGCTATTTTAAAATGTTTAATACTCCTTTTCATTATTTCTTGCACACATTTACCTAACAAGCAACATTCTGTTAATATAGACAATTATAAGCACGATTATTCGTTGCAACAATATAATACTCCTTTGAAGAATAACGAACCAGCAATACCAGAAATGATACCTTTACCGGTAGAGTTTCCCGATCTTACAACCAGTAATCAGTTTCTTTCGATTAATGTTGATGAAAAAGTACCAGTAAAGGATTTACTGATTGAAATAGGAAAACTTTCTGACATTAACTTAGACATAGATCCCAAAATATCAGGTAATATTACTTTAAAGCTAAAAGATAAGAACATAAACGAAGTAATTCAGAATATAGCCAACAGCGCCAAATTGCGTTACTCAATGAATAATGGTGTAATTAGAATTGAACAAGATTTGCCATATGCACAAAATTATTACGTAGACTTCATCAATATTCAACACTCTGCTCAAAGCAATTTTGTCGTTAGTGGCAATGTTACAAGCAGCGATGCTGACAGGAATGTTAGAAAGTCTCAATATAGCAGTGACTTATGGAGTTCATTAGAAAAAGGCTTAAATGCAATAATGGATGTTAATGGAGTGGATGATGGTGAATTTCTTTCATCCAACAGAGAAGCTGGTGTCATTATTCTAAATGCTAGAAAAGATATTCACAAAGCTGTTGAAGAATATATTAATAAAGTTAAGAAATTGGCGTCTTCTCAAGTAATGATCGAGGCCAAAATAGTTGAAGTTGTATTAGACGATAAATACCTTTCTGGTATCAACTTAAATGATTTGCATAATGAAACAAAATCTATAACAAATCAAGATAGTTCCATTACTAGCCTGGTAATGAACTCTGATTTAGAAAATTTAGTAAAAACTTTAGACAAGTTTGGCACTTCAACCGTAATTTCAAGCCCTAGAGTACATGCTATAAATAATCAGCAAGCAATGATTTCATTTACTAAAAACCATATCTATTTTACTTCCGATATACAGAAAGATACCGGAAACTCCAATCATGCCTTAATTACCAAGATGAATAGCACTCCAATAGGTGTGGTGTTAATAATCCACCCAAGCATTAACATTGATACTAACGAAATATTTATGGATATACACCCAACCTTATCAAGAATTAACAATTACACTAAAGACCCAAATATAGAATATGTCGCACAACAGAATAAAATGAAATTAAATAGTGACATTCCAATTATTGAAACCAGAGAAATGCACTCTACGTTAAAAATTAAGAGCGGCGAAGTTATGGTAATTGGTGGGCTTATAGAGCATAGAAAAGATAACCAAAACTTATTGCATCAAAAGTCAAAAAAACTGGCTAAGACAGTAGAAACCGTCATCTTCCTGAAAGCAACAATCGTACCAACACTTGGTTTATTAGATATAAAAGATAGGAATTTATATATATATTAAACGTATCCGTTCAGGCAATGGCATCAACTTAAGGAAAGATGTTGGGGTTGCTATTATGATAAGAAGAGAGTATCAGAATGATAATTAAGACAGCTTAATCATAAATCTGTTGCAGTAAATTTAAGTTACTTTAGTCATATATTAAAGTTTTTAAACAGGTCTTAGTTTACTTACTTTATTGTTTTCTTTATTATCAAATATTGCTTTAAATAATATGGAGGAGCACATTGTCAGCAATTGCCGTTATTGATTTTGGTTCACAGTTTACACAGCTTATTGCAAGACAAATCAGGGAAATGGGCGTTTACTGTGAAATATTTCCAAGCAATATCGATTTCGAAACAGTATCAAAATTCAATGGATTTATTTTTTCTGGAGGACCGCAATCTGTAAATGACAATTGCTCTGAAGTAAGTGAAGTAGCACATAAAATTATAAAACTTAACGAAACAATAAACACTCCTATACTTGGAATATGTTATGGACAGCAACTCATTTGTCATTATTTCGGGGCAAAGGTAAGAAAAGAATTCAATCAGGAATTTGGCAAAACTAAAATCAAGATACTAAAAGAATCCCCAATTATAAAGGATACTTGGGACGTTAATTCCGAAGTCGATGTGCTAATGAACCATGCAGACAGTGTCGAAACTATACCGCAAGGATTTACTGCTATTGCCTCAGGTATAATAAATCAAACAATCGCAATAATTGCCAACGAACAGCGGAAGATTTACTGCACTCAGTTCCATCCTGAAGTTAAGCCTACGACAAATGGTAGTAAACTTCTCTCTAATTTCTTAGATATTGCAAATTGTGAGAGAGATTGGACAATGAAGTCATTCATTGAAAAACAGAAGGAAAAAATTCAAAACTTAGTAGGGGAGAAAAAAGTAATTGCTGCAGTAAGTGGGGGGGTTGATTCAAGTGTTGCAGCAGTTCTTACACACAAAGCTATAGGAAAACAATTAAACTGTATTTTTATCGATACTGGGTTATTGCGTAAGAGCCAGACCACTGCTATGTTAAAAGAAATTCCAATAAATTACGTTGATAAATCAAACTTGTTTTTAAGTAGGTTAAAGGGAATAACTGATCCGGAAGAAAAGCGAAAAATTATCGGCAATACTTTTATCGAAGTATTTGAAGAAGAGGCAAAAAAAATAGGTGATGTGGATTTTTTAATGCAAGGCACCATTTACTCTGATGTAGTTGAATCAGGGCACGCTTCAGGAAACACTAGTACAATTAAATCTCATCACAATGTTGGTGGGTTGCCAGAAAAAATGAATCTGAAATTAGTAGAACCTTTACGCTATCTCTTTAAAGATGAAGTAAGGCTGCTTGGCAAAGAAATTGGGCTTTCAGATGAGATAATATTTCAACATCCATTTCCTGGGCCTGGACTTGCAGTGAGGATCATAGGTGAGGTTGATGAAGAAAAGGTACGAATATTGCAAGAAGTAGATGAAATATATATCAACACAATGAAAAATTATGATCTGTATGATAAAATATGGCAGGCTTTTGCTGTACTGTTACCAGTAAAAACTGTGGGAGTTATGGGAGATAATCGTACATACGGATATGTTTGCGCTTTAAGGGCTGTGACTTCATCTGATGGCATGACAGCTGATGCATTTCCATTTGAAAATAAAGATCAACATTCGTTAGTATTTTGGAGGTTTTTGCAAGACGTCAGTAGTATAATTGTTAACAAAGTTTCCGGAGTAAATCGAGTTGTGTATGATTTAACTTCCAAGCCACCAGCAACTATTGAGTGGGAGTAGCAATAATTTCATTCCAGTTTCAGCTACTCGAATCACACCAAAGAGGCTGGTTGCATAACTCAAATTTTAAGGAAAACTATTTAATGTCATTCCAGCGCGTAACGCTGGAATCCAGAAAAAAAGAACCAGTGTCAGCTACTCGGATGACATCGAAATGTTCGTACAGATATTCGTCACACACCGGAATAAAAATTAGACTTTTGCCTTGTGCAAAATAATTTCAAGGCCGCATTGTCTTTATTTTGCTTATAGCTTCCACAAGCACTGCAAACATAAATGAAGAATACAAATATGCTTTTGGTAGTTCTATGTGAAGCCCTTCAAGTGTTAGATATACACCGACGAGTAAAATAAATAGAATGGCAATTACTTTTAAGCTTGGGTTGGATTTTATTACCTGAGCGGTATAATTTGATGAAAATAGCATCGCTAATATGGAAAATGTAAATGCTATGGCAATGATTATCATATTGTGAGTTAATGCTATGGCAGTTAATATTGAATCAACCGAAAAAACTAAGTCTATTAATATAATTTGTAGCACAACTAAAAAAAATTGTGATTTAACATTTGCCTTTGTTTTGTTCTCCTTATGTACAAAAATTTCGCTCCATAACTCTATAGAACCTTTAACAATAAGGAATAACCCTCCTGCAATCATAAGTAAATCCTTTACTGAGATATCTAGCGATACAGCGTGAAATATAGGCTTTTGCATTGATAGTATATATGATGTAAAAAATAGTATTACAAAACGCATCAATAGCGCTAAGCCAAAACCTATAAGGCGGGCTCTTTCTCTCAGCAGATTTGGCACCTTATCTATTGCTAGAGAAATAAAGATTAAATTGTCTATACCAAGTATAGTTTCAAGTAGCGTAATTATCAATAAAGTCCAAGCATCAGCTAGCATTTTCATTCCAAAGTCAGATTTTGTACTTTACAATAGATGTGTAAAAATTAAGTAACTTCGACTAGGTAATTAAAAAATCAGCCTTACCCGGAAAAGAAAGAGGCAAAAGGGCATTTTTATAATAAAAGTACTTTTGTAAGAGAAATAATGAAATTAAAAATCTAACTCTCTTTACGAAAATTTTAAATAGATTGTAAAATAGTTGTACCATGAAAATATATGCCTTCTTTATAGACTAAGATTTTTCTTTAAATTAAGATAGATACACGATAAAAGGAACATATGACAAAAGAATCATTAGCAAAAACTGATATAGTAAAAGTTGAAGATAAGAAAGCAACAAAGGGATTTTTTAAAATATTAGGTGAAGTAGCAGATGCTGTAAGGTCATGGGTTGGCAATATTGGCCCTGATTTAAGTAGTAGTCGCGATGTCGATAGTTTAGTCTTGAAGATGAACGAATGCTTAAACCCAAAGGGGGGTGAAGTCTCAGCACGTAAGAACACCGTATCTCTTGGTAATTTGTACTTGAGTTTATCAGAGGCAGGTCAAATAAAATTTTTACAAACCCTGGCAGAAAAGTTCAATCCGGATAAAACGAAAATAGATGAAGAAATGAAAGTATATAAGAAAAATCAAGATTCTGAGTCGAGCTATAAGTTTGAACAAGACTTAATAAAAGTCCTTGAATCACCACGCTCTAAAATATTGAAGCAGTTTATCTCCTTACCGGAGGGCCTTAAGTTTATTGTTGATATGCGTTCTGATGTACTCAAGCTGAAGAATCAATATAAAAGTCTAAGTCCACTAGAAAACGAATTAAAAAGTATACTTTGTACTTTGGTTGATGTTGATCTACTTGATCTTCATCAAATCACCTGGGATTCACCTGCATCATTGTTGGAAAAACTTATAAAATATGAAGCTGTACATAAAATTTCCTCTTGGGGTGACTTAAAAAACAGACTAGATTCTGATCATCTCTGTTTTGCTTTCTTTCATTACAAAATACCAAATGAACCTTTAATTTTTGTAGAGGTTGCACTGATGAATGAGATTGCAGATAGTATTCAACACGTTTTGGACGAGTCAGTTCCTTCAAGTGACCCAAGCAGTGCAAGTACTGCTATATTCTATTCAATATCAAACACTCAAACTGGTTTATCTGGAATTAGCCTCGGTAACTTTTTAATAAAGAGAGTCGTAGAAAAACTATCGCAAGAATTTAAAAGCGTAAAAGTGTATGCAACTCTTTCTCCAGTTCCTGGATTTACAAAATGGCTAAAAAATCAAGACGTAGCTTTATTAGGTAAGCTTAATATAAAACAATCAGGTACAGAAATTTTAGAAAGCATAAAAACTAACATTGAATGCGAAAAACAGTCCCTACTGAAACTTTGTGCACATTATTTGCTAAAGGTTAAAAGCAGTGGTGGAGGTGCTTATGATCCAGTAGCACACTTTCATTTAAGCAATGGTGCATCAATCAAACAAATCAACTGGATGGCTGATACTTCTGAAAAAGGCATTAGTCAGTCAGCCGGAATAATGGTGAATTATCTGTATGAGCTGCCTAAAATAGATAACAATCATGAGAATTATATGATTAATAAAGTGATTTCTCATTCAAAAAAAGTGTCAGCTATGTTAAAGGAATAATAGGAAGTGCGCAAGCATATAGAAAGTGCTAACATTCCCTAATGTTTATGTATATAATATTAAATAGTTTTATGAGGTAAAATGTATGAATAGTGATGAATTAGAAGAATTAAAGAAACTAAAACAAAAGATACAAGATGCAGTAGCACATAAAAAATTGTATGGTGTATTATTTGCAGATTCTAAAGAGATAGAGTTATTCAATAATTGTATTAGCAGTATTAAAAGTAATGGAATAGGCAAAGAGGAATCAAATGAATTGATAACCATTTATAAAGGACTTAATTCAATATTTGATAACATTAGTTCTGACTGGGATGGCAATAAGGGTAGCCTAAATGCTCAAAAAATTATTGTACATTATCAAAACTTAGAGTCTATCTTAAAGATAGTAAACATAATTAAAGAATTGAAGACAAGATTGGGCCAAGCATTCGTGATCTTCAACTTTGATGAATCCGGGTTAATCCAGGATATCGAATCACTCCAAAAAAAAATGAAAGAAGTGCTAGAAAACATGCAACAACAAGAACAAAGTGCAGCAAGGAAAAAAGAGTTAGAAGAGAAAGCTAAAGCAGAGTTTAGCAAGTATATAGAAAACGGCACTATTGATGCGATGTCAATCAAAAGGGATAGTAATTCAGATCTTCTTTATACAATAATTAAGCTAAAAGAAGACAATAAAAGCACAGATATTAAAGTAAGCGAATTTTTAAATAGTGATTTTTGTAAAGAAAACAATATTGCCGGTCTTCTTCTTTCAAGTGGAGATCAAAAAGAATTTATCAGTGGTAAAATACATGAGGGGATTAGATATTATCATATAGGTACCACAGTTCAATATGGAATAAAGTTTAACTGGTATGTAGACGGAAAGGAATGTAGCATTACATTAGGTGCTAACAGTGATGATAGTATTAGAATAATAAGTGATAGACCAACTGATGCGGATTTAGAAAAAAATAAAGATGTAAAGATTAAAGTTGGTGATGCTTACCTAAGCCTTGCTGATGCAGTAAAAACGTGTAGACAGCAAGAAGATCCAAGTAGCACAGTGAAGCAAGCATCAGCTAATGAGCATTGCCGTCCATTGGCAAGGACAGCTTAATGTTTTTAGCAAAGAGAGATATAAGTAATTGCTCTTGTAATACTTAAAATGTAAAATAGATCTACTTAAATAAGTAGATCTATGAACAATATAAGAAATTTTGCAATAATAGCACATATAGATCATGGGAAGTCAACTCTTGCTGATCGTTTGATAGAAGAATGTAACGGTCTTGAGACAAGGGAAATGACCAATCAGGTACTTGACTCAATGGATATAGAGCGTGAACGCGGAATCACAATCAAAGCACAAACGGTAAGACTCAATTACACTGCAAATAATGGTAATAAATATTGCCTCAACCTCATGGACACACCAGGTCATGTTGACTTTTCATATGAAGTCAGCCGAAGCTTAGCTGCATGTGAAGGCTCACTTTTGGTGGTGGACAGCAGCCAAGGAGTTGAAGCTCAGACTCTGGCAAATGTGTACAAGGCAATTGACAATAATCATGAGATAATAGTTGTGCTCAATAAAGTTGACCTTCCTGCTGCAGATCCAGAAAAGGTAAAGCTTCAGATTGAAGAAGTAATTGGTATTGATGCAAGTGAGTCAATTTTGATATCGGCAAAAACTGGTCTTGGGATAAAGGATGTACTTGAAGCTATAGTGACAAAACTTCCCGCTCCTCAAGGTGATACAAATGCTCCACTGCAAGCAATTTTAGTTGATAGTTGGTATGATCCTTACCTAGGAGTAGTAATTTTAGTGCGAGTTAAAAATGGAGTACTAAAAAAAGGCATGAGAATCGTTATGATGTCTAATAATGCTACATATCAGGTCGATAATATCGGTATTTTCACTCCTAAAAAAGTTATGACTGGTGAACTTTCAGCAGGTGAAGTTGGTTTTATAACTGCTTCAATGAAAGAAGTAGCAGACTGCAAAGTAGGAGACACTATTACTGAAGAGAAAAGGCCGTGCAGCAAGGCATTACCTGGCTTTAAAGAAGTACATCCTGTAGTATTTTGCAGTATTTTTCCCAATAACACAGATGATTTTAAATATTTAAGGGAAGCACTAGAAAAATTACATTTAAATGATGCTAGTTTTACATTTGATGCTGAAACGTCAAATGCCCTAGGTTATGGATTTCGTTGCGGTTTCTTAGGAATGCTACATCTTGAAGTCATTCAAGAAAGACTCGAAAGAGAATTTGATTTAGATCTAACAGCAACTGCACCGAGTGTTATATATAAAGTTGAAACACAAAATGGTAAAGTTTTAAATATCCATAACCCAAGCGATATGCCAGACCCTACAAAAATTGAAATAGTGGAAGAACCGTGGATCACTGCAACTATAATGGTACCTGATCAATATTTAGGAGAGATTCTATCTCTGTGTGAAGAGAGGAGAGGAGAACAGCAGGATTTATCTTATGTTGGTAATACGACAACAGCACTACTGAAGTATAAATTACCGCTGTCTGAGGTTGTTTTTGATTTTTACGATAGACTAAAATCAATTTCCAAGGGATATGCAAGTTTAGATTGGGAAATATCCGATTATCAGGAAAGTCAGATAGATAAATTAAGTTTTTTAGTTAATGGAGAACCTGTGGATGCGTTAGCCTGCATTGTTCATAAAAGCAGGGCAGAAAAAAGAGGCCGTGAAATATGTGCACGTTTGAAAGACTTGATACCACGCCAGCAATATAAAATCGCGATTCAAGCGGCAGTAGGCGGAAAAATTATTGCTAGAGAAACGATTAACCCGTATAGAAAAGATGTAACAGCCAAGCTCTATGGTGGAGACGTTACACGAAGGATGAAGCTGCTTGAAAAGCAGAAGAAAGGTAAGAAAAGATTGCATTCTGTAGGAAACATAAACATCCCACAAAATGCTTTTATTGAGGCTTTGAAAATAAATGATTAATATATATTCAAAAACATAAATTTAAAGAACTAAGTGATATTTTCTCAATAAATTTACTGACATTGATATGGGTAAATTTGAAATAGCTATGTGAATTTGTAAAACACTATATAAGATACCATACAACGAAATCATCCCAGTGTTAAACGCTGGGATGACAGAGAGCAGCTCAATTGCTCCACTCAATCAGTAAAAATCAGATATATGTAGACATTGGCTAAAACCATTCCAACAACATTTTAGTGAAACTTAACAAGCTTATCTATAGTTTTAGTGATGATTCTTGGAGTATTTGGAGAGACTTCTGAGCCCAGTCTATTTAACCGCTCTATAGCAAACCCGCTGTTCTCATTTATTATGAAATCACATAAAATATTTTCTATATCTTTAATAACACTTTCATGCTTTCTCAGAGGATGGTTATTCGGATATCTATGAATGGTTTTGATGCTAGAATACTCAACGAAAGCTTGATCTTTAAAAGCAAGTTGTCTCAATTTCTCTTTGAATTTTTCTTCTTCATCTCTTGCTAAAAGGCAAGACTTTATCAGTGATTTTATAATCGAGTTTATAGCCTGATGTATTTCAGAATGCACTATAACTTTGATGATATTTTCTTCCACTATGCAATCATAAGTGCTTTTTTCGCTCTTTAATGACTCTATAAGCATTTTGCTATTTTGCGAATTCAATTCCAGATTCTCTTCACTTATAGGAGTCATTATAAAGGTATTCTTATTTACCCTGATGTAAAATTGTGGCAACCCTTTAGAACAGGCAAATGCTACATCCTTAGACTCAAGTGCGTGATTGTATGAAGAAGAAAGGGTGCTTGCTATAACGCTACTTGGTACTTTCATTCCATGATTACTTAGGTGATTTAACACATTCTCAACATCATGATATGTAAAACCTGTATCTTTTATCAATTCAACAACTTCTATGCAATTGTGTTGTTTATACTCTATTGTCACTTCTTCTGTAAAAAGAGTTTTAGCTGCTATATGCTTATCAAGCACTGTGAAAATCTTGATGAAACTCTCTAAATCTTGTTTGTTAATTAATTCAATACTAATTAAGTTTTTGCTAACAATTATAATATTTTTTATCATTTTTTCCCACTAAAAAAACTCACTAGATGAATTGTATTTTTAATTCATTAAAAATTGTTTAAAGTGGGTATGCCAGCAACAGTAAGACAAAAAAATCACATAAAATCTTCATTATGTATTATATTACATCCCTCGTGTTCATCACTGCCGCTTGTGTAAGCTGTTGCATTAATGCTATCTTCATTGTTATTTAACATATTATCCAACTTTCCTTCTTTTTCAAGGTCCATCAATTTGTCACATCCAGCAATATGATGTACATAATCACCATTTTCATCAGTAATAAAAATTTGTGGAACTGTCCTGACGTTATATTTTGATTTTATACCGTCAAACAAATCCGAGTTTCTAAGTACATCAATTTCTTCGTATTTCACACCTTTTTCATCCAATAACTCTTTTGCTTTCTTGCAGAATGGGCAGTACTTCTTCACATATATTACAACTTTTCCTTTAGTGTTTTTCACGATTTATCTCCATAGTTCATAAAATACAACTATTATATATAAAAAATATATATAAAATATCAAATTGTATGAAAATTATTTACAACTGTGAGCAAGGGATAAAAGATAATGTGGCACTAACTTTCGGAAATTTCGATGGCGTTCATTTAGGACATAAGTTTGCAATTTCCAATCTAAAGAAGGTAGCACAAGAAAGAGGATTACCCTCTGCAGTTTTAACTTTTGAGCCTCACCCATCAACTGTTTTATTTAGTAGGAACAATTTTAGGTTAATAGACCAAGAACAAAAAAAGGAACTAATCAGCAGCTATGGTATAGATTACTTGTATATTATTAATTTTAATAGAGGTTTTTCTGAGGTTAGCTGCGATGACTTCATTGGTAAGATTTTGGTAAAGAAGTATGGTGCTAAACATATAACTGTTGGAGAAAGTTGTACTTTTGGTCACAAACGATTGGGTAACATATTAACTCTAGAAAAATATTCTCAGATGTATGAATATTCTTTAACTAAATTAGAGCCATTGATAATCGATAGAAAAATTTGCTCTTCTTCCTCAATCAGAGAGTGTTTACAAAAAGGCGAAATAGAAATTGCTAATAAATTGCTTGGTAGGTCTTATCAAGTTTCTGGTATTGTAACAAAAGGTGCATGTAGAGGTAGAGAAATAGGGTTTCCAACCATAAACATTCCGATAGAAGATTACATGATAAAACCTAAGCTTGGTACATATTACGCCAAAGTTGCATTTTCTGAAAATAGTTCAAGTTGGCTATATGGAGTAGTCAACATTGGTATGAGACCTACATTTAAGGACTTAAAAAAACCTATAGTAGAAATGCATATATTTGACTTCAACGAAAATGTATACAATTTTAAGGTTGACATACAACTTTTAAAATTTATTAGGGCAGAAAAAAAATTCCATAGTATTAACGAGTTAACAAAACAGATAGACCGTGATATAATGAAGGCTTACCAGTTAAAGATAAACTTATGAAAAGGATATGTTTAGTTATTATATTGATTATAGTATCATTCGATCAAACAAGTAAATTGTATATAAACTCTTTGATTGATGAGGGGGAGTCAATCGAGATTACTAGTTTTATGAAATTAGTTGAAGTTTGGAATTCAGGAATTAGCTTTGGAATGTGTAGTACTCTGCCGCATGGCAGCTTCTTTTTTTCAGCATGTTCAATATTAATAATTGGTATACTTGCATACTTGATATATAAATCTAATGATAAGTCAATTTACCTTAGTTTTTCTCTGATGATTGGTGGAGCGATCGGAAATGTAATTGATAGAATCTATTGGGGAGCTGTATATGACTTCATATATTTTCATATCAATGATTGGTATTGGCCAGCCTTTAATTTAGCAGATCTATCTATAGTTTGTGGAATGTGTACATTGTTATATAAGTGGTATATATATGATAGGTCTATCTCTAAGCAAAATGAGGAATGAAATAATGCTTCGCAAATTCTTTAGTTTTTTTATACTATCTGTGTTTTTTTTCATTTGTCCGATTTCTTTGGAAGCTGAAATCATAAAGCATGCTAAGCTCAGTAACGGATTGGATGTTTATGTAGTACCTAATCACCGAATTCCAGCTGTTTTTCATGCAATAATATATAAAGTTGGGGGAATGGATGACCCAATTGGCAAAGCAGGATTGGCTCACTACTTTGAACACTTAATGTTTGAAACTACAGGAAAATTTAAAGACATAGAATCCACTTTGGGCAGCATTGGGGCCCAATTTAATGCTTTTACCACTAAAGAATACACCTGCTACTACGAATTAGTTCTCAAAAAAGATTTACCACTAGCAATGGAAATTGAAGCAGATAGAATGGGCAATTTTGATGTTACTCAAGACAAAATAGATAGAGAAAAAAATATCGTATTAGAAGAAAGAAAGATGAGATTTGATAATAATCCTGAAGCTTTACTATGGGAGGAAATGAACAGTGCATTTTATCGTAATGGTTATGGTAGGTCTGTTATTGGTTGGGAGAGCGATATTAAAACTTACAATCAAGATGACATAACAAGGTTTCATGATAACTATTATCATCCAGGTAATGCTATACTGCTCGTTGTTGGTGATGTAGAATTTGAAGAAGTAGTGGGATTAGCAAAGGAAAAATATGGTGCAATTAAAGCTGAGCCTGTAGTGAAGCATTATCCGAACCAAGATTCAATACATAATGCAGATATATCGGTAATTTTAGAAAGCACTGAAGTAAAAGAGCCAGTTTTATACTTTCGCTATAGTGTTCCTTTATTTGAGCAAATAAGTGAAACTTTTCCTGTTGATTTGGCAGTTGATGTTTTGGGGAATGGCAAGTCTAGTAAGCTATATAAAGATTTAGTTCTAGATAAGAATGTAGCAGTAGAAGTGTTTGCTTATTATAATAGCTTAGCTTTTAGTAATGGTTACATTGAGATTCGGGTAACTCCAAAAAGCGGGGTGAATTTGGATGCTGTTGCAAGAGAGTTAGAAAATTCTATTAATCACTTTAACTCTGAAGGAATAACAAGTGAAGAGTTGCAAAGTACAAAGTCTAAATACAAAGCAGCACAGCTTGATAATCTATCTGATTTAACTAATATAGCAATGTTTTATATACCACGTCTAGCACTAGGTATTCCACTTGATGAAATAGACATTTCATATAGCAAAATTAATGATGTCAATCTAGAGGATGTAAATAATAAAGTTCACGCTATCTTTTCTACTAATAAATTAGTTGGTCGTTTGCTACCAAAAGGAGGTAATAATGAAGATAAGTAAATATGTATTTCTATTTTTTTTCTGTCTAGGCTTTAATTTGCAAGCAAGCAGTCACTTAAATATAGAGGAGGTTACTACTAATAAAGGATTTAAGTTTTTATTTGTTGAAAACCATGATCTACCAAAAGTTTCACTTAATATATCATTCAAAGATGCAGGTTGTGTGTATGAAAGTGCAGAAAAGCAGGGGCTTGCTTGGTTTACTTCTCTTGTAATTCAAGAAGGAGCAGGAAAAAATGATGCCAAAGATTTTGCGAAAAAGCTTGAGGATAAAGGAATTAGTTTAAATTTTACTTCTGGTTTAGAAGCATTTAGGGTTTCATTAAACACTTTATCTGAGAATCTAGAGGATGCAATTTCACTACTGAGTGATGCTATAATGCGCCCTAAAGTTGATCCTGAGGGGTTAAATAGAGTATTCGAAAAAGCCAAAGTAAACTTTAATAATTTTGAAAAAGACCCTTATTTTATTGCTGCAAAAGAGTTAGATACATTGTTGTTCAAAAAACATCCTTACTCAAGAGATCCATATGGAACTCTAGACACTATAATGAACATTACTAGAGACGATGTTTTAACATACATAAAGCGTAGTTTTACTAAGGATAATATCGTTATTAGTATTGTTGGTTGTGCAACAAAAGAAGAAGTTAGTACGCTGCTCGATAAATATTTATCTAAGTTACCATCAAAAAGATCGAAAGTTAGGAAGGTATCTGTAAAAAATGAATTTGGGCCTGCAGAAAGTAAGAGCGTTTTTATGGATATACCACAGAGTGTAATACTTTTTGCTCAAAAAGGCATAGCATATGAAGACCCTAATTACTATAATGCTAGTGTTTTGATTAATGCGCTTGGTGGTATGAGTCTAAACTCAATACTGATGAAAGAGTTGAGACAAAATCTAGGTATTACTTATGGTGTTAGTGCACGTAATGTTCCTAATAAGCATGGAAATATTATATCTGGATTTATGAGTACTGATAGTTCCACTGCTAGCAAAGCTATATCAGCAGTAAAAGATACATTTAGCAGAATAAAAGAGGAAGGAATTGACGAACAATTATTCAAGGATGCAAAAACCAGTTTAGTAAATAACCTTATCTTCTCTTTTCTATCCAATAATGCGAATACAGCAACGTTACTGGATAGTATGCAGATAGATGATCGTGATATTAACCATATAAATAATTATGCAAATATCATTAATGATGTTCAATTGGAAAAAGTAAACAAGCTGGCAAGTTCTTTACTGAATCCTGAAAATTTATTTTTTGTTGAAGTTGGAAGAAACGCTCAAGGTCAATAGTTAATACCTTCTACTATTGATCTTACTGCTTTTACATAACACTTATGCTCTTCAGCTAGAATGCGCTCTGAGAGACTGTGAACATCATCATTTGGTAACACTGGAACAGTAGCTTGAGCGATTATGGCTCCAGCATCAATTTCAGGAGTAACATAATGCACAGTACATCCTGTAATTTTTACACCCGCTTTCAGAGCTTGCTCCTGAGCATTTAGGCCCTTAAATGACGGAAGTAAAGAGGGATGAATATTTATAACTTTGTTATGCCATTTATTCAGGAAATTGGCCTTTATAATTCTCATAAACCCTGCAAGGCAAATTAAATCAACCTTATGTTGAACAAGTATTTCATGAATTTTATCAGTATCAAGTGGCTTATCTTCAACAACAAACGCTGAAACTCCTGCTTGCTTTGCTATTTTAAGGCCTCCAGCTTCACTATTATTTGTGATAACACACACAGTTTCAGCAGGGAAATTCTGATCTTGACATGCTTCTATTAAAGCCTGCATGTTTGATCCTCTACCTGAAATTAGTATTCCGAGTTTTATCTTTTTCATTTTAGTGCAGCCGTAAGAATGGATATTAATAAAATAGCTCAAAAGGAAAGTTTATTTTAGAATAAATACTATTGTGTAGCAATATTTTACACTGCTGAATAACATGGAATTAAAGAAATCATTCAGTTTGAAGTAACTTTAACATTTCATTTTAGGAATATTATACAATTTATGGTAAATAAATGCATATTTTTATGGCTGCGTTATTATTTATTTAACAAAGTATTAGTATAATTTACTACACTGAATTAAATGGAGAAAATTCAATGAATAAATTACCAAGCAATGCAAAAACAAGCAAGTCTCAGGTTACTCAGTGGGAGGTAATAAAAAATTGTGAATATTCTGATAATTGTTTATCAAAAGTAGTAACTTTATACGTCATTAAAATGGCAGAATTATCAGATATTTATACGAGTAATGAACCTGAAATTAATACTATACTTACAAGAATAAGCATAACAAGTGAAAATGCATTTTTAAATAAGGTTGTTGATATTGAAATTATGGAGGGCATTTTTCCGTACAAATTCAACAGCAAGAAGAAAAATAACATATCAAGGCTAGAAGATTTGTACAATTATTTATGTTCTACTGTTATTGATAGCCTTCCAAAAGAAATGCTTGAAAGCCTAAGAAGAGAATACAGAGACGCTGTTAACTTATTTAAAGCAATTACTTAACTAGGTGTAACATTTTTAAGACTTTACCTTCTATTTCAGAAATGCCACTTTCAAGATCTTTATCTATCAAACATATGGTAGATAAATATGTTTTCTGCTTCTTTTCAACATTGATAGTTAAAGTTCCAGGAGTAATCGTAACCGAGTTAGCAAATAATGCAATGGTCTTATCATTATGTCCTATGCATTCTCTTACAATAACAATTGGCTCAACTGTAGATTTGAATCGTAGCACCTTTTTTGTTACATAAATACTTGAAAAAATAATTTGGTAAATTAGCCAAGGTATATAACTTATAAGCTGATAAAGTGACAGCCTACCACTATCATTTAGAATTTGACTAAGGGCACTTTCAGCATCAATTAACCTTTTAAAGATAATCAATGTGAACACAGAAGAAAATACTCCACAGAGAATAAAAAAAGGCTCAAAATAACCAGACAATGTAATCCATAGAGAAGACAAAATCACAAATGATAGAGAAAAAAACTTAATATTTTGCCTGACTTTCATGATTTGGAGTATAACTTAAATGATTTTTTAGAAAAATAAAAAGTTCTTGATTTTTGTGTCAAAGAACATAATAACCAAGTTATTTTAATAAGTAGTGGAGATTATGACGCTTGATGATTTTCTAAAAATGCTTGAAGAAATAAATGATACTTCAGGTTTAAGCAAGAACAACATAGTTGAACGAATAAAAATAAAATTAGAAAGAATTGATTTACGGAGGTGGGAAGATAGTGGATTTAATATCAATCATATATTCACTACACATAGTGATCTAGATCCTGTAGAAACTACATTGTTGCATTTTGCTGCTAAGAGTGGCTATGAGAACATAGTAATAGCTCTAATTGAATATGGAGCATATGTTGATGCATGGGACAGCGATGGATGCACTCCTTTACATTTTGCTGCTGAATGGAACCACAAAGGCATATTAGATATTTTAATTGAAAGTGGAGCAAATGTTAATGCGTGGGACAATGATGTATGTACACCTTTACATCTTGCTGCCGAAGGTGGGAATGAAAGTGTAGTAAGAGCTCTAATTGCATGTGGAGCAGATGTTAACGCGCAGAACAATGATGGACACACTCCTCTACATTTTGCTACTAAGAGTGGCTATGAGAACATAGTAATAGCTCTAATTGAACACGGAGCATACGTCGATGCGTGGGATAATTATAGAAGCACTCCCTTGCATTTTGCTGCTGAAAGTGATAATGAAAACATAGTAAGAACTCTGATTGAACATGGAGCATGTGTTAATGTGTGGGATAGTTGTGGACGCACTCCTTTGCATTTTGCTAGCGATCATGAAAGTATAAGAGATATTTTAATTGAAAGTGGGGCATATGTTAGTAAACAGAACAATAATAGATATGCTCCTTTACACTTTGCTATTGAATGGGGCTGCAAAGATGTGATAAGTTCTTTGTCAGGTAATGCTAGTCCTAGGGCTGAAATGGCAGTAGGAAGAGTGGAACAAATTACACTTGCAGGAAGATTGGAGCTTTTTTAACCAAACTTGCATTTACTGAGATAATTGTTTTGTTATGAATTAAACCAAAAGTTCTGTAATATATTGAAGCTTAAAGATATCTTTAGATATGGAAGTTATTGCAGAAAATAGAAAAGCAAGGTTTGAATACTTTATCTTAGAAGAATTTGAAGCAGGTATGATCCTCTTAAGTAGTGAAGTGAAATCACTAAGGGAAAGAAAAGCAAACATTTCTGATGCTTACGTTACTGAAAAAAAAGGTGAAATATGGCTAAACAATATGCATATCGCAGAGTATAAAGCTGCAAACCAAAAGAATCACAAGCCAAAAAGAGAACGAAAATTGCTTTTGCATAAAAAAGAGATAAATAAGCTAATTGGTCAAATCAAAACCTCTGGAATAACTGTTGTGCCACTTTCTATCTATTTTAATGATAAAGGGTTGGCAAAAACTAAAATTGCCATTGTGAAAGGAAAAAAACTCTATGATAAGAGAGCAACCATAAAGCAGAGAGAGTGGGAACGTGAGAAAAGTAGATTGTCTAAGAATAATTTGTAGTAAAATATGTCTTTAAGTCCAGTTATTTTTAGCATCGGTCCTGTTTCTATATATTGGTACTCTTTAGCATATGTTTTGGGTATAGTTTTTGCATATTGGTATTTACATAAGCTAGACAATCAAAAAATATTTACTAAGAATTTTTACGATTCGTTATTAACAGCCGTTATTATAGGCATTATCCTTGGAGGTAGGCTTGGGTACGTATTGATATATGATCCAGTTCTCTATATAAGCAATCCTATCGAAATACTAAAGACCTGGGAAGGAGGTATGTCATTTCATGGCGGTGCTATAGGAGTTTTGCTTGCAGTAATAATCTCCTGTAGAAGACATAACATTCCTATATTTTACACACTGGATCTAATTTCTTGTGGAGTTCCGATAGGTTTACTTCTAGGCCGCATAGGTAATTTTATAAATGGAGAGTTATTTGGCAGGGTTACAACTATGCCGTGGGGTATGGTATTTCCAGAAAGTGGTGATAATTTATTGCGCCATCCAAGCCAACTTTATGAGGCATTTTTTGAAGGAGCGCTACTTTTCGTAGTTGTAAATTCACTATTTTACTTGAACAAAATGAGATTGTATTATGGTGCAACAACTGGAGTTGCAGTTATGTTGTATGGAGTAGCACGTTTTATGGTTGAATTTTTCCGCGAGCCAGACTATCAAATTGGCTATTTATGGTTCAATTTAACTATGGGACAGTTGCTTTCTATACCTATGATTTTGTTGGGAATGCTTATATATTTAGGTGCGTTGAATTTTAGGTTTAATACAAAATCTATTCAATAGACAAGAGGTAAGTTGAATAAAAAAATATAGTAGAAGTTTATCTACTACATAGCATGTACAACTGTACGAACTTTTCGTGTTGCAGAGAATAAACGTGAGGGCACAAACCTTTTGTTGCATAGCTATGAAACAAACTTAGTAGCTACTGACCAAATTCATTATTAAGTAGATATTCATTTTTCAACAAAATCCCCTTGATTTAGAAGCTACTCTATTAAAACATATTTTTAAACTTTTGCCAAAACCCTGGTTTATTATCATTAACCTTTGTGAAGGCTATGTTTAAACTGTATCTTGGATCGTTTGGCACATCATATCTAATATTCAGTATTGAAACTTCGTTTTTATTATGAACAGAAACATCGTCATATGATAACTTTGTCGTGTAGCACTTTATATGCTTTTGCTTATCATATACTATATCACCTGATTCCCCTTCTAGTTCTACAAATTTAGTTTTTTTCTGACATTCTTTTATTTTTATTAGATCCTTGTCTAGTGATATTGAAACCGGTAGTGTATTACCAGCATACTCTTTAGCTAAAAGCTCACTTTGAGGATACATTTTTATTTCCCTTCCAAAATGTGAGTCTATAAAATTATTGCTCCAAAATTTGTCTCCAGAATGTACATATTTGTCAGTAGCATACGGTACACCACCATAATTGCATTGAACTTTGTAATCTCCAACACCATTATTTTGAAAAAAATCATGAATGGCAGCGTAACTATCAGCAGCATCATTTATGTAATCCATTACCTACCCCTTAAAACCTTTTAATTTATTATATCACAAGAAATTAAATCTATCAATAAAAAGACTTTTTTTGATATCAAGTATCTAGGAAGCATATTGATAGGATTGTGACATTCGTATTTCCCAGTTCTTCACATACTGCTGGACTAATTCAGGATAATTTTCAATAATTAATAAATTTTCAGCGTTTCCCTTTTCAGCTGTCTTACTGAGGTTAAACGATCCTGTGATGACTTTTTGATTATCAACAATTATTACCTTATTATGAGCAATTTTTGGCTTATTATCGATCCAAATCGGTATTCCATTTGAAAACAATTCG
Organism: Wolbachia endosymbiont of Oryzaephilus surinamensis; assembly: GCF_025617515.1. Classification (NCBI taxonomy): domain Bacteria; kingdom Pseudomonadati; phylum Pseudomonadota; class Alphaproteobacteria; order Rickettsiales; family Anaplasmataceae; genus Wolbachia; species Wolbachia endosymbiont of Oryzaephilus surinamensis. The sequence continues at coordinate 52,893 of NZ_CP092526.1, read as the reverse complement.
CTTATGACACTATATTTTGAATGGAGTTGTGATTTATCTAAGACGACTTTAACATCAACACCACGCTCTTTGGCGTTAATCAAAGATTTTGCAACTGTTCCAAGAGTAAATGTATATTCTTGAACTAAGATAGATTCTTTAGATTGGTCTATCTCGCTGATTATCGGTACAGCACAGTCTTCTTCAGGTGAGAAGCAAACTGTTGCTTTTGGGCAAGGCGAGAATGTAGGACCCACATAGTAATACAGAGAAAAACATGCCGACAAAAATAAAAGATATAAAAGCCTCACAAACCACACCTAAATACACGGCGGTAGTCTACATCATAGTTTAATCATCTGTCAACCCATATTCCTTCCACTTCTCTGTAACTTTCTTTATTATTTCCTCGCTCATTTCAATTTTTCTTCCCCATTCTCGTTTGGTTTCAGGTGGAAGTTTGTTTGTTGCATCAAACCCTATTTTACCTCCGAGACCACTTTCAGGGGAAGCAAAATCTAAATAATCAATTGGGGCATTCTCTATCGTAATTGTATCACGCACAGGGTCCATTCTTGTTGACATTGCCCACATCACCTCTTTCCAATCACGTATATTTATATCATAATCAACAACTATAATAAATTTCGTGTATAAGAACTGTTTGAGAAAAGATAGTGTGCCCATAACAATTCTTTTTGCATGCCCTGGATAAGCCTTTTTTATCGACACTACCGCTATTCTATATGAACAACCTTCTGGGGGCAGATAAAAATCTACTATTTCCGGAAACTGATTGATAAGAATCGGCACAAAAATTTCGTTGAGTGCTTCACCAAGAATTGATGGTTCATCTGGTGGCTTGCCAGTGAAAGTGCTGAGATAAATTGGATCTTTGCGCATTGTAATTGCAGTAATGTTAAACTCAGGAAACTGTTCAACAGCATTATAGTAACCGGTATGGTCTCCATATGGCCCTTCATCTTGGTAATTATCCAAACTTACATATCCTTCCAAAACAATTTCTGCATGAGCTGGAACCTGAAGAGGAATAGTTTTACAATTTACAAGCTCAAGTGGTTTTTTTCGCAGCAGCCCGGCAAATTGGTATTCTGATAAAGTCTCCGGCACCGGAGTTACCGCAGCAATAATTGTTGCAGGATCGCTACCAATCACAGCAGCCGCAGGAAACTTCATATTTTGTCCCCTCTCCTTCCACCGTTTATGGTGACCTGCACCACCACGATGTGCAAGCCAGCGCATGAGAGTCGTTTTTTTATTCACAACCTGCATACGATATATTCCAAGATTGAAATTATCTTGCTTGTCTGCTGTTGGTCCTTTTGTTACCACAAGTGGCCAAGTGATAAGCGGTGCAGGCTCGTTTGGCCAGCATGTCTGAATAGGTAGCAAACTAAGATCCACCTCATCCCCAGTTAGCACCACCTCTTGACATGGGGCTTTGCTCACAACTTTGCTCCGCATCGACAATACAACTTTTAGTAGAGGAAACATTTTCACAGCATCTTTGAAGGTTTTTGGTGGCTCAGGTGATCGCAAAAATGCTAGAAGTTTACCCAGATCCCTTAATTCATCAGAATTTATACCAAGTCCGAATGCAATTCTCTCAATAGTACCAAATAAATTCACTAAAACGGGAATTGAATTTTTGCCATTTTCTGTGACAACATTTTCAAAGATGATAGCTGGTCCCTTGTTTGACAAAACCCTACGATGAATTTCTGTCATTTCAAGAATAGTTGAAACTTCTTTTTTAATTCTAATTAGATCTTTTTTTTCTTCTAATGCTCTGATGAAGTCGCGTAAGTTATTGTACATATTTTAAAAATTTTAAGCCTTTTAAGAAGTGCTTTTCCCAGCACAACTCATTCACTTATTATTATAGAGGCTCTAGAAAAATTATTCTCCAATTCGCTTTTTAAGTTTTTATATTCAGCAGTCTTTAATTCTTCATTGGTAATAAAGCTTTTCTTTATGGTTATTAAATTGCTAAATTCGGTTCCATCATTTTGATATTTACAGAACCTATTTACATATAACCAAGGAGAATTTATTTCAAAATTCAAATTTTCACAATTTTTAATTTTGATATCTTTTATTATCATATGGCTTTCCTTAGTTTTAGGAACACCAATAAAAAGATCTGACACTTGGTCAGAAGCTGTATTGACAACATCATTAAGCCAATTATCTCCTAAATTCAAAGCAGGTCCTAGATTTGTCTTAAAAATCTTATTTTTTTGCTGAAACTCATATTTGATTGTAAGATCTTCTACATTACGTAAAGTAAGGTCAGGCAATTCTAAGAACTTCTTTTCTTCTTCATCAAGATATACTCCACTAATCATACGAAAAACAGAATCCCTTAATTGCTCATTTGAATAATACAATCCAACCCCTGTTAAGCCTAAGGCTGCTTCCCCTTGCACGGTAAGCTGGCCATATTCATTTACAACATTATCTTCTATAGTTAATTCACTATGGGATATCACTTTTGAATTTTCACCTTGTACAGCAGGAATTTTTATGTAATCCGCTTCCTCAGAATCGAGTACTAAAGCGTTTCTATCAGCAATGTCTGGAAAAATACCCTGTGCCATACTGACGGTATTAGTTGGATCAATCCAATATATTTTCCCACCTCTATTTGTTACTCTGAGCATCACATGATTAAAATTACCCATATTAGGTAATGCTTCAGAGTTAGAAGTATTAGTAGTTCCTCTCATAACTAAAATAGGTTGAACTTTGTAACCAAGTTCTTGTAAAATAGCAGCTGTGCTGGCAGAAAAGTCCTTGCAATCCCCAACTTGAGAATCAGCAATTTTCTCTAAATCTCTCGGGAAATATTTTCCTGACACTGTACGCCAGTCTCCCATGTACTGAACTTTTTCATTCAATAAAGAAGTAACTGCATTAATTTTCTCCTCATCGGTACTCTCATTGGCAGCAAATTCTGCTATAGCTTCAAAAGTTGCAGGAAGCGGCTGATTGATGACGCTATGATATCCAGGAGCTAATTTTTTAGCTAAATCCTCCCATTCAGATAAGCTTGAAAGTGATACCCAAGTGTTGTGTTTTATGTTCAATATTCCATTATGTGGTTCATTTGTTGTGTTTTCATAAACTGCTCTCTTTAAAGCAATGCTTATAGAATGTACATCATCCTTTTTTTCCTCAGCAATTTCTAATACGCTTCTTGGATCATTAACTTTAATCTCTAGAGGCAATTCAGAATTGATTTTAGTATTTTCTGCTTGTAAATAATCCCCATAATACGAAAAGCTCAAGCCATAAAAATTATCAACGGGAACCTTTTTGTTAACTTGCTTATATCTTAAATATACTTCCGTACCAATTTCTATTTTAGGGAATGAGATGGTTACTTGCCTTAACTGATCGAAACCTTTGCTAGGGCTAGCCAGCGGTTTATCCTCCATCATGTCTTCAGTTACTATATATTCTTCTCCGTTGTAAGTTGTTTTAGCCTCTAAAACAGTAAAATCTGCACTATCATCATTGTAAACAAGACTGTATAGAGAGAACCTATCACGTCCGGATTCCTTGAGTATTTTTGCTTGTAGTTCTACTTCCGTTTCGTAGGTACCATCTCTATTAACATTAATGTTAACATTAGAAAACTTAACCTCGACAGAAGCATCTTCGTACTTACTCCACCTTGCTTCAGCTGTCGAAGCTACAAAAAATGCTAACATTGCTAAGTTAAAGACAGCTTTTAAAAACCTCATTTTTTACTTACATTTATTGAAAAATCATTCTATTATATCCGAACAACACTATCGGAAATGTAAGACTTAGTGTGTTCATATTACTTAGCGACGCGCTTACCGATATTATATGCAGCGATTACAAGATAATCAACTTTTTTGCTTACAATTTGCTAGAAATAGTGGTAAAGACTATCTAAATCTTTATAAATGCCTTACTCTGCAAAATTTTTCATCACCAAATCTTATGATGAACTTTACAAAAATATCTTAAATTTCATTTTATAAAGTTTGCATTTCTTGATAAAAATGTTTTAACATTAAGCATTTCTTTAATATTTGTATTCTTTAACTAAGTATATGTCTAAGATACCATTTTTATTGATTTTTATACTTGCAGTAGCAAGTTTACCAGTAATAAACAATTGGCTTTCACACCGCAGTCAGAACTTAAATGATGATTATATAGGTGAGAGATTGGATAATTACATCAGTAAAAATTTTGATAGAGTTCTAAAAGCTCTCCAGGAAGAGTCAGCTAAAAATAGTTATGCTAATGCAACCAAAAATAAAATTTCTCAGCATAAAAATGAAATATTCGACTCCACTTATCCTTACTCGGGAAATGAAAATAGCAATATCATAGCTGTAGGTTTTTTTGACTATTCTTGTGGATATTGCAAAGCTATAAAGAACGATGTAAAACAATTGATCAATGATGGCAAAGTTAAGTATATCTTTAGGGATGCTCCAATACTTGGTAACAATTCTTTAAAGGCAGCAAAAGGTGCTTTAGCAACTTATTTTATCGATAAAGAAAAGTACTTAGATTTTCACTATGCTGCACTAGATCACAGAGGAGAATTTTCAGACGAAACTATATTAGATATAGTAAAAAATATAGGGATCAACGAGAACGATTTTAATAACTCTATGAAAAATAATGCAGACAAAATTGAGCAAATGATAAACAACAGCAAACTTTTAGTAAGGGATCTAGGAGTAGGCGGTACACCTTTTTTGATAATAGGAGATAGTCTTTTTGTAGGAAAAACTGATTTGAATATATTACGCAAAAAAGTGGATGAGTTAAAAGATTAATAAATTCCCTGCTTGACAGCATAAGAGAGTTTAAGTATAGTTAAGATATAGTAAGTAACAATATGTATAGGCTACATATTAGTTCAAGAAAAGTAGGTGATGTTTGCTTGCAACACAGCACGACCTTAAGTAATTAGCCTTCCTAGGCTGATTAATCTATTAAAATACAATCATTATTTTGGAGTTATAACATGAGAGATTCTAACTATGTAAGAGAGCCAATTGCTCTTTTTCAACAAATCAAAGAAAATAAAAAATCAAGTGATTTATTGCATAATCTAAAGAGCGCTCATCCTGAAAAGCTAAAAATAGGAGCTGCTATAAAGACAGGGGATTGCTTTTTTGACTCTGTGGCTCAAGGATTGAATGAATTAAACATAAAACCTGATTATCGTTTTACTGCAAAATCATTAAGAAAAGACTGCGCAGATTATGCTAGAGCAAACAAAAAGCCAGATCAGTGGGTTTATAAAGCGGTAATAAGAGATGCCGGAGAGTATTTCGTACCTCAAAAAGATCCGGATGGAGAAGTAATAAGCGAAAATGGACTTAATAAGCAAGACAAGGCGAAGTCTTTTTTCAAATATTTAGAGTATATTACTAATACACATACAGCTGACGCACCTATATGGGGTCGTCCAAACATTGAAGGTAGAATGATATGCGACAAGTACAAAGTGGAACTTTATATTTATTCAATAGAGGAAGATAGTCAAAAAGTTACGGTAACTAAAATTACAGCACATGATGATGATCCAGAAGTTTTTATACAAGATATAAATCTCAATCAACTAGAGATAGATAGTAGCAAAAAAACTGTAGGAGTAGTGAATTACATGAGGCATTTTGTGCCACTTCTTAGCAAAATCCCTTCTGATATAACAGAAAATCAATCAGTTTCTAATGAAGAAATCTTTGGTGAGGTTACAGAAGCTTCTGCTTCTGATCAATCAGAGCAAGAAGAACAATATAATATCAGAACTAGCAAATCAGCAATTGTGCAAGATCATGAAACACAAAAAGAGAGAATTAATACCAGCGCTAGTGAGCCAATTCATACAGATACAGTAATTACTATTTCTCATCAACAAGGGCAAGAAACACAACAAGAGGAAATAGAAAAGAAATTAATCAATAGTTACAGAAGAGAAGCTATTTATAGCATAGCTGCTGTAATAACAGCTATAGCATTCACAGCATCTGCTATAGCTGCTGTTTTTACTCAACCAATGCCTTTAGCATGTTTTGCTGGAGTGGCTTTAGTTGTTGCATGTATTTGTGCATATCAGTTAACGCAGAGTCATCAAGACATTAACGAACTGAAAGGTAAGGTAGGAGAAAACAACACCTTTACTTTTTTAGAAGAAACGGGATTTAAAATTTATAGCCTGATTGATAAAGCAGCTTCAAAAATTTAAGATCTTTCCTACTTCATCTATATCAACTCAATTTTATTTTTACAGGAGGACATATGTCATTTACAGAAATTAGATTTACAGAAATTAGATTTCCAGAAAATATATCTTATGGCTCTACTGGAGGACCGGAATTTTCGACTGACGTTGTAACAACTCATAATGGTTGTGAGCAGCGCAATATCAATTGGTCTCGTGCACGTGCCAGGTATAACATAGCTTATGGAGTCAGGTCAAACGAGCAGCTAACAGAACTCATAACATTTTTTCAGGCACGAAAAGGTAAAGCAATAGGATTTCGTTTTAAGGATTGGTCAGACTTTACAGTTATCAATCAAGAAATTGGCATAGGAGACGATAAAAAAACGATCTTTCAACTGATGAAAACTTACATAAGTGGAAAAGACAAGCATATACGAACTATTAAAAAGCCAGTGCATGATACAATAAAAATTTACCTAGATGGTGAAAAGACAGAAAAATATTCAGTGAATTATTCAACTGGAGAAATAGCATTTATGAAACCACCAGCAAAAGGCACAATAATCACCGCAAGCTTCGAATTTGATGTACCAGTACGATTTGATACAGATTACCTAAACGCTTCTATTGATAACTATGGCAGCAATAGCTGGAACAATATTCCCTTGGTGGAAGTGAAATAAAGTTAAAGTATGCTCCATAAAAGTTAAGCGATACTGAGGCTCATATTTAAATGAGCCTTGCACATTTTAAAGTCTATCGCCCATTACAATGTTCCACACTCGAAATTTAAGGAAATTCTAATGTAGTGTTTTCTCTTTCTTGTAAAATAGAAAGTTTTAATAATTCTTTTAGAACTAACTTTACAAGTGTTGTACCATTTTCCTTAAAGAGGTAGTCCATCCTATTGGTTTTCTGTATGTGATTGACAAAATTTCTAGCTTCCTCATTAAAAGCCTCGATTGTGTTGATACAAGATAATACTAAATCCGAGCTATTTATTGCTAAAATTCCATTTACGAAAATATCTAATTTTGTTTTATCTTCAGTCAAATCTTCAGCTAACCTATTTCTAATATCATCATTCTCAAACAAAATGTACTCTAGGTACGAAGCAGACTCAATAAGTATAAAGTCTTCTAAAGGTACTGATTCTAAACATTCGTCAATATAAGTAAGTATTCCAAACTCAGTAATACACCCTTCTTTTCTCACAACATAGCACTTAGGAAGACCACGATACATTGATAGCAAAGAAAAAAGACGTATTATACTTGTACCTCTATCTTTCATTTCCTCGAGAAGCTTTCTATCATTTATTAGTTTGTGCAAAATGTAATCCGTAGCAGGACCTGGTTTACGAAAACGAAACATATTATTTTCTGCAAAAATAGCCTCAGCTAATTCGATAGACTTTTTATCCTCATCTATAAAAGCCTTTTTGTCTCTATTTAACCGTATGATTTTAGCCTTGCTATCGCTGCGTAGTCTAGTTTGCCCTATTAGCCTCTCAAATATTTCTGTCTTCATATATATCTTAATATAGTTAATATTAATATTAACTATATTAACTATATTAAGAAAAATAAATGAAAATGTTAATAAATATTATACTTTTATAAAAAAATAAAAGTCTTTTTATATTTGTATAAGTATATAAAAGGTTTGATTGTTGTAAGTTATCTAAGTGCTAGAGTCTAATTAATAAGTCTGCTTGAAGCCGCTCAGTGTTTGTACAGTTGTACCTGCGCAACTTGCTTCAAAATTTCTGCTTGTTGCTGAGCATGGATATTAGCATAACCACATGCAGGAGATGCAGCAGCAGGTCTTGCAATGCACTTAGGTCTTTTTGCTTGAGCATTGAGGCCAGACAATACCTCTTCTATCAATGGGTTGACAAAGAACCATCCTCCCATATTTTTTGGTTCCTCTTGACACCATATAATTTCAGCGTTCTTATATTTTTCGAGTTCATTGTTTAGTTTATCGGCCGGGAATGGATAAAATTGTTCTAAACGCACTACTGCTATATCGTTTATTTTTTGTGCTTCAAGCATTTCAATTATGTCGTAATAAACTTTACCACTACATATTACAACTTTACGTATTTTATCACTTGCAACTAAACCTGTTCTACACTCTGGAATTACCGTAAGAAATTTTCCTTCAAAGTCAGAAAGGTTAGAAACTGCGCTTTTATGACGCAATAGTGATTTAGGTGTAAACACCACTAAAGGCTTACGAAAATCTCGATTAATTTGTCGGCGTAAAGCATGAAAATAATTCGCAGGAGTAGAGCAATTAACCACCTGCATATTATCCTCTGCACAGAGCTGCAAAAACCTCTCTATACGAGCAGAACTATGCTCAGGCCCCTGCCCTTCATAACCATGAGGCAAAAGTAGAACTAGACCACTTGACCGCAACCACTTTGTTTCTGCAGATGAGATAAATTGGTCGATCATAATTTGCGCGCCATTTGCAAAATCACCAAACTGCCCTTCCCAGAGCACAAGTGAATAAGGAGAATCAAGGCTATATCCATATTCAAAACCCATCACAGCATACTCAGATAGTGCGCTATCTATAACTTCAAAGCGAGCTTGCTTCTCACTTATGTTGTTCAGTGGAATAAACGTTTCTTCTGTTACTTGATCAACAAGTCTTGAATGACGGTGCGAGAAGGTACCGCGACCAGAATCTTGTCCTGACAAGCGCACTCCTATTCCTTCTTTAAGCAATGACGCGAATGCAAGACTTTCACCAGTTGCCCAGTCTATGTTGCTACCGGAATTTATACTGTCTATTCTGCCATCAAGTATTCTTCTGACTTTATTATTGAGATTAAAACTACTTGGAATATTGCTATTTATGTGTACACCCAATTTTTTTAGCTCATCTGGTGAAACACCAGAGTCCGTATAATATTCACTCAAATCGTTCAACTTTGCTCTCCTGAGTTTTAACCACACTCCATCAAACCAGTCAGCTTTCTTCGGAGTATAAGTCGTTGACTCAGTAAGGCTTTTATCCAATCTTGTTCTAAATTCGCTGCGTAATTTACTTACTTCATCGCTACCTAGCACTTTCTCTGCAGTCAGCTTCTCTTCGTACAGCGTGCCTGGAGTTTTATGCTTTGATATTGCTTTATACATAAGTGGCTGAGTAAAATTTGGCTCATCGCCTTCATTATGGCCATATTTGCGGTAGCATATTATGTCAATCACCACATCCTTTTTAAATTTCTGCACATACTCCATTGCCAAATTCGCAACAAAACTCACAGCTTCTGGATTATCTCCATTAACATGAAATATTGGAGCTTCTATTGATTTTGCTACATCAGTGCAATAAAAAGATGAGCGTGCACAATTAGGATTTGCAGTAAAACCAACTTGGTTATTAATGACAATATGCACGATACCACCAACTTTATAACCTTCAATGTTGCTCAAAGTCAGGGTTTCAGCAACCACTCCCTGCCCGATAAAAGCTGCATCACCATGAATTGATATGCCAAGCACAGATCTCGTATTTTGTTTTGCTCTTACTCTTCCAGCTAGAACCGGATTTACCGCCTCAAGGTGAGATGGGTTAGGACATAAACTTAAGTGTATTTTTTTACCACCAGCAAGTGCTCGATCAGAAGAGTAACCAAGGTGATATTTGACATCACCAGACACCTCAAGACCACTTGGATATGCAAGGTTGCCTTGAAATTCAGACAGCATTGCCGCATAATCTTTTCCCATCACTTTGGTTAGAACATTGAGCCGTCCTCGGTGGGCCATACCAAGAACTATTTCTTCAATACCAAAAGCTGCAGAATCACTAATAACTCTTTCAATTGCAACAATGGCTGACTCCCCACCTTCGATAGAAAAACGCTTATATCCAGGAAATTTCATATGGAGAAATTGCTCGAACATCTCAGATTCAATCAAGTGCCTTAGTATTTCTTTTTTATCCTGAGGGCTTAGCGTATAGACCTGATTTTCAATTTTCTCCTGCAGCCAAACTCTTTCCTCATAAGAGGAAATATGCATAAATTCAAAACCGATATTCTTGCAGTAAATATCTCTGTAGATTCTAGTGTCACTTGTAGGAGAAAGATTCAAGTATTTTTGATAATCTATTTCCTTATTTACATGCGGTGATAATGGATTTAAGTCTGCAAAAAAGTGACCATAAAATCTGAAAAAATTTGCTAAATCATCAACATCTACCTTAGCTTCATTCTGTGCCCTGCAGGGTTCTGCTTTATTAACTTCTAAATTGCTCGAAAAAATTCTGTGCCAATCTTCTCCAATTGATTTATCGCCTTGCAAGTAACGGCTATAAATTTCTTCCACAAATTCGACATTATCGCCATAAAGGCAGCTTAAATTCGACATAATCACTACAAAAGATATCAAATACTTATAAGTATAACTTAAGTTTTTTAAAAAAGAACTCCTTTAGTTTCTAATTATTAAGTTATACAAACACTGTAATCCGAGTTTTCCAGAAAGGGTGTCATTCTAGACTGACATCTAATCTTTCCATAAATGCTGTATTTCAACATAAAACAACTATACTCATCAACTTGTGCCCAATCATAATTCCTAGATTCCAGTGTTAGCTACTTGTTTTTTGGATTTCTATACTATTGCTGATTGAAGATTATTGAAATTTTTTGCACATTAAGGAACGCAAGCGTTTATGAGTCAGAGGATAAGTCATATAACATTTACTCGGTCTTAATACTTTGAATTTATATTTAAGTAAACGATAAACAGTAATTGGTATGAGTGATCTATTTAAAAGTGACAATTATGATAAAAATCTCAATTCTTTGATAAGAGTCATAAAGCTGAAGGATACAAAAAAAATTAATGAACAATATGATGAAACACTGAAAGATTTATCTCAAGCTCTGAAGAATTTTACAAACAACGCAAAAGATGTAGCCAAATTTGTTATATATAGCGACTTGAATAATTATGTAGAACCTTTGAGCACAAAGCCACTCGGTTTTATTGGAACATTAAAAGGGATATTAGATAGAGTCTTGGGAAAAGATATTCCAACTAATGATAATGACATAAAAAATTTTGTTGGTGATGAATTATCAGGTTTCACTATAGAAAAAGCAGCCGAATACACAAATATTTTAAGTACAATTAATCTATTCAAGAAAGGACTTAAAGAAATTTTAGATTCGAAACAGAGTGGAAAAGGCAATAAAGAACATAAATCATACGAAGTAAGCACGGAAAATAAAACGACATCAAAGCAGAAGGAAGATACTCCTAAGCTGCAAAAAGGAAAACAGCCGGCAGGAAAATCAGGTATGAAGAAAATAAAACGGCCAACAACGGCACCTCCGCCACCTCCTACTGCCTCAAAAAAGGTACACTTTAAACCAGAAATAGAGAATGTATCTCCTGAAGATTCAGGCTATGAAAGTTCATTAAGTGAAGAGTCTGGAAATGAGGAAATATCAAATTATCAAGAGAAAAGTAGTAAATCTTCAACAAAAGATTCGGAAGACTCAAAGTTAGCTAAAAAGGAGCCAACTCACAAAACGAAACCTAAGAAAAATGCAGGAACAAGAAGAGGATATAAAAAGAGACAGGCTCCAGAGCCACCAGCGCTAAACGCTACCAATCAAGAAATTAAGCAAGAAACTAAAGAAGATAAATCTGAAATACTGTCAAATCCTAAAAGGCTAGATATTGTTGATCAACAAGTGAGCACGAAACCAATAATAGTAGAAGTGACTTCGCAAAAATCAGCTGAAAGTAAACCAATCCTGAAAAAATCTGCTGATAAAGCATCATCAGAAGTAAAAGCGGTTATTATAAAAGAAAAAGTAAATAGCAAGAAGGACGGTAGAGTAAAGTCAATAGTAGGAAAGTTTGAGCAAAATCAAGTTGCTAAGAGCAAAGCCACCCCTGCAACACAAGCAGATATCGGTATGAAGAAAGATCCTGCACCATCGCAAGAAACTGCCTCCCAATCTCACTCATTTCCGGTAGGAAATAAAAGATCTAAAATGAACCCCATAACAGCAAAGTCCGATTCTAAACTTCCGGTTAGTAAAAAACCTCTTCTCACTCATGTTAGTGTAAAGAAAATAGCTGCACGATTTGAAAGCCATGGGAAGAAATAGTTGTAACCTATTGAACAAACCCTATAATATCCTTGATCTTTTTTATATTGTTATTTGCAATCTCTGCTGCTTTTTCTGTACCTTCTTTTAATATTTTATGTAAATGGAGCTGATCCCTCAAAAGACCGTTCAACTTCTCACGTATGGGTGATATAACACTGATGATTAAGTCAGCTAACTCTTTTTTAAAGTGTTTCATATCATGTTTATTCACTTCTTCACACACTTTTTCCACATTTAAATCACTAAGCACTGAATAAACGTTTACCAAATTGTTTACTTCTGGACGGCACTTTAAAGTAGCAAAATCAAAGCCTAGAATTGAATCTGTTTTTGCTTTTTCTATTTTCTTGACAATCAAGTCATCTGTATCGTCAAGGTTAATGCATGAGTATTCTGAAGAATCAGATTTGCTCATCTTGCTTGCTCCATCTCTTAAGCTCATTATCCTTGATGTACAATCCAAAGTTAAGATTTCAGGTATGATGAAATGACTACATTTATAATGATTGTTAAAAGCTGATGCAATATCACGTGCAAGTTCTAAATGCTGTTTTTGATCATCGCCAACAGGAACATATTTAGTTTGATACAGCAATATATCCGCAGCCATAAGTACTGGGTAGCTATATAACCCAAGAGAAGCTTTTTGTCTATCGCTTCCAGCCTTATCTTTAAATTGAGTCATACGATTAAGCCAACCAATTGGTGTATAGCACCCTAGCAGCCAGCCCAATTCTGCATGACCACTAACTGCGGATTGATTGAAAATAATCGACTTTTCCGGATCTATTCCACATGCAATATAAGTTGCTGCTGCTTTAAAAATATTATTTTTTAATTCATTTGCGGGAAGCTTATTTGCTGTGATTGCATGCAGATCAACAACACAAAAAAGAGATTTATATTTATCCTGCAAGCCTATCCACTGCTTAATTGCACCAAGATAATTGCCCAAGTGTAATACTCCACTTGGCTGAATACCTGAGAAGACAACTTCTTCCATACCTTGAGTGTTTTATTAGTTACTTTCGCAATCAGCAGATTTTTTAGAAAGAATAACCATTGCAGGACGAAGCAACCTATTTTTAATGGTATAACCAGTTTGTAGTACTTCTACAATAGTGCCAGGCTCTTTTTCATTATCTTCTCTTTCCACAACAGCTTGATGTAAATTGCTGTCAAAAGAGTTACCTATTGGATCTATTTCTTCTATTCCATGTTTTTTTAGATCACTCACAATCTTTTGGTGCGCCACTTTTATTCCTTCATGAATAGGATCACCATCTTTCAAGTTTTCCATTGCTTTTTTTAAATTGTCACAAGAGTCGATCATATCACGTGCAAATTTTGTGACTGCATAATCACTTGCATCGCTAATTTGCTTTTGCATTATACGTTTAACGTTTTCATTATCCGCAACAGCGCGACGTAAATGATCTTCAAGCTGAACTGCACGTTCTTTTAATATATTAAGCTCTTCACTTAAATCACCTGTTTGCTGATCTTCTTGATCATCCCCTTTTCGTTTACTGACCATATCTGCAAATTTCTTTTTTTTCTCTTTATTACTATCTGACATATCATTCACCCTTACAAACTTAATAAATATATAACAATCAATCAAAAATATCAAGCGTTAGCTATCCTTGTCTTTCTATGCTTGCATTTAAAAAGTCAATCAAAGCAGTTTTATAAAGAGAATCAGAAAAAGTATCAATATTACTTTGCGCCATATTAATATAGTGTTTAGCTTCTTCCATAGAAACATGAATGGCATTATGATGATTAATATATTGTAATGCTTGGTCAAAATTGTGTCTAGCTGAAGAAAAAGATTTCTCCCAGAATTTTTGTTCTGATGGACTGCCTTTTTCATATGCTATAATAGAAGGTAAAGTAACTTTACCTTCAAAGAAATCTTTTCCAAGTTGCTTTCCTAAAGTGCCTTGATTAGCAGTATAATCTAGCACGTCATCAATTATTTGGAATGCCATACCAAAATTAAACCCGAAATTCCTTAGCCTCTCTGTTTCGTCACTTGTGGCTCCAGATACTACTGATGCAGCCTCGGAGCATGCAGAAAATAAAGATGCTGTCTTTTCTCCAATGATATTAAAATAATTTTTCCTAATTGTGTTAGGGTCAAAACGCGTTGTCATCTGCTTTATCTCACCCTTGACAAGCAAATTAGATGCCTTAGATAAAATAGAGAGAACACTTAAATTCCCACATTCTATAAGCCATCTAAATGCTAAGGTCAATAATAGATCACCAACTAAAATGCTTGATTTATTCCCCCAAATTTTATTTGCTGTTGCAACTCCATGGCGTGCCTTACTTTCATCAAGCACATCATCATGAAGTAAAGTAGCGTTGTGTATAAATTCTACCGATGCAGCAATGTTGACCCTACTCTCTCCAGAGTAATTCAGCATTTTACACATAATAAAAATGAGCTTAGGCCTTATCTTTTTTCCTCCTGAATTAATAAGATGAGATGTAATATCGGTAGCAAGCTTAGTACCTTCATCATTGACATTTTTGAAGATAAAGTCATTCATAGCCAATAAATCAGAAGATACAATATCATCTAATTTACTACTTTTTGTTAAATCAGTGTTTAGCATTTAAGAGGACTTATGCTTCTTGCCCTTGTACTTTCTCAACTTTTTTCTTTTCTATTTTTTTCGATTCTGTTTCTAAATCTACTATGCCTTTTTTAATGAACCACATTACCCTTTCAGTTGCTTGCGCTCCTACACTTAGCCAATGTTTTAATCTATCAGCTTTTACCACAACACGATTTTTATTGTCTTTTGGCAACATTGGATCATATTGTCCTATTCTCTCAATAAAGCGCCCATCTCTTGGTGCTCGTGAGTCGGCTACAACTATCCTATAAAAAGGACGTTTCTTTGCCCCAAACCTTGCTAACCTTATTTTAACTGCCATGTCAACCTTTATTCATATATTAATTACAATTTAAATACAATAAACAGCTCAAGTCAAACTAATTGTACCTCTTTTACCTAAAAATACAATATAGCCCCCTCTAATCACTCATAAAAGGAAGATAATAAACTTTTTTATATATCATCAATCATAGCATGATTAACTTCTACTCTATACTTTGATTTTAGATAGCTAATTAACTGTTCCTTTAGCGATATCATCACACGTTTTCCGGTGTCAAGCATGTTTAATTTACCATTTGATGAATGCATTTGTTTTAGAACGCCTATTATAATTTCATTATTGTATTGAATAGGATCTGTTACCGAATTAGTTGTTTTCATATTGAAAATCTCTTCTATGAAAGAAAAAGGGTAGTTTTGTTCATTGCGTTGTATTTGCTGGCCTTTAACCAATTTTATACCTTGCATTTCTTCCAAATCTGTCTTTTCTCTTAGTTGAACTGCTACTTCTTGTCCCATTTTAAACATTCTTTCTTTTATAAATTCACTACGCCAAAGCTTTATGGCTGATTCCCTACTTTCTTCAAAATTTTGTAATTTAGGAGGAACGATATCACTGATTTTTACACCAACAACAGTATCTCCAACACCCTTAAAATAACTCTTCTGATCTTTCTCGCGTGAAAAAATGAAAGAAATGAAATCACTGGAATTTCCTACTTCATTACCACTTTGGTCTTTTCCACTAGCATCTACTGGACCAATGGTTTGTATAGGTAAATTGTAATTATTGGAGATTTCTTCAATCGTTGCACCATTGTATATCTTATAATTCACTTGATTTATGAAATCATTGACTTTTTCAAAAGACTTTTGATTGGTTAAAACTGACCTTATGTCTTTTTTTAAATCAACCAAGTCTTCATCAGAGATTTGATGTATGCTTTCTACCTTTATTACGTGCCATCCAAAATTGCTTGTTAAAACTTCACTTACTTCACCTGTTTTGAGAGCAAATACCTTTTCTCTCATATTTTCAGGTAAGAAATCCTTAGTTATATTATTTACTCTGGTTTCATCGAGTTTCACTTTATTAAACTCTTCTATTATTTGTTCAAAGCTTGCTTTACTTTCTTCAAGTGCTCTTCTTGCTATTTCAGCTTTTTCTTTGGTAGGAAATATCACATTGAATATGTCTCTTTGATTTTTAAGTTCCTGATGTTCTATTATACTATCAACCTCTTCATCTGAAATTCTGATTTGATCTTCAAAATATTTTTGATCCAGAGAAATGTATTGCGCAGTTCGATACTCAGGGTAATAAAAATTGGACTTATTTCTTTCATACAAATCAAGTAAGGCTTGATCATCTGGTTCAGGAACGTCTGTAATTGCATCCTCAGTTATTTTAACAATATCAACTACTCTAGTTTGGTAGCGATTTTTGTATATCTGCTCATCAACACCCTCACCAAAAGTTACCGGATAATTATCTTTAAATAACGAAGTCATGAACATCATTGCAGGCAGGATTTTCTCTAGTTTTTCTATATATTCCTTTTCTGTTATATGCAGGCTATTTAGAGTTTGATGGAATTTATTATGGTCAAATTCTCCTTTATCGTCCTGAAAGTACTTGGTATTTTTTATGTGGCTTTTGATAGATTCTTCTCCAACTTTTAATCCAAGTTCGCTAATTAGGTTAAACAATAGTTTTTGCTCTATAAGTGCGTTAAGTAAATCATATTTCAGCTTTTTTACTTGTTCTTTACTTACATCAGATCCAGAAATTTGCTTTTTATAATTTTGATATAGTAATTTATATTCATCTGATGTTATAACTTCCTTTCCTACTTTAGCTAATTCTTTCCTTTCATCATCATTTGATAAAAGATTGCCAATCCCCATAAAGATTAATAAGCAAACTAAAAGGAGAACGATTGCCTTGGTAAAAAAATTTCTAATACTCATTGTAAACTTAGTTAACTAACACTTAAATTTAGAATAGCAATAATTTAATATTTGTAAATCTATTAACAAATTAGCTAATATATGTAATATTGTAGTGTATTAAATTGAATGGAAGCTTATATTAACCTAAGAGCCTGTAAGTGATCTCTGAATATGGTAAGATGAGGTATAGTTGACATGAGGTAAAGTATGAGGAATACATATCCAAGTGACATAAGTTGTGAAAAATTCGAAAAGATTAGACTAATTTTAGAAAGCGTGCGAAAGAAAACAAAGCCAAGAAGATTAGGTTTATATGAGTTATTTTGTGGTGTGCTTTATGTACTAAAAAGTGGCTGTCAATGGCGAATGCTTCCAAAAGAGTTTCCAAGATGGCGAAATTTTTACGATTACTTCAAGAAATGGAGTAAAAAAACGAATGAAGATAGAGAAAATGTTCTAGAAATTGTCTTTAAAAAAATTGGTTGGAGAGAACAGTGGTCGAAATACCAAAACAAGCTTCTGCATCATTGATGCCCAAAGTGTAAAAAATACCGATACTGCTGAAGAAAAAGGTTATGATGCTGGCAAGAAAATTTCAGTAATAAAGCGTCATATCGCAGTTGATACACAAGGTTTGACACAAGCAATTCATATAACAACGGCAGAAATAACTGATCGTAGCAGTGCTTTGACAATGGTTAAAAATGCTAAAGAAAGTCTCTCTGAAGTTAAAAACATACTGGTTGATGCAGGCTACACTGGAGAAAATTTTGCAACACAGATGAAAGTAACTATTGGTGCAACTGTTGAGGTGAAGCACCTTTGCTGTATTGCCAAAAAGATGGGTTGTTGAGAGATCTTCTTTTGCCTGGTTGGAAAAATGTAGGCGACTTTGGAAAAATTGCGAGCGTAAATTTAATACTAGCCTACAAATTTGCTTTTGCTTCTTTCCTCTTCAAAAGATTATGAACAGGTTCTAAGAGATAAGAAATATAAACCAAAAAGCCATTGGATGACAAAGTTAATGCTTTTTTAGTTTTAATGGTTTATATTTTATTTCTATAACAGCAAAGGAATATTAAAATGGGAGATGTTTTTTCGATGTCAATGGAATCTTCTAAAGACAATAAAGATAGAAATGAACAATTTCTCATGCAAGTAGCTGCTTGGTTGGTTGATAACACTAGCTTAACTTTTGATCAAATAGCACAATGTTGCAAGTTATCCCTTGAAAAAGTACAAGACATAGCTGATGAGGAAATAGAAGTTGAAAAGTATGACCCTATTATTTCTGAAATAATTACTGAAAAAGAAATCGATAATTGCAAAAAAAATCCAAATCGTGTACCAAATTTGATTATAAAAAATATGAAAAAAAGGGCAAAGACGATTAGCTTTCTTGCCTTTGCTTCCACAGCAAGGCGTAGAGATAAACCTAATGCGATTTATTATTTGGTAAAAAAATTTCCTATCTTGAACAATAATGTAATAGCTAAGCTAGTTGGTACAACAAATTACACAGTTGAGCAGGTAAGAGATAGATCTCATCATAACATACTCAATATCAAACCTCAAGATCCTGTACTACTTGGTTTATGTAGCCAGGAAAATTTAGAAGCGGAAGTAGAAAAAGCGAAAGTAGAAGAAGAGAAGAAACAAAGATTAAAAAATATAAATAATAGCTATTGATGATTCTCAAATTCTTGTACTTTGTTAATATTAAATTAACTTGACTTGTTAGTTTTTATCAGTATAATGCAAGTAAAGTATCTAGTTTAATAATAATTAAGTCTAAATACGCACTGAAAACTAGCTCAGCCTAATTTATTGTTTTATATTCACATTTTAGGTTAGTAAGCATCAATTAAAATTTTTGGAGGATTATGACAACAATCAATGAAGATGTCTTAGCAAAAGGAGGGGTTGTAGGTCAACCTGAAAAAAGCGAACAAATTCATAATGCTGACGCAGTAAAACAAATGACCAGTGAAGGTGATGAAAAAAACAAGAAAACATTGGACCTGAGCGAATTGAAAGAGAAAACAGCAGAAGAATTGTTAGAGCTAGCTGAAGAAAGAAAAATTTCAACTAGTGGTAAAGGCAATGGCAGGATGCTAAAACAGGAAATGATATTCAGTTTAATGAAGAAAATGAGTGAAGAAGGAGGCATAACCACAGGAAGTGGAGTAGTGGAAATATTGCCTGATGGTTTTGGTTTCTTACGTTCATCAAGTGCAAATTATGCTCCAAGTACCGATGATGTTTATATTTCCAATGGCCAAATAAAGAAGTTTAATTTACGTACAGGAGATATGGCATGTGGAGAAATAAGGCCACCTGGTGATAAAGAAAGATATTTTACTTTAACTAAGGTTCAAAGTATAAACTCTACTGAAATCAGTGAATTAAGAAAGTACGTCCATTTTGATAATTTGCTTCCGCTTTATCCTGAAAAAAGCCTCATCCTTGAAAACAACAGTAGCGGAGATAATAAAAAAGATATAAACATGCGTGCTGTAGATATAGTTACACCTCTTGGAAAAGGACAAAGAGCATTGATAGTTGCTCCACCTCGTACAGGAAAAACGATATTGCTTCAGCAAATGGCTCACTCTATAGCTACAAATCATCCTGAAATAGAACTAATAGTATTACTTATAGATGAAAGACCCGAAGAGGTGACAGATATGATACGCTCTGTAAAGGGTGAAGTGGTAAGCTCTACATTTGATGAACCTGCCTACCGTCATGTCCAACTTGCTGAAATAGTAATAGAAAAAGCTAAAAGAATGGTTGAACACAAAAAAGATGTAGTGATTTTGCTTGATTCTATAACTCGTCTTGCACGTGCTTATAATGCAGTCATTCCTTCGTCTGGAAAGGTTCTAACCGGCGGTGTAGATTCAAATGCGCTGCAAAGACCAAAACGCTTTTTTGGAGCAGCTCGTAATATTGAAAATGGTGGTTCTTTGACAATCATCGCTACAGCCCTTATAGAAACTGGTTCAAAAATGGATGATGTTATTTTTGAAGAGTTTAAAGGCACAGGTAATGCTGAAATTATACTAGATAGAAAACTTGCTGATAAACGTATATTCCCTGCTATTGATATTACAAAATCCGGAACAAGGAAGGAAGAGCTATTAGTTGATAAGGCCATACTAAATAAAATATGGGTATTGCGTAGGATACTTAACCCTATGGGATCTGTTGAAGCAATGGAGTTTTTACGTGACAAATTACTTTTAACAAAGAGCAATGCTGACTTTTTTAACTCCATGAATCACTAAAAGTAAGCCAATTCTGATGGAGCAAAAAAGCAAAGCTCTCTTATAGCTAAAATAATTTGGATTTATCAAAATATATTAAGCTGGCAATCTACCTTAAGTTGCTATTCCAACTTATAGCACTGATTTTGATCAAAAATTTTATGTAGTCAGTTTATTTACAATCGATTTTCCAGTGTCAGCCACTTAGATGACATCTTTTTGACTCTTAATATTAATATCAATTGTGTACCAGTGTTGAAATGACCCACTCAAAAGGGGATTGTATTTACTCTGAATCAGATGATAAATTAGATGCTTGGTAAGCGTAATTTGGAGCTTCCTGTGTAATGATTATATCATGAGCATGACTTTCTCTTAACCCTGATGAAGTAATAGTGACAAATTTGCAGTTTTTTTTCATCTCTTCTATATTACGGTTGCCAGTGTAACCCATTGCAGCTTGCAACCCACCAATTAACTGACAGATCACTCCTGAAGCTGGACCTTTAAAAGGAACTCTTGCTTCTACTCCTTGTGGGACTAAATCAAGTTTTGAATCTTGAAAATAACGGCTAGCTGACCCTCGTTTCATTGCACTAATAGATCCCATTCCTCGATATTCCTTATATGCTCTACCCTTATACATGATAATCTCACCTGGGCTTTCCTCAGTACCAGCAAAGATTGAACCTATCATCACAGTATCAGCACCAGCTGCAATAGCTTTTGCAACATCTCCCGAATATTTTATTCCACCATCAGCAATTAGTCTGACGTTTTTTGTTTTACAAACCTCTGCAATATTCTTGATCGCAGAGAATTGTGGCATACCAACGCCTGTAACTATTCTGGTAGTACAAATTGATCCTGGCCCTATTCCAACTTTCACTGCATCAACACCAGCATCAATCAACGCTTCAGCAGCCTCCTTTGTTGTAATATTTCCGCCGATTAATTGCGTATTCGGATACATCTTTTTTATTTCCTTAATAGTGCTGACAACGTTCTCGGAATGACCGTGAGCGGTATCTACAATAACCACATCAACTTCTTCTTCGACCAAAGCTTCACATCTTTCTATACCGTCTTTTTTACCAGTACCAATTGCAGCGGCAACTCTGAGTCGACCTTTACTGTCTTTACATGAATTTGGATATCTATTGTATTTTTCGATGTCTTTAACTGTGATTAGACCTATGCAACAAGAATTTTCATCAACAACCAAAAGCTTCTCTATTCTATTTGCATGCAACAATTTCATTGCTGAGGCGCTATTTACTGCCTGCTCTCGAACTGTTACTAACTTATCTTTTGTCATTACCTCGGAAACTTTTATATTCATGTTCTGGTCTTCAATAAACCTCACATCTCGATTAGTTAAAATTCCCACTAACTTGCGTTGATCAACTACAGGAATGCCGGAATAATTATACTCTCTCATTAATGAAACTGCTTCTGCAACTGTTTTATCTGGGGAAATTGTAATTGGGTTATACACGATCCAGCTTTCATATTTTTTCACCCTTCTTACTTCTAACACTTGTTCATCTATTGATAAATTCTTATGTATGCAACCTATTCCACCATGTTGGGCAATAGCTATTGCAAAGCCTGATTCAGTGACAGTGTCCATTGCAGAGGATATGAGAGGGATATTTAGTTCTATATTATTTGTTAGATAAGTTCTTGTGTCTGCATCACGAGGCAATACATCAGAATAGGCCGGTAAGAGAAGTACATCGTCAAACGAATAACAAGCTTCCATTTTTTTCATATGCTTTATTTAAAGCTTATACGCCAATTAATGAAATTGCAATAGAGCTTTTGCAAAATTAGCCTGGCTCCAGCTATTTTTAGATCAAAATAGGATAGAAGAGGTATGTAGCTCCTAATATATTTATCGCATAATTATATTATTTGCTAGCAAACAGAACTGCTCAATAGTTAAGCTTTCTGGACGTTCGTCTCCACTCAGTTTAGCATTCTCAAGAGTAGTTGAGACATCACTAGTTATACTTTGCAAGCTATTTCTCAGCATCTTTCTTCTTTGAGCGAACACAGCACGTGTTAGCTTTGTTAAGGTTTCTAAATTTACTGCAAATCTTGGAGTGGGTAAAGGTTTTACTGTAATTACTGAAGAATATACTTTTGGTCTTGGAAAAAATTCCTTAGGTTCAATATCAAATTCCTTTTTTATGTCGCATAGTAACTGGCTTAGCACTGATAGGGAACCATAATCTTTAGAATTAGGTTCTGCTGTAATACGCTCTGCTACCTCCTTTTGGAACATTAACGTCAAATTCGTAAAAAATTTTATATTATTTAACCACTTTAAAAATAACGCTACTGAGATATTGTAAGGCAAGTTAGCAATGACTTTGACTGGACATTCTACCAGCTCTTTTTCTACAACATTAAGTGCATCTGCTTCTATAATTCTATATTTTCCCTGATGCTCATTTAGCAATTGTTCGTGATGTTTCACTAAACTACTATCTTTTTCTATAGAAAGTAGAAACTTTGGATTATATGCCAATATTTCTCTTGTTAACGCACCATACCCAGGACCAATTTCAATAACATTAAAATCTTTCAGGCTACCAGCTAAGGCAACTATTCTTTTTATTATCTCATTCGATAAAATAAAATTTTGCCCTAGACTCTTTTTTGGCTTCAGTAAAAATTTTTTCATATGATCTTAGTATGCAGTATTTTAAAAATTAGTTGACGAAAATTCATCAATAATTGTATATTGTCAGTGTATTTAATGCCGGCTTAGCTCAATTGGTAGAGCAACTGACTTGTAATCAGTAGGTTGTCAGTTCAAGTCCGACAGCCGGCACTCTCATTCATATAAGAAAAATTGATGTCTTTTTTAATAGTAGCAAATTGGAAAATGAATGGAACACGTTCTTCATTTGTTAACTTTATAGGCAAACTTAACAACAAGAGCAACGAAATTACCTCTAAATTAGTAATTTGCCCTCCTTTTACATCATTTCCAAGCAATATAGAGTTGAACAACAATATTAAAATAGGAGGACAGAATTGCCATCATAAAGAGTTCGGTTCTTACACAGGTGAAATTAGTGCAGGAATGTTGAAGGAACTAGGATGTAGTTACGTAATACTTGGACATTCTGAAAGGGCTCATGAAAAAGATAGTGAAATAAAACTTAAATCGAAAACAGCAATAGAATCAGGATTACACCCAATCATCTGTGTAGGTGAAAACTCAGAAGATTATAAAAATAAAAAAACAAAAGAAGTAATAGAATATCAATGCAAAAACCGTTTGCCAACACAAGGTGAATATACCATAGCATACGAACCGATATGGGCAATAGGAACAGGAAATGTGCCAAATAATGACGCAATTGCTGAGGTGATAGAGATAATAAAATTGTGTACTGGTAAAAAACACATTATATATGGTGGCTCAGTCAGCTCAGAAAATATAGGAAACTTGCTCAGTATTCCAAATCTATTGGGAGTTTTAATTGGTAGTGCAAGCTTAGATTTTGATCACTTTTATCAAATTATACAACAAGTCGAGAAAAAACTTTCTCTTAATTAATTCTAAAGGATAAATACTCTTATTGTCATGGCAAGGGAGCTGGCAAAATGTGTCAAGGAGTTTTCTATTGGCTAAGGTTGTGACAATAAAGTTAAGCACTGCCAAAAACTATGGAAGAAGTCATTATAATTTGTATTATATCTTTATAAAATGGTTCGCATAAGTTATCTAGAAGTGCAACTAAACAAATACAAAAATCAAAGTGTTGCGGTTTTCGGCCTTGGTAAAACTGGTTTGTCCGTTATTAATGCTCTAACAAAAAGCAGTGCAAAAATATATGCATGGGATGATAATAAAGAGCAAATAGCAAATGCAAAAAAGATATATAAAGAGTGTAACTTTACTCATCCCAATGAGTATAATTGGCATGAGATAAGCACACTAATTTTGAGCCCTGGAGTGCCAATACCAACGCATTGGGTAGTAAAACTTGCAAGAAGCTTTGACTGCAAAATAAAATCAGACATTGAGCTATTTCTTGAAACTAAAACTACAAATCAGAAGGTTATAGGCATTACAGGAACAAATGGCAAATCAACCACCACGTCACTAATAGGGCACATATTAAAATCCACAGGGAAAAAAGTAGCTATTGGCGGGAATTTAGGTGTGCCTATTTTGGATTTAGAAAGAGATGCAGAAATTTATGTAATTGAATTCTCCTCTTTTCAATTGGAGCTAATAAATAAAATTAATGTAGACATTTCTGTATTGCTAAACATCACACCAGACCACATAGATAGACATGGAAGTATGAATAACTACATAGCAACTAAATTAAAACTGATAAACAGTAGCAAGATTGCCGTGATAGGATGTGATAACAAAATTACCGCTGATGTATTCAATAAATTCACTGGGAACAAAATTCCAATTTCAGTAACATATTCCCTGGTGTCATTCCAGCGCGTGACCAGAAAAGAAAAACCATTGCCAACTACCCAGATGACAGAGGGTAGTGCAAGAGATCTAATATCATTGGCAGATAACAATTTGCTTGATTATAGTGAACAGATTACTGGTATAGATCGAAATTATCTGGATCCCAGTGTCAGCTACTTGGATGACAAAAGGAGTGCTGAGATTCAGGAGATCTCGCTAAAACTAGAGAATCACAACTTATCAATGAGTGATATGAAAGTAAACCTAGTATCCAATGTAGAAAATATAGTAGCTGCACACGCTGTGTGCAAGTTACTTGGAGTAGATAGCAGCACTATTGTCAATGAAATCAAATCCTTTCCAGGGCTAAGACACAGAAATGAATTTCTTGGCAAAATACATAATGTACTTTTTATCAACGATAGCAAAGCAACCAATGCAGAATCGACCGAAAAGGCAATTTTATCTTATAAAAACATATACTGGATTGTTGGCGGAAAAAGCAAAAAAGGCGGAATAGAATCATTAAGCAAGCATTTCACCAAGATTAGAAAAGCTTTTCTTATTGGAGAATCAACTGAAGTTTTTGCAAACATTATGGAGAACAAAATAGATTATATGAAGTGCTATAATCTAGAAAACGCATTTAAACTGGCTTTTGAAGAGGCCATAAATAGCAAAGAAGAAGTAGCGATATTACTTTCTCCTGCATGTTCTTCTTTTGATCAGTGGAAAAATTTTGAAGAGCGCGGTGAAGCATTTTGCAGAATGTTTGAAAATCTCAGGTATAATTATATGTGATGTTTAGTATAATATTGTATGGAACAAAAGTTAATAGTAGATGAGCTGATTAAGGTTGTTCCATTTGAAGGAATAAGTGATGCAACCTTATTGAAAGTGTGCACGAACCTTAACCTAGCCAATAGTTTTTGTAAATTTCAAAATGGAATATATAGTGCTTTGGAGTACATAGCAGAGGACTTAAATAGCTCAATGGAAACTGAACTTTGGAATTCCAATTTAGAAGATATGAAGGTAAGAGAGCGGATAAAGTTAGCTGTCCAAATACGCCTTTCAAACTATGCTAAGTTACAAAATTACAGAGAGTTTTTAAAAAATGTTTTATCATTCTCTATATTACCCCAAAATACATATTTTTCTAGTAAACTCTTGTACAGAACTGTTAGCGCGATTTGGTATGGCATTCATGATCAATCAACAGATTTTAACTACTATACAAAAAGAGCAATATTAGCTGGAGTGTACTTAAGTACGATACTTTTTTTTATCAATGATTATTCAGAAGATTTTGCAGATACCCTGTCGTTTCTTGACAAACGTATCAACAATGTCATGACATTTCAAAAGTTTAAAACCCGTTTGAATAGAATGGTAAGAAACTTCTTATAGCCTCTTTACTTATACGAGTTACTCGTATTTATACCTAAAGCTGCCTTGATTTTTATGTTAAGATAATTGACACCCACTAACAGTGAGCTTAACAAAGAACTTGATTGAAAGCAATACATTAGAAAGTAGTTTTGCTGGAAACTTGAAGTAGACAGAATTGATACACATAAAGCTGATCCATGTACAAAAGTATCTGTTCAGATACACGACTAATGCTGTGTGATCCATAGAGGTTATTACAATAAGAATGTAAGATCAAATAGAAATTTGGATTTGCAGTAGTTTATAGACCTTATTACAATTGCAAAGGATAAATTCTAGGGTTAAACTACGTCTGAGTTGGATAAAACTATACAAAATGACTACTTTTAGCAGCAAACATTAGAGCAGTTTTTCCAAGAGAAGTTTTTTCATAGTCAAAATGAGGTAGACTAAGAGTACTAACTACATAATTAACACCTGCGTTTGCTATTTCTACTAAGTATTTTACTACATCCAAGTGACCTGCTTGAGCAGCATCAAGTAAAAAGAGTGGAGCAACTATCTCCATGAGGCTTCTTTTGCCTTTTTTTGCTTGCTTAATATTTATAGCTAAAGCTTCAGGGTGTCATTTCAGTGCGTGACGCAGAGATGTAGGGAGATTGAAGATCAGTGCTTGACACTGGAATGGCTTTGTTGCACCACTCAAGGAAAGAACAGGCAGTTACTGATGGAATTTGTTATAAAATAGATATTTAGCCGACAAAGGAAAAATATGCCAATAAGAATGAAAGTCAGTAACTGCAATGAATATAACAAATTTCTTCAAGAAAGGGGAAATGTTTTTCATTATATCAACGATGCCATTGAAAATTGGTACGAAAATAGTCCAAAAGTAGCAGGTGGCAACAATGTCTACAGCGACAAAGTAGTGATTCTAATTCACATAATAACCTATCTATTCAGGATTGGTCTTAGGCAAACAGTGGGATTTATAGAGAAATATCTTGAGCAAATAGGGAAAATTTTGCAAATTATCAGCTATTCGCAGGCTTCAAGAAGGTTTAAAAAGCTTAATATCAAAATCAACGACTGCAGAGTTGATAAGAACGATATGGAAGATATTGAAATTGCTATAGATAGTACAGGTATCAGCATCTACAATAATATTCCAGGCCATAGTAAGGCAAATGGTACAGATAGAAAGTATCGCCGCTATGAGCAAACAAGAAAGCTACATGTAATGCTAGAGATAGGTAGTAAAAAAGTTATAGCTGCAAAATACAGTAGTGGAGTTTATTCCGACCACTATGGAGCCTGTGATCTTATTGAAAGAGTGGATACCAAGTATAACATAAGCACGATATATGCAGATAGATCGAAAGAAGTTATACAAACTGTGCGATGAGCTTGACATAAAGACAAGGATTCCTCCGCAAAATAATGCAGTAGAGCATCCAAAGTTGGATTATATGAATGAGAGAAATTCTACAATCAAGCTCATAAAGTCATATGATGAAGATGGTATGAAGAGGTGGAAAAAAGAGATAAATTATTGGAAGAGATCTTATATAGAAAGTTTTTTCTCGCGACTGAAGCAAATATTTGGATTTAGTTTTAGGAATAAATCTGAGATTAATCGTGAGAAGGAACTGCTACTCAAGTGTTATTTGCTTAACAAATTTACTGAAATAGGCATGGCTAAGTTTGATATAGCTTCATGAATTTATTATACATTACCCACTATCCGAAGAGCTGTGCAACAAAGCCCACTGGAATCCAGAAATTTTTTGAGAACAAAAGTTATGCTAAGTTTTTGTTGGTAAGAAAGGCTGGATAGCTACTTGCATGACAAGAGGAGAACTACTGGGATGACAAGGGGAGAGCTACTAAATGACATCTTCAATTTCTATGTGTCAAGCACTGAAGAGGTCTCTCCTATTTTCTCTTGATGAATAAATCTAAGTAGAGTATAGTAAAAATGCATTTATGTAGCGATTAATGAGCAACTTAGTTTTAGTCTATATAACTTTTTCAAACCTGAAAGAGGCTAAGACTATTTCTGAAGAATTGTTAAACGAGAAGTTAATTGCATGTGTAAATATATTTCCCGAAGTAAATTCTCTGTATTTATGGGAAGGTAAAATTAATAGTAATTGTGAAATAGTGGCAATTATGAAGAGCAGGAATGATCAGACTGATAAGATTGTAGAAAAAATCGAGGCAATGCATTCTTATGATCAACCAGCCGTTGTGATAATACCCATAGGAAAAGCGAATAAATCTTTTACTAATTGGGTTAATAATGTTATTGATATAAACAATATTGGGGTGTAGCCAAGTGGTAAGGCAGCGGTTTTTGATACCGCCACGCGAAGGTTCGAATCCTTCCACCCCAGCTTTATTAAAGTGTGCGTGAAATGATATCACTTTTTTATAAATTAAGGTTATTTAATTATATACTGGGCAGCTTGAAAGATATAGTTGTCAAGCTATTTCTTTTCACTCTGTATCTTTATACATCGAGCATTATGCTCATGTTTCTCACCAGTGGCTTTTGGTATGCTGTAGAGTTTAGCTCTTTCAAAAATGCATTTTACCATTTGTATCAATATTTAAAATGGTATTATGAAAATAGAGATGATTTGGGTTATGGAGTTTCTATTAGAATATTAGTAGCGTTTCTTACTCCGCATTTTCTCTACAAATTATTTTCTGGCACAGGCTGGAAGTCTTTTTTCAAGGAGAAGATAGTTCAGATACTCAGCACAAGAAGAAAAATGAGTAATAAACCAAATGGCAGTAGTTATGGTTATAGTAATAAGAACAGTTACGGTAACAATAATCTTCAAGAGGCAGAACGGAAAGTGAATATGATAAAGCAGCTATTAATCCAAGATATAGATGAAGCTATAGAAAAAAGATTAAATGATATTTTTCTTGGTGAGAGGGGTAAACCTCATTAAAAGGGCTTTATCTTTTTTAGAATTGGCTGTATTTTGTTTTTTACGTATAATGGATCGCAATCAGCCAGTATACATGTTTCAACAAAATCTTGACTGAAGTCTGATAGCCAGGAAATTGCTTTACGTTTCTCTACCAAGCTTTCTGTTTTTTTACAGTTACTTGCTGCATCAATCATTGCCTGTGATATCACTGATTGCCACAGTATGCAGTACCTTTGTATATCATCTAAAGTGCTATTTGCTTCGTGATGGTGAAAAAATTCTTTGAAATTGAAGTTATTTGACATTACGTACCTCTTTAAGTTGAAAATTAGAATTTGAAGTAGTGCGAAAGTTGTCTGCTGCAATGAGTAGCCTTTATGACAGTCAGACCGGGTTTTATGTGAGCTATAAATGTTTAAGAAATTATATCTGTTCAGATCTATGTGAAACCAGTGCTTCTTTTCTTGTTATCCGAGCTGGGATGGCTTTGTTGCACAGCTCTTCGGATAGTGGGTAATGTATAATAAATTCATGAAGCTATATCAAACTTAGCCATGCCTATTTCAGTAAATTTGTTAAGCAAATAACACTTGAGTAGCAGTTCCTTCTCACGATTAATCTCAGATTTATTCCTAAAACTAAATCCAAATATTTGCTTCAGTCGCGAGAAAAAACTTTCTATATAAGATCTCTTCCAATAATTTATCTCTTTTTTCCACCTCTTCATACCATCTTCATCATATGACTTTATGAGCTTGATTGTAGAATTTCTCTCATTCATATAATCCAACTTTGGATGCTCTACTGCATTATTTTGCGGAGGAATCCTTGTCTTTATGTCAAGCTCATCGCACAGTTTGTATAACTTCTTTCGATCTATCTGCATATATCGTGCTTATGTTATACTTGGTATCCACTCTTTCAATAAGATCACAGGCTCCATAGTGGTCGGAATAAACTCCACTACTGTATTTTGCAGCTATAACTTTTTTACTACCTATCTCTAGCATTACATGTAGCTTTCTTGTTTGCTCATAGCGGCGATACTTTCTATCTGTACCATTTGCCTTACTATGGCCTGGAATATTATTGTAGATGCTGATACCTGTACTATCTATAGCAATTTCAATATCTTCCATATCGTTCTTATCAACTCTGCAGTCGTTGATTTTGATATTAAGCTTTTTAAACCTTCTTGAAGCCTGCGAATAGCTGATAATTTGCAAAATTTTCCCTATTTGCTCAAGATATTTCTCTATAAATCCCACTGTTTGCCTAAGAACCTGTACATGATCTCAAGAAAAGGATAAATTAAGAGATAGTGAATATAGATTAGGATATATGAGAAGTTTATACCCAAGCGACATAAGTCGAGAAAAATTCAAGATTATTCTACCAGATCTAGAGTCCTGCAGAAGAAAGACAAAGCCAAGAAAGCTTGATTTATATGAAGTATTCTGTGCAGTATTGTATGTCTTAAAAAGTGGCTGCCAGTGGAGAATGTTGCCACAAGAATTCCCAAGATGGAGAAGTTGTTACGACTACTTTAAAAAATGGAGTGAAAAACCAAGCGAAGACAAAAAAAGTACTTTGGAATGTGTGTTAAAAAAAATTAGTTGGCGTGGTCCGACAAAACAATGGTCAGAAAGAGAAAACCAGTTTCTGTATAATTGATGCTCAGAGCGTAAAAAATGCAGATACTGCTCAAAATAAGGGCTACGACGCTGGTAAAAAGATTTCAGGAATAAAACGCCATATTGCAGTTGATACTGAAGGTTTACCACACGCAATTTATATCACAACAGCAGAAATAACTGACCGTAGCAGTGCTGTAAAAATGATCGAAAATGCAAGAGAAAACCTCTCTGAAGTCCAAAATATACTGGTTGATGCGGGTTATACGGGAGAAAAATTTGCAACTCAAATAAAAGATATTATTGGAGCAACTGTTGAAGTGATAAAGCGCAGCGAATTACACACCTTTGCTGTATTGCCGAAAAGATGGGTTGTTGAGAGATCTTTTGCTTGGTTGGAAAAATGTAGGCGATTGTGGAAAAATTGCGAGCGGAAACTCAATACTAGCCTGCAAATGGTTGTTCTAGCCTTTACTGCTTTACTCCTGAAAAGATTATGAACAGGCTCTAAGACCAATCCTGAATAGATAGGTTATTATGTGAATTAGAATCACTACTTTGTCGCTGTAGACATTGTTGCCACCTGCTACTTTTGGACTATTTTCGTACCAATTTTCAATGGCATCGTTGATATAATGAAAAACATTTCCCCTTTCTTGAAGAAATTTGTTATATTCATTGCAGTTACTGACTTTCATTCTTATTGGCATATTTTTCCTTTGTCGGCTAAATATCTATTTTATAACAAATTCCATCAGTAACTGCCTGTTCTTTCCTTGAGTGGTGCAACAAAGCCATCCCAGTGTCTGGGGACTAGGATGACATCTTTCTTGATCTCTTGTATCACAATGTTCGTACAGCTATGTGCTTGTTAGCGGAATCTACAACGAGATACCGCAGTGGTATGACGTAGTAGCTATATATAGACAAATTTTCTTTTCTTAGATATAATCTTAAGAAACCTTCCATATGAAAATTAAAAGAGCTTTAATATCAGTATACGATAAGACAAATATAATTGAACTTGCATCGTTTTTGATGCAGCAACAAATAGAAATTCTCTCAACAGGGAATACTTATAAAGTGCTATCAGGTGCGGGAATAAAAACGCAAGAAGTTTCAGATTACACACAATTTCCAGAAATACTAGATGGCAGAGTGAAAACTTTACATCCTAAAATTCATGGAGGAATACTCTGTGATCGAAAAAGGCACGAAAAGGAAATGCAGAATCTAGAAATTAAGCCGATAGATCTGCTTATAACTAACTTATATCCATTTTGGAAAACGGTTAATAGCAACTCAAGTGAGAAGCAAATCATAGAACAAATAGATATAGGTGGAGTAGCATTAATTAGAGCTACAGCAAAAAACTTTCATTTCACTTCAGTGATTTCTAGCATTCAAGATTACGAAACACTGAAAGCTGAGATGATCAAAAATAACAATCAGACAACATTAGAATATAGAAAACATCTAGCAACTAAAGCATTTGCTCTGACTGCACAGTATGATTCTAATATTTACAATTGGTTTTTATCACAGGGTAAAAGCAATGAGTTACCAGAGTTTTTTACTTTATATGGATGTAAAGCACAAGGACTCAGATATGGTGAAAATCCTCATCAAAAAGCTGCATTTTATAGCAATCAATTTAGCAAGTATCCACTGGAGAAAATACATGGAAAAGAGTTGAGCTATAATAATATAGTCGACATAGAGTCTGCACTTAACATAATTTCTGAGTTTCAAGAACCTGCAGCAGTGATAATAAAGCACAATAATCCATGTGGCGCTGCTGTTAGTGATAGTGCTTTAAAAGCATATGAAAAAGCTCTATCATGTGATGAAATAAGCAGTTTTGGTGGAATAGTTGCTTTCAATCGGGAGATAGATTTAAAGCTAGCAGAGAAATTAAACGAGATATTTTTGGAAGTGATGATAGCACCATCGGTAAACAATGAGGCACTAAAAATTTTACAAAAAAAGAAAAATTTAAGAGTGATTATTCATCAATCTCTTCAGCAAAATGCAAAATATCAAATCAAAAATGTTGTTGGCGGGTTCTTAGTGCAAGAAAATAATAACCATACAGTAAAAGTAGAAGAAATAAACCGAGTGACAGAATGCACTACAACAAAAAAAGAGAAGGAAGATCTTATTTTTGCTTGGAAAATATGTAAACATGTAAAATCCAATGCAATAGTGATAGCAAAAGACGGTTGTGCTATTGGCATCGGTGCAGGACAAACAAGCAGAATAGATAGTGTGAATATTGCAGTAAAAAAAGCAGGTGAAAAATGTAAAGGCGCAGCGCTTGCTTCAGATGCATTTTTTCCATTTCCAGATAGTATAGTAGAAAGTGCAAAGCATGGAATTACAGCTATAATTCAGCCAGGTGGCTCATTGAAAGATCAAGACGTGATAGCAGCTGCAAATGAGAATAAAATTGCCATGTTTTTCACTGATGTTCGTAACTTTCTCCATTAAGCTTTGTATCCTGTCAAAATTATACCCACACAGGGCTTTGTTGCATAGCAGCTTATAGGTATGAAAATTGTAGTAAATTTATGTAGTTACTTTAAACTCAACTATACCTATCTGTAATTGTAAGCTGTACTCTTGAGCTCCTGATGCGATTTATAGCAAATCCTAAAATGCCTTGCTGTTTTTCCTTATAGACATTCAGCTTACCTTGTACATTAGCCTATCTGGATGACATTTTACTTTTTCTAGAATATAATAATTCCCTAGAAATTACCCTACTCAATTCTATTGTACCTTGTTTAACATTGAAACATGAGTCTGGAATCTAGAAATTTTTTAAGAACAAAAGTTATTCTAAGTTTTTGTTGGTAAGAAAGACTGGATTCCAGTGGGCTTTGTTGCATAGCTCAGATAAAAAGAACTGGAAGTTACTGACGAAATTCACTATAAAACAGGCATTTAACCTACGAAAGAAAAATATGTCACAAAAAATGAGAGTCAGTAACTGCCATGGATATAACAGATTTCTGCAAGAAAGAGGAAATATTTTTCATTTTATTAATGAGGCAATAGAAAATTGGTACGAAAATAGCCCCAAAATGCGAGGTGGAAATTATATTTATAGTAATAAAGTTGTGATTTTAGTGCATATAGTCGCTAGTCTCTTTAGAATTGGCTTAAGACAAACGGTAGGGTTTATAAAAGGATATTTGCAGCAAGTAGTTAGCAGTCATTAGCTATTCGCAGGCTTCAAGAAGGTTTCAATATTAAGATCAATGATTGCAGAGTTGATAAAAACAATATGGAAGATATTGAAATTGCCATAGACAGTACAAGTATCAGATAATACACCTGGTCACAGTAAGGAAAATAGCGAAGTATCGCAGTTATAAACAGGTAAGAAAGCTACACGTAATATTGAGTATAAATAGTAAAAAAGCTATAGCTGCACAATATAGCAATGGTGCCTACTCCGACCATTATGGTGCTTGCGACTTGCTCAGCTTTCAGCATGCTATAAAAGCATTATATGCAGACAGAGCCTATCAAGCTTTATAAATTGTGCAAAAAATATGATATAAAGACAAAATTTTACCGAAAAATCGTGCAGCGGAGCATACAAAATTGGATTATATGGCTGAAAGGAATGCTGCCATTAGATTATGTGGTAAAGACGGTGTGAAAGAGTGGAAGAAGGAAGCAGTTTATGGAAAAAGGTCATATATTGAAGGATTTTTTTCAAGATTAAAGCAAATATTTGGGTTTAGTTTTAGAAATAGATCTGAAGTAAATCGAGAAAAAGAGTTGCTAATAAAATGTTACTTACTCAATAAATTTACTGATATTGGCATGGCTAAGTTTTAGGTAGTTTCATGAATTTTTTATGCTTTACCCACTATCCGATAAGCGATGCAACAAAGCCATCCCAGTGTAAGCTACTCGGTTGACACCATCATAGAGATCAGCTACTTGGATGATAAAAGTAAGAAATATCGAAGTGTTGTGCTAGACTTTATACCTCTTGCATTCAAACTCACATAAATCATGAATTGTGCACGCTTCACACAAAGGTTTTTGTGCCTTGCAAATGTATCTACCGTGTAAAACTAGCCAATGATGAGCATAAAGTAGGTATTTTTTTGGCACTACATTCAAAAGAGACTGCTCTGTTTTAAGTACATCTTTTTCTTTCACAAGCCCAACTCTATTGCTCACTCTAAAAACGTGAGTATCAACTGCCAATGTTGGAATACCAAGCCCTGAATTTAAGAACACATTAGCGCTCTTTCTCCCAACCCCTGGTAAAGATACCAAATCATCGAAATTAGTAGGCACTTTGCTATTGTACCTCTCAATCAATATTTTGCTGAGCCCGATTATATTTTTTGCTTTGGAATTATATAAACCAATACTGCTTATGCATTTTCTCAGCTCACTTTGCCCAAGATTCAACATCTTTTCTGGCGTATCAGCGATACTAAATAGCTCCTTTGTAATTTTATTAACACTTATATCGGTCGTCCGCGCTGACAGAACTATTGCAACTAATAACGTAAAATGATTGGTATAATTTAGCTCTATTTTTGGCGCAGGATTTGACTGTTGAAATTTTTCAAATATTAATTCTACTTTTTTTGAGTCCATGCATAGAGCTAAAAGCTTATACTATACTGTTTGCTGTGCAAATTCAATTGCTTGAGGATTAGATAGTCCTTCAGTATTAACATCAGACATATCAGTTTTTACCTCATCAAAATTCCTCTCAGCAAATTTGCTTGCCACTTCTGCAAAACACTTTCTAACAAGAGGCATAATTATCGGCATTAATAGCCTTCGTGGATCATACCGTCCTAACAGATCAGTCTCCTTTTGCACTCTATCTCTTGGATCCTCTTCTAGTAAATCTTTTGTGTGCTTGTCAGCATATATTTCACAGCCTTTTGAGAAAACAGGAGCTAACATTTCAATTAATACTGCCAATAACAATAGTGGACCAAGTACAGCTCCACCAACAGTTAATCCATTAGCAATGAAATTTATTGTAACTAAATAAACAGAAAAAGCAGCTAAAGGATAGTTGATAAGAAGTTTACTGCTTAGCTCGATATAGCTCATCTTACTTATGAATTCATCAGTAGAAATTTCTGAATTGGCATACTTTTTCATATAATGACCTACTAATAAACGAGAGGCGTTATTAATAATGATATTAAGTGCTATGATCCACCATGAAAAATAGCAACCTATAGTAATTGTAGTTAATATAGCTAAAGGCAGAAAACTTATTTTTGGTACTAACATTAGAGCATTTTTGCGCTCTATAAATTTCAATGCTAATGTCTTTTTATCTTCTTCAATTAGGCTTCTCTTTTCTTTTAGAGGAGTAATATAATTGAATAATTGTATGCTTGGCTTTGCTATATATTGATATAACTCTTGCATTAACTTTGCACTTTGTACACTCCTCTGAAAATTATCTAAATTTGGATTTAGCAAAATCCTCTCTATTTGAGCCTGAAGTTCATTATAGCTTTTTAGGTCTTCTCCAAACGAACAATCATTTCTTTTTAGTATAGCAATCAACCCATCAAAATCTTTACCTACAGCTTCTTCCTCACTGATTTTTAGCTCGTTAAACAACTTTCTCCTATAGTGAAACTCTCTTGCCGTTAAACGTCCATTACTTTCAGCATCAACGCTGACTTTAACACAAGGATTTCCTGACTCCAAAGGTTTAATGTACTTTTTTAGCTCTTGATAAGCTTTATAAATCTGATCAAATCTATTTTTGTTTCCACCTTTGTCAGAATGGTTTACAAGTATCAATTTATTATATTGTTTTTTCAGAAACTTGCTAAGAGCTTGATAATCTTTACCTACAATTTGTTCAGCTTTTATCTCTAGTACGTTAAACAGACCATTACTATCATAAAACTCCTGACCAGTTAACTTAAAATGTTGACTCATTACTACACCTCACATAAATACACGATGCTATTAGTATAATATATTTAATGTTTCACACAAGCATAAAAATATCAAGCAACCACTAAGAGAAGAAACCCTCTTTCCCATCATACAAATACAACTTATCCATTCTCACCACATCAAAATTGTGTTCCTCAAATTTGATTAGCAAGTTATTCACATCACTATTTGTAATTTCATTATTTGCAATAAACCTGCAGATTATTTGGTCACTTGAAGACTTTGAGCCTCCTGGCCAAATTGCAAGTCCTTTTGAGTATATTGCTATCATTTTCAGATTACTCGATTCAAATAACCTAACTATTTGATCAAAATTGTTGGATTTGTCCCAAGCAAGCGTTATATCACTACCCACTAGCTTTTTAACTTTGTAATCTTGTTCGTAATTGTCTTGTACTTTATTTATTTTACTATCCGAATCACTGCTAATTATAAGCTCAGATAACGTTGTGGGTTTTTTCCCTAGATTATCTATAACAGCTTTTGCAAATTCTTTGGTACCAACTTTCTGCTTACTCCTTTTCTTCTTATATAAATCAGCGGTATGTACTCCATCTTCCAAAGTCTTGAGCCATGCATCGTAGATTAGTTTTGCAGTACTCACTTGACCAATATAGACCAACATATGTACTGCGGCATTTAAAAGACCAGAAGGATTAGCTATATTTTTTCCTGCAATATCAGGAGCAGAGCCGTGAACCGCTTCAAACATTGCATATTCATTACCTATATTGCTACTTCCTGCAAGCCCTACAGAACCTGAGGTTTGTGCTACTATGTCTGATAATATGTCGCCATATAGATTTTCAGTTACTATAACATCGAAATTCTCGGGTTCTGTGGCAACACGTGCCATTCCAATATCAACTATATAATGTTCCGCCTTTATATCCGGATATTCTTTTGCAATACGATCAAACGCTGCATGAAAAGCGCCGTCAGTCATTTTCATTATGTTGTCTTTAGTCAGGCAAGTTACTTTCTTTCTGTTATGTTTTTTCGCATATTCAAAAGCATACCTGCATATTTTTTCTGAGCCAGATCTAGTAATAATTTTAGTGCATTGGTACGAGTCACCAGTGAGCCTATGCTCTATTCCCGTATAAACGTCTTCTTCATTTTCACGTATTACAACAACATCAAATTTATCGAATTTATTTTCTATAACAGGGTGATACGAAATGCATGGTCTAATGTTTGCATACAGCCCTAAGTTCTTTCTGAGTGCAACGTTTAAGCTTTTGTGCCCTTTACCTTGAGGGGTTGTTGTTGGAGATTTGAGTAATATCTTTGTCCTTTCGATAGATTCCCAACCACTCGGAGAAATTCCATGAGACCATTCCTTACTATAAACACGCTCCCCTATTTCAATAATATCTATTGAGATCTCTGCTTTCGCTTCACGCAATATCGACAGCACCGCTTCCATAATTTCTGGTCCGATACCATCACCATACGCAACTGTGACTGATGTTGACATAACTTCCTTAACTGTAAATGATTTAATGTTAATTCAAATAATAAAGTGGGTCAATGTTGCTAAAATAGCATATTTACGGTTATTTAATAATGAACTTTTATACTGGTTATAGCATTGCAAAATATGGAAAGTGTATGGATACTAAAATAAGTTATGCAGGGATGTTTAGGCGAGTTTTAGCATGTGTGGTCGACGGTGTTTTATGGATGATAATAGCATTCGTTTCACTCCTTTTTGATCTAGATAATGTGGATAAAAACATGACAATTCTTATGGCAACACTGCTTATAACATATATAATATTTAATATATTAACAATAACAAAGTACGGTTGCACCCCAGGAAGATTACTGTGCAGTGTACGTATAAAAGATGCAAATACATTTAAAAACGTTACTCTAATGCAATCAACAATAAGATACATTTTTAGGGAAGGCATTTGGGTTATTTATAGTTTTCTGTCTTATCTTTTGCCTGGCTATGTTTCTGGATGCCTTTTTATTATACTAACTTTAGTTTTAATGTTTGCAATATTTGATCAACGCAAACAAACGTTTTATGACAAAATTGCAAAAACAGTAGTAAT
The DNA here is from genome assembly GCF_025617515.1 of Wolbachia endosymbiont of Oryzaephilus surinamensis. Lineage (NCBI taxonomy): Bacteria > Pseudomonadati > Pseudomonadota > Alphaproteobacteria > Rickettsiales > Anaplasmataceae > Wolbachia > Wolbachia endosymbiont of Oryzaephilus surinamensis. The sequence goes on along the minus strand of NZ_CP092526.1, from coordinate 13,901 downwards.
AGACTATAAACCTAGTTGATATTTTTCTTTAGTTGTTACCACCAAGGGTGTTATTCCAGCGCGTGATCCACATCTGTACGAACATTGCAAATTAGCAGGTAATTTGCATAATAGATGGTGTCATTCCAGTGCTTGACACTGGAATCCAGTTTTCCATATAATCTCATCGAAAACGTTGTAACCACTTTCTATGCTAGTGTGCTTTCATCAACCTGGATCCCAGTGTCAGCTACTTTCATGACAAGAAAAGAAGCACTGGTTTCACATGAATCTGAACAGACATCATGTTTTTCTTTAGTTTACTGCTTGCAAAGTGACTTTTTTCGTTTCTGCATGAGCTAAATTAACTACCAATATCATACCTGAAGAACCCACCTGACCATTCTAGAAAATTTAATGCTGAGTACACTTTACTTTTAGCTTCTTCCACAGTGTTTCCTTCTCCTACTATATTTAGTACCCTTCCGCCATCGGAAATCCAATTACCATTTTCATCTAGCTTAGTACCAGCATGAAATACTAGCACTCCAGGAATGTTTTCAATTTTATCCAATCCTTTAATTACCTCTCCTTTTTGATAATCACCAGGATAGCCTTTACTTGCAACGACTACACAAACTGTAGTTTTGTGATTAAACTCCACCATTTTTGTATTTAACTTGCCTTCTGCAACTGATAACATCAACTTTAGCAAATCACAATTTGGATCAAGTCTAGGTAACATAGATTGTATTTCCGGATCCCCAAACCTAACATTATACTCAAGAAGCTTTGGACTATCTTTGCAAATCATTAAACCAGCAAAGAGTACTCCTTTATAGGATGTTCCCATGTTAGTCAGTGCTTGAATTGTAGGATATATTATTTTTTGGATAATTTTTTGCTCCATCTCCTTACTTATAATCGAAGGTGATGAGTATGACCCCATGCCTCCAGTATTTTGTCCCTCATTATTTTCACTAACTCTCTTGTAATCTTTTGCACACCCAAGGGTTACTACCTTCAACCCATCAATAAGAGCAAAAAAACTTACTTCCTCTCCAATTAAAAACTCTTCTATGATTATTTCTTCACCTGACTCACCAAGATTTTTCTCCACTAGCATTGAATCTATTGCTGAAAAAGCCTCATTTTCTGTGTGGCATATTATGACACCTTTCCCTGCTGCAATTCCATTTGCTTTAATTACAAGCGGCAATTTTATTTTATTACTACGGACAAAATTTTTAGCTAACCTTTCATCAATAAAACGTTCATACTTGGCGGTCGGTATACCATATTGTTTACATAGTTCCTTCGTAAAAGACTTTGATGCCTCAAGTTTTGCAGCTGCTTGACTTGGAGCAAAAACGTTTATCCCCTCCGCAGTTAAATCATCAGCAAGCCCATTAATTATCGGCTGCTCTGGACCAATAATCACTAGCTCTATATTTTCTTTCTTGCAAAATTGTGTAACATCCACTGAATCTTGAATATTTATATTCACAAGAACTCCAAAATTTTCCATGGCCGGGCGACCAGGAGTAACATATAACTTAGTCAAGGTAGGAGACTTCTTTAAAGCCCAAAGTAAAGCATGCTCACGCCCACCAGAACCTATAACCAGAACCTTCATCTTTATTTCCTCGCTTTTCTATATGTCAAAATTATTGTTTGCTTATAACAGTATCATTACTCATGTATCTTTGCAACACGTTTGGTATTGTAACTGACCCATCGGAATTTTGATAATTCTCCATTATGGCAACAATTGTTCTTCCTATGGCTAAAGCTGAGCCGTTTAAAGTGTGAACGTATTTTTTTGTTTTTCTGTCATTTTCTAAGAAGTATTTAGTGTTCATTCTTCTTGCCTGGAACGTACCGCAATTTGAGCAGCTTGATATTTCTCTATATTTATTTTGCTCAGGTAACCATACCTCTATGTCATAAGTCTTTTGTGCAGCAAAACCCATATCGCCACTGCAAAGTAGCATTACTCTGTACGGTAATTCTAGTTTTTTTAATATCTCTTCGGCAACACTAGTCATACGTTCAAGCTCGTCTTTTGACTGGTCTTCAGTTGTGATGCTTACCAACTCCACTTTACCAAATTGGTGTTGCCTTATCATACCTCTTGTATCTCGTCCTGCACTGCCAGCTTCTTTACGAAAACATTCTGAATATGCAGTAAAACGAATAGGCAGTTCTTTTTCTTCTATTATTTTGTCAGCAACTAAATTTGTTAAAACTACTTCACTTGTGGGAATTAATCTTAATTTATCGGTAGTTAAATATGAGTCATCAGAAAATTTTGGTAGCTGACCAACGTTATACATCGCCTCGTTTTTCACCAGGGCTGGGTGATACACCTCAGTATAGGCAAATTCATTAACATGTGTTTCCAGCATAAAATTTATTAATGCTCGTCCAAGCTTAGCTAACTGTCCTTTTAGTATTGTAAACCTTGATCCAGAAATTTTTGCTGCTTGTTCAAAATCCATCAAGCCTAACCTTTCTCCGAGTTCATAATGAAATTTTGGTGTAAAATCAAATTTTCTTCTCTTTCCATATTTTCTGATTTCTACGTTGGAGCTCTCATCTTCACCTGTTGGTACATTTTGTGCAGAAATATTTGGTAAGTTAGATAAAATATCCACTAACTTATTTTTTTCTGTTTGCTCCTTGAGGCTGATTGTCTCTATCTCACTTGTGATGCTTTTTGATAACTTTACTTGTTCTTCACATGGGCTTTTGTTCATTTTAAGCCTCTTTATTTCTTCCGTGACCTCGTTTCGTTGCTTATTTAAAGCTTGCAATTTAGTAGTCAGTGATCTTTTTTTATGGTCAATCTCTAATATTTCTTCTGTAGTAAATTCTTTCACCCCTCTGCTTTTTATTGCTTTTTCAAATCCTTTAGGGTTTTTGCGTATATGTTCTATATCATGCATATGTTGTGCTATTACTAACATCATTACTCTACTTCAAAAGCTTTGAATGCTCAATATTTTTACATATAAATGCTAATATTGATTTTACCTTCATAATTTGCTAGAATTGATAAACGTAAAATATAATATGTTAGCCATCATAGAAAGATACAATAAATCTAAAGAGAGTACTCACTTCACTAAACTTAAGGCTAGTGGAAGATTTGCTGTCTACGCTTTTTGTATATATTTGGCGACTACATTTACCATTGGCTGTTTGGGATTAATAATGGGATCTTTCCTCTTAACCTTACCACTTGCTATGCTCATCTCCAACCCTATAGCTTGGATCTTAATGGGAATAGTGCTTGCAGCGACATACAAGATGGTTATTGAACCTTTATTTTACTTGGTAAAAGGTTATGTTGATGAAAAAGGAACTGTAAAGGAAGAAAAGAGTCCAAAAGAGCAAAAATTCACAAGAAGTAAATCACTGGATAGTGGACTAGATACTATATCAAGACAAACAAATGATTCGGATCAGAGGGTACGTAGAAATTCCTATTCTCCATCTACAGATAGTGGTGTGAGTATGGGCTCAATAGAAAGTGAGCAACCTAAACAAACAAAAATTGTTCGATATAATACTACAGGTGATGGAAACTGCTTTTTTCATGCAGTGTTTGGTGATAGCAGCTCCGGTCAATATAAGGCTGAAAGAGCACAAGATATGAGAATGGAATGGAACAAATTTTTAAGTCAATTTAAATCTTTAGGTGATTCAAGTATGCCAACTCCTTTAAAGGAGCAGCTAGAAAAGGTTTTTAATATGTTTTTAAATAAGCCAGGCGATTTAACTGGTAAGTCTGATAAAATAAGGAAGTTGGTTGAACAAATGAATAAGGAAATTAAAAATGCTGAAGATAATGTAGAAAAGTTAGTGAGTAAAGCTGTTAGTAAACTTAATATATCACGCGATCAAGCTATACATAATTTAAAAGAATATGCAGAAGCTCTTTATGGCCTTGGTGAAAATGAATACAATACCCAGTATAATAGTGAATTTATTACACAATCATTCCTTAACAAACCTGAACTCTATCAAGCTTATCTTGAAGCAATAAAAAGTCAAAGTTATTTTATTTTTATTGAAGAAATTAGTATATTAGCTTCTTTAGCTAATATTGAAATTAATGTTTACTATAAAGATAACAACAGCGAGGAGCAAAAAAAGTTTGAGCCAAATCTACAAATGATAAATGATGATCAACTAAATCAGATATTTAATCGTGAGAGTTATAAATTAAATGACGAGTTGTGGGGTGATAAAAAACAAGAAACGATATACTTAACACCTGGTCATTATGAGAGGTGCGAGGTGGTAGAGGTAGAGCCTTCTCTTATAGAGAAAGCAAATTCATTTGTGCAAGATGTTATAATAGCAGCTTGTAATAGTGTTAAAAATGCATTTTCTAGCGACTAGAAAGCCTATGTCCCTACAAATAGGAAGTTTGACGATTGATTCTCCAGTTATTTTAGCGCCAATGTCTGGAGTGACTGACTATCCATTTAGGAGTATTGTAAAGAAACTTGGTGCAAGTTTGCTAGTCTCAGAAATGATTGCAAGCAGAGCTATGATCATGCAAACTCGCCAGAGCATGCAAAAAGCAAAAGTCGATGAACTAACCGCTGTACAACTTGCTGGTTGTGAGCCTGATGTTATGGCGGAAGCTGCAAAGTTAAATGAGGGCATGGGTGCAAAAATCATAGATATAAATTTTGGTTGTCCAGTTAAAAAAGTTGTAAACGGTTACGCAGGGTCAGCACTTATGCGTGATGAAAAAAAGGCTGCTGAGATAATAGAAGCTGTAGTCAAGGCAGTGAGTGTGCCAGTTACAGTAAAAATGCGTACTGGATGGAATGACGAAAATCGTAATGCTCCGCGCTTGGCAAAAATTGCAGAAGATTTGGGAGCAAAGATGATTACTGTACATGGAAGGACAAGGGCACAGCTTTATAATGGTCAAGCAGATTGGAAATTCGTTAGAAATGTTAAAGAGCAGGTAAAAATTCCAGTTATAGTAAATGGAGATATTAAGAGTTTGAATGATGTTCAAAGTGCACTTAAAGAATCTGGGGCAGATGGAGTAATGATAGGTCGTGGTACTTACGGCAAACCTTGGCTGATTAATCAAGCAATAAACTTTTTGAGTGGAAATAAAGTTTCTGAGCCAACAGCCTCAGAGAGATTAAGCATAATACTCAAGCATTATGACAGTATTCTTGAGTACTATGGAAGCGATACAGGAATAAAGATGGCCCGCAAACATATAGGATGGTACAGTAGCGGGCTTCAAAACTCATCTGAATTTCGTGTAAGAGTAAATAACATAATAGACAGCACAGAGGTGAAAGAAAATATAATCGATTTTTTTAGTTAAAAACAGATTAAACATACTACCTCATTAGATATATTCAATTTGACTGATCATAGTGCGATGCCACCACACTCTCTTCTTCATCAGAATGTAATTGATAACTATTATCACTCAGCAATTTTTCGTCATAAGTCTCAATATCAAAATATTTTTCATATTTATCTATATTTTCACAAAGCGAAAGTGCTTTCACCTTATTCATAATCAGACCCGTACCAGCAGGAATTAACCTTCCTACTATAACATTTTCTTTTAACCCACTCAAAGGATCACTCTTTCCGCAAAATGCTGCTTCCGTAAGTACTTTTGTTGTTTCTTGGAAAGAGGCAGCAGAAATAAAGGAATTAGTTTCAAGGCTTGCTCTAGTAATTCCCTGCAGAATAGGAAGATAATGAGCAGGTCGTTTTCCAGAGTTATTCATAGCATCATTTTCTCTATCAATTTCCAGCCTGTCAATATTTTCTCCAATTAAGTACATAGTATCACCAGGATCGGTAATTTCTACTTTTTGTAGCATTTGCTTTAAGATCACTTCTAAATGCTTGTTATCTATGCGCACACCTTGCAATCTATAAACTTGCTGTATTTCAGAAATCATATAGTATGCTAACGCTTCTAACCCAAGCACACGTAGAATATCATGAAGATCAGGATCGCCATCCATCAATAAATCACCTTTACGCACAAAATCACCTTCATTAACTATTACATGCTTACTTCTTGATACTAAATACTCAACTGGAGAAGCTTGCTTATCTACAGGTTTAATTACTATACTGCGTTTTCCTCTACGGTCTTTTTCAGAGAACATTACATAGCCATCTATTTCACTAACGATAGCATGCTCTTTAGGACGACGTGCTTCAAATAATTCTATAACCTTAGGCAAGCCACCAGTAATATCACGAGTTCTAACTGACTCTCTCGGCGTTCTTGTGATAACATCACCTGCATGAACCTTTTGGCCATCCTGTACATTAAGCACTGCACCAACTGGTATAAAGTAACATGCTTCCACACCACTTGAAAGTGTTATTACTTTTTCATTATCATCAAGCAGTGCAATACGAGGACGTAAATTAGCTACACCAGAGTACAATTTCCAATCTTTTACTACTCTATTTGATATCCCTGTAGATTCATCCATCACTTCAGTGATTGAAATTCCATCTTTTAAATCCTGGTAAGATATTGTACCACTCTTTTCCGTAATAATAGGTAGTGTATACGGATCCCATTCTGCAACTTTATCACCAATTTTTACTAACTCACCCTCATTTACATAAAGTTTAGCACCATAAGGCACACTGTGCTTCAATTTTTCACTACCAAGGCTATCAATTAAAACGACTTCACAGGAACGGCTTATCACAATTTTATTTCCGTTTTTATCTATAATTATATTACTATTGTTTAATTTTATTCTAGCATTAATAGAAGCTATAATATTTGAGGATTCAACACCTCTAGTCATTACCCCACCTATATGGAAAGTACGCATCGTTAACTGAGTACCTGGCTCTCCAACAGATTGAGCAGCGATAACACCAACTGCTTCACCTATTGAAACAATTTTACCAGTTGCAAGGTCTCTTCCATAACACAAAGAACACACACCAGGACTTATTTCACAAGTTAAAGGCGATCTAATTTTTATAACATCAAGACCTGCAATGTTGATTTGCTTTACTTTACCTTCATCAATTAGTTCCCCTGCTTTTAATAATAACTCTTTGGTTACTGGGTTATATATATCATTTGCAGCTGTTCTACCCAGTACAACACTCTCTAGAGATGCAACTATAGTACTACCTTCAACTATAGCTCTTACAATAAGGCCATTTTTCGTTTTACAGTCATGTTTTGTAACTATGCAATTTTGAGATACATCAACCAAGCGACGAGTTAAGTATCCAGAGTTTGCAGTTTTAAGTGCAGTATCAGCTAAACCTTTACGCGCACCGTGAGTAGAATTAAAGTATTCAAATACATTTAATCCTTCGCGAAAATTAGAAATTATAGGTGTTTCTATAATTTCACCAGAAGGTTTGGTCATTAACCCTCGCATTCCTGCTAACTGCTTCATCTGGGAAGTAGAACCTCTTGCACCGGAGCTAACCATCATATATATTGAATTGTACTTACTATTTTCATCATACAGAGATATCGCTTTTAACATATCATTCGCTATTATATCTGTGCACTTAGACCACTCATCTATAACTTTATTATACCTCTCACTTTTAGTGATTAGTCCGTCTTGATACTGTGCAGAAAATTTCTTAATTTCACCCCTTGTATAATCAACGTGTGTAGCTTTAGTTTCAGGTATGACCATATCGCAACGACTAAAAGAAGTACCAGAAAATGTAGCATACTCAAAGCCAAGTGTCATCAATTTATCAGAAAATACCACTGTAGCACTTTGACCGCAGCTACGATATACTAAATCAACAATACTAGTTATTTCCTTAACTGTTAATACCTGATTTATTAAATCGAAGCTTAGATTCTCATGTTTAGGAAAAATCTGCCATAATATTAAACGTCCAGGAGTTGTACAAATAGTTTTATACTGAATGTTTCCATCGCTATTGATGTGTTCCATTTTGTACTTTATATGAGAATGAATATGCAGAGTACCGTTGTTTAAGGAATGCTCAACTTCACAAAAAGCACAAAAAAGTGGTAAATCATCCTTCTTAAGTTGCTGTAAAGTTAGGTAGTATATACCAAGCACTATATCTTTACTAGGAACTATAATCGGTCTTCCATTAGAAGGACTTAAAACGTTATTAATTGACATCATCAACACTCTAGCTTCAAGTTGAGCTTCCAATGAAATTGGCACATGTACTGCCATTTGATCACCATCAAAGTCAGCGTTAAATGCTGTACAAACAAGTGGATGAAGCTGTATTGCTTTACCTTCAATAAGGACTGGCTCAAAAGCCTGAATACCAAGCCTATGTAGCGTAGGCGCTCTATTTAGCAAAACAGGATGCTCTTTTATTACTTCTTCAAGCATATCCCAAACTTCTGGCTTTTCTGCTCTTATTAACTTACTAGCAAATTTAATAGTTGGAGCCATTCCATATATTTTAAGCCTTGAGTAAACAAAAGGCTTGAATAGCTCAAGAGCCATTCTTTTCGGTAATCCACACTGATTTAGTTTCAAAGTTGGACCAACAACTATTACAGAACGTCCAGAATAATCTACCCTTTTTCCTAAAAGATTCTGACGGAAACGACCTTGCTTTCCTTTCAGCATATCGCTAATAGACTTTTTATATCCAGTAGCGCCAGCTTTATTTACCAGAGCATTACGACGACTATTATCAAAAAGAGAATCAACTGCCTCTTGTAACATTCTTTTCTCATTACGAATCATAATCTCAGGAGGATTTAAACTTAACAATTTTCTCAATCTATTATTTCGATTAATAATAGTTCTATAATGATGATTTAAATCAGAAACTGCAGGTCGACCACTTTCAAGCGATACCAAGGGACGCAAGTCAGGTGGTAAAATAGGTATAGCTGTAAGTATCATCCACTCAGGTCTGTTTCCAGACTTGATAAAATTTTCAACAATACGTAATCTCTTTATAATTTTCTTTCTTCTCATTTCAGAAGCAACAGACTCTAACTCCTGTCTTAAATTCTTCCTAATTTCATGTAAATCAAGGCGTATTAGCAATTCTCTTATAGCTTCAACACCTTGCATAGCTATAAAGCTATCGACCCCATAGCTATCTTTAGCTTCATTATAAGCTTTCTCACTAATAATTTCACCTTTTTCAAAAGAGGAAACAAGAGGATCTATTACAACATAATTATCACTATACAAAATACTTTCGATATCTCTAAGAGACATATCTAATAATGCTCCAATTCTTGAAGGAAGTGACTTCAAAAACCATATATGAGCAACAGGAGATGCAAGCTCTATATGACCCATTCTTTCTCTTCTTACTTTAGAAGATGTAACTTCTACTCCACATTTTTCGCATATACGGCCCCTATGTCTTCTTTTTTTGTACTTTCCACATAAACATTCATCATCATTGACAGGACCAAAAATTTTAGGACAAAATAATCCACCTTTCTCAACTTTGAATGTACGGTAGTTTGCAGTTGAAACATCTGTTATCTCTCCATAAGACATACGTTTAATACTTTCAGGGCTAGCAATGGAAATGCTAACCTCATTAAAAGATTGCGCGATGTTAGTATGAGATATATCTTCAATTACTATGTCATTTTGCTTCAAATCCACATTAAAACACAAGGAACGCAACTCTTTTATCATGACATTAAAGGATTCAGGAATTCCACATTCAAAGTTACTGTCACCTTTTATTACCGATTCATAAATCTTAACCCTGCCATTAATATCATCAGACTTCACAGTTAACATTTCCTGCAAAGTGTAAGCAGCACCATAGGCTTGCAATGCCCAACATTCCATTTCACCAAAACGCTGACCACCAAAATGAGACTTTCCTCCAAGAGGTTGTTGAGTAACTAAGCTATAAGGTCCTACTGAACGCGCATGAATTTTACCATCTACTAAGTGATGCAACTTAAGCATGTACATGTAACCAACTGTAACTTTGCGATCAAACTTCTCACCCGAGCAACCATCATATAATACAACTTGCCCAGAGTTATCCAATCCAGCAAGTTCAAATAGCTTTACTATTTGTTCATCTTTTGGACCTTCAAATACAGGTGCAGTAACAGGAATGCCATCACGCAACTTATACGCAAATTCAATGAGGTGATTATCATTAATATCGCGAATGTTATTACAAATAGATAAATTACTGCCACAACTATAAACCTCAATCAGGAAGTGACGTAAACTACTGTGTGCATCTTTACAAGAGTTGAAATAATTCTCTACTAATGTAGTCAATTCATTATTTAATTCATCCTTATTAGGCGTATCTAAAATAGAAGCCGTTATTTCATCATCATTAATATCCTCAAATTTTTTATTATCAAGATATAATGCTGCAAATTTTTCAAAATCATCATCACTGAGAGATCTAATTGCCTCACAAAAAGCACGTTTGATTTTATTGATCTCATCAAGAATATTGCCTACTTTTTCTCCTAATTTTTTACAAGCCCAACCTACATGCGTTTCCAATATTTGACCTACATTCATTCGCGAAGGAACGCCAAGAGGGTTAAGAATAATATCAATAGGAGTACCATCTTCTAAATAAGGCATATCTTCTACTGGAACAACTCGAGAAATCACACCTTTATTTCCATGTCTACCAGCCATTTTATCCCCTGGCTGCAAACTATGTTTTACAGCAATAAAAACTTTTACTGACATCGACACACCTTGAGGCAGATCATAGCCTTCATGCAATTTTTCTACTTTTCGCTTAAAGTTTGCTATCGCATGTGATACTTTTTCATCAAAATCTTTTTTTAAGCTCTCAACTTGCTTAGAAATAGATTGGTTTTTCAATCCTATATCCCACCATCCCTCACGTTCAATAAAATTAATACTTTCTCGATCTTGAGAGCCAGAATTAATAAGAATTTTTCTTAATTCATCATAGAAATATTGATTAATAACATTGATTATATGGTCTCGTTCTTTCTCAAAGTCGTTTGCCTCTTTTTGTTTAATAAGAAACGCCCTTTCGTTTTCTTCTTCCCCTCTGCGTGTAAAGACCTGCACATCAATCACTATCCCTTCAATATCTGGAGATGTATATAAAGAGGAATCCACACAATCAAATGACTTTTCACCAAAAATTGTCATTAACAATTTTGTCTCAGGAGGCAATGAAAGAGAATGCTTAGGTGTAACTTTCCCCACCAAAATATAACCTGGACCAACTCTTGTACCAACCTTTACTATACCACTATCATCCAAGTGATAAAGATTTTCTTCATTAACACCGGGTATGGCACGAGTTATTTTTTCCGACCCTAAAGGAGTGTCATGTACAACACATTCAAATTCTTCTATATGAATAGAAGTAAATAGATCTTTTTTAACAACTTCACTAGAAATAATGATTGAGTCTTCAAAATTATAACCTTGCCAAGACATAAAAGCGACTAGCAAGTTTTGGCCAAGTGCCAATTCACCGTTATTAATAGCAGGACCATCAGCTATCACATCACCTTCCTTAACACAATCACCTACATGCACCAGTGGTTTCTGGTTAATACAAGTATTATGGTTAGAACGCTGAAATTTTCTTAGATGATAAATATCTACATCCAAGTAGTTAATTCCTCCTTTGTCAAAAGCACGTATAACTATAGAGTTACTATCTGAGCTGTCAACTATGCCACCACGTTTTGCTAAAACTACAGCACCAGAGCCAGAAGCTACGAAAGATTCCATGCCAGTAGCAACCAAAGGAGCAGTAGGCTTCAATAAAGGTACAGCTTGACGCTGCATATTTGAACCCATTAACGCTCTATTAGCATCATCATTTTCTAAAAATGGAATTAAAGAAGCAGCAACCGATATTACCTGCTTAGGAGATAAATCAATGTAACTTACTTGATTACTATTTACCATTACAAAGGTACCAGCATACCTACAGTATAACATATCATCAACAAAGCAGTTGTTCTCATCAAGCTTTGCGCTGGTATCGGCTATATAATATAAACCTTCATCTATAGCAGACAGATACTCAATTTGATCAGTAACAACCTTATTAACTACTTTCCTATAAGGACTTTCAATGAACCCATATTTATTAATACGAGCGTATATAGCTAAGCTATTAATTAAGCCTATATTCTGCCCCTCAGGAGTTTCAATAGGGCAAATTCTTCCGTAATGAGTTGGATGAACATCACGCACTTCAAATCCCGCCCTCTCTCTTGTTAAACCACCAGGACCTAACGCTGACAACCTTCTTTTATGTGTTATTTCAGATAATGGATTAGTCTGATCCATAAATTGAGATAATTGGGAAGAGTTGAAAAAATCTCTTAAGACATTGGTTAACACTTTTGGATTTATAAAATCAGATGGAGAGACTTTATCTAAACTAGAAGTAGACATAGAATCAACTACTGCCCGTCCCAATTTTAATAATCCAGTTCTAAATTGATTTTCTATAAACTCTCCAACTGAACGGACTCTTCTATTTGCTAAATGATCAATATCATCTACAGATCCTTGACCATCACGTAACAATACTATTTTTCTTATAATTTCAATAATGTCTTCATGTGTTAAAGTAGTTAAATTTTCCTCATAATTTAACCCAAGGCAAGAGTTAAGTTTTAATCTACCAATGTTAGACAAATCATAATATTCCGAACTGAAGAAAAGATTACGAAAAAACTCCTCTACTATCTTTAAAACAGGAACTTCACCAGGACGCAAAACCTTATATATTTCATATAGAGCGTTCTCATAAGACATGTTTTCATCTAAGAAAAGTGTGTTTAATATGTAAGGTCCAACAGAAACATTATCTATGTTCAACACTGATATTTTATCTATAGATAATAATTCAAGCTTTTTTATATCCTCTAATTTTATAGATTCACCAGCAGATAAGACTTTTGTAGAACTAGCACTATCTATTAAATCTTCTGCAAGAAATAAACCACATATAGAATCATAAGGAATTAGATACTCTTTCAATCCGTTATCATATAGATTTTTAGCTAATTTTGAAGTAATACGAACATTGGCTTTAAGTAACACATTGCCTTCAACATTCTTTAAATCAAAAGGAAGCCTCACTCCCTTGAATTTATCAGGGGAAAAAGGTACTCTCCAGCCACTTTTATGTTTTATATACTCTATTTTTTCATAAAATTTATTAAGTATGTCATTATTTGATAAGCCCAAAGCCTTTAATAAAACTGATATTGGCAACTTTCTCTTTCTATCAATACGAAAATACAAATGATCTTTAACATCAAACTCAATATCAAGCCAAGAACCTCTATAAGGAATAACTCTAGCAGAATAGATCAATTTGCCAGAATTGTAAGTTTTTCCCCTATCACTATCAAAAAACACTCCAGGAGATCTATGCATTTGTGAAACGATAACTTTCTCTACGCCATTGATGATGAAAGTACCTTTATCAGTCATCATAGGCAGTTCACAAAAGCGAACCTCCTGCTCTTCAGCAGATTTTATAACAGTTGCAAGCTTAGAATGATCATCATCTTCTTTAATCTCTTGATATTTTTCAAGAGAAACACCATCCTGCATAATAACAAGACGTATAGAAGCAATAACCTGAGCAGAAAAAGTTATACCACGTTTTATACATTCAGATTCACTATACTTAAGATCATCTACCCTACAATTCAAAAATTCGATAGTAGCCCTATGCAAAGGATCAGATATTGGAAAAATTGTATGAAAGATAGCTTCAAGTCTTTCATTACTCTCATTATTAGGAGTAAAGGAATTATATGACCCCTTTTGGACTTTAACCAAATCCAACAAAGAATCTTTTAAATCAATCGACCTGGAATAAGAAACTCTAGGAACAAAAGCACTAGAAGCACACATATAAGAAGAATCAACCAT